>NZ_JASDDK010000020.1 GCF_030407435.1 Winogradskyella bathintestinalis
AAGACCGCCAAATTTTTAATTTGGCTTTAAAACTGAAAAGTTAAATCAAAATATAAAAATTCGGCTCTGTGTTAATCCGAAAAGTTAGTGTCTTTTTACACGCTACGTTTCATACACAAACCGTTGTACACAATACCCCAAAAATGCCGAGAATCGAACTTCAAACTGAAATAAAAGCCGACAGAAATATCGTGTTTGACTTGTCGCGAAGTATCGATTTGCACAAAATATCGACTGAACAAACTAATGAAGAAGCAATCGCTGGAAAAACAAGCGGATTAATCGGAATGAATGAAAGTGTAACTTGGAGAGCAAAACATTTCGGAATCTATCAAAAACTGACTTCCAAAATAACGGAATACGATAGACCGAATTACTTTGCGGACGAAATGGTTAAAGGAGCGTTTGCGGAATTTAAACACGAACATCACTTTGCGGAGTCTAATGGCGGAACTTTGATGACTGACTTTTTTGATTACAAATCACCTTTTGGAATTTTAGGAAAGTTAGCGGACAAGCTGTTTCTGAAAAAATATATGACTAAATTACTAACTGAAAGAAACCGAGTTGTAAAAGAGTTTGCGGAATCTGACAAATGGAAAGAATTGATAAAATGAAAAAAGTACTGTGTACAACAATGTATAACCGCAATTACGGCGGATTCGACTACGTCTGAATCCACTCGGAATTGCTAAAGTCTGTTCCAAACCGAAAATTAAAGCATATTAACCCGTAACTGACGGTTATACGAGACCGTTATATGCAAGCTGAGAAAAATGAGAGCTGAAACACAAATTTTAAAAGAAAGATTATCTGAAATTCGAGATACATTACTCGAACTAGAATTTATAAAAAAAGATATTAAAAGTTTAAGAGAAAGTTATAATTCACAAGAGAAAGAAATCTTAACTGAGTCTATGTTTTTTAATAGACTATATAGAAACTACATAAGACTATTCATTATTGATGTTTTTAAATTAATTGGAAAAAAGGAAGACCACAATATTCAAAAGCTTCTTGAATTCTGTAAAATAAACTTAAAAAGAATAGATTGGGAAAATTCAATTTCATTACAAGAATTAAATGATTTAAGTGATAATTTATCAACGATTTCTACAAAATTTGAGCAAATAGAAGGTTTACGGAATAAATATTACGCTCACAACGACAAGAGAAAAAAAACTTTTAAATATGATATTTCGTTAAAAGAAATATGGGAAATTCTAGAAGGTCTTCAAAATATATTCAGTGAATTAAATCTAAAATTTGATAACCATCACTGGTATTTTGATATTCAATATACTACGCCAGGTGTTATTAATAATTTATACAAATTCAAAAAAATACGAAAATTGACATTAAACGGATATGGAAAATTAGATTCATCTATAGAGATTCAAGAACTATTAAAAATAATGAGAGGTTAAAAGCCTGCATATAACACCGTGTATAATTAATTGCTAGGTTCTTTCCCTACTTGCGAATATTCCTGCGGAATATTCACAGGTTCGTAAAAGTTTGCTAACTTAGTTGCTAAACCACGCAACTAATCATACACAAAACCGTTACCTATAATTTTGTCGCCAACAACATTTTTTTTTTAAATTTAAACATCAAATTACCAACTTTAGATTGATTACTCAGATGAATAATGCAACCTGAAAGTATTACGGAGCAAACTCAACTTGACTAAATAAACCAAGATAATTTAGACTTAAAAAAGACTATTATAGGAAACTAAATATCAGCTCACTCTACTCTATTTGACAAATAAAACAACTAAGATAAATTGAGATTAAAAAGATTGATAAAGGAAACCAAGATTGAAAAGCTAACGTTTATCGTTACGGCTGAACTACACGCAGAAAAACCAATCTGAGCTAATCTGGATTCACTAAACGGAGTAATACGCTTAAACTCTTGCGAGAATTAATAGTTCCTAAATATATTTATTGGTGAATTTAAACACCTGAACTCTGTCTGAATAAAATAAAAACTATAGGTAACAACGTGTATAATTAATTGCTTTGTTGAGCTTACGTGCGAAAATTCCGCTGGAATTTTCTCTGGTCCGTAAAAGTTTGCTAAATTAGCTACCGAACCACGCAACTAATCATACACAAACACGTTGTACAACATTTAAAAAAAAATTTCTGTGTTCTTAGAAATATTAGTCTTTTCAATTAACAATATATTAACGCAATATTTTTGGGAAATATTAGTAGTTCTCTTATTATATAATAACAAAAATTAATATTAAAAATGTGAGAGAGGTCTAAATAAGGACTGACAATCCAAAGTCAAAACTTAATTCAAATTGACATAAAAAAATATTGAATTTAAAGATGTAATGAACATCACATAATTTTATCCTATAAACTTATTAAAAAACAAAAATTATGAATTATTTAAAATTTACTATTGCATTGATTCTAACGTTAACCATATTTTCTTGTACTAACAATGAAATTGTCGAAAACGAAGAATCAACACATATATATAAATCTGAAAAAGTTAATTTTACTCAAATTATTAACAATAGAATGGGTAATAAATCCAAAAGCACTAAAGATTCCGATGACTATATTCATTCGGAATTTGAAACAACTATGAATATCCCTGAAAACTTGAGTGATAATGAATTAGACGATTTCATTATGGAAAATCAAAATTCAATAGACGGTACATTGAGGTATCTGATAAACGACAATGATTATATAACTATTGAAATTGTCAATGGAATTCAATCGAGTGCTAAAACGAATAAAAATAACTTTTTAAGGCAAGATTATCCTTGTACCTATGATGGAATTCAAGATTGTGTGCAACACGCTGTATACGAAGAATGGAGTACTTATACTGCTTTAAAATGTGCTTTTACTGGAGGTACAGCTTGTATAATTGATGAGGCGATATCTTGCGCAGAAGAAAATTGTCTATAATAAAAACTTTGAACGATGAAATATTTTATTAAAGCTTTAAGAAAATGGAATGATTTTTCTGGAAAAACTGATTTAAAATCATTCTGGATGTTTTTTTTATTCTTTTCATTATCAGCAATTCCTATTGGCATAATAAGAGCATTAACAGGTTTTGAACATCTTTTTACAATTTATTCAACGATAATGTTAATTCCATATGCCGCGATAGGTTTTAGAAGATTGAATGATGCTGGGTTAAATAGATTTTTATTTTTAATTCCATTTGTAAATTTAATTTTAGCAGTATTTCCAAGTAAATTTGAAACTGAATTAGAATAAAAACGTTGTACAACAACGTATATAAAAAATAGCGATTTAGGTGCTTACCTGAATCGCTTTTATTTAATGAAGTATATTACTTTCCGAAAAATTAGTGCTATAAATCCGCTACTTTTCATATACAAGACCGTTGTAGTGCATTTCAAAAAATCGTAATTAAATGAAGAACATTCTATTTTTATTAATGATATTTAGTCTATTAAGCTGTAAAAACAAAAGTCGGAATTACGATAGTAATTCTTCTTACAGTTCAAGTTATTACGAAGATGAAGATGGATATACTGACGGAACGTACTGCGCTGAAATTGAATATTACTATTATAAAACAGGAACTAGGTCAACTTATACGTTAGAAGTCGAAATTGAGGATAATGAACTAACTATTATTTATTGGCCAAATGGTGGTTGGTTAGATGATAGTCATTTTTACCCACCAGATATTAGCGATGGGTATGCGGAATTTGAAAGTGATCGTGGAGTTGAATATACTATAGAAATTACGGGAGAAGAAGGCGACTGTTATACATCAAGTTCAGCACCTAGCGAAAACTCTTTTGTAGATGATGAAGAAGACCAAATTTGTCCAAGATGTGGAGATAGCAAATATTCTTATGATGACTATTGTGATAGTTGCACAGATGAAGAAGAAAATACTTGCTCAAATTGTGGAGCATATGAATATGGTGTTTATGGTGGACTTTGTTCTAGTTGTCAAGATGATGAGGACGATGATTGGTAAAAACGCACTACAACACCGTGTATAATTCATTGCTGGTTATAGCCTACTTACGAAAGTCCTCGCGGACTTTCTATCTGTGATTTATTTGCTAACTTTAGTGCTTAAACACGCAACGAAATCATACACAAAACCGTTAGCAAAGATTTTGGGCTAACTTGCAATTTCAACGCAATCACTAAATTCTGTGCTTATTTTCAAATCAAAACTACGCTGGAATTTAAAGCTGAACCTTAAAAAATATTATGCTGGAATTTCTTACTCTTGCGGAACGTTACGAGCGAATTTAGGCTTACCCAACTTCTGATCATTACATCAATATTATAGCAATCCTCAACTTTTGGCTGATAAGCGAAATGGCAAAAAGTACTGCTGAACTGTTCGCTGCTTAAAAAATTTGAAATTAGTTGATTAAATCAATCAATTTTGATGTCACGAAAATTTTGGTTGAAAAACAAAACTGATTCTCTTTGCGGAAAAAAACGGAATAATAATTCGGAGATTTTTTTGATATTTAAGTAAAAAATCAATCAACGTCTGAAAAACAAATCGTTCGGAAATACACAAAGGAGTAGCACGTAAAAAGAAAAAACCTTAGCTAACAATGTATATAATTTATAGCTGCTTCTAGCCTACTCACGAAAAACCTCGCGATTTTTCTGTTTAGGTATTTATTTGCTAACTTACTGGCTGAAACAACGCTACAAATCATATACTAAACCGTTAGCAAACATTTAAATGAAGATACTGAAATCAATTGTTGTAATAATATTCACGTTATTAGTTTCCTGTAATAACAAAAAGTTGAAAGAAGAACATAAGTCTGAAAATATAACTGAACATATAAACTTAAAACGAACTGAACAAGATACTTCTAAATTATTTCAAAAAATAAGAATAGTATACGGAGAAGAAAATAAAAGTTGGGAAGAATATGAGGCATATTTATCAAAGAAAAAAGATACTTTTTGGAATCAATGGACATTTTATAAAAATGGAATAATTGATAGTTCAAAAAGTAAGTTTTACAAATTAAAAATAGAAGGAAATAAAAATGACTCAATACTAAAAGGGGAAATTAGTTTTTTCTCACCTGCCGATAGCATTCCAATCTCAAAAATTGAGTCAAGAAAAATCAGCTTAAATTATGTGCAGATAGAAAATGACTCTTTAGTTATTAAGGAAATAAAAACTGACAAAAATATTATTTACTTCGACTATAAAGATTATGAAAATTTGAGTTTTGTGGGATATATTTCTGACCTGCGTTTTATAAAAATTGATTCAATGCCCGAAAAGTTATTATTGAATAGAAATTATTTTGCCATTGATACAGAAATATCGACTAATAATTATTTTGTAGAATTGTTAGAATAAAAACGTTTGCTAACACCGTGTATAATTAATTGCTTTTTTCTGCTTACTTGCGAAAATTCCTGCGGAATTTTCTCTGGTTCGTGAAAGTTTGCTAAATTAGCTACCCAACCACGCAACTAACCATACACAAACACGTTAACTACAAGCTAATTCCAAATCAACATTTTTCTAAAATTTAAACATCAAATTACCAACTTTAGATTGATTACTCAGATGAATAATGCAAACTGAAAAGCATTGCGGAGTAAACTCAACTTGACTAAATAAACCAAGATAATTTAGATTTAAAAAATTAAAGAAAGTAAACCAAATTAAAACTCACTCTACTCTGCTTGAATTAAAAGAAACTAAGATTAAAAAAGACTAATATAGAAACCAAATATCAACTCACTCTACGCTATTTGACAATTAAAACAACTAAGATAAATTGAGATTAAAAAGATTGATATTGTAAACCAAGATTGAAAAGCAAACGTTTATCATTACGGCTAAACTACACGCAGGAAAACCAATCTGTACTAATCTGGATTCACTAAACGGAGTAATACGCTTAAACTCTTGCGAGAATTTAAGTTCCAAAATGAATTTAAAGGAAAATATAAAAATTTGAACGCTGCCTAAATAGAAAAAAGCCAGTAGTTAACAACGTGTATAATTAATTGCTTTTTTGAGCTTACGTGCGAAAATTCCGCTGGAATTTTCTCGGGTTCGGTCAATTTTTGCTAAATTAGTTGCCAAACCACGCAACTAATCATACACAAGACCGTTGGCAACAATTTGCAAACTGAACTTTCCTGAAATAGGTTGACTAAAAATTAAGCAATTAATTACAGTCACTTATGAAAACACAAAATGAACACTGGCGAAAAAAAAGCTATCAAAAAGCAACTTTAGAGACTAAACTTTTAGTCG
>NZ_JASDDK010000021.1:2500-5344 GCF_030407435.1 Winogradskyella bathintestinalis
GACTGCGATATTTGAGCTATAATGAATTAGAACGCTTTGGAAATAGCGACCATAGAGGGTGATAGTCCCGTATAAGTAAAGAATAGTAAGATAGCAGTATCCTGAGTAGTGCGGGGCACGTGAAACCCTGTGTGAATCTGTGGGGACCATCCCATAAGGCTAAATACTCCTGAGAGACCGATAGTGAACTAGTACCGTGAGGGAAAGGTGAAAAGAACCCTGAATAAGGGAGTGAAATAGAACCTGAAACCATACGCTTACAAGCGGTCGGAGCAGACTTGATCTGTGACGGCGTGCCTTTTGCATAATGAGCCTACGAGTTACCGTTGCTAGCAAGGTTAAGGACTTCAGGTCCGGATCCGTAGCGAAAGCGAGTCTGAATAGGGCGCTTTAGTTAGTAGTGGTAGACGCGAAACCGTGTGATCTACCCATGGGCAGGGTGAAGCTGTGGTAACACACAGTGGAGGCCCGAACCGGTTGACGTTGAAAAGTCTTCGGATGACCTGTGGGTAGGGGTGAAAGGCCAATCAAACTCGGAAATAGCTCGTACTCCCCGAAATGCATTTAGGTGCAGCGTTGATTTATAGTTTTATAGAGGTAGAGCTACTGATTGGATGCGGGGGCTTCACCGCCTACCAATTCCTGACAAACTCCGAATGCTATAAAATGTTAATCAGCAGTGAGGGCATGGGTGCTAAGGTCCATGTCCGAGAGGGAAAGAACCCAGACCATCAGCTAAGGTCCCCAAATGTATGTTAAGTTGAATAAACGAGGTTGGATTGCATAGACAGCTAGGATGTTGGCTTGGAAGCAGCCATTCATTTAAAGAGTGCGTAACAGCTCACTAGTCGAGCGATCCGGCATGGATAATAATCGGGCATAAACATACTACCGAAGCTATGGACTTGTAAAAGTGGTAGGGGAGCATTGTAGTGTCGTCGAAGGTGTACTGCGAGGTATGCTGGAGAAGCTACAAAAGAAAATGTAGGCATAAGTAACGATAATGCGGGCGAGAAACCCGCACACCGAAAGACTAAGGTTTCCTCAGCTATGCTAATCAGCTGAGGGTTAGTCGGGACCTAACGCGAACCCGAAAGGGGTAGTGGATGGACAACAGGTTAATATTCCTGTACCTGCTCACACTAAAAGTGACGGAGGCGAAAAGTTAGTGCGTACTGACGGAAATGTACGTTGAAGCGAGTAGTAATACCGCGATAGTACACTGAGACTACGGTCAAGGTGATAATCTAGCAAATCGACTTCCAAGAAAAGCGAGTGAAGCAGCCCGTACCCTAAACCGACACAGGTAGTTGGGATGAGAATTCTAAGGTGCTCGAGAGATTCATGGCTAAGGAACTAGGCAAAATGGACGCGTAACTTCGGGAGAAGCGTCGCCCCCTTCTGGGGGGGCCGCAGTGAAAAAGTCCAGGCGACTGTTTATCAAAAACACAGGGCTCTGCTAAATCGAAAGATGATGTATAGGGCCTGACACCTGCCCGGTGCTGGAAGGTTAAGTGGAGGGTTTAGAAGTTTACTTCGAAGATCTCAAATGAAGCCCCAGTAAACGGCGGCCGTAACTATAACGGTCCTAAGGTAGCGAAATTCCTTGTCGGGTAAGTTCCGACCTGCACGAATGGTGTAACGATCTGGACACTGTCTCAGCCATGAGCTCGGTGAAATTGTAGTATCGGTGAAGATGCCGATTACCCGCAGTGGGACGAAAAGACCCCGTGAACCTTTACTATAGCTTAGTATTGGCTTTGGATAAGTAATGTGTAGGATAGGTGGGAGACTTCGATCGTGCGTCGCTAGGCGTACGTTAGTCATTGTTGAAATACCACCCTTTGCTTATCTAGAGTCTAACCTCTAACCAGGGACAGTGCTTGGTGGGTAGTTTGACTGGGGTGGTCGCCTCCAAAAGAGTAACGGAGGCTTCTAAAGGTTCCCTCAGCACGCTTGGTAACCGTGCGTAGAGTGCAATGGCATAAGGGAGCTTGACTGAGAGACATACAGGTCGATCAGGTACGAAAGTAGAGCATAGTGATCCGGTGGTTCCGCATGGAAGGGCCATCGCTCAAAGGATAAAAGGTACTCCGGGGATAACAGGCTGATCTCCCCCAAGAGCTCATATCGACGGGGGGGTTTGGCACCTCGATGTCGGCTCGTCACATCCTGGGGCTGGAGAAGGTCCCAAGGGTTGGGCTGTTCGCCCATTAAAGTGGCACGCGAGCTGGGTTCAGAACGTCGTGAGACAGTTCGGTCTCTATCTACTGTGGGCGTTAGAAATTTGAGTGGATCTGACTCTAGTACGAGAGGACCGAGTTGGACGAACCTCTGGTGTACCTGTTGTTCCGCCAGGAGCATTGCAGGGTAGCTACGTTCGGAAGGGATAAGCGCTGAAAGCATATAAGCGCGAAACCCACCACAAGATGAGATTTCTTTAAAGGGTCGTGGAAGATGACCACGTTGATAGGCTATAGGTGTAAAGGCAGTAATGTCATAGCCGAGTAGTACTAATAACCCATAGGTTTATTGTCACTTCGACTTCGCTTAAGTGACCAGTAATGAGCACTTAAGCGAGTCTGTTTTTTTATAAATTACCAATTAAATTATAGCATTGTATCTATTGACCTTTAGCGTCTTTTCAATATGTCAACAATATTAGTGTTGATTTTTTATAACAACCCAAGTTCTGAAATTACTTCAGAATAAAAACTTAAGGTGGTTATAGCGACGGGGCTCACCTCTTACCATTCCGAACAGAGTAGTTAAGCCCGTTTGCGCCGATGGTACTGCTTTACTGTGGAAGAGTAGGTCGCCGCCTTTTTTAGAAACCCTTACTAT
>NZ_JASDDK010000022.1 GCF_030407435.1 Winogradskyella bathintestinalis
TAGCCAATCGGTTAAATCAGATTCATTAATTTCTTGTCCTCCCCAATATTGGGCAAAAGTTAAATTTGAAGTAAATAATAGGATTATTAATATTCTCATACTTTTTTTCAAAATGGCTTACAACGGTCTTGTATATGGTTTGTTGCGTGGTTTAGTACGTAATTTAGCAAATAAAAACCGAATAGAAAATCCGCGAGGATTTTCGTAAGTAAGCTAGAACTAGCAATAAATTATATACGGTGTTGGCAGTAGTTATTCTTTTTCTTTTAGTAATCCGATTTCGATACTGTCATCATCTTTTTTATGTATCTGAAGAACTTGATTAATCATTAACTCATATTCTTGGTTATTAATAATTCCATCAGACAGTAATTCAGCCAAAGCTTGTCTTTTCTCTAGAAAAACTTGCACTTTTAGACGTTCATTTTGAAGTTTTTTGTTTTCATTTTCAATTTCTAAAGCTTCAAGTTCTAATGACCTCCTTTTTTTCTCTTCATCAGAATTTGCTAGGTCCACTTCATTTTGTAGTTTCTCTTTCTCTATTTGAACTTTTTCGGCTTCACTTTTATTCTTTTCATTTTCATAGTACTCATTCTCCAATTTTCCTTTTGCGAATTTTTTTGTCGATTCTAAAAGATCTTCTGCTTCTTTCTTTGCTTCTTCACTTTTAAACCACACTTTGATTTTTGCAAAAATAGAACCCTTCGAAAGTTCCTCAATTTCAAATTCGAGTCCATCAATTGATTTAAAAGCTTCTAATAATAGCCATAGTGAATATATTGATTTGCTATCGTCCTTATTAGAAATCTTTAAATCTACATCCCAAGTTAAATCATCTTTCTTATCATTTTTTATATATAAATCTATTAGTTTATTAGGCTTTTTGACGCTAGTAACCATTCTTAATATGTCACTAGCATTACCATAATTTATTAGAGTAACTTTATTCGAGGTACTTTCAATCATACCATTTAAAGCATTTGCATATGTCCAGATTGAAACTTTAGTGTTTTCTAAATTTCGCTTTAATTCATCAAGCGATAAACCAGTAAAAAGTGATTCCACTTCTTTAATTGATTTTTTTGAAATCGCTATTTTAGAAATTTTTTCAAGATTAGTTAAATAGTTATCTATTACCTCTAAACTCATTTGATTAATATCATCTGATTTTAGTATTGGCAATATAACTTTTAGTGACTCATTTATTCTTTTAAGTGTGAATTTTGAAGTTTCTGTATTGTCGTCACTTAAGTCTTGCATAAATCTTTCGATTTTCAAAACTAATTTTTCGATTTGGTCTTTAGATGTAATTGAAATTGTACCAACTAATACAGCTCTTTCTACATTACCCATTATTACTTCAACAGCACTTTCCTGTCCTTCATCATCAATGATGTCTAAATCTATGTTTTTTGTTATCATATTATTTGGTTTTAATTACTGCCAACGGTTTAGTATATGATTTGTAGCGTTGTTTCAGCCAGTAAGTTAGCAAATAAATACCTAAACAGAAAAATCGCGAGGTTTTTCGTGAGTAGGCTAGAAGCAGCTATAAATTATATACATTGTTAGCTAAGGTTTTTTCTTTTTACGTGCTACTCCTTTGTGTATTTCCGAGCGATTTGTTTTTCAGACGTTGATTGATTTTTTACTTAAATATCAAAAAAATCTCCGAATTATTATTCCGTTTTTTTCCGCAAAGAGAATCAGTTTTGTTTTTCAACCTAAATTTTCGTGACATCAAAATTGATTGATTTAATCAACTAATTTCAAATTTTTTAAGCAGCGAACAGTTCAGCAGTACTTTTTGCCATTTCGCTTATCAGCCAAAAGTTGAGGATTGCTATAATATTGATGTAATGATCAGAAGTTGGGTAAGCCTAAATTCGCTCGTAACGTTCCGCAAGAGTAAGAAATTCCAGCATAATATTTTTTAAGGTTCAGCTTTAAATTCCAGCGTAGTTTTGATTTGAAAATAAGCACAGAATTTAGTGATTGCGTTGAAATTGCAAGTTAGCCCAAAATCTTAGCTAACGTGTTTGTGTATGATTTCGTTGCGTGTTTAAGCACTAAAGTTAGTAAATAAATCACAGATAGAAAGTCCGCGAGGACTTTCGTAAGTAAGCTATAACTAGCAATGAATTATACACGGTGTTAGCGGTAGATTTTTTATTCATATAATTCAGGAAACATTTTTTCAATTACTTCATTATATTCAGTTTCTTGAAATGGCATACTTTCTAAAATTGCAATTTCTTTTTTTACAAAAGAAGGTTTTGATTTTAGTGTAGCATAAAAATTATATTGTTTTAATGCTTTAATAAATATATTAGCAAATTCTTGATGATGTTGCAAGAAGTTATTTGCTAATGCAGTATGGTTTAATTTAAAACCAACAACTCGTTTAGTTTTAAATGATAAAATTGTAAAGATTACTTTAATTATTCTTTGAGATTTTTTTATTAATTCTGGACTGGATAATTTGTGACAAATAAGTGCTACTGTAATGTTTTCAAGATGTTCAGGTCTAGTTGTGTTATCTTTAAATTTATCGATTAATAAGTTTTCTTCTGTATCACTCAACGAATATTTGCGTATAAATAGTAATTGGATTATATAATTAGAAGAAAATTTTGAATTATGTAAAGCCTCATGCAATGTCGTTTTATTATCGTTGTCCTTAAGCGTTAAATCAATTACAATACTTTCATTTTCTAGAATAAATATCAAAAATTGATATTTTTTAACATCTTCACTTGAAATTAATCCACTAATTAGTGGTTTATCATTAAATTTTAAATTAGATAAATTTAATTTACCATTTAGTAAATCCTTTGCAGGTTGGGAAAGTTTTGATAATAATTCTTTATCCGGAATAGTGAAGAAATAGTTTTCTTCTGAATACATTTTTTTGATTTTTATAGCCAAATAATTAACTATATCAATTTCCTTATTTGACGAATATTGGGTTGACGTGTCTGTCTTACTTTTCCATTCAGAAATGTCATTTAACTCTTTTGTCTCGTTCCATAAACCAAAAGGAAAATATCCTGCAATTTCAGTTGTAGAAAATGGAATTTGTTCAAAGTTTGTATATGTAGGTGTTTTCTTTGAAGCATAATCATCTACAACTCGTATTGAAATAGTATCCTCATTATAATTTGATTTTGTATTTAAGGCTTCGGCTATAAAATGAGTATAAAAACTATTATGTATTTTTTTTCTAATTGCATCTTTAATTGAAGGTTCGAAAGCTAGTTGATGTTTAGTTGTTCCAAACATACAATATACACCTTGTGAGTTAAAACTATACTGTCTTTGTAATTTTCCTTTTGGTTTCATTAAAGAGAAACCACCACTTTGGCAAGCATCGATTATGAAATATTTATTTTTGGCATTTACTTTAGAAATTATTTGAATTACTTTATCTATTGGAATATATTCATCATCTGATATTTGCATGTAAGACATTTGTTCAGCAGATTTGTAAACTCCATGTCCTGAATAGTAGAAAATGATTAAGTCATAAGAATTTGTTCTTTCCGATTCTAGTTTTGCACAGACACTTTCTATTTGTTCAATGTAAGTAGAGTCTTCATTGTCATCAGTGTGTAAAATACTTGTAATGTCAATTTTCTCTAGAGTACACCTTTTTTTCAAAGTGTTTTCTATTAACTTCATATCCTTTTCAGGATAATTTAATGGTGACTCTTTATATTTTATAGAACCTGTAATGATTGCTTTTCTTAGATTCATTTATATGGTTTAATTTCCGAACGTAGCTTTAATTTACCGCTAACGGTTTTGTATAAGAATAGTTGCGGGTTTGTATGCGAGGATTTTCCGAAGGAAAATCAGACGTTACAAACACGTAACAACCTTTGATTAAGCACTAAACCGCAATTATTTTTATACGGTGTTGTGCGTAGGTTTTTTTTAGTTTGTAATTTCAATTCTGTATTCAGCGACTATTGACAAAAGGTCTTTTCCAAGCAAAAACATATTAAATGTATAATCTACTTTCTCAGCAATTGTCAAATTTTCAATATCTCCTACCGACACAGATAATGTTTCGTTTTCGACCTTATTATTAAAATGGAAATGCTCAGATGAAAAATGAATATGTCCACTAAGTTTTTTGTACAAAGATTTAAATTGAGGAAAAATCTTATCAATTTTTGTTACTAAATAATTGTCTGTCATTTTATTTCCATCTCTATCTTTTAAATTTCTAATGTGTTCTCCGTTTAGTACTTTTTCGTAAAATTCACTCGAATTAGCGTACAAACTCAAAGCATATAATCTTAAACAATTATCTATTTGCAATCTCATCAATGAAATTGCTGTTTGATAATTATTAGATTGAGCAAGAGTAACAAAACCTCTATTTAAAGAAATCGCTCTATTTGTTATTGACATTATGTAGTGGTTTATTTCAGTTATTCCACTTTCAATTTCGTAAATCTTTTTAATTTCTGAAATAAATAGTTTTTCAAGTAATAGGATATTTTTAAAAGTGTGTTCTAAGTTACTCTCGTCAACATCCTTATTTAGTTTCTGCTTTTCCATACGGTTGAGTGTATTATACTGAAATAGGTTGACTCTTTTTGGTTACTATTTAGACGTTCAAAAGATTTTTTTTAGCCGTTTAGAAGGCAAAAAAATAGTTTGAACTGGGTCAGTTCTTAAATCGTAAGTTCAGGTA
>NZ_JASDDK010000023.1 GCF_030407435.1 Winogradskyella bathintestinalis
ACCTGAACTAACGATTTAAATACAGACCTAGTTCAAACTATTTTTTTGCCTTCTAAACGGCTAAAAAAAATCTTTTGAACGTCGAAATAATAACAAAAAAAAGGTCAACCTATTTCAGTATAATACACCAAGCTCATTTGAAATTCGAAATACCCTTTAAATCTGACATTTATTTAAATCAAACTGAATTAATAATTCCATTGATTTATAAGCCATATCTGAAAGACGCAAGGGAGTCATTAATTGTTGGTTTAATATCAACATTAATCGGAATTTCAATTATTATCGGAAAATCGTATCTCGGAATTGTTTTTATCATTTTAGGAGTTTTTTACGTTGTTAAAGCATATCCGAAATTTCAATTATACAATAAACTCAAAAACACATATTTTGAGAAAATAAAAGAAAAAGTTGCGGAAGTGGAATCTGACTTTGGCAACGGAATATTTGAATTTAAAGATGAGTCTATAAAATACATTGACAAAAATATAACGCGTGACATAAAATGGACTGAATTCAAAGGATTTAAGATAAAGGATGCGAATTTACTTATGCTCTTGGAACCAGAAAAAGGCGATATTATGATAATCGGAGAAAATGAAATCGGAAGTGAAAGTTTTAAAAAGATTGTCGAATTAGTAAAAACCAAACTGAAATAAAAAACTACTTACAACAACGTGTATAATTCATTGCTAGTACTCACCTACTTACGAAAATCCTCGCGGATTTTCTATCCGGTTTGTATTTGCTAAATTAGTTGCTTAAACACGCAACGAAATCATACACAAAACCGTTGTGTGCAATTTGACAAACCGAACAGATAATGATTGAATTTAATGGGTGGGCAATAATTAGAGAGTCATTTCGTGAAGAAGATGATAATAACGAACTATTGAATTCAATTGTAAAACAAATAGAACAAAAGATATTAGTAGAACTTGATTACGGAAATGAAATCTATTCGTTGAAATGTTTGAATGGAACCTACCATTTGTCGATTATGGTAAATCACAATCATCGAACAGAACACGTGATTGATTTCTTTAAATGGATTGCGGAAATATCAAAAGGTTCTTACGGAATTTTATATGTTCAAGACGATGAGGATACTGAAAGAGGAAACGAAAACGCATTCAAAGTTTGGCGTATGAAAAAAGGGAAAGTAACCGAATTAAATGACACTTATCTTTCACCACTAAATCCAGAAATTGAAGAATAGTATTTATGGACAAAGAAATACTTGACATTATAAGTATTGATTTTAAAACTGAACAGAAGAATTCAGTAGTTAAAGAATTATCTTCCATTAACTTGAATCACGTTATGGCAGAATCTGAATACAATTTAAAGAATACAAGGATGTCTATTTTGTATTTGGCGAAAGGAGAACTTTCAGAAGTTGAGGAATTGACAAAAAGAGCGAAAATTGATTTTCGTGATGTTATTATGTGGGCAACTCAAGAAAAGAATTTAAAAAACATATAAAAACTGCACACAACACCGTGTATAATTCATTGCTAGTTCTAGCCTACTTACGAAAGTCCTCGCGGACTTTCTATCTGTGATTTATTTGCTAACTTTACTGCTTAAACACGCAACGAAATCATACACAAAACCGTTGGCAAACATTGGCTGAACGTACTCAAAAGAGAGAAATATGATTAAAAGAAATTTTTCAATGATATTAGTTATCATAGCTATGATTTTAAATATCTTGAATTTTGGATATTCAAATTTCAATATTCAATCATTTGATTTTTGGTTATCTTTAAGTGCTTTAATTGTACTTATTGTGGCTATAGTAAAGATATTTATTACTGAAAATAAAGAAAAGAAAAAATCTATATCTGAATAAATTAGGAATATGATTCCGTTGGAATTTTAGCTCGTTTGCGGAATTGGAATCTGAATTGATAAACAAAATCCGAACTTAATGCGGAATTTAGCAAGTTGCGGAATTGCTCACTCAATCGGAATTGAAAAATATAATGAACTAGACATAAAAATAAGATTATGAATAAATCACAAATTAAGGGAATTGCAGTTTTGATTTTTGCGATTATAGCATATTTATTACTTGACAATAATTTTATGCAAACAATTTCAGGAATTTTATGTGCTGTGGGTTTAGGTTTTATTTTCAAATGGATTCCTTTTAAAAAACAAAATTTATCTGAATAATTAAAAACCTGAATAAAAACAACGATTTGCCAACACCGTGTATAGTTAATTGCTTTGTTCTTCACTACTTGCGAATATTCCTGCGGAATATTCACAGGTTCGTAAAAGTTTGCTAACTTAGTTGCTTAACCACGCAACTAACCATACACAATCACGTTGTGTACAATTATGAAAAACATCCTGCTTATCATCTTAATTTCTGTTTTTACTTCGAGTTTTTCTCAAGTAAAAATTGATACATCTGAAGTTAAATCAGTACGATATGAATGGAAAGTAGACTCGAAAAAAAAAGATACAATTTTAAATCAAATTCTGACCGAGTACAAAAGCGGAATTTACAAGGAGGTTTTCCCTAACTTTAAGAAAAAACATCACAGATATCCTTTTATCAATATTTTTGAATCAAAAACGGAATATCTTAACAAAAAAATCAAGTCTAATTTAAAAATCCATTTTTGGTCAGTATCAAATGGACTTCAGAAAAATTTTTATGATGAATTTGGATATCTGGATAGTATTTATTTTAACTATCATAAAGACTCTTTGATTGAAAAAAAATATAAAATAGAGAAAGTCTACAAAAGAAAAGGAAAACTAAACTATTTAATAAATAAATTCGGAGAGAAAGAAAAACACTTCTATAGTTTATTTGGAAATCTAAAACGAATAGAAAAATCAAATGATTCTGTAACTTTTTTGACTGAATACTTCAAAAATGGAAAAATAGCTGAAGTAGCTTACCGAAGTGGAATTAAATTTAATTATGAATACGACAAAAATGGACGAGTGATTAAATTTAACGACCGTACTAGAACATATCATTACAGATACAATGATTCTGAATTGAGCTCTATAGAAAAGTTTTTAACTAGAAAAAATATCCTATATGAAAGAATACTTTTTACATACAATCCCAATGGAATATTAATAGAAAAAAAAGAATATAAAAAAACTGGAGGGAAGGAAAGATTAATAAATGTATATAAATACACCTATAAATAACTGTACACAACACCGTGTATAATTAATTGCTAGGTTCTCGCTTACTTGTGAATATTCCTGCGGAATATTCACGGGTTCGTAAAAGTTTGCTAACTTAGCTACTAGACCACGCAACTAACCATACACAAACACGTTGTGCGCAAGTTAAAAAATACGAAATGAAGAGAGGATTTATTTACATATTATCAAATAATTCGCTAAAAGCGGATTTACTAAAAATCGGAAAAACGACCAAAAAATCAACTGACAGAAGCAAACAACTTTCTGCATCTACGAGCATTCCAGAAAACTTTAAAGTTGAAGATGAATTTGAATTTGCCGATTTAAATTGGGCGGAAAAAGAAATACATAATTCTCTTTCGGAATATAGATATAACAAAAAAAGAGAATTTTTTACTTGCGAATTTGACATCGCTAAACAAGTAATAATTGAAACTCAAATTATTGATAAACAAAGACAAATAGATAAACTAAAAAAAGATATAAATGGATTTGAAAATATATTAAACTCTTCTGAATTCATTAAACATAAATGGATTTCGTTTTTCAAAAAACTAAATTGGGAATTTCAAGAAATTAAGAAAATCACAGGAAAAGTAAGTCCAGATTTCATACTCAAAACCAAAGAATGGAATAATTATATTGATGAAAAAACAAATGAGGAACAAATAGAAATTTTAGAAAGACCAACTGATATTTACCTTATGCCTAATCTTCCTGAATCAAGTGAAAAAATGGAAAGTTTAGAAAAATTAGAACTTATAATTTCAGTAACAGATAAAAATCATCGATTAATAATATTATCAGACAAACCAATTGAAAATTTATCTTCGACTCTTTTCGGTTGGAGATATAATTTTGTTCATAAACATTGGAGCGAAATTCAATTCGTTGAAAAAAACGAAAAATATGGACTTCTTGATGAAGAACGAACTTGGTTTTGTATGATTAATGGAGTATTTTTAGAAAGAGAAAATTTATTTCCAGATGACGAAAAAATGATTAAAATTTGGAACTCTTAAAAAACCTGCGCACAACACCGTATATAATTTATTGCTGGTTCTAGCCTACTTATGAAAATCCTCGCGGATTTTCTATTCGGTTTTTATTTGCTAAATTAGGTGCTTAAAACACGCAACAAACCATATACAAACACGTTGGCAAACATTTTCGCGCACTTGCAATTTTACCGCTTCTACTCTACTTTTAGCTAGTTTATGCGCGAAAAAAACCTAATCCGAAATCAAATCTGAACCTTAAAAATATTACGCTGGATTTTAAT
>NZ_JASDDK010000024.1 GCF_030407435.1 Winogradskyella bathintestinalis
AATGATGGTTTTGGTCTTTTTACCCTTACGGATGTAGATGATGAGATTACGGGAGGCGCTTCGGGTCTAGAGGTCACTTACCATGAAACCCAGACCAATGCCAATAATGGAGTAAATGCCATAGATACCACCACCAGCTATAACAATATCGTACAAGATGCTCAATCGCTCTATGTTAGAGTAGAGAGCGAGACTATAGCCACGGACTGTGCTACTATTGTAGTACTAGAATTAATAGTAGAGCCAAGCCCTCAATTAATAGCACCGACCCCTTTAGAAGTTTGTGATGATATTTTAGCCGATGGCTTTGCCACTTTCGATCTTACCAGCAAGTCTGATGAAATACTAAACGGCCAAGACCCCGCACAATATATTCTGAGCTATTATGAAAGTGAAGCCAATGCAGACATCGCCGATAATCCTATAACAAACCCATTGACTTATACCAATACGGACGATTTTAACCAAACGGTTTGGGTGCGTGTAGAAGACAATACTACGGTAGAAGGCTGTTACAAGCTAACAAGTTTAGAGCTTATTGTAAATGCCTTACCCGTTTTAGTAACCCCAGCACCATTAGAGTTGTGTGATGCTATTACGTTAGACGATGGGCAAGAAGCGTTTACGTTAGAAGAAGCCAATGCCGAGATATTAAACGGACAAACAGGCATTACTTTAACATATTACGAAACCCAATTAGATGCAGAGAACGCCACGAATCCAATAGGCAGTCCTTACACCAATACGAGCAATTCTCAGACAATTTTTGTAAGAGCCCAAAATGATATTACTGGCTGTTACAATACCGTTACTTTAACGCTCAGAGTAGATCCTATTCCATCACCAGAACCTAACCCCGACCCTATAGAAGTCTGTGACGATGATAACGATGGTTTTACCGAGTTTGATTTGGAAATGCGAACCATGGAGATCACCAATGGCGAATCGGATGTTAAGATAACTTACCACGAAACCCAGAGTGATGCCGAATTAGGAGAGAACGCCATTACAGGACTTTACACTAACATTGTCGCCAATAATCAGATGATTTATGTGCGTTCCGAAAGCACGCTGACGGGATGTTATAATCTTACGCAGAACACCCTAGAGCTCATTGTACACCCAGCACCAGAAGTGCCAACAAGTATAGCGCCATATACCATATGCGATAGCGATGATGACGGGTTAGCGCAGTTCGACCTCACCACCAAAGAAGAAGACATCCTCAATGGTCAAGATCCCGCAGCAGTGGTATTGACTTATCATGTCAGTGCGGCCAATGCCGAAGATGGAATCAACCCTATTATTAATGTAAGTAACTATACCAATACCGCTAATTCACAAACAATCTATGTGCGTTTATACGATCCCGTCACCACTTGTTTAGACACCGGTATGTTCGAGTTGATGGTGGCCTTACCACCAGTAGCGGTACAGCCTACACAATTAAACGAATGTGATGATCTAGGAGAAGTACCAGGAGATGAAATCACGGTATTTGATCTTACGGTAAAAGATACAGAGATCACAGGAGGCAATGCCAGTTGGTCAGTAGCCTATTATGAGACCAATGCCGATGCACAAGCCCAAGAGAATGTCATCCCTGATCCTACACAGTATACCAACACCGAAATAAATGGACAAGGGCCCAACCCACAAACTCTTTATGCTGTGGTAACAGACACCAATACAGGCTGTGTAGATTTTACAACATTAACAATAAGAGTATTACCCAACCCAACCCCAACGGCAAGCGATCTGTTGCCCAACCTAGAATTGTGTGATGACCTCAATACAGGAGATGGGGAAGAGGTATTTAATTTACGAGGCTTAGCAGGCAATAATGAGCAAGAAGAACTAATTCGTAACGGTGAGAACGGAGTAACTATCACCTATTACGAAGATCTAGACGATGCCAACTCAGGAACAAATGCTATTTTAGATCCCACGCAGTATAGTAATATAGCATCGCCACAAGAGATTTATGTAAGGATGACTAAGGATGCCACGGGCTGTTATGCCTTGGTAGATTTTACTATCGTGGTGAACCCCTTACCAGAAGTGGTTGCCGTCACGGATTTTATTCAATGTGAATTATTCACTGATAACGTAGACAGTTTTGACCTCACGACAAAAGATGCCGAAATCCTGAATGGCCAAGATGCTAGCCAGTTTATCGTGAGCTACCACGCAGATTTGGCGGATGCCGAAGCCGGAATGAACGGTCTGGTAAGCCCGTACACCAATACCAGCAACCCACAACAGATTTTTGTAACCATTACCAATAATGTTACGGGTTGTTCCATCAGTACGCAGCGCTTTAATATCGAAGTTCAAGAGGCCGCACAGGCCAATCCAGATATGGATCCTATTCTATATCAGGCATGTGATGACAACATGGAAACGGATGGAGATACGACCAATGACAGTACTCAATTTGATTTAACAACAATGAATGGTAATGTGTTGGACGGTCAAGATACCACTAACTATATGGTGAGCTATTATGCCAATGAAGCGGATGCCAATGACAAAGTCAACCCATTACCAACCTTGTACGAAAATGTGGTTAACCCACAGGTGGTTTACGCTAGAGTAGATAACGATACCCCAGGTACAGTAACCGATGAAGATACGCCTATCTGTTATGCGGTTGCCGCACTAACCTTACAGGTCAACCCATTACCAGAGTTTGATTTAGCAGACCAATATACCTTATGTATTAATACCAACGGCAGCGAAATATTGGACCCCTTGGTGATAGACACGGGCCTATCGGCTACCGATTATAGTTTTGTATGGAGTTATAATGGCACTGAGATGGCTGGGGAGACAGGATCGCGTTTAACGCCGACTCAAGGAGGGAGTTATAGTGTATTAGTTACCGATATCAGCACCTCTACGGTAACCAATTGTACCAATACAGATACCACAGAAGTTATGGAAAGCGAACCACCGAGTATAAGCATTAATTTATTGACTCAAGCTTTTGCAGATAATCACGTTGTAGAAGTCGTACCGGGAGACGAAATAGGGGAATATGAATATAGTCTAGATCATGGACCATGGCAAGACGAGACGGTATTTAACAATGTCTCACCAGGTCAGCACCATATTATGGCAAGAGATAAGAACGGTTGTGGTATTACTACTAAGCCTGTGTTTATAATAGATTATCCGCTGTATTTTACGCCAAACGGAGATGGTCAAAACGAAACTTGGAACATCGAAGGTATTGGAAATGATGCAAAAATTTATATATTTGACCGTTACGGAAAATTGTTAAAGCAAATAAGTCCAGGAGGAACAGGTTGGGACGGTACTTACAATGGTA
>NZ_JASDDK010000025.1 GCF_030407435.1 Winogradskyella bathintestinalis
TGTATTTTCTAATCCAATAGGAGATAGTTGTTCTGGGAACATCATATTTTTTAGATGCAAAGTTTGTAGAAATCTGACCATTCTGAATTTGGTCAACGACGAATAATTTGAGTTCTAAAGTTGCTTTATTATAGCTTTTTTTTCGCCAGTGTTCTTTTTGTGCTTTCATAAGTGACTATCATTAAATGATGAATTTTTAGTCAACCTATTTCAGGAAAGTACATTTTTCAAATTAATGCCAACGTGTTTGTATATGGTTTGTTGCGTGGTTTAAGCAACTAATTTAGTAAATAATTACCGACCAAGAAAGTCCGCGAGGACTTTCGTAAGTAGGCGATAAGCCAGCAATAAATTATATACGGTGTTGTGTGTAGTGCTTTATTTACATATCTTTTTACAATATTCAACTTGTCCAATGTATTTAATTTCAATATGTTTTACTATTGTTTCACATATTTCAATATAATCCTCATCAGTAATTGGTGCTTGTTCCGTTCTCCAACCTCCGTGAGATAAATCATTAATTAATGTGTATGATTTAGTATCGTCTTTAATATTTTCTTTGATATACTCGGCAATACTTTCTCCTGTTACATCAATCTTTTCAAATTTTGTTAGTGTTTCAATAATGTGTCTAATTGAGTTTGCAGTTGTATGCGTAGGAATTCCGTTTTTTCTGCAGATTTCATAAATATCCATCAAATGATTTATGTAAGGAACAGTTAAATTATTATTGAAATCGATTAATTCTCCTTTTTTGAGAAGTAATTTTTTATCAATAATATTATTTGAAGCTAGAACACGCATAAAATCATTATTGTGTGTTAAGATTAGGAATCTTTCACGTTTTAATTTATCTATAATTTTTGAAATATCTCTTATTACTCCACATAAAGTATAAACGTGTGAAAAATCCATACTTGAAATTGGATCATCAATTACAAAGAAAAGTTTTTGATAATCATCTTCATTTTCAACTTTTAAGTGAGTATCTCCGATAAAATAGGCGAATGCAACAATGTTTTTTTCTCCCTCACTTAAGATATTTTTTGCTTGGTCTTTTTCGAGAGTATTTTTATCAAATATTAATCTAAAGTTTTCTTCATCTAAAGTATACTTTTTAGCAAAAAAGTAATTAAGAACTGTTTTTATTGTCGAAGCTACTTTTTCTTTTTTACTTACTTTTTGTTGTTCTCTTTTTTTCCTTATTTCATCATTCAATGTTTTCCATTGAGCTCTCAATTTTATTACACTTTCAATGTTATTCTTGTGTTCATCAATTAGATGATTATAAGCACACTTAATAATCTCTTTTCTTGTAGATTTGTTTTCTTCCCCAATTTTATCTTTTTTATTATTAATAGCTTCAATTTCTTCGTTGTTTGAGGATACAACTCCATTAAAGAGTGTTTCTGATTTTTCTAAACTTTGTAGATGTTCGTCAGTTAAATCAATTGATTTATTAATGTTCTTTATTTTATCCTGAACACTTTCTATTATAAGTTCGATTTGTCTTCTTAAACACTCAATATCTAAACTATTCAATTCTATTTCTTCACTTGAAGGAATGTATTTAGTTTTGTATTTATTGAATTCATTTATTCTTTTAGTATTTTGAATTTCAATGTTCGTAAGTGTAATTATGTATTTTTCAAGAGAAGATTCATACTCTTTAAATAACTTTATTGTATTTGCTTCAATATCATTTAAGTAAGTTGTGTATTTATCTATTAAATTTAAAGCATCTTTTTCTAAAGATTGTTCGCAAAATGGACAATCTTTTTTTTCAGAATCGAGTAAGGTAATACCTGTTTCAACAAAAAGTTGTTTGTCCTTGATTTTATTTTTAAACTCTGTTGCTAACTCACTTAAACTATATTCTTTAAGGCAATTTTCTTTTATTTCATTTAGTAATTTAAAATCTAGTTTTAGTTTTTCAATTTGTTTTATATCATCTAGGTTTTCTGGAACAGATTTAATTTTGTTGTAATCTTCAATTAGTTCATCGAATGTTTTAGAAATATCATATTTCTCTTTTTGTATTCCATTAAAGATGTTTTGAAATTCGAGTATTTTATAATCTCCTAATCTTTTTATATTTTGAATATTACTAACCTTTTCTTCAACATATTTTTCTGTATCAATCTTTATTTGTTCATTTAGTTCAGAACCTTCTTTTTCTATTTTCGATAATTTTTCTTCATCTTCTTTTAGGTCAATATTTATTTTTCCAAGAATAAAACCTTCAATTTCACTATCTTTTTCATAACTCAAAGCACTTATGTTTTCTTCAACATAATCTTGATTAAATGTATGATATGTGTATTTGGTTTTAGGAAGATTTGGAATAACTCCTTTTTTTAATTCAATTTTAAAATCCTCTTGTGTAATTCCTTTTTTGTCAATTATTGAAAAAGAAAAATTACTATTTGATTTTCCAATTGTAATTAATTTATCTGTTGGACTAATTTCATTTTCAAGCTGTAATTCATTGGTGTTTTCCGTAAGTCTAAATAGTCTGCTAATAAATGTTTTTCCGCTTCCGTTATTTGCAAAAATACCTATCTTAAGAGAGTTTGAAGAAATTAATCTCGTTAAGTTTTTAATTGGTGCAATATTCTGACATTGAATATTTGTTTTTATTTTTTCTCCTGCCATTCTTTTCTAACGGATTTTTCTCGCATTACACACAACGGTTTGTGTATGAAACGTAGCGTGTAAAAAGACACTAACTTTTCGGATTAACACAGAGCCGAATTTTTATATTTTGATTTAACTTTTCAGTTTTAAAGCCAAATTAAAAATTTGGCGGTCTT
>NZ_JASDDK010000026.1 GCF_030407435.1 Winogradskyella bathintestinalis
TTAGCGACACTACTAAACCTGTAATAAATCTTAATGGTGCTGCTACCATCACGCTTGAAGCTTGTTCTGATACTTATACTGAACTTGGTGCTAATGCTACTGATAACTGTTCTGTTGGTGCTGTAACCGTTGGTGGCGACACGGTTGATGCTAACACCCCAGGAATATATACTGTAACATATAATGTAACTGATACAAACGGTGCAGCTGCTGATGAAGTAACTCGTATAGTTACGGTTAACGACACTACCAAACCTATAATCAATCTTAATGGTGCTGCTACCATCACTCTTGAAGCTTGTTCTGATACGTATACTGAACTTGGTGCTAATGCTACTGATAACTGTTCTGCTGGTGCTGTAACCGTTGGTGGCGACACGGTTGATGCTAACACCCCAGGAATATATACTGTAACATATAATGTAACTGATACAAACGGTGTAGCTGCTGATGAAATAACTCGTATAGTTACGGTTAGCGACACTACTAAACCTGTAATCAATCTTATTGGTACTGCTACCATCACGCTTGAAGCTTGTACTGATACATATACTGAACTTGGTGCTAATGCTACTGATAACTGTTCTGTTGGTGCTGTAACAGTTGGTGGCGACACGGTTGATGCTAACACCCCAGGAATATATACTGTAACATATAATGTAACTGATACAAACGGTGTAGCTGCTGATGAAGTAACTCGTATAGTTACGGTTAGCGACACTACCGATCCTACAGCCTCTAATCCTGCGGATATTGATGTGCAATGTCTTACTGATGTACCTGCTGTAGATATTACTGTGGTAACTGATGAAGCTGATAATTGTGGTACTCCTACTGTCGCTTTTGTAAGTCAAACTGCGGATCCTGCTATTAACAACGGAACTATTACTAGAACCTATTCTGTAACGGATGCGAGTGGAAACTCTATTAATGTTTTCCAAGACATTAACATTGTTGATAATACCGATCCTACAGCCTCTAATCCTGCGGATATTGATGTGCAGTGTCTTACTGATGTACCTGCTGTAGATATTACTGTGGTAACTGATGAAGCTGATAATTGTGGTACTCCTACTGTCGCTTTTGTAAGTCAAACTGCGGATCCTGCTATTAACAACGGAACTATTATTAGAACTTACTCGGTAACGGATGCGAGTGGAAACTCTATTAATGTTTTCCAAAACATTAATATTCTTGATAATACCGATCCTACAGCCTCTAATCCTGCGGATATTGATGTGCAATGTCTTACTGATGTACCTGCTGTAGATATTACTGTAGTAATTGATGAAGCTGATAATTGTGGTACTCCTACTGTCGCTTTTGTAAGTCAAACTGCGGATCCTGCTATTAACAACGGAACTATTATTAGAACTTACTCGGTAACGGATGCGAGTGGAAACTCTATTAATGTTTTCCAAAACATTAATATTCTTGATAATACCGATCCTACAG
>NZ_JASDDK010000027.1 GCF_030407435.1 Winogradskyella bathintestinalis
TGAACTTTCCTGAAATAGGTTGACTAAAAATTAAGCAATTAATTACAGTCACTTATGAAAACACAAAATGAACACTGGCGAAAAAAAAGCTATCAAAAAGCAACTTTAGAGACTAAACTTTTAGTCGTTGACCAAATCTTAAATGGTCAGCTATCCAACAATCAAGCTTCTAAAAAATATGATATTCCTAGAACAACTATTTCCTATTGGTTAAGAAAATACAGTACTTTAGTACAACAAAATACTGGTATGAGTAAAAACGATGAGATTAAAAAATTAAAGGAAAAGATTGAAGAACTTGAGTTTCAAAAAGACTTCCAACAAGACATTATCGCTGATATGGAACTGATTACAGGCGTTGATATGTCAAAAAAGTCATTACCCAAAACATTAGCAAAAGAGATAGAGCAAAAGAAAAAACAGCGTATAAAAGAAAATGGCTCTATGGATGTTTTGGGATATCTAAACAAGCCTTCTACAAAAGACTCAAAACACAACAAAAAAAAGAAATAGATCATCAAAAAATGATCAAAATGGTTAAAGACTACCGCAAACAAGTAGGCTCGAAAACTGGTGGAATAAAACTACATACCGAACTTAAACAAGACTTTATTAATGCTGACATTAAAATAGGCAGAGACAAGTTCTACAGCTTCTTGAGACTAAATAAACTACTAGTACCAAAAACAAAAAATTACATCACAACAACCAATTCTAATCACTTGTACAAAAAATATAAAAACCTAGTAAAAGACCACGTGCCTAATCGACCAGAACAGCTTTGGGTAAGCGACATCACGTATATTAAAACTGAAAAGGGTCATAACTATTTAGCAATTGTTACAGACGCGTATTCTAAGCAAATTATGGGTTACAAATTAGACAACCACATGAGAACATCACTTTGTACTGATGCGCTCGCTATGGCTATTAAAAACAGAAAATATCCTAATGAAAAACTTATACATCACTCAGACAGAGGGTTTCAATACTGCAATCCTAAATACACAGAATTTGCCGAAAACAATGGAATAACAATGAGTATGACAGAGCAATACGACCCTTATGAAAACGCTGTAGCTGAACGAATTAATAGAACTTTAAAATATGAATACGGATTAAAACAGACTATTAAAAACACAGGTTTAGCACAAAAAATGACTGAGCAAGCTGTATATATCTATAATAATCTGAGAACGCATTTTAGCCTGGATTTAAGAAAACCTGCAGAAGTACATTTAAATCCAAACATCAAATACAAATCCTATCGAAAAAATAATGTAAATTTACCTGAACTTACGATTTAAGAACTGACCCAGTTCAAACTATTTTTTTGCCTTCTAAACGGCTAAAAAAAATCTTTTGAACGTCTAAATAGTAACCAAAAAGAGTCAACCTATTTCAGTATAATACA
>NZ_JASDDK010000028.1 GCF_030407435.1 Winogradskyella bathintestinalis
TTCATTCCCACAACATCTTTTTGTAAAATTTTTAAAATATTTTTCGATGTCGTTTTGTATAGTAATGAACGTTTTTCGAAACTCAACTTATTGTTTTTATTTCGGGGTGCAAATATAGAACCCTTTTCTAAACCAACAAGTCATTTTATAAGTTATTTTAATTATTTTTTTAATCATACTGAAAGCTAAAGCTTTACAATCATTATTTTCGTTCGTTTTAAATACATTATAAACCACAAAGCACTTCGTTAGTAGGTTTAGGACTCTATAAAGGTTCTTTAAAATTTATAAATACACTTTAAATATGAGCTGTGTCATACACATCATACAGTCTAAAGATTCAATAAATCTTATATATGTGATTCATTTTTTTCAATTTAAAATTGACTTAAATCATCATCACACCATTATGGTCTTAATTTGCACCTAAAACTACCGTATATAATAGTATAATTTACAGTTTAAATTTAACGACAGAATTTTCCTCTTATTCTAACTTGATCTATTATTCCTATTTATAATTAAAGACTGGGTAAAATAGTGGGGTACAATTTATAATAGTTGCGCTACTGTTTATAATTTATTTTCCTATTATACCAATTCTTACTATTTCAATTCTTACTATTTTAATTCTTACTATTTTAATTCTTACTATTTTAATTCTTAAGAGTAAGTCTTTTTTAAGCTGCAATAATTATAAATAGAGTAATAATCTCTTTCAGTTGGCCAATTAGTAAAGTCTTATGCCGAATTTTTATATATGTAAATATCAAAAAAGAGAATTGACCAACATGAATTATTATGAATGAAATCTACTTTAAATCAACCACTGAATTTATCTTATCAATATTTCCTCCTGAACTAACCTGAATTAAGTATAATTATCATAAAACTATAGATTTATGGTGCTATTGTAGCTTTTAAAATTTCATAAAACAAAAAAACCCTTACTATAAATATAGTAAGGGTTTCTAAAAAAGGCGGCGACCTACTCTTCCACAGTAAAGCAGTACCATCGGCGCAAACGGGCTTAACTACTCTGTTCGGAATGGTAAGAGGTGAGCCCCGTCGCTATAACCACCTTA
>NZ_JASDDK010000029.1 GCF_030407435.1 Winogradskyella bathintestinalis
ACAACGGTTTGTGTATGAAACGTAGCGTGTAAAAAGACACTAACTTTTCGGATTAACACAGAGCCGAATTTTTATATTTTGATTTAACTTTTCAGTTTTAAAGCCAAATTAAAAATTTGGCGGTCTTTGTAAATAAAACACAAACTTTCGATTTAACACTTATTAGCTATGTTTTATACACCGTGTTGTAAGCCGTTTTTATTCGGATTTCTTAATCAATTCGATATTATAAAGTTCAATTTCTGTCAAATACTGTTCAACCTTTTCGTGTTGAGCTCTATACCATTTTTGCTTTCTGAAATATTTGTCCATTTCTCCTCCTTTTTTAAAAGTATAACCATATCTAGCAAAAATTTCATTTCTCATTAATTTCAAATCTTTCGAACTCATTTGATTTAATTCGTCAATGTTTAATTTCCTAGAAGAAGCTTTACTATACTTTCCATAATAAATGTCTTCAAATTTGATTTTGGTTCTAGTTCCAATTTCAAATTCACTATCACTAATCCAACTAGTCCAAGGGTTATTAATTCTCAGTCCTTTAACATATTCACCTGATTCCATTTTGTACCTAATAAATTGTCCAGAATGTTGGTCACTAGTAAACTTTCCTTTTTTATCTATCGATATGTTCGTTAATGTTATGTAATTACTTTTCCAAATTCCAGTATTTTCTTCCCAATATCCATTCTGAACTTGTCCAATGATACAATCTCCTGAAAAAAATAATTGAAAATCAGATTCGCTTTCACTTTCTCCGAAATGATAAGTCCCAGCATATTCAATTTCAAATTTTGGTAGCCAATCGGTTAAATCAGATTCATTAATTTCTTGTCCTCCCCAATATTGGGCAAAAGTTAAATTTGAAGTAAATAATAGGATTATTAATATTCTCATACTTTTTTTCAAAATGGCTTACAACGGT
>NZ_JASDDK010000003.1 GCF_030407435.1 Winogradskyella bathintestinalis
ATGTTACAGTATATATTCCTGGGGTGTTAGCATCAACCGTGTCGCCACCAACTGTTACAGCACCAACAGAACAGTTATCAGTAGCATTAGCACCAAGTTCAGTATAAGTATCAGAACAAGCTTCAAGAGTGATGGTAGCAGCACCATTAAGATTGATTACAGGTTTGGTAGTGTCATTAACCGTAACCACACGAGTTACTTCATCAGCAGCTACACCGTTTGTATCAGTTACATTATATGTTACAGTATATATTCCTGGGGTGTTAGCATCAACCGTGTCGCCACCAACTGTTAAAGCACCAACAGAACAGTTATCAGTGGCATTAGCACCAAGTTCAGTATATGTACCAGAACAAGCTTCAAGCGTGATGGTAGCAGCACCAATAAGATTTATTACAGGTTTGGTAGTGTCGCTAACGGTAATTATACGAGTTACTTCATCAGCTGCTACACCGTTTGTATCAGTTGCATTATATGTTACAGTATATATTCCTGGGGTGTTAGCATCAACCGTGTCGCCACCAACTGTTACCGTTCCAACAGTACAGTTGTCAGTAGTATTAGCACCAAGTTCAGTATACGCATCAGTACAAGCTTCAAGCGTGATGGTAGCAGCACCAATAAGAGTAATAATTGGCGGCTCATTATCGGTAACCGTTACGGTAAAAGTACAAGTATCTCCATCTGGATCAGTGCCATTATTGGCTGTTTCAACATAAGTTACAGTGGTTTCACCAATAGGGAATGTACTTCCAGAGCCCAATGTACTTGTTAGTACCATTGAATAATTAGGGATATCAGTGGTTGGCAGTGCAGCAAATGTCACCACAGCATCACATCTACCAGAATCTACATTAACAGATATATCATTAGGACATGCTGAGATTGTTGCTGACAAGGAAGTATTATCATTAACTCTACTAACTTCAGGAAGAATTGAAATATAATTTGCTATTGTATTATAACTATAAATGGCAAAATAGTTAGAGTTTTCTGAGTTGGTGGAATCAGAATAAATATGTTCTAAATCATCATCTATAGAGACATAATTTTCGATTACTGAAGCATGTCCAGAATTTCCTGAAAGAAAAATGAGGGTAATAAAAAAAGTAAAAAACTTTGAGTAATGATTTATCATATCAAAAATAATTTAGCGATTAAATAAATAAACAGCATTTAAAAGACTAATGTTTAATTAGTTGGTTCAATTTTATTATGTGTAACTATAATTAATTTGCTTAGAGGGAAGGGCAAATATAAATTTTAATATTCTATATGCAAACTAAATCATCGATAAGATGTATTTAAAATCCGATTAAATGTATATTTTTTTAACATTACATAGAAAAGACTGATGTTGTTTATTTATTGAATTATACGATTCTATTGATGTTTGCAATTCTAAATCCTGTTTAGATTAGATGCCGTCTAAATTTCGTTTCAATTTAATTTGTAATAGAACAAATAATACCATTAATAAACTAATAGTACTTCAGAAATAATAATTCAAAGATTAATTACTGTATAACTCGGTTTTGAGATTACAGCGTTAACGCTTTGTTTTCCATATTATGATTTAAAAGAACTATCAATAAAATTTAATAAACAAATATATATTTTAAATCGATTATTTTAACAAAAATCCGTTAACTAGCAAAAAATAACTATGAATGAAATCCTTATTATTTAGTGAGTTACACGTATTTCTCAAGATATGTTAAGTTATTATTTACACTGAATTTAACATAATTAAAAATTTTAAGAGTAAATATTATAAAAATATAAACTCTTAAGGGAAAGTGATTATGAGTATTTTTCTGTTTTAATTAGAATTCAGAATTAAAAATATATAATTTCACGATAGGTTTAGGGAAACTTACTTTTTAAATATTAGAAAATTGCAATTGGTTCTCTAACGAATGCTCTGGGTTCGGCAAATAAAGAGCTTAGAACCGCGTAGAACCTGAAAATTTTTGAGATACGCAAAAAAAAAGCAAGTGGTGTTTCTTATTAAAAGGAGATATATGAGCGATGAATCAATGATGTTTAAATGTTGGGTTTGGGAGCATAGGTTAAATAATTGGATTTTTGAAATGACTAGTAGTTACTAATTGAAATAAATGATAAGATATGTCTAGAATTACGCGTTAAATAATCGTTGCTCAAAAATTGCAGTCAACATTGGTTCAGCCTAAGATATAATATAAATTAAACCCACTATAGATAGAACATTTATAGTGGGTTTAATTGGTAATACATCTAACTTCGTTTAATTCTATAATGCATTATAATATCCTTAAGTTTCAACTTTAAATCTTCACCAGTATCGAAAACCATTTGTGCATCACTAGGAAAATTACGTTGTCTTTGGTTCAAAAGGTGAATATCATCTTTAGCTAAAGCTCTTTTATCGCCTTTATAGGTTCCGAAAACATTTTCAAACACAAAGCTACTTTCAATAGAAAACGTATCAATAATTTCATTTTGTTTTATATCTGTATAGACAACATTTGCAATAACTTGAGCTGATTTCGTTTGTATCGCTTCAATAAATCTTGCCTTAACATTTACAATCTTATCGATTTTTATATCATTGCCAAGACTATCTTTTCTCACATTGCCGTTTCGATCTAGTAAGTATTCCCAGCCATCAACGAGTTCTCTTTGTCTTAAAACTTGACGCTCATTTATGCGTTCTGGCGAAATATTAATTTGCCTTAATTGCAATTGCATTGCAAGATCATAATCGATAGTTGGGTTTGCATTCGCGTGATAGGTGGTCCAAAACTGATTTAAACCATAAGTATTAAAATCTACTAGGTCGGTTTCCAACTGTTGAGGAATTATTTGCTGAGTTCTATTTTGAATAGACACACGCACGTAATCCATTCCTTTTTCATGAGCTTCTGTTATTAACGCTCTATTTTCTTCAAAATTCGGATTAATTTGTTCTATATAGTTAAAAATGCCATGTGCGGTTCTTGCCTTAAATTTATCTCCAGAATCCAATAATGTAATGCCTTGTCCTATTAAATAATCTGACGTTTTATATCTATAATCTACAATCTCAGAACTATAATCGTTAAATTTCAAATTCAAAGTTTTGCCATTTATTCGCAACGGCATAACACGCTTAATTGCATTTTGCCTATCTTTCAAATCTATATAAATGTTATAGATGGTTTTGAATTGTTCAGGGTTGCCATCCTTCTTAAGATGATTAATATGGTTTAGATCTTCCTCCAAAACTTTGTAGTACGCATCTTCAAGCATTACTATATAATCTTGCTTGCGATTTTTATCTTTATTATTTTCAAGTTTATTTAAGGCTTCAGCAATAGCGTCGTCATAATTTCCGTTGCTAATGGAACTCTCAATTTGTTTTTTCGCACTACAAGATAGAAGTACGGAAACAAAAACTGTTAATAGTAAAAATCGTTTCATAATCGTGGGTTTTATTGGTTACATTTTAGTGTTTCCAAATATGATGCCAAATTATAAATTGAAGATCATCACATATGAGGTTGGTGGTAGACTATTTGATAAGGAGTAGCTTTTTTTTTTTCCATAAAATTTTTAATTCATAAAGGTGAAAAAGACGGCCTAATGCGAAATGAAATATTCCACGTTTTTATGCCGTTCCATGATACAAACACTAAAGAAATTCGTTTCTTTGCAATATAGTAAAAGGCTTATGTTTAATACGGAAGATGGTTGTTTTCATCCTATAGAATATCCTTCGGAACAGCTTCCGAAACAATTTACCTTTCCATTTTATTATCAGCCACATTCGCTTTGTGTGCTTGCCGCAGATGAAGTGAAAACGTACTTGGCCACTCAGCAAGATTTTGAACATAATTTCGGATTAGATAGTAAGGATATAGGTTTGAAAATTGGAAAAATGTTTGGTATTATGGTTGTTGAAAATTCGGTAGGACAGCTAGGGTACATTGCGGCATATTCTGGCAAATTAGCTGAAAGTAATTATTTAAAGGGATTTGTACCACCAATTTATGATACGTTAAATAAGGAAGGGTTTTATAAACAAAATGAAGGACGTTTAAATCGCTTGACTGCTCAGATAGATCAATTAGAACAAAATCCGGAAATAGAAATTGTTAAAGCTCGATTAAAAGAAGCACAATTTCAAAGTGCACAACGTCTGAGCGATTTTAAGATTAAGGCAAAATCCAAAAAGAATAAAAGAAAACAACAAAGATTAGAAGCAGAGCAAAATTTACCGCTAGCTGAAAGGGAAGTCTTTTTTGAAATTTTAAAGCAACGAAGTATTCAAAGTAATATTGATTTAAAATATCTAAAGTTGCATTGTGAAGCGGACATTGAAAAAAACAACAAAAAATTAGCGGAACTACTTCAACCTATTGAAAGTTTAAAAGTTCAAAGAAAAACCCTGTCAGCCGAATTGCAACAGCGCATTCATAAGAGCTATCGATTTTTAAATGCTAAAGGGGAGACAAAAGATCTATTAGATATTTTTAAGCGCACCGATATAGGAACACCACCTGCAGCTGCTGGTGAATGTGCTGCTCCTAAACTATTTCAGTATGCTTATGAAAATGATTTAAAACCTATTGCCATGGCAGAATTTTATTGGGGAATTTCTCCAACAAAAGAAGTTAGGGTCCATGGGCAATTCTATCCGTCTTGTCGGGGCCGTTGCGAGCCTATTTTGGGTCACATGATGCAGGGTTTGGATGTGGAACCAAATCCGATTGAATCTGCCGGAATATTTAAAGGCGAATTAGAGATTATTTATGAAGATGATTTTTTACTAATTCTCAATAAGCCACACGAGTTTCTTTCAGTGCCTGGAAAAACAATTAAAGATTCCGTATTAACCAGAATGCAAACTTATTTACCAAATGCCACAGGACCATTGTTGTTGCATCGCTTAGATATGTCAACTTCGGGATTATTATTAGTGGCAAAAAATGAAAGAACACACAAAAAACTTCAGAAACAATTTATAAATCGCACTATTAAAAAGCGTTATGTTGCATTGTTAGATGGTGTTATAGAAATAAAAGAAGGTCTCGTGAATTTACCACTTAGAGTAGATTTAAACAATAGACCCAGACAATTGGTATGTAACGAGCATGGCAAATCGGCAATAACAAAATACCAAGTTATTGATGTGAAAAATAACCAAACAAGAATTTATTTTTATCCCATATCTGGGAGAACGCATCAATTGCGAGTTCATGCGGCACATCACAAAGGTTTGAATTTACCCATTGTTGGCGATGATTTATACGGAACTGTTTCCAATCGGTTACATCTTCATGCAGAAATGTTAAGTTTTGAACATCCCGTAACGCGTGAGTGTGTTAGTTTTAGTTGTGAAGCTGATTTTTAATTAGAGTCTTCAATCCTTAGCTTTCAGTCAAAAAGTGTAAAGATTAACTATGCAATTTCATTTTTCCTTTTATCTCTCTAATCTCTTTTAGGTTATAGGGTTATTTAGAGAATAGCTCAGGCTCGTCTGTGAATCTGTTGTGACTTCTTTGTGGTAATTTTTGTTTAGTTTTTAAGCTTAGTCTTCAAATAAAAAAAAGAAGATTAAAGTTATTAAACTCCAATCTTCTTTCAATATTTGTTCGCTTAAAGCTTGTTGTTTTTTACTTACTGCATACTGCATACTGCATACTGCATACTGCTTGCCACTTACTTCTTTTTCTTAGGATTAAAAACAGGAAGCAATTGCGTTTTAACTTGTCCAAATCCAATTCTGATATCATCATTTTCACAATAACCTCTCATGATCACCGTATCGTTATCATTAATAAATTTACGCTCTGTCCCATCTTTCAGCTTCACTGGTTTAGTGCCTTTCCAACTTAATTCTAACATAGAACCATAAGAATCTGGTGTTGGACCAGAAATGGTGCCACTGCCCATCATGTCTCCTGAATTTACTGGGCAGCCATTAACAGTGTGGTGCGCTAATTGCTGTGCCATGTTCCAGTACATGTATTTAAAATTCGATTTTGCAACCGTTGTCTCTTTTCCGCCTTTAGGTTGTATGCCGACCTCTAAGTTAATATCAAAACTCTTTTTACCTTTAGTTTGAAGATATTCCAAAGGCTTAGGGTTCTGCTTTGGGCTTTCGGTTCTAAAAGGTTCTAGGGCATCTAACGTAACAATCCATGGGGACATTGACGATGCAAAACTTTTTCCTAAAAACGGGCCTAGCGGTACATATTCCCATTTTTGAATATCGCGTGCCGACCAATCATTAAATAATACCAAACCGAAGATATATTCTTCAGCTTCTTCAATAGGAATTGGTTCACCTAAATCGTTAGCGTCAGTGGTAATAAAAGCCATTTCTAGTTCAAAATCGACCAATTTACTCGGTCCAAAAACCGGTTGATTAGAATCGGCAGGAATAGTTTGTCCTTGTGGGCGATGTATTGGAATTCCCGATGGAATTATAGAGGAACTACGGCCATGATAACCAACAGGCATGTGTACCCAATTTGGTAATAATGCGTTGTCTGGATCTCTAAACATAGTACCAACATTTGTGGCATGTTCTTTACTGGCGTAAAAATCCGTGTAATCCCCAACTTGAATTGGTAATTGCATTTCTATCTCATCTAAACGAAACAAAATGGTTTCCTTGTGCGGATTATTATTTTTTAAAGTGTCATTTTCAGCATCAAAAATTTCAGCAATTCTATTTCTTACTAAACGCCAAGTTTTTCTGCCGTCTGCGATAAAATCATTCAAAGTGTCTTGAAGAAAAATATCGTCCGTTAACGGGATGCCTTCAAAGTAGCCTAATTGGTGTAAAGCACCAAGATCAATAGCAGTATCTCCAATTCGAGTACCTATAGTAATAATATCGTCTCTAGTTAAGAAAACACCGAATGGGATATTCTGTATTGGGAAATCTGAGTTTTTACCGACATGTAACCATGACGTTCTATCTGGGTTATTGGCTGATAATGGCATATTGCTATTGTTGATTAAATGTTGATTAATTATAGTCAAACCTACATAAATTTTGATATTTAAACTAATGAATTGATTATTTTTGTATCGATTTAACAAACTCATTATATATGCAACGCGACGAACAAATTTTTGAACTCATTCAAGCCGAAAAAGAACGCCAAACGGAAGGTATAGAATTAATTGCTTCAGAGAACTTTGTAAGTGACCAAGTGATGGAAGCTGCAGGTTCTGTATTAACAAACAAATATGCTGAAGGTTACCCTGGTAAACGCTATTATGGCGGATGCGAGGTGGTAGATGAAGTAGAACAACTGGCTATTGAAAGAGCAAAAACCTTATTTGGTGCAGCTTATGCTAATGTGCAACCACACTCAGGTAGTCAGGCTAATACGGCAGTCTATCATGCATGCTTAAAACCTGGTGATACTATTCTAGGTTTCGATTTGTCTCACGGAGGTCATTTAACGCATGGTTCTCATGTTAATTTTTCTGGTAAATTATACCGACCGACATTTTATGGTGTTAAAAAAGATACTGGCATTATTGATTACGATATGTTAGCCGATCAGGCCAAAAAAGAACAACCAAAATTAATTATAGCAGGAGCTTCGGCATATTCGCGTGATATTGATTTTGCTAAATTTAGAGAAGTTGCAGATAGTGTAGATGCTATTTTATTGGCAGATATTTCACACCCCGCTGGTTTAATTGCGAAAGGTATTTTAAATGATCCTATGCCGCATTGCCATATTGTAACTACTACAACGCATAAAACGTTAAGAGGGCCACGAGGGGGAATGATAATGATGGGTGAAAATATCGATAATCCATTCGGAATTACCTTAAAGAACGGTAAGCTACGTAAAATGTCTGGTTTATTAGATTCTGGTGTGTTTCCAGGAAATCAAGGGGGGCCATTAGAGCATATTATTGCTGCCAAAGCCATAGCTTTTGGTGAAGCCTTAACGGATGACTTTATGCACTATATGTTGCAGGTAAAACATAATGCAGACGCTATCGCAAAAGCTTTTGTTGCTAAAGATTATAATTTAATTTCAGGAGGAACAGATAACCATATGATGTTAATAGACCTGAGAAATAAAAATATTACAGGTAAGGATGCTGAAAATGCGCTTGTAAAAGCAGATATTACTGTAAATAAAAATATGGTACCATTTGATACGGAATCGCCATTTGTAACCTCAGGAATTAGAGTTGGTACGTCGGCGATAACTACGAGAGGGTTAAAGGAAACGGATATGACTTATGTGGTGGAACTTATCGACGAAGTTTTATCTAATCACAACAATGAAACTGTTTTAGAGGGTGTTGCCGAAAAAGTGAATACCTTAATGGGGGGACGACCGTTATTTAATGCGTAATAGTTTATAAGATCTCAATACTTTTACAGCCACGCTTAGGTGTTTGCGTAGGAGCGTTGAGATCTTTTTTGTAGGATTGAATTCCTGAATTTATAAAGAAATTGTTTATTTTAGAATGGCTGAAATCAATTGCGTTTTGTTTTTAAAAAGACCAACAAAGCGTAATCAATAGTGCTAATAGATGCCATAATAAACGTAAACATGAAAAACTTCGGGATTGATATAAATGCAGATGTTGGGGAAGGAGTAGGGAATGAATCCGAACTTATGCCGTATATATCCTCTTGCAATATAGCTTGTGGTGGTCATGCTGGGGATACGTCAACTATGACCGAAGTTGTAAAATTAGCAAAACAGCACCATATAAAAATTGGGGCACATCCTTCATTTCCCGATACATTGAACTTCGGCCGAGTAAATGTAAACATGTCGAGTAGGGATTTATACAATAGCTTAAAGCAACAAATAAATGCTTTACTAACCGTGCTTCACACCGAAAAGGCAGATTTACATCATCTTAAACCTCATGGAGCATTATACAACTTAGCTGCTAAAGACAAAAAAACAGCGAAAGTTGTTATCGATGTTATCAAAGGTATAAAAATGCCAATAGAGCTTTATGTGCCGTTTAATTCTGTGATTGCAGAATTGGCTAAGCTCGAAAATATTCCAATGACTTTTGAAGCTTTTGCAGACCGAAATTATAACGACGATTTATCGCTTGTATCTCGGCAAAATGAAAACGCTATTTTACATGAAAAAGAAGCGATTTTAAAACATGTTTTAAACATCATAAAGCACCAAAAAGTAACTTCAATAAATGGGGTGGAGCTGACCTTAAAAGCGTCGACCATCTGTGTGCATGGTGATACCAAAAATGCTCTTGAAATTATAAAATATCTAAGCGATAATTTAAAAGCAAAAGGCATTCAAATTCATTAAGAAACCATGAATTTTAAACTTAAATTTTCGCAATACAATGAACGTGCTATTTTAGTAGAATGGCCAGCGATTATTGATGAGAATGTGCTGCACGATGTATTGGGATTTAAAAATAGAATTGAAAATGATGCTGTTAAAGAAGTTGTTGAGGTGGTGTCTTCATATAGCTCATTGTTAGTTTTTTATGTGTCAACTATAGGTAACGTCAATGATGTGTTTTTAAGACTTAAGCATCTGTATGAAGTTCAAGATAGTGTTAAATATCTAGATACGCAAACCTTCAATATTCCTGTGTGTTATGAAGGGGAATTTGCTGTGGATTTAGAAAATTATTCCAAGGAAATAAATCAATCCAAAAACGAAATTATTAGGTTACATTCTGCAACTTCTTACACCGTTTATTTCATTGGGTTTTTACCTGGTTTTTTATATTTGGGAAACCTTGATCCGAGCTTATATTTAGACCGAAAAACTACTCCCAATCTCAATGTAAAAAAAGGGTCAGTTGCCATTGGTGGAAAACAGACCGGAATCTATCCACAAGATAGTCCTGGGGGTTGGCACATTATCGGTAATTCTCCGTTAGAATTATTCGATCCAAAACAAAATCCACCATGCTTTATTAAAGCTGGAGATAAAATTAAATTTGATCCAATTTCAACAACTGAGCATCAAAAAATACGAGAAGAGATAAGGTCTTCAAATTTTAATTTTGAAACACGCCTCGTTGATGATTAAAGTTTTAAAAGCAGGATTTTATTCCACCATACAAGATCTAGGTCGTTTTGGTCAACGTGCTTATGGCGTTCCAGTTTCTGGAGCCATGGATGCATATTCAAATGAATTTGCCAATGAATTATTAGGAAATGATAAAACAAATGCCGTTTTAGAAATGACCATGAGCGGAGCTGAGTTGCAATTTTTAATTCCTACTACAATTGCCGTTACTGGTGCAAATATGAATCCGAAATTAAACACTAAACCCATTCCTATGTTTAAGTCGGTTATTTTAAGGTCTAATGATATCTTGTCTTTCGGAAATTTAGAATCTGGTTTTAGAACATACCTTAGTGTAAAAAGTGGTTTTTTAACAGAAACAATATTAGGGAGTCGAAGTATGACAAACAATATTACGGAAACCGCACGAATCCAAAAAGACGATATTCTTCAAATTTCGAATGCTTCAGACGCGGTACGACCTAAACATGCAAAGTTAAAATTTAATGCCTCTTATTTTGAAGATTATGTTTTGGAAGTTACAAAAGGACCGGAATTCTGTAAACTGTCATATGCTCAGCAAGAATCACTCTTGAATCAAGAATACAAAGTATCTAAATTCAATAATCGGATGGCATATCAGCTTCTACCTTTGTTTCATAATGACTTAGACTCTATATTAACGGCTCCAGTCTTGCCGGGAACGGTTCAGCTCACTCCATCTGGACAACTCATTGTGCTAATGCGCGACTGTCAAACTACAGGAGGATATCCAAGAATTCTTCAATTAACGGAACAATCTATAAATACGTTGAGTCAAAAATTTACAGAAAATTCGCTAAAATTTCGCTTAAAAAATTGATGCGATCGAAAACGATTTACTAAGAGAATTTTTAATATTAGGTTTTTTCTAAATTGAGACCTAATATAATTGTAAATAATTTTAAGGATAGTAAAATTTTAAATTGATATTGTAACTAATTGTTTATTAGCTTTTTGTAATCTGGTGGTGTTTTTTTTCGGTTGCTATCGGAATAACAGCGAAGCCGTAATATATCTATAATTAAACTATAATAATTTTATATGTTAAATAAAATCAATAATTTACAGATCTACTAGTAAAAACCAACCTATAATTATGAAAAACTTTGGATTATTTGTTTTGGGAATCATGCTTGGAGCATTAGCGATGTATTTTTATTTTAACCAAAACCAAGATATGATAACAGAACCAAAAAAACCTTCTGGATTAATTACACCAGAGGAAATTAGAACTCTAGATCAAGCCTATAACGAGCGTTATAAAATTATCAATGATTCTTTATTTAAAAATTCTAAAGCTGAAGACAACCGATCGTCTTGGTATAAATTAGATGAAATTGAAAATTATTTGGCTTATGCAAAACATCAAGCTAAAGAAAAAGGCTATACTTTAAATGGCTTGCGTTTGTATTTAGGGGCTTATCCGGATACCAATGAAGGAAAGGGGTTGACCACCTTATTTTTTGTACCAACGGGTTATGAGAACAAATCTGATGGAAACTTCTTGTCACTAGCTGGTGATGACGATGGTGATGATATACCAGGAGGTGGAGGTTTGAATATAGGGGGGACAGGACATCCTCCAAGTGCAAATTATCCTCAATAATATGGTATGGGAGAGTTTTTAAAGCAGAACTATTTTTTGTTAACTTATTCCGTCGAATTTTTAGCAGCGGTTATTGGCTTATTTTCTTTGAAAAAATATAGTCATACTGCTGCTAAATTTTTGATTTATTTTTTGGTGTATGCACTTATTATTGACTTATTACATGGATACCCTCAATACTTAAGGAATATTAATAATTATAATTTAATAGAAGGAACTTTATTTGAAAAAAACTATTGGTTGTCTAATATTTTTTGGTTCGGTGGTTTGGTGTGTTTTTTGTTTTTTATAAATTATAAAATTATCAATAACACTCAATTGAAAACCGCTTTGAAATATAGTTTTATTGTTTATTTATTATTGTTCGTTCTGTATGCAATTTTTAATTTTAGTTTGTTATTTTTAACACTAAATTCATTTGTAGCTATATTAAGTTTGTGGATGGTATTTGTTTGTTCTTCAGTGTTTTATGTTCAATTTTTACAAAGCGATTTAATACTAGCATTTCATAAATCGCTATATTTTTTTATTAATTCATGTTTTTTATTATGGAATATTATAATGATTCCTCTAGTTTTCTATGAAATCTATTTCTCTACAGCTGATTGGAATTTTGTAATACTTAAATGGCAAATCTATTTAACAGTGAATATCATTTTTTATCTAACCCTTTCTTTAGCCTTAATATTTTGCAAACCAGAGATAAAATAGTCACTTCAGATGCCGAAAGATATCTTTTGGTATACATGATTGGTGTATTAGTTATTGTTAGTACCTTAATCATTGTTTTCTTCATTGTCTTCCAAAAACGTAAAAACCAATTATTAAGAGATAAAATTAAACAGCAACAAAAATTCGATGAAGAGCTGTTAAAGACCCAGCAAGAAATCCAAGAAGAAACCTTAAAGCACGTTGGGCGGGAATTGCATGATAATGTAGGGCAGATGTTGGTATTGGCCACCATGCAAATGAAAGCTGCTGCTAACATCGTAAAAGATGAAGCAAAATCTAAGGTGGATAATGCAGCTAGTGCTTTAAAAGAATCCTTGGAAGAAGTCAGAGCCTTATCAAAATCTTTAAATAGTGATGTGATTTTTAATTTGGGTTTTGATGCTACGGTAAAAAATGAAGTTGCTCGTTTAAATAAAACAGGACTTATAGCATCTAGTTTAGTGATTTCAGGAGAAAAGATCAATTTTGAAAATAAAAAAGATGAAATTATTTTGTTTCGGATTTTACAAGAATTTTTTTCGAATACCTTAAAATATGCCGAAGCAGAGCATTTAAAAGTGACATTAGATTACAAAGCACAATTCTTGAATATCAAGGTTGAAGATGACGGCGTAGGTTGTGACCTAAATACTGCAGAAAAAGGTTCAGGTTTAATAAATATGGAAAAAAGAGCTGAGTTGTTGCATGCTAAATTTCAATTGGATTCTCAGCCAGAAAACGGTACAATACTCATTTTACAATATCCTTATAGAACAGTTTAAACATTACAGGCGTTCCAAAGTGGATCATTTGGTAAAGGTGCTGCAATAATCACTTCTTCCTTTTTAACAGGATGTATAAAACGTAATGTTCTGGCATGTAAACTGATGCTTGCATCTTTATTGCTGCGGTCAAATCCGTATTTTAAATCGCCTTTTATAGGGCAGCCAATGGAGGCTAACTGCACTCTGATTTGGTGGTGTCTTCCAGTTTCCAAATCAACTTCAAGTAAGTAGAAATTATCGAGCTCTTGAATGATTTTATAATGGAGAATTGCTTTTTTGCTGTCACCAACTTCTTTAGTATATGCTGTAGATTTGTTGTTTTTGGGATTCTTTTTTAACCAATGAATTAAGGTGTCTTCATTTTTCGGTGGTAGATTTTTCACCAAAGCCCAATAGGTTTTTTTAGCGGATTTCTCTGCAAATAGTTTATTGAGTCGAGGTAGGGCTTTGCTCGTTTTAGAAAAAAGAACAATACCTGTTGTTGGTCTGTCCAGACGATGCACTACACCCAGGTACACATTGCCTTCCTTATTGTATTTCTCTTTTAAATAAGATTTAACGACTTCGCTTAGTGGTTTGTCTCCCGTTTTATCACCCTGAACTATATCTCCTGCACGTTTATTAACCACAATGATGTGATTGTCTTCATGAAGAACCTGAAGATTATTTTTATTGGAAAGGATTTTGTTAGAATTACGAGCCACAAATACTAGAATAATTAATTTTTTCTACTGCTAATACTGTTCTTCATCATTAGGAAAATCTTCAGACTTTACATCAGCACCATATTGTCTAAAAGCTTTAGTCATATCTTCGTATAAGTTCATATAGCGACGTAAGAATCGCGGATTAAATTCATGTGTCATTCCAACCATGTCGTGCGTTACTAAAACCTGACCGTCGACACCATTACCGGCACCAATACCAATCACAGGGATAGAAACACTTTCGGCAACTTCTCTGGCTAAAGCTGCTGGTATTTTTTCAACGACAATCGCAAAACATCCCGCTTTTTCTAGCATTAAGGCATCTAATTTTAGTTGATCCGCTTCTTGTTCTTCTTTGGCCCTCACGGTGTAAGTTCCGAATTTATAAATCGATTGAGGTGTCAAGCCTAAATGTCCCATTACAGGGATTCCAGCATTCAAAATGCGTTTTATTGAATCTTTTACTTCTTTTCCGCCTTCCATTTTAACCGCATGACCTCCAGACTCTTTCATAATTCTAATTGCAGAACGCAAAGCTTCCTTAGGATCACTTTGGTAACTTCCAAATGGTAAATCAACCACAACGAGAGACCGTTCAATTGCTCTAACTACAGAAGAAGCATGATAAATCATTTGATCTAAAGTAATTGGCAATGTTGTTTCATGTCCGGCCATAACGTTACTCGCAGAATCACCAACTAAAATCACATCGATACCAGCTCCATCCACTATTTTAGCCATCGTATAATCATAAGCAGTAAGCATCGATATTTTTTCGCCTTTAGACTTCATATCGACTAAAGTCTTTACCGTGATTCTTTTGTATTCTTTTTTTGCTATTGACATGATATTTTTATTAGTTGAATGTAAAAATAAAGAGATTTGTTAGACTTTTCTTTAATTGATGATACAAATAATGTTGAATTCATCATTTAATGTTGAATTCATCATTTCAATCAAAAATTTGAAACTTGATTGAACTATCGCATTTTTAGGTTTAAACTAAAATATATGCCTTGCGCTTAAGCAGAGCGCAATTAGTTCAATCTATATTTTTAATGTGATAATATTGATAAATTAGTGTTTCATCTTGTGGATTCGCCTAAATTTTATTGGTATGTCGACAAGAAGTCGCTGTTATATTAATTATAGGATACGGTGTAGCTCAATATTTACGGAATAAGGATTAACAATCTGACATATTCACTCCAACTGCCAAACCACCTTCCGAAGTTTCCTTATACTTGGTGTTCATGTCCTTTGCAGTTTCCCACATTGTATTGACCACCTTATCTAAAGGAACTTTTACATTTTTAGGATCTGTATCCAATGCTAATTCCGCGGCATTTATGGCCTTTATTGCACCCATAGAATTTCGTTCAATACAAGGAATTTGTACCAAACCACCAATAGGATCGCAGGTTAGCCCCAAATGATGTTCCATGGCAATTTCTGCGGCTACTAAAACTTGTTCGGGTGTTCCTCCTAGCAATTCGCACAAGGCACCAGCAGCCATGGCAGATGACACTCCAATTTCGGCTTGGCAACCGCCCATCGCAGCAGAAATAGTCGCTCCCTTTTTAAAGATACTACCGATTTCGCCAGCCACTAATAGGAATTTTTTGATGTGTTTAAAATCGGCATCATGGTTTTCTATAACCAAATAATACATTAATACAGAGGGAATGACTCCAGCACTACCATTTGTAGGGGCAGTAACAACACGACCTAATGACGCATTAACCTCATTTACCGCTAATGCAAAACAACTGACCCATTTTAAAATCTGTCTGAATTTTACTTCCGTTTTTCGAATTGATTCAAGCCATTCTTGCGGATTTTCATATTTGCGCTCTCCAATGAGATTTTTGTGAATATCAAAAGCACGACGACGCACATTTAGTCCTCCCGGTAAATTGCCTTCGGTATGGCAACCAACGTACATGCATTCTAACATGGTATTCCAAATACGTTTTAACTCAAAATCAATTGAAGTTTCTTCTCTAATCGATTTCTCATTCTCTAACACCACGCCAGAAATAGGTAATTGTAATTGTTCACAGAATTTTAGTAACTCTGTACCATAAGAAACAGGATATGGAAATGTACAATAGAAAATTATTTTGTTGGCTTTCGAAATTTTGCGTTCTTCTTGTACTACAAATCCTCCGCCAATAGAATAATAGGTAGATTTGTAATTTCTACCATTAATAAGCGCCGTGAAAACCATTCCGTTAGAATGAAATGGTAAAAATTTTCGATTAAACACAATATTCGACTTAAAATCGAAAGGCAATTCTCTTTCGTTATTAAACATTAAGACATTTTTGGTCTTAACGTCATTTATTATGGTGTCTATGTTTTCGATGGGCATGCGCTCTGGATCTGCTCCTGTAAGCCCTAAAATTACGGCAAAATCCGTGGCATGTCCTTTTCCAGTTAAAGATAATGACCCGTAAAGATCGACCGTAATACTTTCAACTTTATTAAAACGTTTTTTGTCTTTTAATTCTTTAATCCAACGCTCCGCTGCTCGCCAAGGTCCAAGCGTATGAGAACTAGAAGGGCCAACGCCTATTTTAAGCATGTCGAAAACTGAAATACACTCCATTTACGAAATCGTTTTAATTGTATTGCAAATATAAATGTTGTTTAAAGAAAGCATCTGTTTTTAGAAATAAAAAAAGCCTGAAATTAATTTCAGACTTTGAATTGCATTTATAATTTTATTTTAATCTATTTTTTGAACGTGCTCCATGACATCATTATAATTATTAACGTCTAAATTACTACTGTCTATAAAATCAACTGGTAATACAACTATTCTAAATGTTTGACTTATTCTTTCTTCATCCAACAATAAATTAAAATCAAAATCTGGATGAGATTCAATAAAAACGGTTACTAAATCAAAATTGTGCTCATAGTTGTATTGAAATTCTTCACCAGAATTAATATAAACGGTTTCAGGAAGTGATTTCCATACATCATAATCATCGATTGTTCCTCTAAGATGATAAACTAAAACCATATCAGATTCTAACAATTCAATATTTTGAGGAATCTCTAGCGTTTGCTCATAATTATTTGTAGATGTAAAATCAATAGTTTTTTCAAAAGATTGTCCTACCATGTTAACACCATTGGCTCCTGGAGGACCTGGAGGTCCCGGGTCGCCTTCACAAGCTGTTAATAGTAAGGCGAATACTGTAATAAATGATAAAATACGTTTCATAATTTTTTTGTTTTCTATTAATATATCAAATCTAATACCAAAGTAACCGATACGAAAAATAATTTTAATAAAACAAATCTGACATCATGTCACATTTTTTGTCATGGCATAATCATTGACTTATGGTTACCGAGTTTAAAAATTATTATAAAACAAAAACACACATATATTATGAGTAAGATTATTGGAATTGATTTAGGTACAACTAACTCTTGCGTTGCCGTAATGGAAGGTAATGAGCCGGTTGTAATCCCAAACGCTGAAGGTAAGAGAACAACTCCTTCGGTTATCGCTTTCGTTGAAGGTGGTGAAATTAAAGTTGGTGATCCAGCAAAAAGACAAGCAGTAACTAATCCAACAAAAACGGTTTATTCGATTAAACGTTTTATGGGAAATAAATATTCTGAGTCTAAAAAAGAAGCAGAGCGTGTACCATATAAAGTTGTAAAAGGTGATAATGATACACCAAGAGTAGATGTTGATGGACGTATGTACACTGCACAAGAATTATCGGCAATGGTGCTTCAAAAAATGAAGAAAACTGCTGAAGATTATTTAGGAGCAGATGTAAGTAGAGCGGTAATTACAGTACCAGCTTATTTTAACGATGCACAACGTCAAGCAACTAAAGAAGCTGGTGAAATTGCAGGTTTAAAAGTAGAACGTATTATAAACGAACCTACGGCTGCAGCATTAGCTTACGGAATGGACAAAAAAGGGACTGACCAAAAAATCGTAGTATTCGATTTTGGTGGAGGTACACATGATGTTTCTATTCTTGAATTAGGTGATGGTGTATTTGAAGTATTATCTACGGATGGTGATACGCATTTAGGAGGTGATGATGTTGATCAAAGAATTATCGATTGGTTAGCAGAAGAGTTTAAAGCAGATGAAAATATGGACTTGCGTGAAGACCCAATGGCTTTACAACGTCTTAAGGAAGCGGCTGAAAAAGCGAAGATTGAATTATCGTCTTCTGCACAAACAGAAATCAACTTACCATATGTTACGGCTACAGCGAGTGGACCAAAGCACTTGGTACGTACGTTAACACGTTCTAAATTTGAGCAGTTAATTGACGATTTAATTAAGAGAACAATAGAGCCTTGTCAAACTGCTTTAAAAGCAGCAGGTTTATCAAAATCTGATATTGATGAAGTTATTTTGGTTGGTGGTTCTACAAGAATACCAGCAGTACAAGAAGCTGTTGAAAAGTTTTTCGGAAAAGCGCCAAGTAAAGGTGTAAACCCTGATGAAGTTGTAGCTTTAGGAGCAGCGATCCAAGGTGGTGTTTTAACTGGTGATGTGAAAGATGTTCTTTTATTAGATGTTACTCCATTATCTCTTGGTATTGAAACTATGGGTAACGTTATGACGAAGTTAATTGAGGCAAATACTACGATTCCTACGAAGAAATCACAAGTATTCTCAACAGCTGCAGATAATCAGCCATCGGTAGAGATTCACGTATTACAAGGTGAGCGTCCAATGGCAGCAGATAATAAAACGATTGGTCGTTTCCACTTAGATGGTATACCACCAGCAAGAAGAGGTACACCTCAGATTGAAGTAACGTTTGATATTGATGCCAATGGTATCATTAAAGTATCTGCTACAGATAAAGCGACGAATAAAACTCAAGATATCAGAATTGAAGCATCATCTGGATTAACAGAAGATGAAATTGCAAAAATGAAGCAAGAAGCTGAAGCTAATGCAGAATCTGATGCAAAAGCAAAAGAAACTGCTGATAAATTGAATAGTGCTGATGCTATGATTTTCCAAACGGAGAGTCAATTGAAAGAGTTTGGTGATAAATTATCTGATGATAAGAAAAAGCCAATCGAAGATGCACTTGAAGAATTGAAGAAAGCTTATGAAACGAAGGATATCGCAGTTATCGATCCAGCTTTAGAGAAAATCAACGAAGCATGGAAAGTAGCCAGTGAAGAAATGTACAAAGCGCAAGCAGAAGCTCAGGGCGGAGCACCAGAAGGTGGACCAACCGATGCAGGGGCAGGTGCTAAAGGACAGGCTGCTGGTGATGAAAGCAGTGATGTTGAAGATGTAGATTTTGAAGAAGTGAAGTAAGCAGAGAACCAGCTTTTGCTTTTCGCAAAAGCTGTGTGAATCGCTTATTCCGAATTAACTTCGGAATCTCTAGAATCACATAAAATTTGAAGTTAGAAACATGAAAATGTGGACGGCTGAATAAATAAGATAAAACGCAATCATTAAGTTGATTGCGTTTTTCAGTTTATAAATTGTTCTTCATAATGAATCCAAACTTTTTAAAAAACATTATTTTTCCATAAACCCATAAACCCATAAACCCATAAACCCATAAACCCATAAACCCATAAACCCATAAACCCATAAACCCATAAACCCAACAAACTATTAACAAATCATGGTAGAGTAAAAAAATATCCTCAATTTTGAATTCTAAAATTCTTCCTCATGGATAACTATCATATCATTTCTTCTGAAGCCTTGGATATTGTTACGATTTACAATATTTTTTATGAAAATAAAAAACTAAAACTATCAGAAGCTTCCATAAGTAATATTCAGAAATGTAAAGCATATTTAGAACATAAATTGGCTAAAGAAAAAAAACCGATGTATGGCATAAATACTGGATTTGGCTCTTTGTATAATGTGAAAATTTCTGATACTGACCTTAGTCAGCTTCAAGAAAACTTAGTAATGTCTCATGCTTGTGGAACGGGCGAACGAGTACCTGAATCTATTGTGAAGGTAATGTTACTCTTAAAAATTCAATCTTTGAGTTATGGCCATAGTGGTGTTCAGTTAGAAACTGTAAATCGATTAATTGATTTTTTCAACAATGATATTTTTCCGTTTGTATTTACGCAAGGATCTTTGGGCGCTTCTGGAGATTTAGCGCCGTTAGCACATTTAGCTTTGCCTTTATTGGGGAAAGGAAAAGTGGTTCATAATAATGAAGAATACGAAGCCGAATCAATTTTAAACGAATTTAATTGGAAACCCGTAAAATTAGAAGCCAAAGAAGGTTTAGCTTTGTTAAATGGAACACAGTTTATGAGTGCTTACGGCGTTTATTTATTGTTGATGTCGCATAAAACCTCTTATCTAGCAGATATCATTGCCAGTATTTCCCTCGATGCTTTTGATGGTCGCTTAGATCCATTTCATGATTTGGTACATGCTGTAAGACCACATCCAGGTCAGCGCAAAGTAGCCAGACGTTTTAACGAATTTTTGAAAGGTAGTGAATTGATTGCTCGCGAAAAAGAACATGTGCAAGATCCGTATTCGTTTCGTTGTATTCCACAAGTTCATGGTGCAACAAAAGATACGTTGGATTTTGTAGAAAAAGTGATTTTAACGGAAATCAATTCGGTGACGGATAATCCTAATATTTTCCATGAGGAGGATTTAATTATTTCAGGTGGAAATTTTCATGGGCAACCACTTGCATTGGCTTTAGATTATTTAAAAATTGCCATGGCAGAAATTGGAAATATCTCTGAACGTCGCGTATTTCAGTTAGTCTCAGGTTTAAGAGGATTACCAGCCTTTTTAGTGGATAACCCTGGGTTGAATTCAGGTTTTATGATTCCACAATACACCGCCGCTAGTATCGTTAGTGCTAATAAGCAAATGGCCACTCCTGCAAGTGTAGATAGCATTGTTTCGAGTAACGGCCAAGAAGATCATGTAAGTATGGGGGCGAATGCTGCTACACAAGCTTTTACGTTGGTTAAAAACGTAGATCGTGTCATCGCCATTGAATTGATGAATGCGGCGCAAGCGCTAGAATTTAGAAGACCTTTAAAAACCTCTCCGTTGTTAGAGTCTTTTTTAGAACAATACAGAAAAGTGGTGCCTTTTATAAAGGCAGATGAAGTTTTGCACGATTCTATCGAAGCATCTATTCAGTTTTTGAAAAATGTGGATATTGAAATAGAAGAGTTGTTTTTAAATTCTTATGATTTAAAATCAGAGTAACAAAGTCACTTTACTATTTCTAAAAACAATAGTAGACAATTAATAAGTGCTGAAACCTATTATTTAATATGTTTTATGTTAACTATTGAATATTCTCAGAATTTGAAAACAATGACGCCAACATTAAAAATTTAAAAAAAAGAATGTTCTTGCTGTTCAATTAAATTATTAGCCCAAACAATTGCTTCTTCGATATATGAGAAAATCTCAAAAGGTTTATTATTGAGAAACATTCGTTCTATTTTGGCATTGGTTTTTGCTTGATGATTAGTTGAGACCACGGCGAATCCTACTAAATTTTCAATTCGTGCTGTTTCGAAATATATTTGTGGATCAACGGAATAAGAATTTTTTCTGTGTATTATATAAACATACGGTTTATTTAGAAAATAATTTTTTGTGATTTCGGCTAATACATTATTGTAGCTAGGGGTAAGAATTACACCTTCTTTCATAACTACAATGATATAATTGTCGTAGACAGAAATATCGCAAAATTCATAATGTAGTTTTTCCTTCATTATTATAAATGTGTCTGATAATTCTATTAATATAAAAAAAATCTCCATCATTATGAAGGAGATTTAATTAAAATTGTTAAAATATTCTAAGATTCAGTTGTCTTGCTATTAGATTTAATTGTAATGCTTAAAGCATCATCATTGTCATTCAAATCCATAGTAATGGTATCACCTTCGTGAATTTTAGAATTTATGATTTCTTCAGCTAAGGCATCTTCAACATATTTCTGAATCGCTCTATTTAAAGGTCTGGCTCCATATTGTTTATCAAAACCTTTCTCTGCAATATAATCTTTGGCTTTGTCTGTAAGTGTAAGTCCGTAACCTAATCCTCTAATTCTGTCAATAAGTTTAACAAGTTCTATGTCAATGATTTTACTGATGTCTTCTTTTTCTAAAGCGTTGAAAACAACAACATCATCAATTCTATTTAGAAACTCCGGAGCAAAAGCTTTTTTCAATGCATTTTCTATGACACCTTTAGCGTAATCTGATTCTTGAGCGGCTTTCGCAGATGTTCCGAAGCCAACTCCAGATCCAAAATCTTTTAATTTTCTGGCACCAATATTCGAAGTCATAATTATGATTGCATTTCTGAAATCAATTTTACGTCCTAAACTGTCCGTTAAATAACCATCGTCTAATACTTGCAATAACATATTGAAGACGTCTGGATGCGCTTTTTCAATTTCATCTAAAAGTACTACGGCGTAAGGTTTACGTCTAATTTTCTCAGTTAATTGCCCACCTTCTTCATAGCCAACGTATCCTGGAGGCGCACCAACTAAACGCGAAATAGCGAATTTCTCCATGTATTCGCTCATGTCTATCCGTACTAATGCATCATCGCTATCAAATAATTCGCGAGCCAACACTTTTGCTAGTTGTGTTTTACCAACCCCTGTTTGGCCTAAGAATATAAATGAACCAATTGGCTTATTAGGATCTTTAAGTCCAGCTCTATTTCTCTGAATGGCTTTAACTACTTTAGCAACCGCTTGATCTTGTCCGATTACTTTGCCTTTGATTAACTCGGGTAATTGCGAAAGTTTATTGATTTCTGTTTGTGCAATTTTATTTACAGGAATTCCCGTCATCATTGAGACCACATCGGCAACATTATCTTCAGTTACAACTTCTTTATGTTGTTTAGTCTCTTCTTCCCATTTTTCCTGTGCCGTTGACAATTCTTTTTCCAATCGTTTTTCGTCGTCTCTTAGCTTAGCTGCTTCTTCATATTTTTGCTTTTTAACAACACTATTTTTAGTTTCTTTGACTTCTTCAAGTTTCTTTTCGAGCTCAAGAATTTGTTTAGGCACATCAATATTGGTAATATGAACTCGAGAGCCAGCTTCATCTAAAGCATCAATAGCTTTGTCTGGTAAAAATCGTTCCGTCATATAGCGGTTCGTTAGTTTTACACAGGCCTCAATGGCTTCTGGAGTATAATCAACATTGTGGTGTTCCTCATACTTTCCTTTAATATTATTAAGAATCTCTATAGTTTCTTCTACCGAAGTAGGTTCCACGATTACTTTTTGGAAACGACGTTCTAGGGCGCCGTCTTTTTCGATATATTGTCTATATTCATCTAGGGTAGTAGCTCCAATACATTGAATTTCACCTCTTGCAAGAGCTGGTTTAAACATGTTGGAAGCATCTAAACTTCCGGTTGCCCCACCTGCACCAACAATGGTATGAATTTCATCAATAAAAAGAATAATATCGTCGTTCTTCTCTAATTCATTCATTACAGCCTTCATACGTTCTTCAAACTGACCTCTATACTTTGTGCCGGCTACTAAACTTGCTAAATCTAACGTGACTACTCGTTTATTAAACAAGGTACGAGAAACTTTACGTTTTACAATTCTTAGCGCTAAGCCTTCAGCGATGGCAGATTTACCTACGCCAGGTTCACCTATCAATAATGGGTTGTTTTTCTTTCGTCGACTTAAAATTTGAGATACACGTTGTATTTCTTTTTCACGGCCTACAACGGGGTCTAATTTATCCTCTTCAGCAAGCACCGTTAGGTCTCTTCCAAAATTGTCTAAAACAGGGGTTTTTGATTTCTTATTTGTTTTGCTTGCTTGTCCGCCAAACGGATTTTGCTTAGTACCTTCCTCTTCATTGATATCATCATCAGAATACGATTCAGCCTTTGGGGTGTCTAAATAATCATCTTCGCTAGTTGCCATAGATTTAAATTCTTCTTTTACATTATCATAATCTACTTTAAGCTTATTTAAAAGCTTAGTAGTAGGGTCGTTTTCATTTCTTAAAATACACAATAACAAATGCGCAGTGTTAATAGAAGTACTTTGAAACAATTTTGCTTCTAAAAATGTGGTCTTCAAAGCACGCTCTGCTTGCCGGGTTAAGTGTAAGTTCTTTTTTTCGTTAGATGTGGTTACAATATTAGGGTTTGCTGGACTCAGAATCTCAACTTTACGTCTTAAATGATTGAGATCAACTTCTAATGCGCCTAAAATATCTATGGCCTTGCCGTTGCCATCTCTTAAAAGACCAAGCATTAAATGCTCTGTACCAATAAAATCATGACCTAAACGCAAGGCTTCTTCTTTGCTATAAGCAATAACATCTTTAACTCTTGGGGAAAAATTATCATCCATATTATATTCCTTTCTGCTTTAAAAATAATAAAAACATATTGAACAAATTAATCTTTTTGTCTTTAAGCAAAAATTAGAAATTTTTACGTTGAGTAAAGGTATTCCTAGTATTTCATAGCAACGCCACGAAATGGTAAAAAGACAAATTTCAACCTAAAAAGTAAAACTTTTCAGTTAAAAGAAAAAAAATTGTAAGTTCATCGTAATAGGTCAAAAACTGTACCTTAATTACATGTTTATGAAATGTTGGAAACGAAGAGACTAAAAAAGGCTTTTAAATCAAAGAAAATTGAGAGATACTTATTAACGAAAAAGATATTAAATATTGTTAATAAAAAATACCAAAAATGATAATGAATTAGGCTGATAACATCACTATTTTGGCTATATTAGCACGTTATGAAAATTCACAAAAAAACTAATTAATTTTTTATATGGCAGAAGGAGAAAAACTCATTCCAATTAACATTGAAGATGAAATGAAATCGGCTTACATTGATTATTCAATGTCGGTCATTGTGTCACGTGCGTTACCAGATGTAAGAGATGGTTTAAAGCCGGTTCATAGACGCGTCCTTTACGGTATGCATGAACTTGGTATTAGAGCAAATAGTGCACATAAAAAATCAGCGAGAATAGTTGGTGAGGTTTTAGGAAAGTACCACCCGCATGGTGATACCTCTGTTTACGATGCAATGGTTCGTATGGCCCAAGAATGGAGTTTACGTTATATGTTAGTCGATGGTCAAGGGAACTTTGGATCTGTAGATGGTGATAGTCCGGCAGCAATGCGTTATACGGAAGCGAGAATGCGTAAAATATCTGAAGACATGTTGGCAGATATTGATAAGGAAACCGTGGATCATAAATTAAATTTTGATGATACTTTAGAAGAGCCAACTGTACTTCCGACTCGTATTCCTGGTTTATTAGTTAATGGAGCATCGGGTATTGCGGTAGGTATGGCAACTAACATGCCGCCACATAATTTAACTGAGGTTGTTAATGGTACTATTGCTTATATAGAGAATAATGCTATTGAAGTAGATGAATTAATGCAGCACATTAAAGCTCCAGATTTTCCTACAGGTGGTACTATTTACGGATACGACGGTGTAAAGGAAGCTTTTCATACTGGTCGAGGTCGTATTGTTATGCGTGGTAAAGCGATTATAGAAGAAGTACAAGGAAGAGAATGTATCATTGTTACTGAGATTCCTTACCAAGTTAACAAGGCTGACATGATTAAAAAGACAGCAGACTTAGTTAACGAAAAGAAAATGGATGGCATTTCATCTATTAGAGATGAATCGGATAGAAACGGAATGCGCATAGTATACGTTTTAAAACGCGATGCTATCCCTAATATCGTTTTAAATAAATTATATAAATACTCTGCATTACAAACTTCGTTTAGTGTTAATAATATTGCCTTAGTCAATGGGCGTCCACAGTTGTTAAACCTAAAAGATTTAATACATTATTTCGTTGAGCATAGACATGAGGTTGTAGTAAGACGTACAACTTACGAATTACGTAAGGCTGAAGAGCGTGCTCATATCTTAGAAGGTTTAATTATTGCTTCAGATAATATTGACGAAGTTATTAAAATTATCCGTGCCTCATCAAATGCAGATGAAGCGCGTAATAATTTAATTGAACGTTTTAAATTGTCAGAAATTCAAGCCAAAGCTATTGTTGAGATGCGTTTGCGTCAATTAACAGGTTTAGAACAAGACAAACTACGTGCTGAGTACGATGAAATTATGAAAACAATTATAGACCTTAAAGACATCTTAGATAAGAAAGAACGTCGCATGGCTATAATCAAAGAAGAACTTGAAGTCGTAAGAGATAAATATGGTGATGATCGTCGTTCCATAATTGAGTATGCTGGTGGTGATTTGAGTATTGAAGACATGATTCCAGATGAACAAGTCGTGATAACCATTTCTCATGCTGGTTATATTAAACGTACGTCACTTACCGAATATAAAACGCAGCATAGAGGTGGAGTAGGACAGAAAGCTTCAACCACTAGGAATGAAGATTTCTTAGAACATTTGTTCGTTGGTACTAATCATCAATATATGTTGTTTTTTACCCAAAAAGGCAAATGTTTCTGGATGCGTGTTTATGAAATTCCAGAAGGTTCTAAAACATCAAAAGGTAGGGCTATTCAGAATTTAATTAATATTGAGCAAGATGATAAAGTGATGGCTTTCATTTGTACTCAAGATTTAAAAAATGAAGATTATATTAATAGTCATTATGTAATCATGGCGACTAAAAAAGGTCAAGTAAAGAAAACGTCGTTAGAGCAATATTCTCGACCAAGATCTAACGGTATTAATGCGATTACCATTAAAGAGGATGATGTTCTATTAGAGGCTAAATTGACAACGGGTGAAAGCCAAGTTATGTTAGCTTTAAAATCTGGTAAAGCGATTCGATTTGAAGAAGCTAAAACCCGACCGATGGGTAGAAATGCTTCTGGTGTCCGTGGGATTAGACTACAAGATGAAAAAACAGATGAGGTTATAGGTATGATTGCTGTTGACGATATGGAAAGTAATATTCTTGTAGTGTCAGAGAATGGCTATGGAAAGCGTTCGAGCTTGGAAGACTATAGAATTACCAATAGAGGAGGAAAAGGTGTAAAAACCATCTCTATTACAGAAAAAACAGGTAACTTAGTGTCTATTAAGAATGTAACCGATGATGACGATTTAATGATAATTAACAAATCTGGAATTGCTATAAGGATGGCAGTAGCCGATTTACGTGTTATGGGAAGAGCCACGCAAGGGGTTAAATTAATTAACCTTAAAGGTAATGACTCAATTGCAGCAGTTGCCAAAGTGATGAAAGATGATGAAGAGAATATTGAAGATATTGATGCCGAAATGATTGACGGTAATGTGGCTGACAATTTGGGATCAAGTGAAGATGGCACGGCTATTGATAATAATGAAACTGAAAATTAAAATTAACTATAAACTAATTTAATACACAATGAAAAAATTAATGACATTAGTGCTACTCTTGGCAATAACTTCAATGTCCTTTGCACAAAAGAAAGAGTTAAAGGCCATTGAAAAAGCACTTAAAAATTCAAATTTTGCAGATGCTAAATCAGCAGTTTCTTCAGCCGAAGCTTTAATGGGAAGTATGGATGATAAATCTAAAGCTAAATTCTTATTTTTAAAGGCACAAGCATTGTATGCAAATGGTAGTGGTACAGATGCTAATATTGATGAAGCTATTTCAAGTTTAGACAAGTTAAAGGAATTAGAGTCTGAAATGGGGAAATTAAAATATACTCAAGAAGCTAATACTATGACCAATGGAATGATTAATAAATTTCTAACCAAATCTAATGATGCTTTTACTAATAAAAATTTTAAAGTAGCAGCTAAAGGTTTTGAAAAAGTTTATAGAATGTCTCCACAAGATACTATTTATCTTTATTATGCGGCCTCTGCAGCAGTTTCAGAACCAGATTATGATACAGCTTTAGATTATTATAATCAGTTGAAAAATATGGGGTATGATGGTGCACAAATGAACTATTATGCAACAAATCTTGAAACTAATGAAGTGGAAAGCTTTAACGATAAATCCTCTAGAGATTTATCTGTAAAGGCAAAAATGCATTCTAATCCTGAGGATAGAATGAGCGAATCAAAAAAAGCTGAAATTGTAAAAAATATTGCTTTAATCTATGTTTCTCAAGGTGAAGATGAAAAAGCTTTAGGCGCTATGGCTGATGCTAGATCAGAAAATCCTGATGATATAGGTTTGTTACTTTCTGAAGCTAACGTTCATCTTAAAATGGGCAATAAAGAAAAGTTTAAAGAATTAATGCAGGAAGCAACAACTAAAGATCCTAAAAATTCGGAATTACAATATAACTTAGGTGTTTTGGCAGCTGAAGGAGACAATCCAGAAGAGGCTTTAAAGTATTATGAAAAAGCCATTGCTATTAATCCAAACCATGTAGACTCATATAATAATATTGCTGTTGTAATTTTAGGGAGAGAAGCAAAAATTATTGATGAAATGAATGCTTTAGGTAACAGTTCTGCCGATAACAAAAAGTATGAAGAACTTAAAGAAGTACGCACAAAAATATATTATGATGCTATACCGTATTTAGAGAAAGCGTTAGAATTAAGAGAAACTAATGTTAATGCAGCTATGACATTAATGAATATTTATAGTGCTTTAGGTGAAACAGATAAGTTTAAAGCTATGAAAGCTAAAGTTGAAGAAATGGAAGCTTCAGCAGAAGGGAATTAGTAAATAATAAGTGAATATAGAATAAAAAAAAGCGACTGAAAAGTCGCTTTTTTTTATATAATCTTTTTAATAACGCGTAGTTTATGGGTATGAATATTCTTTTCAATATTATAAATACCACTATGATCTAAACGATCTATACGTACCTTACCATGTGCATGAATGACATAGTTATCCTTCATAATTATCCCCACATGTGTAATATTGCCTTCGGCATTATCAAAAAATGCTAAATCACCGGGTTCACTTTCTTCAATAAAACTTAGAGCTTCTCCTTGTAAAGCCTGCTCTGAGGCATCTCTATACAATTTGTAACCGTTAAGTTTATATACCATTTGCGTAAAGCCAGAACAATCAATGCCAAAAGGAGTTTTGCCTCCCCACAAATAAGGAGCATTCAGAAATAAAAATGAAGAATTAATAATATGTTCTTTAGTACTCTTTGAAGTTAGAGCTGCTCCATCAAATTTATGGTTTAATAAAGCCATTCCGTTTAAATCAGAACCAACTGGGATAGGGTATAAATTGTTAACGCTATCCGAAACAAACTCAATTAAATCTTTAGATAAATTAATATCTGATGTTTTTAGCTTATTATACTCTAATTCTTCTATTTCAAGATATTGCTTATTATCAATCCAGCCTTCATATTTATCGAAAGCAAAACGAATACGACTCCACTTTTTTCGTTGCTCAAGCACTTTAAAAAAATCCCCATATAATGCCTGCGTTACCATTTCGCTGGTATCGCTAGGTTCTAATCGAATAGGTACAATCCCTAGATTGCAAATGCCGTATTGCATAGAGTATGGTTAAGCGCGTTCTAATACCATTGCTGATGCTCCACCGCCGCCATTACAAATGGCTGCTGCACCGAGTTTCGCATTATTTTGTTGTAGCACATTTAGTAAGGTAACTAAAATTCTCGCTCCAGAACATCCAAGCGGATGCCCCAATGAAACGGCACCCCCGTTAACATTAACATTACTGTCGTTTAAACCTAAAATTTTCATATTAGCTAAACCAACGACAGAAAAAGCTTCATTAAATTCAAAAAAGTCAATATCATCGATATTAATATTGGCTTTTGCCATTGCTTTTGGTAAAGCTTTTGAAGGAGCTGTAGTAAACCATTTTGGTTCCGTTGCCGCATCAGCGTAACTTTTAATTGTGGCTAGTGGTTTTAACCCTAACTCATCGGCTTTTTCTCTACTCATTAAAACCAAGGCAGCAGCTCCATCATTTATAGTTGAAGCATTCGCCGCAGTAACAGTACCGTCTTTTGTAAATGCCGGACGCAAAGCAGGAATTTTCTCCATCTTCACGTTAGTATATTCTTCATCTTTGTCAACAATTACAGGTTCACCTCGACGTTGAGGAACTTCCACAGCAATAACTTCATCATTATATTTACCAGCATCCCAAGCTGCTTTTGAGCGTTCGTAAGATTGTATAGCAAAAGCATCCTGATCTTCTCTAGAAAATTCATATTCTGTAGCACAGGCATCGGCACAAACTCCCATAGCATTTTTGTCATAAGCGTCAACTAAGCCATCTTTTTGCATGCCATCTTCAAGCGTAGCTGGTCCAAATTTAGTTCCAGTTCTTGCATGATAATAATGAGGAATTAAGCTCATGTTTTCCATACCGCCAGCCACAACTATATCGGCATCACCTAATTGAATGGCTTGAGCAGCTTGCATAACTGCTTTCATCCCAGAGGCACATACTTTATTTATTGTCGTACAAGGAACAGTATCAGGAATACCTGCATAAATAGCTGCTTGCCTCGCAGGTGCTTGTCCTGTTCCGGCTTGGACAACATTTCCCATTAATACTTCATCTACCAATTCTGGCTTCAAATTAATTTTGTCTAAAGCTCCTTTAATTGCAGCAGCTCCTATACGCGGTGCTGGTATTGAAGATAAGCTTCCTAAAAAACTACCAATAGGTGTTCTAACGGCTGAAACGATAACGACGTCCTTATTCATTATGAGTGTGTTTGATGTTGTTTGCTGCGAAATTAAACATTTTTTGAGAGATTTTAGAATGTATTAATGATATTAGCGGTCTAAAATTCTATTATTTATTACATTTGATTGTATATGAAACCTCAGTGATTAAAATTTCAACTTATAAAGCTGTAATTTTATGAATATAACATATGACGGTTAAAAAACGATGAGTCTAAACACATGAATGTATTCCTCAATAAATGGTATAAGAATCATGCCTTGGTCTATAAGGTATTGCTATTCTTGCTGACTACTTTATTTATCGTTTATCTGTTTCCAAAAACCGGAAAGTTTAGGTACTCTTTTGAAAAAAGTAAACCATGGCAATCTGAAAATTTATATGCTCCTTTTAATTTTGCGATTAAAAAATCCCAAAAGGAAATAGATTCAGAAAAAGTTGAAATCAGAAATCAGAGCCCAGTATATTTTGAATTATCTGAAGGCATTGGAGATGAAGTTTTAATTAATTATTCCGAGATTTTTAATCAGGTATTTACGGATTCTACACCTTATAATATTGAGAAACCTGCATTATATAAAAAAGGTAAATTATTGGTTATTGATCTTTATAAAACGGGTATATTAGATTTAGATTATAATTACGATGATGACAGATCTGTAATTTTAGCAACTTCAAATAAGGTTGAAAAAGAGTTGGAATATGGCAGACTGCATGAGTTAAGTGAATTACGTCAACTTGTTGAAAATAATTTAAATACCGGCTTGTCTGCAGATGTAAAAAATAAAATGGTTTCGATTTTTTTCGATGTCATTAAACCTAATATTTCACTTAATAAAAGTTTAAGTAAACAAGCACTAGAAGAAGCCTTATCTCGCATATCATTAACAAGAGGGCATATAGAAAAGGAACAACTTATAATTTCCAAAGGGCAAGTTGTTGAGGAAGATCAGTATGTGATTTTAAGCTCGCTAAAATCAGAATATGAATCTCAGGTCTGGAATTCAACAAATTATAATTGGGTGCTTTTGGCCTATACTTTACTCGTAGCATTAGCCCTATTAATGTTATTACTGTTTTTAAGAAAATATAGGTTTGAAGTTTTTCTTAATAATACTAAGGTTACCTTTATATTTTTCAATGTGGCTTTAATGATATTACTAACCACTTTGGTTATTAACTATAATTCGCAATATATCTATGTGGTGCCTTTATGTATTTTACCATTAGTTCTAAAAGCTTTCTTCGATGCGAGATTAGGTCTGTTTGCCCACGTCCTAACCGTATTACTATTAGGGTTTATTGTACCAAATAGTTACGAATACATGTTTCTTCAAATAATAGCAGGTATGGTAACTATTTTAACCGTTTCGGAATTATATAAAAGAGCCAATTTATTTATTTCGGTAGGGCAAATTACTATAATATATATCATAGCTTATTTTGCATTTTTTGTTATTCACGAAGGACAATTAACTGGAATAAAACTTGAAACATTTGGCTTGTTCATCTTATGTGGTTTGGCAACACTTTTTGTTCAACCGTTAATATATATTTATGAGAAGATTTTTGGACTCGTCTCAGACGTGTCACTTTTAGAACTTTCAGACACAAATACGAAATTATTGAAAGAGTTATCTAACAAAGCACCTGGTACTTTTCACCATTCATTGAATGTTGCGAATTTAGCAGAGGCTGCTGCTAACGAAATAGGTGCAAATGCGATGCTTATTAGAGTTGGTGCACTTTACCATGATATTGGTAAAATGAATAATCCAACTTATTTTACCGAGAATCAGAGTACAGGGATTAATCCACATGATGAATTATCGAACAAAGAAAGTGCGAAAATAATTATTGACCACGTTATAAAAGGTATAGAGATAGCCAAAAAACATAATTTACCGGATCGGGTTATCGACTTTATTAGATCGCATCATGGCACGAGCATGGTTTATTATTTTTATATGAAAGAAAAAGCTGAAAATGAAGATGTGGATATCAATGATTTTACATATCCTGGTCCGAAACCTTTCAGTAAAGAAACGGCAATTTTAATGATGTGCGATAGTGTAGAAGCAGCGTCTAAAAGTTTAAAGGAACCAACAAGTACAAAAATTAATGATTTTGTTGAAAACATTATCAATAAACAGATGGAAAATAAACAATTCTTAAACGCTAATATTACTTTTAAAGAAATTCAATCTATTAAGAAAGTGCTGAAACATAAATTGGCTAATATTTATCATCTTAGAATAGAATATCCTGAATAAAAACTTAATATAATATCGAATCTATAATGAACAAAGCTCGATTAAAAATCGAAATGTTACTATATAAATTGTAACCAATTATCATTTACTAGTTGATGTCAATTTGCTTAAGAAGTTTTTCTTTACACGTTGACTTAAATCGCTTACACTTATGTTTGATTTAAAAAAAAAAGATACTTTTAATAGCATTTATCTAAATAACACTTAACAATTTTTACGATTTAATTTTTGAATTTAAAAGATGAGCTTAATAATTCACATACTCTACAATTTCAAGACCATACCCAATCATTCCAACACGTTTGGTCTGTAGTGAATTCGAAATTAATTTTAGTTTGCTAATTTTTAAATCGTGTAGAATCTGTGCTCCGATACCAAAATCTTTAGAATCCATTCCTATTCTAGGAGCCTTAATTAATTGTCCATCAACTTGTTCTTCTTTTAAAATAGACAGCCTTGCTAATAGATTCATTGATTCGGCCTGCTGATTTATAAAAATAATAGCACCTTTACCCTCCTTATTAATAACATTAAACATATTGTCTAATTTCTGATCAGCGTTATTAGTTAGCGTACCAAGAATATCATTATTAACCAATGTGGCGTTTACACGTGTTAAAATTGGTTCTTTAGAGGACCACGTGCCTTTAGATAAAGCAATATGCACTTGATTATTTGTAGTTTGCAAATATGCTCTGACTCTAAATTTTCCAAAACGAGTTTCAATATCAAAATCCTCTTTCTTTTCTATTAGAGAATCGTGCTCCATACGGTAAGCTACTAAATCTTCAATAGATACTATTTTTAAATCGAACCTCTTAGCCACTTCCATAAGTTGAGGCAAACGCGCCATAGTACCGTTTTCGTTCATAATTTCAACGATAACTCCAGCCGGTTTGAAACCAGCTAAACGGGCAAAATCTATAGCCGCTTCTGTATGGCCTGTACGTCGTAAAACACCACCTTCTTTAGCTACTAAAGGAAAGATATGCCCTGGACGTGCTAATTCGAAAGATTTTGTTTCATTGCTTACTAGCGCTTTAACGGTTTTTGCTCTATCACTTGCAGAAATTCCTGTGCTAACACCATTACCTCTTAAATCTACAGAAATAGTAAAAGCTGTTTCCATAGGATCGGTATTATTTCTCACCATCATAGAGAGGTCTAGCTCTTTACAACGATGCTCCGTTAAAGGAGTACAAATTAAACCACGTCCGTGCGTTGCCATGAAATTAATCATTTCAGGAGTTACTTTCTCTGCCGCAGCTAAAAAATCGCCTTCATTCTCACGGTTTTCATCATCGACAACAATAATTACTTTACCTTGTTTTATATCTTCAATGGCTTCTTCAATAGTATTTAGGCTCATTTTTTTTTGTGCGGTTTTAGTTCTCATATTGCAGATTTAAGCTGAGCAAAGATACATTTATTTTATCTTTTGGAGACAGCTTAAATAGAAGTCATTAGAAATTCGATTTCGTAATATAATATATTTTAAAGGGTAGAGTGGAAGCGTTAATATTAAAATGCTAGGATTGATAGGTCTATCCTTTATGTCAATCGTCTTATAGAATTTTGAATATTTTGTAGCATCAACAATGGCATAAATAATAAAAAATATAAAACCAACAATGCTTAAACTTAAACAAGCTTCCGCCATGTCGGGCAACTTATTATTTTTAAAGACAAAATGTAATACCAATAAAATGACTCCAATAGTATAGCTAACTAAACTAGTTTTAGAGTAATCTTTATAATCTTTAAGTAAAACTCTTGCTTTTATAAGCGTATCTGGAATCTGTAGACCTTCAGCCTTTAAACCTTCAAGTGAAATATTTCGATCTAATAAATTTTGAAGCGCAATTTCTTTCGGCTTCTTGTCTAAATCGAACTCATTTTGGTTCTTAATCACCGCAATCAACTCTTCAATAGAATACCTCTTATAATAATTATAAGTTTTGGTATCGCTTTCAGAAAGACGTAGCTTATTTTTTGTAGAAAATAAACGCTTTAACGGAACTAAGATAGCATCAAATTGAAATACCCCTTTGTCGTTAGTAGCTCTTGTTGTTAAGTATACACTTAAAGGTAGCATTATGGCGGTAGCAAGCCATACTCCAATAATCGGCTCAAAACTTCCTTTTTCAGCGCTATTTTTAGCAAAAATACCAAAGAAATGATAAGTTAAGAACAACACAATGGCGATTACCATCGGTAATCCAAGTCCTCCTTTTCTTATTAAAGCTCCTAAAGGTGCACCAACAAAAAACAATATTATACAGGCAAAACCTAAAACAAACTTGTCGTGCAAAACGATTATGTGTTTGTTCAACCGAATCGTTTTCTGTTCAAAGGTTTTTTTATTCGCATCTAATATTTGTCGCGTACTATTAGAGGAGTTGATGGCTAAATTTAAAATTTGAACCTTCTGTTGGGTATTATAAAGTTCAATGATGCTTTTTTCATTAACTATGGTGTCAATTTTAACGATATCTATATTTTTTTGCAAGGAAGCAAAGGTGCTTCTATTATATAGTGTTTTAGATAAATCTTGGTAATCGCTAATTTTTTTAGTTTTGAGAGAATCGATGACTTTATTTAGCTGACTAACATTAAACATGTTATAGCGGTCATTATGATTTTTTTCATCTAAATCATCTGTATTTAATAATTCTAAATCGACATTAAATGTGTAATTATCAAAATAACTTTTTACATGAGGTTTATTTACATTTTTTCGAGCCACTTTGCTTATAATTTCCTCGTAATAATTCCCGTTTACCAATTCGAGCTGGAGGATATTCGAGTCAACGCTACTCTTTAGTTCTCCTTTTTCGGCAACAATTACAGTATAATTTCCAGACCGTGTTGGGCTTTTTTTATGAATAACGACTCCATCAAGAAACTGTCCTCGATCACCCGATTTCTTATCCACTTTAATGTTGATATTCCCAATGGTATTAAATTGACCTTCGGCAATTGCTAAAGCAGGTTTAACCTTAGCAATATTTCTTCTTAAATTGTAAAAATTATATTCGCCCCAAGGAATGACATTATTGGCAAAGAAGAATGTAGCGATACCGAGCGCTACTATAAACACACTTAAACTTCGCATGGCACGTTGCAAGGAAATCCCTGTAGATTTCATGGCAGCGAACTCATAATTTTCGGCAAAATTACCAAAAACCATAATGGAAGATAATAAAACCGTAAGTGGTACCACCAAAGGAATGAGCTTTGGCATATAGTACAAAATAAATTTTGCCGTTACAGTTATATCTAAATCTTTACCAGCAAGTTCAGCAATGTATAGCCAGACTCCTTGTAAAATAAAGATAAACATAAATATAATAAAGACGCTAAAAAACGTTCTTAAGAATGTGATAAGTATGTACCTATCTAAAATTTTCACGCGGTTAAGGTTTGGCTCTAAAGCAAGTTAAGTAAATCAATAATATCTTAATTAATCAATTTTATTGATAAAGTAATCGCTGTATTTACTTTTGTCAAATGTAAATAAGGTTTTTGAAATAGGTTCGTCGGTTTGAAAAGAATTAACAGTTAATGTTGTTTTAGTGCCGTTTTTTCCAACTTCAATTAAGTTATATATGTGCTTTGTGGTAGCATCTATACCTAATAAAACATGTTTAATTTCAGAATTAGTGTCGATCGGAATTAATTTCACATATTGAATTTTTCGCCCTTTTACAGTTTGAACAATATCCATTTTATATGAATAACCATCTTCATAAAACGATAGCATTTGGCTAGGAGTTATAGTACTTTCATCTTCTGTATTGTTTGAAGAAATGGTAACTTCTTCATCTTCTGGACTAATAGTATATAGCGTTTTACCATCGTAAATCCGCGTAACTCCTAAAATATTGAGTTTATATTTCTCGCCTTCAATAACCACATCACCTCGCGTTTCTTGCTTAATATTTTCGCTTACATTATTTAACTCGTATTTAAAATCTAAACTTATATTTTTGTAACTTTTTATTTTAGTACTGACCTCGTTTAATAAAGACTCTGCTTTCTTATCATTTTGTCCAAATGCTGTAAATCCTAAGGTGATAAATGCTATTATAATTAAATTTTTCATTGTTTTATTTATTTCAAAAATTATATTTTTATTTAATTCTTAATTCTTCATTTTGCTACTCATTATCTAACAATTGATCTAAAGACGCTAAGTCAGGGACTAAAACTTGTCTTGCTTTACTACCTTCAAAATTACCGACAATGCCGGCGGCTTCTAATTGATCAATAATTCTACCAGCTCTATTGTAGCCTAATTTTAGTTTACGTTGTAATAAAGATGCTGAGCCTTGTTGCGCCGTAACAATAAGTTCTGCGGCATCTCTAAATAATTTATCTCTGTCGGATATATCTATATCAAGATTTGTGCCACCTTCTTCACCCACATATTCCGGTAATAAATGTGCATCTGGATATGCTTTTTGAGAGCCAATGAATTCTGTTATTTTTTCAACTTCTGGCGTGTCTACAAAAGCACATTGAATTCTAATAAGTTCATTTCCTTGAGTGTATAACATATCACCGCGACCAATTAATTGATCTGCACCAGAACCATCTAAAATAGTTCGTGAATCAATTTTACTAGTAACTCTAAAAGCAATACGTGCCGGGAAATTTGCTTTAATAATACCTGTTATTACATTAACGGACGGTCGTTGTGTTGCTATAATTAAGTGTATACCAATAGCACGTGCCAATTGTGCTAATCTGGCGATTGGCGTTTCAACCTCTTTTCCGGCAGTCATAATTAGATCGGCAAATTCATCGACCACTAAAACAATATATGGTAAAAATGCATGACCATCATTAGGATTTAACTTTCGGGCTTTAAACTTAGCATTGTACTCTGCAATATTTCTACAAAATGCATTTTTTAGCATTTCATACCGGTTATCCATTTCAATACATAGCGAATTCAAGGTGTTGATTACCTTGGTGTTATCTGTGATAATAGCGTCTTCACTATCTGGAAGTTTAGCCAAATAGTGACGTTCAATTTTATTGAATAATGTTAATTCTACTTTTTTAGGATCTACTAATACAAATTTTACTTCAGCAGGATGCTTTTTATATAATAACGAGGTTAAAACAGCATTTAGCCCTACAGATTTACCTTGCCCAGTAGCTCCTGCCATAAGCATATGAGGCATTTTTGCTAAATCGACCACAAAGGTTTCGTTGCTAATAGTTTTACCAAAAGCGATGGGCAATTGCATATCTGATTTTTGAAATTTTTGAGAAGCAATAACCGAGCGCATTGAAACGATGGTAGAGTTTTTATTAGGCACTTCAATACCGATGGTTCCTTTACCTGGAATAGGAGCAATAATTCTTATTCCTAAAGCAGCAAGAGATAGAGCGATATCATCTTCTAAATTTTTAATTTTTGATATACGAATGCCAGCATCTGGGACAATTTCGTATAATGTTACCGTCGGTCCTATTGTGGCCTTAATACTCGTAATACCAATCTTATAATTGCTGAGCGTTTCTACAATTCTATTCTTATTTTCCTCAAGTTCTTCTTGATCTATCGAAATCCCTTCATTATGATATTTTTTTAATAAGTCTAAGGTTGGGAATTGATATTTTCCGAGTTCTAAAGTGGGATCGAAATGGCCAAAGTCTTCAACCAGTTTATCGGCTAAATTATCCGATTCAGATTTTTCTTCTTCAACCGTATCAACTTCCATGGTAAGTTCTGGAGTATCAACGGTCTCTTCTTTTGGCTTCTCAGTAACCTCCATCGTTAGCTCTTCAGCTACAACCTCTTTCTTTGGGTTTGGTTTAGAATGATTACTGATGGTGGGTTCTTTGTTTTCCAATGGAATTTCGAAAGCAGATTTTATGGCTTCGGCTTCATCGGTTAAACTATTATCAAAAGTTACAACTGGTTCGTTAGTTGTATTTTCAGCTTGTAAGTCTTCTTTAATTGATTTTTTCGCACGTTTAAAGCTATTGACAATAGTGTCTCCTGTAACTTTAAACCGAATCGCTAAATAAGCGATAAGTCCAAATAATAAGAGAAGTATGGTACCTGCTTTACCAGAGTAGTCTTGAAAAAATTGATTCATTTCAAAGCCAATAGTTCCACCCAATACATCGTATTTATGAGTAAAGAAACCAAATAAAATTGATAGCCAAATAACAATGAGTGTTCCCCAAATCCAATGTTTTCTGAGCTTAACTTTATTTAAATTCAAGGTTACATAAACTCCTGATAGAAATAATAAACCTGCAAAGATAAATGACGGCAGTCCAAAGCCTTTAGTTATAAAAAATTCACTAACCCAAGCCCCTAATTGACTTGCCCAATTCTTATATTGATCCGTACGTTCGGGAAAGTTGCTGAGTACACTTTGGTCTTCTTTGCCTGTAAAAACAAAAGACAAAAATGAAATGAAAAGTAGCACACCAATTATAATTAGGAAACTACCAAAAATCAGTTTTTGTTGGTTAGAAAGTTTGAACGAAGGCCTTTTTATTTTCGCCTTAACGTTTGACTTCGCTTTTGTTTTAGGCTTCGCCTTAGAAGTAGTTTTCTTTTTTGTTGTTTTTTTTGCCATATTTATCCCACAGAAGTGGAAGTCTCAATTATAATTAATTGTACTCTAATGCTTTTTCTGATAAACCATTTACGTAATTAGAGATCATTTTATTCGGTACTGCTAACGTATCGCCCTTAAAACCATTAATATCTTCGTAATTGATATTATGATTATAAAACTTTAAATACTGACTAGCCAAAGGTAAATAAGACCAATGCCATTTTTCTAAATTATAACCTGTTCTCCCATTATCTTTACTAGTATAAGTTTGATAAAAGCCAAATGTACTAGCGTTACTTGTTAACCAATCATATTCTAGCTTTCCTCTTCCTTTGCTAAAATACGAATTGTTTAAACTATTTAAATCCATGTCTGTACCCCAATGATGCCTTGATGTTAATGGCATTGAACTATACTCCAAAATCTTTTGAGCGCGCAAGTTAGGGTCTAGATTATTGTAGGAATTCCATTTGCGTTCCCAAATGACTTTCTGTTCTTCAAAATTCCGGGTGCCAGAAATTATTGAAAGAGAAATACCATCTTTCTTCGCGGCTTCGTGCATTTTTAAAAAAGCGGTGTAGACGTCATTATCTAAATACAACGTTTTTTCAGAATACTTAGATTCTACCTTTATAAATTTCGAATGCACTTTATAATCAAATTTACCTAAAACGAAAGCTTTAGCTTTGTTGTAATCTTCGGTGTTATTAATATCAAAATTACCTAAATGCCCATGCATTTTAAAAATATGTTTAACTGGTTTTACTTGTTCATTACAAGAGAAAACGAATACAGAAAGCATAAATAATAGTATAAATTGCTTCATTATATTTTTTGTAAAATATGGTAAAAACAGGATTCGACAAAAATACAAATTAGTAACGTTTATCCTAGTTGTTTTGGTATAGAAACGCGGATTTATTCTTGTTATTTACTTTGAATAATCTTACTCGATAAAGTTAGTTGAATTTTGGAATATAGATAATACCAGCAATGATAACCGCAATAATTGATGCAATAAAAACGGCACCAGCGGCAACATCTTTTATTAAACCGATTTTTTTATGATACTCAGGATGGACAAAATCGGCGATGTATTCCACAGCTGTATTCATGCCTTCAATACTAATTACTAAACCAATAATTGTTATTTGGATTAACCATTCTGTTCGTGAAATTTCAAAATAAAAGCCAGCAAAAGTTACTACAATTGTTATAAACAATTGCACCTGTATGCTGGCTTCAGTTTTAATAAGTATTAGCATACCTTTAAAAGCAAAACCTATACTTTTAAGTCTGTTAATAAAGAACGATTCTTTTTTTTGCATTAACTTATTTTAAAGCGTCTAATGCAGCTTCATAATTAGGTTCATCCTTAATTTCTGAAACTTGTTCCGTATGTAAGATGGTACCATCTTTATCTGTAACCACAATACAGCGAGATAACAATGTTTCTAACGGTCCATTTTTAATAGTTATACCGTAATCTTTGCCAAAACCACCTGTTTTAAAATCCGAAAGACTTTCTACATTGTCTAAACCTTCTGCACCACAAAATCGATTTAATGCAAATGGTAGGTCTTTTGAAATACATAGCACTTTAGTGTTCTCTAACTGGGTTGCTTTTTCATTGAACGTTCTTACTGATTTGGCACAAGTGCCTGTATCAATACTCGGAAAGATATTTAATATCAATCTACTTCCTTTATAATCTTCTAAGGATTTACTTGATAAGTCAGTTGCAGTAATTTTAAAACTTGGAGCTTTGCTTCCAACGGATGGTAGTGTTCCTATAGTTTCTATAGGATCTCCTCCTAGTGTAATATGTGCCATGATCTATAAATTTTTAGTTAATGTTAAAAATAACAACTTTCGAGTGTATTAGTAAGAAAGAAAGTATATTATTTAGAATTTTTGCCATAACTGATGGTTTGTTAATAGTCTGATTATCGCTTAGACTAATTATAGGTCATTAATCGGAGTTATAAGCTGTTCACATAACATATTGATTATAATTAGCTAAAATTTTTATATTAGGTATTTAAGCTATTAATCTAAACCGCATTACTCCTTAGATAAATTCCCTATTTATCTGGTTTATAAATTTTTCTTTCAGTGAAATTTAAAGTACGAAAATCTAAGGTTCTTCGCAATTTGTTCATTGCTATAGTATTATTAAGTTTAGGAAATCTATTTTCCATTTACTTGCTTTTTACTACATTGGGTATGGGAGATAAGGTAACAAGACTTCTTGTTAAATTCTTAAATGTGAATCTAGAAGCTAATTTACCAACCTATTTTTCTGCATTAGTGTTGTTGGGTGATGCTATTTTGCTAGCTGTTATTGCTTATGGCTGTAGAGCAATAGGCGACAAATTTTGGCATTGGATTGGCTTATCCGCGATGTTTATTTTTATCTCTTTAGACGAAATGATACAGATCCATGAGCAATTAAGAGCACCAATGGAAGCACTTTTTAATACTTCTGGATTGCTCTATTTTGCATGGTTTATACCATACATCATCATTGTTATTATTGTAGGAATTGCCTATTTTAAATTCCTAATGCGTTTACCAAAGGTTATTTCAAAGCTATTTATCTTAGCTGGGAGTATCTTTGTTTTTGGTGCAGTTGGTATGGAAATGTTGGGTGGTATGCATGCTGAAACACATGGAGAAAAAACCTTAAACTACGCACTAATGTATAGTTTTGAAGAATTTTTAGAAATGTCTGGAGCTGCTATATTCTTCTATGCACTAGTCTCTTATATTGAATTGAAGTTTGAAAAAGTTAGGCTTAGATTTAAACCCAAAAAAAAGAAAAATATAAGCATTTAATTGATGCTTAGCTAAAAAATAAAAAAGCCTTTAAAGTTCTTATTAAAGGCTCTATAATAATATATTAATCTCTAAATCCTAACGTAATTCAGCACCTAGTTTACTTTCAAAATTTGCTTGAAGTTTAGACATTATTTTATCGATTTGTTTATCGTTAAGTGTTTTGTTGTCATCTTGTAATATGAAACTTACTGCGTAACTCTTCTTCCCAGATGGTAGGTTTTTACCTTCGTAAACGTCAAATAGATTTACATTTTTAAGCAATTGCTTTTCAGTTTGTTTGGCAATAGTATGAATTTCTTCAAAAGTTACATGATTATCGAGCAGTAAAGCAAAATCACGTTTAACCTCCGGATACTTCGGAATCGCTTTAAACTTAATTTTATTATGTTGTGCCATCTCTATAACATTATTCCAATTAAAATCAGCAAATAATACGTTTTGGTTTATGCCAAAGTGTTTTAAAACTGATTTTTTAACCAGACCAAAGTCCACCATTTTTTTCTTTCCAATAGAAAAACTCATACCTTCACTAAAAACGTCAGATTTTATTGGTGCCGATTTCAGCTTTGTTAAACCCAACCGTTCTAAAATTACTTCTACCGAGCCTTTCAAGTAAAAGAAATCACTCGGACTTGCCGCAGCATTCCAGCGCTCTTCAGTTTTATTTCCTGTAACAAATAGAGATAAGTGTTTGTATTCCTCTCTTGTTTCTGAATATTGATGATATGTTTTTCCGAATTCAAATAATTTTAAATCGTCACGTTTTCTATTAATGTTATGAGCTACAGCTTCTAAACCAGAGAACAACAATGATTGGCGCATCACTTCTAAATCGTTACTCAACGGATTTAGCATTTTTACATTATGGTCAGCATTTAAGTCTTCACTTAACTCCACATATTTTGGGGTTGTCAAAGAATTTGACATAATTTCAAAGAATCCTTGAGAAGCCAATTGATTTCCAATTATATTCTGAAGTTTATAATCTTCAAAACGAGACGAATTTGATATGGAAGCATTCAACTTGGTCGTTGTTGCTATATTGTTATAGCCGTAAACCCTAAGGATTTCTTCAATAATATCAGCTTCGCGCTGTACATCATTTCTATATGCAGGCACGGTTAAGCCTAAGCCTGTTTCAGTAACGTTATTAACTTTAATATCTAAAGAAGAAAGTATACTCTTTATGGTTTCTTTCGGAATTTCTTCACCAATTAATTTTTTGGCATTGTCAAAACTCAATCTAACCTCAAAGTCTTTAATTTTCTTAGGGTAGGCATCAACAATGTCGCTAGTAATTTCTCCGCCGGCAATTTCTAAAATTAATAAAGCAGCTCGTTTTAATGCATATTCAGTAAGGTTAGGATCAATACCTCTTTCAAATCGAAAAGATGAATCGGTATTTAAACCATGTCGTTTCGCTGTTTTTCTTACACTAACAGGATTGAAATATGCACTCTCTAAGAAAATTCGGGTTGTATGTTCTGTAACACCAGAATCAATGCCCCCAAAAACACCAGCGATACACATAGGTTTGTTGGCATCACAAATCATTAAATCCTCTTCATGTAATTCGCGCTCAACACCATCTAAAGTGGTGAATTTTGTGCCAGCTTCACAGGTTTTGACAATAATTTTTCGCTCTGTAATTTTATCAGCATCAAAAGCATGCAAGGGTTGTCCTAACTCGTGCAACACATAATTGGTAATATCAACCAGGTTGTTAATTGGCGATAACCCTATTGATTTTAAACGATGTTGCAACCATGCCGGAGAGGTTTCTACTTTTAAACCAGAAATAGTAACGCCACAATACCGTGGAGCTTTTTCGTAATCTTTTACATCAACGTCTATTTTAAGTGCTCTAGCATCTACATGATATGAACTCACTGAAGGTGTAATAAGTTCTAAAGAAATTTCTTTCTGTAGAAGGCCAGCTTTCAAATCTCGCGCCACCCCATAATGACTCATCGCATCGGCTCTATTTGGTGTTAAGCCTATTTCAAAAACGTCGTCGTTTTCAATTTTAAAGAGCTCAGAAGCCAATGTGCCCACTTTAGTATCGGCATCTAAAACCATAATACCATCGTGCGATTCTCCAAGTCCTAATTCATCTTCAGCACAAATCATTCCATGGCTTTCTTCTCCTCTAATCTTTCCTTTTTTAATTTTCCAAGCTTCACCTTCGGCGGTATATAGTGTAGTGCCTATAGTGGCTACGGGTACTTTTTGCCCAGCGGCGACATTTGGAGCACCACATACTATTTGTAGAGGTTTATCTCCACCAATATTTACGGTGGTTATTTTTAAACGGTCGGCATTAGGATGCTGTTGGCAGGTTAAAACCTCTCCAATAACGATCCCTTTTAAACCTCCTTTAACAGATTCGTAAGTTTCAATGCCTTCTATTTCCAATCCGAGATCAGTTAATAATTCGCCTGTTTTCTCGGCGTCCCAATCCGTATTTATAAACTGTTTAAGCCAGTTGTATGATATTTTCATGTGTCAATTTAATCGAGGTGCAAAGATAGTAATAGTTAATTCCTATAAAAACAGGAAATGATAATTTTTAATACGGAATTAAATATTGAAATAATTTCAATTAACTTCCTTTCATGTTATATCTACGTTCGCTCTGCTCAATATGCAGTAATGCAAAAGCATTTTGCTAACCTGTTGATTTCCATGCGACTTGAAAATACACAAATTTATATTTTAATTTTTATTAATGATAAATAAATCTAATTGTCGAATTTTGATAAATTTTTAAGCCTAAACACTGTATGCGATATATTATTTTAAGTCTAGTTCTATTATCTATTTGCTCTTGTAAAGAAAATAATAAGCGAGACACCAAGTCACAACAACTTAAAATTGGAAAATATAGAGCTGTTATAGACGTTCAAGACCAAGAAGAGTTACCGTTTATTTTTGAAGTGACCTCACCAAACGAAATAAAAATTTATAACGCCGAAGAAACGATTGCGGTAGATGAGATAAGTTACCGAAACGATTCTGTATTTATAAAAGCTCCAGTATTTGAAGGTTATATCGCTGCTGCGTTTGATGGTAATAATCTTAATGGGAGCTTTATAAAAGAAAGTTTAGATAGAGTAGTGCCCTTTTCTGCTGAATATAATAAAAGTAATCGTTTTGAAATAAAAGCGAAGCCCCAACAAACGGTTTCTGGAATTTGGGAAACTGTTTTTAGTGAAGGTATTGCTGATGACCAATATATTGCCAAAGGCATTTTTAAACAAGAAGGATCTAAGGTTACTGGCACATTTAGAACCACCACAGGTGATTACCGTTATCTTGAAGGAGTAATGGATGGTGACATTATGAAGCTATCCACTTTCGATGGAGCACATGCGTTTTTATTTACGGCAAAAGTATCCGATTCTACCATGGAAGGTTCCTTTTATTCTGGCAATCATTGGAAAGAACCTTTTGTAGCTAAACGCAATGAATCTTATGAATTACCCAATGCCGACGAACTTACGTTTATAAAAGAAGGTTATGATAAATTGGAATTTTCGTTCCCCGATGTGCATGGAAATATGATTTCGTTAAGCGATGACCGTTTTAAAAACAAGGTAGTTATAGTGCAAATTATGGGAACTTGGTGCCCAAACTGCTTAGACGAAAGTAAATATTACACCAATTTTTATAAAGATAATAAAGATAAAAATTTTGAAATTGTAGCTTTAGCTTTTGAGTATGCTAAAACTGAGGAAAAGGCGTTTAATAGTATTTCTAGATTACGTAAAAGATTAAATATAGACTACCCAATACTCTTAGCACAATACGGAACTTCAGATAAGGAAAAAGCTCAAGAAAAATTACCGATGTTAAATAGAGTATTGTCTTATCCTACTTCAATTTTTATTGATAAAACCGGTAAGGTACGTAAGATTCATACAGGATTTAACGGTCCGGCTACAGGAGAAAAATATAGTGAGTTTAAAAAGGATTTTGAAACAGTTGTGGATAATTTATTAAATGAATAAATCTATCTTAGTCGTCTTTAAATTGTAATGAAATTCACTAAATAAGAACTATATAATTATAAAATATTTTGGTTTAGTCCTTTAAATAAATCAAGCAAACATTATATTGAATTTTAGTCAAATTTTCTTCTTAGCCATTATGCTATTATCAGAAATTGTAAGTTGTAATGCATTATTTAACTAATTGTTTTCGACAAGATTCCCGAATGGCAATTTAGCTTTTTTTCTTGATGTCAATTCTGTTTTCATCAAAAGCAGAAGGTAGTAATTTAGGAATAAATTTCACAAACAAAGGCAATAATAACATGCCTCCTGGTAACAAAAAAATAGCTAAACTCGGAATGGATTTAAAAATATCCATTAATTGCGATTGAATTTTCTTTTGTTCTTCGTCTGTAAGTTGCCGTGTTGTAGATTGTGCTAAAAGTGTCATTGCTTCTTTACTTTCAGATAATTCTGTTATTAACCTTTTGCTGTTACGCGTTATTAGTTTAGAAACAACTTTACTGCTATTATTATAAAAACTTTGCGCTAAATTTTTAGAACTTAAAAAAGCTACTTGTTCTTTGTGTTCGTCATAAAACAAATTGATATCATTAACGGATTGAGCGACAATTTCGCTATTAAGAGACAGATCATTCTTTAAGCGCACCAAAAATTCACGTTCTTCAGTATCAATTAATTTATCCGTCCAAGAGGCCATACACACCAAATCAATAACATATAATTTCTCTAATGGAGCACTTATAAAGGCGACAGCTTCATCATAAGACGGTAGCTTAGAATTTTTATGTCTTATAGAATCTTCAAATAGTTTAATGAGGTTTTCGTCGTATTCGGTTTTTTCAGACTTTTGGTCTATTACGGAGAATACTATAGTTTCTAACGCAGATTCTAATCGGTTTACATAAGTTTTTATATTGTTTTCATCTTTAAGAAAACGATGATAACCTAAAACATCAACAAACAACAGCGCATTTATTAAAAAATAATTAAAGCTTTTTGAAATAAAGTTATCATCAATATGAATACGTTTATGAATAACTTGTTCTAATAAATTATCGGGTTTTTTATTGCCAAATAATTCTTCAAAAAAGGATCGCTTTTTATCATCTATAGATTTGTAATATCGAATTAAACTATCTAAAAAATCTTCTTTCGTATTTTCCTTTATAAAAATGAAATAATAAGTTAGTAATAGATTAATTTTACAGCGCTCTTCTTCAGTAAAATCAAAGGGTTTAACAATGTCTAATACAACTTTAATATTACTTCCATATATAAATCCAGCATGTTTTAAGCGATTATAAAACTCGGCGTTTTCGGTCTCAGAATACTTTGTTTCAGAAACTTGAGTTAGTAATTTTTTTATCCAGCCATGAGCTGATGGATTCATAACGCTAATTTTAACGCTACAAAGTTAAATTTTTATAGCAATAAATCATGAATTTATTTCATTAACAAAAGCTTAACAAAACCGCACCTTTCTTTTTTTCGTAGGTAGAACAGAGACACAAATTAATTAACAAAAATCTCAAAAATTATGAAAAAAACAAAAATTTTAATCGCAACAGCAATAGTATGTATTGCTACGTTTGTTGCCATTGCAGCCGATCATATTGATGCGCCTGCAGTAACAGGTGGAACAAGTGATATTACGGACTTTTATGCCTTTAGTGGTGAAGACAATTCTAACATAGCGTTTGTGGCTAATGTGCAAGGGCTTCTATTGCCTGGTGATACGGGTAGTGCGTCATTTGATGAAAATGTTCTTATTGAAATTAATATCGATACGGATGAGGATGCCGTTCAAGACTTAGTTATCCAAGCGATTCCTAGAGATGGTAGAATGTACTTTTTTGGACCTTATGCTACAAATAGTACAGATTTATCGAGTAGTATAGGTACGACTTCGTCAATTCAAGGTGTGGTAGATATTACGCAATATGGTGAAAATGCAATTACAGCAACGGCTAACAACATGACCTTTTTTGCAGGTCCAAGAGATGATCCTTTCTTTTTTGATTTTGATCAATTCAACTCTATTTTAGACCCAGATAATTCTGCGTCTTCATTCAATGATCCTGGTATAGATAAATTTGCAGGTACTAACGTATTGTCTGTAGTTGTAGAGGTGCCAAAATCTATGATAGGCGGTTCAGGTAATATTAATACTTGGGTAGAAACGAAAAGAAAACAATAATCTCAAAAAATTAAAAATCATGAAACATCTTGATCATTAATATTCATTTAATGATAGAATACTATAAGATGTAACATGAGACAATAACAATAATTAAAAATAGAACTCATGAAAATAAATAATATAAAAATATTCGCAGTAGCAATTTTAGCGTCAATGACTGCTTTTAATTGTAGCGATGACGATGATAGTATAAACATCCCTGACGGACCAGATTTTTCAGGAACGTATATTCAACAAGACCAAATGGCTAGACCTGCTATTAATACCGTTTTAGTTAATGATGGTATGAAAGATGCTTTTAATACTACGGTGCCTTCAAACATGGGAGCGATGTTTGCCGAACCATTTCAGGCTAAACTCGAAGCTTTAAGTCCTGCTTATGACCCTGCAAATCCAACGGATGCTAATGCACTAGGATTTACTGCTGAAGCATTTGCAGGGGTTTTGGCTACCGATGTACTTACGGTATCCTTAGATGGTGAAACCACATTCTTTAATCCAGCTTCTGGTGCAACCTTAACAGGTAGAACTTTAGCTGACGATGTTATAGATGTAGAATTGATATTGATATTTGGTGGTGAAGAAGGATTAAGTAACCCAGAAGTTCCTGGATTAGTATCTGACAATGTAGATGGTAACGATAAACCATTTTTAACATCATTCCCTTACTTAGCGTCTCCTCATATGTAAAATAGGAATAACTTTAAATTCTGAAGTAAGGTCTATTGACTTTACTTCAGAATTATTTTAAAACAAAAAAAAACTCAAAAAAACCTTTTAATCATGACACTTAAAACAACCTTTCCCCTTCTTTTATTGGTATTTATATTCAATTGTACTGATAAGCCTAAAAAAGTCACAAACAAAAACGATTACAATCAATATTTAACCACCAAAATAGATAGCACAGCGCTTTTCGCAACAGCACAATTTTGGAATAATAAAATTAATCCTGAATTAGATCAGTTCTCTGTTCTTTCAGCACGCGCTGGTGGATATACAAAAGTATTTGATGCCACAGGTAATATTGATTATCTTATTAAAGCTGAAAATGATTTATTAGAATCTAATAAAATTTCAAATTATAAGAATTCGGCGGTATTAAAAACATTAGCTACAAACTATATTTCACAACACCGTTTTCAAGAGGCTTTAAAACTTCTAAAAATAGCTGAAACAAATGGCGATAAGCTAAATACAACGAAAAAGATGCTTTTCGATGTACATTTAGAATTGGGAAATTACATTTATGCAGAAGCCTATTTAAAAGAGATTAAAAATAATTCCGATTTTGATTATTTAATACGTCTAGCAAAATGGGAAGATCACAACGGAAATTTAGAAAAAGCGATTGAAAACATGGAAAAAGCCATGACAATTGCAGAATCCTCTAATCAGAAATATTTAAAACAATGGTCTTACACAAACATTGCCGACTTCTATGGTCATGCTGGTGAGATCGAAAAATCATATAACTATTTTCTAAAAGCATTAGAATTAGATCCTAATGATGCCTATGCTAAAAAAGGAATTGCATGGATTGTGTATTCACATGAGAACAATTCAGAGGAAGCTTTAAATATATTAAATCATGTTACTACTTATTACAACGCACCAGATTACGATTTATTAAAAGCTGAAATTGCTGAATTTCAAAACAATGAAACGTTGAAATCTGATGCCATTAAGAATTACCAAATGGCTTTAAATAATAAGCATTACGGTGAAATGTATAATGCTTATGATGTAGCGCTTTATGCAGATGAATTTTCACAACCAGATATGGCTTTAGAAATTGCCAAGACTGAAGTAGAAAATAGACCAACCCCGCAATCTTACGATATGTTAGCTTGGAGTTATTTTAAACAAGGCAATGTTAAAAAAGCTAATGAAATTATTGAAGAGTATGTAGATGGTAAAACATTTGAGCCCGCGGTTTTATATCATGTAGCAGAAATTTATAAAGCAGCAGGAAAAACCGATAAGGTAACACCAATAAAGAAAGAATTAATTGCTAGTCTTTATGAATTAGGACCTTTAATGAAATCTAAAATTAAACAACTATAATGATGATAAAGCAAATTTTAGCACTGTTATTGTTTAGTTGTTTTTCGACTTTGGTCACGGCCCAAAACCTGAAAGGGTTAGTAGTTAATGAACTCAATCAACCTTTAGAAGCTGCATACGTATATAATGAAACAACAGAAAGTCATGCACATACCGCAGAAAACGGAGTGTTTGTGTTGACTAACACGAGCCTAGGGGATTCAATAAGAATTGGTTTATTAGGTTACAAAAGAAAACTTGTAAAACTCGAAGTAACAGAGAATTTTAGAATTGTTCTTGAAGAAAAAACCTTTCAGTTAGATGAGATGGTTATCAAAGAAGAAATGAATACGGTTAATACCATTTCAAGATTAGATTTAAATATAACTCCGGTAAATTCCTCACAAGAGGTATTACGAAAAGTACCTGGTTTATTTATTGGTCAGCATGCAGGTGGAGGTAAAGCTGAGCAAATATTTTTGCGTGGATTCGATATCGATCACGGAACGGATATTTCGCTTTCAGTCGATGGTATGCCCGTAAATATGGTTTCTCATGCACATGGTCAAGGCTATAGTGATTTGCATTTTGTAATTCCAGAAACCGTTAACAAAATCGATTTTGACAAAGGCGGTTATTATGCCCAAGAAGGTGATTTTAATACCGCAGGTTATGTCAATTTTAAAACAAAGGACTATTTAAAACAAAATGAAATTTCATTGTCGGCAGGTCAGTTTAATACGTTGAGAACGGTTGGGTTGTTCAATCTTATGGAAAACACAAAAAACCAAAATGCTTACGTTGCCATGGAATATATTGGCACCGATGGCCCGTATAAATCTCCGCAGAATTTCAACCGTTTAAATCTCTTTGGAAAATATGTAATGTTTTCGCCCGAGAACGATAAATTGACTTTAACAGCGTCACATTTTACAAGTCGTTGGGATGCTTCTGGTCAAATTCCACAGCGTGAAGTTGATAATGGAAACATTTCCAGGTTTGGTGCCATCGACGATACTGAAGGTGGAGAAACCGAACGAACTAATCTTAATGTTACATTCGATAAATATATCGATGATAACACCAAATTAAGTTCTAATGCTTTTTATTCACATTATGCCTTTGAGCTGTATTCAAATTTTACGTTCTTTCTAGAAGATCCTGTAAATGGTGATCAAATTTTTCAAAAAGAGGACCGTAATATTTTTGGGGCTAACGCCGCTATCTCGCATACTAAATTCTTAGGAAATACAGAATTGGTTCTAACCTCTGGTTTAGGTATAAGACACGATATTTCTGATGATGTGGAATTATCACGGACTTTAAATCGAAGCACAACATTAGAAAGTATTCAACTCGGAGATATCAATCAAACTAACATTGATGCTTTTGTAAATGCGGAGTTTGAATTTGGAAAACTAAAAATAGCACCAGCTTTACGATTAGATTATTTTAAGTTTTTGTACAATGATGCGCTCCAAACAGAATATGAAACATTATCTGAAACCAAAACGATTGTAAGTCCTAAGTTGAATTTCTTTTTCAATGCTCAAGACAATTTACAATTATATTTAAAATCTGGTCTAGGATTTCATTCCAACGACACTAGAGTCGTGGTAGCCAACGGTGGCGAAGACATTTTGCCACGCTCATACGGCGCAGATTTAGGAACCGTTTGGAAACCTTTTCCAAAACTTATAGTGAATACGGCACTTTGGTATTTATTTTTAGAACAAGAGTTTGTCTATGTTGGTGATGCCGGGGTTGTTGAACCAAGTGGAAAAACAAGACGTTATGGATGGGATTTTGGTTTACGTTATCAAATGACCGATTGGTTATTTTTAGATACTGATGCCACAGTAACTAATGCGAGAAGTATTGATGAGCCAGACGGTGAGAACGACATTCCATTAGCACCAGATTTTACCTTAACTGGTGGGTTGTCGTTTGATGATCTCAACGGATTTTCGGGTGGTCTGCGCTTTCGATATTTAGATGATAGAGCTGCAAACGAAGATAATTCAATTGTTGCAGAAGGATATATGGTAACAGATTTTAATATCAACTATAGTATGAAAAATATTACACTTGGTTTGGCTATTGAAAACTTGTTTGATGTCGAATGGAACGAAACTCAATTCGCTACAGAATCGCGTTTGCAAAATGAAGCGCAATCGGTAGAAGAGATTCATTTTACGCCGGGGACACCGTTCTTTTTAAAAGGAACAATAAGTTATAAATTTTAAGATTATAAAAGCTTTCAACCCTTAGTTTGTGGGGAAGCAGATTAAGTTTGTTGATTGGTGACTAACAAAAAAGATTAACCCTTGATTAAGGTTAGTCGAATCATGAGTTATTCATGATGTTTTTTGAGTTTTTTTGTTAGGGAAGGCACCTACTCGAAAGAGTGGGTGTTTTTTTTGTAAGATGAAGAAAAAAATATAAGTAGAGCAGAATTGATAAATGCAATGAAGCGTTTCATAAACTATCATGGCATAATATAAATTAGAAACGTAAAATATTATAGAACTAATAAACGTAAAGATTTTATACCGTTTCGTTTTCTAGTTTTTACTGTGCTTATCGATATTTTCAAATGTTGAGAGACTTCTTTTTGCGTATAACCTTTTATAAAAAGTAGTTCTATAATTTCACAGCGTTTAGCAGATATTTTAGGTAGAAATTTTTTAATCCCGATAGCGTCTGTGCTTTGATCTAAATCATAAGTATGAGTAAGCAAATGTTCGTACGCGTCTGAATTCAAATTGTTTTTAGCTTTTTTAAAAGACTTAGATCTTACGGTATCAATAGCGGAGTTACGTGCTATATTTAATATCCATGTAAAAAAACGTCCTTTTTTAGAAGAATAGGATGCGGCATTTTGCCAAGCTTTAATAAAAGTATCTTGTAAGAGTTCGTCAGTAATAGCATTATTTTTTACAATATTGAAAATAACACCTCTAATACTGACAGCGTACATTTCATATAATTTTTTAAAAGCTTTTTCATCTTTATTTTGAAATTGCTCTACTAAGTCTTCTATCTTCAAAGTGGAATTATTTAGTGGAAACTAAAAATAATTAAGAACTGCTTCGGTATAGTGCTCATTTAGATAATTTGTTAACCTGAATCAGATAATTTTAGCCGTTTTATCTCAAAATTATAATTAAAAGAGATAAGATTAAAATTCTTTATTTATTGTATTCACAGATTTAAAAACATCATAAATTTCAGTATTTTTATGCCTATAATTAAAACAACAAAACATGAAGAAAATTTCCCTAACAATTATTGCTTTTATCATGTCATTTTCCTCAGCGATGGCTGATGAAGGCATGTGGTTTTTAATGCATATTGAGCGGTTAAACCATCGCGATATGCAAAAAATGGGTTTACAATTAACACCCGAAGAAATCTATAGTGTCAACAATCAGAGCTTAAAAGATGCTATTGTACAATTTAATGGAGGCTGTACGGCAAGTATTGTTTCAGATAGTGGCTTAGTATTAACCAATCATCACTGTGGATACAGTGCCATTGCAGAATTATCCACTGCAGAACAAAATCATTTAAAAAATGGATTTTGGGCAGGATCTATGGCAGAAGAGTTAAAGCCAGAAAGCTTATATGTTCGCTTTTTTGTGAGAATGGATGACGTTTCTAAGCGTATGTTAGCACAAGTTAATGATAGCATGAGCGAAAAAGAGCGTGAAGCAGCACTTAATAAGGAAATCGCTAAAATTGAACAAGAAAATAACGAAGGTGGAAAATATACGGTTTCTGTACGTTCATTCTATCAAGGTAATGAGTTTTATTACTTTATTTATGAAGATTACAACGATGTACGTTTAGTAGGAACGCCACCAGAAAACGTTGGTAAATTTGGTGGAGATACAGATAATTGGGAGTGGCCTAGACATACAGGTGATTTTTCTTTATTTAGAGTTTATGCAGATAAAGACGGAAAACCAGCAGACTATTCAACAGACAATGTGCCTTTAGATGCGAAATACCATTTACCTGTAAATATTGATGGAGTAAAGGAAGATGATTTTGCTATGATATTGGGTTATCCAGGTCGTACTAACCGTTGGATGCCAGCTTCTGGTGTTGAACAAAACGTAAACTATGCTTATCCAGCATGGGTTGAAGGGTCTAAGCTGAGTATGGACGTTATGAAGAAATATATGGATAAGGATGAATCCGTAAATCTTATGTACGCATCTACTTATGCAGGTATTGCTAACTATTGGAAAAATAGAGCTGGAATGATTGAAGCTTTAAATGAGCACAAAACAGTAGAAAAGAAGCGCAAAATTGAAAATAAATTTGAAAAATGGGCCAAGAAAAAAGATAATAAAGCCACTTACGGAAACGTTATTGATAACATTAATAATTACTATAACTTAACCAATGAAAAGGCGAAACAAGGCAATTATTTGTTAGGAGTATTACGCTCTAGTAAGTTTGCGGTATTACCTTATAGAATTGGCTCAGCTTTTAAACAGTACGTTGGTGCGGACGCAGCGGAACGCAAAAATATGAAACCGCGATTAGAAGCTATTATAGAAGATTCTTATAAAGATTTTTATTTGCCGTTAGAAGAAGAGGTGTTAGCTAAGCAATTAGGTTTATTGGCTTCAAAATCTAACTATTCACTTCCTGAATTAGTGGCTGAGGTGGGCAATAAAAATAATAATGATTTTTCTGCTTATACTAAGGCTATTTTCGATTTAAGCATATTTACGTCTAAAGAAGGTGCCTTAGCGTTTTTAGAATACCCGAACGAAGCGATTTTAGAAAGTGATCCATTACTTAAATTATCGAATCAACTGTTAGATAAGTATAGGGAAAATCCTGAAAATTTAGTACAGCCTGAAAATGATTTTGAAGCATCGTTTCGTTTATTGGTTAAAGGTTTGCGCGAATCAGGATTAAGTGATATAAAATATCCAGATGCCAACTCTACTTTAAGATTGTCTTACGGAAAAGTAAGGGCGTTGCCAAAAGATATGAGAAATGATGCTGACCAAAATAACTACACGACATTAAAGGGTATGATAAATAAATACAAGCCTAATGATAGTGAATTTGACTTGGATCAAAGTATGTTAGATATTTATGAAAAGAAAGATTACGGTCGTTATGCCAATGAACGTGGACAATTGCCTGTTAACTTTTTAACCGATAATGATATTACTGGAGGAAATTCGGGCTCACCAGTTATTAATGGAAATGGGGAACTAATCGGTTTAGCTTTTGATGGAAATATTGAAGCCATGGCCGGAGATGTTATATTCGATAAAGATTTACAACGTACTATCAATGTAGATATAAGATACGTACTTTGGTTAATCGATAAATACTCTAACGCCAAGCATATTGTCGACGAGTTAACGATAATTACCAAATAATAACTACAATAAATTAAGTTTTAAAATATAGCGACCTGAAATTCAGGTCGCTTTTTTTTAATATGAAGTAAGCAAACTAAACAAGAACAATTTCTAAGAATGAACTAAATTGAAAAGGATTATTTTAAATCCTGAAAGTATGGTGATAACGCTAAGTATTATTTAATAAAGTAACTAATGGACATCGTTTATAACCATATAGTCTGGTCTAGATCACAATAGTTATTTGAATTATGATTTCAAACAAGTTCAGCTTCTACTATGGAAAGCTTTATAACTAAAAAACCACCCCGTAAAACAAGGTGGTTTTTTATTATATCAACTATAGTGATTTTAAATAAACGGACTATTCATTGAAATATATTTTTGAAGCACCTATTGCAACACTAAAACTATTGGTTTCAGTTCCTGTAGATATATCATAAATTAGTAAAGTGCTATTAGCTGTAAAGTTTCCATCCGTTACAAATAGCTGATTATCTCTAACAGATAACCCATAAGCGTATCCAGTAGTGATATCAAATAGAGGTGAGGTTGGCAAGCTTGTAGCATTATCCTCTAAGGTGTATACCTTGTTGTTTAAAATATAATAGGCAATACCGTCATCATAGGTCATTAAACCTGGATGTTCTCCAGTTGCAAATTCAAGATTAGAAATTATAGAGTTATCACTTAAATCAATTCTTGTAATAGATGCTGCAGTCTCTACAGGTGGAGTTAACCAAGACTGATTAGCACCAGAACTCAATACTAATAAATTTCCAGATTCATCTATAAACATCTCATCTGGTACATCATTAACCGTGATTGTTTCAAGTAAATTATTAGAGATGTTAATTACAGAAATTACATTATTAACTCCATATCCACCTTTATGAGATACATAAATTTTACCAGATTCTTCTAAAACTTGTTCAGGACCTTCCGAAACAGGAATTGTACTTGTAACTGAGTTAGTGCTCAAATCAACAACGGCAATATAGTCATCTGTGGTGTCGTTAGGATCTGCCCAATCTGATACATAAGCCGTGTTACCATCAAAAGCAATGAATCGTGGTAACGTTAGTCCTGTTGAAATCGTTCCTAATTTTTCGAAGGTATAACGGTTAACTACTGTAATGGTACCAGCATCAACAACAATATAAGCCTTGTCATCATTAAAACCTATGGATTGTAAATACACACCAGTGGCCTCATTATTTACATTAAAATAAATTTCGTTTTCAGTAGTCATTAAGTCGTTCGAAATAAAAGAAATAGAAGAAGGACCTCCTTCACCACTAACTATAATTCCGTCTTCATAAGCTCCTAATGGTTCAGAAGGTGTTGCATCATCATCGCTAGAACATGAAACGATAAATAATGACATTGCAAAAATTGATAAAATGATTTTTTTCATTGTACTTGTTTTAAAATTTGTATTGAATTTGAAAATTAAAATTACGATCTGGCATTGGTCTAAAGGCCACGTTTTCGTAAGCGGTATTAAATAGATTATTTACTTTTAAACTTAAATCTATTTGTTGGGTGTTCGTTTTTAATACTTTGTAACTCGCGCCAAAATTGTTTACTTGGTAAGGATCTACGCTATAAAATGGACCAGAAATGTTTTCTGTAGTTGTATAAACCTCTCCTGTAAACAAATGTTGAAAAAATAGCGATAAACGCTTGTGGGCATAAGCTAAATTGATATTCGCCTTATGATATGGTACATAAATCAATTGGTTATTAGTTTCTAAATTTTCTGAAACGGTGTAAGCATAATTGCCTTGTATTAAAAAATCATGCGCTTTTAATTTATAACAGAATTCCATAGTGGCTTCCGCTCCATAATTTTGTGTTTCAGCAATGTTTTGAGGACTCCAGAAACCAGAACTTGTAGGTGTCCATTGTATAAGGTCAGTTGTTTTTATATAGAAAGCATTGAGTATGAGGTTGGCACTTTTGTATTTTATTTCCTGCCCTAAATCTATTTGATAAGAGGTTTCTGGGTCTAAATTTAAGTTACCACCTGGTTGCCAATACAAATCATTAAACGTAGGTACTCTGTAATTTTTTGAACCATTTAATTTCAACTTATAATTTTCTGAAACTTCATAAGCAACATCAAATGAAAACAACAATGGACTGCTAAAACCAGAGGTAACATCTTGTCTTAAATTAAAACCATATTGCCAAGCCTTATTAGGTTGGTATTGTAGCAAAACTGTTGAGGAAAATTCGTTTCGGTTAGGCTTACCAAAACTACTGCCACTGCCTTCAAAATAATTGTAAGCTACAATAGGTTTTAGTTTCAAGTTATCTAAGACATCAATGTCTGTAGTGTAATTAATAACATACGTATTGACTTTTCCGAAAGTAAAATTATTAGTTGTCTTGTTACCAAAATATTTAAAATGCTCTTGCAAGTGAGCTACTTTTAATTTAGAACTGGCATAATTTCCGATATGAGACCATTCTAACATGGTTCTAAAATTTTTATCTTCATATTTCGCTAACGAAGGAGAGGATAACGTGCCAGAGAATTCACGTTCTCCAACAAAAGATTGATGATAAAGCTTCAATACATCTTTATCAGATAAGATATAGCCTAAATTTGCATTTATACTTCCATTATTAAAAGCTCCGTTTTTATTACGCTGGTCTGTATTAAGATATTTATAATCATTTTTAGAGTCTATATATTTTAATCCAATATTCATGGATAGTTTTTCATTACTAAAAGACGATAAATAACTTACGTCCTTAGTATCATAACTTCCATAACTCAGCTTTACGGTATGATCAAAATGTTTGCTGAAATTTAATAAATTGTTTAAGTGAATACTTCCACCAATAGCTCCACTACCATATTGTACAGATCCACCACCAGAACGAATGTCGATACTATTAAAATTAGTAGTACTTACAGTATTAAAATCAGTTTGTCCTGTAAGCTGCGAATTAATATTAATACCATTCCATATCACGGCAGTTTGGGACGCGTTCGTGCCTCGAAATGAAGGCGATGACACCATGCCATACCCATTCTCTTTAAAATAAATATTGGAGTTAAAACGTAAGATGTCAGTTAATGAGATGCCATTTTTTTTGAGTAATGAATCACTTAAAACTGTAATTTTGTAGCCCTTGGCGTATCGCTTTAGTTTCACATCACTTAACACCACTTCATCCAACTTCTGAATAGAATCTGAAGAGATTTGTGCTTGCACGGTGCTACTAAATAGCAGTAATAAAAAAAAGCTGTTTAAATGTCTCATACTTAATCACTTTTATCCCGAAAGTTTGATTTCATTGTTGAATATGGCAGGTCTCCTGACTCGTTTTTTGTTACCTTACCTTCCCATCTCGCCTTGGCGGAACAGTGGTTTTGAAGAGTGTAACAACTCAATAAATGAGATGCCCAAATTAATTGGGTATAAAACTTACAGTTGCGGGAACAGTTCAGGACTAGAAAACTTTCGAGTTGCAATTTTTGATTTACGATGTAATAACTATTCGAAATTCTGAAATCTACAATCTATAATCTTCGCACCTGATTCCCTTTTAATCCAATCGGTTAACGATTAGAACCAAAATTCGGCGCAAAATTAAACATTTTGTTTAATGATTCACTCAAAACTTTAAATAATATTACATTTGAAACCGTAATAAATAATTTAGCATAAAAATGAAATCATCTTTTTACTTTTTAATGATACTCCTTTTTTTATCTTGTAAGAATGAGTCTCAAACAACCTTGCCCAATACATCAGTTTCTGAAACCTTAGAATTAAAATATGCGGAGGGATTTTCTGTTGATGATAATGGTATTTTTAAAGTTCTAAATATTACTAAACCTTGGCCTAATGCTGATACAAGCTATAAATATGTTTTAATTTCAAAAGAGAATATGGCCAAAACCACTTTTTTAAAAGATGAATACGATGGTTTTATAATTGATGAAATTAAAAATTTAGTAGTTACATCTACAACTCATATTCCAGCTTTAGAACTATTGGATGTTGAAAAACATTTAGTCGGTTTTCCTGGCACAAACTATATTTCTTCAGAAAAAACAAGACAATTAATAGACAACGGGAAAGTAAGAGATTTAGGGGAAAATGAAGGCATAAACACTGAAGTGTTATTGGAATTAAATCCTGATGTGGTGATTGGTTTTGGAGTAGAGGGAGTTAACAAAACTTTCGAAACTATTAAAAAAGCGGGCATACCTGTAATTTATAATGGAGATTGGGTAGAATCTTCAGCATTAGCAAAAGCAGAATGGATTAAATTTTTTGGTGTTCTATTTAATAAGGAAAAGGAAGCTGAGTCTATTTTTAACGAAATTGAAAAGGATTATTTAGCAGCAAAAAATATGGCGAAGAGCGCAAAAAAAAGACCAACCGTATTAAGCGGAGCCATGCACAAAGAGGTTTGGTATTTGCCCAACGGTTCTAGTGCAGAAGCGCAATTTCTAAAAGATGCCAACGTCAATTACATTTGGAGTGAGACCACAGGAAATGGTAGTTTAGCACTAAGTTTCGAAACCGTTTTAGACAAAGCCAATGATGCTGAGTTATGGTTGAGTCCTTCTTATTATACTAGTTTAGAACAGTTAGAAAAAGCCAATTCTCTTTACTCTAATTTCGACGCTTTTAAAAATAAGAATATTTATACGTTTTCTAACACGACTGGTGAAACGGGCGGTGTTTTGTACTACGAATTAGGCACGGCGAGACCAGATTTGGTCCTAAAGGATTTGATTAAAATTGCACATCCCGAATTGCTAAACGGTTATGAGCCTTATTTTTTCGAAAAATTAAAATAGTATAAACGAGATCTTACAAGATGTTAATACTTGTGAGATCTAACAGAGGTCATGAAAACCAACCACACATATTCATTCATTATCCTATCAGTCATTTTACTGTTTTGTTTGGTGTTAAATATTAGTTTAGGTTCAGTAAGTATACCTTTTTTTACAATTTTTGAAGGTTTATTTAGCTACACCGAAAATACAACTTATCAACTTATAATTACCAAAATAAGATTACCGAAAGCCATTACTGCGATTATGGTCGGTTCGGGTTTAGGAATTTCAGGGTTGTTAATGCAAACCTTGTTTAGAAACCCTTTAGCTGGTCCTTACGTTTTAGGCATCAGTTCTGGTGCGAGTCTGGGTGTTGCCATAGTAATTTTAGGTTCTGGACTTTTTGGTGGTGCATTGGCATCCGTTTTAATTTCAAAATGGAGCATTGTTATTGCGGCTAGTTTAGGAAGTTTTTTAGTGCTTTTGGCGGTTTTAGCAGTTTCGAGCAAAGTAAGGGATACCATGGCTATTCTCATCATAGGATTAATGTTTGGAAGCATAACCGCGGCCGTAGTCAGTGTGTTGTCTTATTTTAGCTCTGCCGAACAGTTGCAACAATACATCTTTTGGGGATTTGGAAGTCTCAGTAATTTATCTTGGGAAGAATTATTAATTTTCTTCGGACTTTACACTGTAGGATTACTACTGAGTATTGCGTCTGTAAAAGGTCTAAACAGTTTATTGCTTGGAGATAATTACGCTAAAAGTTTGGGTTTAAATTTGAAACAAAGTCGATTCATTATTATTTTAGCCACAAGTTTAATTGCAGGAACTATAACCGCTTTTGCTGGTCCTATTGCATTTATCGGATTGGCGATTCCGCATTTAACACGTCAGATTTTTAAAACCTCGAATCATAAAATATTATTACCAGCCGTATTTTTATTTGGTGCCATCGTCATGTTAATTTGCGATAGTATAGCCCAAGTACCAGGGAGTGATTATACCTTACCAATAAACGCGATTACAGCTTTGGTTGGCGCGCCTGTCGTTATTTGGTTATTGGTGAGACAACGGAAAATGATGTTTTAGGAAGTAGGAAGCATAAAGTTAGAAACGCAGCGTTTTTCTGCAAGGTTTTAAAAATCTTGTAGTAATTTTTAAAACAGTTAAAACAAGAAAGGTTTTAGTGACAGAAAATCAAAAACATATCATTCTAAAAACAGAGCAACTCGCAATAGGTTACAAAACCAAAAAGGTCGAAACCGTGGTGGCTTCAAACATCAATTTTGAATTGAAAAAAGGACAATTGATTGGTTTGGTCGGTGCTAATGGAATTGGGAAATCAACCTTATTGCGAACATTAATTAATGTACAATCTCGGTTATCAGGCGGTATTTTACTTAATGGAAATGCGATAAATTCAATATCAAATTTAGAACTTGCCAAACAATTAAGTATCGTATTAACTGAACCATTAATTTCTAAAAACCTTTCAGTATTTGAATTGGTGGCTTTAGGTAGACATCCTTATACCAACTGGATAGGAAATCTATCTGACGTCGATTTATCTAGCATAAATAAGGCCTTAGAGTTAGTAAATATTATAGATTTAAAAGACAAAAAGTGTTACGAACTTAGTGATGGTCAATTACAAAAAGTAATGATTGCAAGAGCATTGGCACAAGATACTTCGATTATTGTTTTGGATGAACCTACCACACATCTCGATATGTATCACAAAGCCTACATTTTAAAATTGCTTCAAAAATTAACAAAAGACACAGGAAAGACTATTTTATTTTCATCTCACGAAATTGATTTGGCAATTCAATTATGCGATACTATGATTGTAATGCAAAAAAATAAAACGGTTTGTGATTCTCCATGTCAATTAATTTCACAAGGTGTTTTCAATTCACTTTTTCCAAAAGATTTAATTGCTTTTGATTCTGAAACAGGAAGTTTTAGAGTCTCAAAATAGTCTTCAGCTTCATAATTTTAGTAAAAAAAGAATAGTTAGAAGTTGGTCGTTTGGATTGTGTTTAAGGTGCAACTTTAGAACTAATAGATTCCTTCACCTGACTTGTCGATTGTTCCTTCAAGCTTTTTTTATTTTCTTTAAAATATGTCTTGCTCTAGCTTTAAAAGCGGCACTTTGCATTTGGAAGTCGCGCTCTAAAATGATAACCAATTCTGTGTGTACCCAATCAAATTCAGTGCCTAATAAATTTAAGCTCACCATACTATACGCTTTAGGAGCCACTTTTTCGTCATTAATCATCCAATCAAAACACGTTTCTATAAGTCGTTCTTTGTGAGTTGAGGTTAAGCTATCTTTAATTTTAGAATCGTCTTTGCCATAATACGTCTTAGTTATAAGTTCGCATATTTTTGCTACAGGTCTAACGGCTGAGTCTAAATGCACTTTAGACATGTGCTTAGTAAATACATCTAAAAATGGAATAATAGTTTCAATATTCTTGCTACACATAAACTCAAAAACCCAAGCTGCTCTGCAAGATTTTTCATTATCCACACCAAAAAGAATGTCTAAAAGTGGAGGAATCAATTCTGGGTAATCAATTACAAGATTAGCATACTTCAACCGTTTTTCACGCGAATGATTTACGTAACTTAATTCTTTATAAAGTTCTGCTTTTGTCAATAGAAAATGATTATTTTAGTCCCGAACATTCGCTATAAAATTAATTAAAAATGAAGATTCTCAAAACCATAGGCCTTATACTTTTAATAGTTATTATAATTGCTCAGTTTTTTGGACCTGAAAAAAATAATGGTGATATCTCTTCTGTAGAGGCTTTTTATACGGATACTCAACCACCACAAGAAGTTAAATTAATTTTGCAAAATACTTGTAATGATTGTCATAGCGATCACACGCGCTATCCATGGTACGATAAAATCACACCTGTTAATTATTGGTTGGCAGATCATATAGAGGATGGGAAGAGACATTTCAACATCTCGAAATGGCACGATTATTCTGATAAGAAAAAAGATCATAAACTAGACGAGTTAATTGAAATGGTCGAAGAAAAGGAAATGCCATTACCAAGTTACACATGGACACATGGAGATGCTGACTTGTCTGAAGAGCAAATCAATGCTGTAATTTCTTGGGCAAAAACGGTGCGTTTAAAATATGTGTTTTTAGAGGAACCGCAATAAGAAAATAAATTCCAATTCCGAAAATTATCGGATCTAAATCGAAATTTTTAAGAGTAGACATTTTGAGATTTTGTGTTTAGAATTTTAGAACCTTTCATGAAAAAAGATTTACTTATCATTGGACTGGTTTGGCCAGAGCCTCATGGTTCTGCGGCTGGCAGCAGAATACTACAATTAGTAGAACAATTTCAAAATCAGAATTATACTATTACTTTTTGTTCAGCGGCGAAAATGTCGGATAAATCATTTGATTTAAATTCAATAAATGTTGAAACAAAATCGATTCGTTTAAACGATTCATCCTTTGATTTATTTATAAAAGAACTACAACCAAATGCGGTATTGTTTGACCGGTTTATGACGGAAGAACAATATGGCTGGCGCGTTGCTGAGCAATGCCCTAATGCCATAAGAATTCTAGACACCGAAGATTTTCATGGGTTACGAAAGGCTAGGGAAGTGGCTTTAAAACATAACGAGGAACTTTCAAGAGACCATTTTCAAAACGATATTACTAAACGAGAAATTGCAAGTATTTATCGTTGCGATTTGAGCTTAATTATTTCTGAAGCTGAAATAGAAATTTTATCGGAAGAGTTTAATATTGATTTGTGCTTACTTTATTATTTGCCGTTTTTATTAGAGCCCATTCAAGAAGAGAAAGTTTCGCAGTTACCGACCTTTGAGGCAAGGGAACATTTTATCACTATCGGCAACTTTTTACATGCACCAAATTACGATGCCATTTTGTATTTAAAACAAAAGATATGGCCGTTAATAAGACAGCAATTGCCCAAGACAGAATTACATATTTATGGTGCATACGAATCTCAGAAAATAACGCAACTCCATAATAAACAGAACGGATTTTTAATTAAAGGTTTTGCCAAAGATGCTAACGAAGTGATGCAAAACGCCAAAATCTGTTTGGCTCCCTTGCGATTTGGAGCGGGTCTAAAAGGTAAATTGGTTGATGCGATGCGCAACGGAACGCCTTGTATAATGACGGAAATTGCGGCAGAAGGAATGTTTGGGAATTTAGAAGCGAATGGATTTATAGAAGATAATCTTGAGGCATTTGTCGAACAAGCCGTGTCCATATATACTAGAACTGAAGTTTGGAAACAAAAACAACAAAACGGTTTTCAAATTTTAAATCAACGTTTTAATCGGCTAATTTTTGAAGACGGGTTTACTTCTCAGATAAAATGGCTTTCCGAAAACCTACAAACCCATCGCAAAAATAATTTCATAGGTCAAATATTGAGGCATCAATCAATGCAAAGCACAAAATATATGAGCAAATGGATTGAGGCTAAGAATAGTTAACACTTAGAGCACGTCTGCGATAAATAAATTGATCACATTTTTAAAAACTCAAAATCCAACCTTCCATATTTTATCGGATGCGTCAAGATATTCTGATAAGGCAGCCGAACCGTACCAGAGATAAAGTTCCGGTTTTAAGAATTTTGATTTTATTGCTGGATCAGTTTCAAGTATAAGGTTTGCGTCTTCGAGTGTAGAAACGTCTAAAATAAAAATTCCTCTGTAAGATTTTTCGTTTTTAATAAGTGGTCCAGCCACAATCAGCTTTTTTTCTTCAACCAATCGTTTAATATTGTCCATGTGACCTTTAAAGGCATTATTCTTTAGCTCTTGGTCAGTAGATGCGTTACTTCCCGTTTTAAGCATTACTAAGACGTATGTTTTCATTCCGTAGTCATCTGCGCCTAATTCGGTAGCTAATTCTGCATCATACTTTGGATTGGTTTTTTGAGCAAACGAAATATTCATAAGTAATATGAATGCGAAAATTGTAAAGATTGATTTCATAATTCTATTTTTGTTATGATGTGGTATACGAACTTAATCTTTTAGTTTCATAATGTCAAATCCAAATAAGTATGAAACAGAAATAGTATGATATCCTTATTGGTTTCTAAAAAGCTTACTAAAATTTTGAGGTAATTCACTTTTTAAAAGCATCATTTCCTTTGTAAAAGGATGTACAAATTTTAGAGAATACGCATGTAAATACATCCCTTTTCCGTTTAAAATTAAATCTTTAAAACCATAATCTTTATCGCCTAAAATGGGGTTTCCGAGTTGTGATAAATGAATTCGCAACTGATGCCGGCGTCCTGTTAAAGGTTTTAACTTTACCAAGTTTAGTTTTTCAAACCGTTTTGATAAAACAGTTGTTTCAACTTTAAATTTTGATTGTGACGGTTTATCGTCAACATCCGAAGTTATAATACCTGCATTCACCATTTTACCAATGGTAACGGCAAAATAAGTCTTTTCGATTTCTTTATTTTTAAATTGTCTGTTTAATGCTCTTATGCTACTGCTCGTTTTCCCGACTAATAAAATACCTGTAGTTGCAAAATCGAGACGGTGCACCGGTTGTGGTTTTGTGGCATCGGATAATGTACTTTGTTGTAAATTTTGAACAAGAGCATTAGCAATAGTTTTAAAGTGATTACCGCTGACTAAAATACCGGTAGGTTTATGGATAACGGCTAAATAATCATCTTCAAATAATACTTTAAGGTTTAAGTGAAATCTTTTCTTCGGAATTACATTTTCTGGCAAAGACAGTGTAATAGTTTCCCCACCATTAATAAACGTCGCGGAAGTTGCAACAGCTCCATTAACAGAAATATAATTTTTTTTTAAGGCTTTCTTTAAAGCTGATTTTGTAGGAAAGACTTCAAAAATTCCAACACCATATTCTTGGAGTCGAATAGGAGCAGAGATTTCTGGGACGATATGAGATGCTGTGCGTTTGATTTTACTTTTTTATAATAGTTTAGTAAATCTTATGCTAATATGTTTATTAAATCTTTAAGACCTTCCGTAGCCGATTTAGCTATAACCGTAATTTTTCCGCCACTTTCGATAGCAGGTTTCGGATCTATATAATAAATAGGGATATTCGGTTGCACATAATCAATTAAGCCTGCTGCGGGATAGACTTGCATACTTGTGCCGATGATTACAAGAATATCGGCTGCATCGCAGATTTTAACAGCGGTTTCAATTTCGGGAACAGCTTCACCAAACCACACAATATGTGGACGAAATTGATAACCCTTGTTGCACAGGTCGCCAAGCTTAAGGTCTTCTGACCAATCTTTTATATCAATAGGATTACCAGTACTTCTTATCTTTCGTAATTCGCCATGTAGATGTACAACATCAGAACTACCAGCACGTTCATGCAAGTCATCTACATTTTGTGTAATTATAGTGACTCTATAATCAGTTTCAAGTGCAGCTAAATCCTTATGGGCTTGGTTAGGTTCTACTTCATTTAATTGTTTTCGTCTTTCGTTATAAAAGTTTAAAACCAATTCTGGATTATGAGCAAAACCTTCGGGAGAGGCGACTTCCATGACGTTGTGGCCTTCCCAAAGACCATCCGCGTCTCTAAATGTTTTAATTCCGCTTTCAGCACTCATTCCAGCTCCTGTTAATACGACGATATGTTTCATAATTATTGATTAAGTGTTTTTTTTGAAATGCGTTAAGATCAACTTTAAATCAGCAAAACCAAATTAAGTGATTGTTCTAGATTGCGGCTATAACAAAAAAATCAAAAATTTATGAAAAAGACAATGAAATTAGCTCTAATGTTATTTATTTCTGTAGCACTTACAAATTGTAGTGATGATGATGACGGTGGAGTATTAGATGGACCAACTGGTGAAAGTAAAACCTATACATTAGGTTCTGTGGCGGATCCTAGTATTTCTGGTACAGCTAAATTTATAGAAAATTCGGATAATTCCGTGACTATTGAATTAGATATTAATGGAACTCCAGATGATGGTATGCACCCAGCACATATACATTTTAACAATGCTATAGAAAGTGGTGATATTGCCTTAACTCTTGGAACTGTTGAGGGATCTACAGGTTTTAGTTCTATAACGACCAGTACATTGAATGATGGTACTTCAATTACATATGATGAATTATTGGACTTTGATGGGTATATAAATGTACATTTAAGTGCTGATGAGTTAGGAACTATTGTTGCACAAGGTGACATTGGTGAAAACGAAATAGTAAATATGATGTCGTATCCATTGGCAACAGTAGATGTTGATGGTATCAGCGGAACAGCTAAATTTGAAGAACGTGCAAATGGTGAAACTTTTGCAACACTTTCATTAGATGGTACTCCAGATGGTGGTATGCACCCAGCACATATACACGCCGGAAGCGTGGCCGATGCGCCAGGTGACATTATTTTTACTTTTGAACCTGTAAACGGAACAACGGGAATGAGTATTACAGATGTAACGATGCTCGATGATGAAACTCCATTTAATTACGACGATGTATTAACCGTAGATGGTTATATAAATGTCCATTTAAGTGCCGATGACTTAGATACACTTGTAGCACAAGGTAATACAGGATCAAATTTTTAGAAATTTGTATAGTTAAAAAGAAACCTGATGAGTTAATTCATCAGGTTTTTTTATTTTTAGCCCATGGCAAACCTAAAACTTCTAGAGTACTTAGAAACTTTCTTAACCGAAAATAGAACAGAACGCTTCAAACAAGTACTTAAGCAACGCACCAAATATTTTACCGTAGCCACGGAAGATGTATATCAATTACACAATACGAGTGCAGTAATGCGAACCTGTGATGTTTTTGGTATTCAAGAATTAAATATTATTGAAGAAGATAACTCTAAAGATATAGATAGAGAAATAGCTATGGGCGCACAGAAGTGGGTAGATTTAAATCGTTTTGATTCGGTTAAAGATTGTATTTCTGATTTAAAAATAAATGGCTATCAGATTGTAGCTACCACGCCCCATGCTAATGATTGTGAATTAATCGATTTTGATATCACTAAAAAGTCCTGTTTTTTCTTTGGAAGAGAAACAGAAGGCTTATCACAACAAGTAATTGATGAAGCTGATTGTTTTTTAAAAATTCCGATGGTGGGTTTTACCGAAAGTCTTAATATCTCTGTTTCTGCTGCTATAATTCTTCAACATGTTACAGCACAATTAAGAAAGTCGGATATCAAATGGCAACTAACGGAAGAGGAAATTATGGAAAAACGTTTTGACTGGATTGGAAAGACCCTTAAGGATTATGATGCCATTGTAGAACGATTTAACGTTTAATTTTTAATCTTTCTTTTTATTACGATCCTTACTGCGATTAATAACTTTATACTCTTCATAGCATTCGCTAATAGCATCTAATATCTGAAGATCATTGGCTGTATTTATAAAATCTTTAGAATAGTTACATTGGTTAACAATTTCATCTAAATCGTACTTAGTAACCTGAAGTAAAACGAGTAACATTTCTCGATCGAAACGCTTAGCTAGTTGATTTCTAATCTCATCATCCTCTTTCATCTTTTTTAACTTATGCATCTCATTCGGTTTTCTACCAAACATATTGTATAAGAAATCTGCAGGGTTAAAAATAGCACCTAAAACTTTAGTGGCAATGTTAGGTTTTCCAGCTTCGTAGCCTTGACCGTATAAACCAGAAATGCGGTAGCGATTGTTTGAAGTTATAGGAATTTGCTCCATATCTACTTCTAAATAACCCGTTAATTTTAATTGTTTAACGGTCACCTCTTCAAGTGCCAAGGCCAATTCGGTCATTTGAATTTCAGTTGCTCCAAATTTTAACCAGTCATTAGTAACTCTAACTCTAATAGATTTATAACCTAAATATGATAAGTGTAGTGTATCGTTGACGTTCGCTCTTATTTCAAACTCACCATCCGTGTTGGTCGCCGTACCAACAACTAAATTGATGTTTACAATATTGGCTTCACTAAGCGGTAGTTCCGATGAAGCACTAACAAGCGTTCCTTTTACTGTGGTAGGTGTTTTGGTCGTTGTACTGTCTTGACTATAGCTGTAAACCGTAGTTAAACATAGCAGAATAAATAATAATTGGCGCATGTAATAGTGTTACGTGGTAAAGGTAACAAACAAAACGGATTTAACATATTACCCGTTTATTTTTGACTAAATATTAACTTTTTTACTCAGACTTCTATTTTCAATATAATCTAAGTTGATCCGAGTACTTTCCGATTATAGATTTAAGTCTTCCCAAATGCCAAACTAACAAAGTGTCTTTGGTTTATTTGGTTAGCAAAAAAAAATTCCAACCCTAAAGTAGTCCTTCAGTATTGGAATTTATTATTTTAAATTGAAATTTACTTACCGTCGGGAGCGCCTAGGTCGGTCCGATGATCCACTAGATTCCGATCGTCTGTCTCCTTTAGAGTCATTGAATTTTCTTTCTTGGTTATCATTTCTATTATCATTAGAACGTCTACTGCGTCTGTCGCTTCGGTTACCCGAACCTCCGTCAGAACGTCTGCTACTAGAGCGTCTATCTCCTCTAGGTTTATCGTCGCGTCTGCGACCACCGCCGCCAGAACGTCTATCGTTACCTCCACGGCCTCTTCCGCCACTTCTGCCACCACGACTTCTGCCTTTGTCTTCGCTGACTTCAACGTTAACAAATCTCCCTTCATGTTTAAAATCTGTGAAGAAGGCTAATACTTTTTCTTGTAAGCCTTTTTCTGTATTAAAGAATGAAAAGCTTTCTTTTACATCCACCTTAAAAACGTCATCTCGACCTAATTCCAATTGTTCTTTTAAGAAATCTTTCAACTTCATCCAATCGAAACCATCTTTGCTACCAACATTTATAAAATATCTAGAATCGTTGGATTGCTTATTATAGTCACGACCTCCATCTCTATCACTACCACGAGAATCTACTACGCTTAAATCTTTCGATTTTTGATAATAATTAAAGAAGCGATTAAATTCTACAGAAAAGAATTTTTTTATTAACTCCTCTTTTTCCGTATCTGCGAATAATTCATTGATATTTTCAAGATGCTTATCAATTTCATGATCGGTTTCAGTCTTATGAATTTTGTTAGCTAAAGACATTAATTGTACTTCAACAATAGACTCAGACGACGGAATTTCTTTTTTGTCGAACTGCTTCTTTATAATGCGTTCAATACTTTTAATTTTTCTAACTTCACTTTTAGAGACAATAACCATAGAAACCCCTGTTTTACCAGCACGTCCTGTACGACCAGATCGGTGTGTATAAGTTTCAATTTCATCTGGCAATTGGTAATTGATAACATGCGTAATATCATCGACATCAATACCACGAGCAGCAACGTCGGTTGCTACCAGCATTTGTATTTGTTGATTTCTAAACGATTTCATTACTAAATCACGTTGATTCTGACTTAAATCCCCATGTAAAGCTCCAGCAGAATAACCATCTTCAACCAATTTTTCTGCTACTTTTTGTGTATCACGTTTTGTACGACAGAAGATAACGGAAAATATATCTGGATTTGCGTCAGCCAAACGTTTTAAAGCTTGATAACGGTCTCTTGCGTTCACTAAATAATATTCGTGAGAAACATTGCTCGTACTTTCATTTTTATTTCCTACTGTAATTTCAATAGGGTCAAACATGAATTTTTTTGCAATGTTCGAAACTTCTTTTGGCATCGTCGCAGAAAACAACCAAGTGCTTTTGTCTTCTGGTGTGTGAGATAATATGTCTGTAATATCTTCATAGAATCCCATGTTCAACATCTCATCTGCCTCATCTAGAACACTGTATTGTATTTTTGAAATATCAACCATATTACGGCTAATCATATCTTTCATACGTCCTGGAGTTGCGACAATAATTTGTGCACCACGCTTTACTTGTCTAGCTTGGTCAGAAATACTGGCTCCACCATATATAGCGGTTACATTTAAGCCTTTGTAATATTTACCATAATGCTTAAGTTCGTTGGTGATTTGTAAACATAGTTCGCGCGTAGGTGATAAGATAAGACCTTGGGTAGTTCTACTATCAATATCGATTTGTTGCAACATCGGAAATCCGAAAGCTGCCGTTTTTCCCGTACCAGTTTGCGCTAAAGCCACTAAGTCTTTATCTTTTTCTAGTAAAATAGGAATTGCTTTTGCTTGTACTTCACTTGGTTCTGTAAAACCTAAATCTGAAATAGCTTTAAGAAGGTCTTCATTAAGACCTAGTTCTTGGAATGTGCTCATTCTTGAGTTTTATGTATTCGATTATATGCTTTTGGTGTTACAAAAGAAGCGAATCGACATACTAAACACTTAAACTTCTAGGTAACACATCCTCACCCTGAGGAATAATATGAAACTCTAATTTAACTCATTCTTTTTGTTGAGTTAAAAACTTATTAAATTAATCTTGCATTCAAAAAGGTATACAAGGTTTTATTTCTGAGTTTCAGCGTGCAAAGGTACGGTTTTTAATTATATAAATCGATTTAAATTTATTTGTCTTACAAAGCGGCCTCAAATCAATAATTTAATCGTTATTAAAATTATGATTATATGAGTAGCAGTGGAATGTTGAAGGACATATTTTGTGTAGGCAAGACGTATGAATTGAAATGTCAATAAGAAATTATTTACAAACATTTCACGATAAATTCAATCCATTTACTACATTTATAATCTATGGAATTCTTAAATCAACTACTCAAGGATTTTTCATCCTTTGCTTGGGGCTTGCCTTTGCTTATTATATTAATTGGTGGAGGCTTATATTTATTAATACGCTCCCACTTTTTACCGTTTAGATATCTGGGGCATGCTGTAAATGTGCTTCGAGGAAAATATGACGATCCTGATGATCCTGGTGAGATTTCACATTTTCAAGCCTTGACGACTGCCTTGTCTGCAACAGTTGGTATGGGCAATATTGCTGGCGTTGCTGTGGCAATATCCGTTGGTGGTCCTGGAGCTGTTTTTTGGATGTGGATTAGTGCTGTGGTGGGAATGTCCACCAAATTTTTTACGTCTACCTTGGCTATTATGTTTAGAGGAAAAGATTCTGCAGGCGCAATTCAAGGTGGTCCAATGTATTTTATTGTTGAAGGTTTAGGAAAATCCTGGAAACCTTTAGCTATATTTTTCAGTTTTTGCGGGCTTATTGGAGCACTACCAGTTTTTAATGTCAATCAGCTTACACAAGCGTTAAATGATATTTTGTTAATTCCGAATGGTGTAGAGGTGGGCTTACAATCCAATTTAATTATTGGTGCAATTTTAGTAAGTATTACGGCATTAGTGATTTTAGGTGGAATTAAAAGAATTGGTTCTGTTGCTTCGCGTTTAGTGCCCAGTATGGTTGCATTGTATTTTATCTTGGTTATAATTATTCTTGTGGTGCATAGTGATGTGTTGTTGTATTATTTCAAATTAATTTTTACAGATGCTTTTGCAGCTAACTATTACCCAAAAGATGATACGTTTTTAGGTGGGGTTTTAGGGGCGTTAATTCTTCATGGAATAAAACGTGGTGCGTTTTCTAATGAAGCTGGTATAGGTACAGCGCCTATGGCACATGGAGCCGCTAAAACTGATGAGCCTATTCGAGAAGGTTTGGTAGCTATGCTCGGCCCTGCTATTGATACACTTATTGTTTGTACACTGACCGCCTTGGCTATTTTAGTAACTGGAGTTTGGGAAACGACCTCCGATAATGGGGTTAGCCTAACGGCTTCAGCTTTTGCCAATGTGATGCCATTCTATGGTAAATATTTATTACTGCTTTGTATTGCTGTTTTTAGTATGAGTTCGTTGTTTTCTTATTCCTATTACGGTACAAAATGTATGTCATTTCTGTTTGGTGACGATAAAAAACATTACTACAATTATTTTTACATCTTAAGCATTCTCATTGGTGCAACTACTAGTTTAAGCATGATGATTAATCTTATAGATGGAGTATTCGCATTAATGGCCATTCCCACAATGACAGCTACGATTCTATTAGCACCGAAAGTCATAAAAGAATTGAAAAGTTATATTAACCGTTTAAAGCAAACTGAGCATGAAACCAAAAGAAGATCCTAGAGGGTACTGGCGAGCCAATATTAAATATGTATTAATATTATTGTCGATATGGTTTGCGGTATCTTATGGTGCAGGTATTTTATTTAAAGATGCATTAAATACTATTAAACTAGGTGGTTTTAAATTGGGCTTTTGGTTTGCACAACAGGGTTCTATGTATGTATTTGTTGTGCTGATTTTTGTATATGTAAAGTTGATGAACAATCTCGATAAAAAACATGGCTATGATGAATAATATACGTCTTATAGCAGATCTAGATGTTCAAACGTGGACTTACATTTTAGTCGGCATCACCTTCACGCTCTACATAGGAATTGCTATTTGGTCTAGAGCTGGCTCTACAAAAGAATTTTATGTCGCAGGCGGAGGTGTGTCGCCATTGGCAAACGGTATGGCAACTGCAGCTGATTGGATGAGTGCAGCATCGTTTATTTCAATGGCTGGTATTATATCATTTGCTGGTTATGATGGAGCGGTTTATCTTATGGGTTGGACTGGTGGTTATGTACTTCTGGCATTGCTCTTAGCTCCCTATTTGCGAAAATTTGGCAAATTTACCGTTCCAGATTTTATTGGTGATCGCTATTATTCCAATACCGCGCGTTTGGTTGGGGTTATTTGTGCGCTTATAGTATCGTTTACTTATGTCGCAGGACAAATGCGAGGAGTAGGATTAGTGTTTTCACGCTTTTTAGAAGTTGATATTAATACAGGTGTGATTATAGGTATGATCATTGTATTATTTTATGCTGTCTTAGGAGGTATGAAAGGTATCACCTACACGCAAGTGGCTCAATACTGCGTACTTATATTTGCCTTTATGGTACCGGCGATTTTTATATCCATACAAATGACTGGTAATCCGATTCCACAACTTGGTTTTGGAAGTACGTTATCTGATGGCTCGGGGACTTATTTGTTGGATAAATTAGATGGTTTAAGCACTGATCTTGGTTTTAGCGAATATACCGAAGGTTCAAAATCAACAATAGATATTTTTGCGATTACGTTGGCACTGATGGTTGGAACGGCAGGATTACCACATGTAATCGTAAGATTCTTTACTGTAAAACGTGTAAAAGACGCCAGAAAATCTGCAGGTTTAGCCTTATTGCTCATCGTGATTTTATATTCCACAGCACCAGCAGTTTCTGTCTTTGCAAGAACTAATATGATTGAAACCGTTTCCAATCAACCTTATGCAGATATGCCAGAATGGTTCAAAAAATGGGAAACGACGGGATTAATTACGTTTACGGATAAAAACAAAGACGGTATCATTCAGTACGTAGCAGATGCTTCAAAAAACGAATTGGTGGTAGATAATGATATTATGGTTTTGGCAAACCCAGAAATTGCCCAATTGCCCAATTGGGTTATTGCTTTGGTGGCAGCAGGAGCATTGGCCGCAGCGCTATCTACAGCTGCGGGTTTGCTATTGGTCATTTCGTCGTCAGTATCTCACGATTTAATTAAAAAAATAATCAATCCTAATATTTCTGAAAAGGGCGAGTTAATTGCGGCGCGTTTGTCTGCTGTTATAGCAGTTTGTGTTGCTGGTTATTTCGGAATCAATCCTCCAGGTTTTGTAGCAGCGACTGTGGCTCTTGCATTTGGGTTGGCAGCAGCGTCATTTTTTCCTGCTATAATTTTAGGCATTTTTTATAAAAAGATGAATAAAGAAGGTGCCATTGCTGGTATGATTGTAGGTATAATGAGTATGTTGTTTTATATGACCAAATTTAAGTTTGGTTGGTTTGGTAGTGGAGAAAAAGCGGACTGGTGGTTTGGAATTTCGCCAGAAGGGTTTGGAACTATTGCGATGTTATTTAATTTTATCGTATCCATAACCATTATGAAATTTACAAAAGCACCACCTCATAATGTACAAGAATTAGTAGAAAATATTAGAATTCCTAGTGGAGCAGAAGAAGCAGTTGAACATTAATTTAATTTATAGGAATAAATTTCCCCTATCTAAACAGCTCAAAAATTGTCTTTATTTATTTATCGAAGCTTTAAACTGCTGTGGAGTCATCATCTCTGTTTTTTTGAATTGTCTATTGAAGTAACTTGTATTATTGAATCCAGATTGAAATGCAATTTCAGACATCCTCAAATGTTTCGATGCTTTAATTAACTTTTTTGAAAACTTAATTTTTTCGGAATTAATATAATCAATAGGAGAAATACCTAAGGTGTTCTTAAATTGCTTATGAAAGTGAGATGTGCTCATGTACGCTTTCTTGGCTAATTGGTCTACGGAGATGTCTTTATTAGTTAAATTGTCTTTAATATATTTAATAACCGTTCCAATTCTCGTATCATTAAAAATATGCGTGTCATTTATAATTAAGGACTTAGCTTTAGTTTGAAGCAATCTTACAATCAATTCTTGTATCATTAAATCTACTAGAACATCTTTAGATTTGTTGCCATTTGTAAACGTGTAGGTCAAGCGTTCTATTAAATGACTAACATCCACATTGTTTATTAAATGCGAAGCGGATTCGTCTAAACTCCAGGAATTGTTCTCATTTTCAATAGCGACATTATAATTGAATTTTTCAACGACTTCTTCAATCTTATAGGCATCAATACCTAAAGCCAAACACTGTGTCGGTTTATTTTTTGTAGCCAATGGAAAATCAATTACCATTTCTTTATTTGTTGGCATTACCACAGATTCACCAGGGAAAAAATCGAACGCATCAAAACCGTCCAAATGCATTACTTTTTTTCCTGTTAACATGCTTGCAATAATAGGAAAATTGAATGTTAAGGATACTTTTTCGGCAATGGCATGGGTTTCATATATATTGAGCTCTGCATATTCTGCATTGTATGTTGTCCTATTTTCCACTAATGTAGATAATTTTCGTAGACTCTTATGTCGCGTTAATAGGTTGCTCATCATCAATATTACAAAAAATATATCTTAAAATTTGTTAATAAGAGATATGTTCAAGAATATAATCAATTTGTTCTATTTGTTTGCAATTTGATAAAATAACTTTATAAAAAATAAATTATCAGTAAAATTTATAATAAAAAATTAAACAAACAACAATTGTAATGAGTTATTCTAAACCACAATTCAAAGAAAAATATGCCAACTTCATAAACGGAAAATTTGTACCTCCAATAGGTGGTGAATATTTTGAAAACACATCTCCGGTCGATGGAAGTTTAATAGCAAAATACCCGAGATCTCAAAAAGAAGATGTAGAAAATGCTGTTGATGCAGCAAATGCGGCAAAAGAAGCATGGGGCAATACTTCAGCCGCGGAGCGTGCTGCACTACTATATAAAGTGGCAGATATTATTGAAGAGAATTTAGAAGAATTTGCTGTTGTAGAAACCTGTGATAATGGAAAACCGATTCGTGAAACATTAAATGCCGACATCCCTTTGGCGGTAGATCATTGGCGTTATTTTGCTGCTTGTATAAGAGCGGAAGAAGGCAGTGCTACAGAATTAGACGAGAATACCTTGTCCATGAATATTAAAGAACCATTAGGTGTTATTGGACAAATTATCCCTTGGAATTTTCCGTTATTAATGTTATCATGGAAATTACCGCCAGCATTAGCCACAGGTAATTGTGTGGTTTTAAAACCGGCCGAACAAACCCCATCTTCAGCCACCTTATTAATGGAAAAAATTGCGGATGTATTTCCTCCTGGCGTGCTGAATGTGATTCACGGATTTGGACCTGAAGCAGGAAAACCGTTAGCCTCAAGTTCTAAAATAGATAAAGTGGCTTTTACCGGAGAAACAACTACAGGACAATTAATTATGCAATATGCGTCCAAAAACTTAAATCCAGTAACTATGGAGTTAGGTGGGAAATCGCCTAACGTATTCTTTAATAGTGTAATGGACGAGGACGATGCCTATTTAGATAAAGCTATTGAAGGAGCAGTTTTATTCGCATTCAATCAAGGCGAAGTTTGTACTTGCCCTTCAAGAATTTTAGTGCAAGAGGATATTTATGAAAAATTTATGGAACGTGTGGTCGCTAGAACAGAAGCCATCGTACAGAAAAGCCCTTATGATATTGAAACAATGGTAGGAGCGCAAGCGTCTAATGATCAGTATGAAAAAATTCAATCTTATTTTAAAATAGGAAAAGATGAGGGTGCAAAGGTGTTAACCGGAGGAGACGCTAACAAATTGGATGGAGATTTAGCAAACGGCTTTTATATAAAACCTACCATACTAGAAGGGCATAATAAAATGCGCGTATTTCAAGAAGAGATTTTTGGACCAGTTGTTTGTGTCACTAAATTTAAGGATGAAGCGGAAGCTATAGAAATTGCTAACGATACCATGTATGGGCTTGGGGCAGGAGTATGGACGCGGGATGCACATCAATTATATCAAATACCAAGGGCTATAAAAGCGGGTCGTGTTTGGGTGAATTGCTATCATGCTTATCCGGCGCATGCTCCGTTTGGAGGTTATAAAAAATCTGGTTTTGGTAGAGAAAACCATCTTATGATGATGAGTCATTATAGACAAACAAAAAACATGTTAATTTCTTATGATAAAAATAAATTAGGCTTTTTTTAGAATTGATTAGTAGCAATTTGAAGCTGTCTAGAATCTAATTATTAGCTCTTTAGGCAGTTTCTTTTTTTAGATCTTCATTTTATGAAACTTGTATATTCAAATTTTAGCCATTTGCAGAACAATTATTAGTCAATAACAGACCATATAGAAAAAATAAATAAGATACATGAAACGCGTAGAAATTACAGAGAAAGCGGCAGAAATTGTAAAGCAACTGAAAGCAAAACATGGTGAATTAATTTTTCATCAAAGTGGTGGCTGTTGTGATGGTTCTGCTCCGATGATATTTGAAAAAGATGATATGTACCTCGATGAAAGTGATAATTTGTTAGGAGAAGTTGAAGGTGTTAAATTTTATATGAATCAAGATCAATTTGAATATTGGAAGCATACACACTTAACAGTGGATATTACTGTAGGTCGAGGAGCGAGTTTTTCTTTGGAAATTCCTTTAGGACTTCGTTTTTTAATTCATTCTAGATTATTAACTGAAGAAGAAGCTTCATTTTTTAATTCAAAATAACTACCTTTTTAAGCTCAAAAAATAACATCTACGAAATGAGTAATTACCACATCAAACAGTTTGAAGAATATTTTCAAGTTTATAGAAAATCAGTACGAAATCCAGAACAGTTTTGGGAAGAAATAGCCGAAGAACATTTTGTATGGAAAAAGAAATGGTCTAACGTATTAAGCTATGATTTTAAGAAAGCTGAATTCAAATGGTTCGAAGGTGCCAAACTTAATATCACCGAAAATTGCATAGATAGACATTTACATACCAGAGGAAATAAAACAGCACTTTTATTTGAGCCAAATAATCCTAATGAGTCGGCAGAGCATATTTCGTACAAACAATTGCACGAGCGGGTTTGCAAATTTGCTAATGTCTTAAAAGATAAAGGCATTAAAAAGGGAGATGTAGTTTGTATTTATTTACCTATGATTCCAGAATTGGCTATTTCAGTTTTGGCTTGTGCTCGTATTGGTGCGATTCATTCTGTGGTGTTTGCTGGATTTTCTTCAACAGCTGTTTCCTCTCGAATCAACGACTGTAATGCCAAGATAATCATTACCTCAGACGGTTCATATCGCGGTTCAAAGACAATTGATTTAAAAGGCATCGTCGATGAAGCGTTAGAACATACTCCAGGGATTGAATCTGTTTTGGTCGCTAAACGTATTGATTCAGAAATTAACATGAAAGAAGGTCGAGATCATTGGTTAACACCGCTTTTAGAAGAAGCGTATTCCGATTGTGTTGCAGAAGTTATGGATGCTGAAGATCCATTATTTATTTTATATACCTCTGGTTCTACGGGGAAACCAAAAGGAATGGTTCATACCGTGGGAGGCTATATGGTATACACGGCTTATACGTTTAAAAACGTCTTTCAATATCGTGAAGATGATATATATTGGTGTACGGCAGATATTGGTTGGATTACAGGTCATAGCTACATTGTTTATGGGCCTTTGGTAAATGGAGCCACTTCGGTAATGTTTGAAGGTGTGCCGAGTTATCCGGATTATGGACGTTTCTGGGACATTGTAGAAAAAAATAAAATTACACAGTTTTACACCGCTCCAACGGCGATTAGAGCCTTGGCAAAACAAGGTGCTGAATTTGTTGAAAAATATGATTTATCCTCATTAAAAGTTTTAGGCTCTGTAGGAGAGCCAATAAATGAAGAAGCTTGGCATTGGTACGATGAAAACGTCGGTAAGAAGAAAAGCCCTATTGTAGATACGTGGTGGCAAACCGAAACAGGCGGTATTATGATTACACCTATTCCGTTTTCTACACCGACGAAACCAACGTATGCAACTTTGCCATTTATTGGAGTGCAACCGGCCTTAATGGACGAAAACTCACAGGAATTAAAAGGCAATCAAGTAGAAGGCCGATTATGTATAAAATTCCCTTGGCCAGGTATGGCGAGAACTATTTGGGGAAATCATCAACGTTATATTGATACCTATTTTTCGGCTTACGATAATATGTATTTTACAGGAGATGGAGCATTGCGAGACGAAGTAGGTTATTACAGAATTACGGGTCGAGTAGATGATGTCATTATTGTATCTGGACATAATTTAGGAACTGCACCTATTGAAGATGTTATTAATGAGCATCCTGCAATTTCAGAATCTGCCATTGTAGGGTTCCCGCACGAGGTTAAAGGCAACGCTTTGTATGGTTATGTAACGTTAAAAGATGTAGGTGAAAGTAGAAACCACGATAATCTTAGAAAGGAAATTAATCAACTCATTACAGATCGTATTGGTCCGATTGCCAAGCTCGATAAAATTCAATTTACAGAAGGTCTGCCAAAAACAAGATCTGGTAAAATAATGCGTCGTATTTTACGGAAAATTGCGGCAAATGAAACCGATCAATTGGGAGATACAAGTACACTTTTAAATCCTGAAGTAGTTCAAGATATCATGGATAATGTGTTGTAAGAAGTAAATATCCAAGTAAAGAAAAATACAAATTTCATAATCTTTAGATGCTTAGCGCTAATTGTGATTTCGCCCTGTAGAAATCTATTAATTATCGTTTTTATTTGCCTGTTTGGCTTGGTCTACAATAGCCTTTAGCCTTGCCTTACGCTCAGCATCTTTAGATTTAATCTTATTCTTTTTTTGCGCAATTAGTTTGCTGTGTTTGGCTTTGTTAGCTGTGTTTTTCTCACGTCCTTTTTTTGCCATTTTATAATATTTAATGGTTTTACGATAATAAGCGAGACATTTCAAAACGATATTACCATTATATTAATAATGAGAATTCTCGTTGCAGTCGAAATAACACTTTACTATCTTCGTGGCTAAATTAATATAATTTATGCTAAAAGCTGTTTTATTCGATATGGATGGTGTAATCGTTGACACCGAGCCCTTACATCGAAAAGCCTATTATCAAATGTTTAATGATTTTAATATTGTTGTTGATGACACCCTTTACGAATCGTTTACAGGGCAATCTACAATCAATATTTGTAAGCGTTTAGTGGATCATTTTAACTTGAAAGATGCACCAGAGGCTTTAGTCAACATTAAAAGACAACACTTCAAATATTTATTTGAAAATGATTCTAGTTTGGTTTTAATTGATGGAGTTTTAGAACGAATTAAAGACTATCATGCCAATGGTTTAAAGTTAGTGGTGGCGTCTTCTGCTTCTATGCCAAATATAGAACGGATTTTTAATCGATTTGATTTGAATAAATATTTCATGGGAAAATTTAGCGGGGCAGATTTAGAAAAATCAAAACCACATCCAGAAATATTTATCAAAGCCGCCGCGCATACAGAATATAATAAATCTGAATGTATGGTTATTGAGGATTCTACCAATGGTATTAAAGCTGCACATGCTGCAGGTATTTTTTGCGCTGGTTTTAAAAGCGAACATTCTACAGGTCAGGACTACACATTGGCTAATGTGGTGGTTTCTAATTTCGTACAGTTGGCTTATACAGAGGCCAATCATTTTTTTAAACATTAAACATATCCAAACATGATTTGATTTGCTTTTTTCTTAACTTTAAAGAAATAGAAAATTTAAAATTATGGAAGTCAATGCATTTGCGGCAAAAAAGGCTGGCGAAGATTTAGAGAAATTCAATTATAACTTACCGGTAATTGGCAAAGAACACGTCGATATTAAAGTCCATTATTGTGGCTTGTGCCATAGTGATTTAAGTATGGTTAATAATGATTGGGGGAATTCGAAGTTTCCACTTGTTCCTGGTCATGAGATTGTCGGTGAAGTTGTCGCTTTAGGTGATGAGGTTAAAGGACTGAAAAAAGGAGACAAAGTTGGTTTAGGCTGGTTTTCAGAATCTTGTATGCATTGTGATCAATGTATGGACGGGAAACAGCATTTATGTAGTGATTCAGAAGGCACCATTGTTGGTCGCCATGGCGGATTTGCAGATCATGTAAGAGGGCATTGGTCTTGGGTAACTAAATTACCAGATGGTATTGATATGTCTAAAGCTGGCCCACTGTTCTGCGGTGGCATTACGGTTTTTAATCCAATTGTACTATCTGGCGTGCAACCAACCGATAAAGTTGGAGTCATTGGTATTGGAGGCTTGGGCCACATGGCCTTAAAATTTTTAAAAGCGTGGGGTTGTGAAGTTACAGCGTTTACATCTAACAAAGATAAAACAGAAGCCTTAAAGAAAATGGGCGCACATAATGTTGTGGATTCTACGGATTCTAAAGAATTGGAAAGTATAGCAGGTTCGTTAGATTTTATTTTGAACACTACTAATGTGAAACTCGATTGGGTTGCATTTTTAACCACCTTAGCACCACAGGGAAAATTGCATACGGTTGGTGCTGTTTTAGAGCCCATGGAAATTCCTGCTTTTAGTATGATTAGCGGTGAAAAATCCGTTGGGGGAAGTCCACTCGGAAGTATAGCCTTAACAAGAAAGATGTTAGATTTCTGTGTAAGGCATGATATTTATCCAGCTGTTGAAGAATTTAAAATGGAAGATGTCAACAAAGCTATTAAGCATTTACATGATGGAAAAGCAAGATTTAGAGTAGTGTTGAAAGCTTAAAATGGAATGCGTTAACCTATGAATGGATTCGAATAATTTTACCTGATGATTTGATGTAATTTTATATCATCTTCAGAAATAATGATTTGAAAAAATATCGATAGTTGGTAGAATCGATAGGTTGATGGTTGAAAAGCGTCTCTAAAGTATTGGAGACGCTTTTTTAATGTTTATACTAAACTATATAAAATGACAAAAAATTATTCATTACTAATATTGGCTGCATTATTTTGTGTGAGTTGTGCTTCAAAAAAGTATAAGGATATTCCTTATCAAGACAACGAGACTGTCAACAATTCACATCAACTCAATGTATTTAAACCTCGAAATTCAAGTATTAAAAAGCAACCTGTTGTCATTTTTGTGCATGGAGGTTATTGGACCGAAGGAGATAAGGATATTTACGGTTTTCTCGGTCGAAATTTTGCGAAGAATGATATCGTCACAGTTATTCCGTCATACACTTTGAGTCCAAATGGAAACTATAATACTATGGCGCATAATGTTGTAGAAGCCTTAAAATGGACAGAAAATAATATTGAATCATTCGGTGGTAATTCAGAACAAATATATTTAATGGGCCACTCCGCTGGTGGACATTTAATTGCGCTTGTAACCACTAATCCAAAATATTCTGAAGATACAAATTCCGTAAAGGGAGTAATTCTTAATGATGCAGCCGGTCTAGATATGTATTCTTATTTGCAGAAAAACCCACCAACTACGGAGTATCATTACCTAACTACTTGGACTAAAGATCCGAAATTATGGAAAGATGCATCTCCGTTATATTTTATGACTGACAAGATGCCTCCTTTTTTAATATATGTAGGTCAGAAAACATATGAATCCATTAAAACCCAAAACGCAAAATTTGTCGAAAAATTAAAAAATTATCAACCAAATGTTGAAGCGATCTACTTGGATAAAAAACATGTGCCAATGATGTCTCAGTTTTTTTGGCCTTGGAATGATCGTTATGATGAAATTTCAGCGTTTATAAATAAGAATTAATTTATTCGAATTTTGTTATTAAGTTATCCTGCCTAATCACAATCAATGTTAAGTTTTAATTGCTGAATTTTTCCTGTAAATTACGCACCACATCAGCAATTTTTTCATCCTTTTGCTTCGATAGAATAATTTTTGGCTCTACTTGTCTAACATCGCAATTCTGTATAGTACAACGCTCACAAGTTACACCAACTTGAGTGGTAGGTAAAGATTTACTTTTGGCAAACCCCACCTTTCTATTAAATTGATTGTTGATTTGAATTCCAATACTGACACTTCTATAACTCTCAGCTACAAATGGATCTGCTGTCGCAGAAGACAATACTAAATAGCTTTTCGCTTCATTTGGATAGTTAGAAATCTGAATTCCAAACTCGTGAGATTTGTTAGATTTACAGAGGTCTTGTATAACTTTTAGGGATATCCATCGTCTGCAATAGTGTTCATTAGTCTCATTGGCATGCGGAGATTGTTGTTTGGATAGATGCAATTCTTTATTCAATTTAAAATTTGAACTATTTTTTTTGTGAGAAAACCTTAAAAAGAATAGGCTCTTTAAGTTGAAATCTTTTGGTAATATATTAGTCATCCTTTGGTAAATGGATTCAGGGGATGCATTGTAGTTGTTTATAATGTGTTCAAAATCAGTATTTCTGAACGATTTTTTAGAGAATAACGATTTTAAATCGGCAACCAATCTAGCTCTTGGAATAATTAATGCACCAGCAAAATATGACGCGTAGAAATTATTGAGAACCTGATCAAAGTTTTCAAATTTAATCCAAGAAAAGGTGTAAAGTCGTTCACTGATATCTAAATAGTTATAAGCAATTTCTTTAGCATAAATAAAAGTTTTTTGCGCATCGTCAATATGTTTTGCTAATAACAGTGTTTTCGTTTTAGGCACGAAAACCGAACGTAAATTATCTAAAGCAGTGTGTGATTCTAATTCAGAGGTATTAATTGTGTAACCGTATTCTTCAACCAAAATCTCTTCGAGTTCTTTAGAATGAAGTGGTTGTGTTAAATCCACTTGATAGGTTTTTGCAACAGCAATAACGGCTTGTTCCAAATGATTAAAATAATTATTATTAGCTTCCTGAAAAGACCGTACCGAAGCTAAATAAAAACTTTCTTTACTAAAACTATAATTTTTGGCAATCTCAATAATGGTACTTATAAACGCGGTTACTTTTGAAGGAGCGTTCGATATGATGTCTATCATGGTACTTTCCTGAATCCCGAATAACTCTAACGGAATTTCCTTTAGCAATTTTGACTGTAAAATTTCACCAATAGGTGCTAAATTTTTATCCAATTTTAATGAAACCATTTCATCATAGGGTACATCTAAATGTTCAGATAAAGCAGCAATTTTGTCTGGCTTCGGATATTTTTTTCCCTTTTCAATTTCATTGAGATAGGATTTAGAAAGTCCAGATAATTTAGAAAGACCAAACAGCGAGAGCTCTCTGTCTGTGCGGATTTGTTTAAGTTTTAATCCAAATATTAGTTTAATATAGTCTTGTTCCATAATCACAAATATACTATAATTTGCGAACTTATATTTTTAGCGAAATATAATATTTAGCGAACGTTCGCTTGTGTTTTTGAAAAATAGGTTGTAACATTGTTTTATCAAAATACATCAATATGGAAATTACAGCACAACAAAAAATGAAATTCGCTCCAGAGGTGGCCGATTTTTATCCAGCACTTTTAACTGAAGATGCCCTCAAGTTTCTTTCAATATTACAAGAGAACTTTAATGCAACGCGTTTAGAGTTATTAAATCGACGCGAAATGGAACAATCCGTTTTTGATAAAGGTGTTTTTCCGTCGTTCCCAGCAGAAACGAAATCCATTAGGGAGTCAGATTGGGTTGCAGCAGAAATTCCACAAGATTTATTAGATCGTCGTGTGGAGATTACAGGACCTGTAAATCGAAAAATGGTGATTAATGCTTTAAATTCTGGTGCAAAAACTTTTATGGCAGATTTTGAGGATAGTAATGCGCCAAGTTGGAAAAACAGTTTAGAGGGGCAACAAAATTTAAAGGACGCTAACGAACGAACTATTGAACTCATAGATGAAGCACGCGGAAAACATTATAAACTCAACGACGAAACGGCTGTGCTTTTAGTGAGACCAAGAGGTTTGCATTTAAACGAGCGGCATCTGTTAATAGATGGGCAGGAAATGTCTGGAAGTTTGTTCGATTTTGGACTATATGTGTTTCACAATTCTAAACCCTTAATGGATAAAAACTCTGCGCCATATTTCTACTTGCCAAAGTTAGAACACTATTTGGAAGCACGCTGGTGGAATGCAGTTTTTGAGTTTGCTCAAAATTATTTAGAAATTCCCAACGGCACTTTTAAAGCGACATTACTTATAGAAACAATTACAGCAAGTTTTCAATTAGATGAATTTATTTATGAACTGAAAGAACACATTGTTGGCTTAAACTGTGGCCGATGGGATTATATTTTTTCATACATCAAGAAATTTAGAAATCATGATGGATTCATAGTGCCAAATCGCGACCAAGTGACCATGGAAACCCCGTTTATGGCCGCGTATTCTAATTTGGTTATTCAGCGATGTCACAAACGAGGAATTCATGCTATGGGAGGAATGGCAGCACAAATTCCAATTAAAAATAATCATGAAGCTAACAAAGCAGCACTGGAGAAAGTAAGGATTGATAAAGAGCGTGAAGCAAAAAATGGACACGATGGTACTTGGGTGGCGCATCCTGCTTTGGTTAGCGTAGCAATGAGCGAATTTGATAAATATATGCCCACGCCAAATCAAATTTTTAATAAGCGTGAAGATCTAACAGTAACAGAGGCGGATTTAGTGGAATTGCCACAAGGTACCATTTCAGAAAAAGGCATTCGAAAAAATATGAACGTCGGAATTTTATATCTCGAAGCTTGGTTAAGAGGTTATGGAGCGGTTGCACTTTATAATTTAATGGAAGATGCCGCAACAGCAGAAATATCTAGAACCCAAATCTGGCAATGGTTAAAGAATGAAGCCTTTTTAAATGATGGGAGAATTTTCAATAAAGCTTTATTTGACACCTTGTTTAAAGATGAAGTTGAAAAAATTACAACCGAAATAGGAGAGGGCAAGATTAAAAACACCAAATTCTCAGAAGCGATTGCGCTCTTTAAGAGATTGGTGACCCAAAGAGAATTTGAAGAATTCTTAACGCTTTCCGCATATCAATATATTTAATATTTAAAAAAAATGTCTCGCAACTACTGGAATAGATTACGAGACCTAACTATCAAAATTTGGAATAAACATTAATAATCAAAACAAAATTATGAAAAATTTATCACAAAGTAACTACCGTTCGGCATTACAAACCGTAAGAGATTTAAAAGAAAAATATGGACAAACTTGGAAAGCCATAAATCCTGAAAATGCAGCAAGAATGGTTGCTCAAAATAAATTTAGTACTGGTTTAGATATTGCGAAACACACCGCAGCCGTAATGCGAAAAGATATGGCTGAATACGATGCAGATTCATCAAAATACACACAGTCTTTAGGTTGCTGGCATGGATTTGTAGCACAGCAAAAAATGATCGCTGTTAAGAAACACCACAAAACGACTAGTAAACGATATTTATACCTTTCTGGTTGGATGGTAGCGGCGTTACGTTCAGAATTTGGACCTTTACCAGATCAATCCATGCACGAAAAAACGGCAGTTCCTAGTTTAATAGAAGAGATTTATGATTTCTTGCGCCAAGCAGATGCTATTGAACTGAATGATTTATTTAGACGTCTAGAAAACGGTGAAGATGTACAGAATGCTATCGATAATTTTGAAACCCATATCGTTCCTATTATTGCGGATATTGATGCTGGTTTTGGAAATGAAGAAGCCACCTATTTATTAGCTAAAAAAATGATTCAAGCTGGAGCTTGTGCTATACAAATTGAAAATCAGGTGTCAGATGCCAAACAATGTGGTCATCAAGATGGCAAAGTAACCGTTCCGCATGAAGATTTTGTGGCAAAATTAAATGCGGTGCGTTATGCTTTTTTAGAATTGGGTGTTGACGATGGAATTATAGTTGCTAGAACCGATTCTGAAGGTGCTGGATTAACTCAAAAATTACCGGTAAGTCAAGAAGCTGGGGATTTGGCTTCGCAATATTTAGCATTTGTAGACGCTAAAGAAGTGGCTATAGAAGACGTTAAAGATGATGAAGTGTTATTGAAAAGAGATGGGAAATTAGTACGTCCCATAAGATTATCAAATGGGTTGTATAAATTTAAGGATGGTTCAAATATCGATAGAGTAGTATTAGATTGTATAACGAGTTTGCAAAACGGTGCCGATTTATTATGGATCGAAACTCCGACACCAAATGTGGAGCAAATTGCCCATATGGTTAATAGGATTAGATCAGTTGTGCCGAATGCTAAATTAGTGTATAATAATTCTCCTTCTTTTAACTGGACCTTGAATTTCCGGAACCAATCTTATGACGAAATGCTTGCAGAAGGTGAGAATATGACGGCTTATGATCGTAATAATTTAATGGACGCTCAATATGATAATTCAGAATTATGCCATAGAGCAGACAAAAAAATTAGAACTTTCCAAAGAGATGGATCAAGGGATGCGGGTATTTTTCATCATTTAATTACTTTGCCAACTTATCATACAACAGCTTTGCACATGAATGATTTAACTGAAGGCTATTTTGGTGATGAAGGCATGTTAGCTTATGTAAGGGATGTACAACGACAAGAGATAAGAAAAAGCGTGTCCTGCGTAAAACATCAAAGAATGGCAGGTTCAGATCTTGGTGATGATCACAAATCATTTTTTGCAGGCGATAAAGCTCTAAAAGCTGGTGGCGGAAAAAATACCTCGAATCAATTTGAAGTTAAAGCAACCAATAGCGTTAATGATACGTTAGGGGAGGTTGCTTAAATTTTGAAATTAGATAAGTCATTAAAATTCAATTCCATTAAAAAAGCACATTCTTTGCTGAATGTGCTTTTATCGTATTATTCTTATTAAATTTTGGATACTTTAGAAAGGTGTTATTTCTAACTTTTATTGATGTTCAAATTGTTTATTAATACAATTTTCTACAAACCAAATCTCGAATATATTATACTAAGAATATTAGCCTTCGAAATCAAAGTCATCTTCTCCGTTAGCTCCTTCACCTCGTCCAGAACGCTCACGTTTGTTGAGTTGCTGGTTAAATCTATAAATTAGAGATAAGTTTATCTGTCGCTGTCTCCATTGATTTTCGCTGTACCGCTCAAAGAATTCTGTAGTTGTTGTGCCTTGTCGTTTTCTTGAGTTTAATAAATCACGAACACTTAAAGACATCGTAAGATTATTGTTTAATAATTCCTTACTGAAAGCTAAGTCAATGGATAAAATACCATCTGAATCCGTTTGTGCATCTTGTTGCGCCCCTCTATAAAACGCATTAGTTTGCCAGTCAATTTTTAATGGTAATGAAACTTTAGAACTAAAGCGTGCAAACCAACTGGTATTCTTAGCGCTATAATCTACTCCATTAAAATCGCCATCTGTTTCAAACTGAAAAACATTAAAACTAGAATTTAGGCGTAACCATTTTGCTGGGGTGTATAAAAAACCTAACTCAGCACCTGTACGTTTGTTCGAAGACAGGTTAATAGGAATTGTTCTAATAATATTAATTCCTGTAGTTTGTTGACCTGTGTTTTCTTCCACACGTTCAAAAGAATCCGTTTCGTGCTGGTAATATATAGATGTCGTTAATGTAAAGTTTTCCCAGCGTTTTAAATACCCTAAATCGAAAGCGCTAGAATAAGCAGGTTCTAAATTAGGATTTCCTTGAAAAACGTTGGTTCTACTAGACCTAGATGGGAATGGATTAATATACCATCCACGAGGACGATTAATCCTTCTGTTGTAGCCAAGTGTAATGCTTTCTTCTGTATCTGAATCTGGATTATTTAAGTTATAAATAAGATTAACCGTTGGAAAAAGACCCAAATAATTATTGTCGAAATCTGTATCAATAGGAAAATCATATTCTGCTTGCAGTTCTTCTTCTGTTAAGCGCGAATCAATTTTTCCTTTAAGCTGTGTATGTTCTAATCTTAAACCTAATAAAAAGGAGAACTTTCCGAATTTTGTTCCATATTGAGAATAAATAGCATTCACATTTTCATCATAGTCAAAAACATTAGACACATTTTCATTGATGTCTAAATTACCAGTTGTTTCATTTTCTTGGTTTAAACGATAATCGGTAACTTCATTTTCGTAATTTCCTCTAAATCCTGCTTCAAATCTAGAATCTTCTCCGATAGGTAAAACGTAATCTGCTTGTATCAAGAATTCTTTTTGATCTTCATCTGTAAGTTCTTGTTCAATTTGAATAAAATCTGGATCAATTTGATCGCTAAAAACATAATCTTCATTTAAGAATGTAGATCCTTCTTCCTTATCTTTTTCGTATTGAAAATCAACCGTCAACTTATGGTCTCTATCGTCTCCAAATTGTTTAACATAGTTAAGCGCAAATTGGTAACTGTTGTCTTCTTCTACTTCTTTTTCGCGTCTCAAAGTTCTTTCAACTATAGCGCCATTATTGTAGCGATCACTTTCATTTAATGAAAGATCAGCATCGCTACCCAATCTATAGAATAGGCTACCTGTAATGGAAGATGTTTCGGTAAGAAAATATTCCATACCTAAACTCACATTATAATTTCTATTTAGACGTTCCACTTCTTGGTCTTCAATAATTCTTCTAAAATCTGGTGTATTTACTGTACCGTCGTCTAAAAGTTCGTCAAAATAGGTGACATCATTATAGCTATTTCTTGGAGCATCAAAATAACGCCATCCTAAATTGGTGAAGAGGTTATATTTTTCGGTACGATAATTTAAATTTGCAGAAAGTCCAACATTATCAGGGTTTCCTGCTGATAAACTCACAGACCCATTAAAGCCTAAGGTTTCCTTTTGGCGTAAAATTATATTTAAAATACCAGCCGTTCCTTCAGCATCATATCTTGCGGAAGGAGACGTGATAACTTCTACACGCTCAATCGCTTCTGCAGGGAGTTGGCTTAAAACGTTGCTATCACCAAATCCGGCTAAGGCTGATGGTTTTCCGTTTATTAAAATTCTTACGTTTTCATTACCACGGAGGCTAATAGCTCCTTCAATATCAACGGCAACAGAGGGGACATTGTTTAGTGCGTCACTCACAGTTCCGCCGGCAGTTGTAATATCCTTGCCAATATTATAAACTTTTTTATCGAGTTTTATTTCAACTGTAGTTCGCTCTGCAACGACTTGAACTTCATCAAGAGATTCAATATCTAAAGCAAGAGCTACAGTGCCCAGATTAATATTTTCGGTGATGCTTTTATTGTTGTAGTTTTTTGTTTTGTAGGATATATATTCAACAATAATATCGTAAGTTCCTACGGGCACGTCGGTACTGAATTTACCTTCAGAATCCGTAATCTCACCAGCGACAATATTATTATCGGGTTTAGATTTAAAAGTGATTGTGGCATATTCTAAGGGAATATTGGTGTCCTGTTCTACAACAGAGCCCTCGACGGTAACTTCATTTTGAGCGAAAGAAAAGGTAAAGGAGAAAATTAATAATAGTTTAGAAAAAAGGTGTGGTCTCATTACAATTGTATAAAGGTTTATGACAATAAGACTTGCAAAAATACCTTTAGTTTAACTGAAATAGGTTAATCTTATGTTAAAGCGATTTGTTAAAAAATGCACTATTAATTTAACCGAAAATTTAGACTTTATTCATTTTTATTTCTCTTATTTCTACGTTTTTTCTTCTTCTTTTTTACGACTTCCTTTTCATCAAAATCACCCTTAATCATTTCTTTAATTTTAGACATGTCTCCTTCAGAAATAAGTTCTTCAATATCTTTAAAATGTGTATTTTCTAAATTTTCAATAGCATTTTTGCGATCAAGACTATGATCAAATCTTGTTTTTAAAATAATCATTCTTTCGTCAAAGAAACTATTTATATGCTGTTTTACGATATGTTTTTGAAATTCATCCGCTTCTAAGGTCGTTATAAAGTTATCAATAAACTCTTGCTTGCGCTCATTCATTTTACGCTCTCTAGTTTCAATTTCTTTCTCAGACGGTTCTCGGTTAGTCTGCGGAATATCATTCATGTGTCTTCGTCGTTGAGCATGAATATTTAAACCGAGAATAATGGCGAATAAAATTAAAATTGTCTTTTTCATTGTGTAATATTATATGATTTCTAAAATAGATTCTGGTGGTCTACCAACTACCGCTTTGTCGCCGTTAACCACAATAGGGCGCTCTATTAGCTTTGGATGGTTTACCATAGCTGCAATAATTTCATTATCTGAAAGTGTTTTGCCTTTATAATCCGATTTCCAAATGGTCTCATTTTTTCGGACTAATTCTATTGGTTTTATACCTAATTTAATAATAATATCTTCCAGTTCTATAGAGGTAAAATCGTTTTCAAGATATTTAATGATTTCAAATGATTTACCAGATTCCTCTAGTATTGAAAGTCCCTGTCTTGATTTTGAACATCTTGGATTATGGTAAATTTTGATCATAGCTTTTTTTAGTTTATTACAATTATAATGCCGAATCTTCTTTCTGTCCCATCATCATTAAATAGGCTTTTAAGAAAGGTTCTATATCTCCATCCATAACAGCATCTACATTACCAGTTTCGTGGGCAGATCGCACATCTTTAACTAATTTGTAAGGATGCATAACATAATTTCTTATTTGGCTCCCCCATTCAATTTTCATTTTACCTGCTTCAATATCATCGCGTTGAGCCATCTGTTTTTGCAGTTCTATTTCGTATAATTGGGATTTCAACATTTGAAGCGCTCTGGTACGATTATCGTGTTGAGAACGTGTTTCAGAGCATTGAATTTGAATGCCTGAAGGTTTGTGTAGTAACTGTACTTTGGTCTCAACCTTGTTAACATTCTGTCCGCCGGCTCCACTAGACCGCGCAGTGGTAATTTCTATATCTGATGGATTAATGTCAATTTCAATAGAATCATCAACCAAAGGATAAACGTAAACTGAAGCAAAACTTGTATGCCGTTTAGCATTACTATCAAAAGGTGAAATTCGTACCAAGCGCTGCACACCATTCTCCCCTTTAAGCCAACCGAAGGCAAAATCTCCTTCAATCTCTAAGGTCACCGTTTTTATACCGGCAACATCCCCATCTTGCAGGTTAAGTTCCTTTACTTTGTAGCCGCTTTTTTCGGCATACATTAAATACATGCGCATGAGCATGCTAGCCCAATCGCAAGATTCTGTGCCACCAGCACCAGCTGTAATTTGGAGCACCGCACTTAAGCTGTCTCCTTCTTCCGAAAGCATGTTTTTGAATTCTAGTTTTTCGATGGCATTTTCTGCCGCCTCAAAACGATTCTCTACATTTTCCATGGGAGCTTCATCTTCTTTGTAGAATTCGTAGATGACTTCTAAATCTTCAAATAAGGTTTTTGCTGCATTATAATCATTTACCCAACTTTTTTTCTCCCGAATGGATTTCATTACCAATTCGGCAGCTTTAGAATCATTCCAGAAATTGGGATCGAAAGTTTGTTCTTCTTCGTTGGCGATTTCTATAAGTTTGGCATCTAAGTCAAAGATATTGTCTAAGTATGTCTAGACGGGAATTTAGATCTTTTATTTGATCTGATGTTATCATAAGTAAATAAATTTTATGCAAATATAAGTTGCCGTATTAAAGTGCCATAATTTTGAATAGTTTTTTTAGAAATTCCGTAGTTTTATCACACACTAATAATCTCATAATTTTGAGACTATTGTATTTATTTTAAATATGAAAAAATTAGCTTTCCTTATTTGTTTTATTTGTTGTAATCTTCAATCTCAGTCTTCATTTTTAGATAAGAAGGACCTTAAAGCGTTTGAAGGTTACTTCAACTTTTACTATGAAGAAAGTACGGATAAAATTTATCTTAAGGTTACTAAATTAAATGATCAATTTCTGTATGTTAATTTCTTAGCTTCTGGTGTGGGCAGTAATGATATCGGTTTAGATAGAGGACAATTAGGGGGAGAACGTATTGTCTATTTCAAAAAAGCAGGTAATAAACTATTGCTGATTCAGCCAAATTTAAAATATAGGGCAAATACCGATAATGCACTAGAAAAGAAAAGTATAGAACAGGCTTTTGCAACGTCTGTGTTGTATGGATTTAAAATTTTATCGGATAAAGATGGCGAATATCTTATAGATTTCACTCCGTTTTTATTGGAAGATTCTCATGGTGTGGCTAATCGATTAAAAGCGAAAAAAGAAGGAACTTATAAATTAGATGCATCAAAAAGTGCGTTGGCATTAGATCGTACTAAAGCATTTCCTCAAAATGTTGAGTTTGAAGCGTTATTAACCTTTAAAGGAGAACCAAAAGGACGCAACTTGCGCAGTGTAACACCGACCAGTTCTTTAGTTAGCGTAGTATTACATCATTCGTTTGTAAAATTGCCTGATAATAAATACAAACCAAGAATATTTGATCCACGAAGCGGTGCAATTTCCATGTCGTTTTTAGATTATGCAACACCTATACACGAGGATATAAAAAAGCGAATCATTGTTAGACATCGTTTAGAAAAAAAGCATCCTAATAGTGAGATCAGTGAGGCCAAAGAACCAATCGTTTATTATCTGGACCCTGGTACGCCTGAACCGGTGCGATCTGCACTTTTGGAAGGAGCACGTTGGTGGAATGAAGCCTATGAAGCTATTGGCTTTAAAGACGCATTTCAAGTAAAAATGCTACCCAAGGATGCCGATCCAATGGATTGTAGGTATAATGTAATTCAGTGGGTGCATCGCAGTACAAGAGGTTGGAGTTACGGTAACAGTGTTGTAGACCCAAGAACAGGCGAAATAATTAAAGGCCATGTAAGTTTAGGTAGTTTACGTATTCGTCAAGATTATATGATTGCCCAAGCGTTAATGAATAAGCCGTTTGCTGAACGCAATGATAACTATAAACCTATGTTAGATATGGCTTTAGCACGTATCAGACAATTGAGTGCTCATGAGGTAGGGCATACTATCGGTTTTGCACACAATTTTGCCGCTAGCACCAACAATAGAGCTTCCGTAATGGATTATCCACATCCTAAAATTTCTCTTAATAATGGTAATATAGATTTTGAAAAAGCCTATGCTACAGGGATTGGTCAATGGGATAAAGTTACTGTGGCTTACAGTTATTCAGAATTTGATGAATCCGCAGACGAGAAATTGGCTTTAAGAACAATTTTAAAAAAGGCACAAGATGATGGACTGCGTTTTATTACAGATTCAGATGCAAGGGCATCTGGTGGGGCACACGCTTTTGCACATTTATGGGATAACGGCAAAACTCCAGATGAAGAATTGAATGCTGTTTTGGAATTACGTCAGCAAGCTATAGAAAATTTTTCAGTAGATAACATTAAGGCTTATGAGCCTTATTCAGTCTTAGAAGATGTTTTTGTGCCTTTATATTTTTATCATCGTTTTCAGGTTGAGGCAGCAACTAAAATTATAGGAGGTTTGGATTATAATTATGCTGTGAAAGGGGGTGGACAGTTAACGTCTAAAACAATTGATGTGGCAACACAACGACGTACTTTAAGTGTTATTCTCAAAACACTAAATGCAGAAACGTTAACAATTCCAAAAAATACGTTGAGCTTATTTCCGCCGAGAGCGTTTGGTTATGGTCGTACTCGAGAATCGTTTAAAGGAAAAACAGGTGTCAGTTTCGATCCGTTGAGTGCGGCAAATACAGCTAGTGACATGACATTAAAATATTTATTACATCCGCAACGTGCTAACAGGTTGATTCTACAAAAAAGTTTAGATGAAAACCAATTGAGTTTAGAAACTGTTTTAAATCAACTTTTAAAAAATGCTTTCGGTAAAATATATGAGGATTCCTATTTATCTGAAATTCAACAGCAAATCAACGTTAATGTTTTAAAATATTTAATGAATTTAGCTGTAAGTGATGAAAGTTATTTTCAAACTAAAGCAATAGCCAATAAAACAATTGTGGACTTATCAACTAAATTTTTAGATCTTGATGCATTAAATATGCAGTACAGATTGATGATTAAAGAATTTTATGAACATCCGGAAAAATTTAAAATAGAAAGTTCTCCACAAATTCCAGATGGTTCACCGATTGGTAGTGGTGTCTGTAATTACAGTGAAAATTAAAATAGTATTTGTGATTGAGCATTAAAGATTTCAAAACATCTTTTTAATGAAGCTAGCTTATATGTATGTTCATACCAAACAAAAAATATGTTTAACTAAATAAGATTCCCAATTTATACGGGCAATAAATATGATAATAGACCTAAGAAGCGATACGGTTACCAAACCGAGTAAAGGCATGTTAGATGCTATGATAACAGCAGAAGTTGGCGACGATGTTTATAAGGAAGATCTATCAGTGAATGCTTTAGAAAAACGATTAGCAGATATGTTCGGTATGGATGAAGCCTTATTTTTTCCAACGGGCAGTATGGCCAACCAAGCCGCTTTAAAATTGCATACCAATCCTGGAGAACAAGTAATTTGCGACAAGTATGCACACATTTATAATTACGAAGGTGGAGGAGCGTCTTTCAATAGTGGCATTTCTTGTAAATTAGTCGATGGAAACCGCGGAATGTTTACTGCAGCACAAGCCGAGGAATCCATAAATCCACCAGATTTTTATCACAGTCCGTTGACATCTTTAATAGCTATTGAAAATACAACAAACAAAGGAGGCGGTGCCTGTTGGGATTTTGAGGAATTAAAGAAAATAAGAACGGTGGCCGATGTGCATAATTTAGGCTATCACCTAGATGGTGCACGACTTTGGAACGCATTTATAGCTAAAAATGAAAATCCAAAACAGTATGGAGAATTATTCGATACTATTTCCGTGTGTTTAAGTAAAGGTTTGGGTTGCCCAATGGGATCTGTACTTATTGGTAATAAAGATAAAATGAAAGGTGCATTGAGAGTTCGTAAAATTCTCGGTGGCGGTATGCGTCAAATTGGTTTTGCTGCTGCTGCAGGTTTGTATGCTCTAGATAATCATTTTAATCGTTTAGCAGAAGATCATAAAAAAGCAAAAGAAATAGGCGAAGTGCTAGCAAATTTAACTACCGTAAAAAAAGTAGAACCTATAGAAACTAATATCGTAATTTTTGAATTGAATGACACTATGAGTGAAACGCAATTTTTGAATAAATTAGACGAAAAAAATATAAAGATTATAGGAATGGGCAGTAATAAACTACGTATGGTAACCCATTTAGATTATACAGATCAAATGCACAACAAACTATTAGAAAGTCTTAAGAGCCTTTAATAATACCAATAATTATCCAATTTAACTTGTTGAAATCGTTCAATATAGTACATCCCTAAAAAAATTAATACATTAAGCGAAACCATTTATCTTACAGAGTAAAGTAAAGATTAATCACCCACAGATTTTTCAAGGTTTCATGTGTAATCGTTACGTTTTTATTTAAACATGTCCATACCAGGAATATTAGGCATACCTTCTTTGGCTACGGCAGCGACTTCAGTTTCGTGAACGTTAGTCGCTTTTTCAATCGCTTTATTTAACGTAAGAATTAAATAATCTTCTAACATATCTTTATCTTGAAGTAACTCATCATCTATAGCTATAGATTTAATAGTTCTATTAGCGGTTATCGTTACTTTTAATTTGTTATCGCTGCTTTCTTCGTCAATTAAAACGGTGTGTAAACGTTCTTTTGTTTCTTCAACTTTCTTTTGGGCTTCTTTTAATTTGCCCATCATTCCCATCATATCTCCAAACATATATTGTATTATTTTAAATTATTAGTTTTTTCATCTGTATATATTTATTTCATTTAAGGTTAAAAACGAAAAGTTAAGATGAGTTCAATGCAAAATTACTAAATTGCGTCACTTTTTGAACAAAAATTTTCATAAAACACCAAAATATCCCCGAGGGTTAAAATCCACTTAATCGAGAACGATATTGAAATAAATTCAGCATAAAATGACAAAAATTTCTGTAGTGAATCCACCTATAGCTAAAAAAATACCACATCAATTAGAAATGCATGGCGATATTCGCATTGATAATTATTTTTGGATGAAAGATAGAGAACATCCAGAAGTTACCGATTATCTTAATTCAGAGAATGATTATTGTGAAGCTGAAATGGCACATACAAAAGAATTTCAGAAAGATTTGTTCGAAGAAATGAAGGCGAGAATAAAAGAAGATGATTCGTCCGTACCTTATAAATACAATGGTTATTGGTATATCACCAAATTTGAAAAAGGAAAAGATTATCCTATCTACACACGAAAAAAAGACACTTTAGACAATCCTGAAGAATTATTATTCGATTGTAACGAGATGGCTGAGGGTGAAAATTATTTCAAATTAGCAGGCATCAGTATCAGTCCGGATAATAAATTGGTGTCCTATGGCATTGATACTACTGGAAGACGAAATTATACCATTCATGTCAAAAATTTAGAAACTAACGAAGTTGCCTTGGATCGTGTGTTGCACACCACAGGTTCTTCAAGTTGGGCAAATGACAATGAAACTTTATTTTATACTAAAAAAGATGAGGTTACGCTAAGGGCATTTCAAATTTATAAACACCGTTTAGGTGATAATTCTGAAGATGAACTTGTTTTTCAAGAAGGAGATGACACTTTTGGAGTGGCCGTCTATAAAACTAAATCCAGAAAATTTATCATTATTGCTTGTTACAGTACGTTGACTAACGAATATCATATTCTCAACGCCAATAATCCTGAAGGTAGATTTAAAGTGTTCCAACCAAGAATTAGAGGTTTAGAATATAGTATTTCTCATTACGATAAGCACTTTTATATTCTTACTAATAAAGATAAGGCCACCAATTTCAAACTCATGAAAACGCCTGAAACGGATACTGAAATTGGAAATTGGAGAGAAGTCATGGCGCACAGAAATAATACCTTAATTGAAGGCATCGATATTTTTAAGGACTATTTGGTGGTCAGTGAGCGCCGTAATGGCTTAAATGAAATCAGGATTAAACGATGGGATGGAAGCGAAGATTATTATTTACCGTTTGATAATGAAACCTATACAGCCTACACGGGAACCAATGTAGAATTTGATACGGAAATATTGCGTTACGGCTATAATTCAATGACGACACCTTCATCAGTTATTGAATTCAATATGCGAACCAAAACGAAAACAGTTTTAAAAGAACAAGAGGTTTTAGGCGGTAAGTTTGATAAAAACAATTACACGTCTGAGCGTATTTGGGCAACCGCAGACGATGGCACTAAAATCCCCATGTCTGTTGTGTATAAAAAAGGCATTGAAAAAGACGGTACCAATCCCTTGTTGCAATATGCTTATGGAAGTTACGGTTCTACAATGGATCCTTATTTTTCAACCATACGATTAAGTTTATTAGATCGTGGATTTATCTATGTAATTTCGCATATTAGGGGCGGTGAATATTTGGGACGTGATTGGTATGAAAACGGAAAATTGCTGAACAAACAAAATACATTCTCAGATTTTATTGCTTGCTCTATTCATCTTATAAAAGAACGCTATACTTCTGCAAAACACTTATATGCTATGGGTGGAAGTGCCGGTGGTTTATTGATGGGAGCCATTATAAATAAAGCTCCGGAATTGTACAACGGAATTATTGCAGCCGTTCCTTTTGTAGATGTTATCACCACGATGTTAGACGATTCTATTCCATTAACAACTGGGGAATATGACGAATGGGGAAATCCAAATGACAAATTATTTTATAATTATATAAAAACCTATTCGCCTTACGATAATGTTGAAGCTAAAGCGTATCCAAATATGCTGATTACAACAGGATTACATGATTCGCAAGTGCAATATTGGGAACCTGCAAAATGGGTAGCAAAATTGCGAGACATGAAAACAGATGCCAATAAACTCTATTTAAAAACAAATATGGAAGCCGGTCACGGTGGAGCTTCAGGACGTTTTGAAAGTTTAAAAGAAGATGCCGAAGAGTTTGCTTTTTTATTGGATTTAGAAGGAATTTCGAGGTAATTCAAAAAAAAATGTTACTTTTGCGAGGTTTTAGGTGTCTAATAAATAACGACTACTGAAAAATTTCGTTTATGAACAACAACAAAAATGTATTTGATAATGTGTTACAGTTAATCGGTAACACTCCCTTAATCAAATTAAATAAAATAACCGCTAACTTCGATGGTGATTTTTATGCCAAAGTAGAAGCGTTTAACCCAGGTCATTCTTCTAAAGACAGAATCGCTTTACATATTATTGAAGAGGCCGAACGTCAGGGTATTTTGACTCCTGGTGATACCATTATAGAAACGACATCAGGTAATACAGGTTTTAGTATTGCTATGGTTAGTATCATTAAAGGGTACGAATGTATTTTGGCTGTAAGTTCTAAATCGTCTGCAGATAAAATAGACATGCTGAAATCAATGGGAGCAAAGGTATATGTATGTCCGGCGCACGTTAAAGCAGACGATCCACGTTCTTATTACCAAGTAGCAAAGCGCCTGCATGAAGAAAATAAAGGTTCTATTTATATTAATCAGTATTTCAATCAATTAAATATTGATGCGCATTACAATACTACTGGTCCAGAAATTTGGGATCAGACCGATGGTCAAATTACACATTTGGTAGCTTGCAGTGGCACTGGAGGAACAATTTCAGGAATTTCAAAGTATTTAAAAGAACAAAACCCAAACGTAAAAGTGATTGGTGTTGATGCTTATGGTTCTGTGCTTCAAAAATATCATGAAACACGTGAGTTTGATGATAAAGAGATTTATCCATACAGAATTGAAGGTTTAGGTAAAAACTTAATCCCTACAGCAACTGATTTTGATGCTATCGATAAGTTTGTAAAAGTTACAGATGAAGAAAGCGCACATACCGCCAGAGAAATTTCAAATACGGAAGGTCTTTTTGTAGGTTATACAAGTGGTGCTGCCATGCAAGCTATTAAGCAATTGCAAGAAGAAGGTGAGTTTAAGTCTTCTGATAAAATTGTGGTGATTTTTCCAGATCATGGGTCACGTTACATGAGTAAAGTCTATAACGATAAGTGGATGGAAGATCAAGGCTTTTTTGATAGTAAGTCTGAATTACAAGCCACTATTGAATATATTAAGTAATCACCCTATAACGATATAGGCCTATTACAAATAACGTAATAGGCTTTTTTATGTTCAAAACTTAGTTAATAGTTCGAAAAAATAAATTATGTGGTCATCATATAATTACCTAATTTTGCAGACACTAACTAAGTTAATTTAACTAATGTTGAAAGTGTGTTAATGCTCAATTCTTAGCGTGTAGCACATAATTAATAGCAATTTTAAAGTATGAAGGATTTATTTGAAAAGATTTATAGAGATAAAGGACCATTAGGTAAATGGGCAGCGCAAGCAGAAGGGTATTTTGTATTCCCTAAACTTGAAGGGCAGATCTCTAATAGAATGAAATTTCAAGGAAAGGATGTTATTACATGGAGTATTAATGATTATTTAGGCTTGGCAAACCATCCTGAAGTTAGGAAAATAGATGCTGAAGCTGCGGCAGATTACGGTTCAGCGTATCCTATGGGAGCACGTATGATGTCTGGTCACACTGATTTGCACGAGCAATTACAAAAAGAATTGGCCGAATTTGTTAATAAAGAAGCGGCTTATCTTTTAAATTTTGGATATCAAGGTATGGTTTCTACCATTGATGCCTTGGTTGCGAAAGACGATATTATTGTTTACGATGTCGATTCACACGCTTGTATTATTGATGGTGTGCGTTTACACATGGGAAAACGCTTTACATATAAACATAATGACATTGATAGCTTAGAAAAAAACTTAGAACGTGCTACAAAAATGGCAGAACAAACTGGAGGTGGAATCTTAGTGATTTCGGAAGGTGTGTTTGGCATGCGTGGGGAACAAGGGCGATTAAAAGAAATTGTGGCTCTTAAGAAAAAATTCAATTTTAGATTTTTCGTAGATGATGCCCATGGTTTTGGAACTCTGGGTAAAACTGGAGCAGGAGCAGGTGAGGAGCAAGGAGTACAAGATGAGATCGATGTTTATTTTGCAACCTTTGCTAAATCTATGGCAAGCACAGGAGCATTTATTGCTGCTGACCAAGAAATTATAGATTACTTGAAATATAACTTACGTTCACAAATGTTCGCTAAGTCCTTACAAATGCAACTCGTTGTTGGTGCATTGAAACGTTTGGATATGTTGCGTACTATGCCAGAATTAAAAGAAAACCTTTGGACAATTGTAAATGCGTTGCAATCGGGATTAAAGGAACGTGGTTTTGATATTGGTACTACACAAAGTTGTGTAACTCCAGTATATTTAAAAGGTAGTATTCCTGAAGCGATGGCTTTAGTAAGAGATTTACGAGAAAACTATGGCATATTCTGTTCAATAGTAGTCTATCCTGTAATACCAAAAGGAATGATCTTATTAAGAATGATTCCTACAGCAACGCATACATTAGAAGATGTAAGGGAAACTCTAGATGCTTTTGATGCTATTAGAGAACGCTTGGTAAACGGTACTTATAAAAGAATGTCTGCAGCGTTAATTGCTGCCATGGGTGAATAACAAATTATTCATTTATAGAATTCGTTTAGACTTTTTTACAATTTGCTAAGAATTCAAAAAGTTTAGACTAGTTCATTGTAGAACGATCATCTCAATTATAATTGAGATGATCGTTTTTTTTTATTATCTAAAACTCAAGACATTCTGCTATAAGTTTTTTATAAAAGTCTTACGTCTAGCATAAACCTTAGGATCAAAATGTTTCCAGATCTGCTTAATGGCCACATTGTCTTCTAGTTCAGGTGTTCTATAACATGTTTTGATACCTTTTTCAGTGAAAGTTTCGTAATATTCATTGAAAATTAAGGCATGGATGCCCTTATTTTGATAGTCTGGATGTATGCCGATAAGATAAAAAATAACCTCCTTACTATTCTTTTTTGCTTTTAATATATGTGTAAATCCAAACGGAAACAGTTTGCCGTTTGCTTTTTGCAGTGCTTCAGCAAATCTTGGCATTACAATAGCAAAACCTATTAATTGGTCGTCTTTATCTAAGACAAATTTAATATATTCAGGATTAATAAAACTAATGAATTTTTTCTTGAAATATTCTTTTTGAATATCTGTAATTTCAACAAAAGACGATAATGAAGCATAACTTTTGTTAAACAGATCAAACATGCGGTCTGCATATGGCATTACATCGTCGGTTTTTGTAAAAGATAAGGCCTTCACCTTATAACGCCGTTTTATTAGTTCTACAGCTTTTTTAAAAAACTGAGGTTTCACATTACTAAACGGAAATCTACTTTCTGAATATTCTTTTTCAATTTTAAAACCATGTGCCTTATAGTGATGCACGTAATAAGGGTGATTATACCAAGTAATCATTGTTGCTAAATGATCAAAACCCTCGGTCATAACTCCAACTTTATCCAAATTAGAAAATCCAACAGGACCTTCGGTGTAACTTAACTGATGATCTCTTCCAATATTTTCAACCGTTTCTAATAGTGCTTTGCTCACTTCCAAATCGTCAACAAAATCGAACCAACCGAAGCGCATTTTTTTAATATTTTGCTTGTCAACTTCCAACCAATTTATAATAGCGGCAACTCTACCCACAACCTTTCCAGACCTGTAGGCTAAGAAGAAACGGGCCTCTGCATCATTGAAAATAGGATTTTTATCCTTATTAAAAGTTTCTAACTCTTGTTTAATTATCGGTGGTACCCAATATTTTGAATCTTTGTATAATGTAAAAGGAAATTTAACAAATGCTCTTAAATCCTTTTTTGCTGAGGCTTCTTTAATTGTAATCATGTAGTTAGGTGAGCTAAATTAAGAGTCGAAATCATCTGTTTTTTTCTTTTTGTTCTTGTTTTTTCGCATTTTGCCATTTCCATATCTTGCCGAATTACCGTTATCGATCTTTTTATCTTTGTGAAAATCTAAACGATAAGAAGCGCCAAATGCAATATTGAATATAGTAGGAGTATCTTTGGTATTAAAAGCAATATTAGCATCTAATTGAAAATCCTTGGTCCAAAGATAGGCGCCACCAAATCTAAAAATGTTATCAGCATAAAAATCACTTTGAATACCTTGTGTTTCACCAAATACTACCCACTGTGGAGTAAAAGAATGGGTAAGCGTCAGCACATATGAAAAATCGGATTGATCCGTACCAATTCTATCTTTTATTAAATTCATTACAAAAACCCAACCTCCATTAAAGTTATTTTGTGTAGCTATCATAATTTTCGGGCTAAAGCCTTCAATATTAGGCGCCACATAGGGATTGTCTTTGGTGTCAAAATTTGCGCCGACATAGACGGATATCGCTGGTATTAATGATTTCCAACTAAAACCCCTATTGGCATGGAAACTGTACAAATTTGGTTTAGCATCTTCTGCGTTTTTGTAAGGGTCATATACCAAATATTTTGCTCCTAATGTAAAATTCTTAAAATTAGAACGGGGATCTTCAACTGGAATCGTTGTATTATTATAGGTAATATTATCGTTTTGATAAATGCCCTCAAGAGACAATTCTAATTCTTCAAAAAGTAAACCATATCTCAGGGCAAAATCGAGACCAAATCCAGAAACTTCGTAATTAAGAAGAGCATGTTCTTCTTTCACAGTAAACGCTCCAGCTTCAAATTGTACAATCCCAGTACCCACCGAAAATGCACTTTTGGATACGCCTGGACGATTAGAATTAATAACCTCGGTATATTGACCGAAAGCTAAATTAAAAGAAATTGAAAGTATTACTATTAGGGTTGATTTGAGTATTCTCATTTTTTAAGGGTTTAAAATCATTCAGTCCATTGAAGATTTCAGTCAAATATATAGATTTTATACCATTTCTAATTTGAAATTTTGAAACGGAATCGATATTATGAATTTTTTAAGGAATATTAGCGCAATATAATTGATGATAATTGTATTTTTGACTATTAGATTATCATTTATTCAATTAGCTTAGTCCATGGGATTACTGAGAACTATATTAATTATTTTATTGGTTTATTTCGGCTTCAAAATTTTAGCCCGTCTTTTTGCGCCGTTATTAATGCGTTTTGTCGCTAAAAAAGCAGAACAAAAATTTGGGGAGCAATTTGGTGGATTTCAAAATGCAAACCAAAAAAGACAGCAACAGAAACAGAAAGAAGGTGAAACGGTTATTGATAAAATGCCTCATCAAAACCAAAAATCTAATGATAAAGTAGGGGAGTATGTTGATTATGAAGAAGTTGATTAATACTACTTTTTTTTTAATTTATGCTGAATATCATTCAGTAATAGTGGAACTTTAATTTGGGTTTCAAAAAATATTACTACTTTTCAGAATCATTCAATTTAATGCATTTTCATGTCAATTTCCATTAAACGTTTATTGCCACATGTCCTAATCTTAATTGGGTTTGTCGTATTATCTTTAGCTTATTTTAGTCCAGTTTTACAAGGTAAAAAAATCAACCAAAGTGATATTATGCATTACATTGGTATGGCGCAACAGCAAAAAGAATTTGCCAAAACTACAGGTGAGGAAACTTATTGGACCAATAGTGCTTTTGGTGGAATGCCAACTTATCAATTAGGAGCAAAATATCCACATAATTATATTAAAAAACTCGATTTAACATTACGTTTTCTTCCTCGACCTGCAGATTATCTATTTCTTTATTTTATTGGCATTTATATATTGTTATTGTCTCTAAAAGTAGATTTTAAACTTGCTGCTTTAGGTGCATTAGCATTTGGGTTTTCAACCTATCTGATTATTATTCTAGGGGTTGGCCATAATTCTAAAGCGCACGCCATAGCCTATATGCCATTGGTTTTATCTGGGATTGTACTCACCTTCCGAAAGAAATATATTTTCGGTTTTTTACTGACTACAATAGCTTTAGGATTGGAAATTGTGGCGAATCATTTCCAAATGACATATTATCTATTATTGTTGGTTTTGGTTCTTGGTTTGGTATATCTCATTGATGCTTATCGAAAAAAAAAGTTACCACATTTTTTTAAATCGGTAGGTCTGTTGAGTGTGGCAGCCATTTTAGCCGTTGGTCTTAATGCTACAAACATTATGGCAACCCAAGAGTACGTGAAGGAAAGTGCACGTGGACAGAGTGATTTAACCATTAACTCAGATGGCTCACCGAAAGAAATCACATCAGGTTTAGATAAAGCCTATATTACCGAATACAGTTATGGAATTTTGGAAACTTTTAATCTCTTCATTCCAAAATTTATGGGAGGAGGTAATTACGAAGATGTTGGTAAAGATTCCGAAACCTATAAAGCTTATATAAATCTCGGGGCATCACCAATTGAAGCGCTCGATGCTGCCAGAAATGCACCAATGTATTGGGGCGATCAACCTATAGTAGAAGCTCCAGCTTATGTGGGAGCGGTTATTATTTTCCTGTTTGTTCTAGGATTATTTTTAGTGAAGGGCCGTTTAAAATGGTGGCTTGTTGGTGGCACAATATTATCATTACTCCTTTCTTACGGTAAAAATCTAGGATTTTTAACGGACTTCTTTATTGATTATGTGCCTTTATATAATAAATTTAGAGCAGTTAGTTCTATTCAAGTGTTATTGGAATTATGTATTCCAATTTTGGGCGTTTTTGCATTATCGAGATTGTTCAATGATTATCAGAAGGATGAGGAAAAGCTAAAAGCATTATTATATTCAGTAAGCATCACAGCAGGTTTAGCCTTAATCTTTTTATTGTTCAAATCTGCTTTATTCGATTTTGAAGGGCTAAGAGATGATCAGTATATTCAGGCATATGGCCAACCATTTGTCGATGCTGTAGTGGACGATCGAAAATCTCTAATGACCACAGATACATTAAGAACATTGATTTTAGTTTTATTATCAGCGGGAACCATTTATTTATTTCTTAAAAAGAAACTTTCCGAAAATTTAGTTGTGGTTGTATTTGCAGTTTTGATTCTTTTCGATTTAGTAAATGTGGACAGACAGTATGTGAATAACGATAATTTTATTTCAGCCTTAAATGTCGACAAACCCTATCAACCTAACCAAGCCGATAAAGAAATATTAAAGGATAATGACCATTTTAGAGTGATGGATATGTCTTCTGAGGGTCAGCGTATGCCGGCTAAAGCGGCTTATTTTCATAATTCATTGATGGGTTATAGCGCCGCAAAACTGGGACGTGCAGAGGAATTGTTAGATTTTCATGTGTATAAAAATAACATGAATGTCCTTAATATGCTTAACACCAAATACATTATTGCAGAAGAGCAAGGCCAAATTTTTCCATATACCAATACTGAGGCCAACGGAAATGCTTGGTTTGTTTCAAAACTTAAAATTGTCGCTAATGCCAACCAAGAGATTAGGGCTTTAGATAGTTTAAACACAAAGACCACAGCGGTTTTAGAACAAAAAGTTCAGACAGATAATCGTTTGAAAACATCGTATCAAGTAGATTCTATTGCGTCTATTCAGTTGAAGGAATTCAAACCCAATTATTTAAAATACGAATCTAATAATGAAAATGAAGGTTTGGCCGTTTTTTCAGAGATTTATTATAAGCAAGGATGGAATGCATACATTGATGGCAAATTAACATCACATTTTAGAGTGAATTATGTGTTAAGAGCTCTAGAATTACCAAAGGGAAATCACACTATAGAGTTTAAATTCGAACCACAAGTTGTTGAAACCGGAAGTAAAATAGCTTTGGCGAGTTCTGCTGTTTTGGGTATTTTAATTTTGTTTGGATTGTATTTTTCTTTTAAGCAAAATGAAAATTAACTGTCATTCCGAGAATTTATGATCGTTAATAAAAATGAAGTATTGCTATAATAAAAGAACGTATAATAGTATTTAAGATTTCTGCTTTCACAGGACTATAGGATGAGCACAAAAGTACTAATCATAACTTATTATTGGCCTCCAGCGGGTGGACCAGGGGTACAGCGTTGGTTGAAATTTGTAAAATATTTACCCGAATTTGGTATTGCCCCGATCGTTTATTGTCCTGAAAATCCTAATTATCCAATTCTTGATGAGAGTTTGGTTAATGAAATTCCTGAAGATATTATTATTTTAAAGCAGCCCATTAATGAACCTTATGATTTGGCGAGTGTTTTTTCAAAAGGTAAATCCAAAAAGATAAGTTCTGGAGTCATCCCAAAAGCTAAAAAACAATCTTTAACAGAAAAAGCGATGCTGTATGTGAGAGGCAATTATTTCATTCCAGATGCTCGCAAAAATTGGATAAACCCTTCGGTACATTTTTTAACAAATTATATAAAAGAGCATCAAATTGAGACGATTATAACCACAGGACCGCCTCACAGCTTGCATTTAATTGGTTTACAATTAAATGCAAAATTAGATGTTAAATGGTTGGCCGATTTTAGAGATCCCTGGACAACAATCGGTTATCACAAAGATTTAAAATTAACAGCAGCTTCAAAAGCAAAACATTTAGACTTAGAGCAAAAAGTATTAAATTCTGCTGACGAAATTATAGTTACAAGTTATCATACTAAAAACGAGTTCCAAACTAAATCTAAACGAACTATTACGGTTATTACCAACGGTTATGATTCGCATAATATAAGTATAGCGAAGAAGGATAGGTTGTTTACCGTATCGCATATAGGGTCATTATTATCAGAACGAAATCCTGAAGTTTTATGGGAAACACTTTCAGAATTAATCGAGGAAAATGCTGATTTCGCCGCGGTTTTTAAGTTGCAGTTGGTTGGTGTAGTTAGCGATGATGTTATTTCTTCCATACACAACTACCGCTTAAAAAATCATTTAGAAGTTGTGGGTTATGTCAGTCATGATGAAGCGATAAAATTTCAAATGCGCTCGCAGCTTTTATTGTTAATCGAAATCGATTCCGAAGACACTAAAGCCATCATTCCGGGAAAGGTTTTTGAATACCTTATTTCAGAAACACCAATTTTAGCGATTGGCCCCAAAAATGCCGATGTGGAGCAAATAATTAATTCGACCAATACTGGAACCTATTTTAATTACCATCAAAAAGAGTCATTAAAAACGCAACTATTGCACTATTTTGAAGCGTTTCAGAATAATGCGCTTAAAGTAAATGCTATTGGTTTAAAGCCTTATAGCAGAAAAGCTTTGACGGAGAAATTGGCAAAGTTGATTTTACGCTCTTGAGGGGACTTGAGGAGTGTTTTTAAAAATCATTTTGGAGTTTGATATTTTATAGTTGTTATTTGTACTTCTATGGGAATCGTATTAAACCAATCTTTCAAAAACACAATAACTACTTATTTAGGGTTTGGAATTGGTGCTGTTAATACACTTTTTCTTTACACCAATTTTTTGACGGATAAGTATTATGGTTTAGTTGCTTTTTTATTGTCTGCGGCTAATATTATGATGCCGTTTATGGCTTTTGGAGTTCATAACGCCATTGTAAAATTTTATTCAACGTTTAAAACCAAAAGTAGCATCAATAGTTTTTTAACCTTAATGTTGTTTTTGCCGTTATTATTTATCCTTCCGACTGCGTTCTTGGGCTATTTTGCCTATGATAGTCTCGCTGATTGGCTTTCAAACGAAAACCAAATTGTAGAAAATTATGTTTGGCATATATTCATACTAGCAATATCGATGGCTTATTTCGAAATCTTTTTTGCTTGGACGAAAGTGCAAATGCAGACTGTTTTTGGGAATTTGATGAAGGAAATATTTCACCGTGTATTAATTATGCTATTACTTATTGCCGTATATTTAGAATGGTTGACGGTAGATCAATTTATTACAGCTTTAGTTGGTGTGTACGTCTTTAGAATGCTTATAATGAAACTTTACGCATATTCTGTTAGATTTCCGAAGTTACAATTTCAAAAACTTGGAAATCAGTTTTCAATTATAAAGTATGCAGGTTTAATGATTATTGCGGGCTCTGTGGCGATGTTAATTCTCGATATCGATAAATTTATGATTGGACTTATGTTGCCAGATATCGAGCAAGTCGCTTATTATAGTGTTGCCATTTTTATCGCTACAGTTATTGCCGTGCCGCAACGTGCCATGCATCAAATAATGTTACCACTAACAGCACAATATCTCAATGAAAAAAATCATGAAGCCTTGGAAGATTTGTATAAACGTAGCTCTATGACACTTTTGGTGGTGAGTGGTATTATTTTTTTACTAATCATTTTAAACATCAATCAGTTATATGAAATTCTTCCCAAAGAATTTACAGGGGGCCTTTTTGTTGTGCTTATTGTGAGTCTGGCTAAGCTTTATGATAATAGTTTAGGGAATAACAATGCGATTCTTTTTAACAGTGATTATTACCGAATGGTGTTGTTTTTTGGAGTACTATTGGCTTTTATGGCTATAGTTTTGAATACCGTTTTTATTCCCATCTTTGGTATAGAAGGTTCTGCTTTTGCAACATTTTTAGCAGTGTTTATTTACAACACTATCAAAATTTTATATGTAAAACGAAAGTTTAATCTATTACCTTTTACCAAGGGATCAGTTAAGGTTGTCCTTATATTGCTAATATTGGTTATGACTTTCTATTTCTGGGATTTTTCATTTCATCCTATCATTAATATCATATTAAAATCTGTTTTATTAGGTTTAATTTATGTAATCCTAATCTTTAAGTTGAATGTTTCCCAGGATATAACTAATCAGATAAGAAAGTATTTGCGGTTGAAGTGAATAGGTATAGTATTGTGAGTGTTGATTAAAAAAAATCATAATTGAAATATTATTAATAGAATTGAAATTGAAATTTGAGATTCAAACACAAAAATTTTCCGCGAGGATCAGTGAAATTCTTAGTAGATTTTATAACTAGCAAACGGAGTGCTTAGAAGTATTTTAAAATAAAGTTTCCCAACCTTTACTAAAATATATAAGAATGTCCCGTAAGGTGCTCTGAGGCATACAACATACGGGACATTCAACCAACCAAAAAAAACTTTTATCCTCTTGTACGTCTTGTTTGAGATCCAGAAGAACTTTGGTTGCGCGTTCTACCTGCACTAGATTTACTTTTTACAGACGATGATTTTCTTTTATTTTGAACCACACCACGCTGACTTGTGTTTCGTGATGTGCTCTTATTATATATACGAGATTTTGTTGCTTGCGGTTTTCTAACTGATGTCGTTCTTGTTTTATAGTTAGACACAGCACTTTTTGATCGCGTCACATTCTTATTTAAATTTCTCTGCGAAACTGTATTATTTCTACCTGTAGTTCTTATCGGCGTCTTACCAATAATGTTAGAGCGAGATGTTGATGATTTAGACGTTCGAATCGATCTTACAGGAGCTTTCGTTCTGGCGTTAGAACGTGCTGCTACCACTTTACTATTTCTACTCGTATTAGCAGAATTGATAACTCGTTTACTTGAACGTTTCGTAGTTACTGTTTGATTATTACGTTGCGTTCCAAGTCTTGTAGTGGTAGTATTACTTTTTCGTGCTGTACTTTTGTTCGAAATATTGTTATTACTAAAACGTGTTGCTCTTGTATTTGCTATCGATTTATTAACTCTTGTTGCACGAGCCCTAATGTTTCTTTCGGTTCTATTTCTAGGTGTTTGTACATAACTGTTAGTTCGTCGTGTTTTAGAATAAGAACGTCTTATAGCGTAGCCATTATTATGTTTTCCGATATTGTAATAGCGCACATTATTAATGTAAGGTCTGTAATAAATGTGTCTCGTTGGTATATAATGTTGTCTATAAGGATTAACATGTACTACAGAATAATTAATGTGAGGTGCAGCATAAAATCTGTGCCATGGTCTATAGACATAAGATCTGTTATGAATATTAATAAATCCATCGTATCTCCAAAAGGTGTTATTTCTGTAATAGACATTAAGCCCACCAACCCTGTTTATTCTTCCAAAACTATTGTAGTTAATAAAGATATTTCCAATTTGATTTACACGACCATAATAATCATAGTAAATTGGCGTATTTTCAATTTGAATGATAGCACCAAAACTATCATACTGAACATAAGGGTTATAATCATAACCAGAATTGAAACTTAAGCTAAAACCTGGGCGATTAATATTTACGCTGACATCGGGACCGTAATTTGCGATGTAAAAATCGAACTGGCCGTCGGCGAATACTGAAAATTCAATTCCTGCCTCATTAAATATGAAAGAATTACCATAACCTCTAACATAGTTATCGATGGAAGCGTTAGATTCTGCTGTAGTGCTGTTGGTGGCGAATACAGTTGTGCTTATAGCGACAAAAGCTGCAAATAAATATAGTAGTCGTTTCATAATAATTGGGTTTTAAATTAAACTCGTTTAGTAAACTACAAACAACGTGCCAATATTACAAACAGCTGATTATCATTAGTGTTGTCAACTTTTAAGTTCATAAAGTTATGTTTGTGATATGAAGCGGATGCTAAATTTTATTTTTATACTTTAGTTTTCATATTAAGAAATAGTAATCTGTTAAATTGAAAGTTGTTTAACTTTTGATATTTATGCATCAATCAACATGAAAATTAATCAGGTAAAATGTAAAAACTGTGAACAGCCATTTGATGAAGGTTTTCAGTTCTGCCCGCACTGCGGACAAAAAACAAACGACGAATTAACGATTGGAGTTTTGTTCTACAATACCATAAGCAATTATTTTTCATTTGACGCCCGTTTTTTAAAAAGCTTTCTACCATTATTAACTAAGCCAGGTTATTTGGCTAAAGAATTTATAAAAGGAAAACGATTGCTGTATCTGCATCCAGCACAGATGTATTTATTTATCTCCGTTATTTTCTTTTTTATTTTTTCATTTAAGGCGCGCAAACAAGCTGAAACTTTAAATGAAGAATTGAAAAAAACGTTAACCACAGAACAGGTTGTTGAATTAGATTCCATTATGACGGACAAAAGAATGTCTGATTTAAAAATTGAAGATTCATTGTCTAAACTTGAAATAAGAAAAGCACTAAAAGATAATCAGTGGATTACACAAATGTCGAATAAGGAAATTGACTCTATTCTAGAACTTAAAAATATTCCAAAAAAAACGGATGTATCGTTTGGTTTTAATGAGTGGAAAATAGATTCGCTAATAAATATAAAAGCGACAGATGAGGAAATTTATAAAGAAATGGGGTTGGACGACGACGACGGTTGGTTTATGAGAAAATTATACACCCAAGCTCTTAAATTTTACCAGGCAAGAGATGGCGGCAATGTTTTACAAGCATTTTATGATACTGTACCGATAGCTTTATTTTTCTTGTTACCAATTTTTGCAGCTATAATTAAACTGTTGTACTACAATAAAGGCAGATACGCACATCATTTGGTGTTCAGTTTCTATTATTTTTCATATTTATTTACAGTTTTTAGTGCCATATTTGGTTTTAATTTAATTTGGGATATACCAGATTGGATCGATTTTCTTATCGCGTTATCCACCTTTATATATTTAATGATTGCTTTAAAACGCTTTTACGGACAAGGATGGCTGCTAAGTTGGCTAAAATGCAGCGTTGCTACATTTACATTTATTGCCATCATTATACCGACGGCCGCAATAATTATGGGCTTACTTGCTTTTATGATTTATTAATTCTAAAACGAAGAAAAACCTGTTATAATTTTTCTTGAAGATATGTCCCTGTCACTGAATTTTTGTTCTTTACAACATCTTCAGGTGTTCCCGATGCAACTAGCTTTCCTCCATGTTTTCCACCTTCTGGTCCAAGATCAATAATATAGTCGGCACATTTAATTAAATCGATATTGTGTTCAATAACTATAATAGAATGCCCTTTGTTTATTAAGGCCTGAAACGATTTTAATAATTTCTGAATATCATGAAAATGAAGTCCTGTAGTTGGTTCATCAAAAATAAACAAAGCATTATCACTTTTACTGCCTTTGCCTAAAAATGTGGCTAGTTTTATACGCTGTGCTTCACCACCAGATAGGGTAGAGGAAGATTGTCCTAATGTTACGTAACCTAAGCCTACATCTTGAAGAGGTTGTAATTTCTTTCGGATTTTAGATTGGTTATGGGCCTTAAAAAATGTAATAGCATCATCTATTGTAAGATTTAAAATATCAGCTATAGATTTGTCTTCGAATTTAACCTCTAAAACTTCTTTCTTAAAGCGTTTTCCGTTACAGGTATCACAGGTTAAATGAACATCGGCCATAAACTGCATTTCAATGGTCACTTCTCCTTCACCTTTACAGGTTTCGCAACGTCCACCATCAACATTAAAACTAAAATGTTTGGCCGCATAATTTCTTATGTTACTCAATTTTTGAGCTGCGAACAAGGCTCGAATATCATCATAGGCCTTTATATAAGTAACAGGATTAGAACGCGATGACCGACCAATAGGATTCTGATCTACGAATTCCACATGTTGAATATTGCTAAAATCTCCAGCTATTTCTGAAACCTGACCAATTTTATCGCTAAAACCTGTTAATTTCTTTTGTATCGCTGGAAATAGTATTTTTTTGACCAAGGTACTTTTTCCACTACCAGAAACGCCCGTAATAACGGTTAGCATTTCTAATGGAAATGTCACATCTATGTTCTGTAAATTATTTTCGCGTGCACCTATAATATCAACACTGTAAGGTGAAGTTCTACGTTTTTTAGGCACTTCAATCTCTAATTGACCGTTTAAGTATTTTGCAGTTAAAGTATTGGCAGCTAAAATGCCATTAAAATCTCCAACGGCAACGACTTCTCCACCAAAAGTTCCGGCTTCAGGGCCTATATCTATAATGGCATCAGCAGCTTTCATAATATCCTCATCGTGTTCAACCACGATTACTGTATTTCCTAAATCGCGAAGAGATTTTAATACTTCAATTAAGCGCTCAGTGTCTTTAGGGTGCAAGCCAATACTAGGTTCATCTAAAATATACATTGATCCTACAAGGCTACTCCCTAAGGATGTTGCCAAATTAATTCGCTGACTTTCACCACCAGATAGGGTGTTCGATTTTCGGTTTAGTGTTAAATAACTTAACCCAACATTGGTTAAAAATTCTAGTCGTGTATTAATTTCTGTTAGAAGTCGTTTCGCTATTTTGGCATCGCTTTCATTTAATTTTAAATTTTTGAAAAACACAATCAATTCATCAATTGGTAAATCCACTAATCCTGTAATAGTTGCTCCGTCAACTTTAACATAATTGGCTTCTTCACGTAAGCGTTTACCGTTGCAAACATTGCATTTGGTTTTTCCACGATAACGCGAAAGCATCACACGATTTTGAATTTTATAAGCCTTTGATTCTAGTTCAGCAAAGAAGCCATCTAACCCTTCGAAATATCTATTACCTTTCCAAATTAATGCTTTATGGGCATCACTCAACTGAAAGTATGGTTTATGGATGGGGAAATCGAAATGATGCGAATTGTTCACCAATTGGTCTCTGTACCAGCTCATACTTTCTCCACGCCATGGAAAAATAGCGTTTTCATAAACTGATAAAGCCGTATTTGGGATCACTAAATCATCATCTATTCCAATAACATCTCCATAGCCTTCACATTTAGAACAAGCTCCATAAGGATTATTAAAACTGAATAAATGAGCATTAGGCTCTAAAAAAGACATGCCATCTAGTTCAAATTTATTATTGAAAAGCGTTTGTTTATTATCCGCAAGCGATTCTATAACACTCGTACCAACACCTTCATAAAAAGCTGTTCCAACCGCATCGGCTAGGCGATTAAGAAAATCTTCATCATTTTTAAAGACTATCCTATCGACAACTAGGAATAAATTTTTATCAGTTTTGATCTTTGTTTTCAAGGCATCATCAATTCTAACAACGTCATTTTTCACTTTTATTCGAGCATAACCTTGTTGTTGAAGCGTTTGAAGTTTATTTTCAATGGTTCGTCCTTCCTCTAAAATAATTGGTGCTAAGAGTAAAAGTTTACTGCCTTCTTTAAATGTTGAAATAAAATTAATAACATCAGAAACTGTATGTTTTTTTACTTCATTGCCTGAAATAGGCGAGTAGGTTTTTCCGATACGAGCAAATAATAATTTTAAATAATCGTAAATTTCTGTGGTGGTCCCTACTGTAGAACGTGGATTGGTAGAATTTACTTTTTGCTCAATCGCAATAGCTGGAGCAATACCTTTTATATAATCTACTTTGGGTTTGTTCAATCTGCCTAAGAACTGACGCGCATAACTACTTAAGCTTTCTACATAACGTCTTTGACCTTCGGCATATAATGTATCGAAAGCTAAACTCGACTTTCCAGAACCTGATAAACCTGTAATTACTACCAATTTATTTCTAGGAATAACAACATCAATATTTTTAAGATTGTGCAATTTTGCACCCTTAATAATGATATTTTCTTTTGGGTTAACGTCTAAAACAGTAGTATTCATAGGTTCTATTCAGTATCTAAGTTTGCAAAGATACTATATTAGAAAATAATGAATAAATTATGCCTTATAATTTGTGAGCGTACCTGAATTAAGGATTTAATGAAAGGTAACTTTGTTTTTAATACATCGATTTTATCTGAACATAGAACACTTAAATAAATAAATTTTTACGAGGTCGAAAAAAAAAGAGGGTGTAAAATTTTGTGTATGTTTTTTAACCAACTAATAAAGAGCGTATTGAACGAAATATATTGTTAGTTTTCTTCTGAAAGGTTATATCTATAAAAGGAATATTTTATCCGATAAAATGTTAAATATTTTCGTTTTTTTTTGTTTTTTCGGAATGATTGTTGTTATATTTGGAACTTATTCATATATAAACACAAACGCGTATAGCATAAAATTACTTTAAGAAAACAGCTTTTAACCCCAGACTTAGTAGATTTTTACTAGGCTTTAAAGTAATTATTATGAACAAAGAACTTACCCAAGACGCGGTGTTGGTTAGCAACTACATTAATGGAAATGAGCAGGCATTATCTATATTAATAGAAAGGCATAAGCAAAAAATTTACAGTTTTATTTATAGCAAAGTTTATGATAGAGATGTGACTGAAGATGTTTTTCAGGATACATTTATAAAAGTGATTAGAACTTTAAAACGAGGTAAATATAATGAAGAGGGCAAATTTTTACCTTGGGTAATGCGAATTGCTCATAATTTAGTGATTGACCATTTCAGAAAAAATAAGCGGATGCCAAAATTTCAGAATGCAGGGGATTTTAGTATCTTCTCAGTATTAAGTGACTCTAGTTTAAATGCCGAAAAATCTTTAATTAAAGACCAAGTAGAATCTGATGTAAGACGTATTATTGAAGAATTACCAGAAGATCAAAAACAAGTACTTTTAATGCGTATCTATCAAGATATGAGTTTTAAGGAAATATCGGAGCGAACTGGCGTAAGTATTAACACAGCATTGGGTAGAATGCGTTATGCCTTAATAAATATGCGTAAAGTAATAGATCAAAATAATATTGTTTTAACTAATTGAGTAGCACCTATCAATTTTAAGACGATTTAGTATTTTCATACAATAAAAGAAAATTAGTTTCGTTTTTGCTATATAGAAACTCATAAATAGTTAAAATGGCGAAAATTTACTCTAATCCTTCCTCAAAAAATGAAAACCTAGCACCAAAGGGTGAAACGATAAGTTTTCTGTTAAATTACTCAAAAGCTTTAAGTGTTATAAGTTATAATAAAATGAAGTTTGAAACACTTCTAAATTAATTTAACTTTAGAAAAAATCCTGATGCGAGAGCATTAGGATTTTTTTGTTATTAAATTTCTTAAACTGTAGACTTAGTTTTAATGCTTACAAGTGTTTCAAGTCTTAACTAGGTGGAATACTCTTCAAATTTTACAGAAGCTTACTAATCTAAAAGAAATACTAATTCCTACGGTTGGGATCACTATAATTTAAAAGCCGTACACAAAAAAAAAATCCTAAGCCGATGCTCAGGATTCTTAAACTTATAATGTATGCTTTTGATATTGATGTAAAGTTCTACATATTATTTAAAGCATCTACTAATTGTGTCTTTTTATTTCGACTTAAGGGGATTTCATAAGCGCCAACTTCGACATTTTTACTGTTAAATCGGTCAATTTTATCAAGATTCACAATGTAGGATTTGTGAATTCTTAAAAACTTACCTTCTGGTAATTCCTGTTCGAATGCTTTCATGGTAGATAATACTACCAAGCTATTTTCTTCTGTAACTACTTTTACGTAATCGCCAAGAGCTTCAATCCATTTAATATCCTTAATATAAACTTTACGTTTTTTAAGATTGCTTTTTACAAAGATGTGCTCACCATCAGTTTCGTTAAAGTCTAATTTCAATTTATGCTGCTCAATAGCTTTTTCTACGGCAGTATTAAAACGTTCTTTTGTGATTGGTTTCTGAAGATAATCGGTGGCATCGTAATTAAATGCTTTAAAAGCATACTCTGTTTTGCCGGTAACAAAAATAATTTGGGGTTTGTTGTTGAGTACATCTAGTAATTCAAAACCGTTTAATACGGGCATCTCTATATCTAAGAAGATAAGATCTACTTTGTGGGTATTAAGACCGTTTTTTGTTTCTAACGCACTACTGTACTCTGCAATAAGATTAAGTGAGGAATGATTCTCAATTAACTTTACTATAGAGAGACGCTGAATCGCAGAATCATCAACAACTACACAGTTTAAAGTCATAACATTATTAATTTTAGGTTAAGATATCGACAATAGTACGATAAATTCGGTTAAAAAACAAATATTACCGACAAAGCGTATTATTTAACATATTTTATTCGTTAAAGTACTAATATAGTTATTACAATAAAAAAACGTTGCCTAATCTAGAATTAATATGTATTTTTGCAGCCGTTTTAACAATAAACAAATATATTTATTATGAATCATTATGAAACTGTTTTCATCTTAAATCCCGTTTTATCTGACGATCAGATAAAGGAGACAGTAAAGAAATACGAGGATATGCTCGTTTCTAAAGGTGCTAAGATGATTGCCAAAGAAGATTGGGGACTAAAAAAGTTAGCTTACCCTATCCAAAACAAAAAAAGTGGTTTTTACCATTTATTCGAATTTACCGTAGATGGTGAAGTCATTGAACCTTTAGAGTTAGAGTTTAGACGTGATGAGCGTTTTATGCGTTACTTAACTGTGAAATTAGACAAACATGCTATTTCATGGGCTGAGAGAAGACGAGAAAAAATGAAAGTTAAAGCAAAAGCAAAAGCGTAATTATGTCATCAATAGAACAACAAGCAAAAGGAAAAAAAGACGGAGAAATTAGATATTTAACTCCTTTAAATATCGAGACGTCTAAGACTAAAAAATATTGTCGTTTTCAAAAATCTGGTATCAAGTATGTAGATTATAAAGATGCAGATTGGTTATTAGGATTTGTAAACGAGCAAGGTAAATTGTTACCAAGACGTTTAACAGGAACGTCATTAAAGTATCAAAGAAAAGTATCTGTGGCAGTAAAAAGAGCTAGACATTTAGCCTTAATGCCATATGTTGCAGATTTATTAAAATAAAATATCATAACACAATGGAACTTATATTAAAACAAGACGTTGATAATTTAGGATTTAAAGACGATATTGTATCTGTTAAGAACGGTTATGGTAGAAATTTTTTAATTCCTCAAGGACAAGCTATAATGGCTACATCTTCTGCTAAAAAAGTATTAGCTGAGACATTAAAGCAAAGAGAATACAAAGAAAAAACTATTATTGCTGATGCAGAAAAAACTGCTGAAGGCTTAAAAGGTTTAGATATTAAAATTACAGCTAAAGCTGGAACTGGCGCAACTGCTGGTGATAAACTTTTTGGTTCTATTACCAAAATGGATTTAGCTGCTGCACTTAAAGACGCTGGTCATGAAGTTGACAAAAAGTTTATCGCTATTACAGGTGGTAACATTAAGCGTTTAGGTCAGTACGAAGCTGCAATTAGATTACATAGATCGGTAACTGTAGATTTAACTTTCGATGTTGTTGCTGAAGCTTAATCTTTATTAAGATAATTTTTAAAACCGTTTAGTTTTCTAAACGGTTTTTTTATAATTTTTTTTTAGACCTGAATTAACAGGTTTTAATTATATTCTATTATGAAACAGTATTTTATAATTTTATTTGTGTTGATTTCTCTCGGTTGTAAACAATCTAAAGAATCAATACCAACGCCAGATATTCAACCGTCTAAGCTCATAGCACTTTTTAAAGCTTCAAAATCCGACTTTCCAAATATTAGTGTGCATCGCGGTGGAAAAGGATTAGTGAATTATCCTGAAAATTGTTTAGAAACTTTACAATTTGTTAGCGATAGTATTGTTGCTATATATGAAGTCGATGTGGCTCAAACAAAAGATAATCAATTGGTGTTACTACATGATAAATCGATTGATAGAACTACAACAGGAAGTGGAAAAGTTGTGGATTTAACATACAGCGAGTTGAAACAATTTTATTTAGTGGATGATCACGGAAATGAAACTGATTTTAAAATTCCATTGTTTGCCGACGTATTATCCTGGAGTAAAAAGAATAATGTAATTCTTACTATTGATATTAAGAGAAGTGTGCGTCCGGAAGTTGTGATAGAAGCTATTAGAAAAGCAGAAGCTGAGGATATTAGTATTATTATCACATATGATGTAGATCAAGCCATAAACGCATACAATTTGGCCCCAGATTTATTATTGTCTGTTTCGGCTAGAAATAATGATGAATTCGAGCGTTTATTAAATGCTAAGATACCTACAGAAAATATGCTAGCTTTTACTGGTACACGACTGTCTGACGCATCGCTTTATAAAAGATTACACGATAATAATATCGTATGCATGCTAGGAACTTTAGGTAACTTAGATCGAAGCGCACAAGCCAATGGAGATGAATTATACATTGAATGGAAAGAAAAAGGTGCGGATATTATGGCTACTGATAGACCTTTTGAGGCCTATAAAGCAATAAATTAATTTATTAATAGAATAATTTACTGAACATGAAATATTCAAGATTAACCAAAGAACAATTCGAAGAATTACACAAAGAATTTATCAATTTTCTAGCTACACAATCGATAACAGGTGAAGAGTGGGAAGATATAAAAAAGAATAAACCAGAAACGGCTGAGCAAGAATTAGATGTTTTTAGTGATTTAGTTTGGCTCGGTGTCTTGAGTAAAGTCGAATATCTCGAGCATATTTCAGCACAACAAATCCATCTTTTTCAATGTAACGAAAAAAGTATGCGATTAATCGCTTTACGCATAGATAAATCAGAAATAGATCTTACCACTAAAGAAGGGTTTAATTGGTTAAGGGATAATTTATTATCGGATTCTGTAGAATTTTTTAATGCGAAAAAAGATTACTCGGAAGATAAGCATTTAGATATTTTCAAAATGATTCAGTCTGGTGCGAATATCACCAAAGGAGAACTGTTTAATTATTTTGCTAATTTGGTGAAGGGGTAACACACACCAACTGCAAAGGCAGTTGATCATTTTTAGCTTCTTTTATCTTTTTATTTTTTTTTGAATACAATTAAAATTCAATAGTTTCATATTGATAATTGATTACATTGGTGATTATATTGCCCATGAAATTAAATACGATAGTTGATTTTGTTGGGTAGCCTTGGTCATTATATTCATAAGTTGTTGTTGCTCCATTTCCGTTATCTAATATGTTATTTTGGTTAGCTCTTTCATCAATCCAAAAACTAGCGTCAGTTAGTCCCATAGCAAATTCAGGTCGTTTTTTGTTGTCATATGTAAAACCTGTTGAACTGCCTCCACCTTCTCCATCTGTGCTGTTTATTTCAGAAATATTACCATTTGAATTATACACAAATTCAGTTTCACAACAATATATATTATTATCATATTGAATATCTATTGTTTTTTGGCCAAGACTATTGTAAGTGTACTCTCTAGTAGTTATGATTCCTTCTTCATCCGGTGAGTTTGTAGCGATTTCAATTAGACCTGATGAGTTATATGAATAAGTAGAAAACCATTCTCCATAATCTGTTTTTATCAGCAGGTCTTCATTGTCATATATATAATCCCCAATATATGTACCAGAATAGGTATCGTTTATTATCCGTCTTAAATTTCCATTCGAATAGTATTCATAATTCGTAGTTTCAATATCTCCATCATTGCTAATTTCCGTTTTTTCAACTAATCTATAATAACTAGAGTTTTGATTAATATTTTCATTACTATCAGAACTACAAGAATAAAGAAAGGTTGTAATTATTATTGACATTAGAATTTTTTTCATTGTAATTTAATTTTAACTATTTCATAATTATACAAAATTAAACTCTAACTATAAAAGGAAAATTTCTTTTAAGATTCCTACCTTCGCAAGAATTTAGCTACTCATAACGCAGACTCTCAATAGGATCTAACTTCGCCGCTTTTGTAGCCGGATACAATCCAGAAACTACAGCTACAATAAAAGCAATACTCGTCGCCCAAATCATCGCGACCCAAGGAGTTGAAAATTCAAGGTCAAAACCATTAGCAACGGCTAGGCCGATTAAAATCCCTAGAATGGTACCTAAAATACCTCCAAGCTGACCAATGATAATTGTTTCCATAAAAAACTGAAATGCAATGGTTTTACTTTTAGCGCCAAGCGCTTTTCTAACACCAATTTCTCGAGTTCGCTCACTAACGGAAACCAACATAATATTCATCAAAGCAATCGTAGATCCGAATATAGTAATGATGCTAATGATCCATGCCGCCACATAAAGTGCAGCCGTATTTTGTGCGACTTGGTTTAATAGATCTTCACTGCGTTCTATACCGAAATCATTGTCTTCAACAGGATTAAGACCTCTAATATTACGAAAGGTTAAAATAGCATCTTCTTGAGCGGCTTCAAGCATATCATTCTTGTCTACTTTTACACTCAAGCTATAGTTAATATTGGGATTGGTAAATATAGAGCGGGCTTTCTGTATAGGAATAAATACACGTAAATCTTGGTTATTGCCAAATGTAGAACCTTTCTCTTTTAATACGCCAACCACTTTAAATTTAGAACCTCTAATACTTATGGTTTTGTTCACTGGATTTTCGACAGGAAACAACGCCTTTTGTAAATCGCTACCAATCACACACACGGCATTACTATTGTCTACATCAAATACATTCAACGAACGCCCATTTTCAATTTCTAACCCTGAATTTTCAATGTAAAACTCATTAGCACCAAAAACGCCAACTTCAGGATCTGTTTTTTTACTGTCATATTTTACTTCAGCAGTCATCGTTCCTGTAAATGAAACGGCAACCGTAGTGAAAGGGAAGTTATAATTATCTTCAAAATCCTTGACATCCCGATAGTCGATAACCGGATTTACCTTCTGGCGTTCTCTACTACTCTGACGTTGGTTAGTAAATTCGTAGCGTTGAAAATTGAACGTATTAGAGCCCATAGAAGAAAAATTACTAGTAATCGTATTTTCTAATGCAGACACACCACTTAGAATTCCGACCAAAGCCATAATACCAATAGCGATAATTAAAACCGTTAAAATGGTACGTAATAATTGACTTTTTATAGAATCGAACGCAATTCTAATATTCTCTCTAGCTAATGAAAACATAGTTATATTTCAAGTTAGTTGGGTTGTTTAAAAGTATAAGACTACTTAAACACGATAAAGTTACTATAAAATGAAGATATCTTTATAAGACCTCTGAAAATTATAATATTTTTGTGACTCGATAATAGAAACTTTGAGTTTTTATTATCGAGTCACACTGAGCGAAGTCGAAGTGTTTGTGTGAGGAAAATAAAAATATATCGGCTGTACTCAATATAACAGTTGAGTTCAAATTAATAGAAGTTTCACTAAATAAGATTTCCACTTTTGTGGAAAGTAAACATGGCACAAAAACCAAGTATACCAAAAGGCACAAGAGATTTTAACGCAGAAGAAGTGGCGAAGCGTTCCTATATCATGGAAACGATAAAAGCGCAGTTTCAAGTTTATGGATTTCAACCGATTGAAACCCCAAGTTTTGAAAACTCGGATACCTTAATGGGAAAATATGGTGATGAAGGAGATCGCTTAATTTTTAAGATTTTGAATAGTGGCGAGTTTTTGAAAAAAATCTCGGATAACGATTATAACTCTAAATCTGAAGGAGTATTAACATCTAAGATTTCAGAAAAAGCGCTTCGCTATGATCTTACAGTTCCTTTCGCAAGATACGTGGTACAGCACCAAAACGAAATCGAATTCCCTTTCAAACGTTACCAAATTCAACCTGTTTGGCGTGCAGACCGTCCGCAAAAAGGACGTTTTAGAGAGTTTTTTCAGTGTGATGCCGATGTTGTGGGATCTACGTCTTTATTTCAAGAAGTCGAATTTATACAATTATATGACGCGGTTTTTTCAGCTTTAAATCTAGAAGGTGTTACCATTAAAATTAATAATCGTAAAATCTTATCGGGAATTGCAGAGGTGATTGGTGCACAAGATAAATTGATTGATTTTACGGTCGCTTTAGATAAGCTAGATAAAATAGGTGAGGAGAAGGTTAAAGAAGAAATGCAAAGTAAAGGTATTTCTGAAGACGGTATTTCTAAGCTTCAACCGTTGTTTATATTAAAAGGAGATTTTGGAAATCAAATAGAAAGTTTAAAAGCGATTTTAAGTTCGTCTGAAATTGGATTAAAAGGCATTGAAGAACTTGAATTTATTAATACAGCGATTTCAAACTTAAAATTGAAAACGGCAACCTTACAATTAGATGTTACATTAGCAAGAGGTTTAAACTATTATACAGGAGCTATATTTGAGGTTTCTGCACCCAAGGATGTAAAGATGGGTTCAATTGGTGGCGGTGGACGCTACGATGATCTCACAGGAATCTTTGGTCTTAAAGACATGAGTGGAGTCGGTATTAGCTTTGGACTGGATCGCATTTATTTGGTGTTGGAAGAATTGGGTTTGTTCCCAGATACTATTGCTGATTCTACAAAAGTACTGTTCATTAATTTTGGGGAGAACGAAGCTATGGCTTGTTTGCAAACCGTTACTAAATTGAGACAAAACGGATTAAAAGCAGAATTGTATCCTGATGCGGCAAAAATGAAGAAGCAAATGAATTATGCAAACCGTCGTAATATACCGTTTGTGGTTTTAGTTGGAGAAGAGGAATTAAAATCTGAAGTTTTCACCTTGAAAAACATGAACTCTGGAGAACAGCATAAAGTAGAATTTAAAGAACTTGAAAGATTGTTAAAATAAAGAAAGCCCCAGTAAACATCATAAAACTGGGACTTTCTAATCACTAACTAATTACCAAATGATAAAATTCATTTGATATAAACAAACAATCAACTAACTCATTATTATATTTTTGCTCATTTCAGCAACATTTTCGGTTTTAACTTTATTATATAAATTCTAGTTTTTAATAACATATCTCGCGCTGAACGTTAAATATCAATTGCCTCGTAATCTAAAGCAATATTCTCTTGTTTAAAAAATATTTAATTAATAGACTATTTTGATTCCAACCTATATATAATTGAAATATCAGAACAATCGTCAATTAAAAAGATTTCGTCATCTTAATCAGTCTTACTATCAAAATTATTCCGAATTTTCATCCAGATTTATAGTTAATTTTCTAGTGACTGTAAATTCAAATGAATTTAAATCTTGAGTAAAATAATGCTCGCGACAAAATAAATTACAATCGAAAGTAAATGCGGTCTTTTAACAAAATTGGTATAGACCTTTATTTTTGGTTTTCTCCGTTTAAGACTAAATTCTTCGACAAACATACGTTATTAATCTTTAAAACGCAAATAAATCCGATAAAGTGTATTTTTTGTGTATAATGTACTTTTTAGAATTAAAAGAAAATGATTTAATTTACCTGACGCTTCACGTTTTGTTTAATAAAACTGGGTCTTAATAGCTGGCTTTTGCATTCTTTGGGGGATTATTTCAGTTTAAAACAGAAGTTTTTACTTTTGTTAAAGTAATATTTTTCTTATTTTTTTGATTCATTTTTTGCGAAGGAATTCTATATAAAAGGTCGTATATTATCTTAGATATTTTATTTCAATGGATTACATTACAGTTGTAATTTTTCTTACGTTTAAAGCAAATATTTATGAAATGTAAATAAAAAAAAATGATAACTTTTTGATAATGATTTGAATATTTACGGTTTAACTCGTTTCTTTGTAATCCCAAATTTACTAAAAAATGAAAAAATTTTACTTTACAGCATTAGCTGTAGCTTTTTGTTATACTACAATAGCTCAAGATTTATCTAGTACTGTGCATATAAGTGCTGGTACCACAGTTATCGTGTCATCAGGCACAGAAGTTTCTGCATCAGAAATAAACCTTAAATCCACATCCGATCGCTTTGCATGCTTATTTCTAAACGACGAATTAGATCCTACTACAGTTGTAAATTATGATCGTTATGTTAACAAAATTGGTTCATCAAGCCAAGGTGTTGGTAACGATTTAATTTCTTTACCTGTAAAGACATCAGCCGACGCTACGTTTTCTGAATTTTTAACGTATACAGATGGTACTAACATAAATTCATTGATTATACCTAATGCACCGTCCGTGCCTACGATATTTGCCTTCGGCCCTTATAATAATTCTAATCGATCTTACACCAATTATAATGCCATGACTGATGGCGGTGTAATACTTAAAAGGGGAGTAGGCTATAGAGCTGCAAGCTATAACGGACAGACCGTAAGGTTTACTGGTACGGCAACTATAGCATCTGAAACCGTTGAAATATCTACAAATAATAATTCATGGAACTCAGTAGGTAATCCCTATACGACGTATATAGATTCTCAGGCTTTTCTATCTGCAAATTCTGAGGTTTTAGATCCTAGCGCACAAGCGATTTATGCTTATAATAGTGGAACCAATACGGACACCGGTGCTGGGACCTTTGGTAATTTTACAATAATTAACGCATTAACCAATACAGACGTAAATATTGCGCCTGGTCAAGGATTTTTAGTAGCAAACGATCCTATAGATTCTACAAATCAGTTAAGCTTTACTACAGCTATGAGAATTTATGAAGGCACAGATGATTTTATATTAGGTAGAAATGCCAATCAAAATCAAATGCTACGTCTTAAAGTTGAAAATGGTACGGATAAGTTTGCTACAGAAATTTATTTTAATGCGAATTCATCTCAAGGTTTAGATCCTGGCTACGATGCAGCCCTTTATGGTGATAATAATCTGATGGTTTATTCACATTTGGTCGAAAATAACCTTGGTAAGAATATGGCTATTCAAAGTCTTGGACTAAATGATCTCAATGATATTAGTATTCCTTTAGGGTTAAAGGCAGCACAAGGACAGGAAATTATCTTCAGTATAGAGGCAAATACATTGATAAATGAATTTGATGTTTATATAGAAGACACCAAAGCCAATACCTTTACCTTATTAAATACTAATAGCTATTCGTTTACCGCTAATAATGCTATTTCTGGTACAGGACGATTTTATCTTAGATTTGAAGACCGTGCACTGTCCACTACTGTTATAAATACGGATGTTTTGCAAATATTGGCAAGCGACCAAACGCTTCAAATTAATGGACTACTTTTGGCAGATACTCAAGTCTCGGTTTATGATATACAAGGCCGTTTAGTGCTTTCTTCTATCTTAAAGGAAGCCTCAGATAGCAACGAAATTGATGTAGCAAGTTTAAGTCAAGGCATCTACGTCGTTAAGTTATATAATAACGCACAACAGCAAACAAAGAAAGTGATTTTTAAATAAATTTTAATTTACGCTTTTATGCCTATTAGTTATGCTAATGTTTTTACCCTGCTATTATATATTATTAAAATGGTGGATTACTTATAAAAACAAAATATAACCAAATATGGTCTTTTTAAGGCCGTTTTGAATGAGTGTCAGATTAGTACTCAGAAAAATAAAAACAATCATCTTCGAGATGAAACTATTCATTTATCCCAAATATACATTAAACTCACACCTCTAAATTATGAAACATTTTAAAACATTACTATTTAGTTTTTTACTTACCGTTACTGGATTATCCACTGCACAAGTAGGCATTGGCACGGATGAACCAAATGCATCATCGCTTTTGGACTTACAATCTAACAATAAGGGGTTGTTAGCGCCACGTATGACAACCTTAGAACGCGAAGCAATTGCTAGTCCCGCAGAAAGTCTATTAGTTTTTGACACGAATTTAAAGGCGTTTTATTTTTATAATTCTACAACTAGCTCTTGGGTAGAATTAGCGAATAACAACTCCGTTAAAAGAAATAATTACAAACTCATAAAATCTGCAGACGATTTGGCTCCAGAATTAACTGCAGGTGGAGGCTCTAGTTATCAACTAGAAGAAAACACCTATTATGAAATCAACGGAACGATAACATTATCATCGCCTATTGATTTAAATAACGCCTACATTTCTGGCTTAGATGCTAATGAAGATGTGCTTTTAGCAACAGGAGTTGTTTTTAAAGGTAGTACTGGTGGTGGTATCAGAAATGTAACACTAAAAGGAACTAAAGCTTTTGAAATTACCGGTCCAGGGTTAGCCACTTCTTCATCGCTTATTGTACAGAATATAATTATCGATGGTATGTCCTCAAGTGTAGGAAGCATTTCAGGACTAGGATTAGTTTTTGGTAATATTATTCAGTTTATAAATAATACAAATGGAATTACTTATTCTGAAATTGGCAATTTATTATTGAATAACCAAGCATGGTTAAGTAGCAACAACGGAACTTTTGAAACCTTTTCGGGTAACTTTGGGCTAATAGAAAAAGTGAGTGGTTTTAGTACAGTAGATGGCTCTGATGTCGCTATGGACGTTAGTGATGCTAGTCTTAACGTTGGTACTGGTATCTTGCAGGGAACTGTTTTTTCAGGGACAACTACGGCGCCTTCAGAATATATTAATGGTTATGCTACAGGATCTTATCTAGATTATAACTTTAATAGTGACTGGTCTGTTAGTGCACCTGGAATTCCTAGAGAAAATGACGATGCTAGTTCAGGTAACTTGTATTATGACGAGTCTAGTCCAGCTCCTATTGTTGATATCACTAATGCTACCCCTTTCAAACTACCTGTGAATACAGAAGCGATAAGACTTTTTAGAATGGCAGAAGGTACGGGTGTTAATAGTGAAAACCGTATTATATATAAAGGTGAAACAAGACGCGCCTTAAATATTTATGCAACAACTTCGTTTACTGCTACCGCCGGAACCCGTTTGGCCTTCTCTATTTATAAAAACGGTACTAAAGTGACCGGAACAGAAGCCATAGTAGATGTGATAGAAACTAATTCTAGACAATCGGTTTCAATTATCGGAACTGTTAATGTTGTTCAGAATGATTATATCGAAATATATGCTAGAAAAACCTCTCCAGATAATGAACAATTTTTAGTTACTTCTTATAATTTAATTGTGAACTAAATTCTTTTCTAAATCTAATTTCTAAAGCCTTCGGTAATTGATATCGAAGGCTTTATTTTTTACAATAAATAATCGGTTAAGATTGTTCAGAGCTCATCATTTCTGAAAATCCTTGGTTCCGACGCTGTCGGAATTTTGGGGTTCCTTATATAGTTGCTATTATTTACTAGTCTTCTTTATTTTCATAAAAAAACTATAGTGAACTTACCGAAAAATTACACTTTATAGTAGATTTTAACACTTCATCTGATTTTCTTACAGCCGTTTTGAAAAATGGTTTAACTTAAGTTCAATTCCCTGAGTGTTATGTCCTTAGTAACACAGAACTACATAGTTCGTTGTTGATACACGATAGTTTTACAGTATCCAAAAAATTGGATGTTGGTAGCTATAGTGTTTATTGTTAATAAGAACTACTAATCAACCCACTAAGTTATGCCTTTAAAAATTTCTACTTGGAATATAGAACATGCTAAAGCATTAATCGTTGATCAGCCAACTGACTCTGTGGTGGATAGAATCCGTAGGGTAGAAGAAACTATACGACATATTAATCCAGATATTCTCTTAATAGTTGAAGGTCCAAAAGGTGAAGCGGATATCCTGAAGTTTTGTGATCTTATCCTCAATAACCAATGGCTTCCTGTACTGCTTAAAGGAGGCCATGACCACGTTGGTGATTGTGATCGCGCTTATGGTAATCATATGGGAGGTACGCAGTGGTTATGGTATTTGGTAAAACCGGAAATTGCTGATAGGTGCCGTTTACAGGAAGCTTCGGTATGGCAAGCTTTTATCGGTGCCGATCGCTGGCGTGTGAATTATTGGGGTAAGATTGAGCCGGATAATTATAAGCATTACCGGCACCCGCAAGTGCTCATTTACCAATGTGATAATGGTCAAGAGATTGAGTGCATTGGTGTGCATCTCAAATCTAAAATAAATTTAAACCGTATTACCAGAGATAACAATGGTAATCTTACTGGTAAATATATTGAAACCGCATTAAAAGCTAGAGTTAAACTAGCGACCCAAGCCCGCAATATTAGACATTATATAAACGCTAAATTTAATCAATTGGAAGCTCCCGGAATTATAATATTAGGCGATTGTAATGATGGGCCTGGACAAGATTTTTTTGAAACCCAATACCTCTTTTTTGATCTTATTCAAAACTTGCAAGGTGATGTTATGCTGGCTGAACAGTACTTTAATCATGCGTTGTTTGATTATTCTGCTGAGTTGAGGTGGACGGCAAAATATAGAGATCCTATACTTGGTTTATCTGCCAAGAATAACCCATTACTTTTAGACCATATATTAATGAGCCAACCGCTTTGTGATGGTAGTTTTCCATTGAAGGTAAATGCTAAAGCGGGGAAGGTGGAACATGAGATTTTTGAACGTGCCAATGCTGGTTCTAATGGCCATACATGTACTAGTGATCATAGGCCTGTGTCTGTGGTTTTGTCGGAGACTATAGTTGTATAGTTAGTCCAATACCTGGCTTCAAGTTATTTTTTTTCAAATAATTGTAACTCAGAGCAAATAACTTAAATATGCACAAGAATTTCGGAAATTTATAAAAAACAAGGATGAGCAATGACTAACCACATCAACCGAATTAACCTATTAGGATGAATCCACTTTATTAGGTGAATTTTGGCGATATTATTAATATTTACTACTAACTAAATAACCAACCAGATTATGAGAACTAAATACGTCTTTTTAATTTTTCTTCATGTTTTTGCCGTTACTATTACAGCACAAAATTTCAAAGTAGGTGATTTAATTAAACTAAATAATACTGTGCCTGTTAATGACGCAGTGGTTTCTATATATTCCGATGATTCAAATTCTGAAAAAACAGTAAATCATCTTGAATCTGGAATCATATTTAGAATTTTAGAACTATCGAATACAGAGGTAAAACTCATAGCATTATCTTTTAAAACTAAAACTGAAAAACAAAAAGAAAAATTACTTGCTAGTAGGTCGAGCGAAAAACTTAAAAGTGATTATTACAATAATAAAGTCTATACCATCTCTCTAAAAGACTTTAATGCCTTTGCTCAATCCTTTCAATTTGATGATAGAATTAGTGTAGGTTTGATAACGCTACCATTTAGAGCAAGACCACAAGATGACTTCTCATTTGACATAGAATTTAATCTTAGTACTACTGTTAATATCAGAATCTTCGATGTATTTGGTTCATCCCTAAATGCACAATTAGGTGCAGGTATAAGTAGTGTGGGTTTAAACTCAGAAAACGCTTTGGGTATTACAGGAGGTGAATCTCAGGATGTTGCTACGTTGACAATGTTTAGTGGCTTAATGCTTCAATACAAAAAAGTGCAAATAGGCCTATATGCTGGAGTCGATCAAATAAATAATCAATCTAATTATCAATGGAAAAGTAATGGCAACCTTTGGTTTGGTTTAGGAGTAGGTTTTAATATTTTCACTATATCTATTTCAGACCCTAAAAACAAACAATAAGTATAAATCGAAAATATATTAAATAAATAAAATATGAACTATTATAGTAAATTACTAGTTTTTGTTTTGGTAATTCAAAGTTGCGCCATAACAAAAGGATCTGAAAATACAAATGTTGTTGAAGCAGTTAAAATGCAGCAAGCAGTGCTTGACGATGATTTGTTTTATAAAATTATTAAAGAAATGGATTACGAGAATAGTATTGACTGGAGCAATGGTAGATTAGACTATGTCAACCCAGAAGAACTCTCAAATTATAGCAATAATGGGAGTTGGTTAATAGATCAATACAAAACAGTTGGGGTTTATAATATAGACGAGGTATTTTTATGGAGTAAATGGAATCCATTTTCAAGTACAACCGCTGTGACTAATAAATGCATTAAATCTACAAAACTTAATAAACACAACCTAGATAGAACGAAGTATTCGATTCTCAATACATTAATACATGAGAGGGTGCACTCCTTTTGTGTAATTCATCCTAGTCAACAGAGTAAGGGGCAAGAATGCGATCCGTCATACATTGTTGGTGACCTTGCTCAGATGCTAGCATTATATCGTGACGGAAAAGATTTAAGTGCCTTCGAAAACGAGTTATGTGACGGACTAAGATCAAAACTTTTAAAGTATAATATTTTAACTAAATAAATATAAAAAGCTTGTTTTTGTAATTGCTTGTCACAAGCCTATTTACAGTTGATATATTGAAATTATACAAATTATTGTGTTAATGTAAGCGTATTTAAAATCACTGATCAAGTTGAACTGATTCAATTAAAATGTATTATTCATTTTCTTTTCCACAAAATCCGCGTATTATTTGCAGTTACAATCACCTAATTTAAGCCAAAATGAATTGCGTGTTAATTAAACATTAAGTCTTTGGTTTTAAGTAAGTTTTAAGGGTTTTACAACATCTAATTAGCGTTTTAAATCGTATCTTTATGGTAAGAAAATTGCTTTAAATTATGAAACGTTTACAACACTTAACCAACCAGCTGCGAAAATTTACATTTAGAAGATTTCAAAAGGCTCAGAATATTAAACAAACAAGTCCGCAAATATTCATTAGCAAATCGTTTTCTAAAGATGAAGATTCGTTTATGTTTATATAAATGAGTTGTTTTAAAATTAAAATTTGGCGTGTCTAATTTCACTATCCCATTTTTTACTTTTGAAACAGTAATTAATACGTCAGCTATTTACATCTTATATCTAAGGGAAGCTCATTAGATTCAATAAGAAATGTAAAGCCAGAGACGGCTCGAAAACCTAAAGATGGTTTAATTTCAAAATAAGCTAAAAAAATTAGTTAGAAGATAGAGCGCAGAAAGGATACCGATAAAACCACTCTAATTTGGGTGGTTTTTTAATAGAAAGCTATTACCTTTATTTTTTATTAATAGGACGTTTAAATTTTATGGACATAAAACTTGCTGTACTTATAGATGGAGACAATATTCCATCGGCCTTTGTTAAAGAAATGATGGAAGAAATTGCCAAATACGGCAACCCCACCATTAAACGTATTTACGGGGATTGGACGAAGCCGCATTTATCGAAATGGAAAAATATGCTATTAGAGAATGCTATAACACCCATTCAGCAATATGGTTATACTACTGGTAAAAATGCTACCGATTCTGCCATGATAATAGATGCTATGGATATCTTGTATTCAGAAAAGGTAGATGGGTTTTGTTTGGTGTCTAGCGATAGTGATTTTACACGTTTGGCTACCCGTTTGCGTGAAGCTGGCATGGCTGTTTATGGGATTGGTGAGAAGAAAACACCTAATCCATTTATTGTGGCTTGTGATAAATTTATTTATATCGAGATTTTGAAACAACAATCGACCGAGAATGAATTAGAGTCCACGGAAAAAACGATCGCGACTAAAAATCAATACGATAACATTACCGATAAGGATATTAAATTAATCTCTTCGACTATAGATGATGTTGCGGATGATGATGGTTGGGCTTTTTTGGGCGATGTTGGAAGTTTACTGCAAAAGAAACAACCTAATTTTGATTCCAGAAATTATGGATTTCAAAAACTAACACCTTTAATTAATTCTATTCCTACTTTCGAAATAGAAAGACGCGAAGATTCAAAGGGGCATAGGAAACTGATTTATGTGAAGCTAAAAGAGGAATCGCCTAAAGGGAAAAAGCGGTAGTCTAGAACTTTAGTGTCAACTTTTTGTTTATGTTTTAAAGATACGCTCCGTTATGCTTTCTGCTATTCCAATATTATAAATTTAGAAGCTGATGATATTCAAAACGTAGTAGAAAATGCGAATGCCGATTTTTCAGAATGCTAAAAAATAAAGTTACGAGAGCATTTAGGAAATCGCCCAAAATACGTGGTTTTAGCTAAGTAGTAATTCGTGTTTAAATTTCACCATAGTTAATAAATTATTCTGAATTATGTTGAATTACACAACGAAAACCATTAAAACAATTTATAACAAAGCAGACAGTATATTTGTAAAAAATTTTTAAACCCTTAATTTTTATCGCGGGACTTAAAATTATTTTTTGTTGCGGCGATTGTAATTTTTATCTCCTCTAGTCTTTGGTTTTTTATACTTTTTAGCTATTTCTCGTCGGTAAGAACCGCCTAAGTTTTCTTTAGAATTCTTTTCTGATTTTTCATGAAACGCAGGTCCGGGAGCATCCTCATCTCGTCGTTTAGTCGGATTATTTCGCTCTCTAATCTGTGGCCGTTCTTCTTCAATTAATTCGGTCGAAATTTCCACATGTTCTGGAATTGCTAAGGTAGTAATCGACATTTGCATTAAATGCTCAATGCGTTCTAACCCTTCTTGTTCTTTCTCAGTAGATAATAAAATAGAATGACCTTCTTGCTCTGCACGACCAGTTCTACCAATTCTGTGCATATAGTTTTCAGGGTAGTCTGGTGTATCAAAATTAATAACATGGGAAACACCTTCAATATCCAAACCTCTCGCCATAACATCGGTGGCAACCAACAATCGGTTTTCACCTTCTCTAAATTGTTCTATACTTCGTAATCTGTAATTTTGTGTTTTATTAGAGTGAATTACGCAAGATTCATTAGGAAATAACGCTTCAAGTTTGTCGAATAAACGGTCTGCCATTTTCTTATAAGCGACAAAAATCAACACTTTTGAAAACACATCTTTATCGTGAAGCAAATGTTCTAATAAATTGACTTTAGTGTAAAAATTTGGCACATTGTAACGTTCTTGCTTAATGTTTTCCAAAGGAGTACCAGATACTGCAATGGAAATTTTTGTAGGATTGGTGAAGAAATCAGTGATTAAATCATCCACATCCTTAGTCATGGTGGCGGAATACATAATGTTTTGGCGACGTTGAGGAAGAATATCGAAAATATTCATCAATTGGTGTCTAAAACCTAAATCGAGCATTACATCTACTTCATCAATGACTAATTTCTGAATGGATTTGAGTTGTAATACTCTGCTCACAGCCAAATCATACAAACGTCCAGGTGTTGCTACAATAATATCTTGGCCTTGAGCTACCGCTTGTTTTTGCGTGTTTATGTTGGTACCACCATAAACGCCTAACACACGATTGTTAATGTATTTCGAAAATTTTTCAATTTCACTGACTACTTGTACCACCAATTCTCGCGTTGGTACCAACACCAAAACCCTTGGATTATCTTGTTTTGAGAATTTAAGATTTCGCAGAATAGGCAACATATACGCAAGTGTTTTACCAGTACCTGTCTGTGCAATACCAACGACGTCTTTTCCCGAAGCCACTACACTAAATGATTCTTCTTGGATCGGTGTAGGAGTTGTAAACCCTAAATCGTCTAAGGCGTTGTATAAAGGTGTATTTAAATTAAGATCTTGAAAAGTCACGTTGTATAGTTTTGCTGCAAAGCTACTATTTTATTAAACAACTTAAGATAAAAGGCTGTTTTCTATTTCAATACTATAACTAGCCTCAAATGTAGCACCAGCGTCTAGACTTAAAATTCCTTCCTTATTTTCTATTTTTTGATCTGTAGTTTCATTATCAGCTATACCAAGCCAAGGTTCAATACAAACATAAGGAGCGTTCGGTTTTGCCCAAATACCTAATTGTTTAAAATCTTTAAATTTCAAGGCTAAAATTTTGCCTTTCGTTTTATGTTTCAAACTCACTATTCTTGAGTTTAAATCTTTAAAAATTAAAGCATCCTCGTTAAATAAATCGGGTTGTAAATTAATTTTATTCCCTTCTTTAAATATTAGTTTTGTTTGATTGGTTATCAAACCAGAAATCCTATTTAATAAGTAGGAAGTGGTGTCTTCACTGTGTTCAAATTCCAAATAATAATCGGTATATAGTTCATCATTCGAAATAGGACAATTAAATGCAGGGTGACCTCCTAAAGAGAAGTAAAGTGTTTTATCATCGGCATTTGTAACCGTATGATTAATCGTTAGCTGGTTGTTTAAAAGTGTATAGGTAATTTCAAACGAGAATAAAAATGGATAAATTTTATAGAGCGCATCATTTGAAACTAGCGAAAACGTAATGCTCGTTTCGGTACGATTCTTTATTGTGAAGTCATCATTATGTCTTACAAAACCATGCTTCGGCATTTGGTAAAACTTGTTATTGTAAGTGTACGTATCATTTTTTAAACTCCCAATAATAGGGAACAAATTCGGAGCATGACTTGCCCATATCTTTGGGTTTGCCTGCCAGATGAATTCAGTGTTATGTTTTACTGAAGTCATGTTGCATAATTCTGCTCCTTTATTTTTTATATTAATTTGTAAGAGGGTGTTTCTTAAACTATGCATTGGTTTATTTTTATTGAAATATACATTCTTATTATATATTCTGCAAAATGTAGGTTTAAGTTGTTTCCGCAGTTAACTTGTAAATATTTTAATTTTATAGGCAATAAGGTTTTAAAAATCCTAATAGGTATCTTACTTAAAGTTCAGTAAATTGCAGCAATTATTTTTCTATTGAGAACTACACAAATTCATCAGCCTAATGACATCAAAAACTTTAAGCAAAACATTCTGCTTTGGAGCCAGCAATTTGATGAGGTGGTTTGGTTAGATTCTAACAACCATAAAGATCAATATTCTAATTATGATGCCGTTTTGGCTGTGGAGGCTTTCACCGTTTTACGTACCGATTTTTTTGATGCTTTCGAAAGACTAAAAGAATACCAAAACACAACAAACGATTGGATTTTTGGTTTTCTGACCTACGATTTAAAAAATACAACAGAAAAATTAAAATCCGAAAATAACGATGGATTAGATTTTCCTGAACTCTATTTTTTTCAACCTAAAAAGTTATTTTTAATAAAGAATAACCTAGTAGAGATTCAGTATCTCAACATGGTAGACGATGAGATTGAAACGGATTTGGACGCCATTAATTCTTCACACGACTATCTTACTAAAAATAGTTTAAATGCGGACGAAAACAACATTAAAATCAAACTCCGAATTCAAAAAAATGAGTATTTCGACAAGGTTACAAAGATGTTAGCACATATTCATAGAGGAGATATTTATGAAGCCAATTTTTGTCAAGAATTTTTTGCAGAAAATAGTGAAATCAATCCACTGGAAACTTTTAAAAAGCTCAATACTATTTCTAAACCACCGTTTGCCAGTTATTTGAAATTTGAAGATAAATATTTAATGTCTGCATCACCAGAACGCTATATTAAAAAGAGTGGGACTACAGTAATTTCTCAACCTATAAAAGGCACCGCAAAACGGTCTGATAATAAAAAAGAAGATTTAAAATTAGCAGAAGATTTAGCAAAAGACCCAAAAGAGCGCAGTGAAAATATTATGATTGTAGATTTGGTGCGTAACGATTTATCACATACGGCTACTAAGGGGAGCGTAGAAGTTAAAGAATTATGTAAGGTTTATTCTTTTCTGCAGGTGCATCAAATGATATCAACCCTGCAATCTGAAGTGCCATTAAAAACCAATCCACTAGACATCATAAAAACAACGTTTCCTATGGGGAGCATGACTGGGGCTCCCAAAATTTCAGCAATGAAAATTATTGAAGTTTTAGAAGAAACAAAACGTGGGTTATATGCGGGTTCTGTAGGATATTTTATGCCAAATGGCGATTTCGACTTTAATGTTATTATTAGAAGTATTCTTTATAACGCATCAAAAAAATATGTTTCTTATTCCGTAGGAAGCGCAATTACAGCCCAAAGTGATCCTTTAAAGGAATATGAAGAATGTTTGATTAAGGCTAAAGCTATGCGTGAGGTTCTGGAAAATTAATGTCAAAAGTTGTTACAAATGAAACTTCCTAGGTTGATTTCCGTATTATTTAGCCTAATATTCCATCAACCATCAACCATCAACCATCAACCATCAACCAACAACCAACAATCTTAATCAATATGTCGTCTAAAGGTTCGCTTAACCTTATCGAAGATAGACTCCACTCGTTTTTGTTCAATTTTTTTAATTTTTGAAATAGACTCAAAATCGAGTTTACCAAAAATGTATAAATCCATTATATTAGAGATATTAAAAGGCAACCAATTATAAAGTTGACCAAAAACTTGGGAAGATTGTTTGGTCGATAAATCTTTGACCTCAAAAGCTTTTAAAATTGAAGATTCTTTATTGGCATACAATTGCAACGGATCTTCTTGATCTTGGTGGTAAGAGATGTCGGTAAGTTCTGTATTAAGTATATAATCAAAATCAGCGTCTACCGTAAAATTCTCGCTTAATTTAGAAAGTTCTTTTTTAAGAATGTCGTCTGTGCTAATGGTGTTTTTATGGTAAGCTTCATTTTTAAATAGCACATTCATATAACGATCTACAATTCTGAATAGTTCCAATTTCACAGCCATTGGTTCAGCATCTACATTAAATCCTTTATCGTACAGTATAATAATGCTTTCGTCAATAATTCCATTCGAAGAAAACATGTTTTTGGGTAAAATTCCAGTGGTCTCAGCGATGTATATTCTATGTTTTACGTAAGGATGTAAATGCGGTAAGGCAGAAAGTACCTTTTTGTCAAAGGAGGTTCGTGCAGATTTCGATGTTAACTCTTCAAGTACACTCATGGCTCAAAAATTTTAAATTCCATTAAAGTTAATTAAAAAGAAAATATGTTGTTATGATATAGGTCATTTTAACTTTAGAAGTGTCGTAATTTTTTTAATAAAGTGTAACTCCAACTACGTTCATGCCTCTAGTAATATACTATCAACAATCATCATCTTTTATACCTTAACATTATAACACCAATAAATAATTTCAATACCTTTGAGAAGTGCAAGACGTCTTTAAAAATCATATTTATAAAAACCTTTCATTTCTAAACGAAAGTCAATTTATTATTGCCATTTCTGGCGGAATTGATAGCGTTGTATTAGCTCATCTATGCCATTCACTAAAACTCAAGTTTTCCCTTGCGCATTGTAATTTTAATTTGCGAGAAGAAGAAAGTAATAAGGATGAAGAATTTGTTATACAGTTAGCGGAACTATTAGACGTTGAGGTTTTTATTCAGAATTTCGATACCGAAGTTTATGCTAAACAATATAAACGGTCTATTCAAATGGCTGCGCGCGAATTACGTTATCAATGGTTTAAGGAGTTGGCAGCACAATTAAAATTCGATTATATCTTAACGGCACATCATGCGGACGATAACCTTGAAACTTTTCTAATTAATTTTACAAGAGGTACTGGACTCAATGGTTTAACAGGAATTCCGATGATTAATGGCAATGTGGTTAGACCTTTATTGCCATTTTCAAGAGCACAAATTGAAGCTTATGCTACACAAAAAAATATTTATTGGCGCGAGGATGCCAGTAATGCATCTACAAAATATCTCAGAAATAAGTTACGGCATGAGGTTGTTCCGATTTTAAAAAGCATCAATCCTCAGCTGCTAGAAAGTTTTCAAAATACATTAACTAATCTCAATGATACTGCAGAAATCGTCAACGAAAGTCTAAATGCTTTTGAAAAAAAGGCTATCGTGAAACGAGATGACAGTGGAATTACTTATAACATTTCAGAATTTGAAAACGTAAATAATCCAAAGGCTTATTTATTTGAATGTTTTAGTAAATACGGCTTTACGGAATGGAATGATATTGTAGACTTACTTAATGCGCAATCAGGAAAATTGGTGAAATCGAATACACATCGACTCATAAAACATCGTGAACATTTGATTTTAGCAGAGTTAAATTCTACACCTAAAATGGATGTTACATTGAGTGCAATAGATGTACAAAACGGAGCCGTTGAGACACCATTAGGCATATTATTTTTTAATGAGGCCGATGCCATTACAGAAACCTCTAAAAATACTATTTACATTGACCAAAGTAAATTAAAATTTCCGCTAGAATTACATATTTGGATAGAAGGCGATAATTTTCAGCCTATCGGTATGACGGGAAAAAAGAAAGTTAGTAAATATTTAAAAGACGAAAAATCATCTTTAATTGATAAAGAAAACACGTGGGTTTTAAAATCAGATAATAAAATAATTTGGCTAGTCGGCAAACGTGCAGACGAGCGTTTTAAAGTTACAGAGAGAACGAAAACAATTCTTAGGATTACAGTAGGATGATACGTGAAAATTCACTTAAAAAATCATGTTTAGGATTTGCGTAGATTTGTGTAATTCGTATAAATAAATATAATTTGAAACTAAAAGGAAACATTGTAGACATCGAAAACCGTAAAATTTTTAAAGGTGAAATTACCATTGAAAACGGAAAAATAAAAAACATAGAAGAGAAAGACTGTAAAGAAAATCATTATATCTTACCTGGTTTTGTAGATGCACATATTCATATTGAAAGTTCTATGTTAGTGCCTAGTGAATTCGCTAAAATAGCGGTAAAGCATGGAACCGTTTCTACAGTTTCCGATCCCCACGAAATAGCGAATGTTCTTGGAGTTAAAGGTGTAGAATTCATGATTGAAAATGGTAAACAAACTCCGTTTAAATTCAATTTTGGAGCACCAAGTTGCGTACCAGCAACTAAATTTGAATCCGCAGGAGCTGTTATTGATTCCGACGCGATTAAAAATTTAATGGAAAACGCAGATATTAAATATTTGGCGGAAATGATGAATTATCCTGGAGTTATTTATGATGATGACGAAGTGCTCAAAAAAATAGGGTGGGCAAAACATTATAATAAACCTGTCGATGGGCACGCACCAGGATTGCGTGGAGACGATTTAACCAAATATATTTCAGCCGGTATTTCTACAGATCACGAATGTTTTACTTATGACGAAGGATTGGAGAAACTTAAAAAAGGCATGAAAGTCATTATCAGAGAAGGTAGTGCAGCAAAAAATTTTGAAGCCTTAATTGGTTTACTTGACGAACATTTTGAAAATATGATGTTCTGTAGTGATGATAAACATCCTGATGATTTATTGCTCAGTCACATTAATCAATTGTGCGCAAGAGCAGTAGAAAAAGGGATCGATATATTTAAGGTATTACAAGCGGCTTGTGTGAACCCTGTTAACCACTATAAATTAGATGTTGGTTTATTGAATGTTGGAGATGACGCAGATTGCATAATAGTTGAAGATTTAAAAAACTTTAAAACACTTCAAACCTATATTAATGGTGAATTGGTTTACGATAAGGGGATTTCAAAAATAAAACATGTAGACTTTGATAATTTAAATAATTTTAAAACAGATAAGAAAGAAATTTCAGATTTCAGATTAAATTCTAAATCTAAAAAAATTCGTGTCATAGAATGTGTTGATGGCGAATTGGTGACTAATGAATTAATAGAGAATGCAACGTTTAAAAATGGAAATTTAGTTTCAAATACCAAAACCGATGTTCTAAAAATGGCAGTGGTCAATCGTTATGAAAACCAAAAACCAGCCATTGCATTCATCAAAAATTTCGGATTAAAAGAAGGCGCTATTGCAAGTTCTGTAGGGCATGATTCTCATAATATTATTGCGGTTGGTGTCTCTGACAAAACCATTTGCGACGCGGTAAACCTTCTTATAGAAAATGAAGGTGGCATTTGTGCCATATCTGAAACAGACCACAAAGTTGTTGCGCTTCCGGTCGCTGGTATAATGAGTGATCAAAATGCTGAAACCATAGGAAAACAATATTCAGAATTAGATAAAATGGCGAAGCAAATGGGCAGTAAGCTTAATGCACCTTATATGAGTTTGTCGTTTATGGCTTTACTAGTTATTCCTGCATTAAAACTCAGTGACAAAGGTTTGTTTGATGGTGGAAAATTTCAATTTACTACAGTTGAAGTCGAATAAATTTTAATCTCAGTCTAGCTATTTCTTATTAGAGCGATAAATTGATAATATGATTTAGTTTATTAGGTTACATTTAATTTATCGTTTTGAAATTGGCTTGCCAGACCTGTATTTTTTTCTTTAAGAATTTCCTGCAAATTAAAACCACAACCTATAAATACAAATTAGTTATCTTTACGTTTTCCAGAAAATGAAACAAAAAATGACATTCCACAAAGCAGCACTCTATTTTGTAATTCTTATTATATTTTCAAATTGCAGTCCAACAGAAAAATCTATGAATAAAGGTTTTAAAACTGTTGAAACATCCGCTAATGTTGAGATTGAAAACGTTTATAATCCAGAAGATCATTACACCAAAAAAGAAGTAATGATCACCATGCGAGACGGTATTAAATTGCATACCACAATTTATTCGCCAAAGGATACCACTAAAGATTATCCGATATTAATGAAACGTACACCATACAGCTGTAGACCTTATGGTGAAGATGCCTTTAGTAGCCGTTTAGGACCTAACAAATATTTGATGGAGGAGGGTAATATTATGGTATATCAAGATGTGCGTGGACGCTGGAATAGTGAAGGCGTTTATGATAATATGCGAGCTTATATTCCTAATAAAACAGGCAATCAGATTGATGAAGCCAGTGACACGTATGATTCCATCGAATGGTTGGTAAATAATGTAGAAAATAACAATGGTAAAGTAGGAACTTACGGAATTTCATACCCTGGTTTCTATGCTACTTATTCTTTGTTAGATTCACATCCGGCGCTTAAAGCTGTGTCACCTCAAGCTTGTATTGGCGATTTCTTTTTTGATGATTTTATTCATAATGGAGCATTTTTATTAAGCTATTGGAGAGCGACTTCTGTGTTTGGTTATATGAAAGATCAACCGACAAAAGAAGCGTGGTATAATTTTCCTGATATTGGGACTGAAGATCAGCATCAGTTCTTTTTAGATCATATGCCTTTAAGTAAATTGAATGCGTTTTACGATAGTACTAATGTGTTCATGGAACAAATAAAAACACATGTCACTTATGATGATTTTTGGAAATCGAGGGGCATAATTCAACATTTAAAAGATATTAAACCAGCCACTATGATTGTCGGTGGTCTGTTTGATGCTGAAGATTTGTACGGTCCATTTAACACTTATAAAAGTATCGAAGAGAATAGTAATAACTACAATACCGTAGTTTTCGGACCTTGGAGTCATGGTGATTGGGCGAGAACTAGTGAACGCCAGGTGGTTGGGAATATTCATTTTGGAGATGAATTATCTGATGATTTTCAAAAAAATGTGGAAACTAAATTCTTTAATCATTTTCTAAAAGGCGAAGCCAGCGGAGAAACCGGTTTACCAGAAGCTCAAATGTTTAATACGGGAACAAAACAATGGCAATCGTTTAACACATGGCCACCAGAAAACACCACTAAGCATAATTATTATCTGCAACAAGAAGAGCTCTTAACCCGCTCACTCAATAATGTACAACAATCCTCAGATTTTGTGAGTGACCCTAAAAAACCTGTACCATATACAGAAGATATAAAAGTTGGCTTTACACCCCGTAAATTTATGACAGATGATCAGCGTTTTGCATCACGACGCCCAGATGTTTTAACTTTTGAAACCGAGATATTAGAAAATGACGTGACGCTTGCAGGAGACATTATGGCAAAGCTAAAAGTCTCTACAACAGGAACAGCAGCCGATTGGATTGTTAAGGTGATAGATGTATTTCCTGCAGACACAAAAAATACAGATGACGTTCAAGACCATTTAAAGCTAAGTAATTATCACATGATGGTGCGAAGTGAAGTTTTGCGCGGCCGTTTTAGAAATAGTTTGTCTAAACCAGAACCTTTTGTGCCGAACGAAATAACGGATGTCATTTTAAAATTACAAGATGTATTTCACACCTTTAAAAAAGGGCATAAGATTCAAGTGCAAATACAGAGTACTTTTTTCCCATATATCGATGCGAATCCACAAACCTATGTTGACAATATTTTTGAAGCGACGGAAGCCGATTTTCAGAAGCAAACACATAAAGTTTATAATGATTCCTCTATAGAGTTTCAAATATTAAGCAATTAAATTATAAAAGTTTTTGGTTTGAGCACTACAGTGTGGACTACCAGAAAACTACATAAGAAGACTCAACGTTGTGCAGAGCGTTATTACCTTATAGACATATCGTTTTACAATAATGAAAAATGGTATTAACATAATACTGAGACTGCGAAATTCTATTTTTATTTTTGCCAACTGAAGACTGAAAACTGCTGACTGAACCATGCCAATATTACAACCCACTTACAAACCACCATTTTGGGCAAAGAAGAGTTTTGTATCCACTGTATTTTCTGGATTAGCTCGAAAAGTTAAAGGAATTACCCAAACTCGAGAACGCATAACATTACCAGATACCGACTTTTTAGATCTAGATTGGAGCTATGCACAACAAAGGTCGAATAAAGTAATAATTCTTCTGCATGGATTAGAGGGTAATGCGCAACGACCTTATATTACAGGAACGGCAAAACTATTTAATGATAATGGAATTGATGCATGCGCAGTGAATTTTAGAGGTTGTAGTGGGGAGCCTAATTTATTATTTCGAAGTTATCATTCTGGTGCCACCGAAGATTTGGATGCTGTAATAAAACATATATTAACGAAAGCGAAATATACAGAAATCTACATTAAAGGGATCAGTCTTGGAGCCAATATGGCCCTAAAATATGTTGGTGAAGACCGAGATATTCCAAAAGAAATTAAAGCCGTTATCGCTATTTCCACTCCATGTGATTTAAAAGGATCTTGTGACGAATTATTAAGTTGGAAGAATAGACATTACGCTATTCGGTTTTTAGGACATTTAAAACAAAAATTACAACCTAAATTAATTCAATTTCCTAAAAACTTATCGATTACAGATTTTAATAGCATTAAAACGTTAAAAGATTTTGATGATAATTATACCGCAAAGGCACATGGTTTCGAAGATGCCTTAGACTATTATAAAAAGGCGAGCTGTTTACAGTTTCTACCGAATATAAAGTTACCCTGTTTAATGATCAACGCACTTAATGATTCATTTTTATCCGCGAAATGTTATCCTGTAAAGGAAGCCAAACAGAATTCTTATCTTTTCTTAGAAATGCCAAAATTTGGAGGTCATGTGGGTTTCATTGATAAAGGAAACGTGTATTATAACGAGCGGCGTGCTTTGGAATTCGTAATAGAAAATTAAATTTGTGGAGATGAGTTTATTCAATGTTATATCTTATAATTGTTTTGACATCTATCCTTTTAGGCTAAATTAGATCTAGTTAATAATTAAATAATATAGGTAACATTATGATGTAGTTATTGTAATTATCAAATAACACTGACGTAATATTTTAAAGGTTTTAATTTCATTTTTTTGTTAAATGAAACTGAAACCCTTTTTTATAATCCAGATTTGTGCTTTTCTAATTTTTATAGCAAGAGCCTACCAATTTTATTTTTTCGGAGCACCTTTTAGAGCAATTCTATGGGATGAAAGCTTAATGAGCCCTATAGTCGAGAATGTTTTTAACACATCTTGGTTTGATTATGCAACAAGTTCTAAAACTGATACAGGTATAGGTATACTTACCTTATTTTTTAGCATCATATTATTTGTATCAGCATTTGTCAGTCTTTTTTGGAAACAGATTCCTTATGTAAAATTTAAAAAAAGCATTATTGGATTTAGCTTATTCATCTTATTTGTACTTGGTATTTGCATGGTGAAAGATAAAAACTATGATTTTTTACAATTTTTTGAGCTTACTATACAATTTGCAGCGCCTTTAGTGCTCTTTTTTACTAAAGATTTTGAAACACTTAATAAGCAAAAACTTATTTTTTGGTTAAAAGTATCAATCGCAATGACGTTTATTCCGCATGGCCTTTTTGCTATGGGTCTAATTTATGTACCAGGTCATTTTATAGATATGACCATTAAAATATTGGGAGTAACAGAAACCCAATCTAGACAATTATTATTTGTCGTAGGATTTCTAGATATACTAGCAGCAGCTTTTTTATTCATTCCTAAATTAGTAAAGTCTGCTTTTATTTATATTATCATTTGGGGAATCTTAACGGCATTTGCCCGAATAGTTGCTGGTTTTAATTCTGATTTCTTCCTTAATTCAATTCATCACTTTTTCTACCTAACAGTTTATAGATTACCTCATGGTTTACTGCCCTTAGCTACTTTAATGTTATACGGCATTTATGATAAAACACTTAAAACAAAATACTAATACTAAAAACAAATCCTTATTATGAAATTAAAATTACCCTTAATGTTTCTAATTTTGTTAGGCTTATTTCGCTTAGGTTATGCAAATAATGACAAGTACAGACTGATTCTTGTAGATAATCCGGCAACAACAATTACTGTAGCTTGGAATCAAATTTCTGGTTCTAATGCTTCTGTTTATTATGATACCATAGATCATGGTACTGATTTTAGTGCATATGCTTTTAATAAAACGGTAGACAGAGAAACGTCGGCAAAAGGAATGACCAATCAGTTTGCTAGATTATCAGCTTTATTGCCAAATACAATATATTACTTTTTAATCCATGATAGCGAAGGTATAAGTCAACCATTTTGGTTTAAAACAGCACCAGATGATGATAGTCGATTATTTTTTATCGCAGGTGGCGATTCTAGAAATAACAGACTTCCAAGACAAAATGCCAATCAATTGGTGAGTAAATTAAAGCCACATGCCGTCTTTTTTGGTGGTGATATGACGGACTCTGATAGCAACACAGAATGGCAAGATTGGTTTGAAGATTGGCAATTAACTACAGCAGCTGATGGAAGAATGTTTCCAATTGTACCAGCTAGAGGTAATCATGAAAACATATCTTCAATATATGATTTATTTGATACGCCAAACCAAGATTCTTATTACGCAATAACGTGGGGGAATAATCTGATTAGAACGTACACGCTAAATTCTGAAATTTCAGTTCTTGGTGATCAATTGACTTGGTTAGAGGATGATTTAAACATGTCTTCTAATTTAACATGGAAAATGGCACAATATCATAAACCCATGCGCCCACATACGTCAGGGAAATCAGAAGGAAATGCACAATATGGAGCATGGGCACAATTATTTTACGACCAACAAGTAAGATTGGTTGTAGATTGTGATTCGCACATGGCTAAAACCACATGGCCAATTAAACCGTCTTCAGATCCAGGAAATGATGAAGGTTTTGTTATTGAGGAGCAAGGCGGAACGGTTTACACAGGAGAAGGCTGTTGGGGAGCTCCATTAAGAAATAATGATGATGATAAAATTTGGACAAGAAATTCTGGTTCTTTCAATCAGTTTAAATTGGTTTTTGTAGATACTGAAAAAATCGAATTAAGAACTATAGATGTAAATAACGCAGATGAGGTAGCCGAAGGAAGTAATACAGATCCTTTTGCCTTGCCGGAAGCCTTAAATATCTTTTCACCAGAAACAGGAAGTGTGGTTACCATTTCTAATGCTAATATACCTGACAATCCTTGTATTGTTGTAGGTACTACCTGCAATGATGAAGATGATTCAACATTATATGATGAAACGGATGGTTTTTGTAATTGTGAAGGTGTACCTGATTTGCAATTAGTAGAAGAAACTATTGCAGTACAAAACAGTAGTGATGATGCTGAAGAAGAAATTGGAACCGGTTTAGTACATACAACAAGTACCAATTTAGAATTGATCCATGATGATGCCGATCAGTTAGTGGGTATTCGATTTGAGAATGTTCAAATTCCTCAAGGTGCGACATTATATAGGTCTTATATTCAGTTTCAAACTGAAGAAACAAGTGCTGAAGAAGATGAAACTAATATAATTATTAACGGAGAATTATCATTAACTAGTGAAGCTTTTACTTCTAATAATAATGATATTTCAATAAGACCATTAACGGTTAGTAATGTAAATTGGAACGATGTTGCACCATGGGAGACAGTAGGAGAAGCTGGCGTTAATCAACGTACACCTTACTTGAATAATGTAGTAGATGAACTTATTTCTCAATCAGGTTGGGAAATCGGCAATACAATGACATTTATCTTGTCGGGTTCAGGATTAAGAAGAGCAGAATCTTTCGATGGTTCAGCAGCACCAGAATTAAAATTATTCTATCAATTGCCATGTAATCCAGTAGGAACAGCTTGTGATGATGGCGATTTAAATACGGTTTTAGATTTTGAAGATGGTAATTGTAACTGTATCGGAGTAGAAGAATCAGGTACATTGAATTACCAAATAAATCATAATGATGATGATGCCGAAGAAGCAGAGTTAGGAGGATTAGTATTTACAAATAGTTCTGATTTAGAATTAGCTGATGATGCCTATGAGGACCAACTTGGTCAAACTATTGCGTATAGCCAAACTATTGGTATGCGATTCAATGGAGTCACTTTACCAAAAGGTGCCGTAATTTTAGATGCTGCCATTCAATTTACAACAGATGAGTCTAATACAGTTGAAACTAACTTAGTTATTAAAGGAGAGAAAGTTATTAATAGTTTGCGTTTTACAACAGATGCTTACAATATTACAACAAGAGAAAAAACAGATGCCACCGTTCCTTGGAATAGTGTACCGGCTTGGGAAGTTGTTGGTGAAGCAGGAGACAATCAGAGTACACCGAATTTAGCAACTATTGTTCAAGAAATTGTAGATCAACCAGATTGGCTACCGTATGGTTCTATGTCCTTTTTTATATCAGGTTCTGGTGTAAGAACAGCAGAAGCGTTTAATGGTGACTCTGAAGCAGCACCTCAATTAGTCATTGAATATTCACTTTCTAATTTATCTGTAAAGAATGAAAACATAGAAAATGCTATTACATTATATCCGAACCCCGTTACTAATATATTAAATATTGAATCGAATGGTGTTATTGATCAAATAACTATTTATGATATAAATGGTAGACGTATTAATAGCCTTAAAAAAAATAAATATTCAACAATTAATGTTGACGGTTTATCAAATGGGGTTTACTTTTTAGAAATTCAATCTGGTATTAATAAAACAATTAAAAGGTTCGTTAAAAGCTAGATATTATATTGTATTATAACTATGAAGCCTTTCAATATATATTGAAAGGCTTTTTCGTTCATGTTAAAAGTATCCTATAAAATAAATCACACCTTATTTTATAAACTTCTCTTGCAGTTGCGCCAGTTGGTGGTACTGAACAATTAATTTCTTTTTGGCACTCAACAAGCTTACAGTTAGTGTATTGGTACTCTAGAAACCATACCTCCGTAGTATCTTTAAGATTTTTGATTCAATATAGAGAACTCTTTTATATATACGATTTTGTTCTAGCGGTGATTCTTTATCAACATAACAGTTTAATAATTAGAAACTAAAATCGAGTACAACTGCTAGTGTTTATGTTGGATGTTCTTTTCATAGTTAAATTAAATTGGGAAAACTACCCAGAAGATTATTCTACATTTAAACAAATAGAATTCTTTAAAATGTATTAAAATATTTAATGAATCACACGTTTAATAGTTGTCTTGTTGTAGATTTTTTATAATTAATGTTAAAAAAAAAGTATTTTTAAAGCTGTTTTTCGATTCTTAAGTCCACTATATATTCTAATTGAATAGTTTAACTTCCAACAGTATTAATATCGATTTAATATTGAGACATCAAATCAATACATGTGTTAATAGAAATGATGTTACCAGAGAGAAGGGCAAAATTTTAAATTCGTTGAATTGGATATCTTAAAAAAAATGATGTTTCATTTAATTCAAGAAATCTATGTGGTAGTGCTTTTAATTAGTTTTGCGAGTACGTCAAAAGCGACAGATTCTAAAAGTGTCAAAATTTTTAGTTAAAGATAATTTAGCTAAAAATCATAAATTTACTATACGTTGAAAAGAGATTTGTAATTAATTGATTTAAAATACTTTTCATACATTTATGAGTAAATAAAGGTTTATGCTCAAAAAAGTTTTTGCCAGTGCCGTTTTTGGTGTGGAAGCGTCCACAATTACTATTGAGGTCAATGTAGATAAAGGCGTTGGTTATCACTTAGTCGGACTTCCAGATAATGCGATCAAAGAAAGTAATTACAGAATCGCCGCAGCACTTCAGAATAACGGTTACCGAATTCCGGGTAAAAAAATTACCATAAACATGGCACCAGCCGATCTACGAAAAGAAGGTTCAGCATACGATTTAACTTTAGCCATTGGCATTTTAGCAGCAACAGACCAAATTAAAGCCGAGAATTTAGAAGATTATCTCATTATGGGTGAATTATCTTTAGATGGGAGTTTGCAACCGTTTAAAGGAGCATTGCCCATTGCAGTTAAGGCAAGAGAAGAAGGTTTTAAAGGTATTATTCTGCCAATCCAAAATGCAAAAGAAGCAGCCATCGTCGATAATTTGAAAGTGTATGGTGCAGAAAATATAATGCAAGTAATTCAACACTTTGATAACGGTGATCCTTTAGAACAAACCATAATTAATACCAGAGAAGAATTTTATAAAAGTTTAGATTTTCCAGAATTCGATTTTGCTGATGTCAAAGGTCAGGAGTCCATAAAACGCTGTATGGAAATTGCTGCAGCTGGAGGTCATAATATTATTCTCATCGGCCCACCAGGATCTGGAAAAACTATGTTAGCAAAGCGTTTACCAAGTATTTTGCCTCCTATGACTTTACATGAAGCTTTAGAAACCACAAAAATACATTCGGTTGTTGGTCGTGTAAAAGCACACACCGGACTTATGGCACAAAGACCCTTTAGAAGTCCACATCATACGATTTCGAACGTCGCTTTAGTCGGCGGTGGAAGCTATCCGCAACCAGGCGAAATTTCCTTATCGCACAATGGCGTATTGTTTTTAGATGAATTACCAGAATTTAAGCGCGAAGTATTAGAAGTAATGCGCCAACCTTTAGAAGATCGGGAAGTGACGATTTCTAGGGCAAAATTTACGGTTACTTATCCGTCTTCATTCATGTTAGTAGCAAGTATGAACCCGAGTCCAAGCGGATATTTTAATGATCCAGATTCGCCAATCACTTCATCGCCTGCCGAGATGCAACGTTATATGGGAAAAATTTCAGGACCTTTATTAGACCGAATTGATATTCACATTGAAGTTACACCTGTACCGTTTGAAAAATTGGCGGACGAAAGAAATGGTGAAACTTCTGTAGATATCAGAAAACGTGTCACTAAAGCCCGAGAACATCAAACGAAGCGTTTTGAAGATTTAGATAATATCCATTACAATGCACAGATGAACACGAAGCAAATTCGAAAGTACTGTAAGTTAGATGACTCCTCCATGAATTTGCTAAAATCGGCCATGGAAAGACTTAATTTATCTGCTAGAGCTTATGATCGTATTTTAAAAGTTGCAAGAACCATTGCGGATTTAGAAGGGTCCCAAGATGTTCTGGGAACCCATATAAGTGAAGCTATCCAGTATCGCAGTTTGGATCGCGATGGTTGGTTAGGATAATTGATATTTGCAAAAGCGTTATTCTCGAGCTAACAATTCAATAAGGTGGCTAATTACCTTTGCTGACAAGAGATACGGTTGAGCAAAAATTTTTATCGAACTGTAAAATCAATAATGTTGAATGACCTTCAGAACATTATAACTTTAATAGTATTGAATACATTTTTGGAGATAAGAACTGAAAATAAATTTAGATAATTTCATTCAGAGGAAAAGAAGTATTTACAAAAAATACCGCAACCTTTTCTGTTTTTTTTCATCTTATAATAAAACAACAACCATGAAAAATAAAATTTCACCTTTAGTATTTGCTCTAATAATTTGTTTACTACTCGTCAATTGTAATAGCGACGATGACAGTAGTGCGTTTATAGATCCCGTTACTGTAACCATTCCTGTAATAAAATCGAAATCTGAAATGCGGAATTCAATAACAATTATGGATCCACAACCGACAAATTCAGATGGAAAAATTTATGTTTATGACGATTTATTATTTTACATAGCTCAAAACTCAGGAATACATATTTTTAATAACCAAAATCCTGAAAACCCTCAAAATATAGCGTTTATACAGTTAGAAGGAGTGAATGATATTTCTGTGAAAAATGATATTTTGTACGCTGATAAGTTCATGGATTTAGTAGTGTTTGATATAAGTAGTATGTCGGATATTCAGCTCGTTAATATTGAGGAGGATATGTTAGTGTATTATGCCATATATCCTGATGGTGTTGAATATTATCAATCTGATATATCCCCAGCCAATGAAGATGAGTTTATAGCAACTTATTCAACGGTTGATATGGAAAGAACTGACGTCGAAAACAATCCGAATTTTTATTATTGGGGTTCGGAGATATTTATTAGTTTTAATGATGCAGCTTTAGCTAATAACGTTGGTGTTGGTGGATCGTATGCAAAATTTCAGATTTATGATAATGCGTTGTACACATTAGATGATTATAAATTAAACACTTTTGATATTTCCGATTATAATAATATCACTTTAACGTCGGAGACTTGGATGGGAGGCTGGTTTGGTGGTGAACTTGAAACGACCTATATTTTAAAAGAAAATTTGTTTATAGGTGCTACTAATGGTATGCATATTATAAGTTTAGAGGATGAATTTAACCCTATATACACATCGTCCTTTACACATGCTACAGGTTGTGATCCAGTGGTTGTTGAAAATTTCACAGCGTATATTACGGTAAGAGGTGGCAATTCTTGTGGTGCTATTGAAGATCAAATAAATGTAATAGATGTCTCAAATTTAAGTGCGCCTGTAGAATATTCTACATATTTTTTGTCTAGTCCGTATGGTCTAGGAATTAAAGAACACATATTATATGTGTGCAATGAAGACGGAATCAATGTATTCGATGCGCAAAATCCTAACAATATAATCTTGAAAAATACGTATGTTACGACGTCTAAAGATGTCATCCCATTATCATCTCATTTAATTGCTGTAGGAAACAATGTAATTCAACAATATAATTATGTTGATAATTTTGGACTAGAACTTATCAGTACACTACAGTTTTAATTGTTCTAGTATCTTGTTACTCGTATTGTGTTTTTTCCTAGTTTATTTTTAGGATCACCAAAATCAGGCAACGCTTTTTCATCTGTAGTGGACGTCGTTAAAGAGGGGACGTTATATCCAAGTACCACTAAAGTTTTCTTATCATATATTAAAAGCGAAAAAAATTGATATATCATTTGGCATTGGTGGAAATATAAACTTCTTAACAAATAACAGTCCGTTTCTAAACAATGAATATATAGGTGAAAGTTTAGGTGTGGACACTACAATTTTTGGAGCGACACTAAATGCCAATATATCTTATGAACGAGTAAAAAAAACGATTCTATTTGTAGAACCAAGTTATAATTTTTTTGAAAAACCCATTGTTTGTAGCGATCAATTCAAATTTATTTCTTTTTAAACATACTATTCATAATTGTATTGATACCAATGAATAAAAATGAAATTGCCAGTATGCACAATATTATTGAAACGATAAGTAGGGGAATGTACAGTGATTTGTCTTTATTGTCTAAAGTGAGGTGCAGTAAAGTAGGGCCAGCAAACATAAGTAAAAGACAAATTCCCATTTGTTTTAAACCTTTAGTTAAGATGTCCTTGTTAGTTCTGTTATTTTCGTCCATGAGAAATACTTTTTCTTACGCTTTTATGTTCGCTTAATAATAATGAAGCGTCTTCTTTGCTGATTTTTAATTCATTCATAATCATTTTTATGCCTCTATCCACCAATTTATCATTGCTTAATTGCATGTCTACCATTTTGTTGCCCTTTACTTTTCCTAATTGGATCATTGTAGTTGTGGTAATCATATTAAGCACCAGTTTTTGTGCTGTGCCAGCTTTCATTCTTGAACTTCCTGTTAAAAATTCAGGACCAACAACCACTTCAATAGGAAATTTAGCGGTCATCGCTAAAGGACTATTTACATTACATGTAATACAACCTGTAATGATATTTTGCGCGTTACATTTTTCTAAAGCACTTATAACGTAGGGCGTTGTTCCAGACGCCGCAATACCAACAACAACGTCTTTATGAGATATATGTTGTGCTTCTAAATCCTCCCAACCTTGCGTTTTCGAATCTTCAGCATTCTCAACAGCCTTTCTTATAGCATGATCTCCACCAGCAATTAAACCTATAACCAGATCGTGAGAAACACCAAAAGTAGGCGGACATTCGGAAGCGTCAAGAATACCTAGTCGTCCACTAGTACCTGCGCCGATATAAAATAAACGTCCTCCATTATTTAATTTTAACACCACTTGCTCAATGAGTGAATTAATTTGTGGTAACGCTTTTTCTACGGCTATAGGAACTTTTTGATCCTCTTTATTTATATGACTTATAATCTCGTTAATCGACATTTTTTCGAGATTATTATAGTCTGAGTCTTGCTCAGTTGTTTTTGTAAAATTCATGGTATAAAGGTAAGAATTAATTTTAGCGGAATGAGAATCTATATGATTGAAAACGCATAATTAATATCTAGAAATTATATTTAAAATCTGTGAAACCTAAGAAAACCCTATAGAAAATAATATATATGTTCTGTTTTGTGATTTTTTCAGTATACATTTTTAATGTAATGATAATCAGTGTATTGAAAATTAAAATTGCTTTCAAATTTCCGTAAATACCAAACATGTTCTCTTTAAGTCATCGGAAACATATTCTATATTAGAAGTCAAATATTAAGAATTACATTAATTCAAAATCTAAAAACCAATGAAAAAAATTACAATCTTATTAATGCTGTTTATGAGCATTGCTGCTTTTTCGCAAGTAGAAATTCTTGAGAATTTTGATGACACTCCAGTAAGCCAAGTTCCGATGGATTGGACCACATCGGCTATGGGTGGAAATACTGAAGTTTTTAAGGCTAATACACAATTTACCTGTGGTACAACAGGAAGTAACGTTAATGCCAATGTATTTGGTGGATCTAATTCTACATTAATAACACCAAATTTTACGACAGTTACCAACGCAACTGATTTAACCGTAAGTTTTGATTACAATGTTTTTGGACTTGCCTTTGGATTTCCTCCATCAGCAGTTGTACCACCAGCAGGATGGGGCAGTATCGCTTTGGAATATACCATCGACAATGGAAGTACATGGATTAACATCATAACTTTAAATGATACTGATTTTACTTTTGATAGTGCAAATACGTGTTCTAGTTCGGGAGTTGTTAATGCTGGTGAACTTGCAGCGGGCTTGGATTTCCAAGCACGATTTGTGGTAACTAATGATTCAGAAGATCGATTATTATTTTCAATAGATAATATTTCTATTACACAAGAAGCCATTACAGTTCCAAATTGTGACGCGACACTAACATCTCCTTTAGCAGATTCTAATACTGCAGAAACAGATGTTGTTATAAGTTGGCAAACTGCTTCGGGTATTGCAGAGGGCTATACAATTTCAGTCGGTACAACATCTGGAGGAACAGATGTTGTGGATGCCGTAACAACAACCGATACGAATTATAACTTAACGGGCTTAACATACAACACGGAGTATTTCGTAAATATTGTACCATATAATAGTTTTGGAAATGCAACGGGCTGTACAGAACAAAGTTTTACCACAAGAACGCCTCCATTAGATGGTGCAAGTTGTGGTGCTCCTATAGTTGTTTCTTCATTTCCATTTCTTGATTTAGGTGGTGATACAGCTGATTTTGAAAACAATATTGATGATAGCCCTTGTAATAGTTTTTATATGAACGGTAACGACGTTTTTTATGAGATTACACCAACAATGGATATGTCTGTTAACATTGAAGTTAATGGAATCGTTCCAAGTACAAGTAATAGAGCTAGCTTACATGTTATAAAGGATTGTCCCGATGTAGCTACGGAATGTCTTGCTTATGAAGGCTCATTTTCTGGCGATACGAGAAGTGCTTTAGACATTGTGTTGCGCACAGGTAATACCTATTTTGTAGTTTTAAGTAGTTCAAATACGAACAATACTTATGAATATGATTTAATTATTACTCAAAATAGTTGTATCAACCCAACAATCGATACCTTAACTCCAGTTTCAGATTGTGATAATGGTGAATTTTTTGTTGATGTAGATATATCTTATTTAGGTGATGCATCCTCACTAACATTATCAGATGACGTTGCTGGTTCAGCCGATATTACTAACATCACCGAAACAGGAATTGTATCTGCAGGACCTTACCCAAGTGGCACAATGGTTAACTTTGTGTTGACTAATGATGACGATGACACTTGTTCTTATATGGATTCGGCATTTTATTATTGTCCACCGACAAATGATGACTGTAGCGGAGCTATAGACTTAACTGGCTCTATAAACGCTGACAATTCATGTAATATGGTTACTGCAGCGTCTAATGCAGGCGCAACCGACTCAACAGGCGACCCAAGCAGTTGTTCTGGCGGTTCTAATGATGTGTGGTTTAGTTTTGTGGCTTCTTCTGAAATTATGATTTTAGAATATTTAAATATAGATTCTGCCCCTGGTTTTCCAGCAGGTGGTGTTATTCAGTCTACCGAATTATTAACTGGTTCTTGTGGTGACTTAACCAGTGTAGCTTGTTTTGGGTCTAATTATGTAACATTTACAGGATTAACTACTGGTACAACTTACTATGTTAGAAATAGAACAAACTTTGGTAGTTCGCAACAAAATTATGATATCTGTTTAAGTAATGCAGCATCAGCACCAGCAAATGATGAGTGTTCTAATGCAGCAGTAATAACGGCTTCTACAGATGATATGTGTACCAATCAAGTATCAGGATCTACTACAGGGGCTACCTTATCGTCTGGCAATTCTTGTAATACCGAAGGCTATGGTGATGTTTGGTATGTTTTTAACCCAACACAGAATGGTGTTTATGAGTTTACGTATGAACGATTAAGTACGACTCCTACATCGTCTTTTGCCGTTTATGAAGGCACTTGTGAAACATTGATCGAAAAAACAGATGGTTGTACAAATTCAAATCAAGCACTTACTTTAGATAGTGCGTTAACGTATTACGTTATGGTTCAATCGAGTCAGTCTGGTGCTGGAGTGGATTTTAATCTATGTATTACTCAATTACCAGATGCTGTGGCAAACAATGATTGCTCAGCACCTACGGTAATCTCAGAGTCGGATAGTACTGGAAACAATTCAATTTCAGGAAATTTAGAAAATTCTTATCCATCTCCAGAAAATTGTAATACAAGTAACAATGCAATATGGTACAGTTTTACTCCACAATATACAGGTGAATATAACTTCGATTTTACTAGAGGAGATATTGGCTCAGTATGGTATGCAGTGTTTGATACGGATGATTGCTCAAATACAAATGAAAATTATATTTCAGGATTCAACAGTTGTTTTAACTCTAGTGCAAAAACAGGAGATTTAATAGCTGGAAACACTTACTTAATTAGTGTCCATGATGATAACCCTGGGAATTTTGATTTCTTCATCTATCCTGACCCAGCTCTAAGTGTGGATTCAAATAGTTTTGAAAGTTTCAAGTATTATCCAAATCCGGTCAAAAATACATTGACAGTAGAAGCTAGAAGCTCTATTTCACAAATTAGCATACATAATATTATGGGGCAAAAAGTTGTGGAAACTATACCTAATAACTTAACAACTTCAGTTGATATGAACGATTTAGAAACCGGAGTATATTTTGTAACCGTAAAAATTAATAATGCTCTTAAAACCTTCAGAGTTATTAAGGAATAATTTTAATAAAATTGATCAATAGCTGAAAGGGCAACATGAAAATGTTGCCTTTTTTTGTTTTTTATAATTATGTCATTTAAAACGATGGTTAGGCTATTTTTTAATTTTTGATTAAATTTTAATACCTAATAATGAGAAGCCTTACTTAAGAATATCAGTTGATTATGGAAAAACTGAACGAGATTACATTACCCTTTCTCGGCTGAGCAAAGTTTGTTCTTTTAGAAAGTTTGTTATATTTACTATTTAACAATCGTTAATTGTTAGATTCTAATTTTTGAATAAAAGAAGATAATGCTCCAAGGTAAAAATAATTGGTGCTCTAGAATGATACATAAAATCCCTTGTTTTTATAAAAACATACGCTCAATTTGCTTTTGGGTTTGTCTTACTTTGGCATATTTTAGTCATTCACAAGAAAATGATCTCATTATTAAAGCACGCGAATTAGTGTATTCAGATCCTGATGAATCTATTAAAATAGCTAAGCATTTATTAAATACTAGTCAACATTCGCAGCAAAAAGTGCTATCAAATATTTTAATTTCTGAAGCTCAAATAGTAAAGGGGAATTATCATCAGGCTGTAATTTATGCATTTGATAAGCACAACTTGTCAGAATCCATTAGTGAAAATACTCAGATAGATTTAAATCTTCTCAAGGCCCAACTCCTAAGGCGTATATATTTAGACGAACAGGCTCAAAAGTATTTAGAAATTGGGCAATCATTAGTAGAAAAGTTACCTCAAAATACTTATAAAGATTCTATACGTAAATTAATAAGATTAGAACAAATCTATACGGATATTAATAGGCGAAACAATAATAAAGCCTTAAGGTCAATCAAAGATACGGAAGTCGAATTCGGCAAGTTTTTAAAAAACAATTCAATTGATAAACAAGCCTTGTACTTCGCGAAAGTTAGGGTCTACAACAAATTATCTAAGCACGACTCTACTAAAATTTATATCGAAAAAACTTTGGGTTTAGTTAATACTTCATCAATAAGCAACCTCTATTTAAAAGCTCTAATTTATAAAGAATTAGGAAATCTGCAACTGCAGCAAAAGGAATTTAAGGAAAGTGAAGAGTCCCTTTTTATAGCTTCAAAATTTGCTGAAATATTAGACAACCCAATGCTTTTAATGGGATTAAATAGAGATCTTTCAACGAATTATTTGGCGTCCGGGCAAAATATAAAACACAAAGTATTTAACGATAAGTATTTAACTTTAAATGCTGAGGTTGAGCGAACGGAGCAATTAGCTGTGAATACTTTGTATACTATGCTTTCGAATCAAGAAGAAGATGTTTTGAATGCAGAAAAACAAACCCATAACAATTACTTATATCTATTAATAGCTGGTTTTGTTGGTGTCTTGGTTATTGGTAGTTATATGGTTTTAAAAGGAGAAGCTAAAAAAAAGCGACATAAGGAAATTATTAGCTATTTAGAAATCGTTAGAAATAATGAAATTAAAACCAAACCAAGTAAAAAAGCAAGACCAAAGCGCATTGCTATACCTCAAGAAACGGAACAACTCATTCTGTCTAAGTTAAAACGATTTGAAAGTTCTAAAAAGTTCTTAAATAAAGATATTTCATTAGCTGTACTGGCCGGACAATTTGACACGAATACCAAATATCTTTCGGGTGTTATTAATAAACATTACGATGATAATTTCAACACCTTTATAAATAAACTTCGTGTTAATTATGTGATCGATAAATTAAAAAACGATTCAAATTATATTAATTATAAAATTAGTTTTTTAGCTGAAGAAAGTGGCTATTCTTCTCATAGTAGTTTTGCTACGGTTTTTAAATCTATTGTGGGTATGTCTCCAGTTACTTTTATAAAATTGATTCAGAAGGAACGTGCTGAATTAAAAAAGAAAAACATTACTTAGATGAAGAAAGGATACTTTAGCCGTTTTCTCGTTTTGGTATGTTCTATACCATGGTTTTTATTTGCGTCCTCCATAAAAGAAGGCAAACAAATAGACAGTATTTTAGAAGCGACACGATTTAGAGTTTATGAAAACCCTGATGAAGCTATAGATTTGGGACTTTCTGTATTTGATGAATCAGAGTATAGTGAAAAAACCAAAGTTAAAGCACTAATGTTGGTGTCTTTGGCATATACATCTAAAAGAGACTACCAAAAGGCACTAGATTATATTGAAAAAGCTGATAAGCTTTCCAAAAAACTCAACGATAAAGTATTACAAATTGAAATTTTATTTAGAACAGGGATATTATACCAACAGTTGAAAATCTTTGATAAATCAATTGAATTTTTAGAGAAAACAGAACAAATGGCTTTGCTATACCCAGATCGTGATGCTGTAAGTAAATATATTGCTAATAGTTATACGGTAAAAGGGTTTATATATAAGGATAATCTTAATTGTGATATTGCTTTAGAGTATTTTGACAAGGGCATTGAGGAATATCAGAATGTTAAAAATGAGGAAGTAAATACCAATCTTAGTATTGTATATTATAACAAAGGCAACTGTTACACCTTACTTTCTCAATATGGGAAGGCCAAAAATAGTTTTAATCGATCTATCGCATTAGGTCAACTAGCCAATGCAAATAGTCTCATAGCATTTGCAGAAAAAGGCTTGGCTTCGGTATTTACTGAACAAGGTGAATACCAGGTAGCTATAGACTATCTAAAATCGGCTTTAGAACAATCTAAAGGTGTTGGTGATATTGTACTGAATTCAAGTATTTATAATGGTTTGGCAGAGAATTATTTAGCGTTGAATCAATGGGAAGACTATCAGACCTATTATGAGCTTTATGCCAGCAGTCAATTAGAGATTAAAATTGCCGAACGGAATTCAGTTAGTGATTCTTTGGATGACAATACAGATCGTAAAAGCGAAAAACTTGCCGACCTTCAAAATCAAACTTCTAATAGGTTAAAATTATTTCTTTTCTTAGTGGTACTTATCTTTATTAGCGTGTTTTTTATTTATAAAAAGAATAGAAAATTAATAACTGCGTTGAAGAATAAGATCAAAATATTGCAAAATCAAAAATAAACTTTTCAAATGTTGTATTAAACTTATCGAAGGTTTAATTTATTGAAAACAAGACAAATAATGTGGTGTTTTAGTTTTTGAATTTCCGTAAATATCAAATACAAGCCTTATAATTGAGGTGGGTTTATTCATATATTTATACAGTTCATTAAAACAACTAGAAAATATCACATCATGAAATTTGAGTCACAACCCTCCCAAATTACTAATAGCTTTTTTTCATTCGGTCAGTATATAAATCCAAAATTTTCTAAACATAATTCAAAAGACAAGAACTTGAGCGTCGTCTTTATTTTAGTTTTTACCATATTTTTTATTAACCAAAGTTTTGCACAACTTACCGAGAATTTTGATAGTGGTATTCCCAGCACTTGGACGCTTATTGATAATGGAGTAGGAACCCTAAACTGGTCGGCAACGACGGATGGTTACTTAGGAACGAACGGCACCTCGATAAATCTAAGCGCAGATAATATTGGAGACCAAAATACGGCGCAATATTTTATGGTAACTCCACAGATATCTGTTCCTGTAAATGGTGAAATACAATTTTACACCAAACAAGCCAATGAAGCTGATAATGGTGCGCAGTACGAAGTAAGACTTTCTACAGCTGCACAACCCGACGTCAATGGTTTTAATATCCCACTCCAAACTTATACAGAAGCCAATTTAAATAATGGTGCACAAACCAATTATGAAAAAAAGGTTATTGAGATACCCACCTCAATTCCTCCAGGATTGGATATATATATAGCATTCGTAGCTATAAATACACAAAACGGTGCCACGCCAATAGGAGATGAATGGTTTGTAGATAATGTGTCCATATTAGAAGGTTGTACGGAAATTGATGAAGAAGATGTGTCTGTTGATGATATTACCGTTAGTGGAGCAGAAGTAATATGGTCGCATCCAACGGCAACAAATTTTGAAATTCAAATTTTACCGGTTGACGGAGTGCCTGCAAATAGTGGGATTCCTGTGTCTGGTTCTTCATACACCTTGTCTAACCTAGACGAAGACACCGAATTTGACATCTATATTTCTGCCATTTGTGATAATGATACTCAAAGTGAGTTTACAGGGCCTTATACGTTTAAGACCTTAAAATTTGGACTGTCGTGTGAAGCTCCTATTGAAATTCCAGATATTTCGACTACACCTTATGTTTTTCAAGATAATTTGGACCAATGGGCAAATCCTGATGTATCTTATTCTACACAAGGTGCCAATTGTATTTCGGGTACATCGACCAATAACTATTTAAATGGAAATAAAATATTCTTTAGTTATACTCCTGCACAGGATGGCTTAATCTCATTAACCCAAACAACGTTTACACAAGCGGGTGGTGGCGAGGACAATTGTTTTAACACTAGAAGTTCATTATTTGTTTATGATAGTTGTGCCGATGTTGGCGTAAATTGTTCAGCAGGTATAATTACCTTAAGCGCATTCGATCCTAAAACCATTTCTAATTTACTGGTTGAAGCTGGACAAACTTATATTATAGTCGTGTCCTCTGAATTGTCGGCATCAGCAGGTATATGCTTTGAACTTGAAGTTACGGCACCAACTTGTGCACCTCCAAGTGAAATTACTTATAGCAGTTTAACCGATAATAGCGTTAATTTTTCTTGGGATAATATTGGTGGATTTGCAGATTCTTGGGAATATATGGTAGTACCAACAGATTCTGGTGAGCCTACAGGTACAGGAACAGCAACCAGTACTAACATGAATAACAGTATCAATACAGGTCTCGCACCAGGAACCACTTACGATATGTATGTAAGAGCGGTTTGCGACGGTTCACCAGGTATTTGGAGCGATCCTTCTACTTTTACGACCCAATGTACAGTTTTTGATACTCCTTATGCAACTGACTTTGATGATGCCACCCCTGTCAATCCTGAACCGTGCTGGACAACTATTGATGCTAATGGAGATGGAACATCATGGTCTTTCATTGGAGGCTATGCTACCGTAAGAACCAATTTGGCACAGTATGAAAACCATGATCTCTATGTGTCGCCTCAAATTACTTTCGATGGTTCACCAAAACGATTAAAATATAAATATAGAGCAACACAAGGCTCATCAACATACTCCGTAAGGTTATCTACAACGGGAGTTGGAGTGGATGAATTTACTACCGTTGTTGTACCAGAAACTACCATTAGCAATACAGGCTTCATTGAAAATATGGTTGATTTTCCCGAAGGTATTACTGGAATTGTTAATGTCGCTTTTATTGTAGAACCTAATTCTACCGAAACAGCATTACGCTTTTCAATAGATGATGTGGTCATTGAAGATAAGCCATCTTGTCCAGATCCAATTGATCCTTATGTGTTAAATTCAAGTATAACAACGAACTCGGCTTGGTTTATTTGGGATGCAGGTGAGAATGAAACGCAATGGCAAGTTGCGATACAAGATCAAGATTCAGGAATTCCTACTGGTGATGGAATTATAGTTGATAATAACGCGCCATATATGGCTACGGATTTAATGCCAGGTACACGTTATGAATATTATGTTAGAGCTTATTGTGCTGCGGATGATCAAAGTCAATGGGTAGGACCAGTTCCTTTCATAACACTATGTGAGTCTTATGATACGCCATTTTTTGAAAGTTTTAATGATCAGGATCCTGATACTCAAAAATTTTGTTGGAATACCGACAATGGAGCATGGGTTATATCCGAAAACATAGCTGAGATATCAGGAAGTGGTCATAATGCTTATTTAATTTCTCCACAAATAAATATGGATGGAGTAAAAGAGTTGAAATTCAAATATAGAGCAGAAATTGGTTTTATTTTAGGAAATTTAATTCCGCCTCGTGCAGGTTTGGAAGTCCTAATGTCAACAACAAATACCAATGCTGGTAGTTTTTCTGTAATTTCTCCTTTTGAAGTATTTACCCATTCTGGTTATATTGAAAAATCAATAATTATCGAACATAATGGTCCAATTTATATAGCTTTTAGAGTGCCACCTGCGTTTACTGGAAATGCTTCAACCTTAAATATTGATGACGTAAGAATTACTGATCCGCCTGAATGTCCTAATCCTTCAGATTTAATGGTTGATACAGTCCTAACGGACGGAGCAGATTTATCGTGGTCGGCAGGATATCTAGAAACCGCATGGAATGTTGTGGTACAGCCAGTAGATTCTGGAGTGCCAACGACAGATGGCGTTCCGGTTACAACAAATAGTTATTCGGCAACAGGTTTGGATTCAGATACCGAATACGAGTTTTATGTCATGGCTAATTGTGCCAATGGTGATAGTCAATGGATGGGACCAGTAACGTTCCGTACAACCTGTCCTCCGTTTACAACACCATTTGTGGAAACATTTAATTACGATTCCACATCAGAAAGTTGTTGGACCGTAATTGATAATAATGCCGATTTAGATACTTGGGAATTGGATAGTGGTGCATTTCCTTATGAAGGTGATCAAGCAGCAGCCATGTTTACAGGTCATAATGGGCAAAATGAGGATTGGATGATCTCTCCAACCATAACCATTACAGAAAATCAGCGTTTACGTTATTATTACAGGGTAAATGATAGCTTTTTTACAGAAGATTTAGAAGTATTATTGTCCACTAATGGTATTGGTTTGGACCAATTCACAACGGTGCTTTATGATAATGATAACGACACTGAAATAATAAACAACGTAGAATATAAAGTAAAAATAATTAATCTTCCCGCAGGTATTGTTGGTGATGTTAATATTGCATTCCGTGTACCATTTTTTGCAAGCTCAGGACCATACAGAGGTCAGACTTTAGTAATAGACAATATTAATATTGAGGATATTCCAGAATGTGCCGAAGTTACTAATGTTACCTTAAATAACCTTACTGATACTGGAGTACAAGTCAGTTGGGATGAAAACGGTTCAACCGCACCTTGGGAAATTTCGGTACAACCTTCAGGAACTGATGCGCCCGTTGGTGACACGGATCCAGAATATTTGTATAGTGCGACATCAAACCCGTTTACAGTTACTGGGCTTACCGCATCAACGATGTATGATATTTATGTAAGGTCAGTTTGTGATGGCAGTGAAAGTGAATGGACAGAAGCAGAAGTAGTAACCACCAAATGTAGTTTTGAAAACCTATGTCAATATACATTTAAACTTTTTAGTGATTCTGATATCTCATCAACATTAGATATTACCCAGAATAATCAAGTAACGCAATCATTAGAGTTTACTGGTGTAGAAGATGGAGAGTCTTATAATGTATTGTTATGTTCAGGTGTTGAGTTTTCATTGTATTTTGATACGATTGGTACATCTGCACCACAGTACGAAAATTATTCATTTGAAATTACGGATGATGATGGAACAGTAGTTTATACAAGCACAGAAGCTTTATTGCCAAGAACGACAGTCTATTCTGGTTATTCATCTTGTGGCGATCTTTCTTGTCCAGAGCCAACAGATTTATCTATTACGGATACTTCAGTGATGTCTTGGACACCAGGTGGCAGTGAAACCCAATGGGAAGTCGCTATCCAACCTGTAGGTAATGGAACTATTCCTCAGTCTGGAACATTGGTTTCTACAACTTCATATACACCAGTTGTATCTGATTTTAGTGATCCCTTCGCTGTAACTTACGAGTATTTTGTGAGGGCTGTGTGTGGCACTGATGATGAAAGTTTTTGGTCGGGACCGTATGTGTTTGTTCGAAATGATGATATCACTAACGCGGTAACTTTACCAATCAATGCTACAGAGGTATGTACAGAATCTTCCATGGATGTTTCCTTTATTAATACAACGTTTTCATCGGAAGCCATGAGTTGTGACGTAACAAACGGAGGAGATATTTGGTTCGATTTTACGGCAGAATCTTTAATCCATATTTTTGAAATAAATAGTTTCACAGGAAATTTAAGAGGTGAAGCTAACCAACAATCACCTTACCCAGAAATTACCATGACCTTATATAAGGACAATGGAGCAGGAGCTCTAGTTGAAATGGCTTGTACATACGATAAGGTTCTTGTTGCCATGTATGCCACTGAATTAGTTGTTGGTGATAATTATAAATTACGATTAACACTTGATGGAACTGAGGAAAATCTATATAGATTCAGTCTATGTGCTAAAACACCAGAAGACCTTTGTGATTTTAACATGGCCGTTAATGGTGGTTTTGAATCACCAAACATTGCAGGTCTAAGTGGTGTAAATACCATAGTTTCATTGAGAACCGTACCAGGATGGCGACAAAATATGCCAGAAAGAAATGCTGTTTTTATGTGGGAATCGTTAAATGCTCCAGGATTTGTTCCTTATGAAGGTGGTCAAGTACCACAGGTTTTATCAGAGCAGATTCCGGTAAGCCCAGATGATATGGATATTAAAGGACTTTATAGGGATTTTGACACTTCTGAAGCCACTTTATTAAATTACAGTTTTGCTCATTATGCAAGGTTTCCGGACAATTCTATGCAATTATTAGCTGGTCCTCCAGAAGGGCCTTTTGTATCTTTGGCCGAACATGTAGGTGATCAATCTTGGCGTATAGTTTCTGGCGACTATGAAGTGCCAGAAGGACAGGACGTCACCCGTGTTTTCTTTAGGGCTTATGGTGAAGATACCGTAGGAAATCTTATAGATGCCGTAAGTTTTGTAGCTAACAATGAAATTATTACGGAGCCATTTACCGTAGATTGTGATAATACAAATGCAAATGTTGAAGCCAATGGTACTGGTACTTGGATTCCAAGTGATTCTAATCCAGGAACGGCTTCAATTACAGATGCCAACAGCAACACCACTTCGATAACTAACTTCACCCAACCTGGTGTTTATACCTTTACATGGCAAACTTTATATTGTGCTTACGACATAGAAATCACTTACAATGGTATTGCAGAGACACCAGAAGTAGAAAGTCCTGTGGAATATTGTTTAGGAGATACTGCAGAACAATTGACAGCTTCAACTTCTGATGCCTACAATTTAATGTGGTTTACACAAGCAACAGGGGGAACTGGTAGTGCAATTGCACCAACGCCAGATACATCAGTTGTGAATACAACTTCATATTATGCCGCTTATGTAGATGCTGAAGGTTGTGAAGGTCCTCGAGCAGAAATTCAAGTTGTGGTTAGTGAATCGTTTACTCCAGAATTGATTTTTACTTATGACGATACATGTGTTGTGGCAACCGAAAACCCTTCACCTATGTTTGTAGATGGTTTTGCTACAGGCGGAATGTTTTCTTCAACAACATTAACTGTAGATGCTACAACAGGTGTTATTGATATCTCTTCAGCTTCAACAGGTCAACATAACGTAATATACACTTTTGATGGAAATGAAGAGTCCTGTACTTCCGCAGGTTCTTTTATGGCAACCATAACATTTACTTCGGGATCAGCTCCTATTACGGTTTTTAATTATGGAACCACGGATTATTGTGTATTATCAACAGAGACAATTAACCCAACTTTGGCGAATAACTTTACAACAGGAGGTACATATAGTGCTACAACATTAACGGTTAATGAAGCTACTGGTGCCATTGATTTATCTAACGCTACAGTTGGGAGTCATGAGGTAACATATACAGTTGAGGCCAATGCTGCAACATGTTCGGATTCAGGATCATCTGTTACTACTGTTCAAATTATAGCGAGTACAAGTCCAGTTACGGAATTCACTTTTGCCGAAGATATATATTGTGCAGATAGCAACTTTATACTTCCAGAAATGGTTGCTGGTTTTACAACAGGAGGTTTATTTAGTGCTACAGATGGTTTAGCTATCAATGGGAATACTGGTGAAATTGATGTCACATCAAGTGCTGTTGGAAATTATGATGTTACCTACGAAATTGCAGAGGATGTTTCAAATTGTGTTGAAGCTTCCACAGGAACATTCAATATTACGATATTAGATGCTATAGAAGTTGCTATTGGTGGAGGCTGTGATGGTTCTGATTATAAATTAACGGCATCACCTGTAAACAATTCCTTCAACACCAATGAAGCTACTTACACTTGGAAAGATGTTAATGGCAATACGGTTGGTCAGAATTCAGAAGACTTTAATGTTACCAATTATTCGAATTTAAATCCAAATGTAACAGCACCATTGCAGTTTTCTTTAACTGTAGATTTTGGAGGTTGTTCTACTACAACTTCATATACCACCGAACGTTTAGCCTGTGGAACGATACCTCAAGGTATTTCGCCAGATGGCAATAATAAGAACGATACGTTTGATCTGACAGGTTATGGCGTTAATTCGTTAATTATTTTTAACCGTTATGGAACCGAGGTGTTTAAACATAGTGGCACTTATACCGATCAATGGTTTGGACAAACAAACAATGGAGATGAATTGCCAGACGGCACTTATTTCTACAGTATTGAGAAAGAAGATGGAGAAGCTATAACTGGATGGGTTTATATCAACAGAGCACAATAATCATAAACGAAAATAAAGTAATTTACAGATGAAAAAAATATATTTCACAATCGCTTTCGCACTTATGATTATAGTAAGTGTTAGTGCACAGCAAGATCCACAATATACGCAGTATATGTATAATATGAATGTTGTAAACCCAGCTTATGCTGGTTCTAAAGAAGCCTTATCCATCGGATTATTATACAGATCACAATGGGTTGGTATTACAGACGCACCAAAAACGGGAACTCTGGCGGTTCACAGTCCTATAGGTAAAAATGTAGGTTTGGGACTATCGGTAATCTCAGATAAAATAGGACCCGTTGAAGAAAACAACGTCTTTGCCGATTTTTCATATACCTTAAATTTAGGAGGTGAACATCGATTGGCTTTTGGGCTTAAAGCCGGAGCTACGTTTCACAACATAGGCTTGTTTAGCGATATAGGAAATGGCTTTGTGCCAGACGCAGGTGATGAAGCCTTTAGCGAAAATACAAGCAATACGTATTTGAATATTGGATCAGGTGCCTTTTATTATACGGATAAATATTATGTGTCTTTATCGGTACCAAATATGCTAAAAAGTACTTATTTAGATGTAACGAATAACGGCCAGGAAATCAACTACGGATCAGAGGTTTTGCATTATTTTCTTTCTGCAGGTTATGTGTTCGATTTGGCGGCCAACACAAAATTTAAACCTTCATTTTTATTAAAATCAGCTTTTGGTGCACCAACATCTTTAGATCTTTCAGCAAACTTCTTGTTTTATGATAAGTTTGAAGTTGGAGCCACCTACCGTTTGGATGATTCGGTCGGTGCCATGGCAAATTTTGCGGTAACACCAGATATAAGAATTGGGTATGCCTACGATTACACAACCTCAGACCTTAATATAAAATCATCGGGTTCACATGAGGTCATGTTATTGTTCGACTTAAATTTTGCCAAAAAAGTATCCATTTCACCTCGATTTTTCTAACATTCTAAACATATTAAAATGAAAAATATATATCGTCTTTTAAGCTTGTTTTTAGTAATTACGTATTCAAGTTTCGGACAAAATAAACACACAGAAAAAGCAGATAAACTTTACAATGGCTATCAATATGTTGACGCTATTGAAGCTTATCAAAAAATTGTTGCCGATAATGAGGCAGATACCTATGTCTATAAGCAATTAGCGGATAGTTATTATAAAATATTTAATATAGCAGAAGCTTCAAAATGGTATAAAAAAGCATTGGAAAACAATCAAGATGCGGAAACCCATTTTCGCTATGCACAAGTTCTAAAATCGCAAGGTGAGTATGATGCTGCCAATAAACGAATGGATGTATTCGCAAAAATGAATCCAGAAGATGTACGTGCAAAGGCGCATTTAAAAAATCCTAATTATATGCCACAATTAGCTGATATTTCTAAAACATTTAATGTTGAAAAAGTTGACATCAATGACGACAAGCAGAGTGATTTTGGCGCGGTGCTATCTAATGACAATATCCTATATTTTGTAAGCACAAGAAAAACATCAGGAAAAGAAGACGCATGGACTAATCAACCTTATTTGGATATTTATAAATCAGTGAGAAATGATGATGGTACATTATCAGATCCTGAAGACGTTGAAGATTTAAACACAATGTTTCATGATGGTCCTATATCGATTACTGCAGATGGAAAAACCATGTATTTTTCGAGAGATGGCCATACCGAAGGGTTTTTTAAGAAGAACAAGAAAAAACGTATAAAAGTTGCGCAACAAGGTATTTATAAAGCGACTTTAATTGAAGGCAAATGGGAAAATATTAAAGCCTTACCAATAAATAGTAAGGATTATACGGTAAGTCACCCAAGTATAAGCAGCGATGGTAAAACCCTTTATTTTGCGTCAAATATGCCAAGTGGGTTTGGAGATACCGATATCTGGAAAATAAGTGTCAATGAGGATACATACGGAGAACCCGAAAATTTAGGGCCACTTGTAAACACTTCAGGCAAGGAAGGCTTTCCCTATATAAGCGAAGATAGAATATTGTATTTCGCTTCAAGTGGACGACAAGGTTTTGGGGGACTGGATATTTTTAAATTTGATGTAAATGAAAATAAAGAAGCAGAAAATTTGGGAAACGCACTAAACACTAAAAGAGACGATTTTGCTTTTAGTGTGAACAATACATTTAAAGTCGGTTATTTTTCTTCAAACAGATCTGGAGTTGATAATATTTATATAGCCACTCCTATTTGCCAGTTTCAAACTGTAACTATGGTCAAGAATGCAGAATCTGGTGCTGTTTTGTCTAATGCAAATGTTACGATATTAGATGGACAGCTTAATGAAATGGCTTCAAAAAGATCCGATAAAAACGGTAAAGCAAGCTTTAATGTCAGTTGCGATAACACTTATACGCTACATGTGTCGATAGATGGTTATGAATCAGGTTCTTTTAAAGTTGAAAAGTCCGATGGAAAAGAAGTGATCGTCAACGCAAATTTAAAGCCTATAAATGAAATGATTACGGATACCGAAGTAAAATTGAACAACATTTACTTCGAATTTAATAAAAGTAATATTACTAATCGGGGAGCATTGGAATTAGACCGATTGGTAGAAGTCATGAAAGATCATCCAGATATGAAAATTTTGGTAAGATCGCATACCGATTCTAAGGGAAGTGCGGATTACAACTTGAAACTTTCTGATAAGAGAGCACAGTCAACCATGCAATATTTAATTTCTCAAGGCATCAATGCTGATCGATTATCTGCAAAAGGTATGGGACAGACGGATCCGAAAATAGATTGTAAATCTGATTGTACCGAAGACGAGGATGCACAAAATAGACGTTCCGAGTTTTTAATTGTTACAAAGTAACAACCAAATATAACGATATTAACAGGCAAATTTTTTTTAGAAAAGATTTGAATCATATACTTTTATATCAATTGATGATTGATAAAAATTGAATTTTAGTTTCTATAAAAAAGTAAAACACAACAGACAAGACTTTGACCTTTTAAAAAATTAGAAGCATTAAAGTCAGTTTGTTAGGCAGATGCATAAAAATAATAAATGAAGAAGATTTTACTCTTAATAATTTGTATAGTACTTTTTTCAAACCTACAAGCACAAGAACCAAATGATTGTATTGATGCTGTAGTAATATGTGGTAACGGTACATTTTCATCTAATGCAACAGGATCTGGTGATGATTTTGAGATCAACGGTTGTGGAGGTTTTGAGCATAACTCATTGTGGTTAGAAGTAAATATAGTTCAGGCAGGGACTTTAGGCTTTAATCTCATTCCTGATGATCCAGACATTATGGTCGATTATGATTTCTGGGTATTCGAGGCGAATAGCGTGTGTTCTAGTTTGGGGCCTATAATCCGTTGTGCCACTACAAACCCAAATGCAGCAGGACTTTCCGATAACCGAACAGGAATTAATGGAAGTACAACGTTAACCCAAACAGGACCTGGTGCTAATGGAAATGGTTATGTCTATTGGTTAAATGTCGAAGTCGGCGAATCTTATTTTATCGTTATTGATAGACCAGCAGGTGAAGGTGGATTTCAGTTGGAATGGACAGGAACAGCTACAGAAGGCACTGGAGCTTTTCCCGCTCCACCAGAAGCTAATGAAATTGAAGATGTTAAGCAATGCAGCAGTAATCCAGATATTGCTGTATTCAATCTTGACGGTTTAAAACCGAGTATCAATGCAGAATCAGATATTACCATAGACTTCTACGAGACAATTGCGGACGCCACAGACGATATTAATGAATTACCTGGAATATACGCTAATACTGACAATCCGCAGCAAATCTATGCCAAAGTAAAATCTGGAGTCACCGATTGTTATACTTTAGTTGATTTTAATTTAGTGGTTACACCGATCCCTACAGCTGCAGTAGTAGCGTCGAGTGCCGCCATTTGTGAAGGAGAAGAAGTGATATTTACCATCACGGCTACACCAGATTCTATGGTGCGTTATAATATAAATGGTGGCACAACGGAAGAAATTATTATTGATAATACAGGTACGGCGACCTTAGTTCAAAACCCAACCATAGATACGGTATTTAATCTAGAGGATGCACAAATTTTGAGTGCAACAGATACTGTAGTTTGTTCCCAGGTATTGACCGACATGGCTTCGGTCACCGTAAGTTCCAATACAGCACCAACCATAGTTAATAATTCGCCAATTTGTGAAGGAGATGATGGTGAGCTACAGTTTTCAGGTGATCCTAATGCCACAATTTCTTATGCTATAGAAGGTGGGGTTACTCAAAACTTTAATTTAGATGCCTTAGGAAATTTCACGCTAACACTGCCTGCATTAAACATCAATACTAGTATTGAAATTATTTCAGTAACCAGTGCAGCACCATCTAATTGTGAACAGATCTTAAATATTTCGGAAAGCATTATGGTGAATTCGTTGCCAACCGTTATAGATCCAGAGCCTTTATTGGCATGTGATAATGGAATTAATCCTAATTCCGCACCATTTAATTTAGACGATCAAAGTGCAGCTATTTCCAATAACGCACCCAATGTTACAGTTACTTATTACGCTACACAGTTTTTAGCCGAAGCAGGAAATACAACTGATGCTTTGACATCTCCATATAATAGCATTTCCCCGAATCAAATTATTTTTGTTCGTGTTGAAAGCGATTTGGGATGCACCGCATTTACTACAATGAGCTTACAAGTTGTTGGCGCACCCATTGCTAATACGGCTACAGCTTTAATATCATGTGACACGAATAATTTAGGAATCGGAACTTTTGATTTAACTCAAGCCGAAGCTGAGGTCATCGCAGGAAACACATTTACTGTTCAAGTTTCTTATTTTATGTCATTGGCAGAAGCCGATGCGGGAATGCCTTTCATTACAGACCCAACGGCATTTGAGAATACAGATCCTTATAACCAAACCGTTTATGTTCGTGTTGATACTGATGCTAATGGAACTGATTGTTATAACACGTCTACATTAAATTTAGAAGTATTCGATACTCCAATTATTACCACTCCAGAAGCACTTGAAACTTGTGATGATGCTAGCAACGATGGTTTGGCATCATTTAATTTGGATGATCAAACACCAATAATATTAAATGGGGCGACTGGAATTACTGTAACGTATCACGAATCACAAACCGATGCAGAAAACAATGACGGTTCTCTTCCAAGTTTATATACGAATGATAGTAACAATCAAACCATATATGTTCGTGCAGAAAATGATCTGAACACTGATTGTTTTACAACTACCACTTTCGATCTTATAGTGAACCCGCTTCCAACCTTAATAGCGGCAACACCTTTAGAAGTCTGTGATGACGGAAATCCAGATGGTCTTACTGAAATGGATCTGAGTATTAAAAATGCTGAAATAACAGGAAATAATCCCAACTATTCGGTAAGTTATTATGAAACTATAGCAGATGCAATTTCAGAAACAGATGCGCTGCCAACGTTATATACTAACACCAGCAACGGACAAATTCTACAGGTCCGTGTAGAAAATACCATTACGGAATGTTTTAATTTTTCAACTTTAGAACTGCTTGTACAACAAGCACCGGTGGCAAACGATCCGACACCTTTAGATTTCTGTGATCCCGATAGCGATGGTTTCGGAACCTTTGACTTAACGAGTAAGGATGATGAGATAACAGGTGGCGATGCGACATTAACGGTTAGTTACCACGAAACGATGGCAGATGCCGATAACAACGTCAACCCAGTATCAAGTCCTTACAATAATATTGTGATAAACTCGCAAACACTTTATGCTCGTGTGGAAAGTTCCACGATTTCTACGGATTGTGATACCATAGTGACCATGGAGATTATTGTTAACCAAACACCACAGTTGGGAGGTACAGCACCCGAACCTTTTGAGATTTGCGATGACAGCTCAGTAGATGGTTATGGGCAGTTTGACCTTACGAGCAAAGTTTCTGAGATTCTTCAGAATATAGCAGACCCAACATTATATACCGTATCATTTTATCTGAACGAAACCGATGCGGATGAGGCATTAAATGCTATAATGAATGAAACGAACTATACTAATAGTGATGATTTTAATCAAACTTTATGGGTTAGGGTAGAAGATAATGTATCAGGCTGTTATAAATTGACAACATTAGAGTTACTCGTAAATCCAATTCCTATATTGGTTCAAACCGTACCTTTAATGCTTTGTGATGATAATAATCCGGGTGATCAAATTGAAGCCTTCACGTTGGAAGATGCTTCAAATGAAATACTCAACGGGCAATCTGGCATTGATTTAACGTATTTTGAAACACAAGCTGATTTAGATGCTGATACCAATCCGCTTTCAAGTCCTTATGAAAATATCGAAAACCCACAAACTATATTTGTAAAAGCGATCAATTCTGAAACTGGTTGTGTTAATACATCATTATTAACATTACGGGTAAGGCCAATTCCGTCCCCAACAGCCCCAATGGATTTAGAACTCTGCGACGATGATGCAGATGGATTTACCGAATTTAATTTAGAAGATAGAACCATTGAAATTATGGGCGGGGAATTAGATATTGAAATAACGTATCACGAAACTCTAGAAGATGCCAATACTGGCAGCAATGCTATTGCAAGTCCATATACCAATATTGTAATTGATGAACAAACCATTTATATCCGAGCCACTAACACTGTAACAGGTTGTTATGATATTTCCAAAACAATGACTATTCGTGTTTTAGAAATACCACAAGCACCAAATAATATAGAACCATATACTATATGTGATACAGATGCCAATGGTTTCGCACAATTTGATTTGACTTTAAAAAATTCAGAAATTATAGGAAATCAAACCGATGTTAATCTAACCTATCATATTTCACAGGCTGATGCATTATTAGGAAATAATCCGATATCAACCCCTGCAAGTTACACTAATACTGCTAATCCACAGACCATTTTTGTTCGTTTGAAAAACGATAATAACGTTTGTTCTGATTTAGGTTCTTTCGAAATTAGCGTAGAGTTACCACCAGAAGCCATACAGCCATCACCATTGGAACTATGTGATGATGACATTGCCGATGAAATTACGACATTTAACCTGACCGTTAAAAACGATGAAATCACAGGAGGTGAAGGGAGCTGGAGTGTTGCTTATTATGAAACATTGGCTAATGCACAAGATGAAACCGATGCTGTAAATGCAGAAGCTTATACCAACACAGCCATAGGTACTGCGGAAGCCAATCCACAAACCTTAATCGCTGTTGTAACTGATACTGATACGGGTTGTACGGATATGGTTACACTGACCATCCGCGTAATACCTAACCCAACACCAACAGCGCTATTGCCAGATTTGGAATTATGTGATGTTGAAAATACTGGAGATATGGAAGAGGTATTTGATTTAACGACCAATGAACTTTTAGTGTTCAATGGGGAAGCAAATGTGTCCGCAAGTTATTACGATAGCTACCAAGCAGCAGAGATAGGACTCGATGCCATAACTGATCCTACACAGTTTCAAAATACAAGTACTCCTCAACAAATTTATATACGTGTTGCCAACAACATTACTGAATGTTTTACTATTGTGGATTTTACTTTAATCGTTAATCCATTGCCAGAAGTGGTTGCAATCACGGATTTTATACAATGCGAACTTTTTACCGACGGCATCGCCAATTTTGACTTGAAGACCAAAGACGCCGAAGTATTGAACGGACAGGATCCCTCACAATTTATAGTGAGTTACCATGAAAGTCAAACCGATGCGGATGAAGGCATGAACGCCGTGGTAAGTCCATATATCAACACCATGAACTTGCAAACAATCCATGTAAGGATTACCAATAGCGATACCGAATGTTTTGTTAGCTCACAGCTGTTTACGCTCGAGGTTCAAGAAGCAGCGCAGGCCAATCCTAATATGGATGCGATACTTTACGAGACATGTGATGGCAATATGGAAACGGACGGTAATCCAGCCAACGACAGTGCACAATTTAATTTAGCAATAAAAGACACAGAGGTGTTAGACGGCCAAAATCCATTAAATTATATGGTGACTTATTATGCTACCGAAGATGATGCAAATAATAATGTCAATCCATTACCAACCTTGTATGAAAATGTAGTAAATCCACAAGTGATCTATGCAAGGGTGGATAATGATACGCCAGATACAATAACAGGAGAGGACACGTCCATTTGCTATGCTTTAGCCGAAATAACGCTGAAAGTCAGTCAGTTGCCAGAATTCGACTTGGATGATAGTTATACCTTGTGTGTAAACACGAACGGTAGTGAAGTTTTGGATACATTGGTTATAGATACGAACTTGTCTGCAACGGACTATAGTTTTGTGTGGTATTTTAATGAAACAGAACTGAAAGGTGAGACTGGACCGAGTCTAATGCCCAGCCAAGGAGGTACGTATCGTGTCGACGTTACCAATTTGATTACCAATTGTTTTAATACGGATAGCGCAGAGGTACACGAAAGCGGCCCTCCAAACATTTCCGTTACTCTACTATCACAAGCTTTTGCGGATAACCATGTTATAAAAGTGGAAGTGATATCGGGAGATGAATTTGGTGATTATGAATTCAGTCTCGATGATGGCCCATGGCAAGATGAAACCTTATTTAATAGCGTATCACCAGGCCAGCATCATATCATAGCAAGAGACAAAAACGGCTGTGGTTCTACTACCGAATCCGTATTTATCATTGATTACCCGTTATATTTTACGCCTAATGGAGATGGCCAGAACGAAACATGGAATATCGATGGTATCGATGGTTCTGCAAAAATCTACATCTTTGATCGTTACGGAAAGCTGTTGAAGCAGATAAGTCCCACAGGTTTAGGCTGGGACGGTATATATAATGGTAATGCTATGCCAACTAATAGTTATTGGTTTACAGTAGAATATAACGAGCCTTTGACTGGAGAACGTAAAGAATTTCGAGCGTATTTTACTTTGAAGCGGTAAACGAAATTATTTTAGAAATAAACTGGATGATAAAATGATCATTCAGTTTTTTTTTATAGAAAAGTTTAAATATTCACCACGCATTATAATTTCTTTTGTTTTAGTTCAATCCTACATAGAAAACAAAACGATTTCTGCCAATTCAACTTTTAAAGTTGAATAAAATGATGGTGAATGACTTATCTAAATGTTCATGGAATAATTACAAAACCTTTATTTTTTTTTTAAGCATTAAAAGTTATGCTGTAATATTATCCGTTTTAGCACTTTAATAATTTTATCCTAAGATTTATCTTTTTCGGGTAATTATCTATAATTTTGAAATGAGCAGTTAATCAGACACTAATATTTTTTAAGTGCCAATTTTTATCTCTTTTTAGTATAAGACATGTATTAATTAAATTGGTTTTCTTATACTGACGATGTGTAGAACTAATAAATCTGGTCAAAATTATGTGCTACGATATCAAAGCAAGTTACGAAGCTCAATTAAAAAGGGCAAAAAGGCGAGGTGATAAAAGAGCTATTGAAGAAATTATTGAAAATTTAATTCCTTATACGGATTTACCAATTTTCCATGCATCTGGTTTTAAGCATCCAGAAATGCTTATATACCCAGACGCTTCAACGGATTATCCTATAGTTGCAACTTGGGGAATGGTTCCGCCCTGGATTTCAGATCAAGATCAAATAAAATCGATATGGAATAAAACATTGAATGCGAGAGGTGAAACGATATTTGAAAAACCGTCCTTTAAAACCGCAGCATTACACAATAGATGTTTGATTTATATCGATGGTTTTTATGAACATCACCACTTCGATAATAAAGTATATCCTTTCTTTATTCAACGACAAGATGAACAGCCAATTGCGTTAGCAGGTCTTTGGAATGAATGGGAGAATCCTGCAAATGGTGGTAAGATGACAACATTTTCAATAGTAACCACAAAGGGTAATTCTTTAATGTCTAAAATACATAATAACCCCAAATTAAAAGGGCCAAGAATGCCGTTGATTCTGTCTCAAAAATTAGAAGATGAATGGCTAAAACCTATCGTTAATAACGATGATAAATTAAAAATTAAAGAAATTACCGAAGCTTCACCTAGCGTTGAATTAAAAGCACACACGGTAAATAAATTGAGAGGTAAAGATTATCTTGGAAATACAGAGTGTATTTCTAAAGCGGTAAATTATAAAGAATTAATTTTTTAAATATACAAGATATATGATGAGATTTCACACCAGAAAATGGGTAAAACCAGAAGATTTAAATCCAAATGGTACATTATTCGGAGGACAACTTCTAGCATGGATCGATGAAGAAGCCGCACTTTATACTATTATTCAACTCGAAAATTCTAAAATTGTTACCAAATACATGTCTGAAATTAACTTTATGGCTTCTGCTAGACAAGGTGACATCATTGAAATAGGAATTGAAGTAACTAAGTTTGGAAAATCGTCAATTACCTTAAAATGCGAAGTTCGTAATAAAATGACCAGAGAAACGATTCTTACGGTAGATAATATTATAATGGTTAATCTGGGTGCTGATGGTAACCCAAAACCGCATAATAAAACTGAAGTTGAGTTTGTAAAGGACCGATTAAGTAATTAATTGGTTTATTTACCTAAGGACAATTCATATATTTCTAATTCAAAATACTTGACGGCTGCTAAAACATGGTCAAAGATATCTCCAATTATAAATTCGTAATTTTCCCAACGTTGATCTTTACTAAAACAATAAATTTCCATAGGTATTCCCTGTGAGGTCGGTTCTAATTGGCGCACCATTAAAGTCATATTTTCATTAATCGCCGAGTGTTTTTCGATATAAGTTTGAAGATATTTTCTAAACACCCCAAAGTTGGTTAAATTAATGCCATTAATTAAAACCGATTTGTCTGCTCCGTGTGCGATATTGTAATCTATAACTTCTTTAGATTTGGATTCAATATAATCTGAAACTAATTGAATTTTTTTCAGTTTTTCAATATCTTCAGCATCTAAAAATTTTATAGTAGAAACCTTTATAATAACGGATCTTTTAATTCGACGACCTCCAGAATCCTTCATACCACGCCAATTCTTAAAAGAATCTGAAATTAAAGCGTAGGTCGGAATCGTTGTAATGGTCATATCCCAATTCTGTACCTTAACGGTGGCCAAATTAATTTCGATAACATCACCATCGGCACCATATTTTTCAAAAGTTATCCAATCTCCAATCCGAACCATGTCATTTATGGAAACTTGGATACTGGCTACAAAACCGAGAATAGTATCTTTAAAAATGAGGATAATGATTGCCGATGCTGCACCTAGGGTAGTTGCAAATTTTACGAAAGATATACCCGTAATAATCGCAATAGCAGAAAAGGCACCAATAAGCCAAGCAAATATCATAAATACCTGAATGTAGCTATCTATTGGTTTATCTCTATATTGGGATTTTGTTTTAAGATAATCTTTTATAGATTTAAGAATACTCCTTATAATGCTCAGCGTTAGTATTATACCAATGACCATCAGCGTTTTTTGAATGATCGTTTCGGCATAACTAAAATCGGAAAATACTTGAGGCACAAACTCAATTAATATAATCAGAGGAATAATATGTGCAATATTTCTAGGAAGTTTATTATCTAATAGTATATTATCAAAATTAGTTTTTGTGCGTTTAGCAACACCTGCAGAAAACCTCCAGAGTAACCGTTTTGTCACATAATCTATTATAAAAGCAAAAAACACTACGGCACATAATAAAATAAGCATATTAATATAGCTAGCCGTATCTTCTGATAGTCCTTTTTCTACTAGAAAATCGAAAATAAAGTGTCGAATATTAGACATTCTTTTTAGATAAAAATTTCTTATCTACATAAAAGGTTCCAAAGGGAATGATGGATGCTGCTAAAACAGTGAATAAAGTTCTGTTGTTCCATTTCAAATCGCTACTAATAATTACCGCTATTACAATATAAGCTATAAATAAAACTCCATGTGGCATTCCTAGCATTTTTACATATTGGGGATCGTTATTCATATATTTTATAGGCACCGCTATAAACAATAATAAGAGATAGGATACCCCTTCTAATAAGGCAGTAATTCTAAAGATTGGCATTAATAGTCGCATCGTTCTAAATTTGTACAAAAATATGTTAGAATTAGATAAAAAGCGTGGTTTTTAACAGCTTTTAAGAAATTATACGATAATAAAATTCTTTAATTATCTTTATGCATACTTTTCAATTATTAAACATCAATTTATGAAAAAAATTCTAATTCTAGCACTCTGTTCATTTATTGTGCTCTCTTGTGCCACAGCACAATCTACCGGCAAACAAAACAATAGTTCCAAAACGACTCAGACCACTTCCAAAAATCCTAAAAATAAAACTAATGGAATAAAAGATTATAATAAAATTATAACAAAAGATGCCGTAACTGATACAGGGTTGTTTGATGTTCATGTAATTGGTGAGAAGTACTATTTTGAAATACCTATGGAGCATCTCAATACCGATATGCTATTAGTAAGTCGGTTTGCGAAATTACCATCAAATCTAGGTGGTGGCTATGTTAATGCAGGAACAAAAACCAATACCCGGATGATAAATTGGGAGCGTTTTAAAAATAAAATTTTAATCAAAGAGAAGTCGTCAAGTGCTGTTGCCGCTGATAGTTTACCCATTAACGTTTCTGTAAAATCCAATAATTACGAACCTACTTTATATGCATTCGATATTAAAGCATTTTCAGAGGATTCGACTACGGTCGTAATCGATGTTACTAGTTTTTACGGAACTGATGTAAAATCTATTAGTGGTTTAGGTTCTCGTTTACGTTCCACTTATAAAGTAAAGAATTTAGACAAATCTAGAAGTTTTATTAATTCGATGAAAAGTTTCCCCGAAAATATAGAAGTTAAACAAGATTTTACATACAATGCGTCTAAACCACCAGTTAATACAGGCGATGAAACCATAAGTGTGCAGATGAATCAATCTATGATTTTGTTACCGAAGGTTCCTATGCAACCACGACTTTTTGATGAACGTGTAGGCTGGTTTACCTTAAGCAAATATGATTATAGTAGTGAAGAATTAAAAGCTGATAGAAAAACATATTTAAGACGTTGGAAATTAATTCCTAAAGATATTGAGGCTTATAAACGTGGAGAATTAGTAGAACCTATTAAACCCATTGTTTATTACTTAGATCCTGCCACACCCATGAAATTTAGATCGTATATGAAAGAAGGCATTGAACTTTGGCAAACGGCCTTTGAAGCTGCAGGATTTAAAAATGCCATCATCGCAAAAGATCCTCCAACAAAAGAAGAAGATCCTGATTTTAGCCCAGAAGACATTAGGTATTCTGTTGTAAGATATGTTGCCAGTACTACAAGAAATGCTACGGGCCCAAGTGTATCAGATCCTAGAAGTGGGGAAATAATTGAAAGCGATATAATTTGGTATCACAATCATTTGCGCTCATACAGAAATCGTTATCTATTGGAAACAGGAGCTGCAAACCCATCGGCTAGAACTTTAAATACTCCAGAAAAAGAGATTGGAGAAATGATGAAAATGGTAATTGCACACGAAGTTGGGCATACCTTGGGATTACCACATAATATGAGTGCAAGTTATGCTTATGATGTGGAAAATTATAGAAATGGCGATTTTACGCAAAAAAATGGGATTGCCGCAACCATAATGGATTATGCACGTTATAATTATATTGCACAACCTGGCGATGAAAACATTAGATTTATTAGACAATTAGGACCTTATGATGATTATGCAATAAATTATGGTTACCGTTATATAGATAACGCAAAGTCTGCTGATGATGAAAAAGAAATTTTGAACAGTTGGGTTTTGGAGAAATCAAATAACCCTATTTATAAATTCGGAAAACAAAGTAGTCGATTTGATCCTACAGCACAAACTGAAGATATTGGAAATAACAGCATAAAAGCTAGTACGTATGGTTTAAAAAATTTGAAGATTGTTTCTAAGAATTTACCACAATGGACCAGTGATAAAACGGATAAATACGAAGATCTTGAAGAACTTTATGGCGAATTGTTAAGTGTTTGGGGACGTTATGTTGGGCATGTTGTTTCACATGTAGGCGGAGTAGTGGAGGATACTAAAACTCCATCTCAAGATGGTGCTGTTTATAATCCGGTTTCAAAGACTTATCAGCAATCGGCTATAGAATGGTTACATGATAATGCTTTTGAAACCCCAAGCTGGTTAATTGAAAAATCGATTCTTCAAAATATAGATTATGCTGGTTATACTGATCGCATTCGCCGTCTTCAATCGCGACATTTAAATAACTTATTAAATTTTGAACGGTTAGGACGTCTCATTGATCATAACGCTCTAGATTCTAAAAATTATTCTGCACTAGAAATGTTACAAGATATTAGAAAAGGAATCTGGTCAGAAACTAGGAGCGGACAAGATGTTTCGGTATTTAGAAGAAATCTTCAACGTTCTTATTTAGATGCGATGTCTAAATTAATGACGGAAGATTTAGATCCAGAAAGAAGTAGACAATATTTTAATGTTAATCAATCAGATGTTAGAGCTATAGTGAGAGGTGAGTTAAATATAGTTAAGAATATGCTTAACGCTGCATCAAAACTGAATGTAAATACAGAAACGAAATATCATTACAAAGATGCTATCGAACGTATTAATGTACTTTTTAATCCGAAATAACTGATTTTATATTAACAAAATAACCTGATAAGATGATAAAAGCCTAACTGAATTATGTATTTATATTAAAGTTTTTTAGGTAAAATAAAAAGTCGAGATGCGTTAATTATAATATTTGGTATAGAAATTGTATCTTTGTGATTAGTTTATTGAAGATATACTACACAAATAACAGTTCTCATAAGTTATTGTACTAGATTTTAATACTATTCATTGTTAAGTTAATTAACTTGGTTTGCATTATAAATATTTTCAAAAGCACACAAACATATTAATTTTTAAAACTACGAATGGCTAAATCACAACAGACTTTTAGTAAAAGTGAAAAAGAAAAAAAACGATTAAAAAAACGAGAAGACAAGCGCAAGAAAATGGAAGCGCGTAAACTCGAGAAAGAAGAAAACGGAACAGGCGGTATCCCTTTGGCTTATGTAGACCATAATGGGAATCTTACAGATACACCACCAGATCCAGCAATGAAGGTTAAAGTTAAAGCTAAAAACATTGTTCTTGGTGTACCTACAAAAGAGGAGTCAGATGAAGATCCTTTTGATCCAGTTAGAACAGGAAAAGTTTCTTTCTACGACAGTTCTAAAGGTTTCGGATTTATTATTGATACCGAAACAAACGAAAAACATTTTACGCATGTCAGTGGTATCATTGATGATATTGCAGAAAATGATAAAGTAACGTTTGAGTTAGAAAAAGGACAACGTGGGATGAATGCTGTTAAAGTGAAACAAGCATAACATTTTAAATTAAAATAATTAAAGCCATTATAGTATTGCTATAATGGCTTTTTTATGCGCTCTAAATTTGACGGATAATTAAAAATAAATGGGTTTACTGAATATTGTCCATAAAAAACAATCATAAAAAAATTCCGTAGGTAAAATGACAATATATTTAAATTAGGATTAGAATTAGTTTTAATAATAGATTGGTGTTTGTTACGAACTCTCAAAAGCACAAGTATTTTTTACTTGTGCTTTTTTTATACCTTTATAAATGAAAAAAAAAATGATGTCTTATATTATACAAACTAAATGAATCCAGAAATTAAGCAATGTTCAGAGAAAAAACTAATAGGCATATCCTCTAGTATCAATAAAAATGAACATCATAAAATAGCACAACTTTGGAAACAATTTATGACAAGGATGCGTGCCATAATAGACACTGATTATAAGGAAAAAATAGCAATACAAGTTTTTCCTAAGCATACAAATGCCCAAAATATTAGTGAATATACGATTTGGGCAAGTATGGATGTTTCAAATTTTGATGCTATTCCAAAGGAATTTGAGCTTTTTACTATTCCAGAAGGAAAGTATGCCGTCTTTATTCACAGAGGAATGAATGCTTCGGAAACATATCAAAAAATTATGACCGAATGGTTGCCAAATTCAGGCTATGAAATAGATAATCGACCGCATTATCAAGTGATGGGAGAAAAATATAAAAATGGAAGTCCAGATTCTGTAGAGGATTTTTACGTACCTATAGCAAAAAAAATATAGAAAATACTTCTAGAAAAAGTATTGGAGAATTTGTTAATCTATAAATGAAACTAGGTTTGATTATTATAAATATTAGAATTCAATCATTTGTTGGAATACTTCCATACCTTATTAAATATTTAAAATATTTAGCTTCAACCACTACTAATTGATATCTAATAAAAACAGATTAAAAACTTCATACCTGAACTTAACTTGTGTTAGCTAGCTTTTTTATTTTTTTAAATAATTATCTAAAAGCACATTGGTTTGGTTCTGAAGTTTTGTTTTGAATATCTGCAATCCACCGAAGAATATACCCTTTATTCCCATGGCTTGTTTTGCCCATTTATGAAGATTGAATTCGTCGGTATGTTTTATAATTAAATCGTCTTTAAAAACAAAAGAAGCATTAATTTTATTATGAACTTTTCGTCCTGTTTTGCTGAAAGTATAAATCGCTTCCCAATCTGCTGAACCTTTGTTTTCTTTAACTTCAACATTACAAAATTCAACATTAAATGCTTTATTTTTTTGAGTTTCGCAAAGCATTAACCACATGGCTTTAGCACGTTCACCTTCTAAAATACCGAAGGCGGGATCTTCAAAAATTATATCATCATGGTAACAAGCAACCATAGATTTACCATCACAATTATTCAATGCATTGTAGAATTTTTCAATTGTATTTTTCATTAGGTATAAAAATTTTTACGTTTTTAAAAACCACCCCTCACAAAAATACGTAAGTATTGTGCTATTGATTTATATTCATTCAATATTTATGTTGAATGGGGAATTGATTGTTATGAAGGGAAGGAAGGGCCATCTTTAATTAGATGGCTTTTTTACTTTAAAATAATTTATTAGCTCAAGCATATATCGCTATGCCTTTGATAAAAATAAAAACGCATGGTTGTACTGATTTCAATGCCAATTAATAGATTCAATCTATAATACACCAGCGTCATTTGTATATTCTAAAATACCATTCACACTTCAAATATTAATTATAATCTCTTTATAATTTAGCAAAAGAGGCACTTCTTATTACTAAGGCTCTAATCTAAATAACGCTTAATTTTATTCATAACTATTTGCAAATTAGAATATACAAACGCATTGGTTTTAGCATAATAAAACGAAATAAAGCAGACCAAAGAAAGAAAGACTATAGCTCCGACTATGGCTTGCCAAGGTAATAACGTTCTGCCAATAATTTGATGCAGACCTAAACCTGTAAAACTGCCGTAGATAATAATAAAATGAATGACATATATTGATAACGTTTTTTGACCAATTTTTAAGATAAGAGGCTGTTTAATATAGCGTTCTGCTAAATAGAATAAAGAGAATAAAATTAAAACATTACCTAAGCGTGTAAACAAATAATTATAATAGGCCACATCTTTAAAAATTGAAAAATCTAACCATTTATACAGTTCCATAAATGACCAAGATGATTTAAATATGAGCATAATTCCCACTATAAAAAAGCTAGATACAATAGCCAATTTAAATTTAGGTCGCTCCACATATCGATAAAATAATGTGGAAATAAATGCTCCAAATGCAACATAGCCAAACCACGGTATAATAGTAAAGACAGAACCATTAGCTTTAGATAAATAATTAGACAAAACTATAGGTATTTGAGGTAATTGTAAAGAACGATAAAGTGGTTCACTAATAAATATTATGGAGCCCGTAGCAAACATAATAATCGAAAAAATCAACGTCTTTTTTAAAGTTAGTTTGTAAATTATCACAATTAGAATAAGCGATAAACCAATACATTGTAAGACGTCTATAATAAAAAAATAATTATTGAAAATCCCTAATAACCATTCAAAAATAGGGATACGTAGAAGGTATCCTATTCCAATTAGCATTACTCCTCGTCTAATGCCTTTTCGCATACGTTCATTACTATTTCCATCTTTTTTTGCTTTAATTAGTAAATACGAAAAAATGAGTCCAGAAATAGTAAAAAATGTAGGTGCGGTAATTCCTCTAAAATATTCCCAAATTTGAAATATGGTATTACTTTGTTCTCTATAAGAAGTGTCGAGTAGCGTATCAATAAAATGGCCCTGCAGCATCATTAAGATGGCGAATGCTCTTACGGCATCGATAAAATATAGTCGATTTGAATTCAAGTTAAAGTTGGTTGCTTTACAAATGTACTACATAGAAAAGAAACAGGTCTGTATTGTTTTCAAGAATTAACTGGATTCAAAAAATCAATCAGTTGCGCAACGGCTTTTCCACGATGCCCAATTTTATTCTTTACGTCTAAAGAAATTTCCGAAAACGTTTTATCATAACCTTCAGCTTTAAAAATAGGATCGTAACCAAAACCACCGTCTCCGTGTATTTGGTTTGTAATTTCACCTTTACATATTCCAGTAAATGTGTGTAGCTTACCCTTATAATGTAGAGCAATTACGGTCTTAAATTGGGCTTTACGATTGGTGTTATTTTTAAGTTCGCTGAGTAGTTTATCAATGTTATCTTCAGCATTGCGCTGTGGTCCCGCATAACGCGCAGAAAACACACCAGGATCGCCATTTAGAGCTTCGACTTCTAAACCTGTATCATCGGCGAAACAATCGTAACCATATTGTTTTTTTAGATAATCTGCTTTTTGTACAGCATTACCTTCAATAGTAGATTGTGTTTCAGGAATATCCTCAAGACAGGCAATATCATTCAAACTTAAAAGTTTAATATGTGGTGGTAAAATAGCTTGTACTTCCTTTAATTTATTTAAGTTATTTGTAGCGAAAACGAGTTGCATAATGTAATGATATTAATGTAGCTTTGTTTATATACCTGCTTTGTAAAAATATGAATCTAAACACATATCTATTGCTAAAACCTACAATATTTAAAAAGACTTTATTATTAAAGTGCCTTTTACTTTTAGGATGCTGTTACAATGTTTTGACAATAAGTGCACAAAATTTTGATGAATTAGATTCTCTACTTATTGATAGGAATATTGAAAATTATTCCGTTCGTCTATTTACGAATTTTAAAGTGAACAAATTTAATATTAAAAACCAGGATTCTAAGATAAGATTTGTGCCTAATAATAGGCATGGCATTGGTTTCGGTTTTGCCAACAGAAAAATAATTTTAGATATTGCTTTTAATCTTAAGAATCCGAATAGAGAGGAAACCCGAAAGTTCGATTTACAAGGTACAACCATTATAAAAGATCGACATTATATAAATTTTTACGGACAAAGCTATAAAGGTTTTACGGCTAAAAATAATATCGACGAGCCATTTATATTTAGAAGTGATATGCGTTCAGTTAGTATTGGTTTTAATTATTTATACACTTTCGATGGTATTGAATTTTCTTACGCCCTTTTAAAAGCAGGTTTGTCTGAAAAAAGGCATAGAAATATCATTATAACGGGCGGTGTTGGTGCTTTTGCTAGCTTTGATTATTTTTCTGCAAACTCCAGTATTTTATCAGAAAATATCAGTCCTTATTTTAATGAAGAGGGAAATATTGAAAGGTATAAAGGTTTATCATTTGGGGTTTTGGCTGGTTTTATTTCTTATTTTAAACTTCCTGAAGGTATTGTTGCGACAGTTAATATAATACCTGGAATCGGATTTATGGCTAAAAAAATTAACTTACCAAATGGAGGTTATAAACCAGCTGATCCTATGTTGTATAAATTAGATTTTTCAATGGGAGTAGGTTACAGTTTTAATCAATTTTATGTCAACCTAACTTATAGTAATGGCATGTACTCCACTGATCTAGACTATGGGAATAAATACCTTTTAAACCTCACTAATGCAAAATTAGCTTTGGGTTACCGGTTTAGTGGTCATAAAAGAAATAATCTAAAATAAGGGTTAACTACCAAAAATCATATATTTAGCATTCCAATTAAAAAAAATATTAATGAAGCCATTTTTTTCTCTAATTCTAATATTAGGCACTGTATGCTACAGTAATGCTCAGCAAACGTTTAAATATCCAGATGTTTCAAAAGATTCCATAACTGATGTTTATTTTGATGATCATGTTATGGATTCTTACCAATGGATGGAAAACCCAAACGATCCGAGATTAGAAAATTGGATAAAAACTCAAAATAAAATAACAGCCAGACAACATAAAAAATATGTACAAATGTGGAGATTAAAAGCGCAATTGTCTACAATGTATAATAAAACAAAGGTTGAACAAAAAAAATCATACCAAAAGGAATCCGATAGTTTAAAATCTAAATATGAATTTAAATATACGCACACCTCTTCGAAACGCGCAAATGATTTAAATTATAGATTACGTGGAGCTAAAAATTATAAAAAATTAATAAACCTAAAAGATTTTAGATTAGACAAAGATGACAATGTAAGTATTACTAAACGTTATCTCAATGAAGACTTTAATTTAGTGGCTATTGAACTATCGCATAATGGTAGTGATTGGAGAGAGGTGTATTTTTTCGATTTATTAACGGGCGAACAATTTGCTAACAAATTAACGAACATTAGGGCTGGTAATGGCATCATTTGGAAGGGAAGAGATGTTATTTATAATGCTTTTGAAACTCCAAAGGAAGGGCGGGAGTTATTGGATAGAGCTAAAGGTCAAAAGTTATTCTATCATAAATTAGACAATAAGCAATCTGAAGACAGAATGTTGTACCAAAACCCTGATGTTTCGGGCGCAAACACATTTAAGTATTATGAAAAAAATGATAAACTGTTTTTTAAACATTATTACAATGTTAGAGGACAGATAGTCAAAGCTTTGTCGGTTGCACATATTCAGCCGGAATCCTTTTATTTATCGAATTTTTTATTGTACCCTAATTCAGAATCGATCTATGTTAATATTGAGCAAGTTAAAAATGATACGGTTATCTTGAGTACCAATTGGCAGGCACCTAATGGTAGAGTGCTTCAATCTAATATTACAGAATTAAATAAAGTTTCAGAATTAGTGCCTGAGTACGATTTGCAATTAATTTCAGTACATAAACTAGGAAGTAGCAAAATTGCCTGTATGTATGCCAAGGAAGGGAAAAACCTAGTAATGATATTTGATTTAAATGGGCAGCTTTTAAGAAAAATTGATTTCCCTGAAGGTAAAAAAATAAATCATTTTTATGAACATGAGGATAATGCTACCCATACAGATTTCAGTGTGTCTTCATTTTTTCATCCAGAATTATGGTTTCAATTGTCCCTTTCAGATCTTACTTTCAAGCCTGCACAAGTATTACGTGTGCCTTATGATCCAGAACGTTTAGAAACAAGGTATGTTAAATACAAATCGAAAGATGGCACAGAAGTACTTATGTATATAACATGTGCAAAGGATACAAAGTTGAATGGTGAAAATCCAACATTATTATATGGTTATGGAGGCTATGGCAATACCGTAGTCCCAAACTTTAATGAATCATTAACACTTTGGTTGTTGCATGGTGGTATACTCGCAGTGCCTAATATTAGAGGTGGTGGAGCACATGGTACAGATTGGAGTCTTGCAGGCAGACGATTAAATAAACAAAATACCATTGATGATTTTATTGCGGCAGCAGAATTTCTTATTACCGAAAAATATACAAATAGTGATAAATTGGCAATTAATGGAAGTTCGCATGGCGGATTACTTGTCGGTGCTGCTATTACTCAGAGACCAGAATTGTTCAAGGTTGCAATAGCAGAATCAGGCGCTTTTGATATGTTACGGTTTGAGAATTTTACGGTAGGCTCAGCTAATACGAATAGAAATGAGTTTGGGACCGTGAAGGACACATTAGATTATCAAAATTTAAAGTCTTATTCGCCAATGCATAATATTAAAGAAGGTGTAAAATATCCTAATGTTTTACTTATTGTTGGTAAAAATGATGATAGGGTTCCGCCATTTCACTCCTATAAATTCTTAGCTAATTTGCAAGAAAAAGGGAGTAATGAATCGCTATACGAAATTTTTATCGTGGAAGGCACCGGGCATGGTGGAGCATTAAATAATCAAGATTTTACACAGAAACTAATGCATAAGTATTCATTTTTATTTAATTTATTAGAAGTTAATATTAATTAAGTATTGCAAACCATACGTATATCAATAATTTAATTTTTTATCAATTATTTATGATATTTATCAGTCTAGTAATATCTATAATCCTTTATCTTAGACAAAAGAATTATTCATTTAAATACGATAGATTATGACGGTAAATTTTCAATATGTAAACATCGATACAAGTAATACGCTTTCTAGATTAACGGAAGAAAAACTAGAAAAATTAGCTAATAAATTTGAGTTTTTAATTTCAGCTCAAGTCTATTTTAAACAAGATGAAAAAGACCACGAGGCTGGTAAAATATGTAATATAGAATTAAGTTTACCTGGCCCACGAATATTTGCAACGTCTAACGCAAAAAATTATGAAATGGCAATGAATGAAACTATTGACGACTTAATTAGACAGCTAAAAAAACGTAAGGAAGTTTATAAAACACATTAGACTAAGTTCTTAGTTGCAGTCTCAGCAGTAGACTCAATTTTTTGAAGTGCTGAGATTGCGACTGAGACTTTTTTTTATTTGATTATGCAGAGCCTGTGATTGAATGTAGTAAACGTTAACTTTAAAAAAGCGATAATCAGAATTTCTTAAGGTGGCACACATACCATGAAAAATTATCGATGATGATAAGGTTCATTACGAAGAATTGTAAAACCGCGGTACAATTGCTCAATAAAAAACAAACGCACCATTTGATGTGAAAACGTCATTTTAGACAAACTCAATTTACCATTGGCTCTACTATATACAGCGTCCGAAAATCCATAAGGACCACCAATGATGAAAATCAAGGTTTTTATACCAGAATTCATGTGTTTTTGTAAGTAATTTGAAAAGGCAACAGAATCAGTTTGTTTACCATTTTCATCTAAAACAATAAGTACATCAGAAGTTTGCGTTTTAGCTAAAATCAGTTCCCCTTCCTTTTCTTTTTGTTGTGTTTCGGATAAATTTTTAACTTTCCTTAAATCTGGAATCACTTCAAATTCAAACTTAATATAAAACCCAAGACGTTTAGTATAATCCGTAATTAAGGCTTGCATATTCTTGTTATCGGTCTTGCCAATGGCTATAAGTTTTATATTCATGTTTCAAAGTTATAATTTTTTGGAATTTGATATTTAGTTTTTGATATTATTAATCTTTCAATTCCTATTTTTACATTAAATAAATGTCTAGATGATTTCAAAAGCACAATTCGATAAAGAAATAGAACTTATAATTTCTAATGCCATTAGAGAGGATGTTGGCGATGGTGATCATAGTTCGTTAGCCTGTATTCCGGCTTCGGCACAAGGTAAAGCAAAACTGTTGGTAAAAGACAAAGGAATTATTGCTGGCGTAGAATTTGCTAAACAAGTATTTTCTTATGTAGACAACAATATGAAAATCGAAACTTTAATCTCAGATGGCGAAAAAGTAAATCAAGGAGATATAGTTTTTTATGTTGAAGGAGCATCGCAATCTATTCTTAAAGCTGAGCGTTTAGTGTTAAATGCTATGCAACGTATGAGTGCTATTGCGACTAAAACAAATCAGTTTGTGAAATTATTAGAAGGAACCGGAACAAAAATATTAGATACCCGCAAAACAACACCAGGAATCAGAGCGCTTGAAAAATGGGCAGTGAAAATTGGCGGCGGGGAAAATCACAGATTTGCATTGTACGATATGATAATGCTTAAGGATAATCATATTGATTTTGCAGGAGGAGTAACTAAAGCTATTAACCTTACGAAACAATATTTAAAAGATACCAATCGTGACTTAAAAATTATAGTTGAAGCGAGAAATCTCGAAGAAATTAGAGAGATTTTAGCCTCTGGAGGCGTTTATCGCATACTTATTGATAACTTTAATTATGAAAATACACGCAAAGCGGTGAAGCTTATTGGTGACCAATGCTTAACGGAATCCTCTGGAGGCATCAACGAAAATACACTGCGGAAATATGCTGAATGTGGAGTAGATTATATCTCGTCTGGCGCATTAACGCACTCTGTCTATAATATGGATTTGAGTTTGAAAGCGGTATAATTATTTGGCTGTATTCAGTTGTAATTTTAAGTACCTATTTAGTGAATAAAAAATATAGAATAAGCAAATCACAAATCACAAATCACAAATCATAAATCGTACATCGTAATTCGTAATTTCTTTCATGTCCAAACCTGTAGAAGATAAAATTGATAAAATTCCAGTAATCAATCATTTGATGCGGTTTTTTAAACAGATTAAACTGCCAGGGTTTGAAGGTCTATCAATTTACGATTTGTTGGAGCTTTACATTATGGGTATTGTAAATGGTGCGTTAACAACTAGAGCTAGTGCAATTGCATTTAGTTTTTTTACGGCTATTTTTCCGTTTTTATTATTCGTAATTATTATAATTCCTCATATACCGATAGATGGATTTCAGATAGAATTTTTAAGTTTTTTAAGATCCATCTTACCACCACAAACTTCAGAGTTTTTTATTGATAGTATTTTTCAAGATATGAGTAGTAATTCAAGTGGAGGTATTATCTCTTCGGTGTTTTTATTATCAATATTTTTAATGTCAAACGGAGTAAATGCTGTTTTTTCTGGTTTTGAAACTTCGTACCACAAGCAATTATATCGCAATGTGTTTAAACAGTACGGTATAGCCCTTGGTGTAGCCTTGATTTTAGCGTTTCTCTTGTTATTAACCGTTGCCGTATTTGGTTATTTTCAAATTTATATTATACAACCGCTTTATGAAAGTTTAAGCGGTAATGCATTTGCAGAAGACGATAAAGGATTGGGCTGGATTATTTTGGCAAAATATTTGTTTTTTGTAATAATGGTTTATTTAGCTACAGCAACATTATATTATTTTGGAACTAAAGAGGGGAAGAATTCAAAGTTTTTTTCCGTTGGAGCTCTATTAACAACGTTATTAATAATGTTAACGTCATTTTTATTTGGTATTTATATTGAAAATTTTTCTCAATATAACGAGTTATATGGTTCTATTGGCGCCTTATTAATTTTGTTATTGTATTTGTGGTTGAATTCTAATATTTTACTTTTAGGTTATGAATTAAACGCTTCGCTACAATATTTACGAAAACACCCTAAGGCAAGAAAAGAAATTAAGCAAAAAGATATTGAAAAACATATTAGTTAAACTGCTTTAAAAATTCTTCTTTACGCCGCACCGAAATAGGAACTTGAGCATCGTTGGACATAAGTACATAACTTTGTTTACCCTTATAATATTTTTTTACGTTTTCTAGATTAATTAAGTGCGATTTATGCGTTTTAAAAAATGAATTATTAGCCAATAAATCTTCATAGAACTTTATAGGTTTGGAGACTAGGATTTTCTGGGTTTTCGTAAATATATGAGTGTAACTGGTATCTGCTTCCATATGTATAATATCTTCAATTTTAAGTGTTTCGAAACCGGTTAAGGACGGAATGGTAATCACTTTCTTCTGATCTGGTTTTAAATTTCTGAACAAATTCTGAAATTGCTGCTCCATATTAGAGGTCGACATATTTTTTTTTAGTCGAGCTACCGCATCATTAAAATCATCAGTATCAATCGGTTTTAATAAATAATCTATAGCACTAAATTTGAAAGCTTTTATAGCGAAGTTATCAAATGCGGTAGTAAATATAACTTTGAAATTAACAGAAGCTAAGTTTTGTAAAAAATCGAATCCGGTCTTATCATTTACTCTTATATCCAAAAACACTAATTCTGGTTGCAATTTGGGTACCATTTCAAGGGCGTCGTCTATATTATCTATAACTTTAAGTACCTTAAACATGTTTGGATGTTGATTAATGAGGTTTAAAATTCGATCCGAGCAATGTGCCTCATCTTCAATAATTATAGTTGATATCATATTAGTAGGCCAGTTGCATTGGTAGTGAAACGTCTATTCTTGTGCCTTTCGGTTTGTCAGTGATCTTAACTGTACCGTTGGTGTTTTTTAATTTATTAATAATTTCAATTCTACTTTTGGTGATTGCGATTCCCATCGATTTTTTATTTTCGGGTGTAACCGATTGATTACGGCCAACACCATTATCATCCACGCTACAAATTAGCATGTCACTTTCTTCCTTAAATGAAATTTTTACACGTCCCGGTTCATCTTTATGAGACAAACCATGAATAATGCTATTTTCAATAAATGGTTGAAGAATCATTGGTGGTACTAAAATATTGCTAGGATCTAAGTTCGCTTCAACCTCGATAGAATAATTAAACGTACTGTTGAAACGTTTACGCTCAATATCCATATATGTTTTAAGGAGCGAAATATCATCACTTAAAAAAACCTCTTTTTTTTCTGAATTTTCCAATGTGAGTCGCATCAGTTTAGCAAACTTGCTTAGATAGTCACTAGCCGATTGTGTGTCATTTTTTAAGATATAATCACCAATGGAATTTAAGGAATTGAATATAAAATGCGGATTCATTTGCGAGCGTAATGCTTTTAGTTCAGTGTCTGAAACTTTAGCATTAAACTCGGCTTCCTTAGATTTAGATACGGCATCTTGTTTTCTTCGGTATAGTACAAATCCAATTATGGAAGCTAACACAAGTCCAGATCCACCAACAATAGAAGCATTTTTGATCGATTTCTGACGTTCAATTTCTACTTGCGATATAGCACGATCTTTATCAGCTTTATACTGAATTTGCTTTCGAGAAATTTCGAGTTTTCGATCTGCATTTATCAAGCTATCTCTGAGTACAATATGTTTTTGATAAGTTAATAATGCATTTTTATAGTCTTTTTTTTCAGTATAAACGTTAGCGAGTGTGGCCAAAGCACTTTTTTCTGTGTATAAATTATTCAATGATTCGTTTAGGTTTAAGCTATTAAGCGCATAATATTCTGCTTTTTCAATATCCCCATTTTTCAGATAGATTTCCGCTGCATTTATGTAAGCAGGAACGCGTAAAGTTTCAATATTATGTTCTTCGATTAAATCTAGACTTTCAGTGGTGTTTTTTAAACCTTCTTCACTGTACCCTGCATTAGTTTGTATTAAACCTAAATTCGTTTTTATGTTTGCAATATAGAGTAGTTGCTTATTTTCTTCTGAACCAACTAGTGCTTTCTTATAGTAGTACATCGAGGAGTCTAATTTTTTTTGATCGCCATAGACATTTGCAATGTAGAATTCCGTTATATATTTAGTCTTATTTTCGGGGTTACTCAATAATGTTCTAAAGCTACTCAACGCTTTGTCATACTCTTGCTGCTCCAAACTTATGAGCCCAATATTAGTAAGAACGCTCAAGGCATATTTATTGAATTTGGGGTCATTATCAAAAATAGCATAACTCTTTTGGTAATAGTCAAGACCTTCTAAAGGATCAGACTTAAAATAATGATGGATGATTCCCAAATTGTTATATGAAATAGCAATTCCTTTAGGATAATTGAGGTGTTTAGAAATATCTAACGTTTTATTTATATAATCAATCCAAGTTGTATCAGTAGGTGTTAGAAACAATTTCCTTGCCGTATATTTAATTCTTAAGTTCACATAAGTAGTGTCTTCAACTTTATAATTGTTGATAACGTTTTCTAACGAGTCGAGCATTTTATTCTGAGAAAAACAAAACTGAGACAGCATTAAAAAGAAAATGGTTGATAATCTTTTCATACAGAATTTAAATAATAGCTGGCTTAAAAATAATAAATATATGTCTAAAATGTACTACTATTTGGGCGTTAATATATTCAAAATCAACGTTTATAGGTTGGTGCGTGCTATTTACCAATAATAGTGGTTTCTTTATTAGAGATTAATTCAAAAAATAAAAAAATGATGAACTTCAATCCTTTAAAAACCGTATTAATACTTTCACTATTCATTTTAAGCTGTTCTAGCGACGATGATAGTTCACAAAGTAACACTGTTTATGGTATTATTCAATTATCAGGTCCCGATACATCTTCTGTAGGTACGTCTTTAACGGTTGGTAATGTTAGCGCTAATGCATTAGGCTCAACAGGTACTTCTAGTTCTGTAATTTTGGTTGATGAAAACACTGAAATTGAAAATGGTGTACCTAATCCTAGCGATTTTTCTAATGTCTTTGTTATTGTTGCTGCCGAATTTACAAATGCTGATAATGCGGCGGTTAATAAATCAATTTCCATGACCATAGTTAAGAACGGTGATGAATACCGTTACGTATGTTCTACACCGGCAATTAATGCAGCAGATGATACCGACTGTGGTACTGGTTTTAGTGTAAATAAAGTGACTAAAATAGTAGAGTTTGATAATACTACAGTTATTAACACCGAATCTGGAACCATTTTAACAATGAATGGAACTATAAATTATAATTAATAAATTTTGTATGATCTATTAATTTAAATCTATCAGATGATGATCTACTGTAAAACTATATAATTCATTTAATCTTATATTATGAAGTCCATTAGTACTTTCCCTCGTATAATAATAATCGTAATACTCATTCTTTTTCTTGTACCAACATCGAGTTGGTCTCAAGAGAAACGCATTAAAGTACCAAAACGAAAATCCAAAATTACGAGTGTCGATAATTTTGTAAAACATTCGTTTGAATTGTATCATAAAATGTTTGTTTACGACAGTTTAACAAAAGTAGGAGTAGATATTCCAGCAGATATTGAAAATGAATTAATAAAACACGCCGAAAGTAATATTGACAGCCTTTGGCAACAAGTCCCCGATATTGCAGATGATATTAGTGATGCTCCTTTTATGCGACAAGCTAAAGCCACACTCAATTTAAACAAATCCAAAAAAGCTTTAAAATTTTGTATGCTTTCTGTAAAATCCTATTTCGTAGGCAACGAAGAAGAATAGTTGCAGTTCATAAATTCTAATATAATGAAACTAATAATATCAATTTTCACTACGTTCTCAATGCTTATAGTCGCTAATGCACAAACTTATAAAAGTGACTTTAGAGCAGACGTGTGCGAATGTCTGGAAATAGAAAGTCAAAAACGAACACTTACAGAAAACGCATACAAAGCATGTTTACGGGAAATGCTTCCAAAATATGCGGAGGAAATTGACGCGCAAATTGTGGAAGAAGATATAAATAAAAAATTCCATTTAGGACAATTAGCCCGTAAAGAGCTTTTGTTTGCGATATCTTCAGAATTAATCTATAAATGTGATGTTTATTTCCAGCATCTCGATTACCAACGAACAAGCCAAAAACTTATAGCTAGAGAAAATGCTAAGGAACACGAATTAGAAAAATATAATCAAATGGTAGCTTTAACCCCAAATGCAATGGCTTATTTTATGCGTGCAAAATTGCATTTTAATCTAGGAAACATTGAAGCTACAGAAGCCGATGTTAATAAAAGTTTAGAACTTAATCCTAATAGAGATAATGTAAAATCTACAAGACATGAACTTTTGCTGTTGGCATTTGTTTACGAAGAACAAGAACGGTTCTCTGATGCTGTTAAAATCTACGACGATGTATATTTTGGGGATTTAGATACTCAGGTAGCAAGATTACGAGCGCTTGCCAATAAAAAAGCTGGGGGAACTATGTCTACGATTCCCAAAACAGAAAAATCTGAAGTGACAAAAGCAAATTCAGCGATTACTAATCGTGAAAATACACAAAGAAATAGGAATTCAAATACTAAAAATGCATCAAGAAGAACGCTTAAACCTAGAATCGAAAAAAAGAAGGACTCGTCTTCTATTCGAAAATTATTTAAAATTGATAACGGATAAATTTTTAAAACATAAGGTTAGAAAATTAATGTAATACCCAGGTATGTTAAATAGTTATAGTAGTGACTTAAATCACAACAACTGGGTAAGAGCTAAGAGATTTAATACGTTAAATTGATGGTGACTAGAGTCAAACTATTAGAAAGCAAATTCAAATATTTACGTCTATTATTTAGAACCTAGACATACGATAACTTGCGGCAACTCGATTTAGATTATTAAAGGTGGAATTAATAGCTTAAATTTCACGACATAAAATGAAAAAGTACATTTAAAATCATAAAATAATAAGTGGTAGATTTTGAAATTATATATTGAAAATCCATTTCAATTCAAGATGATTTTTTCTATAAAGGTCTTACTTTTGAAGTATGCTACATTTTATAGACGTCATTCTACCAATACCGCTTCAAAAGGCATTTACTTACCATATTACTGAAGCAGAATCTAAGTTTTTATCAGCAGGAATGCGTGTGGCAGTGCCTTTTGGCAAAAGTAAGATATATACCGCTTTAGTTTATAGTATTCATCAAAATCCACCTACGGCTTATGATGCAAAAACGATTCATCAAATTTTAGACGATACTCCAGTAATTTCTTCAACTCAATTAGAACATTGGGAATGGATTGCTAAATATTATATGTGCAGCATAGGTGAAGTGATGCGCGCCGCTATGCCAAATGCTTTTTTATTAGAAAGTGAAACCATAATTTCTAAAAATGACAAAATAGATATTAAAGATTCGGAATTAAAGGATGATGAGTTTTTAATTTACGAAGCATTACAACATCAGTCATCTTTAAAAATTAACGAAGTCGTTTCAATTTTAGATAAAAAACGCGTTTTACCAATTATCAATAGTTTAGTAAAAAAAGGAGTTCTAAATTTACAAGAAGAGCTTTATGAAAAATACACTCCTAAATTAGTACGCTACGTAAAATTGCATCACAACCATAAATCTCAAGAGAAGCTTCAAGAGTTGTTAGAAGAATTAAGTCGTGCGCCAAAACAAAGAGCAGTTGTTTTAACGTTATTTACCATGGAAGCATCACTAAAACAACCTATAAAAGTTTCCGAATTATCGGAACGAAGTGGAGCGTCTTCGAGCATTATAAAAGCATTAATTGATAAACATATTTTAGAAGAATACCATGTTCAAACGGATCGTGTGCAGTTTGAAGGTGAAGGTGATAGAGTAGTCAAACGGTTAAGTGAAGCTCAACAATTAGCTTACGATGAGATTGAGGCTATTTTTAAAGAAAAATCAGTAGCGTTATTGCATGGTGTGACATCATCAGGTAAAACCGAAATCTACGTTCAACTCATTCAAAAACAATTAGAAATAGGAAAACAGGTTCTGTATTTACTTCCAGAAATTGCATTAACGACTCAGCTGGTAAACCGACTTCAGGATTATTTTGGAGAACAAGTGGCTGTTTTTCATTCTAGATATTCTGGAAATGAAAGGGTAGAGGTTTGGCAAAACATGCTGATAAATTCCGAAAAGGCACAAGTCATTATTGGTGCACGTTCAGCCTTATTATTGCCTTTTACAAATTTAGGGTTAATCATTATTGATGAGGAACATGAGCAATCATTCAAACAATTCGATCCTGCTCCACGTTATCATGCCAGAGATGCCGCCATTGTATTAGCGAATTTATTTAAAGCAAAAACGCTCTTAGGTTCGGCAACACCAAGTTTAGAAAGTTATTTTAATGCCAATCAGGGCAAATATGGTTTGGTAGAATTAAATACACGTTATAACAATGTATTAATGCCAGACATTGAATTGGTGGATTTGGCTGATAAGTATAAACGTAAACGTATGAAAGGTCATTTTAGTGACCGACTTATTGAAGAAATGACGGAAACCTTAGAAGAAGGATTTCAGATTATATTGTTTCAAAATCGCCGTGGATTTTCGCCTATTATAGAATGTACAACTTGCGGCACATCACCACAATGCCCTAATTGCGATGTGAGTTTAACCTATCATCAATATCGCGATCAATTACGTTGCCATTACTGTGGCTACAATTCAGCGATGCTTAAGCGTTGTCAGGGATGTGGAAATTCTACATTAGATACTAAAGGTTTCGGAACCGAACAAATAGAAGAAGAAGTTAAAGTGTTATTTCCTAATAAAAAAGTGGCACGAATGGATTTAGATACCACACGAGGAAAATACGGTTTTGAAAAGATTATAAACAGTTTTGAACAACGTGAAGTAGATATTTTGGTGGGCACGCAAATGCTAACTAAAGGACTCGATTTTAGATTTGTAAAGTTAGTTGGTATAATGAATGCTGATAATTTGCTCAATTTTCCAGATTTTAGAGCTCACGAACGTAGTTACCAGTTAATGGCACAAGTTTCTGGTAGAGCAGGACGAACAGATTTGCGAGGCAAAGTACTGATTCAAACTTATAATCCACACCATAATATATTGCAGCAAGTTTCTACAAATTCATATAAAGAAATGTTTGCTGAGCAAATGAATGAACGGTATAATTTCAAATATCCTCCAATATATCGATTGATAAAAATCACGTTTAAACACAAGGATTACAATCGTGTGAATTTAGCTGCAGAATGGTACGCGAAATCACTGAAACAGCTCTTTAAAACCAATGTTTTAGGACCTGAATTTCCGCCGGTTTCTCGAATCAGAAATTTATATCACAAAAATATATTGATAAAAATTCCACACCAACAATCGCTAGTAAAAACTAAAGAAGCCATTAAGAAGATTGACAACAGTTTTAACGCTATTAAGGATTTTAGACCAGTTAGGGTGGTTATAAATGTAGATAACTATTAATTAAACTTTTATTTATGAACTGAAAAAATCTGAGCGATTTAACAAAACATCAGATTTTTTTTGTAAAAAGTAATTCCTCATAGTTTTGAGTTGTAAGATACTCTTGCTGTAATGCTTTAAGATACTTAACGGTTTTTGCTTTTAAGGGATGTTTATCTTTTAAGCAGTTATTTATATTCTCATCATATATAGTTAAAACAATATACCAATGACCAGTTCTACTGGTATAATTATTTTCAAAAATTTTTAAGCCTGCCTTATGATCCAAGACTTCATCGGCAACTACTAATGGTAAATTAAATGTTTTGTCTTCGTGATTTGCTTCATAATACGATAAATACAATGTTTGGTCTTCAAGTTGAAATGATGCATTTATGCCGACGTCCACGTTATTCTGTCTAAACTTCTTATTAACGTATTGATAGAATTCATTGGCATTTTTTGAATCTTTAAATATAAAAGAGGTTTCTCTCGGCATTTTGCGCTGAAATTTCTTCGCTTGCATAATTTTATAATCTTGATTCTTAAATTTTGGGGCGATCTTAACAGGAATGCATGATGTTAAAATAATTGTTGAAGCAATAAATAGAAGTTGTTTCATGGATTGATGAATTTCCTAAAAACGCCACAATAAATATACCATAAATGTAATTTTATTTGAAGTAAAACTATTAGCCAAACTATGAAGTTAATTAGATCAACAGAGAAAACACGACAAATTTATAATAAAAAATTTGTTGGAATTTTTGAAAAAACTGAATTGTGAAAAATTAAAATAACGTTACTTAATCTCTAAAAACTATGGACGTTACAGAAATTTTACTTCTTTTTCTTAAAATAGTCATTCAAAACCGTTTTTCTGCCAATAGTTTTGGTGATAATATCTTTATCCAAATTCCAGCCGCGAGCAGGTGAATATTCTCTACCATACCAAATAATTTGAAGATGAAGATCATTCCACAAAGCTTCCGGGAAAATACGTTTGGCATCTTTTTCGGTTTGTACTACATTTTTTCCGTTGGTTAAATTCCAGCGATACATTAAACGATGAATGTGTGTATCTACTGGAAATGCTGGGATACCGAACGCTTGCGATAATACAACCGCCGCCGTTTTATGTCCCACGGCAGGAAGTGCTTCAAGTGCTTCGTAAGTTTGAGGCACTTCACCATTGTGTTTATCAATTAAAATTTGAGATAAACCATGAATACCTTTGCTTTTCATGGGTGATAAGCCTACTGGTTTTATAATTTCTCGTATTTCTTCTACACTCAATTTAATCATGTCATACGGATTATCGGCTCGCTCAAACAATAATGGTGTGATTTTATTTACACGTACATCCGTACTTTGTGCAGACATTAAAACCGCGATTAATAAGGTATAGGGATCTTTATGGTCTAATGGAATGGGAATAACAGGATATAATTTATCTAGTGTATTAATAACGAAATTTACTTTTTCTTGCTTAGTCATTTTGTATTTTTACCTTATTAGACATTTATATACAAATTTACATAATATGACACACTTAAAAGAAGGTAATAAGGCACCAAATTTTACAGCTAAAGATGAACAAGGCAATACGATATCACTATCCGATTATAAGGGTAAGAAATTAGTTGTTTTCTTTTATCCAAAGGCAAGCACACCAGGTTGTACCGTAGAAGCCTGTAATTTAAATGATAATTATGAACGCTTCAAATCCCAAGGGTATGAGATCTTAGGAGTTAGTGCGGATAGTGCCAAAAGACAAACGAATTTTAAAACTAAACATGATTTTCAATATCCTTTAATAGCTGATGAAGATAAAACTGTTATTGAAGCTTTTGGTGTTTGGGGTCCAAAGAAATTTATGGGAAGAGAATATGATGGAATTCACAGAACGACCTTTGTTATTGACGAAAACGGTATTATTGAAAACGTAATTACCAAAGTTAAGACTAAGGCGCATACCGAACAGATATTAGATGTATAATACTATGTAAATATTAAAAACATTATTGAAAAAAAAATGCGTGCTGATCTTAACATCAGCACGCATTTTATATAATCTAACTATTTTAGTTTAACTTTTATGAGTTACTTCTTCAGATTCAAAACTAAATAGACTTTTCGCTTTAATTAGTTTAGAAACTCCTTCCGGAAGCATTGGTTCCCATCCTTGTTCTCCTTCGGCTATCATTTTAAGAACAGTTCTAGAGAATACAGACAGATTAGACGTATCTATATCAGTAATATCAACTACTTTACCATTGTATTTAAAGAATTTATATAGCTCTTTCATACGTGGGTGTACTTTAAGGTTTTCGCTAGTCGTTAAACTACCGTCCTCATTTTGCATAGGGTAAAGGTACACGCGCAAATCTTTATAGAATAATTTACCAAAAGCTTCTAAAATTCCACCGCTTAAATGGCGGTAGTATTTCTCGTCAAATATATCTACAAGATTATTTACTCCCATAGCTAATCCCATTCTCGCTTTGGTATACTGAGAGTAATATTCAACTAATTTATAATATTCTTGAAAGTTGGAAATTAATACGGTCTGACCTAACGAACATAATAGTTTAGCCCGATCCATAAAATCTTGTTCATCAATTTTCCCTTCCGCTCTTAAATTAGATAATGTGATTTCGAAAATAACCTGAGATCGCTCTTTTTCTACTTTATTTTCTTTTATGAACATGTCGTAAGATTTTTCAAACATATCCATATTCACCTTGGTTACGGGTCTAAAACTTCCTCTAAGAGTTAAGATGTTCTTTTTGTATAGTACTCGAGCTGGCAATACATTGTTACCATCGGGAGCAAACATAACGGCATCTGTCATTCCGTTTTTAACCAATTGCAGACTCATTAAACGATTATCTACATTTTTAAAAACGGGCCCAGAGAAATTAATGGTATCTATTTCTAATTGATCTTTGTCTAAATGATCGTATAGGTAACGTAATAATTTACGTGGCTGATTGTATTTGTAAAAAGCACCATAAACCAAATTAGTTCCTAGCTTTCCTAGTGTTTCTTGTTGCAGACGTGCATCTGTTTCTTTAAATCTTATGTGTAATACAATATCATTATATTCACCGCCAGGCTTCACTTGGTATTTAATACCAACCCAACCATGACCTTTATATTTTTTTGCAAAATCTATAGTAGCCACCGTATTTGCGTAGGAAAAGAATATTTTATTAGGATGTTTGTCTCTAGTAATACGCTCTTCTGTTAAACTTACTTCATGGTTCAACATTTTACGAAGTCTAGCCTCGGTTACATAGCGTTTATCATCTTCAATCCCGTAAATGGCATCACTAAAGTCTTTATCGTAGGCAGACATTGCTTTAGCAATTGTACCAGAAGCCCCACCAGCTCTAAAAAAATGGCGGACAGTTTCTTGTCCTGCACCAATTTCAGAAAAAGTACCGTAAATATCAGCATTTAGGTTAATTCGTAAGGCTTTGTCTTTAAGCGACGGAATATTTTCAAAATCCGAGTCGCCTGTGTACGTTATATCCTTCATAAAGATTGGGTTTACATCATTGAAGCAAAGGTACAGTTTTACTATTGCAAACAAAAAAATAAGTTTATTTTTGTTGTGCTACATTAGCATAAGCATTACTCAACGCAATACTATTGAAAATAACATTTTTAGGTACTGGTACATCCCAAGGAATTCCAATAATAGGAAGTGAGCATCCTGTATGCTTAAGTGAGAATCCTAAAGACAAACGCTTACGTGTTTCGATATTAGTAGAATGGAATGATTATACTTTTGTAGTAGATTGTGGCCCAGATTTTAGGCAACAAATGCTGAAAGCAAAAGTCACTAAAATTGACGGAATTATTTTTACTCACGAGCATGCTGACCATACTATGGGATTAGATGATATTAGACCGTTTTTCTTTAGACAAGGCGACATTCCGTTGTATGCTCATCAGCGTGTTTTTAAATCTTTAGAAAAGCGTTTTGACTATATTTTTACAACAGAAAAGAAATATCCAGGTGTGCCTAGTGTAACAAAATATGAAGTAAAAAATGAACCTTTCTTAGTAGGAAATCTTAATGTTTCGCCTATTGAAGGCTTGCATTACAAGCTTCCAGTCTTTGGGTATCGATTTCAAAATTTTGCTTATTTAACTGATATGAAAACTGTTTCTGATATTGAGATTATGAAACTTAAAAATTTAGACGTTTTAGTCATTAATGCTTTAAGAATTGAACCACATATTTCACATTTCAATTTAGAGGAAGCTCTTAATTTTATTGCAAAAGTAAAACCGAAACGAGCCTATTTAACACATATAAGTCATCTTTTAGGATTTCATGATGAGGTACAACAACAATTGCCAGAAAACGTTTTTTTAGCTTACGATAACTTACAAATTACCCTTTAAATATGAAGCACAAAATTATCATGTACTTGTTTATTTTTTCTGTTCTATTACTTATTTTTCAATATGTGAATTCAAAAAATATTATTGATAAATATGAAACTGATATTGTAACCGTAAAAGCGCAGTTATCAGAAAGTGAAAAGACAGTTAAGTCTTTGGAAGAGCAAAATTTTGAAATGAGCTATTTTAATATCGATAGAAACGAAGATGCATTGACTTATTTTGAAGCACAAGGTTATAATACTGAAAAACTAATTCCGGCTATATTAGATGGACTATATAGTATGAACGATTACGAAGGTGACGATCACCCTATTGTTCCTTATGTATCTATGACGGACTCTAAGTTATTGATTAATAAAATTAGAATCTTAAATCATAAATGGATTATTGCAAATTTTACGGACGGCGAGTTCTGGGGTGAAATTTTTGTAAGTTATGAGATTGATGATAATAATCAATTAAAATATAAATTGGTTGAGTACTTAATGTATCCAACAATTAATTGACTTTAATTTATTAAAAATTCAATTATTTAGTACTACCTCGTAAATTATTCCAGAGAAAATAAAGTAAAATATGCGTATTCATTTTCAACAATAGAAATTCTTTCAGAAAAGAAACAACTAAAATTGGGTTTTGTGTATTACAGTCATCATTGAATCAACTAGAAGTTCTAAGTTAAATATGCTTAACCAACCAAGCTTTTAAATCGTAGAAGTTCTGTGGTGCGACTCCATGCCCTACAGGATATTCTTTATACACATGGTTGATATTGAGCGCTTTTAAAAATTCGGGTGCTTTTTGAGCCCAAGTTACAGGAATTACTTGATCCATTGACCCATGAGAACAAAAGAAATTTAAATGTGCAACTTCTTTTTCTTCAATGGAATTTGGTACAATATCCTCATTGATATAGCCACTTAATGCTACAATATTATTTACTTTATCAGGATATGTTAAGGCCACAGCATAACTTAAAATGGTGCCTTGGCTAAACCCTAACAAGGTGACTTTATTTGAGTCTACAGCATAGCTATTACAAGCGTAATCGATAAATTCAGCAATTAAATTCACAGATTCCACAGCTTGTTCATTATCGCTCCATTTCCCTTTTTCAGCATCAAAATTAATAGCATACCAAGCATTGCCATACGGTTGCATAGCATAAGGTGCTCTTAGTGAAATGATAAATAATTCTTCTGGCAATTCTGACGCAAAAGAAAATAAATCGTTTTCATCACTGCCGTAACCATGACACATTATTAAAAGTGGTGCATTTTCTTTAAGCGAAGAAGGTCTTGTGATATATTGTAATTTAGACATAATTATTGGCCAATTGATTTGAAAAAGTTTTGGAAAACATCTCCTAACATAGGGATTTTATTTAGTTTTCCTGTAATGGCACCAAAGATACCATAGATATATAAAACCGAAAAGAAAATCCAAAAGGACATACTAGCCATCATGCTATCCAAACTGCTTACTACAAAAGCAATGATGATATAAAGTAAGCCCAAACCCAACCCTTGCCTTACATGAAAAGCGGTGAACGGGTTTCGTTTATCTTGGTTCATGAAAAAAGCAATTAGTGTACCGAATAACGTTAAATAGGCAACTAGAGCCATCGTTTTTCCTTCTTCTACTGTACTATTATCCATTATTTAAAATTATTTTATTGTTGGCAACGATGCCGTAAGGTTTGCCTCGTAGAGCATTTCCTAAAAAAGCACTATTCTTTGAACGCGATGAAATATTACTAGTGTTAAATTCGTAAGTGATATCAGGATTAAACAATGTTATATTGGCTATTTCACCTTCGTTAACTGTTGTTTCAGATATACTAAACCTAGATTTTCCTTGGGTTAAAATGTGTATGGTTTTTTTAGTGGTAAAGATATTTTGTAACACGCCAAAAGCGGATTCTAAACCAATAGTTCCATATTTAGCATAATCGAATTCAATCTTTTTAGCTTCAATATCTATGGGGTTATGATCCGAGGTTACCATATCAATAGTACCATCCTTTAATCCCTCAATTAGAGCTTCACAATCTGTTTGTGTTCTTAGCGGAGGAAGAACCTTAAAATTGGTGTCAAATTCTTGTAAAACATCATCAGTAAAAACTAAATTATGAATAGCAACACTACAGGTTACATTCAACTTTTTAGCTTTTGCAGCTCTGATCAATTCTACAGATTTAGCGGTAGAAATCGTAGGAATATGAACTTTACCTTCGGTATACTCTAATATAAATAAATCTCTAGCTACTTGGAGTTCTTCTGCTAAAGCCGGATTTCCTTTCAATCCTAATTTAGTGCTATTAATATGTTCATTAACGACTCCGAGTCCAGAAATTTTAGACTCTTGTGGAAATGAAATAACCAAACCATCAAAATTACTTGCGTATTGTAAAGCAATTTTCATCAAATTTGGATTCGAAATGGGTTCTTGATAATCGTAAAAAGCAACGGCACCTGCGTTAGACATATCAAATAATTCTGCTAAATCTTCACCTTTACTGCCTTGGGTTAAAGCACCAATAGGGTAGAGGCTAACCGCATTATCTTGGGCTTTAGATTTTACAAATGTAATATCGGCATAACTATCAATAACCGGATTAGAATTGGCATTAAGAGCCACAGCCGTAAAACCAGAATGCCCTGCCGTTTTTAAGCCGTTGGCTATAGTTTCTCGCTCTTCGTAGCCAGGCTCACCAAAAGATACACTGCTATCAAACCAACCCTGAGAAACATGAAGATTATCTAATTTTATTTCTTGGTAGTTGTTAAGATTGGAAATGTGATTTGAAATTTGAGTAATACGACCTTTTTCAATTAAAATATCAACCATTTCATTGTGAAATTTACTTTTAGAATCAACGATGGTTGCAGATTTTATGAGTGCATTCATGGGTGCGTGTTCGTTTCAATTTAAATTATAAATTACTTCTGTTGCTGGTTATAATGATTAAAAGGTGAATAATGAAGGTCAATAAAGTCACCACAAATAGCCAATTAATATAGTTGCTTATTGAATTTTAAAATAATTATTCCCAATATTTTAAAAGTAACATTTCTATGAGCAAAAATACCAATGCAAAAATAACAAACCATTTCCATAACGCATTAATTGTTGTGTTACTTTTTATATTATTGATGGTCGTTGCCAAGCTTGATTCTACATTAATATCAGCTAGTGCATTTAAATCATAATAGCTTAGATTACTTTCTGTTCTGTTATAATTGAAACTTATATTTTGCAGAAAAATGTCTTTGTTATTCACATTTAGAATGCCAGCGGTATCTGGAAAATCGTCCATGTCAAGGACTACAGATTTGCTATAGGTTTGTTGCAGAGGAATAACAGATGTTGATTCAGAATTTAAAGTCAATATTTCGTCTTGTCCAATAGACGTCTGAATTGCGACAGAATTTGGCTCACCAATCGTATAATAGAGTTTAGACAATTTCAGACTTTGTAATCCTAAATTATATAATACAGGAATGATTAATTGTGAATTTTTAAAATTAGAATTATCTGAGTTTAATGCCGAAGAAAATACGTAGGTATCCCTGTTTCCAACTAAAAAAGGAGAACCATCTTCATAAGATAAAACGTTGTTTGAATTTGAAGAAAAACGATATGATTTTTTGACTTTCGGATACTGAAAATTGGAAACTTTAGAATAGAAAGCATTTGTTAGTAGTGGATGATTATAATTGATGTTTGTAATACGCTTTTCGTTACTATTTTCATTTTCAAAATCATGTATCTCTAATGATTTAAGAGTCTGATTATAAGACTCTAGATTGATTCCGTCGGATGGAATAATTAACTGTTTACCACCATCGGCTTTAAATGCAATTAAGGCGGTTTTTAAAGCATTTGAAATGGTTGTAAGCTCATTGAGAACAATGAGATTCTGATCAGGAATTAAATTAAAATTAAGCGCATTCCACTTGTAGCTTTTATAGTCAAATTCATCATCTGTATAAATCCGATTTAAAAAGGAATCATCGGCGGCTTCATTAATTGCTAGCACCTTAATTTTCGGTTTGGCATTAATATTAAAAAAGAATGTGTTATCATACTGTAAACCAGCATCAGCTATCATTAATTTTCCATTAATCACCTTATTGTTCGGGACTGTAAAAGTGGCTTCAGCGTCTTTATCGATATCAACAGCACTTTTAGTGAGCAATACATCGTCATTAAATAAAGAAATGGTGACATTATCGATAGGTGCGGTTTCATTAGATAATTTTACTTTTAACTCTATAGTTTCTGCGGTTATATTTGAAATGTAAGTACTATCGATACTTATGTTTGAAATCAATGTAGATTTTGGTTGAACCAATTTAAGTTGTACCGTAGAATCGACCTCAAAATTCAACAGTTTATCTGTTTGTTGAAAGTCCGATACTAAGACCAAATTCTGAGTCGCCGCACCTCGATTAGAAAATAATTGTTTGCCTTTTAAATATGCCGCCTCATAATTAAGTTGAGTTGGTGAATGCGTTAATTGAATTAAATCGTTTTTTAAGGATTTAACGGTAGTGGTTTTATAGGTAGCGTTGTTTGTAAATAAACTTATATTTTCATCCTCGGGCACCGTATTAATAATATCTTGAATTGCTTCGTTTAGCAAAGTTCCGTTATTGCCTTTAGCTTCCATACTAAAGGAATTATCTAAATAAATAACCGTTTTTTGTGATTGGTTAAAATCTTCAGTATTCGGAATAAAAGGTTGAGCAAATGCAAAAATGATACAAGTTAAAAGCAACATACGTGTTAAAAGTGTAATCCATTTTTTTAGCTGTGAACTTTTTCGAGTTTGAAGCTTTACGGATTTTAAAAATTTAACATTGGTAAATTCAACTTTCTGAAAACGTCGCAGTTGAAACAAATGTATCAGTATAGGAATAACCAGCAAAAATAATGCGTATAGTAATTCTGGATTTTTAAACTGCATGCGTAGTTATTATGATTTTTAATGACCAAATAGGTTAACTATTGAAATAAGTTCAGCATAGAAAACCTGGAAGATCTCAATATTTCAAATATATATAATCATAAGAGATTACAGAGTTTCGCTTTTGAGAAATTTAACAGAAAAAGAAATAATCTATCATAGATTGCATTTTTTGCTTTCTAAAATAACCTTTAATTTCCCTTTGGGCATTACTATTGGCAACAGTTACAATACTCTGTGGATTTTTAAGTGTAGTCAAATAATCAAAATTAAATAATTCTTGATCGTAAATATGTTTGCCTATTTTCTTCGGGTTATCACAAATCCAAAAAAATGGAATATTTTGTTTCAGTAAGATTTTGGCTAATGTTTTACCTTTATGTCCGGCTCCCCAAATGGCCAAGGGTCGCGACGCGTCATAGTTCAACTCTAAAAAATAATGAACCTTAAGGTCTAAAAAAGAATTCTCTGCATAATGCTCGTGAGTTCTAGAGGTTCTAGTGCTGTAATCGCGCCAAAGTAGTAGAGTTTTATCACAAGGAATACATTTAAAATTAGCTTTATAAAAACGAAATGCTAAATCGTAATCTTCAGGATAAATATTCGGATTAAAGCCATCGCAGGCATCAAAATCATCTCGATGCAGCATCCAACAAGGCGAAGGAATAACACATTCCTTATAAATTTCAGTATAGTTTTTACCTTCTACCGTTAAACTATTTAGCCATTTCTCGTAACGTGCAAAACCATCACTAAGACCATCGGCTCTAAAATATTTTACTTGTCCAACGGCTAGATGTTTCCGGCCATATATTTTTAGATTGGTGATCATAGTTTCTAATCGCATGGGCGTCATTAAATCATCGCTATCCATTCTTGTAATATATGCCCCGGAAGCATGTTTATATGCCGTTCTTAAAGCGTCTATGATTCCGTTGCCATCATTTGTATAAAGTTGTACTCGGCGCTCTTTTTTAATATAATCGCTGACTATCGTATATGAATTATCGCCAGAATTATCATCGATAAAAATAGCTTCCCAATTAGAATAGGATTGCGTTCTTATAGAATCTAAGCATTCAGCTATGAATGCTTCTGTATTTTTGAAAGGAACTAATATGCTAATTAAGGGTTGCGACATGCTGCGAATTTAACAAAACCTTTAGATTTAAAGTGGTAACAGATTGTAGATTTGTAAGACTATTTATAAAAATTTTTAAACATGAAGAATTATTTGGCCATACTTGGCTTGAGTATCGTTTTAGTGAGTTGCGGGTCTGCAAAAACAACAGTCGATGATTTAGCAGTAAATAATCCTATTGTAACAGCCTTAGATTTAACCGCTGTAAATAATGATAGAGTTCCTGTAACTATTAATCCCGGACGTTTTACAACGGAAACTGTAACGTATAGATTGCCAAGAGTAGTACAAGGTACTTATTCTGTTAGTGATTTCGGAAAATATGTTGATGAATTTAAGGCTTTAGACTATAACGGAAATGAATTAACAGTATCCAAAGATGATACTAATACTTGGACAATTACAGACGCTACAAAATTAGATAAACTTAACTACTATGTTAATGACACTTTTGATATAGAAACTAATGGAGGCATTGGTGGTGAACAACCCTTTTCCCCTGCTGGTACGAATATAGAATCGGATAATTATGTTTTAAATCTTCATGGATTTATTGGTTATTTCGATTCGTTAAAGAACAATCAATATGCTTTAGATGTTACAGCTCCTGCTGATTTTGAAAGAACTTCAGCTTTAGAAGACAAAGGAACTAAAACTAGTGAAGATGGTTCCGCTATAACGAGCAGTTATTTTGCACAGCGTTATTTTGATATTACAGATAACCCAATGATGTACGGAAAGTTGGACGTTGAGGAATTTATGGTTGGTGACATCAAAATTGTTTTAAGTCTTTTTTCACCCACAGGAAAACATACAGCGGAAAGCCTAAAAGAAACGGTCTATAAGATGATGGAAGCTCAAAAGAGCTATTTAGGTGACGTAAATAGTACACCACGTTACGATATATATGTGTATCTCTCAAAAGGTGATGAAACTTCTCCAAAAGGATTTGGCGCTTTAGAACACCATACATCAACGGTTGTAGTCTTTAGTGAAAACAGTAGTTTAGAAGGTTTGAAAGCTTCCATGATTGATGTGGTTGCTCATGAGTTTTTTCATATTGTAACACCACTCTCAGTACATTCAGAAGACGTGCACTATTTTGATTATAATGAACCTACATTTTCTAAGCATCTCTGGATGTACGAAGGTGTAACAGAGTATTTTGCACAACATTTCCAAGTGTATGAAGGGTTGGTAGATAATTCTACATTTTACAATACTATGAAGTCTAAAATTGATGTTTCTACACAACGTTTAGACGATGCCATGAGTTTTACTATAATGAGTGAAAATGTTTTGGATGAACCTTTTGCAGCACAGTATTATAACGTTTATATGAAGGGAGCCTTGATAGGTATGTGTATCGATATTTTAATGCGAAAGGAAAGTGATGGTAACAGAAGTATGTTGTCATTGATGAAAGAACTCTCTGCAAAATATGGGAAAGAAAAGCCATTTGTAGATGATAATCTTATCGCTGAAATTACAGAAATGACCTATCCAAGTGTGGGAGAATTTCTTAAAACACATGTTGAAGGTGATGTCCCTATTAATTATAACGAATTTTTTGATATGGTTGGTTTAAAGACGGGAGAAACCCAAGTAGAAACTAATTATATTTTTGCAGGAGGACAAAACGTAATATTTGATGGTGATCAAGAAAAAGGAACTATTTTCTTCTCCCCAGTAGCACTTAAAAACTCATTCTGGAAAAAACAAGGAATTCAAGAAGGGGACGTTATAAAAAAAGTGAATGGAACTGAATTAATCATGGCAAATGCACAACAAATAATTGGTGGCATGTTTGCCTGGCAAGAAGGTCAAGAAATTACTATGGAATTAGAACGAAACGGAAAGTCTGTTGAGATAAAAACTACTTTAACTAAAGCGTTCGCTACGGATGAATCTATTATAGAGGATGAAAATGCCACAGATGCACAAAAAGCACTTAGAGCGGCCTGGTTGAAAGGATAATTCGATTTTAAAATATTAATAAAAGCGTTAGTAATTCTTATTACTAACGCTTTTTTATTTTTCAATAGTGAAAGTAAAAGTACTTCCTTTACCAACCTCAGAATTTATCGTAATATGGCCATTCAATTTTTCTACTAGGTTCTTCACTGAACTCAGTCCAATTCCAGTGCTGGATTTACTAAAATCGCCTTGTATGGTTTGAAAAATATCGAAGATGGTTTCTTGCTGATCTACAGGAATTCCAATACCGTTATCGTCTACGGTGAACTGATGATGATTCTTTAACGAGTCGTAACTGATTTTCACAATACGTTGCGATTTATCATTATATTTTAAACCGTTATCTACAAGATTAATCAAAATCTGAGACAACGCTGATTTATTTATATTCTCAACGATCCTATTAGAACAAATTAATTCATCGTTCTTAACGATTAAAATTTGACTTATATCTTGGCATAAATCACTAAGTTCTATAGTTTCCCGCTTTGATTTAATTAATTCATCGGTCTTATAATGTTTAAGAATACCATCAATATAATTTTTTAAGATGTTCGCAGATTCTTCAATAGAATGAATATATAGAACAGTATCTTGAGTGAGTGTATCATTATTTTCATCTTTTAATAAATTGGTTAACGCTATTATATTAACTAAAGGAGATTTTAAATCGTGAGACACATGACTGGCAAACTTCTTTAACTGCTTGTATCGTACTTTTAGCTCATCGTTGGCATCTTGTAATCTATAATTATTTCTTCTAGATTCAAATAATTTTACAACCTGTTTGCCCAACGTTTTTAAAGCTTTTATTTGAGAAGGGCTGAATTCTCTTGGTTTGTGATCAAAAGTACAGAGTGTTCCAATTTTATAGCCTTCAGGATCTATTAAAGGGACACCAGCATAAAATATAGCTTGTTGCTCCACAACTAAAGGGTTATCTTTAAAGCGTTCATCTTTCCGAGCATCTTTAATAATTAAAATATCGTCACCTAAAATGGCATGACCACAAAATGAAATTTCTCTAGGAGAATCGTTAAATGGTATGCCGTGATGCGATTTAAAAAAATTACGATCTTCATCAAGTGCCGTAATTAACGCTATTGGTGTGTCGCAAACGGATGCCACAAGCTCAGTGATATCGTCATAATCTTGCTCTGGTAAAGTATCTATAATATTATATGACTTTACAGCTGCCATTCGCTGTGTTTCATTTTCAGGAAATTTAGGACTTATCATATTTGGGGAAATTAAGCTAAACAGATTTAACACTTTACATGCTAAAATAATCAAGAGGTTTATAAAAAACTATTAAGACAAGAATAATATTTAATATTTAGCCGGTTTCCCCTTTGGTAATGAGTGACTTATAAATTCTCTTAAATCGTCGTTGGCTGTAATTAAATCAACATTTCTGAGATACATCATGTGACCACTTTTATAACCTTTAAATGAAAAGCGATCTTTCATTTTGCCACTCGGGTCTATTTGCCATTGCGAATATTTGGCTGAAAAATAGGTTGTTGCACCGTCGTAATAACCAGATTGAGTCAATACTTTTAAGTAAGGATTCTGTGCCATGGCTTGGCGTAAACTTTCTCTTGTATCATCATTGGTTCTATCCCAATTTCCTGTATTGCCAAAAACATTATATTTTACATCAGTTTTAAAACCCAATTCATTCTGAATATAATAATTAATAGCAGGAGTAAAGGAATGTAGCCAAGAGCTAAGCTCTGCACTATAGTCTGGACGATCACCGGTTTCTACTTTGTCGATGCCAATATATCTCGAATCTAACCTGCCGATGGTTTCACCAGTGGTATTACGTAATAATTCTTTCCAGAAAAAACGATTTGGAACATCTAAATTTTGTTGTAAAATTACCTTTTCAGATACCCCTGAATAATAACTCATTTTCTTTGCAATAGCATTTTTTTCGGTTTCCCCAATAAATCCCCCTTTTGCTAATGCGGGCATTAAATCGTTAATGGCAAAATCTTCGGCCTCTGGTAGAATTTCTAATAAATCTTTATTCTGAAGAGTAGGTGAAAGCATGTTATGATACCAAGCAGCTGCTGTATAATACGGTAAATTTAAACTAGAGGATAAAGGACCACCAACACGCAAAACTTTATAATCTGCAGGAGACACCAAAATTACACCATTAAGATACATCCATTGGTTATTCTGTAGCTCTAAAGATAAACCCATAACGCGTGTGCCACCATAACTTTCACCGATAATATATTTTGGTGATTGCCATCGATTGTGTCTATTGGTAAACGTATTCATCCAACTTGCTAAATATTTAATGTCTGCATTTACACCAAAGAACAATTTATCGTCCGGCAATTTTCCTTCTTCATTGGCTACTTTTCTCGAATAGCCTGTATTTACAGGATTTATAAATACAATATCAGCTACATCTAAAATAGAATTTGGATTGTCTTTAATGCCATAAGGTTGTGTAGGATAGCCTTCGTCGTCAATAATTAAGATTTTTGGACCTGTATAAGCAATATGCATCCAAAGCGACGCTGACCCGGGTCCACCATTAAAAGAATATATAATTGGTCGATTGTTACCTTTAGTATCATTAGTACGTTTGTAATAGGTGTAATAGAGTGAAGCTATGATCTTGTCTTCATTATCCCAAACCGGTTGAAACCCAGTTTCGGCTTTATAATTTATTTGTTTACCTTTAATAGTGACTGAATGATTACTGACTATTGTGGTATCCACCGGAATTTTTAAATCTTGAGAAAAACTTAAAGTGAAACAAACTAAGAGTAGTAATGTGCTATGAATTTTCATGACAACGAATATTAATTAAAAAGATTAAAGATATAAATATAATTGTCATTCTTGCAAAGGCAAGAATTCAATATCAACCTATAAGTTTTTGTCTTTGCGATACGATTAAAATCCTTCAAAAATGCCTAAACCAAATAACGCAAAATCATATTTTACAGGATCTTTTGAATCGAGTTTACGGAGGGCTCTATCTAATTCATTTAAGGCCTTGCCATCATTTTGCTTTCGTTTTAGTAATCCTAATTTGCGAGCCACGTTACCAGAATGCACATCTAATGGGCAGCTTAATTGTGATGGGTATAACGTTTCCCATATTCCAAAATCTACACCGTTGTTATCCTTACGCACCATCCAACGTAGAAACATATTAATTCGTTTTGCTGCCGAATTTTTTAGCGGATCGCTGACATGTTTTTTAGTGCGTTCTAGATGTGGTTGCTCAAAAAAGACGTTCTTGAAATTATGGATACTATGTTGAAGCGAAGTATTTTCAGCATGCTTGGCAAACACAGCTTCTAAACCTTGGTGATTTTGATAAATGTGATGCAGACTTATTACAAACTGTTTTAAATCTTCGCTATTAAAAGTACGGTGAACAAAACCTTCAAAACGCTCTAAGTCTGATTTTTGATGTTGTGTAACAAACTCAAAAGGGGAGTGATCCAACATTTCCATCATACGATTTGCATTTTTTATAATGCTTTTTCTATTGCCCCAAGCAATAGTAGAGGTTAAAAAAGCTGCAATCTCAATATCTTCTTTTTTAGAAAATTGATGCGGAATTTGTATAGGATCGCTCTCAATAAATTTTGGGTTATTGTACAGAATTACTTTTTCTTCTAAGAAGTCTTTTAAGTCTTGTTTTTTTAGTTTCAATATTATATGTGTTTATAATAACCATTTAAAACTTTAATAGTCATATTTCTAGTAAAGTATATTTTTTTAATTTAAAATAGCTTAAAGAATATCCACTGAATATATCTTAACTTTAATAATAATGACGTTTATTGATAAAAGTATATGTATCTATAGTTAGTTAAGAATGTTTTTATATAAATAACAGTAATTATTATAAATGACGACAACCAACATTTAAAATAAAAAACCTATTGAAAACGCAAGGTTTAAAACAAATTACATAAAAAAATAGATTAGTTTTTTTTAGGATTTCATTTGTGATTTAAAGAAAGTATTACATGCAGTCTACGTAAAAGATAGAACCCATTAAATCTTTTGAGCTTTTAACGGTGCGCGATAAGCAGGAAAGTACCCCACGTTAAAGTCTTCATTATCTAAATCACTCTTGAAATGATTTTTGGTTAATGCTTTATAAGCTTTTTCATCAACGATATATTTCCAAATTTTAAAAGTTTTATGCTCTTTTGAAAAACCACGTTTAAATTTGAAAAGTGAATCTTCTTCACTTCCTAACCCACCTCCTAGATTAAAATATTTGTAGCCTTCATTAGTAGCATTAACACGCATTTCATCAATAAGCAGTTTTATAGGGTTTAGCTGAAAGTATTCATTACTAAGACCCGATAAATGATATTGAACTATATTACCCATTTTCATAAATAGGGCGCCGGCAATAATTTCTTTTGTTTTTTTATGTTGGCAGAGCATTAACTTCGTTTCAAATTCTTTGCTTGATAAAAGTTGATGATAATAATCGGTATCAAAAAAATAGTGATCGTCTGCATTAACACGTCTCATATTTTCTTCGTATAATCTAATAAAAATATTGAGATGTTCTTCTTTATTGCCTTCAAAAACACTACACAGTTTCCGTGCTTTATTTACATAGGTTTTTAACCTTCTATTATATTTTGCGCGTTGAACGTCTTGTGGATCAGTTAAATCTATATAAACGACTTTCCCAAGTTCTATAATGGTGCCTAATCCACTATGAAGATCTTCTTGATGATGGATATAGGGATGAAGTCTAGAGAAAACTGAAATAATTTTATTTTCGTTAAAATAAGCATTCAGCTCTTTATGGAAATCGGCTTTATTAAATTGTGGATCTAATTTTAAAACTAAAAGACCTGAATAACCATACACAGAAGTAGCGTCTTTATATATAGAATTTTCTATAGCTCTTAAGAGTAAAGGAAGTACTAAAATAGTGTTTCCCGTAGTGTATTTTAAAAGAATAGGAGACTCTTTTTTGGTTTTTGAAAGATGATGATAGTCGTAAGTATGATAGAAGTCCATTTCTTTCACCTTCGCTAAAAGTTCATTCCATTCTTTCTTATCTTTTATTACTTCAATCATTAAACCTGTGTATTAATAGCTCGTTGTTTTTTCAAAATTATAAGTTAACTTAAATAAATATAATAATTCTTAAAATCAATTTTTAACTTGTAATTTTCAGACTCAATATTGGTTAAATACTGAATCTTGAAATGTGATAATATTATATTCTAAACATAGCACCATTTGGTTTTAAACCCGCATATGCCATTCCAGCTTGATTCATCCAATGTGGTTGAACTATACCATGCTGTAGTACCGCATGTATATCTCTATGCGCACGTTCTATTTTGTATTTGGTATATAATGAAGCTGTGCCTGTAACAGCAAATATTTCCGTTACTAAAGCTCTGGACGATGTCGCTGCTTCAATTGCCGCAGCCCAAACGTCAGCCAATTGCACATCGGTGAACCTGTTCCCTTTCTGAGCTTCTTCCCATAATATGCCAACAGAATGATAAAGTTGTGTGCGTCTAGCATCTAAAGTCGTCTTACTTTTGGCGATAGCAGATTGAACTGTAGCTCGGTCTCGAATATCAGGACTTTTGTCTGGAGTCACTCTATCGAGACAAATACTTATTAATTCGTCTGTAGCAGACTTTAATAAGCCCAAGGCTATGGACGCACACCCCGCAGCATTTAAGCAACCAATGGGCAGTCGGTTGTAAGCATTATCCACATGCACCATACTTTCAAAATCTACAGCAAATGATTCTTTTACAAACGTATCTTTTATTTCTACATCATGGCTTCCGGTGCCTCGTAAACCTCCAACACTCCATGTATCTATTACGTTAACAGCTTCTTTTGGAATGAAAAATAATTTTAATTTTGCCCCCGGACCCAATGACTTAGGAAGATCATCGGAAGTGACTAGACAGCGCATAACAAACCAATCTGATAATTCACATCCAGATACTAAAGTCCAACGACCAGAAACATTATAACCGCCATCAACTATTTGGGCAAATCCTTCAGGACGTGCTGAGTTGGCATAAACGTGAGCTGAATTATTATATATCTCTCTCATACTTTCTTCATCTAAGAATCTGCCAAACGTACAGGCAAGATGATTGTTCCAAACACTCCAGGCCACCGCAGCTTCCCCACTACTCAATATTTCATAGGTCTTAAGAACTTCTATTGGATTATCTTCCCATCCACCAAGAAATTTTGGTAAACCTATTCTGAATAATCCCAACTCCTGTATTCGGTTCACTACAGCAGGAGCAAGTCGTCTTGATTCCTCCGTTTCTTCTCTGTGAGAAATTGATAATTCATATATTTCCTTAGCGGCTTCTGTAGGTCGTTTTGGTATGATGTTTAGTGTAGATGAATTCATAAAGTGAACTTTGTAAACTTTGTAAATTGATATGTAATTAATTTACAAAAATATTTTATGTAACTTTTTAAAATTTAAGGCTTTAGGGCTATTAAGATATTGCTAATCTTTAATTAAGAATATAATTTGCTGCTTAAATGCAAATAAAACTGATAATCTGAGTGCTCTAATTAAAGGTATGGATATTATCCGTTTTATAAAAATCCAAAAAACTATGCCTTCACAGCAATCATACTAATTTCTACATTTACAAACTTAGGTAAATTGGCAACTTCTACAGTTTCTCTTGCTGGAGCAGTAGCTTCATTAAAATATTTACCGTAAACTTCATTTATTTGTTTAAAGTTGTTCATGTCACTAATAAATATCGATGATTTAATAACATTTTCGAACGTCATGTCAGCAGCCGCTAAAACGACCTTCATGTTTTCCATAACCTGTTTGGTTTCGGTTTTAATATCATCTAAAACCAATTCCATTGTTTCTGGATGTAAAGCTATTTGACCGGATGTATAAAGGGTATTTCCTGTTAAAACCGCCTGATTATATGGTCCTATTGGTGCAGGTGCTTTTGAGGTATTTATTATTTTTTTCATGTTAAGCTGAATTTGTTCAGATATGTTCTATTATTTAAAATCTTATTCGCGTTATACTATATTTCAAATTTAACATATTTTTTGAAGAAAGGAATTGTTAATACGTTCAATTTGATTGCCAAAAAACAGCATAGCGATGGTTGTCATCGTAAAAGTTTTAAAGTTTTTAGCGTCTTAAAAAAAGAGGAATTGTCAACGTTGTGTGTTGCTGTAAAAGCTCGAAACTCTAACCTAATTCCCAACGCGTTGATCTGGTCGTTTACGCTGATCGTATTTTAAATCTTTTAGAAGACTAGACTTAATACCAATAAAGAAATTCCATGACGTACGTTCACTAAAGGGAATCCAAGAAAAATTCATTTTCCAACTTAATAAATCGCGTTCAAAGCGTAATTGGGTATAGGTAAATCCTTGATTTAAAAAATCGTAACCAGATGACGCTCCGACACTCCAACGTGGAGAGAGATCAACATCACCCGAAAACATTAACGAATGTGAAGAGATTTGATTTTCTCGTCTAGTATTACCGTAATTAGCAGCGTATGCCAATCTTAAACTCCAGGGCATCTTATAATTATAGAATTCATTATTTTCCTCTTCATTGTCTAAATTCTTATCGCTGTCTGAAAGTCGGCGATCCGCAAAATCTTGAGCTTTACCAAATAAGTCATCAGCGCGTCCTCCAGATCGCGTAGACTCTTCAAAAGAGGCTTTATCTTCTTCAGACGCTCTACCAGAAAAACTGTCGTTAGATAAGGTGTAGCTCATATTTATATTGGCAGAGGTCAGCCTAAATAAACTTCCGCCGTTATTAATATTGTAGGTATTAATAACGTTGTTATTGCTGTTTAAAGCGTAAGGATTAAGCGTCATTCCAAAATTAATACTCATTTTTTTATTTAAAATTTGAGTACCACCACTAACGCGTACAGGACTCCACTTAAGTGAATCTGCAGCAATATTATAAGAGGTTGAAAAATTAAGATTATTTAAGATGAATATTTTTTCAGGTTCTGTTTTTGTTGAATCTTTTGAACGGATTTTCGCTTCAAGGTTATTTCCTAAAGCAAGACCGACACTACTAGAGTAGACATTGCCTGGTCTTCCGTATAATGAATTTTCAAATCGGGTATATTCAACCTGGTCTAATATAGTATTATTGTCTGCATCTATCACATCGTAGGTTTCATAATACTGGTCGAATTTAGGGTTTACAGTATAACTGATAGAAGGTCGCATAACATGCCGAATTGCTTTTATTTTCTTATTCTCACCTTTTTCTTCAAAATTATACATGCCATAAATGGTGGTTCCAACACTGGCTCCAAAATTGTAGGTTAAGAAGCGATCAAATCCATTTTGGTCTATTAATACTTCTTGTTGTTCAGTTTGATCGTAGAATTTTTTAACGGTTTTTAGGGTCCATGATTCTTCGAAATTAGCGTTGGTACTAACGCTAAAATGATCGAATACTTTAAAATTGGTTGTAATAGGAATACTGTGACGCATGCCTACTTTAGCGTCATCAAACATTTCGCTTTTACCAAATATAGAATCATTGGTTTGAATTGAGTACTCTCCTCTAGTATTCAATTGAAAGTTAATATTGTGAATAGCCCCTTTTTTTGCTCCCGTTTTTGGTGCAAAAGGATAAATTCTACCCATCGACATTTGAAGGGTAGGCAAGGTCACATCAATATCTCCTGTGTTAGTATTTTGCCTGTGAGAAGCTGTTAAACTAACATTAACTTGTGGTTCACCAGAAAAAGTTTTCGAATACGAAACCGAAGAGGCTAATGTATTATTCAAAAAATTAGATTGATTTAACTGATTTATGGATTCTTGAAAATAAGTGCTACTTCCTAAATTCACAGATGCTGAAAAACGTGAATTCGGATTTGCTTTCGCATCTTGGCTATGTGACCACCTTATATTATATACGGTACTTTGACTAAAATCTGGAAATCCACGCTCACTACTTAACAAATTTTCATATCTAAAACTAACGTTTCCTCTATATTTATATCGAACTGCGTAACTGTTTTCTATACGCAAGCCGTAACTCCCATTGGTGTAATAATCTCCAAGTACAGCTAAATCTAGATAATCACTTATAGCAAAATAATAACCCCCATTTTGCAAGTTATAGCCGCGATCATTGTCTTCACCAAAGGAAGGAAATATAATTCCCGAAGTCTGCTTTTTTGTCATAGGAAAAAAGGCAAATGGAAGCGCAATTGGTGTTGGTATACCATAAATTTCCATATAAGTCGGACCTACAATCACTTTTTTGTTAGGTACTAATTTCATTTTAGATGTCACAAACTGATACTCTGGATCTTCTTCATCCTCAGCAGTTGTAAACTTGCCGTTTTTCATGAAATAAACCGAATCATTTTCTTTTTTAGTGATAGGGGAATACACTTTAAAACCCATTTGTTCCGTTCTAGAATTAAAAACTAGAGCTTTTTTAGTTTCTGTATTAAAAACAATAGAGTCGGGCTCAATGACGTTTTGCCCTTGTTTAAAAACAGGGCGTTGTGTATAACCAGTAGAATCTTTTATTCGACCAGCATATACCAAATTTTTACTATAATCAATAACAATAATACCAGCCTTTATTTCCATGTCTTGGTAGATCACTTCGGCTTCGTTATAAAGGTATATTTCTTTCTTTCTTTGATTTAGAGCTACATAATCGGTAGCTTTATAATTTACAATGGCCGCTAAAAGTCCTTTTTTCTTGGTGGAATCCTTTTTGGTTGAGTCAATTTCTTTTATATTCAGTGGTGGTTTTAAAATGGAATCAATGGCAATTGCATCAACATCAATAGCTGTAGAATCTGTAGAATGTTCAGCAGGAATTGATACGTTCTTTTTAGGTAATTCTTGTGCGAAGCTAAAAGTGTTTATAAACACTGTAAAACTCAGGGCAAAAAGTATGTGTAATCTATTTGTACGCAATCCTTTTAAATGTATTTTTGTAAAAGTATGGCTCGGTTTTTGAAACGCCAAAAGTACAGATATTTTTTGTGAATAATTTATTAAAATGATAAAGTTGAAAAATACTGTTATACAATTGATACCGTGTAATAAACCAAGTTTATAAACCGTTAAATTAAATATGCAAACGAAACAAAAACCTACATTATTATTCTTATTACTTCTATTTATAAGTACTTTAACATCATATTCAAACTTGAGTGCTCAAGCTGATGAGTTCGTGGTGGTTTTAGATGCTGGACATGGTGGTCATGACTCTGGAAATGTTGGAAACGGGCACAGCGAAAAAAATATAGCTCTTAAGGTGACATTAGAAGTCGGAAAGGAATTAACTAAAAACCCAGATATAAAAGTAATATACACACGCAAAACGGATGTATTTGTTGAGTTACACGAACGGGCCAATATCGCCAATAAAGCGGATGCAGATCTTTTTGTGTCTATTCATTGTAATGCACATAGTTCGCAAGCAAGCGGAACGGAAACTTTTGTATTAGGAGAAAAAAATACAGGTCGAAATTTTAATGTTGCAAAGCGCGAAAATGAAGTTATTTTTTTAGAGGACAATTATCAAGAAAATTATGAAGGTTTTGATCCGAGCTCACCAGAATCTACAATTGCCATCGGCATTGAGCAAGAAGTCTATGTAGAACAAAGTATTGTTTTAGCGCGTAAGATTGAAGATAATTTTATAAACAAAGCTAAACGCAAAAGTCGTGGACTAAAACAAGCAAGTTTATTAGTAATAAGAAATACATATATGCCAAGTGTTTTAGTTGAAGTGGGATTTTTAACTAATAAAAGTGAAGGGAATTATCTCAATACTAAAGCAGGGCAATCTAAAATGGCAACTGCAATTAAAGCTGCTATTTTAGATTATAAAAAGGAATTGGATCTAAATGTTGGAAATCATATTTTTAGTGTTGAACCAGAGATAACGATTGAAGCTGATGTTCCTCCTAGAATTATTGAAGGGGTTATTTTTAAAGTTCAGATTGCCGCGAGTTCAAGGACATTAGAACCCAAGCCTTATAATTTTGAAGGGCTTTCAGATATTTCTAGAGAAAAATCGGGTAATATATATAAATATTATAGTGGAAAAACTTCAGATTATAATAAGATAATACAGCATCAAGAAAAAGCTAAAAAAAGTTATTCTGGTGCATTTATCGTAGCATTTAAGAATGGTAAACGAATAAGTATGACAGAAGCATTGAAATCGACATCAAATTAAACTCGCATTTATATCAACTTTATTTATATATTTATTCCTAATTTTGTTTCAAATCAAAGTACAGCCCATTGAAAATTTCTAGAGAAGTTAAAACCGCCATATTAGTATTATCTGGTATCGCCCTATTTATATTTTTATTCACTTATTTAAAAGGCGAAGATATATTTTCAAGTTCCAATAATTACTATACAGAATTCGAGTATAACGGATTATCCATGTCATCTCCTGTTACTGTAAAAGGTAATAAAATTGGTAAAATTGAGGAGATAAGATACGATTTTGATTCTGGTAAAACCATTGTTGAATTCTCGGTTACACCGCAATTAAAATTTTCTAAAAACAGTAAGGTTAGTTTGTATCAGACAAGTTTAATGGGTGGCAACGCTTTAGCAATTCTAGATGCCAACGATGGGCAGTTAGCCGAACCAGGAGATTTTATTCAATCACACGTTAAAGAAGGTATCATAAATGCTTTAGGAGATGATTTCTCTGGGATAAGTAAAGACTTAGGAGTGACGCTTAGGTCTGCAGATACTTTAGTAAGTAGTTTAAATACACTTGTTGTTGATGAATCTGATGACGGTTTGCAAAACACTATTGCTGAATTAAATTCAACGTTAAAATCTTTTAAAAGTGTAGCCAATTCCGCTAATAATTTAATTAGCAATAATGATAAAAAAATCGCTTCAATGTTAGAAAATTTTGACAAGACTGCTGCAGAAATAGCAATTTTGGTCAACGGTTTAAATGACGCTAATCTTGCAAATACGGTTAAAAATTTAGACGAAATGGTTTTAAAATTTAATCAATTGGCAACCGGGTTAGAAGCAGGAGAAGGCTCCATTGGAAAACTTTTAAAAGACGAATCGCTCTACAATAATTTAGATAATGCTTCGAAGGAATTACAATTGTTATTGTTAGACATAAAACTACATCCGGCAAGATACAGACGTATTTTATCTAAAAGAGAAATTCCTTACGAGGAACCAACACAAGAAGAATTAAACAACAACTAGAGCCATCCAATTATGGAATACTTACCAAATATCATTTTCGCCATAATTCTAATCGCCGGTGTCGGTTATTTTGCGAGAAATATTAACAAACTGATTCGTAACATAAAGTTAGGTCACAAAGTTGATGCAAACGATAATACCGCCGAACGATGGAAAAATGTCGTTAATATCGCATTAGGCCAAAGCAAAATGGTAAAACGACCAGTATCTGGTTTTCTTCATGTTATAGTATATGTAGGTTTTATAATTATAAATATTGAAGTTCTAGAGATTATTATCGATGGTGTTTTTGGCACCCATCGCATTGGTTTATCAATATTACCAGAGTCGGTTTATGGTTTCTTAATTGATGCGTTCGAAATATTGGCACTTTTAGTTTTGGTGTCAGTGATTGTATTTTGGATTCGTAGAAACGTTATTAAAATTAGACGTTTTATAAGTTCAGACTTAAAAGGTTGGCCTAAAAGCGATGGTAATATTATCTTATATTTCGAAGTGGTTTTAATGGTTTTGTTCTTAGTTATGAATGCCACCGACACTCCATTTCAGAATTTAGAAGCTGGTAATGTGATTTCACAATTTATTGCTCCTTGGTTCGAAGGTTTTTCATCAGAAACGCTTTATACAATAGAAAGAGCAGCATGGTGGTTGCATATTGTGGGTATCCTTGTGTTCTTAAATTATTTATACTTCTCAAAACATTTACATATTCTATTGGCTTTTCCAAATGTATATTATGGAAAAGTAGTGCCTAAAGGACAATTTAATAATCTCGATGCGGTTACAGCCGAGGTAAAGTTAATGATTGATCCCGATGCAGATCCTTACGCAGCGCCACCAGAAACTGCAGAAGATGAAGTGCCAGCCAAGTTTGGTGCCAGTGATGTCATGGATTTATCACAAGTTCAACTTTTAAATGCTTATACCTGTACTGAATGTGGACGTTGTACAAGTGAATGTCCTGCAAATCTAACCGGAAAGAAATTGTCTCCTCGTAAAATTATGATGGACACACGAGATCGATTAGAAGAAGTAGGGAAAAATATCGATGCCAACAACGGCGTATTTAAAGATGATGGAAAACAGCTATTAGGAGATTATATTACTAATGAGGAACTTTGGGCTTGTACTACTTGTAATGCGTGTGTAGAGGCTTGTCCTGTAAGTATTGATCCATTATCCATTATTATGGATATGAGAAGATATTTGGTAATGGAGCAAAGTGCAGCACCAATGGAATTGAATAATATGATGACCAATATAGAAAATAACGGTGCACCTTGGCCTTATAACCAAATGGATCGTTTAAATTGGAAAGATGAGTAAAAGTTTATTTTTCTGGTTAGTAAATGGTAGTGATAATCTGCTATCAACACAGAATGTGAATTTTTAAAACTTTATAAAATGAGTTATATATTGAGTGTGAAGCCGCAACTTAGATTACAAGTAGGAATATTGATTTCTATCGTGGCGCTAATAGCAATAGGTGTTGTTTGGAATTCTGAAGTGGGATTTTTGGCTGGCTTTATAGCAGGTATACTTTTAGGTTTAGGGTTGGGCTTAATATTAACTTATAAGAAAACGAATACTAAATTATGAGCGAGCAACTAAAAGTGCCAACCATGGCAGAAATGATGGCAGAAGGCAGAAAACCTGAAATCTTATTTTGGGTAGGTTCGGCAGGTAGCTATGATGATAGAGCAAAGAAAATCACCAAGGCTTTTGTAAAGATTTTAAACAAAGCCAATGTTGATTTTGCCGTTTTGGGAACAGAAGAAAGTAATACGGGTGATGTGGCGAAACGTGCTGGTAATGAATTTTTATTTCAAATGCAAGCCGTGATGAATATTGAAGTGCTTAACGGGTACGAAATAATGCGTATTGTAACGTGCGACCCACATTCTTTTAATTGTTTAAAAAACGAATATCCTGGTCTTGGTGGTCATTACGAAGTTATTCATCATACTCAATTTATTAAAGATCTTATCAGCTCGGGGCGTTTAACTTTAGAAGGCAATACTTATAAAGGTAAACGAATTACATTTCATGATCCTTGTTATTTAGGAAGAGGTAACGGTGTTTACGAAGCACCACGAGACGTCCTTAAAAAGACAAATGCTACTTTAGTCGAAATGAAACGTCATAAAAACACCGCTTTATGTTGTGGTGCAGGTGGGGCACAAATGTTTAAAGAACCTGAAAAAGGTGATAAAGATGTTAATGTTTTAAGAACCGAAGAAGCATTAGAAACTCAACCCGAAATAATTGCTACAGGTTGTCCCTATTGTAATACTATGATGACCGATGGTGTAAAGTCTAAAGAAAAAGAAGATCAAATTAAGGTTCTCGATATTGCTGAGTTGATTGCAGATGCTTAATTTGTTTTAAGTTTTTCATTATATCATTCATTCAAGAGGTTATAGAAGAGCGCTGCTTAAGAAGACATTTTTTTAAGCGCTATCAACTCGTTAGAAAGATTCAAAATAGTTGTAAAACAACAACAAATCAATTTAAATGACGTTCAAAAATCTTCAAATACAACCAGAAAGTTTACCAAAAGTTGAAGATTTAATTCTAAGACCTATATCAAAATCTTACTTTAAAATAATTACGTTAAATAAATTAGCGATTTATGCTGGATTAATAGGTTTGGCATTTGGAGTAGTTTATTTTGTTGAAAAAAATGAAGAAGTTCAACTTAATTTATGGTACATACTTTCTATATTATTAGGATTTTGTATCGTTAATTTTATCATTGGATATTTGGCTTTCAAAAACCGAAAATATGCCATAAGAGAACATGATGTAGTGTATGCTAAAGGGCTAATAGTTCATTCTTTAATTACGATGCCAATGTCCAGAATCCAACATGTAGAAGAATCTCGAAGTTGGTTGGCCAGACATTTTGGGTTATCTACACTCAAAATATTTACAGCTGGAGAATCTGGAAGCGATTTAAGCATTAAAGGATTACCACGCATAGAAGCTAAGCAGATAAAGGAAATAATTAGTGCCAGGTTAAATGGAAGCAACTAATTTCTCACAACCTTTAAGACAATCATCCAAAGGCATTATTATCATTTTTGCTTTTAATGCTGTTCAATTTATTAAGAAATTTTTCGTGCTTTTTATAGCATTTGGCGTGTCGTTTATGAGACGACAATCCTTTGGTGGCATAACACCGACTATGATAATTCTTGGACTTATAGCCATAATGTTAATAATTTTAATTATTGCTATTTTAAAATATCTCAATTTTAAATTTCATCTCAGTAAAGACGATTTTCATTTGGCTACGGGAATTATTAATAAGGACAATACCATTATTCCGAAGACAAAAATTCAGAATGTCTATATCAAACAAAACTTTCTACAACAGCTGATAAACGTGGTGTCGGTTAAAATTGAAACGGCAGGAGACAAAAAATCTGAAATTGAAATCAGCGCCTTAGATAAGCCTACAGCACTCTTGTTAAAAAAGAAGTTGTTTCTTAAAGCGGCCATTGAAAATACCCCTTTAGAACAACATGAAAAACGTAATGTATTTTTTAAAATTTCACCAAAACGTCTTTTTTTAGAAGGGGTGTCACAAAATCATTTTAAAAGTTTCCTATTAATTTTTGCTTTTATTTTTGGACTATACAGTGAGTTTCAACAGTATTTGGAGGAACTTAAAATCGAGGAGCGTATTGAGGATATTGTTCAATTAGATGAGGACACACTTTTTAATCTCTTACTTACCAATATCGTCATTCTTATTCTTGTGGTTTTAGTTTCGTTCTTGTTTTCCATAATTAAAACTTTTATAATCAATTTTAATCTCGAAGTTGTAGAACATCAAAAAACGATAGAGATTAATAAGGGACTTTTCAATAAAGTGTCGTTAAGCCTAACACCAAGTCGAATTCAAAATTTAGTCATTAAAACAAATCGACTAAAACAATATTTTAATTTACATAGTTTGTCAGTTAAACAAGCGATGGTAAATGCGAAGCAACAGAAGAATTTTAAGATTGTTGCTCTCGAAAAAGAACAACTCAATTATTTAACCAATAAACTCTTAACCCATTATAATAGTGAGATAGAATCTGCAAAACCGAGACCTTATTTTATGCGAATTTCCGCACTGAAAATGTTGATCTTTGGTGGTGTAGTCAACATTATCACTTTAGGTTTAATTGGAGTGGAATTATTATGGATCAATGCGGTTTTTATTCCAATAGCTATGCTGTACGTATACATTGGGTACAAAAAGGCGTATTATAAAATTACGGATCACTTTATAACTATTGGAAGTGGCATAATTGACACTACGACTAATATCCTTGAAATTCATAAAATTCAAGCTATAAAATTGAAACAAACGGTTTTTCAAAAACGGCAACAGATTTCTTCTGTTATAATTTACACAGCTTCCAAATCGGTGACTATCCCTTATATTAATGAAAAAGATGCGCTACATATTTACAATTTCTTATTATATAAGGTGGAATCTCAAGATAAAGATTGGATGTAAAATTGTATTTTTGCATTGAATTTGTAATTTTTTGATAGAACCAAAACTTGACGTTCATTCGTAGACTTTATTTTGTTTAATTATTAGAATTTAGACAAGGTTCTAAGTTTAATAGAATAGTGGTCTTCAACCATTTTTATCAAAATTAATTAAAATGAAAACTCATAATATATGCTAGTCGATTTTAATACTTTACCAGAAGAATCCAGAGTTTGGATTTATCAAGCTAACCGTTCGTTTTCTGATGATGAAATAGCGCAACTAAAAACACAATTAGATACATTTATTGAAGCTTGGACAGCACACGGTAAGGATTTGCAAGCAGGTTATAAAATTGTTTATAGACGATTTATAGTAATTGCATTAGACCAAAAGTTAAATGTGGCAACAGGTTGTTCTATTGATTCATCCGTGAATTTCATTCAACAGATAGAGAAACAATATAATGTGGATCTCATGGATAAAATGAATGTATCCTACAAACAAGGAGAGTTTATTGCCTATAAATCACTAGTTGATTTTAAAAAAATGGCGAAACAAAAAGCGGTTTCTAAAAATACAATCGTTTTTAATAACCTAGTTACGAATATTGCTGAATTTAATGAAAATTGGGAAGTGCCAGCAAGCGAAAGTTGGCACAATAGATTTCTTAAATAATGGTTTTGAGTTTGCGAATTCCATTTAAATAAGACATAATTTTTATATAATTCACATCTTCAATAATTTTTATAATTCAATTAGAATTTTGATTTTTACGATTGTAAAAAAACTATAGTGGCCACAGATATCTTTTTATTAAACATTTCAGGACAAGACAAACCCGGACTAACGTCGTCACTAACCAGTGTTTTAGCAGATTATGACGCTAAAGTTTTGGATATAGGACAAGCCAATATTCACGATACGCTGTCCTTGGGGATTATGTTTGAAATTAAGAAAGGTAAAAAATCCTCTGCAGTACTAAAGGATTTGTTATTTAAGGCCTATGAACTTGGTATTAAGGCAAAATTCACACCGATTTCGCTTGACGATTATGAAAGTTGGGTAAACCAACAAGGTAAAGACCGTTATATTGTAACCATTTTAGGAGAAAAATTAGCAGCCGAACAAATTTCGGAAGTCACAAAAGTTATTTCAGAAAAGAACTTGAACATCGACTCCATAAAACGTTTAACGGGACGATTATCTTTAGTGAAAAAAGAAGAGTATCCAAGAGCTTCCATTCAATTATCTATTAGAGGTAAAATAAACGACAAAACGGATTTCACCACCAAGTTTATGGAGATTTCCAAGGAGCTAGATGTGGATATTGCTTTTCAGGAAGATACCATGTTTAGACGCAACCGACGTTTGGTTTGTTTTGATATGGATTCCACCTTAATTCAAACCGAAGTTATCGATGAATTAGCAGAGCGTGCAGGAGTAGGTGAAGCGGTAAAAGCAATTACCGAATTGGCGATGCAAGGTGAAATTGATTTTAATGAAAGTTTCAAGAAACGGATGAAACTATTAGCAGGTTTAAGCGAATCTGTGTTACAAGAAGTTGCTGAGAATTTACCTATTACTAAAGGAGCCAAACGCTTAATTGATACGCTTCATTACTACGGTTATAAAACGGCCATTCTATCTGGAGGATTTACTTATTTTGGTCATTACTTACAGCAAAAATTAGATATTGATTATGTTTATGCTAATCAATTAGAAATTAAAGATGGTGTTTTAACAGGCGGTTATTTGGGGGATATTGTTGATGGTAATAAAAAAGCTGAATATCTACAGCTATTAGCAAATAATATGCATATAGATATCAGTCAAACTATTGCAGTTGGCGATGGTGCAAATGATTTACAAATGCTAAATCTGGCAGGATTGGGTATTGCATTTCATGCCAAACCAAAAGTAAAAGATAATGCTCAAAGTTCTATTTCTAGTATTGGATTAGACGGAGTATTATATTTATTAGGCTACCATGATAGACATATTGATTTAATGTCATAATTTTTAATAGCGATTTCTAATTGCATTCGTGATTCAAGCTATAATTAAATGTTTTGATCTCGATACTCAAAATATAAATTTTGTTATTTATAATTCTCATTTTTTGAATTAGAGCCTTCATTTAAATGGTGAAATTAATAAGTAATTATTGAGATAAATGTGACTTCACAAAGTGGTATAGCTGCTTTTTCCTGTTAGGTAAATTATCCATATCAAAAATCTATCATAAAGTTTTTTTACTTCCTATTAAATATGCTAATTTGGCATACTATTCGTTATTTAATTTAGAAACGATAAAAGATTATAAATGCGTTACTTTTTCCTTTTTCTTATTTGCAGTTACTACCAAGTTAATTATGCACAAAATTATACTGAACATCCACTTCAGACCATAGATTCTATTCAACAACAAAAGTGGGTAGACGATCTTTATAATGGAATGACCATTGAAGAGAAAATAGGCCAATTGTTTATGGTGCAAGTGTTTTCGGATAAAGGTAAAGTACACGAAAATGAAATTGCTAAACTTATTACCCAACAACATATCGGGGGTCTAATTTATTCTAAAGGTGGTCCGGTGCGCCAAGCAAAATTAAATAACGAATTACAGGCAGGAGCCAAAATACCTTTGCTTATTGGTATGGATGCGGAATGGGGTTTAAATATGCGGTTAGATTCTACTTACGCGTTCCCTTGGAATATGACTCTTGGGGCAATTTCCGATAATAAATTGGTAGAACAAACTGGTCGACAAATCGGTGAACATTGCAAGCGATTGGGGGTGCATTTTAATTTCGCTCCGGCCGTAGATATCAATACTAATCCTAAAAATCCGATAATTGGTAATCGCTCTTTTGGAGAAGATAGAGATAACGTTACTGATAAAGGATTAGCCTTTATGAAAGGAATGCAAAGTGCGGGTACATTAGCAAACGCCAAACATTTTCCTGGCCATGGAGATACGGAAACAGATTCTCATTTAGAATTGCCAACTATTAATTTCAGCGCAAAACGAATAGATTCAATAGAACTTTATCCTTATAAAAAATTAATTAAACAAGGGCTAGCAAGTGTGATGGTTGCGCATTTAAATGTGCCAAGTTTAGAAGCGAGAAGAGGATTTCCTTCGTCATTATCTAAACATATTGTAACAGATATTTTAAAAGAGCAATTAGGATTTAATGGGTTGATTTTTACCGATGCGCTAACCATGAAAGGTGCTGCAGATTATGTTGAAAAAAGTGTTGACGGAACAAAGACGAAGAGTCTAGTTAAAGGAGGCGAAATAGATTTAATGGCATTTTTGGCCGGTAATGACGTTATGTTGATGTCTGAAGATCCTGAAAAAGGCATCGCCAAATTTGTTGAAGCATATAATAATAAAACAATTACTGAAGAACGATTAGCACATTCAGTTAAGAAAATATTAATGGCGAAATATAAAGTTGGTCTTCATAATTATTCACCAATTGGTATTTACAATTTAGAAAACGATTTAAATAGAATTAAAGATGATGCACTTTATGAGGAGCTCATGGAAAATGCTATTACGGTAGTAAAAAATACCAATTCATTATTACCACTTCGAGACTTAGAAACAAAAAAGATAGCGTATGTAACACTTGGTGATGACGACGGTTCTATATTTTTAGAAGAATTGAAGAAGTACACCAAAGTTCATGAGATAAAAGCAGATAAGTTAGATGAAATTATCACAAAGCTTCAGAATTATAATACTGTAATCATTGGATTTCACAGATCTAACGCAAATCCTTGGAAGGATTTTCAGTTTTCTCAAAAAGACATGGCTTGGTTATATGAAATTGCGAGGACTAATACCGTTATTCTAGATGTTTTTGCTAGACCTTATGCCTTAAATGATTTATTGTCTATTGAAAACATTGAAGGTATTGTAATGAGTTATCAGAATAGTAAAATAGCTCAAGAAAAATCGGCTCAGCTTGTTTTTGGTGCAATTGCTGCAAAGGGAAAATTACCTGTGAGTACTGGAGCATTTTTTCCAGTCGGTACTGGTATAGCCTATAATTCTTTAATGAATTTAAGTTATGGTTTACCAGAGCGCGTAGGCATGGATTCAAAATTGTTACGTCGGTTAGATTCTGTTGCTAATTTTGCTATCGATGGAAAAATGACACCCGGAATCCAGCTGTTAGTCGCACGAAAAGGTAAAGTGATTTACAATAAAAATTTTGGTTATCATACCTACGCCAAAACGAATAAAGTTGATTTTGATGATCTTTACGATGTGGCCTCTCTAACTAAAATATTAGCGACATTACCAGTTTTAATGGAGCTTGAGGAAAAAGGTTCTTTATCGTTAGATGATAAATTGAGCAAATTAATGCCAGTTTACAAAAACACGAATAAAAAGAACGTAACCCTTAAAAAGATGTTGTCGCATTATGCACAGCTTAAACCATGGATTCCTTTTTACTATGCTACTTTAGATTCGTTAACTAAGAAGCCAGACCCTAAATATTACAGAAAATCTAAAACTAAAGGTTTCGAAATAGAAGTGACCAATACGCTTTTTATGCGAAATGATTATAAGGATTCTATTCAAAAAATTATTCAGGAAAGTGATTTATTATCGAGCTTGCGTTATCGTTATAGTGATTTACCTTATTATATATTGAGTGATTATTTAGAGGATTTTTACGGTAAACCTTTAAGTGAAATTGTTGAAGATCGATTTTATAAATCTTTAGGAGCAAATTACACAACGTATAATCCGCGGAAAAAATTCAGTCTTAAAAATATTGTACCAACTGAGATCGACAACTATTTTCGCTATAGTAAAGTGCATGGTTACGTACATGATATGGGAGCGGCAATGCAAAATGGAGTAGGAGGACATGCTGGTATTTTTAGTAATGCTAATGATGTTGCAAAAATTATGCAAATGTATCTACAAAAGGGCTTTTATGGTGGAAAACGCTATCTTGAAAATGATACTGTAGATAAATTTAATTACTGTTATTACTGCGGAAATAACAACAGAAGAGGTGTTGGCTTTGATAAACCACAGCTGGGTGAAGAAGGACCAACTTGTGGATGTCTTTCTATGTCTAGTTTTGGACATTCAGGTTTTACAGGAACATATGCTTGGGCCGATCCAGAAGAAGAAATTGTATATATATTTTTAGCTAATAGAACTTATCCTCAAGCTGGTAAGAACTTATTACTCAGAGAAAATATCAGAACGGAGATTCAACGCTTAATTTACGAGGCCATTATAGAATAAAACATTTATAACCTACAAGGTCCTCGGAAGAAAATGCTAAAAGATATACGTTAAAAAGTACTTAAAGTTAGAGTCGTACATCTATGAAAAAACTAACTTTAAAAAGTTTACATTATAAAGCAACTTATTTTAAAATTGAAGAAAGGAATTTAGCGAATTCACGACTTTATCTCAATACGAACCTTTAAACAGGTTTAAAATTTTAAATACTTAAAACTTATCAATGAAAATAGGAATAGTTTGTTACCCAACGTTTGGAGGAAGTGGAGTTGTCGCTACAGAATTAGGTTTAGAACTTTCTAAGCGAGGACACGAAATTCATTTTATAACTTACAGTCAACCTGTACGTTTAGAATTATTAAGTAACAATGTTCATTTTCACGAAGTCCATGTCCCAGAATATCCTTTGTTTTTATACCAACCTTATGAGTTGGCATTATCGAGTAAATTAGTGGATATGGTAAAGTTACATGGTATAGAGTTGTTGCATGTACATTATGCTATTCCTCATGCTTATGCTGCTTATATGGCACAACAAATGCTTAAGGATGAAGGGATTCTAATTCCCATAGTTACTACCTTGCATGGAACGGATATTACCTTAGTAGGGAGTCATCCATTTTACAAGCCTGCAGTAACTTTTAGTATCAATAAATCTGATGCCGTAACTTCTGTTTCGGAAAGTTTGAAGAAGGATACTATGCGTTTATTTGATATTAAAAAGGACATTCATGTCGTACCCAATTTTATCGATTTAGAAAAGCATCAGCCAAAATTTACAGATTGTCAACGCCAAATGATGGCAGCTGATGACGAACGTATAATTACGCATATTAGTAACTTTAGGAAAGTGAAACGTATTCCTGATGTGATTAAAATTTTCAATAATATTCAAAAAGAATTGCCAGCAAAATTAATGTTAGTTGGTGAAGGGCCAGAAAAAGAAGGAGCAGAGCAATTGGTTGAAGAATTAGGAATTTCTGAACGTGTAATTTTTCTAGGAAACAGTAATGAAATAGATCGAATTCTATGTTTTAGTGATCTATTTTTATTGCCTTCACAAACCGAAAGTTTTGGTTTAGCAGCCTTAGAAGCTATGGCTAGTAGCGTGCCTGTGATTTCTACAAATTCTGGTGGTTTATCGGAAGTTAATAAGGATAATTTTTCAGGATATTTAAGTGAAGTTGGAGCAGTAGAAGATATGTCTGCCAATGCAATTAAAATATTATCTGATATTGAAACTTTAAATCAGTTTAAACTTAATGCTAAAGCACAGTCTAAAAAATTCGATTTACATAATATTGTGCCTATGTATGAGACTATTTATGAGGAAACCTTGAAAGCATTTATGGTGCATTAAATAGAGCTCTGAAAAGTCGATAGCTTTAATTACCAATTGCGTTCCTTTCGTCATTTAGGAAATGTCGTTTTACGTAAACTTCAATTATTAGTATTATTTTATAACTTTCAATTTTAAGCTACAACTTAATCTACCACATCTCACTGACTTCTTGTTTAATAAAAGCAAGTGCAGCTTTGCTTGGTGCTGGTTTGTTCATAAGTTCAGTTAATACCACTTCACGTAATTTATTTGCTGTGTCAGTTTGCTCTAGCATTGTAGATTTTCTAATTAACTGAATAGTGGCATTTTTAGCGGCTTGGGCAATTGACCAACATTGGTCACTAACATAAATTTGCTGTGATAAATTATGTTCAAATTCCTGTTCAATTGTTGCTATAAGTAAACTTTCATAATCTTCTTTCAATGAAGATGTTGGATTTACTCTAGTTAGTAATTTAGAAGGTGAAATGCGTTCTAAGAAAAGTGCCAAGCGTTCGTAGGCTTGTAAGCGTAAGGGGAACGTTTCCTTTTGTAAATCTTTTTGTAGTAGAAATCGCCTTCTGCTGTTCTCGTTTTCTATATGTTGTTTAAAGAAGTAATAAGCAATCGCGCCAACAATAAGAGCGGGAGCAATACTAAAAATGAGTTCTATAATATTATCAATATCCATTAAAACTGGTTTTATTTGGTTGGGTTAAGATTTATTTGTTATTGGTTAAGAATTTCATAACCTATTATGTAAATTCAATCACGAATTTGTAAAGTTAAATTATTTTGAAGATTCTAAAAATATATCGTTAAACTATGAATAAAAAGTATAAAAAAATTGGGGTAATAATAGCTATTGTATTAACGGTTATATTGATAACAACCTTTGTAGTAAATATAGTTATAGAAAATAAAATAACCACCGCTATCGAGAAGTTACCTAAGTCTGTTAAGATAAAATATGAATCGGTTGATGCCAATATTTGGACAGGCAATTTAGAGATGATAGCACCAAAAGTAATGGTTATTGGGGAAACCACTCAAAAAACTATTCTAGATGCAACGTTGAATACTATTGAAATTAATGAGATTAGTTATTGGAATTTTTTAATGAACGATAAAATTTCGGTTGAAACATTAATTGTAAACCAGTTGGTAGCCAAGTATAAGCATAACCCTGTAGTGAAGAATGACGATTATAAAAGTGGCTTTCTAGAGAATATAAATCAAATTATTAATATTGAAAAAATAAACATTAATAATGCGGATATTTTAATTACCAATTACAATACCGATTCCACGATTCTAAGTATTCCTAAACTTAATTTTGAATTAAAGGACATTAAAATCAATCCTGAAGCCTCCATAACCAAAAATAAATTTAACTATAGCGATTTTAATTTAGCGGCTAAAAATTTACAATGGGCCACTAATGAATATGATAAATTATATGCAGATTCGGTTCATGTAACTAATGATAAGTTGTCTTTAAAACATTTCAAATTAAAAACTAAATACAATACCACTGAGTATTCTAAGATTTTAAAAACTGAACGCGATCATTTTAATGTTCAGGTAAAAGAAGTGATATTTTCTAATATGGATTTCGGTTTTAATACTGCTGAGGAATTCTATTTTAAATCTAAAGAAGTTCTTTTTAATTCTCCAGAAACTGAGATATATAGAGATAAATTAGTCGCTGACGATACCACTTATAAGCCCTTATACGGAAAGATGTTGAGAGATTTGAATTTTAAATTAGGTGTGGATACGCTAAAAATAGCGGATGGGAAAATATCGTACTTAGAGAAAGTTAAATCAGACAAACCTGCAGGGCGCTTAGATTTTTTAGATATGAATGCTACAATTTCAAATTTAGGAAATACGTTTGGAAACGATGAGACTAGAATTAAGGTGAATACCATGTTTATGGACAATTCACCGGTGGAGGTTAATTGGAATTTTAAAGTGGCAGATACCACAGACCAATTTGTGTTTAAAGCAGATTTAGGAGTGTTTAACGCTTTGCATATGGATCAGTTTACACAACCTAATCTCAATGTGGATCTCAATGGTGAATTGGAACAAACTTATTTTACCATTAGTGGAAATCCTAGTACGTCTCATATCGATTTAAAAATGAAATATGATGATTTTGAAGTGTCAATATTAAAAAAGGATGGTGAAGAGAAAAATAAATTTTTATCTACAATAGCTAATTTATTTGTTTCTAAAGACAGTCAAGATGATAAGAAAGAATTTCGTTACGGACAGGCAGAATCCGTAGAACGCGATGTTACCAAATCTGTTTTCAATTATGTTTGGCTAAATATAAAAGCAGGATTGTTGTCCGCAATGACTGGAGATGGAGAGCAGGATAATTAAATTGAAAATGCATTAGTAATTTAAATTTAGTTTTAAAATTATTAACATTTATAAGTTAGAGTTTTACTTTACTTAAAATTAAGTAATAATTTGATACTCTAAATTATAAGTAAATGTAACAAGTATTATTTAAGCCATTTAGCCGAATTTTGAGAATACTTCTTCGAAAATTGGTTCAGTTCGAAATCCCATTGTCTCTTTAATTATTATTAAGGATAGAGTTACAGAAAAAGGTCATCTAGAAGGCGAGAAACAAAACGTTTTTTAGAAAATATCTCATTTCAATGCGGAAAACTATAAGACTATCCGTAATTTTACAGCTTCAAAAAAAATTAGCTTGGAAAAGTATCTCAGTCAACTTAATGACGCACAATTAGCACCCACAATTCAGGTAGATGGCCCAATGATTATCATTGCTGGAGCTGGTTCTGGTAAAACTCGTGTATTAACTTATCGCATCGCTTATTTAATGAGTAAAGGTGTGGATTCTTTTAATATTTTGGCATTGACTTTTACGAATAAAGCGGCCAAAGAAATGAAAGGTAGAATTGCCGATATTGTAGGTGATAGCGAAGCTAAAAATCTGTGGATGGGAACATTCCACTCAGTCTTTGCAAAAATTTTACGCTTTGAAGGTCATCATTTAGGTTATCCAAGTAATTTTACCATTTACGATACGCAAGATTCACAAAAATTAATGGGTTCTATTATTAAAGAAATGGGACTCGATAAAGATATATACAAGACTAAACAAGTCTATAGCCGTATTTCTTCTTATAAAAACAGTCTAATAACGGTAAAAGCCTATTTTAAAAATCCGGAATTGATGGAAGCCGATGCCATGGCAAGACGACCACGAATAGGAGAAATCTACAAAGAATATGTCGATCGCTGCTTTAAGGCTGGCGCTATGGATTTTGATGATTTATTATTAAGAACGAATGAACTCTTAACTCGTTTTCCTAATGTCTTAGCACAATACCAAAATAAATTCCGCTATATCTTAGTAGATGAGTATCAAGATACCAATCACTCTCAGTATTTAATTGTTAGGGCTTTGGCTGATCGTTTTCAAAATATCTGTGTGGTGGGTGATGATGCACAAAGTATCTATGCCTTCCGTGGAGCAAACATCAATAATATTCTAAATTTTCAAAAAGATTACGATGATGTAAAAATGTATCGATTAGAACAGAATTACCGTTCCACCAAAAATATTGTTGGTGCGGCGAATTCGGTCATTGAGCACAATAAAACCAAACTCGATAAAATTGTTTGGACAGCCAATGATATTGGTGAAAAGGTTATTGTTCATCGTGCTATGACCGATGGAGATGAAGGTCGTTTTGTGGCAAGTACTATTTGGGAAACCAAGATGAACCATCAACTTCAAAATAGTGATTTTGCAGTATTGTATCGTACCAATGCCCAATCGAGAGCTATTGAAGATGCGTTGCGAAAACGAGATATTGCATATAGAATTTATGGCGGGTTATCGTTTTATCAACGAAAAGAAATTAAAGATGTCACTGCTTATTTGCGCTTAATATTGAATCAAGCAGATGAAGAAGCCTTAAAGCGTGTTATTAATTATCCTGCTAGAGGTATAGGTCAAACCACCGTAGATCGTTTAATTGTTGAAGCAAATGCGTCAAATAAAACAATTTATGATGTCATTAAAACTATTGATTCGATTTCTATAAATATCAATAATGGCACAAAAAATAAACTGCGCGACTTTGTAACATTGATAGAAAGTTACAAAGTGATGAATCAAACAGCAAATGCATTCGATTTAGCAGAACATGTTACTAAAACAAGTGGTTTAATAAGAGAATTAGGAAAAGACGGTACGCCAGAAGGAATCACTAAATTAGATAACGTTCAGGAACTGCTGAATGGTATTAAAGATTTTGTTGAAGGCCAACTGGAACTAGCAGATGCAGGTGATTCATTGGCTGAGTTTTTAGAAGATGTAGCTTTAGCAACGGATTTAGATGCAGATAAAGGTGATCCTGACCATGTGGCATTAATGACCATTCACTTAGCTAAGGGATTAGAATTTGGCCATGTGTTTATAGTAGGGATGGAAGAAGATTTATTTCCTAGTGGCATGAGCATGAATACCCGAAGTGAGCTAGAAGAAGAACGTCGCTTATTTTATGTAGCTTTAACGAGAGCTGAAAAACAAGCTTATTTAACATATACCTTATCTAGATATCGCTGGGGAAAATTGATTGACGCAGAACCTAGCCGTTTTATTGAAGAAATAGATGATGAGTTCGTGAATATTACAACCCCATTAAAAGAACGATTTAATCCCATGTTAGATGCTTCCATATTTGGAGATATTGCACCTAACAAAGTCCGATTTGCAAAACCAAAAACAGCAAAAATGCCGAAAAAGAAAACAAAATCTAAACCTGAAAATTTTGAGATAAGTGCACCTAAAAAAATGGTGCCTGTAAGTGAAGCTGAAAGCGATAGCGATACCTTAAATACTAAATTAGAAGTGGGTAGTAAAGTAAATCATCAACGTTTTGGTAGAGGTGAAGTCATAAAATTAGAAGGAAAGGGAGCAGATGCTAAGGCCGAAATTAAATTTCAAAAAGGTGATACTAAAAAGTTATTGCTTCGTTTTGCCAAACTTCAAATTATGAGGGAATAACTTGCTATAATTAAGTTTTTATTAATTTTATTTTCAAGGTGCTATCCATTAGATTTAGTCCAACCCAACCATGGCCTTCATCAGTATATAATTCAGTTCTTCATAGATTTCAGAAGAATCTTATGATGTAATTATTTCGTTATCAGTGTCATTTTACGTGCATGAGAATAAAGAAAGGAAGCACACTTGTAGGATAATTACATTTTTTAAATACGCCATGTATTCCTACTTATTGAAAAAAATACTTACTTTGTAAACGTATTTGTAAGATTGTTATTATGGCTGAATTCATTAAAATATATCCAGAGAACCCTAATCCCAAGGAAATTCAAAAAGTTGTTAAAATTTTGAAAGGAGGAGGATTAGTAATCTATCCGACAGATACTGTATATGGTTTGGGCTGCGATATTACCAATATAAAAGCCTTAGAGCGGATCGCATTAATTAAAGGTGTAAAGCTTGAAAAATCGAATTTTTCTTTTGTTTGTGAAGATTTAAGCAATCTTAGTGATTACGTAAAACAAATAGACACTACAACATTTAAAATTTTGAAAAGGGCATTACCAGGGCCTTATACGTTTATTCTTCCAGGTTCTAAAAATTTGCCAAATCCGTTTAAAAAGCGAAAAACGGTGGGTATTAGAGTGCCAGATAATTCTATAGCTCTAGCTATTGTTTCCGCCTTGGGAAATCCTATTGTTTCCACTTCAATCAGAGATGAAGATGATGTTTTAGAATACACCACGGACCCTTCTTTAATCCTAGAGAAATGGGATAATTTAGTCGATTTGGTAATAGATGGCGGATTCGGAGATAACGAAGCTTCTACTATTATAGACTTATCGGTTGAACCGCCAGAAGTCATTAGAGAAGGTAAGGGAGGTTTGGAGATTTTTTAGGTTTGAAATATGACGTGAATTTTCTATAAACATAATATAAAATCCAACTTACGCCGTTCTTAATACCTTTCTAACGCTTTGATTATTAATATAAAACAATGCCAAAGAAATTAATCCACATACTAAAAAACCAACGAATAAAGGGGTCACAGAATTTTTTACATAACTCCCTATAAAATTTGCAATTGGTACAGCCATTACCGTAGAAATAAATCCATTTAGCGCTGAGCCTATACCAGCAATATGTCCCATAGGCTGCATTGCTAAGGCTCGTAGATTTCCAAATAAAAAGCCAATACAGAAAAATTGAAGCGCAAAAAAGACAATTAAAACTTCAATACTAGGATTATTACCAGAATAAAAGAGTATAATGAAAATTAAGGATGTAAGTATGAAACATAGCATAGCCACATGCACAATTCGTTTCATTCCAAACCTTACCACCAATTGACTATTTAAAAAAGTAGCCAAACCGACCGAAATAGCTAGGCTAGCAAAAATAAGCGGAAATTCCTCGGCTAAATTATACTGCTTTTCAAATATTTGTTGAGATGTACTAAGATATACCATAAAAGACCCAGTTATAAACCCAGACAGTAATGTGTAAATTACAGCTGATTTTATTTTTAGAAATTGAATGGTTCCAGTTTTGAAAATGGAAAGTCGATAGGGAATTTTATACTTATCTTTTAATGTTTCAGGCTGTCTTAACCAAAACCATATCATCACCAGTACCCCAAAAACCAAAGTGAATGTAAATATAAATTTCCAGTTGTAATTATTCATTAAAAATTGTCCTAAAGTAGGAGCCACAACAGGAACCAAAATAAATACCATAACCACCACAGAGATTATTTTCGCCATATAGTCACCATCGTAAGAATCTCTAATCATGGCTATACTCATGGTTCTTGGCGCCGCTAAACCAATGCCCTGTAAAACACGACCGAACAACATCATTTCAAAACTTTTAGTGGTAACACAAATGATAGAAGCAATAATAAATAGGATAAAACCTACATATACGATTGGCTTACGGCCAAAACTATCTGATAATGGACCAAAAATAAGTTGTCCAAAGCCTAGTCCTAAAAATATGAATGTAATTAATTGTGGAGTTTTTGAAGAATCAATTAAGTTTAAATGCTCTCCAATTAATGGCAATGCCGGTAAAACCGCATCAATTGATAAGGCTACTATGGACATTAATGCTGCCATTAAGACCACAAATTCTAATTGGGATGTTTTTTCATTTTGCATTGCGCAAAAATAAGTGATTTATCACCTATTTTTGGATGGATTGTATTTTATAATCATATATTAATATATAAGAACTATATACTATGATTACCGACACACTAATAAAACTATATAAAAGAGATCTTAATAAATTAATTGAAGAAATAAAGCAATATAAAGACGAATCTAATTTATGGAAAATTAAGGGTTCCCTGACTAATTCAGCTGGTACCTTATGTCTTCATTTAATTGGTAACCTAAATCATTTTATTGGAGCAACCTTTGGAAATTCTGGATATAAGAGACAGCGTGAATTAGAATTTACCTTGAGAAATGTTTCTAAATCAGAACTCATACGACAAGTTGAAGAGACGATAATTATAGTAGAAAACACATTAGAAAAATTAACTGAGGAAGATTTAAAAAAAGCATACAACCGACGTGAGCTAGAAGAACCGATGACTGCAGAATATTTTTTAATTCACTTAACCATGCATTTAGCCTATCATTTAGGTCAAATTACTTATCATAGACGTTTACTAGATTAAAGTTCTAACGGATCGATTGTTTTAATAGCAATTTGTAAACGTATCTTTACGCAAACTTTAAATACGTATGCAGCATCTACGAGATACCACTAAAAGACCTAAGTCCGATAAGCCAAAAGTTACCATAGCAACAGCTTTTAAAACCATAATTTGGCCTAGGCGTAATTTAGTTTTTATTGGTTTAATACTTATTGTTATCCGCAGTTTATCAGGACTTATTTTACCATGGCAAAGTAAAGTTCTATTAGATGGTGTTGTTCCAAATAAAGATTTTGATGGACTCTATACACTTATCGGCATCGTCATTGCTGCTATACTGGTTCAAGCTGTCACATCATTTTTATTAACACGAATTTTAAGTGTTCAAGCGCAATACTTAATTTCAGAATTACGCGCTCAAGTTCAAAAGAAAGTACTTTCCTTACCAATAAGTTTTTTTGATAATACAAAATCCGGAGCTTTAGTTTCAAGAATTATGACCGATGTAGAAGGGGTTCGGAATTTAATCGGAACAGGATTGGTTCAACTAGTTGGTGGCACTTTTACGGCTATTGTTTCTTTAGTGATACTAATTAACCTAAACGCCTGGATGACTCTATTTGTATTTGTTCCCCTATCGATTTTCGGAATTGTGGCTTTAAAAGCTTTTAAATATATACGACCTATTTTTAGAAGTCGTGGAAAAATTAATGCGGAAGTTACAGGTAGATTAACTGAAACGCTAGCAGGTGTGCGAGTCATAAAAGCCTTTAATGCAGAAGAACAAGAGAACAAAACATTTGAAGTAGGGGTGGAGCGATTATATCAAAATGTAAAAAAGAGTTTAACAGCAACTGCATTAATGACTAGTTCTTCAACATTTTTAATTGGTATTGCTACCACAGGAATAATGGGAATTGGAGGTTATTATATGATTGATCAAAGTATGACAACCGGTGACTTTCTATTTTTCACTTTAGTTTTAGGTTTTATGATTGCACCCATTGTGCAAATGAGTAATATTGGTAGTCAATTAACTGAAGCATTAGCGGGTTTAGATAGAACGGAAGAATTGATGAATTTAGCCACTGAAGATGAACAAGTAGGCAGAGTGTTAGAGTTGGAAAATATAAAAGGCGATATAAAATTTAAAAATGTATCGTTTTCTTATGAAAAAGGAAAACCTGTATTACACGATATCAATTTCGACGCTCCATCAGGATCTGTTATTGCGTTGGTAGGTAGTTCGGGTTCTGGTAAATCTACAATTGCTGGTCTATCCGCCACATTTTTAAATCCTGATTCTGGTATAATTACGATTGATGGTAAGGATTTATCTAAAGTAAAACTCAGTAGTTTTAGAAAGCACTTAGGTGTGGTGCTTCAAGATGAATTTTTATTTGAAGGCACCATCCGAGAAAATATTATGTTTCCGAGACCAAATGCCACAGAAGCACAACTACAACATGCTATAAAAACAGCCTATGTTAATGAGTTTACAGATCGTTTCGATAATGGTTTAGAAACTTTAATTGGCGAACGTGGTGTGAAGTTATCTGGAGGTCAACGGCAACGACTGGCTATTGCTAGAGCAATATTAGCAGATCCTAAGATTATAATTTTAGATGAGGCCACCTCTAATTTAGATACCGAAAGTGAAGGTTTAATTCAGAAAAGTTTGTCAGAATTAACCAATAATAGAACGACCATCGTTATTGCGCACCGCTTAAGTACTATTAAAAAAGCAGATCAGATTTTAGTTATAGAAAATGGACGAATAGCCGAACGAGGAACACACAATGAATTATTAAAAGTTGAAGGGCGTTATTACGATTTATATACGTTTCAGGCTAAGATTTAGTAATTAGAAAGAATTTTAATATTACATAATTAACAAAAAATAAAAGCCTCACAGGTTTTCAAAATCTGTGAGGTTTCTTTATTTAATTCTTTTTAATTTAAAGCGGAATATTTCCGTGTTTGCGATTCGGCTTAGCAATTTCCTTATTCTCCAACATACCAAAGGCTTTTATCAATTTACGTCGCGTATGTTGTGGCAAAATAACATCATCTACAAAACCACGTTCGGCTGCGCTATATGGATTGGCAAACAATTCCGCGTATTCGGCTTCTTTTTCTTTCCATTTGGCATCTTTGTCTTCCGCTTTTGAAATTTCGCGTTTAAATATAATTTCGGCGGCACCTTTAGCTCCCATCACAGCGATTTCGGCATTTGGCCAGGCAAAATTCATGTCTGCGCCAATGTGTTTAGAATTCATTACATCGTAAGCTCCTCCGTACGCCTTTCTGGTAATCACCGTAATTCTTGGTACAGTAGCTTCACTGAAGGCATATAGCAGTTTTGCCCCATTTACAATAATACCGTTCCACTCTTGGTCAGTTCCTGGCAAAAATCCAGGGACATCTTCCAAGACTAATAACGGAATATTAAAGCAATCGCAAAAACGTACAAAACGTGCCGCTTTTTTAGAGCTATCCACATCTAAAACCCCTGCCAGAAACATGGGTTGATTTGCTACAATTCCGACACTTTTTCCACCCAAACGTGCAAAACCTACAATAATATTTTCTGCATAATCTTTATGGATTTCATAGAAGGAATTTTCATCTATAATACCTTCGATCACTTGATGCATGTCGTAAGGTTTATTTGGATTCTCTGGAACAATAGTTGTCAGGGATTCTCTCACTTCGTCTTTAAGTTCAAACGGAAGATCCTCCGCTTTTCTTTTATTACTTTGTGGTAAATAGCTCAATAATTTTTTTATATCTTCTAAACATTCCACATCATTAGTAGAAGTTTTATGAGCCACACCAGATTTAGAGGAATGCACGCTTGCACCGCCTAATTCTTCACTCGTCACTTCTTCGTTAGTCACCGTTTTCACGACATTTGGTCCTGTAACAAACATATAACTGGTATCTTGAACCATCAAGGTGAAATCAGTCATCGCTGGGGAATAAACCGCACCACCAGCACAAGGGCCTATAATTGCCGATATTTGAGGAATTACACCAGAAGCTTGAACATTTCTGTAAAAAATATCCGCATAACCAGCCAAAGAACGCACGCCTTCTTGAATACGTGCTCCACCAGAATCATTGAGTCCTATAATTGGTGCGCCAACATTAACCGCCATATCCATAATTTTACAGATTTTCTCAGCATGAGTTTCAGACAATGATCCACCAAAAACTGTAAAATCTTGTGCAAATACGTAAATTAATTTACCGTTAACCGTTCCGTAACCCGTAACCACACCATCGCCATAGAAAACTTGTTTATCCATACCAAAACTTTTGGTTCTATGAGTAACCAATGCTCCGATTTCTTCAAATGAACCTTCGTCTAATAAATACATCACGCGTTCTCTTGCAGTGAGTTTTTTCTTTTGGTGTTGTTTGTCTATTCTAGATTGACCTCCTCCTAGTTTAGCTAATGCTAGTTTTTCGTTTAGGGTTTTTATTTTATCGTTCATGTTTGTAGTATTCTGGCTTTTTTTTCTCGCAATTCCGATTACGATCAGAAGCAAAGATGCAAAGTTGCATTTTTTAAAATTTGTTTTACACTAAATGCTTAAGACTAGTTCGGTACTCGTAAAATTTTACGTTCCCCTAAATAATGCCTCAATGCAATTTTTGCTGCAATTTCAGCTTCTAATTTATGTTGTTCTTCTAAAAGACTAGGTGAGTAGTACTTTTTTACAAAATGAGTGTCAAAGTTACCACTTCTAAAGGCATCATGCTCACAAACGAAACGTCCGAAAGACAGGGTCGTTTCTACTCCTTTAATATGATAATTGTCAATGGCTTTAATCATTATCTCAATGGCTTCCTCTCGTGTTTCCCCATAAGTAATGAGTTTAGAGAGCATTGGGTCGTAATAAATCGGAATGTCCATGCCTTCCTCAAAACCGTTATCGACTCTAATCTTATCTCCCTCAGGTAATTGGTAAGTTTCTAGATTTCCTACACTCGGCAGAAAATCGTTCATTGGGTCTTCTGCGTAAACTCTAAGTTCTAAGGCGTGACCGTTAATTTTTAAATCGTGCTGTTGAATATCTAATTTTTCTCCTCGCGCTACTTTAATTTGAAGTTCTACCAAATCTACTCCTGTAATCCATTCTGTAACAGGGTGCTCGACCTGAAGTCTGGTATTCATTTCTAAGAAATAAAAATTCAGATTTTCATCTAAAAGAAATTCTACAGTTCCAGCTCCTACATAATCACAAGAACGTGCCACATTAATGGCTGCTTGTCCCATTTTTTCTCTTAGTTCTGGCGTTAAAACTGCCGAAGGTGCTTCTTCTACTACCTTTTGATGGCGCCGTTGAATAGAACATTCGCGCTCAAATAAGTGAATAACTCTTCCATGCGTATCTGCCATCACTTGGATTTCGATATGCCTTGGTGATGCTACATATTTCTCTATAAAAACAGAGCCATCGCCAAACGCATTTTTAGCTTCACTGATAGCTCTATCCATTTGTGATTCAAATTCCGATTCTTTTTCTACAATTCGCATGCCTTTTCCACCACCTCCAGCGGAGGCTTTGATGAGAATAGGAAATCCGATGTCTTTCGCTATTTTTTTAGCTTCCGGAATATCGGTAATGGCTTCATCTGTACCTGGAACCATTGGTATATCGTAAGCTTTAACCGTGTCTTTCGCCGCTAATTTACTACCCATCACTTTTATGGCTTTAGAACGTGGGCCGATAAAAATGATATTATTGGATTCACACAATTCTGCAAAATCAGCATTTTCACTTAGAAATCCGTATCCTGGATGAATAGCATCGACATTAAGTGATTTTGAAATTTCAATAATTTTGTCACCTTTTAAATAAGATTCGTTAGATGGTGCCGGACCGATACAAACCGCTTCGTCCGCATATTTTACATGAAGTGCATTACGATCGGCTTCAGAAAAAACAGCAACTGTTTTAATGCCCATTTTCTTTGCAGTTCGCATAACTCTAATGGCGATTTCTCCTCGGTTTGCTATTAGTATTTTTTTCATGAAAAATTTTAATTTTTCGTTCCCATGAAAATGGGAATCTCATTATATTTAATATTTACAATATTTTGACTTCGACTTCGCTAAGTCACCAAAAAGGTTGCAGGATAGAAAACAATTATATTTTAGTTTCAAACTCAATCAAAAGTGAATTTTTATCTACAGTTTCGCCTTGTTTTACATGTATGGATTTAATTTTTCCTTCTCTAGGGGAATGAATAACATTTTCCATTTTCATGGCTTCTAAAATTAATAAAGGATCGTTTTCTTTTACTTCTTGGCCCTCCGTTACATAAATTTCTAAAATTAGCCCTGGCATTGGTGCTTTAATATCTGTCACTTTTTTTGATGCTCCGATTTCAAAACCTAAAGCTTCAATTTGTTGGTCTAAAGCATTATAAATATCTACTTCATAAGTATTGTTATTCACTTTGATGGAATACATTTTATTGTTAAAGTCACTCTTTACAATTTCAGCTTTTATAGAGGTGTTATCATGTAAAATATGGAAGTCATTAGTAGAAGTGACTACAATGTCTAAGGATTCCAAGCTTTTCTCTGAAATATTAAAAGTTTGGTTATCGCTAACTTTTATTTTGTACATAGAATTGAGTATATTAAATAATTAGTAGGTAATCATTAAATTCATGGCAAAATATGAAATTATAAAGGTTTATTTTATGAATTTCACAAAGATTTAAAATTTGAATCTTTTTGATGGCGTTTTATCGCTTTTCGAGATAATGCGATTCCGATAATTAAAGAAACAAATGCACCAATAGAAATGCCTGGAATAAAATTGATAAATAGGAAGAAATCATAAGCACCATGAAACAGTACGGCCAAAAATAATCCCGCCATATTAAGTACAAATCTATATTTTGAGAATTTAGCCTTTCCCATGAAATACCCCATTAATATACCGAATGTCGCATGAGCAGGAACTGCTGTAAAAGCCCTTAAAATAGCAGTTTGATAACCACCATTGATAACATACATAATGTTCTCTGTACACGCAAAACCCATGGAAACCATTACGGCATAAATGATACCATCATACGGTTCATTGAAGGCTTTTTTGGTTTGTGCAAAGTATTTAACGATGATATATTTGCTGAATTCTTCTGATAAAGCAACAACGATGAATGCTTGTATAAATTGTTGTCCTACATTGTATTTGTCAGTTATAGGAATGAATCGGCCCGTAAATGCATATAAAATAAAAACAAGAATTATACTTACGATGGCACCAAGAAAAAAATTTAAAATTAGTAAACCTTTTGGCTCTTTTTCATATTTATCTTGTGCATAAATGTAAGTAATAATAGCAAGAATTGGAGCAATTGCAATGAGTATTAAATTCATAATTTATGTTTTTTAGTAATGGTTTTTGATATGAATTTGTAATAATCTGCATTGTTTGTTACAAAGTGATTATTAGTCTTGCTATTTTCTAAAAGTATTTTAAATTCTTCAAGTGAAACTAACTTTAGCGCTTCAACTTCCGCTTCTTGAATATTTAGTTGATTTAGTGGAGTTTTTAATTCAGCGATAAAAACCTGATGAAATTCATTGTCTTGGATCTGACCGTCAGCATAACTCGTTTCATGAAGAAAAACACCAATATGTTTTAGATCATTTGGTTCTAATCGTAATCCTATTTCTTCTTTAGTTTCTCTTAGTGCAGCTTCAATAAAAGTTTCACCAGCATCAATGTGGCCAGCAACTGAAACGTCCCAAAGCAGTGGGTAGATCGTTTTTTTATGCGAGCGTTGTTGTAATAATATTTCGGCTTTAGAGGTATACAACCAAACATGAACTGTATTATGGTATAAACCTTTGGAATGCGCCTCAGATTTTAAAGCGATTTGTCCTGTTGGTTTTCCAGATTTATCAACGATGTCAAGATATTCGTCCATAAAATTAAAAAACCTCAAAAGTTTGATACAGACATGAGTTCAGTATGCACTAACTTTTGAGGTTTGTTGTAGTTAATCGAAATAACTAAAAGTCTCTCCGTCTTTTATGTTAAGCAAGGTTTCATAAATTAATGTAATAACGTTTTCTACATCGTCTTTGTGCACCATTTCTACGGTTGTATGCATATAACGCAACGGTAAAGATATCAGTGCCGAAGCCACACCACCGTTACTATAAGCAAAAGCATCGGTATCTGTACCTGTAGCTCTTGATAAAGCTGCGCGTTGAAACGGTATCTTTTTGGCATCTGCAGTTTCTGTAATTAAATCACGCAATTTTTGTTGTACGGCAGGCGCATAAGCTACAACTGGACCTTTGCCAATTTCAGCATAGCCTTGTTTTTTCTGCTCAATCATTGGTGTTGTGGTATCGTGCGTTACATCTGTAACAATAGCCACGTTTGGTTTTATAGTTTCAGTAATCATTTGTGCACCACGTAAACCGATTTCTTCTTGAACAGAATTGGTGATATACAATCCAAAATCTAATTGTTTCTTGTTCTCATGTAGTAAACGCGCTACTTCGGCAATCATAAATCCTCCAACTCTGTTGTCTAAAGCACGACAAACAAATTTATCGTTATTCAAAATATGAAATTCATCGGGGTATGTGATGACACAACCGACATGTACACCCATTTCCTCGACCTCATTTTTATCTTTAGCACCAATATCAATGCAAATATTGTCTGGTTTCGGTGCATCTTCTTTCGATTTATTTCTGGTATGGATAGCTGGCCATCCAAAAACACCTTTAACTATGCCATTTTTAGTATGAATGTTAACCAATTTACTTGGAGCAATTTGGTGGTCGCTGCCACCGTTTCTAACCACATATAGCAAACCATTATCCGAAATATAATTTACGTACCAAGAAATTTCATCCGCATGGCCTTCAATAACCACTTTGTATTTCGCTTTTGGATTAATAACACCTACGGCAGAACCATAAGTATCTGTAATAAATTCGTCCACATACGGTTTTAGATAATCCATCCAGATTTTTTGGCCTTCCCATTCATAACCTGTAGGAGAGGCATTATTTAAATATTTTTCTAAAAAGTCCATTGACTTTTTATTTAGTAGTTGCTTTTTAGCCATAAGTGTAAAATTTTGCTTAAAAATAATAATATTAATACGAATTTAAGGTTTATGGATATATTAATTCATAATTTTGAAAATTGCCGAAAAGTTACCTTGTTTGGAATGATTTTAGCATGATAATTACTCATGAAGTATATAGTTTACATAACCTTATTATTTGCTTTTGTAGTGCATGGACAGCAAGATCCTGTTAAACAAGATTCTACAATAGTGAATTACATGATTATTGATGGGGATTCTATACCTGTTACCGCTGTAGAATTGAACGAAGTTTTGGTTTTACCGAGGTTAAAATTTGAAGACAAAGCGTCTAGAATCCGCTATATAATTCTAAGACGAAAAACTTTAAAAGTGTATCCATACGCAAAGTTGGCGGCTGAGCGTTTAGAAGATTTACAAAAGCGCTTAAATGCATTAGAACGTAATAGCGATAAAAGACGCTATGCTAAAATCATTCAGAATTATATTGAAGACGAATTTTCTGCTGAATTAAAAAAATTGACTAAAACTGAAGGTCAAATATTAGTAAAATTAATTCATAGACAAACTGGCAAAACAACGTTTGATCTTATTAAGGAACTACGAAGTGGTTGGCGTGCATTTTGGTTTAATAATACTGCCAAGTTGTTTGATATTTCTTTGAAGAAAGAGTTTGATCCTATCATTGAGGAAGAAGATTATTTAATTGAAGATATTTTACAACGCGCCTTTAGGAATGAACGGCTAAAACGCCAAGAACCAGCTTTTAATATTGATTTTTACGCTTGTGTAAATAAATGGTCTAAACCAAAGACGTCTTCTAATTCTAAAAGTTGATATGCGAATTCAAACCAGGCTCGAAGAACAACTTAATACTTGGACACATGGTTTTGGAGCACTTCTAGGTATTATTGCTTTAATTTTATTGATTACTAATGTAGATGATTCAAAACCTTGGCATTTATTTAGTGTTATAATCTACGGCGCATCTATTGTAATTTTATTTATGGCTTCATCTATTTATCATGCGGTAGAGGGCGAGACGTATAAACATAATTTTAGAATTGTTGATCATATTAGTATTTACTTCTTAATAGCTGGTACATACACGCCAGTTTTACTAATCTGTCTTACAGATAGTTTGGGTTGGCCTTTGTTTTGGACCGTATGGGGAATTGCTAGTTTTGGCGTTATTTTAAAACTCTTTTTTACAGGCCGATTTGAAATTGCTTCAACATTGTTGTATTTGGTAATGGGTTGGCTGATTGTTTTAGACCTTTCTAATGTGTCGGAAGCACTCGGATCGGGAGGCATGTTATGGTTGTCTGCAGGTGGTTTATTTTATACGGTCGGAATTATTTTCTACATAATAGAGCGTATTCCTTATAATCATGTGATATGGCATTTATTCGTCTTAGGCGGAGCAATTAGCCATTTTTTTATGATCTATTATTATGTATTATAAATGAATAACTAATCATTTCCGTACACCAAATTTATAAAATCCAACTTTTCAAATTGCCCAAAATAATTTTCAATGGAAACGTCTTTAAGTACATTTTTAATTTGAGGTTTATCATAAGGTACACCAATCAGTAAATTTTCAATTTCAGAAACGGGTTGTCTTCCAAAAAAATCTCCAAATATTTTAAATTCTGAAATTAATCCTTTTTCAACAAAAATTCGAAGGTCAATTTCACCTATAGAAAAGCGCTTATTTCGTTGAATATTAAATTTAGGGGAACGTCCAAAATTCCAATCCCATAAATCATATTTTTCGGCTTTTAACTCATGTACTGCTTTCCATTCGGCTTGAGTTAACTTATAGGTTTCAAAAGGTTCACTAGCTTCATACAAACCTATAAGTAATTGTTTTTTAAATTCCGCCATGGTGATTGGGGCTTTTAAGAACTCACTTATATTAGCCACACGACTTCTCACGGATTTATGACCTTTAGACTGTATTTTACTCATTTTAACTTGAAGCGCTTTTACCACTTCGCCCATATCGGTGTCGAACAATAATGTGCCATGACTAATCATACGTTTACCTGTGGAAAATTGAGCCGTTCCAGAAATTTTCTTCTCATCAACCAAAATGTCATTTCGACCCTTCAATTCGGCAGCAACTCCCATGTCATTCAGAACACTGATTACTGGTGCAGTAAATTTTTCAAAATTACTGATGCTTTTTCCATCGTGATTAGTAATAAAACTAAAATTGAGATTTCCCAAATCGTGATAAACGGCACCACCACCCGAAATACGTCGAACAACATGAATGCCATTGGCCTCAATATATTCTTGGTTAATTTCTTCTAAGGTATTTTGGTTACGACCAATGATAATGGATGGTTCGTTGATATAAAATAATAAATAATCGGTAGAGGAATCAAAATGTCTTAGGGCATACTCTTCTAATGCTAAGTTCAATTTTGGATTAGTGTTTCCCTCGTTATCAATAAAAATCATAGGAATTGTTTTTCTAGTAGCGCACCAAATTAATTATCTTATATTGTATTCGATGCTATGGTTATAATTCGAAACGCTTTATTCTATATTTAGGGTTAATATATAGTCTTGTCTTTCTGATATATTTTCAATGAAAATCTATCAGTTAAAATATTGAAAATCATTAACCCAATTTATTGGTAGAGAAAAAAAAATTAGCTCTTTGGTACGGCGAACCCTCGATCTCGCATTAAGGCATCAATTTTTGCATCTCGTCCTCTAAACATTCTATAGGAGTCCGCAGGATCCATGGCGTTACGCGGTGCAAATAAATATTTCACCAATTTATCAGCAACTTCTTTATCATAAAAACCACCTTCGGCTTCCCTAAAGGCTTCAGACGCATCACTTGTTAATACATCGGCCCACATGTAACCATAATATGCCGTGGCGTAACCTTCACCAGAAAATACATGCCCGAATTGCGGTGTTCTGTGACGCATAGGTAGCTCTTTTGGCATACCCAATTCATCTAAGGTTTCACGTTCAAATTTATCGATATCAATATCAGTTGGGTCCGCTAAATGCAATTTCATATCAATTAAAGCAGAGGCTAAATATTCTGTAGTACCAAATCCTTGGTTAAAGGTCGAAGCTTTCTTTATCTTTTCAACTAAAGCAGCAGGAATTGGTTCTCCTGTTTTATAGTGTACCAAGTATTTATTGATAACTTGGTCTGTAGATAGCCAACGCTCTAGTAATTGCGATTGGAATTCTGTATAGTCTCTAACCCCTCCATTTAAGGTTGGGTATTTTACATCGGCAGAAAAGAAATGCAATGCATGACCAAACTCATGAAAAAAGGTAGTCGCATCATCCCAAGAGACTAAAACAGCTTCCCCAGGTGCAGGTTTTACAAAGTTAGAATTGTTAGAAGCTAAAACATTTTTTTCGCCTTCAAAAGTATCAGAACTTCTATACGTGGTTGCCCAAGCTCCCGAGCGTTTACCTTCACGAGCATAAGGGTCTAAATACCATAAACCAATGTTTTTTCCAGAATCTTTGTCCGTAACTTCCCAAACTTTCACATCCTCATGAAATACTGGAACAGTACCTTCAGCAACTGGTGTGAATTTGTAATTAAACAGTTCGCCAGCCACGAAGAACATAGCATCGGTTAGTTTGTCTAACTGTAAATATTGTTTCACTTCGTCGCTATCTAAATCGTATTTCTTTTTACGCACTTTCTCTGCATAAAATCTGTAATCCCAAGGCTCTATAGTTATATTGTTACCAAGTTCGTTAGCTACCGTTTGCATATCCGCTACTTCTTCTTTAACTCTTGCGGTTGCGGCTGGCCAAACTTTTAACATAAGATCCATAGCGTTTTTAGGTGTTTTTGCCATACGGTCTTGTAATCTCCATTCGGCATAATTGTCGTAACCCATTAACCCAACACGCTCTTTACGTAATTTTAAAATTTCGGCAATAATATCGTTATTGTCATATTCATCGGCATTATCACCTCTGGAATAGTAGTTTTCCCAAACTTGTTTTCGCAATTCACGCTCCGTAGAGTAGGTGAGAAATGGATCGATTGACGAGCGCGTATTAGTAATAGCATATTTACCGTCTTCTCCTTTGTCTTTAGCTATTTTTGCAGCCGATTTTATAAATCCGTTAGCTAATCCGCCTAATTGATTTTCATCTAAATAGGTAATATAATTTTCTTCATCGTGTAAAACATTGTTGGCAAAATCGGTATAAAGTGTAGAAAGTTCTTTGTTGATTTCGGCATATCTTTTTTTCTGATCGGCATTAAGGTTGGCGCCATTCATTTCAAACTGCTTATAGGTTAAATCTACGACGCGCTGTTTTTGAGGTTCTAAAGGTGTTTTTTGAGAAGATTCATAAACTGTCTTAATACGCCGAAATAATTTTTCGTTTTGAGAAATTTGAGACCTGAAATCCGAAATTTTAGGTGCTAACTCTGACTGAATAGCTCTAAATTCTGGTGATGAGACATTACTTCCCATTATACCATAATAAGTATAAACACGGTTTAAGGCTTTACCTGCACTTTCCATAGCAACAATAGTATTTTGAAAAGTAGCAGCTTCTGGGTTGTTGGCTATAGCTTCAATTTCTTCAAGATTAAGCTCCATAGCTTCTACCATTGCTGGTTTTATAGATTCAATAGACATTTTATCAAAGGCAGGAACACCATTATAAGGTCCGGTCCATTCTTGGAGAAGTATATTATCGTTCATGGCTTTTTCGCTTGTTTTTTTCGTGTCTTCGTTACAGCTTGCAAATAAAACAAGACTGCAAATTATGGTAGCTTTAATCGACTTGGAAATCATTTGTGGTAGTTTTTAATGGTCTAAATTTGATGAAAATTTTTTAAGCATTCAAGGTAAATAAAATCCCGTAGTAGAGTCTTAAATATTTTATAATTATTAGTCAATATTTATAAATAAAGGTTGAGACTCCCGATGCTCAGGGAGCTGATATGTACACTAAGATATCAATACAAATTTTAGTATTCGATAATCACTGAAATTGTTTGAAAATATTAATCGATAATTTCCACTTTCTTAATATAAACATTCTTCAAAGGCCACTCACCATCATCGGTTTCTACTTCTGCAATTTTATCCACCACATCCATTCCTGAAATGACTTCTCCAAAAACGGTATAGTCGCCATCGAGATGTAAAGCTCCGTCTGATTTCTGAACAATAAAAAATTGATAAGGAGAAGCTAGTTTGTAGGCGTTTTCAATTTCACTGCTCGGCATACTAACCGCTCCTCTTTTGTGGATATAACCGCGTTTAGTATCTGGAGGTAAAAGATAACGACCTATTTTCTTTCTTTTGTCGTAAAGATTATAACCATCACCACTGCCGCCTTGAATGACAAAATTATTAACCACTCTGTAAAATTGTGTGTTATTAAAATAGTTGCGTTTGGTTAAATAGATAAAATTGGCACGATGAAATTTTGTTTTATCATAAAGTTGAATATCTATAATTCCAAAATCTGTGGTTATTCGTACTTTATCTTCCTTGTTATCCTTTTCGTATTCCAAAAAGAATTCCATAGCATTGTCGTCTGTTAGTTTTGGATATTCTGACGGTATTTTCTTTTTTGATTTTTTCTTAGTTGCAGCAATAGTTGAATCTTTTGCAACAGTTGTATTTGTTTTTTTTGAACTTTGTTTATCTTCACAATTCAGAAGTAATAATCCCATGGTTATAAACATTGGAAACAATAATTGAAATCTCATAAATGCTATTTAGTACGTTTTTAGAATCTGTAGTAAAAATAAAACATCTAGAATTGTCTGGCGAAGACTCGCATGCTAAAATGTCTCCTCCTTATCGTTTAGAGCTGGCAGAGAAAATGAAAGCGAAATCTAAACCTCCTAGAAAAGCGGCTGTTATGGCATTATTTTATCCAAATACCGCAGATGAAACTCATTTAGTACTTATTCTTCGTAAAACGTATAGAGGCGTGCACTCCGCACAAGTTGGTTTTCCCGGCGGAAAATATGAGGATGATGATAACAATGATTTACAGCAAACTGCCATAAGAGAAACCGAAGAAGAGATTGGGGTTGCGCGCATGCATATTGATGTTTTAAAAAAAATGTCTCCATTATACATACCGCCAAGTAATTTTATGGTGCATCCATACATCGGAATTTCCAAAGAATATTTAATTTTCACCAAGCAAGATGAAGAAGTAGAAGCAATCATTGAAGTAAAGCTCACGGATTTTTTAAGTAAAAAAAACACATTAACGGCAACAGTACCAACTTCTTTTGATGTCGAAGTTGATGTGCCAGCTTTTAAATTTAACAATCATATTGTTTGGGGAGCAACCGCTATGATGCTTGGAGAAATAAAAGACTTGCTTAAACAAGTTTTATAGCGTATCTTATTTATTACATTTGCAATCGATAAAATTTGAAAATTTACTATGGGATTATTTAAAAGAAATCCTTTCGGACATATACTTTGGGTTAAGAAATGGTTGATTAGAATCTTAGGAGCTGCCACACACAGACGCTTTAGAGGATTTAATGAATTACAGATAGAAGGTTCTGATATTATTAAGAACTTACCTGATACCAATGTGTTGTTTATTTCTAATCACCAAACCTATTTTGCTGATGTCGTTGCTATGTTTCACGTATTTAATGCGAGTTTAAGCAATCGCGAAGATTCTATTAAGAATATCGGTTACTTATGGAACCCTAAACTTAACATTTATTATGTGGCTGCTAAGGAGACGATGAAGGCCGGACTTCTACCTAAAATTTTAGCGTATGTTGGTTCTATTAGTATCGAACGAACATGGAGATCAGAGGGCAAGGACGTTAACCGGCAGGTAAAAATGAGTGATATTTCTAGTATTGGAACCGCTTTGAATGATGGTTGGGTAATTACGTTTCCGCAAGGCACAACGACACCTTTTAAACCTATACGAAAAGGAACTGCACATATAATAAAGCGCTACAAGCCAGTAGTTGTACCCATAGTGATAGATGGCTTTAGACGTTCTTTCGATAAAAAAGGACTAAGAATTAAAAAGAAAAACATTTTTCAATCTTTTGAAATAAAACAACCATTAGAAATAGATTACGAGAATGAATCGATTGATAGTATCGTTGAAAAAATTGAGTATGCCATTGAGCAACATCCTTCATTCTTGAAAGTAATTCCACAAGATGAACTTGAAGAAATGGAACGTATGAATCAGGAATTACGCGATATGTAATTTAAGTTTTAATAGGCGGTGCGCAATTTTAATCTGTGACGTAGGAATCTAATTCACTTTTTTTATTTGCACCGCCGCTCCAATATCTATTTAGATAGTAAAAATTTTATAATTTAATTTCCTTAGGGCAGATAAATCTTTATTCGTTAGGCATCACATTTCACGTTTCTCACTTACCACTTCCTGCTTCCAACCTTCTTATACTTCCAGCTTCTTCAATTCTTTGTAATTCCTGTTTAATCTTTTAATTAATATTCCATAGATTAACTTGTAAAATAACCAAATAAAAACTAGAAATATAGTCGTAATTCCAATAGCAATTAAGGCCATAATAACCAATTGCATAGTTGTTGCAGCTTCTAATTGCTGTGTGATTTCAGGATGTTCATTAATTGAAAAATACAGCGATACGGGGATGCTGATTACTGCAATTAATAAATTGTAGAGCACATAATATTTAATCACCTTTCTGGTCTTTAAAATACTTTCCATAAGTTTCTTTGCATTATCAGTAACCGAGATTGCTTTGTGTGCATTCCAAAGAAGATATACAAATAGAATTATAACTGTATAGCTTAAAATGTTTAATCCAATATATATCCAACTATGGCTCATGTCTTCAAGTTGAGCTTTCATTTTATCGGAAACCATGAAAGGTAAACAATTAATTAAAATCCAAAATCCCAATTCAGCAATACTTATATAAAATAAAGTTTTTACAATTGAAGATGACTTTTTATGTAGCATTGGATATAAATCAACGTCCGAGTAATTCTTAAACGCTGCGGTATCTTTATTCCAATTTTTCTTTAATAATTCTAATTCATCCATAATATTACGGATTTAGTATGGTTCTTAATTTCTTTTTCACACGATTCATTTTTACTCGTGCGTTAACTTCAGTTATACCTAAGGTTGCACTTATTTCTCTGTAGTTTTTATCTTCTAAATACAAAAAAATTAATGCCTTTTCAATATCATTGAGTTGATGGACCGCTTGGTATAATAATTTTAATTGCTGCTCTTCTGTATCATCATATTCATCCGCTTTTATTTTGAATTCTACAGCATCAAATTCTTGAGTATTAATGCGTCTTTTCGATTTTCTGTATAACGTAATGGCCGTATTTAATCCAACCCGGTACATCCAAGTACTAAACTTAGCCTCACCTCTAAATTTAGGAAATGCGCGCCATAACTGTATGGTGATTTCTTGGAACAAATCGTTATGCGCATCTGCATTGTTGGTGTATAATCGGCACACCTTATGTACAATGTTTTGATGTTTTTGCAACTGTTCTACAAAACTATGTTCTAGTTCTTTATTCAATTGATTAAATTGGTTGGTTATATAATTAGTATTGCAATATTATGTTTTGTTACAAATTTATTCAACTATTGTTTTAAAAGGTGATTTTCGTTTCGAATATTCGTATTTTTGTTTGTGAAAATCCAATTATTGTTTAATGAACATTCCCCAATCAAATTTACCAAGAGTTGTCATTATTGGTGGTGGCTTTGCCGGTATTAATTTAGTGAAAACATTAGCCAATAAAAATTTTCAAATTGTACTAATTGATAAACATAATTACCACACCTTTCAACCATTATTGTACCAAGTATCAAGTTCTGGGCTAGAACCAGATTCGATAGCATATCCCTTACGAAAAATTATAAAAAAGCATAAAACTAGTTTTTTTCGTTTGGCCGAAGTACAACAGGTAATTCCAGAAAAGAATGAAATTATTACGTCTATTGGTCATTTAGCTTACGATTATCTCATCATTGCAACAGGCACAACAACCAATTATTTTGGTAATAAAGCGATTAAAGATAGCAGCATGCCTATGAAATCTGTGCCAGAAGCTCTTGATATAAGAAGTTTAATTCTACAAAATTTTGAAAAAGCAGCGATTGCAGATTCTCCTGAAAAACGACGTGCCCTATTAAATTTTGTTATTGTTGGGGCTGGCCCAACCGGTGTAGAACTTGCAGGTGCTATTGCGGAACTCAAGAATAATATTTTACCTAGGGATTATCACGATTTAAATCCAAAAGACATGCATATTCATCTGTTGGAGGGGGCCGAAAGGGTACTACCACCGATGAGTGAGCACGCTTCTAAAAAAGCCAATAAATTCTTAGAAAACTTAGGAGTAAATGTGCATTGCAATACGTTTGTAAAACATTACGATGGTTTCACGGTTACCACCAATACTGAGTTGAAAATGAAATCTGAAACCTTAATATGGGCAGCTGGGGTAATAGGTGCTCCAATACAAGGTTTAAAAGCTGAAGCTTTAATGGAGAAAACAAATCGTTATCGTGTAAATCAATATAATCAAATTGAAAATTACACCAATATTTTTGCTGTTGGAGATATTGCTCTGATGTCAACCAAGGCTTACCCTAATGGACATCCTCAAGTGGCTCAACCGGCCATTCAGCAGGGCAAATTATTAGGGAAGAATTTACAAAGGTTAATCGATAAGAAGTCTTTAAAACCTTTTGAGTACAATGATAAAGGTTCTATGGCCACCATTGGAAGAAATAAAGCCGTGGTAGATTTAAAACATTACAAATTTGGAGGTTTTCTTGCTTGGTTTATTTGGATGTTCGTACACCTTATGTCTTTAGTCGGATTTAGGAATCGCGTAATCATTCTTTTTAATTGGACTTACAATTATATTAATTTCGATAAAGCCGCTCGCTTGATAATTAGACCATTTAGAAAGTAACATTTTAACTATTTTTCAATTTCAAAATTCCTATAACAATTAGATATTGTGCCAATGCATAGGTCACCATAATACTAATATTGGAATAGGGCATAGGTTGATAAAACTTATTGAGGGCTAAGATACTATCTGAAATCATAAAAAATAAAGCACCTATAAAAACTAGACGGTAACTCCATATATTCACTTTCTTAATTCTTAAATAGGAAGAAGTAGCCATACTTAAAATAACTAACATATATATAATAACAGGAATAAGCATTACGCCTAAATTATCCTTCAAAAAATAGAATAAACCCGTCGCATATATTAGTAATAAAATTATAAATCCGACTGGTGACTTTTCTTTATTGCGATGTTTTAGAAACACTATAACATACATGATATGTGCCGTTAAAAAGGCTAGCAAACCCAGCGTAAAAAAGTGTGGTGATTTATCTACAAACATCAATAAAATATCACCAAGTAGAGAAAATACGAGTGCTAGTAGTGTTAAGTTTTTAATAGATGTTGTTAGAGATTCAGAAGTTCTTACAAACAAAATTATTAAGCTGATGACTATAGCTGGTTTTGCGAAGTAATGAACCATATGCAAGGACTCTAAACTTGCGGATAAAAGTTCTATAAGTACTATTACCAAAAATAAGGCACTAAAATATTTTTCGTTTTTCGATAGCATAAATGTTGATTTTAATCAAAGATATTCAATTCATCAATAAAATTATACAATTCAGAATATTAGAATTCTTTTAGGAAATGAAATTATAGAAGTTTGTCTCATCAATTGGTCTTGAATGTGTTTCAGGGCCTTAATCTTAAAAAAACGAACTTTAAATTAACCAAAAGATGAACAAGCTAATCACTTTCATAATTATACTATTTTTTAATATAGGTTATACTCAAACCACTATTTCTGGAAATGTAATCGATGTAAATAATCAACCACTAATTGGCGTAAACGTATATTTAGATGGCACTTACGATGGTGCAAATACTAATGAAAATGGAAATTTCTCATTTTTAACCAATGAAAAAGGAACACAAACATTAATTATTTCTTTTCTATCTTTTGAAACAAAATCAATTATAAATGAGGTGTCAACAATGCAGAATCTTATTATTAAATTAAGGGAAAGTGTAGAAACTTTAGAGGCTGTGGTTATTAGCGCAGGAACTTTTGAAGCTAGCGACAACAGTAAAGTTTCAGTTTTAAAACCTTTAGATGTCGTCACCACTGCAAGTGCTTTAGGAGATTTTGTTGGTGCGTTGCAAACCTTACCAGGAACATCTAATGTTGCAGAAGATGGGCGTTTGTTTGTGAGAGGCGGTAATGCAGATGAAACCCAAATATTTATCGATGGTATTCGTGTTTTTACACCTTATACACCAACCACCAATAATATTCCTACTCGTGGAAGATATTCTCCATTTTTATTTGATGGTATAACGTTTTCCACAGGCGGTTATTCTTCAGAATTCGGACAAGCATTATCTAGTGTTTTACTTTTAAATACTATAGACGAACCCGTACAAGAAAAAACTGATGTTAGTATTATGACTGTTGGAGCAGCGCTCGGAAACACCCAAAAATGGGAAAAATCATCCCTAAGTTTTAATGTGTCTTTCATCAATTTGGCCCCCTATTTAGATATTTTTGAAGATAAAAATAACTGGCACAAACCCTTTCAAGGTGCGCAAGGTGAAACCGTTTTTAGACAAAAATTAAATAATGGTCTGTTAAAATTTTATGCAGCTTTTGACACTTCTAAATTTGAATTAACTCAAGAAGATATCAACTTAAGCGAAGGATTAAACTATAAACTAAGCAATAATAACTTCTATCTAAACTCATCTTACAAAGGAAGTTTAGGGAAAAGTTGGAGTATCCAAACTGGCTTAAGTTATACGTTTGCAGATACAGATATTGGAATTCAGACGAGCGAAATTATTGATATAGAAAATTCTGCCCATATAAAAGTGAAGTTAAAAAAACGTTTCAGTAGTCGGTTTAAACTTAGTTTTGGTGCCGAACAATTTATAACAGATTTTGAAGAAAATTACAAGGACGACGCATTAGAGTCCACTTATGGTTTTAATAACAATATAACAGCTGCATTTGTAGAAACAGATTTGATTTTTTCAAAAAAACTAGCTTTAAAATTAGGATTACGAGCCGATTATAGTTCAATTTTCAAAACAACCGACATTGCCCCTAGAGCAGCAATTGCTTATAAAAGTTCAAAGAATGGTCAGTTTTCATTAGCCTATGGTAATTTTTTTCAAAACCCAAATAGTGCGATTCTAAAATTTAATACAGATGTAAGTGCCGAGCAGACTTCTCATTATATATTAAATTACCAACACGTTAACAACGGTAAAATTTTTAGAGCAGAAGCTTATAAAAAAAATTATGAGAATTTGATAAAGTTCGATTCTGAAGTTGAAAGCTTTGATAGGAATTTTAATTCCTCAGGGCATGGATTTGCACAAGGAGTCGATTTATTTTGGAGAGATAATACTGGTATTAAAAATATGGATTATTGGGTAAGTTATTCCTATTTAGATACCGAACGCAATTACAGAAATTTTCAATCTACTGCCCAACCGAGTTATGCGACTAATCATAATTTGTCTATTGTTGGAAAGTATTGGTTAGACCATTGGAAAAGTCAAATCGGTGTGTCTTATGGTTTCTCATCTGGAAGACCATATACCGACCCGAATACGAATGAATTTTTACGTGAGCGTACAAAATCATTCCATAATCTGAGTTTAAACTGGGCGTATTTACTCAGCCCTCAAAAGATATTATACTTTTCCGTTAATAATGTTTTAGGATTTAAGAACATAAACGGGTATCAATATGCCGATACTCCAAACTTTAATGGACAATTTAGCAGAAGAGCATTAACGCCAGCAGCAGACCAATTCTTTTTTATGGGGTTCTTTTGGACGATTAGCGATAATGGGACTGATAATCAGTTAAATAATTTATAGGTTTTATTTTTTCGATTTAAAGGTTAACATGATTTTTGTCATGCTTTTTCTCTTTATTGATGGGTAACTTTATAGTATAAAATTATTCGTCATGGAACTCAAAAAAAACCCGAAAGCCAATGTAGGTCGAAACAGCAGTTTATATTTTGCTGTTGGCTTAAACGTAATGTTACTCCTTACATATTTAGGATTAGAACATAAGACTTACGATACGCAAAACACGAAAATCGATATTTTAATGGTCGATGATTTTGAAGATGAAGATATCCCAATTACAACGATAGATATACTTCCTCCACCAGCTCCTCCCACTCAAAAAGCAATGGTTACAGAGGTCATTGCCGTTGTGGAAGACGTTGTAGATATTGAAGAAAGTGTCATTGAAAGCACGGAAGTAGGACAAGATGATATTATTGACGATCGTGAGGTTGGTATTGAAGATGTGGCCGTTGTAGAAGTAGAAGAACATATTGAAGTACCTTTTGCGGTGATTGAAAAAGTACCACAATTTCCAGGATGTACAGGTAATAACGCAGAATTAAGAGCATGTTTTGAACAAAAAATTCAAGAACATCTTCAGAAAAATTTTAGATATCCTGTCACCGCTGCAGAACTTAACATACAAGGTAAAGTATTTGTATTCTTTTTAATCGATCATACAGGAAAGGTCACAAAAATTAAAAGTAGAGGTCCAGATCAACTATTAGAAACTGAAGCCGAGCGTATTATAAGTTTGCTTCCAACAATGATACCTGGCAGACAACGTGATAGAAGTGTGAGCGTACCTTATAGTATTCCTATAAATTTTAAATTACACCAGCAATAGCATCTTAAAATTTTTATAATAATAACAACAGAATCCCAGAAATGGGATTTTGTTTTATATAAAAGGATTTTTTAAGTTATACCAATTATGGCGTACGTTGTTATATACAAAAGAGCCTGAAACCGACATGCCAATGTTTTTTAAAATAGTGTTAGAAGCCATATGATTAACGTCTGCAGCTGCCGCAATTTCCTTCAGTCTTAAATCTTTAAATCCATAATTTAAAGATGCTAAAGCCGCTTCTGTAGCCATACCCTTTCCCCAAAATTGTTCTTTAAGCCTGTAACCCAAATCGTAATAATTAAATTCTTTTCTCAAATGTCTTTCATATTTAATTCCAGCCCAACCTATAAATTCATTTGTAGATTTTTCAATGACGGCCAATCGACCTAATCCGTACGTTTTATATTGTTCTAGGATATTTGCAATCATAGCTTCAGATTCTTTAATAGTTTTTACGGGTTTATTTCCTAGAAATACATGAACCTTTGGATTAGAGTCCAATTCGAAAAAACCCTGCAAATCTGCTTCTGTAATTGGTCTTAAGATGAGTCGTTTTGTAGTGATATTATTAAAATTCATATATATTACTTAAAACTTTTATATGCATTATATAGACTATAGCGTATACTTTTTTCAATATTTACATTGATAGATCGAAACAAAAGTAATGCTAGAGATTATTATGAATTACTGCAATGCGTTTATAGATACTATTCTTGTTTTACAATTGTATTAGGCTTATCATAATATTTCTTTTTTAGCCTAAACGATATTCTAACTAATAATATCAGAGCGGGCACTTCAACCAAAGGTCCAATAACACCTGCAAAAGCTTGTCCTGAATTCAATCCGAAAACAGCTATGGCAACGGCTATTGCCAGTTCAAAATTATTTCCTGCTGCGGTAAATGCTACGGCAGTTGTTTTATCGTATTCGGCACCGGTCGCTTTTGTAAAGAAAAAACCGATGATAAACATTAGTGTAAAATAAATTAATAATGGTATCGCAATGATAACAACATCCATAGGGATTTGAACTATTAATTCACCTTTTAATGAAAACATTATTACAATTGTAAATAATAAAGCAATTAAAGTTAATGGTGAGATGGCTGGTATAAATTTAGTTGAATACCAGTCTTCTCCTTTAAGTTTCACTAAAATCAAACGGCTTAAAATTCCCAATGCAAAGGGTATTCCTAAATAAATGGCGACACTTTCTGCAATAGTGGCAATTGAAATGTCAACGATTGCACCTTCGAATCCGAAATAGGGGGGGAGTACCGTAATAAAAATCCAAGCATAAAAACTATAAGCAAAGACTTGAAATATACTATTTAAAGCTACTAATCCTGCACCATATTCACTACTACCTTCGGCTAAATCATTCCATACTAAAACCATAGCAATGCAACGTGCTAAACCAATTAATATCAATCCGACCATATACTCTGGATAGTCTCGTAAAAATAAGATAGCCAAAAAGAACATTAAAACTGGGCCAATTATCCAATTGAGAATTAATGAAATTGATAGAATCTTAGTATTTCGAAATACCCTTGGCAAAAGCGCAAAATTTACTTTGGCTAAGGGTGGATACATCATAACAATTAAACCAATAGCAATTGGAATATTGGTGCCGCCACTACTATAAGAATTCACAATTTTTGGGAATGATGGATAAAAATAGCCAATGCCAACACCAATCGCCATCGCTGCAAATATCCATAGCGTTAAATAACTATCTAAAAAGTTAAGTTTTTTTAATGCCATTTTTTAGGAATTAATTTGAGAGAAAATGTAAAATAATTCAGTAGCAATTTGAAGACTCCGCTCGTTATATTTTTCTGCTTGTTGCGGTGTTTGATCAAAAGCCTTTGGATCGTCAAAAGTTATGGGTATTCGCTGTTCTGCGCCAGGTATAAACGGACATGCGTCATCGGCTTGCGAACAAGTCATTATGGCTGCAAAATTTGATTTAGGATTAAAATCATCTCCAAAGTTTTTCGAAAAACCAATTATTGGTGCATCGTTATCGGCGTATTTAATACTGTAAATGGGATTCTTTCCTTCGGAAAGGGTATTAACTATGAAACCAGAATTTTTTAAAGTTTCAGCAACCATCGGGAACAAAGCTGTCGCTTCTGTACCACCAGAATAAGAAAATACATTTTTAATATTAAAGTATTTTGCCATGGTCTGTGCCCAGACTTGAGACAAGTGACTGCGTCGCGAATTATGAGTGCAAATAAAACTAATTATAACGTTCTGCTGATTAGACGCCTTCGTTTGAATAAATTCAATGAGTGGTTGTAAAACAGTTTTGCGTTCCTCAGAAATAGTTTCGGGCTTGAGCGTCTTAATTATTTTCTCTATTTCTGAATATAATGTGTCTTGTGAAGATATCAATTTTCATATAATTATTAATGAATGTTCAACTAGCAGCAACCACTTCCAGGTGCGCAAGAATTTCCAGATTGGATTTCAGAAAACTGTAATTTTGGTTTTTCTTCAGGAATACCACATTGATCCTTCGCCAAGCAATCGGTTTGTTTATTGGTCAATAAGAAATGGACACCATCAAAGTCAAGACCGAATTTTCCAATGGTATCTCCTTGGTATTCTACTTCTATTTCTAAATCTTCGATGCCTAAAACTTTTTCGGACAATTCAATAATGTTTATCAATTTTTCAGGGTGCAATCTATGGTCGTAATCGTTAGCGTTCCATAATTGAAAATTAACCACTTCTTCGTTTCTTACCGTGCCACCGCAATCAATAAAGTGTTTAGTTATTTTTCCCACTTCAGTAACGTGAAAGTGGTTTGGGACTAATTCACCATTTGGTAATTGAAAAGAAATGGTTTCTAATTGATTCAGTTTGTTTTTTACGTCTGATAATTTCATAATATATTTTGGTTATTTGTTTATTGCGATTATACGATTAATGATTTGAAATTTTTTTAGCAACATTCCGTATTAGAGAGGTCTTGATCTAAAAACTGAAGCATAACTTCTTTCATTTTAGTCCAATTTTCGGTATCTATACAATAGCAAACACTGGTCCCTTCAACATTTCCTTTTATGAGACCTAAATGTTTCAACTCCTTTAAATGTTGAGAGATGGTAGGTTGCGCTAATCCAATTTCGTTGACCAGGTCACCACAGACACAAGTATTCATTTTATATAAATACTGTAAAATTGCTACTCTTGCAGGATGCCCAAAAGCTTTTGCAAACAAGGAAATCTCGTTTTGCTGATCAGTAAATATTTCAGTTTTTGCTAATCCCATTATTATTTAATTTGTTCATTGCAATATTACGATGAATATGTGGTCAGACAAAATATTTTAACACAAATTTCAAAAAACTGAAAATATGTAAGAACATGGTGGACTTTGAAATTGCCGATTAGTTAAACCAAACGGCATAACCTTCGCGACGTAGTTCTAAGGCAATTTGTTCTTCTGCCTCTAGCGCTTCGGCTCTTGTGAAAAAAGGGTCTATGTGATTAAAAAGACTAGGGCGCAAATACGTACCATATTTCTCGACAATATTAGAAGAAATTTTGTGACCTTTCTTATTCCTATGACCAGTTTTATGTTGCAAAAAACGCTCTTTTGGTGATTTGCTCGTCATACCAACATATAGACATTCTAAAACTCCGTTAAATTGTGGGTTGGCCTTTCTGAACTTTGTGTTTTCAGTATAAACCCGTTTAGAAAGTTCAATAACGTATATTGTATAAAGGGTTTTTGGCATTTCACTAAAAGATGTGAATTAACTCTAAATTGAAATTAAAATTTAATCTATAAACCTGCAATTAAATATCAGTTATTCAGTCTTTTTTAAAAGAAGCTTTAGTTAAATTATTGTTGAATTTTATGTCTGACCAATTAACATTAACCCAAGGATCGTCAGAAACGTCAGCGTTCCAAGTCGAGGCTTTATATTGTCGTTTTGTAGGAATTAATAAGCCATCAACAGACTCATATTGAAGCGTCATTAAAAAAGGAATTTCCATTTTTCCGAAATCCGCAACTGTAAATAAAAATTGATCAACCAAAGATGTGTCTTTATTTATGTATAATTGATAAATATCTGTAGGTGCATCAGTATCTGTTTGAAACGTAATTTTTACAACGTTGTAATTTTTACCGTCAATAGATGTCTCTTCAATGAATTCATAATTTAAATTTGGATCTAGCAATTTTTGAAACATGGTGAACCAATAGAAGTTTGTTGGCCTATTAAAAGCAACTTTTTCTAAATACGCTTTCTCGTTTACTATTTTTCCCTCGTGTTTTAACCAAAATTCTTTCCCGTCATAACCTTGTTCAATTAAACCATTTAGTTCAGCTAAAGTGCGCTCATGTTTATTATAAGCACCATACGATAATTCTCCATCAAACATATATTTCTCGGTTGAAATATCCGTCTTTCCATCTGGTGTTTGGTAAGTGTAGGTATAAATTACGTCTTTCTTTTTACTAAGTTGACTATAGTTTCCCACTTTCTGAACCATATTATACACAAGTTCATGACCTTTATTTTGAAATACTTGGTTTGTTTCACTAGTTGTTTCAACGTCTTTTTCATGGATTGTTTTCGGATTATCATTTTTACAAGACAAAACAAAAGTTATTAATAGAATATTGAATAAGTATGATAATTTCATGTAATAGGATTTTGGTTAATTGATTTTAATTAAAATGCGTTGGTCTTAGCGCAATAAGAAACCTTTCAAATCATTATAAGAATTAATTTTAACTGAAACTTTAGTCTTATCCATTACAGCTTCAATTTGCGATGGTAAGGGCACCTTTTTTTCAATAACTTCTTCAACGACATCTAAAAATTTTGTGGGATGTGCCGTTTCTAAGAACACTACATGCGCATCATTATTTTTTAAATAGTCTTTTGCTCCCAAATAGCCAACAGCTCCATGAGGATCAGCCACATAATTGTAATCTTTATATAGTTCCAAAAGTGCCGTTTTAGTTTGGTCATCTGTATAACTGAAAGATGATAAATTTTTTTTCAACGTTTCGAAATCGTTATTATGCAATTTTTGGATACGTATAAAATTACTAGGATTTCCAACATCCATGGCATTACTAATGGTTTGTATAGATGGTTTGGGATTATATGTTTGCGAAAGCATATAATTTACAACGGTATCATTGGCGTTATTGGCCGCAATGAAATGTTTAATAGGTAACCCTAATTTCTGGGCCACCATACCAGCACAGATATTCCCAAAGTTACCACTTGGAACAGAAAACGCAATGTCCGTATATTTCGATTTTAATTGTTTATAGGTGAACATAAAATAGAATAACTGGGGTAACCAACGTGCTATATTAATAGAATTTGCAGAAGTCAATTGCATTTTACTTGTCAATTCCTTGTCCATAAAGGCTTGTTTCACCATATCTTGGCAATCGTCAAAAACGCCATCAACTTCTAAAGCTGTTATGTTTTGTCCTAAAGTAGTCAATTGTTTTTCTTGTATATCACTCACTTTTCCGCTTGGATATAGAATTACCACGTTTACACCTTTTACACCTAAAAATCCATTAGCTACGGCACCTCCAGTGTCTCCAGAAGTAGCGACTAAAACCGCAACATCATTGGTGTTAGTTTTATTAAAATAACCTAAGCAACGTGCCATAAATCGTGCACCAACATCTTTAAATGCCATAGTTGGACCATGAAATAATTCTAACGTAGAAATGCGCTCATTGATTTTTACCACAGGAAAATCAAAATTCAACGTTTCTTTGATAATGGTTTTTAAAACATCCTCTGGTATTTCAGGAACAATAAATTGCTTAATCGCTTCAAATGCAATATCCACATTAGATTTATCTTCAATGTTTTCAAAGAAAGAAGGATCTAATGGTGTTATCGACTCAGGAAAATATAAACCTTTGTCTGGTGCAAGCCCTCTGACGACAGCATTTTCAAAAGTTGTATTAGGCGCTTTTTTGTTAAGTGAATAGTAGTTCATTATAATATTTTTATTCCTTCTGTATTAATTTTAGAAACATAAGTTTCAAATTTGATATCTGTTTTTGAATATACGTCTCTAATGGCCTTTTCCACATTTGTCGCTGTAGCCTCACTTTTGCTTAAAGCAAAAATTGAAGGTCCTGAACCAGAAATAGCACAACCCAATGCACCAGCTTCCATAGCCGCTAATTTTACTTCGCCGAAATGAGGAATTAACTGTTTACGATGGGGTTCAATCACCACATCAATCAAAGCATCTTTAATTAAATCATAGTTGGAAGTATGCAATGCATGAACCAAGCTGCCAACATTTGCCCATTGTGTTATCGCATTTTGAAGGGGAATTTCTTTTGGAAGAATAGCTCTAGATTCTGATGTTTTTATTTCAATTTGTGGATGGATTAATGTGGCATACAAATCGGAAGGAGTAGGGAGCTCTAGGATTTGCAATGGATGAGCACTTTTAACTAAAGTAAAACCTCCAAAAATTGCTGGAGCCAAATTATCTGCATGTTCACATTTGCTCGCTAAAGCTTCTCCTTTCATAGCAAAATAAGTGAGCTTCGTTTTATCCAATGGCTTTCCTAGTAGCTCATTTATGCCATAAACACTACCGGCTGCGCTTGCAGAACTGCTGCCAATACCGCTTCCTGGTTTAATATTTTTGTAGATTTCTATTTCAAATCCACAGTCTGGCAGTAAATCATTGTACATAGCCAATGCGGAAACTCCTGCTACATTTTCTTCTGTTTTATAGGGTAAATCGTGACCTTCAATTTTTGTGATTCTTATGCCTTTTTCAACTGTTTTTCTAATAACCATTTCATCTCCAATAGTATCTAAACAAAAGCCAAGTACATCAAATCCACAAGCGACGTTAGCCACGGTTGCAGGTGAAAATATTTTAATTTCTTTCATATATTTATTTGTCGCATACGCGGTAATCTAATTATTGAGTGATATGATTATTACGTTAGTTGAACTAGTGAACAAATTAGATTGCGCGATAACTTAATTATTCTAATTATTAGCAATTCTAATAATATCCGCAAATAAACCAGAAGCCGTGACATCTGCCCCAGCGCCGGCACCTTTGATGATCATTGGTTGTTCTGAGTAACGTTGAGTGTAAAACATAACGATATTGTCCTTTCCTTTTAAGTTATAAAATGGATGTCCTTCGGGGATTTCTTGAAGTCCAACTTTAGCTTTTCCATTATCAAATTCGGCAACAAATTTTAATTGACAGTTGTTCTCTTCGGCCGACTTATATAAACTTTGATAATACGCTTCGTCCTTTTTTAAAGTTTCAAAGAAATCATCAACAGAATTTGCGTTCATGGCATCTTCAGTTAAAAAATTATCACTTTCTAAATCCAATAATTCAATAGCATGACCACTTTCTCTTGCTAAAATCAACACTTTTCTCGCGACATCAATTCCACTTAAATCAATGCGTGGATCGGGTTCAGTATAACCTTCTTCTTGGGCTTGTTTAACCACATCATGAAATGTGGTTTCGGCATTAAAATTATTAAATATAAAATTAAGACTTCCAGACAATACGGCTTGTATCGTATTTACATTATCGCCAGATGTAATTAAGTGACTCAAAGTATCAATAACGGGTAATCCTGCACCAACATTGGTTTCAAATAAAAATGACGCGTTATATTGTCTAGAGAGCGCTTTTAGTTCGTTATAATATTCAATATTACCAGAACACGCTATTTTATTACAAGCCACCACAGACATACTCTGTTTTAAATAGTTGCTATAAATATTTGATACGGCTTCGTTTGCCGTGATATCTACAAATACTGAATTTCTTAGATTAAGATTTTTTGCATGTGCAAAGAAACCGTCTAAACTTGCTTTTTCGCCTGCTTCTAATTGAGCTTTCCAATCTTTTAAATTAATACCTTCATCATTAACAATCATGTGTCGAGAATTGGATAAACCAGCAATTCTCATATTTATTTTATAACGTTCCTTAACATATGCTTTTTGCTGTTTTATTTGCTCAATTAAACGTTCACCAACATTACCAACACCTGTAATAAATAAATTAATTTGCTTGGTCTTGATTTCAAAGAACTGCTCATGCAAACTATTTAATGCTTTTTTTACATCATCTTTATGGATTACGGCAGAAATATTTCGCTCAGAGGCTCCTTGTGCTATAGCCCTAATATTTACATTGTTTTTTCCTAATGTACTAAACATTTTACCACTAATACCTTGATGACTTTTCATTTTATCGCCAACGACAGCAATTATCGATAGACCTTTTTCTACAACTAGCGGGTCAATTTTTTGAAGCGCAATTTCATATTCAAATACAATATCAATAACCTCTTTGGCGCGTTCGGCATCACTTTCTGAAATACCTATGCAGATGGAATGTTCAGAAGACGATTGTGTAATTAAAATAATATTGATTTTCTCTTGTGCAAGTGTTTCAAACAAACGCTTACTAAAACCTGGTACCCCAACCATACCATTACCCTGTAAGGTTAAAAGTGCAATATTATCGATATTACTAAGCCCTTTCACAGGAAAACCATTTGCTGTAACTTCCTGAGATATTGTGGTGCCAATGGCGTCCGGATCTAAAGTGTTTTTAATTACAATCGGAATTTTCTTTTTAAGCACTGGCATTACGGTTGGTGGATATAAAACCTTCGCCCCAAAATGCGATAGCTCAACAGCTTCTTGATACGTTAATTGAACGATTGGAGCAGCTTGTTTTACTAATTTTGGATTGGTAGTAAACATACCACTAACATCTGTCCAAATTTGCAATTCCTTCGCGTCTAAGGCGGCAGCAACGATAGCTGCTGTGTAATCGGAACCGCCTCGTCCTAATGTCGTAATTTCACCACTTGCAGATTTGGATACAAAACCTGGCAATAATACTATAGAGTGTCCATTAGATTCAAAAAATGATTGAATATTAGTGTTGGTGAGCTCAAAATTAACAGTAGCATTGTTATAATTTAAATCAGTAACAATGAGTTCTTGCGCGTTTTTTAAAGTAGCATCTAAATTTCTCGATTTTAAAGTATGATGTATTATTGTAGATGATAATGCTTCACCAAAACTTAATAGCTTGTCTTTAGTTTTTGGAGATAATTCATTAATTAAATAGATACCATCCAGAAGGTTTCTAATGTCGCTTAATTTTTCTGTAACGAGATCATTTAACTTTTCATGATATTTTTGAAGCCTTTGATCATTTTCTGAATTTTCAAAGAGTTCTTCCACCACAGTATTATGCTTGGTCCAAATAGCATTATATTTTTGTTTATATTCTAAATTTTTATGGCAAGCTAAATTCGCCGCTTCTAAAAGTTTATCGGTAATACCACCAACAGCAGATACGACGACAGCAATTTTTGATGTTTTGGATTGTTGATCTAAAATTGAAATGACCTTATTTATATTTTTGGCTGATCCTACAGAGGTGCCACCAAATTTGAGAACTTTCATGTGCTTACGTAATTTAAGAGAATAAAATGTCTATTGAGACAATTAGGGCCGGAGTACATATTTATCGATTACCCAAACGGGTAATAAAAATAGTTGAAATGAAAAACATAGAAATCGTCATGTGGTTAGTATTACCCATTTGATGTGATGATATTTTATTTTTTTTCTTCATTACATACCAAAAGTATTATTTTTATATCTACGAAAAAAACTAATCTTACCTTTTTAAGGAATTTGTAAAAAAGGGCACAACTTTAGTTAAAAAATGAATTATAACTAACAAATTGCAATAGGAATTAAATTATTCACATCAAGATTATAACTGTAGCATCCAAATATAACTCTCGAATGATTTATAGTGCATTCCATAAAACTTGTCAAATAAAATAAAGCAGATACATGAAATTATTTTCAAAAGAACAGATTTACGAAGGAGATAAACTTACCACAGAGCGTCAAAAGATATCCTCAACAGAACTAATGGAACGTGCAGGCACTCAGATTTTTAATTGGATGCATACGCGCATGCAAGGTGCACAGGTGCCTATTCATGTATTCTGTGGTATTGGCAATAATGGAGGAGATGGCTTGGTATTAACTAGGCACCTTATAACTCATGGTTATAATGTGGTGTCCTATATTATAAACTGTAGTGATAAGCGTTCAAAAGATTTTTTGATTAATTATGATCGTGTTAAAAATGTAACTAAGGATTGGCCGCAAATGAAAGGCTGCAAAGAAGAATTGGATACCATAAAAATTGGTGCTGATGATATAATTGTGGATGCTATTTTTGGTATTGGTTTAAACCGTCCCCCAAATGATTGGGTTCAATCATTATTCCAAAAATTTAGAGCCTCTAAAGCTTTTACATTATCTATTGATATTCCTTCTGGGCTGTATACAGATGAAGCTGTTAAAGATGAGAATGCGGTGGTCCATGCTCATTTTACCTTAAGTTTTCAGTCTCCAAAATTAGTCTTTTTTCTACCCGAAACGGCTCAATTTACTAAAGAATGGGAGGTGCTAGATATAGGCATAGATCGTGATTATCTAATAGAAACGGAAACCGTGGTAGAACTTATTGCTAAGCGAGAAGTGTTACCTCTTTATAAACCCAGACAAAAATATTCGCATAAGGGAAATTTTGGTCATGTTTTGATAATTGGCGGAAGTTATGGAAAAATTGGAGCAACTAATTTGGCCAGTAGAGCAGCATTGAGTTCTGGAGCAGGATTGGTATCTGCTTATGTACCAAAATGTGGCTATCATAGTTTGCAAACTGCGATACCCGAAATTATGGTGGTAACTGATGAAAATGAAACTAATATTTCAAGTATAAATTTTGAAATAGAACCAACTGTCATTGGTATCGGCATAGGAATGGGAACTTCGGATAGTACAGCAAAAACATTTGAATCATTTCTGAAGTCTAATAAAACTCCCTTAGTGATTGATGCTGACGCTTTAAATTTATTATCTAAAAAGAAAACTTTGTTACAATTATTGCCAGATCTAACGATTTTAACACCGCACCCTAAAGAGTTAGAACGTTTAATAGGAAAGTGGTCTGATGATTTTGAAAAGCTTAAAAAAGCAAAGGATTTTTCAAAAAAATATAATGTAATTGTAGTGATTAAAGGATCTAATACAATTACCGTTTATCACGATAAATTATATGTAAACACCACAGGCAATCCTGGTATGGCCACTGGCGGAACAGGTGATGTATTGACTGGTGTCATTTCGGGCATGCTCGCTCAAGGTTACGAGCCTTTAACAGCGACTATTTTTGGGGTTTACCTTCATGGAAAATCTGCAGATATTGCTTTAGAAGATTATGGTTATCAAAGTTTAATTGCAAGTCATATAATTGAAAATATGGGAGATGCTTATATGGACTTATTCAAACAATCAGAACAGGCACAGGAAGAAGTGCAAAAGGAGTCCCAACAGAAATAATAAGAAGCAAAACGGTTAGCAAAACGCAAGAATACTCACATAAAAAAAGCCTATTTAATCTAAATTAAACAGGCTTTTAAATTTAAAAATTATTGAATATTAAATACCCAATTCATCAAATAATTCAATTAATACTGTACTTGAAGGTCTTGGTGCATCTGCATTTACAATATTTCCTTCAGGATCTACCAAGATAAATCTAGGAATACCATTGATTTTATAGTCTCTAATAAAGGTTGATTTAAATCCATCATCTGCTATTAATTGCGTACCACCCAAATCCTTATCGGCCACCATTTTTTTCCAAGCTTCATATGCGGCAACTTTATTACCTTTGTAACCTCTACCTTCATCAATAGAAATACTGACAAATTGAATATTTTTGTCCTTATATTGTTCTTCTATTTTTTTCAACGAAGGAATTTCTCGAATACAAGGTCCACACCAAGTAGCCCAAATATCAAAATATACATATTTGCCTTTAAAATCTGAAAGCGACATTTCACCACCTGCAAAGTTTTCGTAATTTTCAAATGCAGGAGACGGAGACCCTTTCGGAAATTCATCTCTTGTTGCTAATTTGGAACTCATAAACCTCGATAGTTGTTGAATAGTGCCTTCAACATTCTTATCCATTACAGCAACTTGTACAGAGTCTACATCCGCATATTTATTTTTAAGTCCCTCATAATCGGACTTGTAATTTTCAATAGCTTTTTCTACGTCTTCTTTAGTGCCAGAAGAAATAAGATCTTCCGTAAAATACTGTTTAGAAATCAAAAATGACTGTACTGAGAAATTATTAATATCAGAAGCATCACCTTTAAATTCCATAGAATCTACAAAAGCATTATTATCAGTCTCAAAAGTGGTATGGTTATTATTCTTCAAATAGATTTGTCCATATTCCTTTCCATGTTGAAAACTATAATGTCCTGCCACAACTTTTAAGGTGTCATTAAAAGTACCATCGTCATTTACAGTAATATTTTTTTCGTAGTTTCTACCTTGAAAAACTCTTATTATTTTACTCTCATCTGGATTTTCAATTTTACCAGAAAGTGTCGCATAATCTTTAGGCTCACTTTTACACGCTATTATGGTAAACCCTAAACAAAGTACTAATATTTTTCTCATAATTTATTTTAAATTCAAATGCAAACATAGGGATTATATCGTAAAGCTTATTTTAAAATTTTTATAAAATGAGTTAAAAATAGTGCCAGATTCGCTTTTTGCAGTTTACATTATACCTTGCTTCCCTTAAGGACAACAAGCGCTATTTTTGTTATTAATTTATAATATTTTATAGATTTTTATAAATAGCTTGAATTTCATTTTTTAAAATCCATATTTTTGAAGTCTCAGCCTTCTAATGCTGTATTTCTATAATTTGAAAAATAACTACCATCCTAAAAACCTAGCGGTAAAGCTTAATGCCAAAGGAGAACAATTTGTTGTAAAAGGACACCCATGGGTGTTTTCTAATAGCATTGTAAAGATAAGCGATGACCCCAAAACAGGTGATTTAGCCATAATCTTTAGTAAAAACAAAAATAAAGTCATTGGTTTAGGTTTATACGACGCTAATTCTCCTATTAGGATAAAAATCGTGCATAATGCTGAAAATAAAGCAAAAATCGACGCTAACTTCTTCCATTACAAGATCAAAATAGCTTTTGAAAAACGTAGTGAATTATTAAGAACTAATACTAATAGTTACCGGTTGTTGTTTGGGGAGAATGATGGCTTTCCAGGATTAATTGCCGATGTGTATGATAGCGTTTTAGTTGTAAAATTATATTCTGAAATTTGGTTACCATATTTGGAATCTATTTTAGATAGCTTGCAAAAAATTTCAAAAGTAGAAACGGTAGTCATGCGATTAAGCAGAAGTTTGCAAAACCATAAAAGCCATAATTATACGGATGGTGATGTGATTTTTGGAACGCTTAAAAAAGAAGTAATAGAGTTTATAGAACATGGAGTAAAATTTTCAGCTAATGTCATTAAAGGTCATAAAACAGGTTACTTTTTAGATCATAGAGCCAATAGAAAACGTGTAGGTGAATTGAGTCATGGAAAAACGGTTTTAGACGTATTTTCATACGCTGGGGGATTCTCAGTCCATGCATTGGCTAATGGCGCTGAGCAAGTTACTAGCTTAGATATTAGTAAACAGGCTTTAGATATGGCTCGAGAAAATGGAAAATTAAATGATTATTCTGGGATTCATAAAACCATTTCGGGTGATGCCTTTGACGAGATGAAATCTTTAATTAAAAACGGAAAAACCTATGATGTGGTTGTTATAGATCCCCCAAGTTTCGCCAAGCAACAGTCTGAAATAGAATTAGCCAAAAAGAAATACGCGCAATTAGCAGAGCTAGGTGAACAGCTAACGGCAAAAAATGGCATTTTAATTTTAGCGTCTTGCTCATCTCGGGTAACAGCACAGTCATTTTTCGATTTAAATTCAAGAGTATTAAATGCCCAATCTAGACTTTTTGAAACAGAATTAAAAACCACACATGATAGTGATCATCCAATTTCATTCCCTGAAGGAGCATATTTAAAATGTGGGTATTATCGATTTTTAGAGTAAAATCAACATTTTCTATTTTGAAAATATATAGCGTTCTTCATTATTCTTGAAGTGTTTGTAATAGTTTGCTTGAAGGTAATTGGTTTTCATATGCGACTAAGGAATTCCACAAGGTATTATGCGTGCATAATAAATTTATCTATATTTGTATCTCAAACGAAGTTTAATTAATTCTATTCCCGATTTTACGGGTAGTTATCATGAAAACCAAACTAACTGAACTCCTTAATATTAAACATCCTATTATTCAAGCCCCAATGTTTTTAGTTTCTAATGTAGAGATGGTTACAGAAGCTATGAAAGCTGGCATTGCTGGATGTATTCCTGCTTTAAATTATAGAACTATTGAAGAATTGAGAGCAGCAATTAAAACACTTAAAGCTAATAAAGTGGATGGAGGTTCGTTTGGATTCAATTTAATTGTAAATAAATCTAACGTAAAATATAAGGGACAGTTAGAAACCTTATGCGAAGAAGGGTGTGACTTTATAATTACATCTTTAGGAAGTCCGGAAGAAACTATAAGACAAGCACATGCGGTTGGCATTAAAGTATTTTGTGATGTTACAGATTTGCGATTTGCAAAAAAAGTAGAGCAATTAGGAGCCGATGCTGCAATAGCGGTAAATAGTGAAGCCGGAGGTCACCGTGGTAATTTATCTCCAGAAGAGCTAACAAGTTTATTGAAAAAAGAATTAACGATTCCTGTGATTTCGGCTGGTGGAGTAGGTTGTAAAGCGGACGTTGATAGGATGATAAGTTATGGTGCTTCAGGGGTTTCAGTAGGCAGTCCATTTATTGCTTCAGTTGAAGCTGGTGTTACGGACGAGTACAAACAAGCTTGTGTCGATTATGGCGAAAAAGATATCATTATGACAGAACGTATTTCTGGCACACCATGTACGGTTATTAATACACCATACGTTCAGAAAATAGGAACTAAAGCGACTTGGATTGAAAACTTGTTGAACAAAAATAAAAGTTTAAAAAAATGGGTTAAGATGATTCGTTTTTCTATTGGGATGAAAGCTACAGAAAATGCCGCTAAAAAAGCGACTTATAAAACGGTATGGGTTGCAGGACCTAGTATTGAGCATACTAAAGAAATACTTCCTGTGAAAGCTATTGTTAATAATCTAACGCACTAATTTTTGAAAGCTCTTTACTATATTTTAATCATAGGTTTTTGTGTTTCATGTTCTAACACATCTCAAATAAAGTCTGGTGATATTGTGTTTAGAGGAGCAATTAATAGTGGTCTTTCTGAAGCTATAAATGATGTTACCCAAACTTCAAAACTCACGAATTATACACATATTGGAGTGTGTAAGGTTGAAAATGGTAATGTTGTTGTTTATCATTCTGATTTAGGAAAAGGAGTTGTTAAAGAACCTTTGGAGCAATTCATTAATGCAGAAGATTCTATAGATTATCAGGTGGATCTATATCGCATAAAAAACATAACTTCAAAACAAATTCAAAATGTGCTGTCGGCTGCTCAGAAGTTAGTTGGTAATTCGTATAATATCACCTATATTTTAGAAGATGAAGGTTATTATTGTTCTGAATATATTTATGAGATATTTAAAGCGGATTCCATCTTTGCGTTAGAACCTATGACGTTTAAAAATTCCGAAACTGATACCTTTCATAATGGTTGGATTGAACACTATGAAAATCTAGGTATAGCAATTCCAGAAGGTAAATTAGGATGTAATCCTAACGGCATGGCGAATAGTAACACTATAGAATTTATAAAAAAGATAAATTAGCGCATTTATTTATTAATAACACCACTTTTCTTGTTACAAATTAGAGCTTACAAGTAAGCTCATCTATTCTATTATTCTAATAATAAAATATTTAGATGGCATTTCTTGCAAGAAACTTTGTTGTTCTATTTTTTGATATTCTATGGCAATTTTAATAAAAAGCATATTTTTTTAAAATTTCCCCTGCTCTAAAATATATAATCATATCAGTCCTAAAATGATGTAATTAGGTTAAAATTCTTCATTTAGAAATCTTAACTTAGTGGTTTGCGCATATATTATAAATCCATAACCAATTCATGTCGAAACGTAACATACTTATAACATTTTTTCTCGTTATATTGGTAATAGTCCTGTCTATATATTGGTCTGTAGCTAGTACTGATAAAATAACATCTAAATCCGTTCTTTATAATATTGAGAATGCGGAAACCACAAATTTTAGAACCTATGATTCTGTGGAGTTATTGCCAAGTGACTTGTACAAGGCAGACGACGTTAAAAAAGTAATTCAAGGGGAGCAATATCGTGCGGCTTGGTCAGCGAAAATAAAAGTACCGATTGTTTTTTTAGATACTTTAAAAGGTGGTATGACTATGGTTGAAAAAGGGGGTGGTAAACAAACCCATTCATTAGAAATGCTTGGAGCGGATGGAATTACTTATACATTGCGAAGCGTAAATAAAGATGCAAAATTGTTGATTCCTGAGTTCTTAAAATCTTTAAAGTTAGAAAATATAGTCGTTGATGGAATATCTGCACAACATCCATTTGCCGCAATTTTGGCGGCGGAATTAGCTGAGAAAGCACACGTTTTACATACAAGTCCGCGAATGCTATTCATACCTAAGCAAGAACGATTAGCACACTATAATACCGATTTTGGTAACAAATTGTACCTGTTAGAATATGAAACTAAAAGTGAGGTTAATTATACCACACTTAAGAATGTACAAGACATAATAGACACTGATAATTTGCAAGAATTAAAACTTCAATTAAAAGATTCTCTACATATAGATGCACGCGCTTTAGTGAGAAGCCGCTTGTTTGATATGCTAATTGGCGATTGGGATAGGCATACAAAGCAATGGGGTTGGGCGATTCAAAAAACGGAACGTGAATATACGGCGATTCCTGTTGCTGGGGATCGAGACAACGCCTTCTTTAAAACGGATGGTTTAATTCCAACCTTAATTGCTAATAGGCACGTAGTAAAAGAATTAAGATCTTTTGAGAAAGATATCGATTTTATGGAGGGGCTAGTATATCCTTTTGATAATTACTTTTTGTCTCAAACACCAGAAAGTATTTTTATCGAAGAGGCTGAAAAATTACAATCGAGGCTTACCGATTCAGTATTAAATGCCGCATTAAATGTTTGGCCTCAAAATATTAGGGATTTAGATGGTGCTGATATTGTATTAAAAATTAAAGAACGACGAGACGATTTGAAAGAATATGCGATTCAATTTTATAAAATAATTCAAAAAAAAGGCAAAGTTACTAAGCCATTAAAAGGATCTGAAGACTTAGAATTAAGCAATGATTTTATAGGATGTTTTGAATGTGGATGACATCCATAGAGTTTGAAAGAATCGAATTATTTTGTATTCGTATTATCTCTATAGTGTATATGTGTTTATTAAAGCATTTCACATTTTTAATATGGAACGAAATTTGTTCGTAACGAAACAGCATATTTTACGACGTATTAGTAGAATGAAAGTTTAATAAAAATTAAAAATGTTATGATACAATTTAAAGGAGCATTAGTTTTAGGCACAATATTAGGAGCAGCCGCCGGAGTTTTATTAGCTCCAGATAAAGGAAGCGTCACCAGAGATAAATTAAAAAGGAGGGTAAAGCGATTAAGGATCAGCTTGCAAATGATTTTTCAGAAGTTAAAGAAGATTTATCTAAAGCAGCAAACTCTGGGAAAGATAAATTTAAACAAGATTTGGAAGATTTTTCTTCAAAATCGAGTTATAAAACAGAACAAGCAATCACGTTTCTCGAAAAACAATTAGCGATTCTTAAAGAAAAGAATAAGACTTTTCAGAAGACGAGCTAAATAAATTTTTAATGAAGCATTACCAAGCGGGCAATAAGGCTTTTTATATTATAAAATATGAGACCAATAATTTATGCTTTATTTATATGGTAGTCATGGCCATATATATACTTTTTATATAAGGTCATTTTGATTATTTGCTGGTTCTTTTAGGTCATTTTTTTACACCAAATTATTTATCAATTCCACATTAACTTCATGTTTACCTGCAAAAGGTAGTACAATCAATCTATCGTTAAAAAGCGATTGTGCTTTTTCCGATTCTAATTGAATTCTATGCTCATCTAAGTATTCATCTTCAGTTCCATAAATCATTTTCACTTTGGTATCTTTAGATAAATACTTAAAATCTTCTGCATCTAATTCTTTAGGAATACCTCCAGAATGTAATATCAACTGATGGCATTGTAAGTTTCGTTTGGCTAAATATCTCATAGCTATACTGACGCCCTGTGAATACCCGAAAACTATAAGGTTCAAATCCTTATTAATATTCTCAGCTTCTAATACCGCATCGAGATAGTTCAAAATATTTTCCATTCCAGTTGCTGTATTATCTCGAGTTAACCAATTTGCTCCAACATGCATTTTGGGTTGAATATAGTATTTACTAGGAGCTTGAGGTGAAATGATGTAATTTTCATCGGAATTTAAATCTTTAAAATATCTTAAAAAATAACGGCTCATATAACCCATACCGTGAAAAACTAACCAAACAGTTTTTGTACGTTTGGTTAGCGTATTTAAAGTAGAGTAGGAGTTGCTGGTTGTATATGTGATTTCTTTCTCTTGCGAATTCATTATTCTAGGTGGTTTCTTTATCTTTGTATTCCAAGTTTAAAAATACAGTATTCTATGCAATTATCTAAAGAAGACATGCTAGCAAGAGCCAATGCCGCCAGCAAAAACACATTAATGGAAACCTTAAGTATTGAGATTGTGGATTTTGGTGATGATTTTCTTGTGGCTAGAATGCCTGTAACCTCAAAAGTGCATCAGCCAGATGGTGTTTTACATGGTGGAGCAACAGCAGCTTTAGCAGAAAGTGTTGGTAGTTTTGCATCGCATATTTTTATTGATACGGAGAAATTTTTTATTCGCGGACTAGAAATCACTGCTAATCATTTAAAAAGTATTAGTGAAGGATATATCTATGCTAAAGCAACGTTTTTACACAAGGGACGTACAACTCAACTTTTGGATATTAGAGTAACGGACGACGATGAAAATCTGATTTCAATTTGTCGATTGTCAACCATTTCACTTCCAAAAAAATAATAAAGAATGAACCACGATTCATTTTTTGAAACTCTAGAAACACAGTTTACCAATCAATTACCATTTGTGGTTTATAGCAGACCTATAAATTCTGTTGTAAAATGTTGGTTGCAAAAGGATGATGAATTGCATAGCACCGAATTTTTTACGGAAAGCGGATTTGTATTTGCACCATTTAATTTATCAGAAAAGAGTATACTTTTTCCAAAGGATAAATGCGAATATTCTGAAATTAGATGTGAAAATCTAGAGATTGAATCTGTGGAATCAACTAAAATTACAGTTGATGAATACGATAAAATTAATCATATAAACTTAGTTCTTAAAGGACGAGAAGCCATTAACAATGGTGATTTAGAAAAAGTAGTCTTATCGCGTTGCGAAACAAAAGTAATTCAAAATAATAACCCCATTTCTATTTTTAAGCAACTCTATAATAGTTATAAAAATGCTATGGTTTATTGCTGGTATCATCCAAAAGTGGGATTATGGATTGGTGCTACACCAGAATTGTTATTTAAAACTGAAGGCAAACAACTAACCACAATATCGTTAGCCGGTACACAACCATATAAACAAAATTCCGAACCAACGTGGACAGAGAAAGAGTTTGTGGAACAGCAAATTGTTACAGATTATATAACACGGCAATTAAAACCATATACAAAACAAATTGAGGTATCTCAAGTGAATACGGTTAGAGCCGGAAAATTATTGCACCTTAAAACTAAAATTACAAGTATTATCCATGAAAAAGCGCAATTAAAGTCAATTATTGAAGCCTTGCATCCGACTCCAGCAGTTTGTGGTTTTCCTAAACCTGAAGCAAAGACATTCATTCTTCAACATGAAAATTATAATCGCGAATTTTATACTGGTTTTTTAGGTGAATTAAATCTGAAAATTTCTAAGACAAGAAATACCAACAGACGAAATGTTGAAAATAATGCCTATGCCGTGGTAAAATCACAATCTAATTTTTATGTGAATTTACGCTGCATGCAATTAAAAGGTTCTAATGCCAGTATTTATGTTGGTGGCGGAATAACAAAAGATTCTAACCCAGAAAAAGAGTGGGAAGAAACCGTTAATAAAACTGCAACTATCGTTAACGTTTTAGATTAAAATAATTAAATTTTAAAAAAAAATGTTTTTTCCTTTTGAAAAGACGGAAGATGGGCTTATGAAATATTCCAAAATCCCTTTATCGCAAACTATCGTCACGTTATGTAAAACACATAATATAAAGCATATTGTTATTTCCCCAGGCAGTAGAAATGCCCCTTTAACCATTGGTTTTACACACGATGTTTTTTTTAACTGTTACAGTATTGTTGATGAACGTTGTGCCGCATTTTTTGCTTTAGGTATAGCACAGCAATTGCAAGAACCTGTAGCCTTGCTTTGTACTTCGGGTAGTGCATTACTCAATTATTATCCAGCGGTTGCAGAAGCGTTTTATAGTAATATTCCACTTGTAGTTTTATCTGCAGATAGACCAAAACATTTAATAGATATTGGTGACGGACAAACCATTAAGCAAAAAAACGTTTATGGGGATCATGCTATATATAGTGCAAATTTAAAGCTCGATTTAAAAGAAACAGAGAATGCACAGTTGGCAAGCGAAATGCCAATAATTAAAAGTCTTGAAAATAAATTAGAACGATTTTTAGGGCTTCAAAAAGATATTCAGACTTATAACGAATCTGAAATTCACGATGCTTTGACTGTTGCTAAATTAAATTCAGGACCAGTTCATATTAATTGCCCCTTTGATGAACCGCTATATGAAACCGTGGAAGATTTAGATATAAACCCCAAGCCTTTTAAAATTCAAACACGACAAGAAAAAGTCGATGATTTTGAAATTAAAAGTCTACTCGATGTTTGGCATAGCGCAAAACGAAAGATGATTCTGGTTGGTGTATTACAGCCTGATGCTATTGAAACAAAATGGATTCAGGAAATAGCTGATGATGATAGTATAATTGTGTTTACAGAAACGACATCTAATTTGCATCATCAAGACTTCTTCCCTGGTATTGATAAAATAATAGCTCCTTTAGATGAAAACGGTTTTAAAGCGCTTCAACCAGAAGTTTTGCTCACCTTTGGGGGTTTAATTGTTTCAAAAAAAATTAAATCCTTTCTAAGAACCTATAAACCAGAATACCATTGGCATGTTGATTTATACAGGGCTAATGACACTTTTTTCTGTTTAGACAAACATATAAAGTTACGACCTAATACATTCTTATCCGCATTTTTACCGCAAGTAACACATCACACTAAAAGTAATTATAAATCGATATGGTTAGAGGTTCGACAAAGAAGACGGAAACTTCAAGCCAATTATTTAGAACATTTACCGTTTTCCGATTTTACCGTATTCAGTACCATTCTAAAAAGGTTGCCAAAAAAAAGTCAATTACAGGTTGGCAATAGTTCTGCTATTCGCTACACCCAATTATTTAAAATGCCAAAAAGTGTTGAAGTTTTTTGTAATAGAGGCACCAGTGGAATAGACGGAAGTACAAGTACAGCTATTGGAGCCGCAGTGGCTAGGCAAAAACAAATTACCTTTATTACTGGTGATATAAGTTTCTTTTATGATAGTAATGCCTTGTGGAATAATTATATTCCAAATACGTTTAGAATTATAATTATTAATAATGAAGGAGGCGGTATTTTTAGAATTCTTCCGGGTCATAAAGACACAGAAAATTTTGATACTTTTTTTGAAACCAAGCACCATTTAAAAGCGAAACAACTTTGCGACATGTATAATTTAGATTATATGGAGGCTTCAGATGAGACATCGTTATTAACATATTTAGAGGACTTTTATGAGGTTAGTGACAGACCGAGATTATTGGAGATATCCACTCCTTCCGTCGTAAATGATAGAATTCTTCTCGATTATTTTGAAAACATCAAATAATTAATGTTTACTTAAAGTATCGTTAAGATGTGACTTTACCGTTTTTGGAGTTTCTAAAAAATAGTTATATTTAAGGAAACTAATTATTTAATTTAAAACGGAAACTACAATGAGTAAAAGAGATGATTTAATCGAAAAATATGCAGCAGATTTAAAAGATAAATGTGGAATTACTGCAGATATGGATTTACTAACTAATGTAACAATTGGTTTAGGTCCTTCTGTTTATAATGCTGACTCTTCAACGGTTTCTGGGTCTGATGATAAAGAATTAGCCACAGTTAAAAATAACTTTTTAATAAATAAATTAGGATTAAAAGAAGGTGCTGATTTAGATAAAGGCATTGATACGGTAATGGATATTTACGGAAAATCCAACAGATCAAAATATAGAGTTGTCGTTTATTATTTATTAACGAAGCATTTTAATAAAGAAGCAGTTTACAAATAAAAGCTGTTTAAACATATGTAATAAGCACTGTAATTTAGTAATTGTAGTGCTTTTTTTATACAGCATAATATGTAATATCTATAAAATTTATTTTCCACATCTATTTAAAATATCAATACCTTTGCAACATGATACACTTAGGAGAATACAATACATTAGAAATTTTAAGAGATACAGAACCTGGTTTGTTTTTAGGAGATGGAAATGAAGGAGAGGTACTTTTACCTAACAGATATGTGCCAAAGGAATTTGAAATTGGTGATAAAATTGAAGTATTTGTATATCTCGACAATGAAGAACGACCTGTTGCAACCACAGATCAGCCTTATATAAAAAATGGTGATTTTGCTTTATTACGTTGTAATCAGGTAACCGATTTTGGCGCATTTTTAGATTGGGGATTAGTTAAGGAATTGTTTTGCCCGTTTAAAGAACAGGCATTTAAAATGAAAGCAGGCGGTTGGTATTTAGTGTATTGTTACCTTGATGACGAAACCGAACGCTTAGTCGCATCGAGTAAAACCAATAGCTTTTTAGATAATAAAGAATTAACTGTTGCTCAGTTTGATGAGGTGGATTTAATTGTTTCTCATCCATCAGAATTGGGTATGAATGTTATTGTTAATAAAACCCATTTAGGCCTTATTTTTAACGATGATATTTTTAAAGATATTAGCGTTGGCGATCGATTGAAAGGTATTGTAAAAAAGGTTAGACCAGATAATAAATTGGATATTTCCTTAAATCAAATCGGATACAGAAATATAGAACCAAATGCTGAGCATATTTTAAACGAACTGCATGATAATGGTGGATTTATACCTCTACATGATAAATCTGATCCAGAGGCTATTAAAACGCAACTTCAAATGAGTAAGAAAAGTTTTAAGAAAGCCATTGGTACACTATATAAAGATCGCCAAATCACCATTGAGTCGGATGGTATCCGTTTAGTTTAATGTATAACTGCATGCTTTTTTGACGCCTATTAATTCATTATCTGGCGCTATCTAATATCAATTGTATAAGTAAATCGTACGGTTTGTTTTATACATAGACAATATTAATGGCTACGCTTTCATTAATTTTTGTCATTATGATAAAGAGTATTCATATCAGTAATCGTATTTCTATTAATCTGTTCTGAATTAATAAATCATTTTTAAGACAAATTTTCTTTTACCCAATTTATAGCATAATCTAAATCTTTAAATGCTTTTCTATTGTAGGTAAAAAAATGATTTTCTATTTCAAACACCCTTTCTGTTAAACTATTATAGATAACTAAGGCATAAACCTTTAAATTTGGAAATTCTTTATTAAATAAATTTGCATCATTCAAATTTATAGAATACGAATGGCTTCTGTTGGCGATATAACCAAATGGTTTTTCTTTAAAATAGTTTTTAATCAAGAGAGCAACTTCATAAAAAGTTTTAAAATCGACATCTACACCTTCATCAAAATTGGTCACTACAAAATTTTCAAAAATATAAATATCACCTAAATTAGTATTATGTGTTTGGTACTCATCATTTAATGAGTCAAGGAAATTAATCATTAAGGGTTAGGATTATATTAACAGGGTTAGGATTAAATAATAAAGAGTAAATATATACTATAGCCGAGAAAAATCAAACAAATTTACCTTTAGACCCTTGTTAATAATTCCTTATTTTTGCTCTCTAAAACATAAAATAATGAGCTCTATAGATTGGAAAGTTGCCAAGACTTATGAAGATATAACGTATCATAAATGCAACGGAGTTGCTAGAATTGCCTTCAACAGACCAGACATAAGAAATGCATTTAGACCGAAAACGACTTCTGAGCTTTATGATGCATTTTACGATGCAGGTGAAGACGTAAATATTGGTGTCATACTTTTAAGTGCTGAGGGGCCTTCTTCTAAAGACGGCATTTGGAGCTTTTGTTCAGGTGGAGATCAAAAAGCTAGAGGACATCAAGGATATGTTGGTGAGGATGGTTACCACCGTTTAAATATTTTAGAAGTACAACGCCTTATTCGATTTATGCCCAAAGCCGTTATTGCTGTTGTGCCAGGTTGGGCAGTCGGTGGAGGCCATAGTTTACATGTGGTTTGCGATTTAACTTTAGCCAGTAAAGAACACGCTATATTTAAACAAACAGATGCAGATGTTACGAGTTTTGATGGTGGCTATGGATCTGCATATTTAGCGAAAATGGTTGGTCAGAAAAAAGCTAGAGAAATATTTTTCTTGGGCAGAAATTATTCGGCTCAAGAAGCTTATGAAATGGGTATGGTAAACGCTGTGATTCCTCATAACGAATTAGAGACTACTGCTTATGAGTGGGCACAAGAAATATTAGCAAAGTCGCCAACATCTATAAAAATGTTGAAATTTGCCATGAATCTTACTGATGATGGTATGGTTGGTCAACAAGTATTTGCTGGTGAAGCCACACGATTAGCTTATATGACGGACGAAGCTAAAGAAGGTAGAGACGCCTTTTTAGAAAAAAGAAAACCGAATTTTCCTAAAAAATGGATTCCATAATTTAAAGCGGGTTAAATGAATAAAATTAAACCATGGTTATCAGCCATGCGCTTAAGGACGTTACCACTTTCGGTTTCTGGAATAATGCTAGGCAGTTGTTTTGCTTACTACAATGGGCGGTTTAATCCTTGGATTTTCGTTCTGGCTATTCTTACCACAATTAGCTTACAAATATTATCCAATTTAGCAAATGACTATGGTGATGGAGTAAAAGGAACTGACAATGATGAACGTGTGGGGCCACTGCGTGCTATTCAGAGCGGTGAGATTACTCCTACGGACATGTTTAAAGCCATAAGATTCAATATTCTAATTGTAATAGTGTTAACGCTTGCTCTGCTATGGGCGGCTTTTGGTTCAGATAATTTTCTTTTTATATTGCTTTTTATTCTACTTGGCGGCTTTTCGGTGTATGCTGCTCTAAACTATACTATGGGCGATTCTCCATATGGTTATCGTGCTTTAGGTGATATTTTTGTATTTATATTCTTCGGATTGGTAAGTACTATCGGAAGTTATTTTCTTTATATGCACACTTTAGATCATGTGGTTATACTTCCAGCTATAGCTTTAGGAATGTTAAGTGTTGGGGTTTTGAATCTTAATAACATGCGAGATATACGGTCCGATACAAATGCAGGTAAAATAACTCTAGCTGTAAAATTAGGTTTAGAACGTGCCAAAACATATCATTATACTTTAATTATTGGGGCCATGATAATTACAGTGATATTCTCTGTTTTGTATTATGTTGAATTGTATAATTTTATGTATCTACTTGCTTTTATTCCTTTAGTACAACATGTTAAAAAGATAAAAGCAGCGGTTCAACCAAATGATTTTGATAGTCAGTTAAAAGTTTTAGCGCTTTCAACTTTTCTGTTTTCTATTCTATTAGGTGTTGGTTATATTTTGTTTTAATGGTTTGGAAGTTTCAATACTTTTCAAAGCAAAATGTTGAAAAGTTTTCAAAAACGAACGTTAGCACATTCTCTTCTCAAATTAAAACGATGTGTTTTATACGTTGATAAACACTATTAGTATTGATCATTATAACGAATTAATTTAGTCTTATATTTTTCATTTCCATGTTAAGATAAAATACATGCTCTTAACGTGGATTATGTAGCACTTAAAAAGTAGGGCCGTTACACTTACTCAAAAACAATGAGAAACTTCGTCACTAAATGAATCTAAGAAAAAAAGCAAACCTTTATAGTCTGCTTTTTTACACGTTATTTTTAAAATTAATCTAATTAATTATAATCTTTTGTGTTTTACTCTGATTATCACTTATAACTTTTACAAAATATACACCACTACCAATGGTTGAAATATCTATGGTGTTCAATAAATCGTATTGATTAAGTGTTTTATGTAATACCAAGCGTCCTTGTATATCATATAAATCTAATTTTGCAGAGCTATTCAACTGCCCTTTTATATTCAATAATTTTGGTTTCGTCGTGGTATAGATCTGTACAAAATCCAATTCATTCTGGATATCAGATAATACTGAAGAGGTAAATCTAAGATAGAAGCGGCCAACTCCATTTAAGTCGGTGGTCGGCGTAAGTACGTAATCACCTGAATTTAAAGAGAAATTTGTGTTCGTTTGATTATCTTCTAAATACACCTCAACATTATTTGGCAATGTAGTTTCACTTATACTAAAAGTTATTTGCTCACCTTGATTTGCATTAACTCCTAATGGAATTACCAGATTTTCTAAATCTGAAGGATTTAAAGCCTGTAAAGCAATTGGAAGCCCTGTGTTCTCTAATGCTAAATGAGAGTACACTGCAAAATTAGGTGCCTCATTGCCTAAAATTTTACCGTCGTATCCTAGGTCTAAACCTTGACTTGCATTTTCATTAAAATAGAATTCAGTACTATAATCAGTGTTAGAAGTACTTAAATTAAGCTTAATAAAAGTTACTCCGTCTGAATTTCTACCCGCAATGAAATCATCATCTGTACCGATTACTCTCATCGAAGGATCAAAAACTATGTCAAAATCATTTACAAAATCAACATTTGCTGCTACAAAGAATCCTTGTCCTGGTGCCATAAATTTAAGACTAGAATTGGCTAATGTTATAACCTCCCATTCATTAGCTGTAGCACTTCCTGTATAACCATAAATACCAGAAATATCCTCTAAAATATCTATATTTCTCATAACTGGATCTATTCCGTTATCAAATAAAACAAATTTTAGAAACATGTCCATATCGAGATAAGTAGGGTAGGGATTACCTATTAAGTTCCAATCTGAAAACATTGCTCCAGTATGCAATATATTTACATTAATTGCTGATGTTGGCACTATACCTGCAAAGGTTAAAGTACTTCCATCATCTGTGGCCGCTCTGTAACCCTTTCCGCTTATTAAATCTATATTATCTAAATCATTTTGTGAATTGGTATAATTAACATAGTCACCAACAGTCTTGTCAAACGGACCGAAAGCATAGGTTGTTGGGTTGGTATTGCCATTATCCAATAAGCCCATAGCGTTATTATCCGAATTTAAGAAATCTTCCCATGATTGTCCTGAAAGCGGAGGAGAAACAAGATCGTTACCTCCAGAATTGGCATTAACATAACGTTCATATTTAATTGCCCCTTCAATTGTTCCATTAACCATTAAACTAGAATACAACTGAGAAGTTGACTTTAAAGTCGTTGTGTTTGCTGATAACGTTATGCCAGAATTTACAGTTAAAGCAGCACCAGCTTCGATAGTTATTGCATCTATTTCAGTATTCATAGAAATTACGGCCTCACCAGTTTCGACTATAATTATATCGTTATTACTTGATATATTATTAGGATCACGCGGAGACCACCCATTGTTAATATAGGTATAAGTTATTGGGTCTTCACAGATTTTGGTAACCACAAGATCATCAATTCCAGCCTCAATAATATCACCATTAGATAGACCATCAGCTGCGGAAACTCTAATGACTAAACTTGAGTTTTCTGGAATTTCCACTGTGGCTTCAGTCCATTGTGCTTGTACTGTTTCATCACCATAGGTGGCAAGTGTAATAAAGTTAGTTCCACCATCAATTGAATATTCTAATATAAAATAATCACCGGAATCGTCATTAGCATCTCGTTGACCAAAGAAATACCAAATTGATAAATTGGAATTTTCAGTAATGGTATAGACGGGTGACGTAGCAATAGAAACACCACCGTCAATATCATCAGCGCCTTCTGATGTATTTGTTGCAGTAAAAAAAGCGTTTATTCCTGATGCACTATGATCATCTTCGGGTTGTGTTTGTACATTTGATGCTGTTTGTGCTGTTGGATCTGCTATAGTGAATGCTCCAGTAATTGCGTCTCCTGATGTGGTCCAATCCGTACCGCTACCATTTTCAAAATCTATATTAATTACAGTTAAGTCAATGCCTTCACATGGGCAAGCATTTGCACAAGATCCTCCACAATCAATCCCTGTTTCATCACCATTTTGAATGCCATCAGTACATGTTGGTGTTGGTTCAGTTTCAATAATCTGTAAAAATTGATTAATTGCCGGATTAAGAATTTCATCCACAATTCCTGAAGGCCAGCGAACAACTACTTTATCTACTTGCGTGCTTACTCCAATACCGAAATGCTGTGTAAACGAATTCACTAAACCATAGCCTTCTCCCGAACGAACATCTCTTATTTGTTTCCCCCAAGTACCATATAATTCCACTCGAGCTCCAATACCATTTATATTACTTACTGTACCTTCTAATTGAATATTAAGATAGTTGTTTGAGTTGCCTTGATTTAGCCAAATTCTGTCTTTTATTGAAGTTGGTGAATTAAATCCATTAGCATATCCAGCATAAATATCTAAGAAACCATCATGATTAATATCCCCCACAGAGAACGAATGAATTTGATTGGAATTAAAAGGGTTTGGCGCATTCTGGAAAGTGCCATCTCCATTATTATAGAAAAGAAAGTGACTATTGGTTCCTGATACCATTAAATCTATATATCCGTCATTATTGAAATCTTTAAAGAAACCTTGAATAGCAGTAATGTTTTGTGAATTTAGAGTTGGTATTAAACCGCTACCTGATGTGATTTCAGTAAAGGTTCCATCTCCATTGTTTCTCATTAAATTAGGGCCTTCATAATGGTTAATTATAATGGCGTCTAAATCACCATCATTATCAATATCGCCGAAATCAGATAACCACGTTTGAGCTCCTATTTTCAGATTAGCTTGTTCAGCAACTTCCGTGAAATTATTATCACCATCATTTTGCCATAACATATTTAATCGTCTTGGATCACTACTGCTAGTAACGCCACCTCTACATTTAGATATATATAGATCTAGATCTCCATCATTATCATAGTCCATCCACATGCTGGCATAGTTTCCAGAATTGTCACTAGCCGGCGTTGTAAAAGTTCTGATTAAACTTTGATCGTTAGAGAGTGTTCCATCCTGATTGTTAAGAAATGTTTTTGATTCTGCATCATCATTACAAGCAAAAATGTCAGCCCAACCATCATTATCTATATCGATAAAATTTGATCCTTGTAAAAATAAATAAGAGTCTGGTATAACAGACTGCGAGTACGAATCATATCCATTATTATTTTTGATAATTTTTAAGTAATCATAAGCACCACCTGACATAACATCATTATATCCATTACGATCAAAATCAGCAATGGCCGTTCCCCATTGGTTTTTATAACTAACAATACCGTGATAATGGCTCGTAAATTGTTGCCCATCAGCATTCTGATATTGAATACGAAGTTCTCTAGAATTATTAAACTGTACAATATCATCTTTTCCATCTCCATTCATATCGATGACTCCCATAGGTAACCCGCTATAGTTGTTTTGACCTAAAAGACTAGTTCCATCAGAGAATGAAACCGTGTTTCCACCAGGATTACTATTATTTACAGCAATAGAAGTCTCGGCTTGGTCAGATTGGAGACCATCATTGACAGTTAACGTTACTGAAAACTCAGCTGAACTTGTATAAACATGACTAGTTGTTACACCTGTAGCAGTATTACCATCACCAAAATCCCAAAAATAAGATAATGTGTCTCCATCAGCATCAGTTGATGCAGAGGCATCGAAACTAACACTCAATGGGGCAGGTCCATTTATTGTAGAAGCCGAAAACAATGCCACTGGTGGAGACGATGTTGTTGGTGTAAGACTATTAATCCAATCTGCAATTAATTGTACACCTTCAGTATCAACAACATCTTTTGCTAATGGTGGCATTTCTATACCAGTTTGGGTAGAATTCATTCTGAAATGTACCATTGAATTTGTAACATCTTGAGGTATAATTACCTTAGGATTATTCAATCCTTCATCATAGATTACATCACCATATATGATATTTTGATTTTCTAATAGCGTTGTATAACGAGCGTCAAACATAGCAATATTATCGACAGTTGGATTATGACAACTTGAACAGTTGACATCAATATAAGATCTGGCTCTATCTTCAAGCGAAGCACTTAAATCATCTTTTGCTGCAACAGCCGAGTAACTACTCACATTGCCGGTAGTTATAGTTTCTGTTATAAGTCCAAGTTCACTAAAATTGACGAGCTGGTTCATCGTAATACCTGAACTAGGATATAGGATAGACATATTAAGGTTTCTTGTTTTTGGCCCTAAGACACTACCATTTTGAGGAAAGTGACAAGATGCACATTCGTTTCTGCTTGGATAATGCCAAGATTGAGTAACTCCATTCACAACAACGTTTTCATCAACGGCATCATCTAGTAATGTGGCGTCTGTTTGGGCGCTATTCCACTTATACGTTAAATAGTAATAAACGTTATCGTCTCCCTTAACTTCAAATCGTGTTTCAAGACGTTTTCCACCAATTTCAAAATGTTTAATAAGTACTGAGCCTTGCGGAAAGTCCCAAGCGTCATCATTTGAAAACGTTATTTGTTCGTTAGCTGTATCGTATGAACCATCGTTTGGTATGGCCATCCACCTTTTTTTAGTTGCTCCATCAGACCAAAAAGGCTCAATCATGTCATACGGAATAAGACCAGGACTAGGGGACAACGTATTCAAATTAGAAAAAGCACCAGTTTGTGAGAGCAAGGTTGGTATACCATTGTTGGCTGTAGGAGTTGTAGATGGTAAATTTCCATTTAGAAATTTTGCAATTGCTACAGCGTTAATAGCAGAATTAAACAATGCTATGTTTTCAGAATTATCTGAGTTTACAGCAGTACTATTATTAAAAGCGGTAATAGGATGGTTCTCATTAAATTGTTGGATGCTGAATGATCCTGAAGTCAGTTTTTCATGATCAGCAACCGCCAAAATTTCATAATCTGAATAATTTGAAGTATCAATTCGTGATTCATTAAAATATAGAATCGCGAGCGCTGCAATTGCTACAGTAAAAAGTGTAATAAATTTTTTGTTGACCATGTTCTTAGTGGTATTAACAAAAAACAGGCAAAATACTCATAAGCTATTTATACATAGACGATAACGAAAATGTAAGGCGGAATTGTAAGCTAAAATGAAGAATGCATTGCGTAGTTTTATGCCATGTTTTTATTAATATTGTTTAGTTAAATAGGTTTGAAAATAATTTCAAAATTGGTTATGCGTGTAAGATGATAATTAATTCCGCATAACTATAATATTCTCGTTTATTGTATACATTTACAGGCTATAGTACCACTTTTTTGTTTTCAACGTGTTGCTTTTTAGGGCTTTAAAATATTTTTAGGGAAAATATGAAAAAGAACTAAAGGTTACAACAATCATGGAATATGCAGACTATTTTTGAGTTAACCAATTCAGAAAATTAAGACCGGAGAAAATGTTTAGATCGATAAAATTGTAATTATAATGCCTTATAATTAACAATAGGTAGTTTTCGTTCTTGCTTCATTTCTATTCTATCTATTATTAGGTATTAGTTATAATTTATATTAATTTTAAACGGCATTTAGGCCTTTTATAAACTTATTCAATATGAAACGTTACATACTTAATTTTAATAATCAATAGATGATTTTAAAATTGTTTCATTTGATCCTTAAAAATTTAAATTTATGAAAATAACATTTTACGGTCATGCTTCGTTAGGCATTCAAATTAAGGATATTAATATTCTAGTAGATCCGTTTATTACTGGAAACGAAAACGCTTCAGATATAGATATTGAGATGTTAAAAGCCGATTATATATTGGTAACGCATGCCCATGAAGATCATATTTTAGATGTTGAAGCTATTGCTAAACGAACTGGGGCAGTCATAGTATCGAATTTTGAAATCGTAACACATTACCAAAACAAAGACTTAGAAGGACACCCAATGAATCATGGTGGCTCTTGGGATTTTGAATTTGGAAACTTAAAATATGTCAATGCTATACATACGTCATCATTTCCAGATGGCAGTTACGGCGGGCAACCAGGTGGTTTTATAATTGAAGGCGAGCACAAAACTATATACATTGCAGGAGATACAGCTCTGACCATGGATATGAAACTTATTCCAATGCAGACTAAACTCGATCTTGCTATTTTACCGATTGGCGATAACTTTACAATGGGTATTGATGATGCCATTCTCGCCAGCAATTTTATAGATTGCGATAAAGTTCTAGGTTGTCATTTTGATACTTTTGGTTACATTGAAATTGATCACGAAGAAGCTAAGCGGAAATTTTATGATAAGGGTAAGGATTTAATGTTGTTAGAAATCGGTGAAAGTATGGAACTGTAGTTTTTTATATAAACACCTAAATCATGAAAAAATCACTATTTATATTATTGTTAGCAATCATTGTATTAAGTTGCAAAAGCACACCTCAATATAATGATCCGGTTCCGGAACACGATAATTTCAATATCGCCTCTAAAATTGTCAATGAAACCAGAGTCATTAATGTATGGACACCACCAAATTATAAAACGAGTACCGATTCTTTACCAGTGTTATATATGCCAGATGGTGGGGTAGTGCAAGAGGATTTTCCTCATATTGCTAATACAGTGGCGAAATTAGTTAAGAATAAAAGTATTGCACCAATAATTCTTGTTGGAATTGAGAATACAGAAAGAGGTAGAGATTTAACTGGTTTATCAGAAACCGAAGCCGATGCACAATATTGCCCATTAACAGATGGTGCCAAAGATTTTCGTGCTTTTATCACAGAGGAATTAATGCCTGAGATAAACGAGAGATACAGAACTACCAATGAAAAAGGTATTATAGGTGAATCTTTAGCAGGGCTTTTTGTTATGGAAACTTTTTTTCTTAACCCAGAAACATTCGATTTTTACATTGCTATGGATCCCTCATTATGGTGGAATAGTCATTATTTAGAACAAAATGCGAAACGCTATTTAGAAAGTTTTCCTGATAAAGACATCAGACTTTGGTTTGCAGGTTCAGCGGTTGAAGATATTTCTGAACATACTAACAATTTAGCCAAAACCTTAGAAACTGAAGCACCAAAGCAATTAACTTGGAAGTACTCCGATGAACCTTCAGAACAACATAATACCATTTTTAGAGCGACCAAGGAAAAAGCTTTAATTTGGACTTTGAATGTTAAAAGTCAATAAAATTGTGTTGAAATATTTAAACAGAAATGGTGAACTTTTCTTAATTTTTTTGCTTTTCTAGATTGTGTATGAAACGAACATTAGCTAAATTTAGAAATAGCGCTTTCCGAAAATTTATTCGAAGACATGAAAAATATGCCCCAGTTATATTTTTTATTGGTGGTTTTATTTTTGACACATTAACCCTGGGGCGTGTAGATCGCTTATATGATATGATTGTGCTATGCTCTCATATGACGCTTCTAACCATTACGCTTTATCTCTATAATTTAGCAGACGATTTTAAATGGAGAATCGGGTTTTTGGACCGCTACAAAATATATTTTCCCTTAGCCATTCAGTTTTTCTTTGGAGCGCTGTCTAGTGCCTATGTCATATATTTTTCAAGAAGTGTATCTCTATCCAAAACCATGTCATTTTTTATAATTCTGCTAGCCTTATTGTTCACAAATGAATTGCTTAAGAAAAGAATATCAAATAAATATTTACAATTTAGTGTCTACTTTTTTATAAGCTTTACTTTTTTCTCATTTATGATTCCTGTATTAATTAAACAAATGAATACAAGAGTATTTATAATATCTGGTTTAATTAGTTTGGTTTTAACCTTACTATTAATACTAATTATTTATAGAAAAAGTCCCAGTACAAGAGCTGAAGTTAAAATTGGTAAAGTCATCGGAATCGTGATTTTGATGTATACTGTAATTAATATCTTTTATCTATTTAATCTTATTCCGCCTGTACCACTTGCTTTACAAAATGGAATAGTGGCACACCAGGTAACAGTTAAAAACAATAAATACGTTGTTAGTTATGAGAAGGAAGATTGGTATCTGTTTTGGCGGGAACATCAGCTCGATTTTCATGCGTTTCCAAATCAACCTATTTATGTTTTTACATCTATATTCGCACCTACAGAAATAGAAAAAACAATTTTTCACCGCTGGAAATGGTATAATCAAAAGACCGAGGAATGGGAAATTAAAGATAATATTGGCTATAAAGTTTCTGGGGGGAGAGATCGTGGCTATCGTGGCTATACGTATAAAAAGAATACGAAAGAAGGTCTGTGGAAAGTAGAAGTTATTACAGAAGAAGAATTAATTATAGGTGTCATTGATTTTGAAATTATTATAAATAACACATCCAATTCAAAAGATTTGGTGCACAAGAAATTTTGAAATATAAGAATTTAGTTTACTCTGATTTCGTATTTTTTTCTAACCATTCGTTACGTAAATCATCACTCGATTTTCCACTACCGTCATGTTTCCAACCTGGTGGTTTTAATAAATAATACACTCTACTTTTTAGAGTTTTACTACCAGAAAATGCATCTTTAAATAGGTACGTCCATTCTAAAAAAGCAATTTTTATTGGGTTGTAGGTATTAATGTTGGTAACCAAACCATAACTAACTTTTTCATGTTTTAATTCGGGTTGAAAAGTGCCAAATAAACGATCCCAAATAATTAAAATTCCTGCGTGATTACGGTCTAAGTAAATAGGATTACTACCGTGATGTACTCTGTGATGCGAAGGAGTATTAAAAACAGCTTCAAACCATTTCGGCATTTTATCTATGGCTTCCGTATGGATCCAGAATTGATATAACAAACTAATAGACATTTGTAATAGTATCATAGCCGGATGAAAACCAAGTATAGGTAGCCACAGCCAAAAGATGAATGTATAAAAGCCACCCGACCACGTTTGTCTAAGCGCTGTACTTAAATTATAATGTTCAGAAGAATGATGCACCACATGCGACGCCCAAAATAAACGACACTCATGTGAGACTCTGTGAAACCAGTAATAAGAAAAATCGTCAACAAAAAATAATAAAAGAAAAGACCACCAAGCTACGGGTATAGTAAACAACCTAAAGTTATCATAAACCCAAAAAAAGACTAACAACACCAATGCCTTACTTGCAAAACCTAAAACCACATTGCCTAAGCCCATCGCAATAGACGAAAAAGCATCTTTAGTTTCGTAAGATTTAAATTGATGCTTTGCGGTTACATATAACTCTAAAAGCATAGCCAATATAAAAAATGGAATGGCATATAGAATGATATTTGGGAAATCGGGCATCAGTTTTTCTTTAAAAATAATATTTTTTTTCTAGTGATTGAAACTTTTTTATGTTGTAGCTCCCGTCAACTCTATTTTATTTTGACGATAATGAATCTAATAATCTAATATTTCGACTCATTTGCATTTTCCAAGTTTTAAGTCTTTGTGGGTCGTCATTAATAAACTTTTTAGGGTAAAGTTTTATAGAGGGATTACAAGAACCTAAAACTTGAATCCCATCTTCTGGTGAAGTGAAAAATAATCATTCTTTATTTTCTAATAACAGAGGCGTACTACAACCGCCAAACTCAGTTTTTATTATAGTTTTAGGTTCACCCTTATAAACTTTTATAAGCTCTAGTTTTGCTTCTTGATTATAGTTTTTGATATTTGAATTAGTTACACTCAAAACATGAGCACTAAATACAGTATCAAAATTTTTATAAGCTTTCTTATAATTATAACTACAAGTGCAATTAGCAGTTGTGCCAACATCAGTTACCCCAAAAACGACAAATATTAATAACGCTATATTTTTTACAACCATAAGCTGAAGTTATATTAATCATCAAACATCACAGTCTCATAAGCGCCACAATCTGGATTAACAGAATCGCGAAGATTACCTAATAAATCATTTCCTGAAGAAAATTGTGTAGAAGCCTTTCCATTCGCACCAGAGGCTTCGCCGATACGCATCATATTTTCTAATGGATTTTCAAAATCCGGGTTGTCATTAAAAACATTGTCTACATAGAAATTTGTATCGTCAAAATCATAATTTCCAGTGCCTTCAAGGTTGTTATTTTCAAATCTTAATAAGCAATTGGTGAATTTATAATTAAAAGCATCACCTTCATTTTCTAATAAAAATTCAGGATTATCATTTCCATAAATAATACAATTTTCAAAATTTGCTTCGGTTAAATCATTGGTGAAAACGGTATTGTCTTCATCTATAATAAAATCATTTAAGAGTAATGCCGGAAATTGTCTAAAACTATTATTCCAATAATTGGCAATGGTACAATGTGTAAAATTGTATTTTCCTCCATAAGTACCAGCAAAAGCCGATTGTCCGCAATTATTAATGACCACATTTTTGGCAGTAATCGATGTGGCAGTACCTCTAATGCCAAAACTACTAACATTATATATTTGCGAGTTTGTAATGGTTAATTTATCATTTGTGGCATATTGATTACCATCGGCAATAATACCTACTGTTGCATTTTTAATAGTAGCATAGTTGATGGTATTATTAATGCTTCCATCAAACAACCAAATGGTTCCCCATTGACCTGGAATATCGGAGTACAACGGCTCTAAACGATCGCCTTCTAAAATAACTTCGTTAGCGAGTGTTTCTTGGTCTGGGCTATAATCTCCATTAATATTTAACGAGCCATTATTTGTTACAATTATGCCAGATTCGGCATGAAAATGAACACGCGCACCAGCGTCCATCGTTAATGTTTTTCCAGCTCCTACGCCTGCATAACCATAAATTACATAAGGTTTTTCGTTGGTAAATGTAAGTTCTTCATCTGTAAGAAAACGTCCTTGTAGGTTAGTATCATCTTGTATGCCATCACCATCAACATCAAAAGTTAGAGTCTCTACAATATTTGTAACGTCATCTTTGTTAGGATAAATAAAAACAGCGTCCTTTACTAAAGTAACCACATCAATATCTTGTTGATTACTTCCAGAATCGAATAAAATTCTATCTGTATATAAAAACTGATTTTCTAATGCTCCCAATTCTGGTGAAGAGATATCTATAGTCGTTTCGATGAATATGAATAAACTATCATTGGCCAATAATTCTACATTCTCAAAGAATTTACCTTCTTGTTCTTCCGATAGTCCGGTTGCTCCATCGACATTCATTCGGTACCGAGAATTTAAACCGTTTTCAAACTGTATTGTAGGAATAACAATATCATCATCACTGCGGTTATAAACTTTTAAATTGTAAGTGCTAGAGCCAATAGTTGAAAAAACGGTATCTAAATAGATGGTGTCTTTGGCGAACTCTAACTGTCCTTTACTTGGTGAAAATTCAAAATCGTCGCGACAAGAACTCCAAAATAATAAGATTCCGAAACACAGTAAAAATGATAGCAATCGCTTCATAGTTTATAAAATAAGGTTTTTGTTTGTGACAAAAAAAAATAAATAAACCCTCGTCGACCATTGGCCGTTTATTTGTTTTTAATCTCAAAAGCTTTAAAAAGCTTTAAAACGCTTTGCGATTTTCGAGGCATTATTTTTCTAAACAATTTTAGTATTAAAAATCGAATATAATTGTTCTTTGTAACGTACGTAAATTAGGGCTTAAAAATATAACTTTTGAGGTTAGGATGAGTTATAGTTCAGCATTAATTACATCAATCAATTAATCTTTAATGACATTTTCTTCTCCATATTGCTCTAAAAGAATCAAAAATAGCTGGCTATTTAAAACCAATTCTTCTAATAATTGCATTTTGTTTTTATCTTTCAGTAATTCGGAACTAATTCCTTTCGCTTCACAGAAATCATAAAACAGGTATATTTTATCGTTTGGAATTTCTAAATTCTTTGACATTAGATGCTTGTTGAAAAAAGCACTATTTTGAAACAATGAATCCATTTGTGTGTAAGAAATTGGGTGATATATTGGTGAATCTTTTTTGTTTTTTTTCTTTAACAACTTACCAACTAAGCTCAGAAGTGCCAATATATTTCCACCTGCAGGTTTGTACAAGTGCGGATTGTTTTTAATGTCTTCTTTTAAAATGTTTTTTAGTTCAGCATTATAAGTTTCCTCTGTAAAAATAGGTTGTTTAATTTCAGATTTAATTTCTACTTCATCGAGTTCAGTTAAAATTTCTTTAACTTCAAACACAGCAACACCTTCAAAATGTGAGTCATTTAAAACTATGGCTTTGGGATGGTAAAATATAGATTCAAATAATAGGGTGTCATTAACTTTGGCGCTAAGACTAAAATCACCTTCACTATTAGTTATTGTAAGTTTCTTCTGAGTTTCATTATAAATTTTAATATTTTTTGCAACTCCTTTAGCATCGTAAATTTTGCCGTTGAGAGTTTGGGCATATTGAGCCAAAGGCCAACATAAAAGAACAAACAAAATAGTAATATGACGCATATGGAGTAGGTTGATGCGTTAAAGAAAGTTATTTTGAATGAAAACAACGCTAAAGTTAAATAAATTTTAACCTAAAACAATGTTAATTCCCTTTTGTGAAAGTGTTCTATATAAGGCATAAACGAAATTTAATTATATAAAATCGAATCGTGGTAATATTCCTTTCAAAAGGTTAAAATAATTGATTTATTTCTGAAACTATTCGTGTGGGGCGCTGTGTATTATTATCTATTAGACACCATTTAGCTTCAGATTTAACAATCAATTGGTTAGTCTTTATATTAATGATTTCTACATGTCGTGTTGTAGAAACGTTTTCAATAAGAGGAACAAACGTTTTTAAAAGTAATTTATCTCCGAGCAACGCCTGATTTTTATATTCAATAAAATGATTGACCAAAAACCATGAGTATTTTTCCAAAAGATCTTCTGTTGCATAGGCTAACCAATGGGCTTTTGCAATATCTTGAACCCACTGCACATAACGCACGTTATTTACATGGTTAAGATCATCGATGTCATCTATAGTTACAGTTATGGTTTTTTCGAATATTTGCACTTTGTTTTTTCTGCTTAAGGGGGTGAATAATGAAAATGTTTATTTTTTCAATTTGTTGAATTTAATTATTTGGTTCATCAAATTAGGTCTAAATGAATCACGACTATCTATCAAGTTGTCCAAGTCTTATTTCTAATTTCAAATAAGCGCCGCAGTCTACGGTCTTTTTCTATTGTTTCTTAATGGTAACTTCAAAAAGTTTGTCCCAATTTTTTCCGGTCACAAAAATAGTTTTGCGCTCAGGATGGTAGGCAATACCATTTAAAACATCTAGTTCTGGGTGCTGCTTCACTAACTTTCTTAATGGTTTAAAATCAATGACACCTTCAACACCGCCTGTTTTGGGATTTATAATTACAACTCCATTACGCTGATATATGTTGGCAAATATTTTGCCGTCAATCCACTCCAGTTCATTAAGACTAGGTATTTTCCCTTTTTCGGTATAGACCTCAATATGGCCTTGTTCTGTTAGATTATCAGGATTGAGCATGAATATTTTTTCCGTTCCATCAGATTTAAACAAGGTTTTGCCGTTATTACAAATGCCCCAACCTTCTTTACTTGTACCATAATTAAAGGTGCTTATCTTTTCAAATGTATTAACATCGTAAACAAAACCGCGTTTGGCTTGCCATGTTAATTGATATATTTTATCATTAAGAATGGTAAGACCTTCACCAAAATATTGATCATCTAAATTGATATTGTTTAACACTTCCCCAGTTTCAAAATTAATTTTTCTCAATTTCGATGCTTTCTTCTGTCCTGTGCTTTCATACAATTCACCATTATAAAACTCTAGGCCTTGAGTGTACGACGTAATATCATGAGGAAAGGTGTTTACAATTTCGTATTTATAGATAGAAGGGATAATATTATTAAATACTGTAATAGTTTTAGTAACAGTTTCAGTTTTATCTTCTATTTGTACTGTTGCGGTGATGGTTTTATTTCCTAAAGTCACATTATTTAATATAGCGTTATTTTCTATAGGTTTACCATTTAGCGCATAGCTAACATTGGTGACTTCTAGTTTTTTAGGATTATTGATGGTTAAATTCAGCGTGTCACCAAGCATAAACGATTTTTCCTTGGTATCTATAGATAAACGCGATTGATTTGCTGATGTTGTATCACCACAATTAGACAAAGCTAAGCTTAAAGTAAAGAGAATGAAATATTTAGAAAGTTGCATAAGGTCTGTTTGAATTTTGAGCAAGTTATTAAATAAAATTCAGTTTAAAAATTGATACAAAATCATTGTGTAAATATATAAAGGTTGTATCTTTGCAGCGGCAAGTCCTACACAACCAGCTCCTGCTTAATCCTCCAGGACGGGAACGTAGCAAAGGTACGCGGTCGTAGCGGTGTGATGTAGGTAGCTTGCCTTTTTTTGTACACAAAACTCAAATCTTGAATTACCTTTGGTGACTCAAGATTTTTTTGTTTTGGTAAAGCCCATTCTTATAGTACTAAACTATTCAGATTTTTGGTAGAGTGGGTAAATAATACGTCTACGAATTTTGTAATTTGCAAATTGAAATTTATAACTCATTATGTCTAAGGTAGTTTTAATTACAGGTGGTTCATCAGGAATAGGAAAATCGGTAGGAGAATTTCTGGTAACTAAAGGATTTAAGGTTTATGGTACGAGCCGAAATCCAGAGAATTATCCTAATAGTAAATTTCCTATTGTGGCATTAGATGTTACTAAATTGGAAACTATTTCTACTTGTATTGACCAAATCTTAAAAAAAGAATCTAAAATAGATGTATTATTAAATAATGCAGGAGCAGGAATTACAGGTCCTATTGAAGAGATTCCAGATGTGGAAATTAAACGGAACTTCGAAACTAATTTTTTTGGACCAATCAATGTTATAAAAGCTGTTCTGCCGACTATGCGGCAACAGAATTCCGGTTTAATTATCAATGTAACCTCCATTGCTGGTTATATGGGATTACCTTATCGAGGGATTTATAGTGCTAGTAAAGGTGCACTAGAGATAATTACTGAGGCGTTTAGAATGGAATTAAAAGGGTTTAATATTAATATGACCAATGTGGCTCCAGGCGATTTTGCTACTAATATTGCTGCAGGTCGCTATCACGCCCCAGTTTTGGAAAATTCTCCGTACAAAGCATCTTACGGCCAAACCTTAAATACAATGGACGAGCACGTGGATAGTGGAAGTGACCCACGACAAATGGCAGAAGCTATTTACAAAATTATAGAATCAAAAAATCCCCGTATTCATTATAAGGTGGGTGCTTTTATGCAAAAATTCTCCATTGTTTTAAAAAGAATTCTTCCAGATATTGTCTATGAGAAATTATTGATGAATCATTACAAATTGTAATATTTTAAATACAATAAATGCTGATATTTAAAATATTGGTATGCAATCTTATGCTATTATCCTTTTTATTTTTTCTCGTTAACATGTTATAGTCTTATAGCTATATCATTTGTAATGAACTGGAAGAATTATTTTCCAGTCCATAAAACAGTGATTATCTCTTGGTTTAGAAAACTTGTTTTAAAGAATCAATTAGAATGTAGAATGACAGAATAAAGAGGGATCAGTAGATTTATAATTTGAGCAGACGTTAAGATATTCTATATAATCATTTCCATATATAAGGCTTAAAATCGTAAATTTGCAACAATTTTAAACGAACTCCTTTTTAACAGGAATAATAAAACTAGTTTTTCTATGAAATTTTTTATCGATACAGCAAACCTCGACCAGATTAAAGAAGCTCAAGATATGGGTATTCTAGATGGTGTTACTACAAACCCATCATTAATGGCCAAAGAAGGCATTACGGGTACAGACAATATTATGAAGCATTATGTAGACATCTGTAATATTGTAGAAGGTGATGTTTCAGCAGAAGTGATTTCTACCGATTTTGATGGTATGGTGAGAGAAGGTGAGGCGTTGGCAGAACTGCACGACCAAATCGTTATTAAATTACCTATGATAAAAGATGGCGTGAAGGCATGCAAATATTTTTCGGATAGAGGCATAAAAACGAATGTGACTTTAGTATTTTCCCCAGGACAAGCACTATTGGCTGCTAAGGCAGGCGCAACTTATGTTTCCCCATTTATTGGTCGTTTAGATGATATCTCTACAGATGGATTAAATCTTATTGCTGAAATTCGCCACATTTTTGATAATTACGGATTTGAAACTCAAATATTAGCTGCTTCGGTACGTCACACCATGCACGTTATCGATTGTGCTAAATTAGGTTCTGATGTAATGACGGGGCCATTAAGCTCTATTACAGGTCTTTTAAAACACCCATTAACAGATAGTGGATTAGAAAAATTCTTAGCAGATTATAATAAAGGAAATTAGAAAAGTTATAAGGTTCTTTTCAAAGAACATCATAATTTCTAAATCATAAATTAAAGGGCATCTTGTTTAACGATAAGATGCTTTTTTTGTAGCAATTCTTCAAGTGTTTGATTAAATTCTGAACTAAAAATATTAGCATTGGGATGTAATATTAGACCGTTTTCATCAACAATGATAGCTTTGTTTAAATAATTAACCGCTAAGGTTCTTCGCGCTTGTTTAGAGTTTTTGAACTTAAACTCATGAATGGTAGGAAAGCTGTAATTGTCAATAATATTTTTCCAGAATCGATCGTCATTATCATTCACATTTATTGAAATAAAATCCATATGTGCGAATTGTTGCTTTAACTTATCGACCATATAATGACTATTTCGATATTGCGCTTTAGAATTAGACGACCAAAAATAAATAATCGTTGGTTTTGTAATTATAGACGTAATAAAATGCTCTGTATCGTTATAATTAACTAAGGCAATATTAGGTAACGGATTACCTTGTCGTAACAATTTTAAAGACGATACTAAATCTTTCATGTAAGTTTTGTCTTCTTCATTGGTGCTTTTTTCTAGATAGTAATCGAGTAACTCATTAGCATCATCTTCGGTGTGATTATAACTTATATACTCTCTAGCTTTATATTTTAATAAGTTGTTTTTTATTGTAGGTTCAGAAATAATACTATCAATTAAATCGAGTTTAGATTTGTTGTAACCCATAGCATGTCTATTAAATTTACTATGAAACGGGTTGTTTTTGTAATATTCGCTAATTGCTAAATTATCGATATGCGAAAACAAGAAACGATTATAAGCAAAGAAGTGACTTAATTGACTGGCGTTATAATCGATGTGATTTCTATGATCAAAAAAGTTTTCTGGCAAATCCTTTATATGAATCATTTTATTATTACCAAAATAGGCAAAGGGATAAATTTCTTTATCCGCATACGTGTTGTAATTAATATTGGCCTTAATGATGGATTTAAAAAATTCAGATTCCTCATTCACAGTTAAGAATTCACTAAATTCATTGAGTTGACGTTGGCGTCGTTCTTCAACAAAATCGTTAAAGTTTTCAGGCTCCATTTTAGAATACTCTACTAATTTTTTAGCTTCTTTTTCGTTCGATAAATAGGTTTTTATAAGATAATTATTTTTTTTCGACCCATTTCCAGTAAAGACTAATGATTCATCAAAATCGTAAGTATTTAATCGAAGCATAATACTATCATTAGGCTCCAAAATTAAAACCTGATATTCTCCGCCATGGGTTATGGAATGTAAGCCTGATTGTAGATGCTCAATTTTATGTAAAAACCTATTATTATCATCTAATGTTATAGAATCAACAATTTTTCCTTTAGTGTTGAATAGCACAACACTTTTGTTCTTAGGATTAATAATTTCACCCCCAATATAGGCATGTTCGCTAAAATCATTGCTTTTGAATTGACATCCAAAATTGAGGCATAGCAAAGAAAGAATAACAATTAGACGTGATGCAAGCATGGTTATTTTGTAAGGTTTAATAAACAAAAATATAGGTTGCATAGTGCAACTCTTGTTAATGCCTCGTTAAATCTTGTTATAGCCGCTATTTATTTCGTGCAGTCGCTTTAATTTTCTACTTTTGCATTCTCAAAAAAATAAGGTTAATACTATAAAGGTTTAAGATATGTTATCAGTTTCTAATTTATCAGTTCAATTCGGAAAACGAGTTCTTTTTGATGAAGTAAGCACTACATTCAATAATGGTAACTGCTACGGAATTATCGGCGCTAATGGTGCTGGAAAATCTACTTTTCTGAAAATTATTGCAGGAAAAATGGATCCCACATCTGGAAGTGTGCATTTAGAGCCAGGCAAACGTATGTCAGTATTAGAACAAAATCATAATAAACACGATGAGGATACTGTTTTAGAAACCGTGATGAAAGGTAACAAACCTTTATATAAACTGAAGACCCAAATAGATGCGCTTTATGCTGATTATACAGATGAAAATGCTGAAAAAATTGGTGAACTTCAAGTACAGTTTGAAGAAATGAATGGTTGGAATGCAGATAGCGATGCCGCAGCGATGTTATCTAACTTAGGCATAAAAGAAGATAGTCATTACACCTTAATGAAAGATCTGGATGGTAAGCAAAAAGTTCGTGTGTTATTAGCACAGGCTTTATTTGGTAGTCCAGATTTGCTAATTATGGATGAGCCAACCAATGATTTGGATTATGAAACTATATCATGGTTAGAGAACTTTTTGGCAAATTACGATAACTGTGTTATTGTGGTATCTCACGATAGACACTTTTTAGATTCGGTTTGTACACATATTTCGGATATCGATTTCGGAAAGATTAACCATTTCTCTGGTAACTATACCTTTTGGTACGAATCGTCTCAATTAGCAGCGAGACAACATGCACAACAAAATAAAAAGGCGGAAGAGAAGAAAAAAGAATTAGAAGACTTTATTCGTCGTTTCTCTGCTAACGTTGCCAAATCTAAACAAGCAACTAGTAGAAAGAAAATGATTGATAAATTAAATATTTCTGAAATTAAACGTTCTAGTCGTCGTTATCCTGCTATTATTTTTGAGCGTGATCGCGAAGCGGGAGATCAGATTTTAAATGTTGAAGGACTCAGCGCAAGTTTAGACGGTGAAGTTTTATTCAAGAATATTGATATCAACTTAAATAAAGGAGATAAGGTCGTAGTGTATTCCAAAGACTCTAGAGCTACAACGGCTTTTTATCAAATATTAAATGACAATGAGAAGGCTGATTCAGGTAAATTTTCTTGGGGAGTTACTACTACGCAGTCGTATTTACCTTTAGACAATAGCGCATTTTTTAATAATAAATTATCGTTGGTAGATTGGTTGCGTCAATGGGCACAGACAGAAGAAGAACGAGAGGAAGTAAATATTAGAGGGTTTTTAGGAAAAATGATTTTTAGCGGTGAGGAAGCGTTAAAAACTTCAGATGTTTTATCGGGTGGTGAAAAAGTGCGTTGTATGCTTAGTAGAATGATGATGATGAGAGCTAATGTTTTAATGTTAGACGAGCCAACTAATCACCTAGACTTAGAGAGTATTACAGCGTTTAATAACTCACTGAAGAATTTTAAAGGTACCATTTTATTAACTACTCACGATCATGAGTTTGCGCAAACCGTTGGTAACAGAATTATTGAGTTAACACCTAACGGAGTCATTGATCGTTATATGACCTTTGATGAATATATGAGTGATAAAAAGATTAAGGAGCAACGAGAGAAGATGTATGGTGAGACTATAGCATAATAAAAAAAAAATATTTTATTATGTATTAAGTAGATGCATTCATTTAATTTGTAACGCGGTTTACAAACACTGTTGCCATGTCTAAACCTTTATAATAATTATAAAGTTCTTGATAATCATTACTAATTATTCTTTGGTCACGTAATCGTTACGATTCCCCCTCATTCTTAATTAAGGGGGATCTCTGCTACTTTTAATTCATTCTTAACTATTGCAATTGGAATGATACTTCCGTCGTATATTTTGTGTTGTTCGATACTGCTAATTTGTTTAATCTTAAAGTTTACTATTGAGGTTAATTTTCATATTTCACTTAAGAAGTTTTAGAACTGTTACGCCCATTTTTTGTTTATTTAGGAAGCTTCCATTTCAGCTTTAACACGGTTCACGATTTCCATAGCTTTATTCACTTCATTATTATGGACATATATTTCTTGATACCCCTGATTCATTGAACCATATCCTGCCAAACGTTGCGATTCACCTTCGTCTTTAATAATCGGGACAATACCGACATGGTTTAATTCATCTTTAACTCGTGTTACTAAAATAAAATTACCGTAATAGACTTTTGTATATTCTGTAGTGCTCATAATAATAGGTTTATAATTTATACAGTAAGTTACAAAAAACTTAATAACCTTACACTATCATTTTATTTAAGCGACAAATTATTTTACTGTTTACTAATTTTTGAATCTACCATTATTAAACTGATAATGGTTTAAAACGATTTTAATGAGAGATTTAAAAACGAATAAAGGTTATGTCGTCATTAAAAGAAAATTGAACAAAATATTAATCGTAAGTCTACATTTTTTAAATAAAAAATTTAAGAGTGTCATCATTTTTAAGCCAATCTTTTATTATCACAAAAAGTTTTCTCGATTTCTCTTGTTAGATAACACATCAATGTCACCTAAAATAGGGTGCTTTTGAAAATCATATCTATTATTCTACTAACCAATAATTACCTATCGCTCACAACGCTTTAAGAGATTTCGTGTGTTGGTTCAATAAAAAAAGGGAAATTCCAGATACACTGAATATTAAGATTTTTTTAATATTAAAATTATCTAATATTTATTAACTTCATAATGAGTAGTTTATTAACCAATAAAATAGAAAATTTATGAAAGCATTATGTTATCACGGTAAAGAAGATGTAAGAATCGATAATGTACCAGATCCTAAAATAGAAGATCCAAGAGACGTTATCATTAAAGTAACATCAACAGCAATATGTGGTTCGGATTTACATATTTATGGCGATTTAGTACCTACAATGAAAGAAGGCGACATATTAGGACATGAGTTTATGGGAGAAATAGTAGAAATTGGAAAGGACGTCAAAAAATTTAAAAAAGGAGATAGAGTAGTGGTGCCTTTTACCATTGCATGTGGTTCTTGCGAATATTGCGATGATCATAAATTTTCTTTATGTGATAACTCAAACCCCAATGAAGAGCTTTGTAAGGAAAATCTAGGACATTCCATTTCAGGTCTTTTTGGGTATTCGCATATGTTAGGCGGTTTTTCTGGTGGGCAAGCAGAATATGTTCGTATTCCTTATGCAGACGTGGGGCCTATAAAAGTTCCAGAATCGCTTACAGACGACCAAGCGCTGTTTCTTTCAGATATTTATCCTACAGGATATATGGGAGCTGAAAATGCAGATATTAAACAAGGAGATACCGTAGCCATTTGGGGATGTGGTCCTGTGGGTCAATTTGCAATTCAAAGTGCTTGGATGTTGGGCGCGAAACGAGTTATTGCTATCGATATGATTAAGGAGCGCTTAGACCTGGCAGCAAAAACAAAAGATACTGAGGTTATACGGACCATAGATCCTGATGAAGTGTACGCTAAACTTATGGATATGACCGATGGGCGAGGTCCAGATTGTTGTATCGATGCAGTAGGAGCAGAGGCACATGGAATGGAAGGCTTTAATAAAGATTTAGACAAGTCGCAACCCGATGCCTTAGCACAAATATTCAAAAGTTGTAAAAAGGGAGGAAATGTTTCTATTCCTGGTGTTTACTTAGGGAAGGTGAAAGAATTACCTTTCGGCATAGCAATGAATAAATCGCTTAATCTAAAAATGGGACAAACACATATGCAACATTATTTAGATCCGTTAATGAAAAAAATTGAAGAAGGAAAAATAGATCCATCTTTTATAATTACTCATAAGATGAAACTAGACGAGGCTCCTGATGCTTATAAGAAGTTTAGAAATAAAGAGGATGGTTGTGTTAAAGTAGTACTAACCCCTTAAATATTGTTGGAATTTTAAATGCTTAAACGTTTAGCGTTATCATAAATTCTAAAAAAATAAAACCAGAATAGTCGTGTATTCTGGTTTTTTTAGATTTTTAAATTTTATACTGAGATGCTTACTGAAGTATCTAATCGAGCATATTATATAGAAAGATTTTTCAAAGCAGCTTCCATATCAATTCCCTTTCCAAGAATTTTTTTAAATCTATCTTTGGTATTTTCAATATGTTGAGGCACCGTTTTTATAGTATAATCTTCAATCCTTAAACCAGATTTTACTTCATTCCAAAGTAGAGGTGTAGATACGGTAGCGTTAGGACGAGGTCTTACACTGTATGCTGAAGCGATAGTTTGACCTTTTCGATTTTGTAAATAATCCAAATAGATTTTAGAACCTCTTTTTTTTATGGAACGTTCTAGGGTCGTTAAATCTGGTAATTGTTCTTGAATATATATACAGAGCAATTTCGTGAAATCTCTAGCTTCAGCATAAGTATAGTTACCGCCTAAGGGAATATAAATATGTAATCCTTTAGATCCCGATGTTTTACAATAGCCTTTTATTCTTGCTTTATTCAATATAAATTTAACGGCTTGCGCTGTTTCGATAACTTGCTCAAAGTTGTTATCTTCCGAAGGATCTAAATCGATAATGGAATAATCTGGTTTATCCAATTGGTACATGGTTGAATGCCATGGATGTAATTCAATACAACCTAAATTATTCATATAAAGTAAGGTTGCTTCATTCTGACAGAGTAAATAATTGATTTCTCTTTCAGAGGATTTCGAATAAATAGGAATAGTTTCTACCCATGCAGGTAAATTGTCATTATCTTTTTGATAAAAAGATTCCCCTTGAATACCGTTTGGGTGTCTATGCAAACTTTGCGGTCGGTCTTTGAGATAAGGAAGAATAACATCAGACATTTTAATGTAATAATCCAAAAGGTCGTATTTCGTTAAATTCGCATTTGGCCAATACAGTTTATCTATATTAGTAATAGGCACCTCATTATTATTGAGTCTTAATGATGATTCCGGAGCTTTAGTCATTTTATTGATTTCATGCTTTGATGAGGATACATTGATTTTACCCACAGTAACCGATTTATCCTCACGCAACCGTAAAAATATAGGTTGACGCATGATATTATTTGGTGTCCACTCTGAGAACTTTACTTCGCAAATTAGTTTTGGCAACATCCAAACGGGTTTTCTTCCTTTTAAATGTTGACTAATTTCAAAAACAGGTCGTTCTGTAATATATACTTCAAATTTTTTATAAAGTTCATCTATCTCATTATCTGAAAATCCAGAGCCGCACGTACCCACATATATCAATTCTTCATTTTTTACCATTCCCAAAATGAGTGAAGCAAACTTTCTCGATTTGGTTTTAGATAAGGTGAAACCACAAATTATCGCTTCGGTATTTTCAATTTTCTTAAACTTTAACCAATCAGGTGAACGCGAATTGGTATAGTATTTTGAGTTGGCTTTTTTTGCAATAATGCCTTCCATTCCTAATTCAATAGCCTGATTGTAAACGGTGATACCCATTCCTTCCACATGATCGCAATAAGAAATATGTGAGGTGTCCGGAAGTAAATTTTTTAAAAGTTCTTTTCTATTAATTAACGGCAGTTCCGTGGTGTCGTGTCCATTTAGAAATAATACATCGAAAACATAATATGCTAAATGGCCTTTTGTAGTTTTAGGATTGTAGTTTTGTAATGCATTAAATTGAGGTATTCCCTTTTTATCTAGAATTACTATTTCGCCATCTAAAATAGCTGAATGTTCGATATTGTTTAAGTCGGTATGAATAGCTTTAAAGGTTTCATTGAGAGAAATTCCGTTTCTCGAATATAACTCTACTCTCCCAGAATCTATATTGGCTAAAGCTCGGTAACCATCATATTTTAATTCATAAATCCAATCCTTATTATTAAAAATCTCTTTTGCTGGAGAAGCGAGCATTGGTGTTATATAAGATTTTAAATCGATTTTATTACCTAAGGATTTTGAAGTTGTATTAAAACCTTCAGTAATATAATTTTCAGCATTATAATTTAGACTGGTTGCCACCTCATCCTGATGTTTAATAAGTAGCCATTGATTTTTTTTATGCATTGCAGAAGAGCGAACTAATGTAAATAGACCTTTCAGTTTATTACCTTGAAATGTAAGTTTTAGTTTTCCGCTGGTGTAATCAGTTATTAAATGCGCATTGTCATACAGACTTTCATAATAGCCGCTATCCCAAATGGTCATTTTTCCGGCGCCATAATTTCCTTTAGGAATGACACCTTCAAAAGTGAGATAATTTACTGGGTGATCTTCGGTATGAACCGCTAGACGCTTATCTTTTGGATTCATAGAAGGTCCTTTGGGAATTGCCCAGCTTTTAAGAACGCCCGCTATTTCTAAACGTAAATCATAATGAAGATGACTAGCACGATGGCGTTGCACTACAAACCTAAATTTATGCTCATTACTGTATATATCTTTAGGTTCTGGTGTTGTGGTGAAATTCCGCTTTCTTCGATATTCGTCTAAACCCATGTTAGGAAGCTTTCTTCTTTTTCTGTTCTAAACTTGCTTTTAATTTGGCCATTAAATCCTTAGCGGCGGTCGGTTCAACTTCTAATTTTTCTGCCTTTATTTTCTTTCCAGTAGTTTTAGATTCAATAATTTTAAGTAACTGAGAATTATAGACATCCTTGTATTTCTTGAAATCGAACTTTTCTGTATAGTTTTCAATGAGACTTTCGGCCATGGCGATCTCTTTTTTGGTGCTCTTAGTTTTGGGCACTTTGATATTATTTGGGTCTCTAATTTCTTCTTCGAATCGTATGACATGTAATACCATTACATTCTTGTAAATACCAATAAGGCATAAATTTTCTTTTTGCCGCATTACAAAAGTAGCTACCCCTAATTTTCCTGTTTTTTTAAGTGAATCTCGTAATAAATTATAAGCTTTACCCCCTTCTTTTTGCGGTTCTAAATAATAGGGTTTTTTGAAAAGCATGTCTGCAACTTCTGTTTCTTCAACAAATTCTTCAATATCTATGGTCTTGTTTTTTTTAATATTGGCCCTTTCAAAATCTTCTTTTTCTAGAATAACGTATCCATCATCTTTCTTAAAACCCTTTACGATATTTTTCCATTCTACCTCTTCGCCCGTATCTTCATTAACTCGTTTGTACCGAATGCGTGCATTGTCGTGTTTATCGAGCATGTCTAAATCGAGCGCTCTGTCTTCAGATGCAGAATACATTTTAATAGGTATTGATACAAGTCCGAAGCTAATTGAACCATTCCAAACTGATCTCATAATATAAATATTAAATTAATTATTCCCCTAGTGTATTAAAAACAGTGCTAATACTAATCTTGTGGTTGTCTTTCTTAAATGATTTAGGGGAAATCTCGAGTATTAGCGAAGCAAAATCGGATCAATAGCAAAACATTTAATGTGTGTAAATTTTTCTGAAACGTCTGAAAAAAATTAATACGGCGATTATGGCAAAATTATGACTGTATCAATCCATAATAATAGTGATAAAACTTTCTATTATGACGTGTTTTTTTTGTCATTTTTTTGCTCTACATGCGACCACCGTTCAATTTGATAATAAAGTGATACACTTTAAGTCGGCAACTCCAATCGTCAAGAAATCCATCAATATTTTTCGGCAATTTTACATAATTGCTCAAATTATTAAAGATCTTTAAACCACTAAGATTACGCTTAAAGTCATCGCCATTAAATCACTTACTTTGAAGGTGCTAAACATCTATTCTCCTTTGTTTCGAGATAAACCAATTGAGCTAAATAATTCCCATTCATGTTGATAATTTATCATACTAAAATGTTGCAAATGACTACGTCAGACGTTCAGTGTATCCAATTATAATTTTCGAATATGGTTTTTTTTTGTGTATCGTTCAGATTAATTTAATAGGAATCAAAATAAACCAGCTTCATAATGGATTATATTACTTTAAATTTAAAATGCTATCATCATGCCCAACATTTTCTTCAGGAATAGCATCTATAAACTCGTGAATTTCCAAATCAGCAGTAGGACCGTACGAATTAATAATCGTTCCTTTATGATCTTTATCGGCTTCAATAACATATAAAATTGACATATCGGAAGGATTGCTCATACCTTCATATCTATGCTCTGCCACAATTGATACATCTTCAGAACTGTAGATATAATCTTTATTTCCAATGAGTTTACCATTCTCAACCCTAAAGTTGATAGTATAGCCCTTGTCTTGATACATTTTAAGAAAATTCATTTCATTCTTTGCGTCTGGATCGCTGTAATCTGTGTTTTTATCGTTCATAATATAGATATCATTTATTATTAATGTGTTCAATAATCTAAAATTATTAAATTATACTTTAATAGTTAATTCATATGCGTTAATTGTTGTCTGTTATCAACAGAGTAGTTTAAAGAGTAAATAAATTTTAATTGTTTAGTTATTTATAATTCACTTTGTTTTCAGCATTAATACTATTAAGTACAAACATTGAGACACAAAATGTTTCACTGTTTCTAGTAAAACTTTCTGTTATCGCACTTGTCCCAACTTTTATATGAAGCTAATAATGTTATGGCTAGTTGATGATAAAAGAATATGAATTTAGTTCTTAATATTAGTGAAGGTTTTAAAAAATGCCAATAAAGCCGATTTTGTGTAATTGGTAGACATGTAAGACTTCGAATCTAATACAGCTATGTGTGGCTCGAGTCTCACTGCATGTAGAAAACTCGAGGAGAAAACTTCGCTTTTTTTTGTATGAATCCAGTAAAAATTTCCTCAACTTAATAGCATTTGATTGGGTTTAGTTCTGTTTAGTTGAAGATCCATTAAAGTATCATTATTTACTAAGTAACTTTAAAAAAAAATCTCAAGCTTTATCAAATTTGAATACAACTGACCAATATCAGTTTTTTTCAGAATAACTTATTCTATTTTTATAATCTTAAATCATTTTATTATGGAAAATATACTCTTATTAACAGACTTCTCAAAAAATTCTTTAAAGGCCATTGACTATGCCATGAACCTATTTAAAGGCAATAGATGTAATTTCTGTATACTTCATGTAAAAAGTTCTATTTCATATACAAGCGATGACATTATGGTATCAGGAAATGAAAGTATATATGATTTAATTGTCAAAGATTCAAAAGATGAATTGAATGGAATAGCGCAAAATTTGAATACAAGGTTTAAAACTGAAGCTTATGAATTTGAAACTATTGTTGACTATGATAATTTAACTGATGCTATTAATCAGGTGGTAAAAGCCAATGCAATAGATTTGATTGTAATGGGTACAAATGGTGTAACTGGTGCGAAAGAGGTTGTTTTTGGTAGTAATACTATTAATGTTATAAGACAGGTGAGTTGCCCAACTTTGATAGTTCCTGAAGGTTTTCATCTTAGAAGAACCAAAGAAATACTTTTGCCATTAGATGTTCAAGATACTATGAGCGGTAATGCATTTAGCAATGCTTCAAAATTTGCTCACCGTTTTAGTGAAACAATTCATGTATTAAGGGTTGATCCGAATAGTGAGAATTCAACAGAAGAGAAAGATAAAGAGAACTTAAGCTATTTTATTAAAGATATGAATTCTGAATATCATGTAGTCAACGATATACCAATGCGTTATGTGGTAGACTGTTATATTCAAACTCACAAAATAGACCTTTTAGTTTTATTGGTGCAAGAAGAAAGCTTTTTAGAACGTTTTTTTATGGGATCTTCTACAACGAAAATTAGCAACACGATCCGAGTTCCGCTTTTGGTTTTTCATTCTTAATTAGTTCATAGCTTTTATCAGATTTCTATTTTGATTATATTTTTTTAATCAAACCCTCTTTTTCCAAAGTTTTTATAATTGCATTTACGTAATCGGTAATGGACTTTTTATATTATTAAGATCAACCATATCATAAGTTCCAGACCATATTTTAGATATCTGAACCTTCTGTAAAACTGTAAAGTGAAGTTTCTATGGTAAAAACATCATACCTATCATAGTTTTGTTCGTTGAAAAACGTATCTTGATATGCCAGATAATAACCAATAAATTTTCGCAATCTGTAATCTAACTTAGAAGATTTTCCACTGTATGACACATTGTTCTCAATACCTTTTACCACAGAAATAAGTATAGCATCATAACCAGTAGCCATTAATTTTTCGAGTTTAGCTTCAATTTCCACCTCTGTGTTTTTCGAATTTTGAAACGATTTATCGAAAACAACACTACTTTGTAAGGCATTGACCTTTCTGGCATTTAATTTTCTTATAAATTGAAATTCAAAAGCTTTACGAACTTCTAAATCTGGTGTAACACCAATTACTAAAACATTTTTAGGAACAAAATTAGGATATTCCGGGTTTTTCCATTGTTTGGTCAATTGGGTTGACGCACAATTGAAAAGTAAAAACATAATTAGTGTAATACCAAATACTCTCATAGTATAATCTATACTGTCTAACAATCGTCAGTTTATATCTTTTTTAATGAAGATTTTAACTTTCTCACTAAATCTTCAAAAAATAAAAACTCTTTTCTAAAAATCAATTCTGACATGGAATAACTAAAAAAGGAACTATAGGTTTAAATCCGATTTTTTTAACAATAGGTTCTTTAATTATATTTTCTATAAAACTGTGCTTGTAATTTATCATCGTTAATATATTTATATCGAGTTCTTCAATAAAATCATTAATTTCTTTTGTCTTTTCGTCATAATCTGGCATCCAATGAAATGTGTGCGGATAGTCCTCTAAATAAACTTTCAGCATGGCCAAATTATAATCTTGATTTTTTTCAAAATTATTCTCATTCGAAATATGAACAATTCTAATTTTAGAGTTGTGCAATTCAGCAATACGCTTTAGCGGTAATAATTCTTCGCCATAAAAACGCTTAAAATCTGTTGGAAACGCAATTTGTTCGGGTTTTACAAAATCGAACTCATCCGGAACTATTAAAATCGGACATGTCTTTGTTGCTTTAATTAGATTTACTGTATTACTTCCAAAGAACATACCCTTTGCTTTTGTCGCACCTTTTGTTCCCATAACGACTAAATCTATATGGTGTTTTTGTATTGCGGTTTCTATAGCGTCATCTAAATCGCACTCATTTAAGATAATGTGAAAATTGTGATTGGCATTTGCGTTAGCTTTTTCTGCCATATCCTTTAATTCATTAAGGTCGTTTAGAGCGTTTTCTAACATAGTTCTATTTAATTTATTAGAAATATTAGACATCATAGACACTTTTATTATTGATGCATGTAAAAAATAGAAATCACATTCTTCTTCTGCATATAGTTTTAATGCATATACTGCTGCACTCCAGGCATTATCCGAAAAATCTGTTGGTAAAAGGACGTTTTTTTTCATGGTTTAATTTTTAAGTTATATCGAGAGTTAATTATTATTAGTTTCTTAAGCGATGGTATAAATTAGTATGAATTATGATTTTGATCGAATCATTAAAAATGATGTATTTAGGTAAAATCCTATTTGATTAATCGTAGATTTAAAGAACAGATTTTCGAAAAACAAGTGTTTATTATTAATCATTATGAGTGAATTTATTTTGTGCTTTACTTGAAACTCATTTACGAAAATCATTTCTGTCGGTTTTATTTTGAGTGGTAAAATTAGAAAGTATAAAGCACAAGAACGATGATAAATATCATCTCAATCTTATTGAGACTAATGACTAATATCATTCCATACTGAGTATAATCCCTATAATTTTATCGTATCAGCAAAAATTAAAACCAATTATAAAATTGCTATGATAAGATGTAGATAAGCTTGAAGATACTTTTGATACTGATGCATCTTGCTGATTAGAAATTTTTTTTTGATTGTTTAAACAAACATGTAGAACTTCAAAAAAAAGTAGGGTTGTTAACGTTATTAAATCAAATTAATCTAAAATTATGAGTATTCATATAGAAGCAAAAAAAGGAGAGATTGCAGAAACGGTATTGTTACCAGGCGACCCAATGCGCGCCAAATGGATAGCAGAAACATTTTTAGACAATCATAAGTGTTATAACGATGTGCGCGGTATGTTGGGCTATACTGGTTTTTATAAAGGTAAACGTGTTTCGGTGCAAGGTACAGGTATGGGAATACCATCTGCACTCATTTATTGCCATGAACTCATTAACGATTATGGCGTTAAAAAATTAATTAGAGTGGGTTCAACAGGTTCTTATCAGAAAGATGTAAAGATTAGGGATATTATAATCGCTATGGCAGCATCGTCAACCTCTGGTATTAATAATTCTCGTTTTTTTAATGCAGATTATTCGCCAACGGCCAACTTTGATTTGTTTATGAAAGCTGCGCTTTACGCTAAAGAAAATAATATTACTATTAAAGCTGGTAACGTCTTATCTGCCGATGAGTTCTATGAAGATGATTTTAATAGCTATAAAAAATGGGCAGAATATGGTGTGTTGTGCGTAGAAATGGAAACCGCAGGTTTATATACCATTGCAGCAAAGTTTAATGTTAAGGCACTTTCTATTTTAACCGTTTCCGATTCGTTGGTTACTAAAAAACGCACATCATCAGACGAAAGGGAAAGCACGTTTAAAACTATGGTTGAGATTGCTTTGAATACGTTGTAGCATATTAAAAATATCTAAAAAAAACTGAATTCCTTCGAGTATTATAAATTAGTCAGCTATGTCAGCAATAGAATTAATTAAAGAATGGTTAAATGCGAATCCATTTGTATGGAACATAATTAAGTTTTTAACTATATTATCTATTGCTTTATTGGTTATTCAGATACTAAGACGTTTTTTAAAAAGAAAGATTTCTAATACTGTAATTCGTTATAAAACTCAAAAAGCGATAGAAATTTTAGGCTATTTATTACTGGTTTTTTTTACCATTACTTATTTTTCTGGAGCTATAAAAGATTTTACCATAATCATTGGCTTATTTACAGCAGGCTTGGCATTTACTTTACAAGAACTGATATTAAGCATCGCTGGCTCTCTGTACATTGTTCTAGTTAAAGTTTATCAACCTGGTGACCGCATTGAAATTAATGGTATTAAAGGTGATGTAATTGATGTGGATAGCATTTACACAACCATGATGGAAATTGGCGAATGGGTAAGTGGCGATAATTATAGTGGTCGTATCGTAAAATTAAGTAATGCCTTTGTATTTAAAGGGCCCATTTACAACTACTCTCAAGATTTCCCTTTTATTTGGGATGAGTTTGATTTACCAATACGATATGGGTCTGATATAGATTTAGCAAAATCAATTGTCATTAAAAATACTTCGGAAATCTTAGCAGAATATACTACAAATTCAAAAGCATAATGGATGGACGTTGTCAAAAAATACTATATAGAAGATGCCCAAGTAGAACCAACATTGGCTATTTCTTTGACTGATAATTGGATTAAATTCAATTTAAGGTACATTGTAGATTTTAAAAAACGACGTCATACAAAACATCTACTAAGTGATGCCATTAGAAAAGGATTCGAAGGCACAAATGGAAAAGTCGTTTTAGCTTCAACAACTATAGAGTTAATTAAAATTCCTGATTTGAAAATAAACTCAGACGAATCAAAAAAACGTCATAATAACTAAAAAGTTAATGGTTAAACAAATGGAGGAAACCCACCAACATTATCAAATTTTAGGTAAAAGAACAGAGCTGTATTTTGCGATTCTTTGTGGTATTTTTTTACTCATAGGTTTTTTAATTGCAAAATTAACGGGCTTAGCAGATTGGACTTTTTTATTGAGTTACATTGTAGCCTACTTTTTTGGTGGTTTCTTTATCACAATAGAAGCTTCCAAAAAAATACCCAAAGGAGATTTTGATATCGATTTTTTAATGGTTGCAGCAGCGGTAGGTGCAGCCTTTATTGGCAGTTGGGCAGAAGGTGCATTATTATTGTTTCTTTTTAGCTTAGGGCACGCTTTGGAGCATTATGCCATGAATAAAGCCAAAAAATCAATTGAAGCTTTAGGCAACCTCTCACCAAAAACAGCACTTGTTAAGAAAAACGGGGAACTAGAAGAAGTCGTAGTAGAGGCATTGAAAATTAATGATACTATCGTCATAAAACCAAATACAACAATTGCGGCAGATGGCGTAATTACAAGTGGTAGCAGTAGTATTAATCAAGCACCAATAACAGGAGAAAGTATTCCAATAGATAAGACATTTATTGAAAGCACAGATAGTTTGCTAGACTTTAAACATATTGATAAAAACCATGTTGTATTTGCTGGCACAATAAATGGCGATAGCAGCCTTGAGGTATTGGTTCTTAAATTAAGTGAAGATTCTACCGTTTCACGATTGATTAAAATGGTTAGTGAAGTGGAAACTCAAAAGTCACCTACACAACGACTTACAAAAAAGTTTGAAAAATGGTATGTACCAATAGTGATATTAGTTGTGTTTTTATTGTGCTTTGCATTTTTAATTATCGATGAAAATTTCGACACAAGCTTGTATAGAGCTATTACAGTTTTAGTTGCAGCCAGTCCTTGCGCCTTGGCAATTTCTACGCCTAGTGCTGTATTGAGCGGAATTGCTAGAGCGGCTCAAAAAGGCGTACTAATTAAAGGCGGAAGAGCTTTAGAAGATTTAGGCGAAATCAAAACCATAGCATTTGATAAAACAGGCACATTGACTGAAGGAAGACCTAAACTCACCAATCTAATTCCGTTGAATGATATGGATGAAAACGAGTTGGCGAAATTAGTTTTAGAGGTAGAAAGTTTAAGCAATCATCCATTGGCAAAAGCCATTACTAAGGATTTAAAAGTAAAGCACAACATAGAATCCCTAAATAAAGCGTCTAATGTCAACGCCATTCAAGGTAAGGGCATACAGGCAGATTATGACCGTAAAAAAGTATTTATCGGAAATGTAAAACTTATGGATGATTCAGGTATAAAAGTAGATGATACTATCGCTTCTCATATGGAGGAGCTTCTACAAAATGGACATACCGTAATGTTAGTTGCATTTCAGAATGAGATTGTTGGTTTAATAAGTGTCATGGATTTACCTCGAAAAACGGCTGCTAGGACGCTAAAGCGATTAAAGGAAATTGGCATTAAAAACATGATTATGCTCACAGGTGACCATCAAAATGTTGGAAACGCCATTGCCAATCAAATTGGACTTACAGAAGCCAAAGGGAATTTATTACCAGATGATAAGGTTACAGCTGTAAAAGCATTACTTAAAAGAGATAAAAAAATAGCCATGGTTGGCGATGGTGTCAATGATGCACCAGCAATGGCACTAAGTACAGTAAGTGTAGCCATGGGAGCAGCAGGAAGCGATGTGGCACTTGAAACAGCAGACGTTGCTTTAATGTCTGATAAAATTGAGAATTTGCCTTTTGTTATTGGTTTAAGTAGAGCATCTAAGCGGATTATTAAACAGAATATTTTTATTAGTCTCGGTGTCGTCGTTTTATTAGTTCCAGTTACTATTTTGGGGCTAACAAATATTGGCCTAGCTGTTGCTTTTCACGAAGGATCTACAATTGTGGTGGTCTTAAATGCTTTACGATTACTTCGCTTTAATATGGGTGAATTATAGTCTATAATTCCAATTTTCTTAGAACAAAAAATCCCATTCTTACGAATATAGAAATGTATAATCTTACATTTAAAAACTTCAATAGATCCAATTAGTCTTCATTTTATCCAATTATTATATAACTGACCAAAATCATGGTTTTAGATATAAATACGAGTTAAATTAGCGGTAACACTAAAACCCAATACCATGATTAGGATTCTAAGTCAAATCGAAAGCACAAGAATTTTGACATCAAATTATATTGGCAACTTAGGCTACATCTACAGAAATAGGCCTTATGTAGTGCCAATCACATACTTTTTTGATGCTGAAAATAATGTGATTATTGGCTATTCAGCAGAAGGCCATAAGATTAGAGCTATGCGGAAAAATGAAAATGTATCGCTTTCAGTTTCAGAAGTTGATTCGGTTAATTCATGGAATTCCGTAATGGCTCAAGGTAGATTCAGTGAACTTTCAGGAAGTGATGCCAAAGCACAATTACATATTTTCTCACTGGGTGTTAAGGATTTAATCATTAATAAAGAACATCGGAAACTGGATTTTATAAGTGATTTTTCAAGCAAAATCTATAAGGATGATTTACCAATTGTATTTCAAATTAAAATTGATGAAATAACAGGTAGAATTAGACGAAACTAATTTCAAATTAAATGACTATGAAATATTTATATGTGCTATTGCTATTCGTAATATTATCAGCTTGCAAAGACGATAAGCAGAAAGAAAACATCATCGATAGTGAAATTATTGAGGATATAAATCCAGTTGCGAAAGAAACCTTACAATTTAAAGATGAAGACATCGAATCGTTGGATAAATCAATTACAATTAAATTAAAACAAAAGAGACTCATCCAAAAAGCGGATGAGAGTGAAGAACTTGAGGAATTGATTATCGACAAAAAATATCTCGTAGAAAAAGATGACTACACCATCAACTTCAAATATCCTTTACTAAATGAAACCTACAAACCAACCAATAGCAATTTCAACGAGTTTATTAATGACTATTATGTTAACATCACCAAATCCGAATCAGACATTTTAGAAAGTAAATTATTATGCGATAGTATTGAGGCTAAAACATTTCGTGAAGAACGCTTTATAGATTATAAAATCTATAATGTCAATGACCAGCTCGTAAGTGTGCTGTTTTACAAAGAGAATTTTTATTCAGGTGCCATGCATCCCAGTTATTCTTTCGACGGTTTTAATTTCGATTTAAATAGAGGTGTTTTCATGACGTACGAAGACTTTTTTAATCAAGGGTCAGAAGAAGAATTGGTAGGCATAATTAACGAAAAGATTAACGAACAAATAGGTGAAGGCGACATGTATTATGATTGTTGGGAATTGTCTTTAGATGATTTTTTTACAAGCAAAAACAACTTTGTACTTAACGATACTTATGTTGAATTCTATTTTGACGATTGTGTAATTTGTCCATCTTATACTGGCACGTATTCTATTGAACTTCCATTGACGGACCTACTATCAGTTTTAAAGAAATATGATTTAAATCCGTTGATTTTTTAATAAGATTTGAAACTTTATAGAAAATGAAAAAATCGCAAATAAAATTAAACTAATCCATCTGCTGTTTCTTGGCTTCTTTTTTCGCTTGTTGTTCGAGTTTTCTGAAATAACCTCTAGTTAAAAAATTATGTTTTAAAGCTTCCATGTTTTGGTTGAATTTATCTGTGCCTTCATTCACATTTTTAAGCGTAGACGATAAACTATGCACCATAGACGTATCTTTTACTATATAATTATAAGCACCTTCGCTAGAATTAAAATCTTCGACAATTGTATTTGCATTATTTAATAAAGTCTCAATCAACTACCGCAGAATTGGCAGTATAACCAATGCCTTCAGTTCTTTTGGCGCAATAATAACCTTTATAACAATCCACAATTCCGATAGCTAATCCAAAAAAGAAAGATTTGATAGTAGCAGGAATAATGTCACCATATACTATGGAATCAAAAACTTGATTAAAGTATAATATAAACGATACATTGCCTTTAAGGTTTTCAACTAAAAAAGAGCCAAAAAACTCAATGGCAACGCCAATAAGAACCAATAATAGTAACATTAACGTAACGGTCAATACACGAGTAACAACAAAAGTATTGGAATCATAGATTTTAGAAAATCATATCATTTGGTTGATATATATCATCTTAACTTTCTCTGTTTGAGCTTTTTATTAACCATCAGTATTTATCATTCCTTCTAATGACCTATGTCATCTTAAATGTTGAATGTGCGAGTTAATTTTGTCTTATCATTTTAGTTTATATCAACATGCAACATATTCTGATTCCTACCGATTTTTCATCTAATGCACTAAATGCAGCGCATTATGCGGTGTTGCTTATGAAAGATGAACCTTCTATATTTTATCTTTTGAATACCTTTCAAATAACCGCGCACCATCCAGAATATTTAACCCAGGAGAACACAGGAACTTCTGTTATGGAATACGCTTTTGAAAATTCAAAAAAGGGTCTGAAACAACTTGAAGAAACCTTAAAACTAGAACATAAAAACCCACGTCATACCTTTAAAAAAATTTCTACAACTGGTTTGCTTACTGATGTCATTGAAAACTACATCAAAAAAAAGAATATAGAGCTAATAGTGATGGGAACTCAAGGTGTAACGGCAGAGGCTAACAGATTTATTGGCTCAAATATGCTCGAAACCATTAAACAAGTCGATTGTCCTGTAATCGCAGTTCCAGAATCTTACAAAAATAAAGTGCCAAAACAGCTGCTGCTCTCAACTGATTTGGGCGAACAAACCCAAAACCCCTTTTTACAAAATTTAAGGGCTATTGCCAATTTGCATCAAGCAACCATCAATATACTGAAAGTAAATAAAGAAAAGCAATTGAGCGATGAGTGTGTTGCAAATATGAACCATTTGGAAACTGTTTTCAAGGATCAAACATGTGTGTTTCACCTGGTAGAAAGCAAATCGGTATTGAGTGAAATTGAAAGGTTCGATAATGAAAATAAAATAGATTTATTGGTAATGATAAACAATAAACGCTCTTTTTTTAAGAGTTTGCTTTCCACACCTATAGTTAATAAAATGGTGTTGCATACCAAATTACCATTATTGGTTTTGCCTTCATCTGTGCAGCACAAAGGTTCAGCTAAGAAAGAAGAGAACACGTCAAAACAGCATTAATATATGGTTGCTTTAAAAAAAATCAGATTTAAAATCGTAAAAGCTTCTGGCGACACAACTGAGTTTTCGGAAGAAAAATTACGTAATTCATTAAGTAGAAGTGGTGCAGACAAGCACACCGTTGATCAAATTGTAAATACCGTTAGCAATGAACTGTATGCAGGCATTTCCACCAAAGAAATTTACAACCGTGCTTATGCGATACTTAAAAAGCACCGACCTGTTTACGCTTCAAAGTATAAATTAAAAAATGCCATCTACGAACTCGGTCCAACAGGTTATCCTTTTGAAAAATTTATTGGCGCTATCTTAATGTATTCTGGTTATGAAGTGGCCGTTGGACAAATAATGCAAGGCAAATGTGTTACACATGAAGTCGATGTGGTTGCGCATAAAAACGGTAAGTATATCATTGCAGAATGTAAATTCCACAGCGATTCTAAACGCAATTGTGATGTTAAAATACCGCTGTATATCCATTCACGTTTTCATGACATCCGAAATAATTATACAGATAAAACACTAAGCGAAAACACGCCAAACGAAGGTTGGTTAGTAACAAACACACGTTTTACATCTAATGCCTTACAGTTTGCCGAATGCTCAGGACTCTATGTTTTAAGTTGGGACTATCCAAAAAACCACAGTTTAAAAGATCGTATTGACAGGCTTGGCTTATATCCAATTACAGTCACCAATCTATTGTCTAAAAGAGAAAAACAGTTTTTATTGGATAGAGATGTGGTGCTGTGCAGACAACTTTTACAGCAAACCTATCAGTTGGACCATTTAGGTCTTTCCGAAAGTAGAAAACAACGCATCATTAAAGAACTGAAATTATTGTCTCATGAATAAAAGTCATCACATGTCACAAATAACATTGCAATTTTTAGGTGCCTCTGGCACAGTAACAGGCTCAAAATATCACATCGTCACACCAGAACAATCTTTTATGATTGATTGTGGCATGTTTCAAGGTCTAAAAGAACTTCGACAATTAAATTGGGAAGCTTTACCCATAGACGTTCCTGCTATCGATACGGTTTTGCTCACACACGGTCATTTGGACCATACAGGCTATTTGCCACGATTGGTAAAACAAGGTTTTAAAGGCAAAATTATTGGTACAGCACCAACATTGGCAATTGCAGAAATCATTTTAAGGGATAGTGCAAAAATTCATGAAGAAGATGCAGAACGTGCCAATAAGGAAGGCTTTTCAAAACACGAAAAAGCATTACCTTTTTATACCGTTGATGATGCCGAAAACACAATTAAATTATTCAAATCCAAACCAAAAGATGAATGGATTACATTGAGTGAAAATATCAGCTATCGGTTTAAATATAATAGCCATATTATTGGGGCCACTTTTATAGAATTGGACGTTTACGGCAAACGTTTTGTATTTTCTGGCGATATTGGTCGCTCTAATGACCATTTGTTATTTCCACCTGCAAAACCTCAAAAAGCAGATTATTTGTTTTTAGAAAGCACCTATGGTAACAGGTTACATTCTGAAGAAAGCGTTACCGAAAAACTAACCGAACTCATCCATAAAACCATTCAAGAAAGAGGCACGCTAATTATACCATCTTTTGCGGTTGAACGCTTACAGACTTTAATGTATCTATTGTGGCAGTTGTATCAAAAAAACAAAATACCAAATATTCCAATTTTTGTAGATAGCCCAATGGGAAACCATGTGCTTTCCGTATTTCAAAATTTTCCGGATTGGCACAAACTTTCCATGAAAGAATTTTACGCTATGAATGATAGAGTGACCATTGTTCAATCTTACAAAGAAACTTGGGAAACCATTGATGACCCTCGACCTAAAGTCGTCATTGCAGGAAGTGGGATGGTTACTGGTGGCCGTGTTATGACCTATCTCAAACAATTGATAGACGAACCTTCTACAAACGTATTGTTAGTTGGATTTCAAGCGGAAGGCACAAGAGGCAGACAATTATCGGAAGGTGCTCACGAAATTAAATTTTATGGACGATATTATCCAGTAAAAGCATCCATACATCATATTCAAAGTCTATCGGCACATGCCGACCAAAATGGCCTGCTCGATTGGACAAGTGCCATTGAAACCAGCCCAGAACAAGTATATCTTGTACATGGTGAACCTTTGGCTGCCGATGCTTTGCGTGTAAAATTGCAAGATACTTATAAGTGGAAGATTAGTATTCCAAAACTATATGATAAGCTAACGATTTCCGTAGCTAACTAATTTTTGAGGCCATTTTAATAAGGTCGAAACACTGTTTTTTAAATATGAAAATTATCAAGAATAAAAAAGTAGAAGAAAATTAATAAAAATGACAACCTCTAACTAAGCGTTTTTTATTTTTATAGTTCTAAAAGTTACACTATGCAATTTCTCAAAATTGATGATGGAAGTTTATATAAAGGTATATTTGAAACCTCTGTTGAAGGTATTCTCGTGGCTGACAAGTCAGGTGTTATCGTTAAATTAAATGCTGCTGCCGAAAAAATATTCGGTTATGACACTGATGAACTTTTAGGCGAAAAAATTGAAGTACTTATTCCAAAGGAATTAAAGCAAAAACATGTTGGCCATAGAAACCGCTACTCCAAGAAGCCCGAAGTTCGCCGAATGGGTCAAGGCATGGACTTATCGGGCGTTCGGAAAGATGGCAGTTTATTTCCCTTGGAAATTAGTTTAAGCCCATCGGTTATTGATGGCAATCCTATAGTTGTGGCGTATGTTATCGACATTACCAAACGTCTTGAAGTCGAAAAAAACCTTAAAAATAGTGAGGCAAAAAATAAGGCAATCATTCAGGCACTTCCAGATTACATTTTTGTAGTTAATAAGGAACGCGTTTATACCGATGTCCATTCTTCCAATTCTGAGATTTTAAAGAAAATAGAATCCTTATTGGTGGGAAATAGCATTTTTGAAATGTTACCTGAAGGCATGACAAAAAAAGTGAAAGCTATTTTTGACAAGGTCGAAAAAACCGGTAAAAATGAAACGTTAGAATACACTTTTCTAGTGGAAAACAAATTAAGGCACTACGAAGGGCGAGTGGTGCTTACAGACCAAGATAAATTTTTGGTGGTAGTTCGAGATACGTCCGAACAAAAAGAGGCTGAAAAGAACCTGTTTATCAAAAATAGAGCCCTGGATTCAGCTGCCAATGGTATTATCATTGTAGATGCGACATTACCAAAGCATCCCATTATCTACGTCAACGATGCTTTTTCTAACATTACAGGGTATTCTAAAGACGACGCCATCGGAAAGAACTGGGGTTTTCTGCAAGGTAGTGACAGCGACCAAAAAGCTGTACGAGATATTAAAAGAGCTATGTCAATAGGTCATTCGTGTAACGTTCAACTTCGCAACTATAAAAAGGATGGTAGCTTATTTTGGAATGAGGTTACCATCACACCTGTATTTGATGCCAATGAAAAATTGACCCATTTTATTGGTGTTCAAAATGATGTAACCACTAGGAAGAAGGAAGAACTTTTAAAAGAAAACTCGAACACCATTCTAGAAATGGTAGCTAAGCATCAATCCATAGAAACCATATCAAACAAAATTATTGAGACTACAGAAGAGCAGATAGATAATGCGCTAGTTTCTATTTTAAGATTGAATACTAAAGAAAAAACTTTACATAAATTATCAGCACCAAAAGTACCAGAAGGTTTTAACACAGCAATCGAAGGTATTAAAATTGGTCCCTCCGTAGGTTCATGTGGTACTGCAGCATACACAAAGAAAGAAGTTATTGTTGCCGATATTGAAAATGACCCACTTTGGAAAGATCATAAAAAAATGGCACTAAAGAATGGCCTCAAAGCGTGTTGGTCGTTTCCTATACTATCTTCAAAAAAAATAGTTTTGGGCACTTTTGCGGTTTATTGTGAAACCTGTAGAGAGCCTACTTCAGAAGAAAAAAATGTATTAACAGATGCTACCAAATTATTATCAATTGCTTTAGAACAAGAGCAAATGTATATAACCATTCAAAATAATCAAGATGAACTAAAATCCTATGCAGACCAATTAGAAAAAAAAGTCAAAGAACGTACAAATGAATTGAGCGAAACCGTGGCTCAACTTATAGATGTTAATGATAATCTTGGTGTACAGATTGAAGAAACAAAGCTTGCGGAATTGAAAGCCTTATCTAGCCAATCATTATATTTGGCTATTGCTCAACAATTTCCAAATGGTGTTATTGTAATCTTTGACAAACATTACAAAATTTTATCTGTGCATGGCGAAGATTTGAAACGTTTGGGGTTGGATGAAAAATGGATGATGAACAAAACTGTTGATGAAATCCCAAATTTTACTGAAGAACGAAGAGAAAGATTAAAGGCAGATTTGAATGAAACTCTTAATGGAAACCATAAATCCTTTCAAGTTGAATTTGGCGAATATGATTATGCCGTTAATTCCTTACCATTGTACAACGGTTTAGAAACAGCAGAACAAGCGCTTTTTGTGTATACAAATATTACAGAACAGAAAGACATAGAAAAAAAGATACACAAATCATTGCAAAAAGAAAAAGATTTGGGCGAACTAAAATCGCGCTTTATCTCAATGGCATCTCACGAGTTTCGGACACCTCTAAGTGTCATACTTTCCTCGGCCACTTTAATTGAAAAGTTGAATGCTGCCGGACAAGAAGAAAAACGTGAAAATTATGTAAAACGCATTAAATCTAATGTTAAGCATTTAGTAACTATTCTCAATGATTTTCTTTCGCTTGGTAAAATTGAAGAAGGGAAACTCACGACATCACCACAGGAATTAGATATTGTGATATTTTCGAAAAACATAATTGAAGACTTGGAATTCAATTTAAAAGAAGGACAGGCCATTCAGTTTTCAACAGATAAAGATGAGATAATGGCATTTTTAGACGAAAAACTTTTACGCCATATTATTTTGAACTTAATGTCCAATGCCATTAAATATTCCAACGAAAACAAACAAATAATTTTAGAATTAAAGACTAATAAATCACAGTTTACAATAGAGGTGACCGACGATGGTATAGGCATCCCAGAAGATGAGCAGGCCAATTTGTTCGACCGCTTTTTTAGAGCACAAAATGTCACCAATATTCAAGGTACGGGACTTGGGCTTCATATTGTGAAACGCTATGTCGAAATTCTTGGCGGCAGTATTGCGTTTAAAAGCGAACCAAATCAAGGTAGTACCTTTACCGTGATATTACCATTAAAACAATCAACAAATGAAGAAACTTTTACTTATTGAGGACAATCTCGATGTGCGGGAAACCACCGCTGATATCTTAACGCTTGCAGGTTATGATGTGCAAACTGCCGAGAATGGGAAGATTGGCGTTGAAAAAGCAAAACAATTTTTACCAAATATTATTATTTGCGACATTATGATGCCTGTGCTCGATGGTTATGGGGTTCTTCATATTTTAGGAAAACATACCGAAACAGCTCATATCCCTTTTATCTTTTTAACTGCCAAAGCAGATAAAACCGATTTACGAAAAGGTATGAACTTAGGTGCGGACGATTATTTAACCAAGCCTTTTGAAGAAAATGATTTGCTCGATGCTATAGAAATTCGTTTGAAAAAAAATGATATTCTTAAGAAGGAATACAGCAAGAATATTTCTGGTATCAACGCTTTTTTTGATGAAGTGTCACAGTTTACGGAATTTAAAGATTTATCAAAAGATAGAAGCGTGCAATCGTTTTCAAAGAAAATGGATATTTTTCAGGAAGGGTTTCGTGCAAACCAACTTTATTTTATTGAAAGTGGAAAAGTAAAAACCTATAAAACTTCAGAAACTGGAAAGGATTTTATTACTGGAATGTATGGTTCAGGTGATTTTATTGGCTATATGCCATTATTGGGTGAAGATAACCTGTATACTGAAAATGCAACCGTTTTGGAAGATGCTAAAATATGCAGTATCCCAAAAGACGATTTTACAACATTGATTTATGGCAATAAACAGGTGTCAAAAACTTTTATTAATATGTTGTCCAATAACTTGTTAGAAAAAGAAACTCAGTTGGTAGAAATAGCCTATGCCTCCGTAAGGCAGCGCGTTGCAAAAGTATTGGTTGACCTCTATACAAAGGAAAAAACACCTGATAGAAAAAATGTAGAATTATACATTACCAGAGATGATTTGGCTGGATTGGTAGGTGCTGCAAAAGAAACCGTAATTCGTACATTATCCGGATTAAAGGGTGATAACCTTATAGAAATTGAGAGTAAAAGGATTATCCTAAACGATGTGGATATGTTAGAACGTATTTCACAATCGAGTTATTTATAAATTTTTGATATGAAACCCTATAAAATAGGTTTGGCTTTATCTGGTGGTGGCGTTAAAGGCGTTGCTCACATCGGTGTGCTCAAGGTTTTGGAAGAGCATAATATCTTTCCCGATTGCGTCTCGGGTTCAAGTGCTGGTGCTATGGTTGGTGCGTTGTATGCTTCAGGGAAAAAGGCTGATGAGATTTTTGAAATATTCCAAAAAGCGTCCATTTTTAGTTTTTCCAATTTTGCCTTTGGAAAACCAGGTTTGATTGACCTAGAACGTTTCAAATCACAATTCGAGACCTTTTTTGAAGTTGATTCGTTTGAATCGCTTTCTACCAAATTGTTTATTAATACCACTGATTTGGTTAAAGGACGTACGAAGGTTTTTAAAAAAGGCCCTTTGGTAGATACTATTTTGGCGTCTTCAGCTTTTCCATTAGTTTTTTCGCCATACAACATCAACGGTACGCTTTATGTTGATGGTGGTGTGGTTAATAATTTTCCTGTAGAACCTTTGGTCGCTAAATGCGATTATATTTTAGGTGTTTATGTTGACCCTTTAAAACCTATTGAGGCCAGTAAATTAACCAATTCTTTTAAAGTTCTGGACCGTGTGTACCAAATAACGACACGCTATACATCATTACAAAAGTTTGATAAATGTAACCATATTATTCTTCCGCAGAAATTGGAACATTATGGAACATTTGATATGAAAAAAGCCAAAGAGATCTTTGATTTAGGCTATGAAGAGGCACAAAAACACATTCCTGTTATTTTGACAGAGTTAGAAAACATAAAATCAAAGAACTTACCAACCGAGCAAAATTCTCTTTAAGATAGTCCGGATTTTTACGTTGTTGAAATTGATTTAAAATCAAAATGCTGCTATTCTTTAAAACGAGCTCAAATTGTTCGTTTAATTCCAGTATTGTGTTAGTGTTATACATTATGGCCTTTACTTCAAAACTGCGAATATCTAAATTCGCAGTATCTATAGAATATTCCACATTATAACTCCCAATAATTATGAAATGTGAAAAATCACGTTGGTATAAACAAATTGTCACACCGCTATCCCATTATAGTTTAGGTTGTTTGCAATGTGTTTGCAGTGGTTTATAGATAATATTTAGGCAGTCATTCCACCATCAACACTATTTACAGTACCTGTTATAAATGCGCTTTTATCACTTGCTAAAAATTCCACTATATAGGCAACATCTTCATTTGTGGCGTATCTGCCTAAAGGGATACCGGCTTCAAAATTTTTCTTGGCATTTACAGCATCATCTGGTGCAAAACCTGCTTCTAAAGAACGCATCATACGGTTATCTACTGGCGAAGGATTTACGGTATTTACCCTAATATTATGTGGTGCACCTTCTAGAGCTGCGGTACGCATCATTCCTATAACAGCATGTTTACTAGTAACGTAGGGCAATACATTTGCTGTGCCTTCAAGGCCTGAGACCGATGAGGTTATAATAATGCTCCCACCATTTTCTTTCATTACAGGAAATACATGTCTAAGTCCGTAATAAACGCCCTTTATGTTGACGTCTATTACTTGGTTAAAAATATCCAAAGGGTATTCATCTAATGGCAACACTTTTCCTTCAACACCAGCATTGTTAAAAAAAATGTCAATACTACCAAATTTTTCTACGGTAGCGTCCACGTATTTTTTTACCTGTTTTTCGTCTGTTACATTTGCTTTTATGTAAGCTAAATTGTCGTTATTTAATTTTTCCGAAGTACTTTTTAAAGCTTCTTCATCAATATCCACTAACATTACGTTTGCACCTTTTTTAAGAAATAATGCTGCGGTTGCAGTTCCAATTCCACCAGAACCACCTGTTATTAATACGGTTTTATTACTAAATTTTTTCATTTTTAAAATTTTAAGAGTTATTATTTATTGAGCCATTCAATAGCATCATGCATCTCTGTAATTGTAAATAATTTGAGGTCTAAACCTGGTGTAACAAAGTCTGCGGTTTTTATTAGGGCATTAACTTTTTTATCTGAAACGAGTGCAATATTTTTAATTTTTCCGTAGGACGAAAATGCCATTTTTAAATCTTCCCAAAAAGCCTGAAGCGTCAATCCTTCAAAATCGCCCATTTCTATAAGCAGCGATACTTTTTCGTCAAAATGTGCCATTTTTTTTTTTAGAAAGGTATAATCTGCTTTGGTAAGCGTTTCGTACACTAACAAATGCAAATAGCCTTCTTACTGCATTATTGCCATACCATGTTTTTCGTTATCTGTTGGTGCGTTTATCCAATCGATAGCTCCTTGTATGTCATCCTCATCAAATCTTTTCATAGGGATACCAGGTGTAAAAATGTTGCCCACCGGAATGAGGTTTTCTAGCCAATCTACGTCTGTCACGACAGCATATTTCCGCATATTTTTTACCGCAAACCATTTCAATTCGGATATAAAACCTACGCTTTTAAAATTTTTAATGTTAGAGGCATCTTCTACTTCAAGCAAAAGATTAAAAAAACCTTTCTTGGCATTAATTTCTTTCATCTGGTCAAAAACCATTTCAAAATCATTTTCTGTAGTGGTACTATTTATTATCATATGTACCGTTGTGTCTGTGTTAATCATTGTGTTCTTTATTTTAAATTATAGAAGGTGGTTATTTTTTTTAATGTTATAGCAAGCATGATATTAAACAATCCAAGGGCAAAAAATGTGAGCGCAATTAGAATGATAATACCAAATTTACCCACTACAGGATTAAATAATATAATGACAGCCATCAAACCGGTTAATATAGCAAGAACTAAAACAGGTGTTGTTTTAGTGATTTTGAGTTTTTTTGCTTCAGAATTAAAACCTAACAATAAAAACGAACGCAGCAGCAACCATAACCCAAAATAATAAGGGAGCAACATCATTGTAAGTTCTGTGTTCTGAATAAACAGAACACCTACAAATAGACTTATTATACCACTAAAAAAACCTAAAAATTTAAGTTCTGATTTCTGACCAAAACGGCTGTGCAATAATTCGCCAATACCTGCAATGATAAGTGCAATGCCCAAGGCGATCGTTACATATTCGTAACTTTTAAACGGATAGAAAAAGATAATACTTCCAAGGACTATAAATAGTATCCCGAATGCCAAAGGTATCCACCAACTCACTACGTGTTCTTTCAAAAATTTAGATATTGAATATTCCATAGTACTTGTATTTAATTAAGTTATTCATAGCGTAATGCTTCAATTGGATTCAATTTTGCCGCTTTTCTTGCTGGAAAATAGCCAAATGCTATTCCAATAACCGCCGAGAATCCGAAACCAATAGCAATAGCATAGCCTGCTGTGGGAATATAAAAATCGGTAGCTTGGTAAATAATTTGGTTGCCTACAATACCTATGGCAATTCCAACAATTCCACCTGCAGCACTTAAAACAATAGCTTCGGTTAAAAATTGGGTAAGGATATCACTTTCGCGAGCGCCAAGTGCCAATCGTGTGCCTATTTCACGAGTTCGTTCTGTAACGGAAACCAGCATAATGTTCATGATTCCTATCCCACCTACAAGTAATGAAATACTAGCAATAGCCCCTAATAAAATGGTAAGAATATCTGTAATTTCTCCTGTGATTTCGTTGAGCTCTACTTGTGTTGTAATGTCAAAATCATCTTCTTGGTCTGATAGTATTTTGTGAGCTTCGCGTAATAAAATAGTGGCTTCAATTTCTGCATCATCTATTTTATCCTCACTAATTGCCGATGCCATAAATACATTAAAATTGGCATTACCAAAGAGTCTGTTTTGAACTGTAGTATAAGGAGCAACGACCATATCGTCTTGATCGCTACCCATTCCGCCTTGTCCTTGTTCTTCAAGCAAGCCTACAATGGTAAAAGGCACTTTATCTATTCTTATGGTTTTTCCAATCGCGTTTTCGCCACCAAACAATTCTTCTTGTATGGTTTTTCCAATTAAGCACACTTGTTTTGCAAGTTTCACATCCAATTCAGAAAATGCTTCACCTAAAGTGACTTCGCGACTCATAATATCAAAATAATCTTGTGACACACCATATACAATGGTCGTTTTATAACCTTGATTACTTATGGCTTGTCCTCCTGCAACAACCATAGGCGATATTTTCTTTAACCAAACGGAATTATCTCGTAAAATTTCATAATCTTTTTTGCTTAATTCTTTTCCTTTTCTAACAGAAATACCACCACGACGTTCCTGTTTTACTTGAATAATTAACAAATTGGTCCCTAAGCCAGAAATTTGGTCCTGTACTTGTTTTGTGGCACCTTCACCAGCAGAAATAGTCATGATAACTGCTGCCACACCAATGATGATACCCAACATAGTTAATAGACTTCTTGTTCTGTTTTTATAAATGGCTTGAAATGCCACTTTGAATGTTTTAAATAACTGTTTCATCAGACTTGTTTTGCGGTTAATTCTAGTTCACGAAGAGCACTTTCCTTGGTGGTTCTATTTTCTATACGTTCGTCTTTTAGAATTCTACCATCTCTAAAAGTTACCATTCGTTTTGCAAATTGCGCAATATCTGGCTCGTGGGTAATCATGAGAATCGTTTTCCCTGCATCATTAAGACGTACAAATAAATCGGCAATATCAATACTTGTTTTACTATCCAAGTTCCCTGTTGGCTCATCAGCTAATATCAATGTTGGGTCATTAACTAAAGCTCTTGCAATGGCCACGCGCTGTTGTTGTCCACCCGAAAGCTCATTGGTTTTATGATAAATTCGGTCTTGTAAACCTACTTGAATAAGTGCATTTTTAGCCATTTCATCAGGGTTGTCAAAACGTCCTGTTCTGTCGTAAACTAACGGTAAGGCTACATTATCTAAAGCTGTTGTTCTAGATAATAAATTGTAACTCTGAAAAATGAATCCTATTTTTTGATTGCGAATATCTGCCAATTGGTTTTTTGAAAGTGAATTAACATGAACACCATCAAGAAAATACTCGCCAGACGATGGTAAATCTAAACAACCTATAATATTTAAATAGGTTGATTTACCAGAGCCGGAAGCTCCCATTATGGATACAAACTCACCTTGCTTAACAACCAAATCTACATCAGTTAGCGCATGTACTTCAATTTCGCCATTTTTGAATACACGACTCACTTTTTTTGTTTCTATGACTTTCTTGTTTGCCATAATTTAATCTTGAGATTTAATACTATTAACAGCTTTGTTGCCAGATTTTAGAGGTGTTCCGTCTAAAAAACGTGTTATTTCAGATTGTAAACCTGATTTAATTCCTATTTCTACAAACTTAAAATCGAGTTTTCCATCAGGACCTTTATAGAAAAAACCATCAAATTTAGAAGGTAATTTCTTTTTATAATTAGCAGGTGTATATGTTTCATCATTATTTAAAGCGCTTTCAAAATTTTGCTGTAATGAATCTGGTAATAGACGGTTTGCTTTTTCAATTAATAAAGGTTTGATTTCTTCTAACATGTCTTCAGTTGGACGAAAACGAAAAGCGGAATTATTTAATAAAAGTACATTTTTGGCAGTTTCTGTAATAAACTCAAGATTAGCAGTCATTCCTGGTAATAATTTCCCTTCTCTATTATCAACATCAACTACAACTTGATAATTAACTACATTATTAACTTTTATGGGTTGTAATCTAATTTGACTTACATTTCCTAGGAAATAAGTCTCTGGATACGTTTGCACAGTAAACCGTACTTTCATTTGGTTTTTTATATAGCCAATATCACTTTCATCCACATCTGCTAAAATTTGCATTTGGGATAAATCTTCTGCAATAATAAATAAGGTAGGTGTTGAAAATGAAGCTGCAACGGTTTGACCTTCTTCTACACTACGTTCTGTAACTGTTCCGCTAATTGGTGATGTTATTTTAGCATACCCCATGCTTACCTGAATATTTTTTACTGCTGCAGAAGCCGCATCACGCGCGCTTTTTGCCTGCTCGTATGTAAATTTAGAATTGGTAAATTGACGTTCTGGAATGACCTTCTGGTCATACAAATTTTGATCTCGATCAAATTCAGTTTTTGCTTGATTGAGTTGTGCTTTACTCACCGAAAGATTAGCCTTTGCACTGATTAAATTGGTATTGAGCAGTTTTAAATCCATCTCTGCCAAAAGTTGTCCAGCGACTACTTTGTCATTATAATCCACATAAATCCGCTCGATAGTTCCAGAAATCTGCGTACCAATCTCAACTGTATTTATAGCTTCCAAAGTACCTGTACTGGAAATATTGGCTTCAATATCGCCTATTTCGAAAGTGGTATAGGTAAATTCAAGATTTTTGGCATCTAAACGTGGTTTCATAATGAAGTATCCAGCTAATGCTATGATGAGAATTACGGGAATTATCCATTTTAATTTTTTCATGTTGTTTAGTTTAAATCGTTTCCGATAAGTAATTGATAATCGTAAAAAGCGTTTTTATAATTTGAAATGGCTTGAAGCCAACTTAATCTCGATTGTGTGTAAGACAGCTCAGCATCGTTTACTTCTAAAAAAGTACCAACACCTAAGTTGTAGCGTTTTTTTGCGAGTGCAAGTGCCTCGGCAGTGAGTTCCATATTTTCTTTTTGGACTTCGGTTTTTTGAAGTGAAAAGTTGAGGTTCGTCATTATTTCTTGGTAACGCATGCGGTATTGGTCTGTGGCATAAGCCTTCTCTTTTTCGGCGATATCCTTACTGATTTTTGCCTGTTGCACTTTGTTGTTTGTAACGGTTCCATTAAAAATGGGAATGTTTACCTGCAAACCTACCAAACTGGTGTGGACCCAATCGTAATTGGAAACTTCAAAGTCATCCGCTTGCGCCTGATAGACATAATTCCCAACAAAATCTACATTTGGATAATAGGCTGATTCTGCCATTTTTATCTGTGTTTCAGCAATGGAAATATCGAGCTCCAATTGTTTCAATCGGCTGTTGTTTTTGAGCATGCTTTTGATACTTTCGTTCATCAATAATTCCTTTTCCAATATCGAAATGGAATCGGTAAGCTGAACATTTGTGTCAGGCGAAAGACCTAGCACCAATTTCAAAACGTTGGCAGCCGGCACTATGCTGTTTTTCGCTTCTAACAAATTAGTGGTTGCATTGGCTACCTGAACACGAGCCGAAGTAATATCAAATTCTGTTAAAATTCCTTGTTTTACTCGTTTTTTAATGTCTTTTAAAGTTTCCGAAGCATTATTCAATCGGTGTTGTTGCACCATGACCACTTCTTGCGCTATCAAATAATTGAAATAGGCCTTTTTAGTGGTATTGACAATAGATTGTTCCGTGCCTCGTGATACCTCTTGCTGAAAATCTAAGCGATTTTCTGAAAATTGTTTGTTGACAAAATTATATTTTGAAAAAAGGGGCATAGACAGATTTAGGGAAGCACGATAATCATTGTCTGAACCCAATTCGGTGGCAGCACCACTCATTCCAAAACCATTGGGTAAAAAGATCACCTGACGGTCTATGTTCCGATTATAATTGGCGCTTGCCGATAATTTTGGAAGAAAATTACCTTTGGATTCTTTTAAAGCAAATTCTGAAATTTCAAACTGTTTTTGGGATATTGAAATATCTATATTTTGTTGTTTTGCCAAATTTATGGCATCATCTAAAGTCAAGGTGACTTGCTCTTGAGCCTTGATTTGTTGCCCTAACGAAAAGACGAACAATATTATTAATATATGGTAAGACTTCATTTGCTGTGTTGTTTCAAGCAAAATTAGCACAGTAATACATTGAAAATAATGATGTATGTCAGGCGTGATGATGATACAAATCATCTATAAGAAAGAGGTATCTATTCAAAATTTTTACTCTGTTCTCTTTTTTTGAGTTGAGATTTTAGCTTCGTCTAGTCACTACTCAATTATTATTTAATAAAAATTTTAGCATCACGAAATAAGTATCTGAAATACGCAATATTTCATTACAAGGAGTAGAAGTGTATTAATATTTAAGTAGTACGGATTTCAAAATTGAAGACGTAGAAAAGCATTAGGCTAATTATAGAGACAAGCATCTGCTGTATTATCGAATATTATTAAGTCATTATTCAAAATAAAATTTCATATTATGGAAAATTTTAATGTATTACAGCTCGATTTTGATTTTGAAGTCAAACCAGTACTATCAAAGGAAAAAGTAGTAACCCCAACTAAAAAAGAGAATAGCGATTTTGTCTTATATTTTATGGACTGTTAGGCAAGTCCAATTATGGTTTTTAAAAATTTGCATGGCAAGATAACATACCAAAAGACATTTTGGGTAGAATAAAAATGTAACGAATAATCTGTTCTATGATGAAAGAGAATATAGCATCATTAATTGAAAATCTGGCTTTTATCAAGACAAAAAAGCCTCACTTTTTCTAATATGGCTTTTTGTGATCGCACTAGTCCCGACGCTTCAGGAGAACCTAGGGGCATTTCTATCTAAAAAATAGAATGTTCTAACTGTAGAATTCAATTATAAATTGTTTTAATTAACGCGATTTATTGGAAGGTAGAAAGTACTAACATCAAGACATAAAAAAGCCTAACTATATATTTAGTAAGGCTTTCTGTGATTGCACTAGTCCCGACGCTTCAGGAGAACCTAGGGGCATTTCTATCCAAAAAATAGAATGTTCTAACTTTAGAATTCTATTATTAAATGTTTTAATTAACGCGATTTATAGGAAGGTAGAAAGAACTAACATCACGACACAAAAAAGCCTCACTATATATTTAGTAAGGCTTTTTGTGATCGCACTAGTCCCGACGCTTCGGGAGAGCTAGGGTCATTCCTATCTAAAAAATAGAATGTTCTAACTTTAGAATTCTATTATTAAATGTTTTAATTAACGCGATTTATTGGAAGGTAGAAAGTACTAACATCAATACACAAAAAAGCCTCCCTATATATTTAGTAAGGCTTTTTGTGATCGCACTAGTCCCGACGCTTCGGGAGAACCTAGGGGCATTTCTATCTAAAAAATAGAATGTTCTAACTTTAGAATTCTATTATTAAATGTTTTAATTAACGCGATTTATTAGAAGGTAGAAAGTACTAACATCAATACACAAAAAAGCCTCACTATATATTTAGTAAGGCTTTTTGTGATCGCACTAGTCCCGACGCTTTAGGAGAACCTAGGGGCATTTCTATCCAAAAAATAGAATGTTCTAACTTTAGAATTCTATTATAAAATGTTTTAATTAACGCGATTTGTAGGAAGGTAGAAAGTACTAACATCAATACACAAAAAAGCCCAACTATTTCTAGTAGGGCTTTCTGTGATCGTACTAGTCCCGACGCTTCGGGAGAATCTAGGGGCATTTCTATCCAAAAAATAGAATGTTCTAACTTTAGAATTCTATTATTAAGTGTTTTAATTAACGCGATTTATTGGAAGGTAGAAAGTACTAACATCACGACACAAAAAAGCCTCACTATTTCTAGTAAGGCTTTTTGTGATCGCACTAGGATTCGAACCTAGGACCGCCTGCTTAGAAGGCAGGTGCTCTATCCAGCTGAGCTATGCGACCATTAGAGTAAAACTCTAAAAATTCAATAAAAAAATTAGGTGGCAGTTCCGACACTTCGGTAGAATTGCGACCTTAATAAAGTCGGGGTGGCAGGATTCGAACCTGCGGCCTCCACGTCCCAAACGTGGCGCGATAACCGGGCTACGCTACACCCCGAATTGATTATCTAAAATTACTTACAGTCGCATACGCTGTAGTAAAATTTGCGGAGAGACAGGGATTCGAACCCTGGGTAAGTGTTTCCACCTACGACGATTTAGCAAACCGCTCCTTTCGGCCACTCAGGCACCTCTCCAATACATAAAAGAACATTCCTTTAAATGCGGATGCAAATGTAACGCAACATTTTAAAGAACGCAACAATTTTTTTGAGTTTTTTATAAAAATTATATTACCACAATTTAAGTGTATATTTATCAGACATCTATGTGCATCTTAATATGAATTGTATTCAGTTTACCTAAACTCTAAAAACATAAAAATTGCGTTAATCTAACTTTAATCTTAAAATGTCTTACTATAAAAACGATAGAGCTTTCACCGATTTTGTTCACAAACAATTAGCTGTGCCGTTAATCTATGCATCCTTAGGATGGAGTGAAGTACAGTTAAGAAAAGATTATGCCAATTATATTGACATGTTAGATGGCATTGATTATGTTTTTAGAAATGGTGATAATGTAATGAGTGTTCAAGAGCGCTTTAGAGATGAAAAATATAAACAATTTACAGATTTCACTATTCGTTATCGTAGAGATGAAAACAAAAATGAATGCCGACACGAGTCTGAATATTATAAAATGAAAGCCCATTATTTTACTTATGGTATTTTAGACAGTACAAAAAAAGAGATTTCAAAGTCATCGTCGTTTTTGAAATATGCCATTGTGGATCTTAAAAAGGTCTATGAAAAATTAGATTCTAAATCCATTTTTATTTCTGATAACCATAAAAATAAATGTGAGATTGTAGATGGCTGTAGAATTGAATGTCCGATTAAATATAATAGTGATGGGTCCTCTTCATTTTTTCCAATCGATATTTCTTATCTGGTAAAACTATGGGGAAATGATATGATAGTTGACCAACAAGGATTTCTTTAATTTAAATATCACTTCATATGTGTTAATATTTAACGTTATTTTACTAATAAAATTTACACATAATTGATAGCTTGTTGCAGATTTATAGAACATCTATGCAACTCATAAAATTCACAAAAAAGGGAATTTATTGTCCACGAGGCAAATTTTATTTAGACCCTTGGTTTCCTGTTGATTATGCCATAATATCTCATGGACATGCAGATCATGCACGTTGGGGAATGAAAAGTTATTTATGTCATAACGAATCTAAAGCCATATTACAACATCGTATAGGCGCTGATATTAAAATTGAAAGTCTAGGTTATGACGATCCAATACTTATCAATGATGTAAAAGTCAGTTTTCATCCTGCGGGCCATGTTATTGGTTCTGCACAAATCCGATTAGAATATAAGGGTTATGTCGTAGTGTTTTCTGGGGATTATAAAACACAACCTGATTTTATTTCCACACCATTCGAACCTATTAAATGCAACACCTTTATTACCGAAAGTACTTTTGGATTGCCAATTTATAATTGGAAAAGTGAAAAAGAACTACAAGCCGAATTACACCAATGGGTAGAGACCAACAAAACTAATAATAGAACCTCTGTCTTTCTTGGCTACTCTTTAGGAAAAGCTCAGCGCTTAATGTCATTGTTAGATGGAATGGATGATGTTTACGTACATTCTGCTATCCATAATTTGAACGAAGCAATTTCAAATTCAGGTATTCAATTACCAAGAACAACATTATTAGTAAACGACTTCGATAAAAAAGAAATTCAAAATAGAATAATCATAATGCCACCGGGTTTATTGGGTTCAAAATTATTGAAACGCGTGCCAAATGCTGCAACCGCTATTTGTTCTGGATGGATGCAAATACGAGGTAATCGACGTTGGCAATCTGTTGATGCTGGCTTCGCCGTTAGCGATCATGCCGATTGGAATGGTCTACTGTCAGCCGTGAAAGCGACTGAGGCAGAGCAAGTATATGTTACACATGGTTCACAAGCCATTTTTTCTAAATATTTGAATGAGATAGGAATTAAAGCTAATGAATTAAAAACCGATTATGGTGATGAAGCTATGGTAAAAGCGGAAAAGGAATCTGAAAATAAAATTGGAGTATGAAACAGTTTTCAGAACTCATAAGTGCCATCGAGATCACCAATAAAACCAATGCGAAAATTGAAGCTTTGGTCAATTATTTTAAAGTGGCACCAGATAAGGATAAATTATGGCTTATCGCATTATTTACCGGAAAACGACCTTCAAGACCTGTAAAAACAACTTTGATGAAGCAATGGTGCATGGAAATTACCGAATTGCCAGAGTGGCTATTTCTCGAAAGTTACAGTACTGTTGGCGATTTAGGAGAGACGATTGCGTTGCTTTTACCTGATCCAAAAAATCAAATCGATTTGACACTTAGCGCATGGATGTCACAACTCAAAACCTTAAAACCAAAATCAGAAAGCGAAAAAAAGAAATATGTTTTAGAAGCTTGGAATGGTCTTAAACAACAAGAACGATTAATTTTTAATAAATTGATTGGAGGCAGTTTCAGAATTGGAGTATCAAAAAAGACCTTGGTCAATGCACTTGCAAAGCTTACTGAAATTGATGCCAATCAACTGATGCATAGTATTATTGGAAATTGGGATATAGATACCATTTCTTTTGACGAACTCATCAACGGTTCACACATTAATTATGATAATTCCAAACCTTATCCTTTTTGCTTAGCCTATGCTTTGGAAAAAGAATTGCCAGAATTAGGTGAACCAAAAGATTGGATAGTTGAGCAGAAGTGGGATGGTATTAGAGGGCAAATCGTAAAACGAAATAATGAAATTTATATTTGGTCGCGTGGAGAGGAATTAGTCACAGAACAATTTCCTGAATTAGTAGAAACGATTTCTAAATTTAAATATGATTTTGTTATCGACGGAGAAATCTTGGCCATGAAAGATAATTCCGTTCTTTTATTTAATGATTTGCAAAAACGACTTAACCGTAAAAATGTAACCAAAAAATTACTTGATGACGTTCCTGTTGGTTTTTATATTTATGATATTTTAGAATGTAATGATGAAGATATTCGAGTAAAACCTATGATAGAGAGACGTTCAATTTTAGAAGAACTTTTTCATTCTATTGAACCACAACATAATTTAAAATTATCTTTTCTGGTTGATTTTAATTCTTGGGACGATTTATACCCAATTCGGGAAAATTCTAGAGCTATAAATAGTGAAGGTTTAATGCTGAAACAAAAGGCCTCACCATACCATACAGGTCGTAAAAAAGGCGATTGGTGGAAATGGAAGGTAGATCCGCTGACTATAGATGCTGTAATGATTTATGCCCAAAAGGGTAGTGGTCGTCGAAGTTCAAAATATACAGATTATACATTTGCTGTTATAAAAGAGGATAAATTAGTTACCGTTGCCAAAGCATATTCAGGATTAACGGATAAAGAGATTACCGAAATATCGCGATGGGTCAATAAAAATGCGATTGAAAAATTTGGACCGGTAAGAACAGTAAAACCAGAATTAGTTTTCGAAATTGCCTTCGAAGGGATTGCGTTTAGTAAACGACACAAATCTGGTGTAGCTTTACGTTTTCCGAGAATAAAACGTTGGCGAAAAGATAAACCAGTAGAAGAAATTGATACCATTGAAAACGTTAAGAAACTAATCACAGCACCTTGAGTAAATTCAACGAAAGCATAGGTTTACAAATTGTCGAGAATTGGATGGCAGAAAAAGGTCAAAAACCATTTCCATTCCAAAGTCAGACGTGGCAACGTTATAGCAATGGTTTTAGCGGCATGGTGGTGGCACCTACAGGTTTTGGTAAAACTTTTTCTGTTTTTTTAGCGGTTGTTATCGATTATCTAAATCATCCTGAAAATTATCCAAAAGGCTTAAAATTATTGTGGATAAGTCCACTGCGTTCTTTAGCAAAAGATTTAGCAAAAGCTATGACTGAAGCGGTTGATGCTATTGGTTTAGATTGGTCCGTACAAGTACGTAATGGTGATACACCAACTAGTATTAGAAGAAAACAAGAACGCTTAATGCCAGACATATTGTTAACGACTCCCGAAACCATGCATCTTATGTTTTCACAGAAGAAAAATAAACGTTTTTTTAAAGGAGTAAAATGTGTTGCTATTGACGAATGGCACGAATTGTTGGGAAATAAACGAGGTGTTCTTACTGAATTAGCGATTTCACAATTAAGATATTATTCACCGAAACTTCAAATTTGGGGTATTACGGCCACCATTGGTAATCTCGAAGAGGCAAAAGAAGTGTTATTACCTTATGCAGATTTAAAAATCACGCAAATTAAAGCTAAGGAAAGAAAGAAAATTGATATTGTTTCCGTGCTTCCCGATGAGATAGAAGTCTTACCGTGGGCTGGCCATTTGGGAGCGAAAATGGTTGATAAAATTTTACCCATTATTGATGCTAACACCACCACGTTAATTTTTACCAATACGAGAGGACAATCAGAATTATGGTATCAATTATTATTAAACGCCAATCCAGAATTGGCTGGTGTCATGGCTATTCATCATGGTTCCATCGATAAAAAATTACGAAACTGGATTGAAGACAGTATTTCTAGTGGGTATTTGAAAGCTGTAGTTTGTACCTCGTCTTTAGATTTAGGAGTCGATTTTAAACCTGTAGATTGTGTCATTCAAATTGGCTCGGCAAAAGGTATCGCTCGTTTTATGCAGCGTGCTGGCCGAAGTGGACATTCGCCTTATGAACGCTCTAAAATATATTTTGTGCCCACGCATTCCTTGGAATTGGTAGAGGTTTCCGCTTTAAAAACGGCGGTAAAGGAAAACCAGATTGAATCTCGAGAACCGATGGTTTTAGCCTTTGATGTGTTAATTCAATTCATGGTCACTTTGGCGGTTGGACAAGGTTTCGATTCCGAAAAATTATTTCAGCGTATCCTAGAGGTTCATGCTTTTCATTATATCACTGAAGACGATTGGCGGTGGTGTTTGCATTTTATTACCAAAGGCGGAAAAACGTTGAGTTCCTACGAAGAGTTTCATAAAGTGCTACAAGATGAAAATGGTTTGTATAAAGTTAAGAGCAGACGAATAAGTATGTTGCATCGCATGAATATTGGTGCCATTGTAAGCGAAGCTTCTATGATGGTAAAGTATTTTTCTGGTGGATATATTGGTATGATTGAAGAATTCTTTATTTCAAAATTAAAACCCGGTGATAGTTTTATTTTGGCTGGACGCATTTTAGAATTGGTGAAAGTCAAAGATATGACCGCATTAGTACGACGTAGTAAAGCTAAAAAAGCAGTGTCGCCAAGTTGGTTGGGAGGACGATTGCCGTTAACCTCTAACTTAAGTCATTTTTTAAGATTAAAATTGTCCGATGCTTTGGAGCCAGGACGTTTGGAAAAAGAATTACGATTCTTAAACCCTTTAATGATGCGACAGGAATCACATTCGCATATTCCAAAGGCAGATGAGTTTTTAATAGAACTGATAGAAACTAAAGACGGCCACCATTTATTTATGTATCCTTTTGAAGGTCGCTTGGTTCATGAAGTGTTTTCAGCATTGATGGCTTATCGCATCAGTAAATTAAAACCTTTAACTTTCACCATCGCCATGAATGATTATGGTTTTGAGTTATTAAGCGATCAACCTTTACCTATTAATGACGATAATATTTCAGCATTATTAAGTAGAGACAATTTAATGGACGATGTTATTGCCAGCATTAACGCCTCGGAAATGGCATCACGAAAATTTAGAGATATTGCCGTTATTGCTGGTTTAGTAGTGCAATCGCAACCAGGAAATCGAAAAAATAATAAAAGTTTGCAGTCTTCATCAGGATTGATATTTAGAGTACTAGAAGATTATGAGCCCGATAATTTATTATTACGACAAGCTTACGCCGAAGTTTTTAATCAACAATTAGAAGAAGTCCGTTTGCAATCAGCCTTTGAAAGAATTTCGAAAAGTAAAATTATCATTAAACGCGCCAAATCCTTTACACCATTGAGCTTTCCTTTAAAAGTGGATAGTTTGCGTGGCACTATGACCAATGAAAATTTGGATAAACGTATTCAGCGCATTAAAGCGCAAGCCTTCAAAATTGATTAAATGACGCTTATAAAAAAATCCATAGACATAAAAGATGAAGAATTGATTTTAACTAATCAACGCGCTTTATTTTGGAAACGTGAAAATGTCCTTGTCTTATCTGACATTCATATTGGGAAAACGGCTCATTTTAGAAAACATGGAATTCCTATGCCAGATAATATTCTAGATAATGACTTAGAACGTTTAAAATCACTGATTCTACATTTTGAAGCAAAAAATATCTGGATTGTTGGCGATTTATTTCATGCTGAGAACAATGGAAATATGGCTACGTTTAAATCGTGGTTACATCAATTTGAAGATTTAAAAATTACCTTAATTAAAGGTAATCATGATAGGCTCTTAAATGAAATCATGGATGATTTTAATATTAAGGTTGAAACAGAACTGAATGTTCCGCCATTCAAATTTATACATGAACCAACAAATGATAATAACCAATTATTTACAATAGCTGGTCATATACATCCAGGTGTGATGATTAAGGGAAAGGGAAGGCAAAAATTAAGATTACCTTGTTTTCAGGTATCTGATGAGCAACTGATTTTACCAGCGTTCAGTGAATTCACGGGTTTAAACACGCGATTAAAACCTGAAAATTGCGTTAATTTTGCATTCACAGAAACCGCTATTTTTGAATTCTAAATTTTTGAACAAATTAAAATAATTTTATCATTATTTAAGTTGGTAGTGAAAAACAAATACGTTGTTCCGCCGTCTTTTACTTTCAATTTTTTACGGATTTCATTAACCGATAATGGAAAGTTTCGGGTGGTTATATTGGCTTTTGTTATTTTCGTTTTTGAAAAGGTTTTTTTATGAAAAGGCAACACATTGTCAATTTTAAAGCGTCTGCCTGGAAAATCCAAAAGGGTTTCGGAAGTATATAAATGCGAATGCTTATGAAGCTTATCAACATTCAAAAGTTTGCTAATAGCATTGAAACTGCCCGATTTTAAAATGGCTGCATTCGGTTCGTATAAATAGGTGAGTGGCTGGCTGTAATTTGCGGTGACGTTGGATTCATGATTAAAATAAAATTCAAAGTGCTGGGAAGTGTGTTTTTGCAAATTTACGGTCTTTCCTATAACATCGGCTTCGAAATTGCGTTCCAAAATCCAAAGTAATTCCTTAACTTCATTATTAACAGCCACGACATGGATTTCTTTGACGTGCTTTAAGTCAGCCAGTGTTGCCGATATATCCAATAAGGGTGATGTTTTAATCATCACATTTTTGGCGTATTGAAGCAATACTTCTTGGTGTGTTTTTATATTGGGTTCGCAATCGGCAAGTAAAAACACTTTCTGTTTGGAATCATCACGACGAGATGGGTCAATATAAATCCAATCGAAAGGTTGGTCGATGCGTTGCAATGCATCAATACCATTTTCATTTAAACAGTTAATATTTGTAGTATTTAAGATGTCAAAATTATGTGTAACGATTTTTGAAAGCTCAGCGTTAATTTCGCAATGTGTGACGTTTTTTATTTGTTTAGAAAAATATAAAACATCAACACCAAAGCCTCCGGTGAGGTCGATAATGGATTTTCCCGATACTAATTGAGATTTATAATTCGCCGTCCTTTCTGATGAGGTTTGTTCAATATTTAATTTATTTGGGAAATATATATTTTTCGCATTAAACCAAGTCGGTAGTTTCTTTTGGCAGCGATTTTTGGCTTCTATCTGTTCAATAATTAATTTTGAATCAACGCTTTTAAACGGAATCCCTTTTAATAATAATTCAGACGTATTTGAGTTTAAATTATTATTTATAAATTCTTGAATTTCAGTATGTAATAAGTTGTTGTTCAAATCGAAACTATAAGTCTTTAGTTAATTTTTTTACGATGTTATAATCTGATAAAAATTCCTTTAGAATAACTTTGGCTGCAGTATAAGCAGGGACAGCCACGATCATTCCAACGATGCCAAATATTATACCTGCAATAATAATGACTAGGAAGATTTCTAATGGATGGGATTTAACACTTTTTGAAAATATGTATGGCTGACTAAAGAAATTATCGATCAATTGTGCAATAATAAAACCAATCATCACATAAGTAGTTTTAGGTAAAATAACCTCGCTAAAACTCTCACCTAAATTACTAGACATGTTCAATAACAACATTAGAAAACCACTAACTAAAGGCCCCACATACGGCACTAAATTGAGAAGTGCGCACAAAAATGCGATAACTATAGCGTTGTCAATACCAAAAACCAAAAGGATAATTGTATAGATGACGAATAGAATTAATATCTGAAATATTAACCCAACAAAATACCGCGATAGCAAATCTTTTATTGCGGTAATAGAGCGTTTTGAACGTTCCTCATTTCCTGTTGGCACAAAAGTCATAATGCCCTCTTCGAATAGTTTGCTGTCTTTTAAAAAGAAAAATGAAATAAAAAGCACTGAAAATAAACCGATACTAAAACTGCCTAATCCACTAATAAAGTTATTTAGGAAATTTGGAATAATAGCAAAATCGAGCTTAGCAAGTAAATTATAATCTTGTAGAGATTGCTCTATATCAATATGGTTAAATTCAAAATAGGTGATAATTTGATTGTAAAGATTCTCAATATTATCTTGGAGTTGTTCAATATTGAGTAATGCTAAATTATGGCCTTGCTCTACAATCAGCGGAATGAAGAGATCAATTAAGCCCGCTAATAGCCCTAAAAGTAGAGTCATAGTAACTACAACAGCTATGGTGTTACTAAAATTTAGGTGTCGTCTTAAAAATAATATTATTGGTCGTCCAATGAGCGAAACAACCGCAGCTATAGCAATATAAACTATTACGGATTGAATTTTATATAAAAAAAAGAAGACTAGAGCGATAGCTAAAATTATTCCTATAGCTCTTAATATTCCGTTGGCTATTATTTTTGAGTTCATAGGATAAATATACTTAAACTAGACTATAATACATTTTTAAAATTGAGCTGCTTCGTTATTTCATAAAGCGCAATACTCGTAGCTTGTGCTACATTCATACTACTATTGTTACCATACATATTAATATGTACCACTGCATCAACCTGCGTTAAAATTGTATCAGAGACTCCAAAATTTTCATCTCCTAAGATTAATGCTATGGGTTGTGTGGTACGAAGTTGAAACTCAGATAAGGCTTGGCTATTTTTAGTTATTTCTAAGGCAATGAGGAAATAATTATTGGCTTTCAAATCTTTTATTTGCGCTTCAATATCGTTATTTAAGGAATGGTTTACATACTTTTCTGTAGAGCGCGATGTTTTTGCCATGCGTTTACCCAAGGTGATATCGGCACCACAAAATATAAGTTCTTTTATGCCAAAGGCATCTGCTATACGAAACAAACTTCCAATGTTAGGTGCATTAGTTACATTATCACAAATAACTTTAATAGAGTGCATTCGTTTTTTGAAGTTGGTATTATAGTGAGTGAGTTGCAATGGATTTTTTAGGTTATTAATAACGCTTTACGAAGGCTTAGGCAAATCTAAAATCGTAAAACTAGAATAATGGTTCGTTTTAGTTTTCAAAAACATATTTAATAATGTTAGCTCCCATTTTTAAAGCTTTTTCTCTAACATCTTCTGGGTCGTTATGTACTTCTTGATCTTCCCACCCATCACCTAAATCGCTCTCTAAGGTGAATAGTAAAACTAATCTGCTGTCGTGGAAAATTCCAAAAGCCTGCGGTGCTTTGCCATCGTGTTCGTGGATTTTAGGTAAACCGTTGGTGAATTCGAAAGCCGAACTGTATAGGCTATGATTTTTTGGTATTTCTACCAAGTCACTATTCGGAAATACTTTTTTGAGTTCTTTAGTGATATAAGGTTCCATGCCATAGTTGTCATCGATATGCAAAAAGCCGCCAGAGATTAAATAATTTCTCAAATTTTCGGCAGCCTCATCACTGAAAAATACGTTGCCATGTCCCGTCATATGTAAAAAAGGAAATTGAAAAATATCTGTGCTACCGACCTCAACTGTTTGAATGTTTTCGTTGATGTTAGTATTAATATGTTGGTTGCAATATTTTACTAAATTGGGAAGCGCAGTGGGGTTACTGTACCAATCTCCTCCACCTTGGTATTTCAATACGGCAATGTCTTGTGAGAAAAGAAAAATCGTAAAAAATATAAAAAATAATGTAAAACGAAACTTCATCTGATTATTCATTAGTATATGAAACAGAATGACAAGCTGCGATTGCGGCGGTTTCTGTTCGTAAACGTGTCGCACCCAAAGTTACAGGAATATAATTATGTTCCAAAGCCATTTCGATTTCTTTAACGCTAAAATCACCTTCTGGACCAATTAAGATAGTACAATCTGTAGCTGGTTTTAATTGTGATTTTAAAGATTTTTTGTCTGTTTCTTCGCAATGCGCTATAAAAGTTTGACCTATAAAAGTTTGTTTTATAAAATCCTTAAAATTTTTAGGATCATTTAGTATAGGTTTATGATATTGCAGTGATTGTTTCATAGCAGACTGAATGATTTTTTCGAAACGCTCAGTCTTAATTACTTTTCTTTCGCTATGGTCGCAAATAACTGGGGTAATAGTTTCAATACCAATCTCGGTGGCTTTTTCTAAAAACCACTCAAATCGGTCGTTCATTTTTGTTGGTGCAACAGCCAAATGCAAATTGAATTGGCGCTTGGGTTGGTAACTTTTTGAGGTTAATGAAACGATGCACTTTTTAGGTTCTGCCAATGTGATTTTTGCTGTAAATAGCCAACCATTGCCATTGGTGATAGCTAGAATATCGCCTTCCTTTTTTCGTAAGACTTTAGCAATATGCCGACTTTCCTCTTTGTCGAACTTAAAACTGGTATCGTTTTCGGTGATATTTTGGTTATAAAATAACTGCATTACTCAAGGTTTTCAGAAAATTTTAATATTGTAATCTCTTCAATCGGGGTTCTGTTTTCGGTTTTAATAACGAGATAATATTTTTGGTTTTCAATGTCATCAATCGAAAATATATCATTAATATTATGGTTATCATTAAATGCCACATCGTCAAATGCTTTGGACATATCACCAGCTTTTATCCAACCTGTATCTCCACCTTTTTTAGATGTACGTCCGGATGAATAGTGTTTTGCCAAATCCTTAAATCTGTAGCCTTGATTGTATTGTGCTAATATGTTATTACGTTTTGTTTTCGCCACATCGTCAGAAGTCTTAGAAGCATCTATTACAATAATTTTAAACTTAATATAATCGACATCCGCTTTATCAATTACTTTGTAATACGTTTTCTTAAAATCTGATTTGATAATTTTTGTTCCACCTTTTGAGAGGTTAAATAAATCATCTGCTAATCTGGTTTTATGTTTTACTTTATTGAACGTTAATAATTTACCATGCTTTGGTTTGTTTTCTTTTAAGAAGAGAGTAGCTTCATCGGGAGTAGAAATAGAATCTAATTGTTGTTCGAGAGCCATCTGGGAAAAACCGATGCATGGGATAAAAAGTAGTAGCGTAAATAAATTTTTCATGTTGATTGTTTAATTTGGGGTTATCAACTACAAAACAACTAAATTTTAAGATATGATGGAAGTAGAGATAGAAACGATGTTAACAGATGTTTTAACAATTTGAAACAAGATGCACTCAGAGTAATTTTTTTTGAGTCAGTTAAGTAAAGGTTACAAAGAAATCAGCACAATTCATAGCTTCACTGGTTCGCGACTATGTTTGATCTTTTCATATCAATATTCAGTGCATTCACTAAATTTTTAAACGTGCAGTAGCCATGACATCAAAATTGGAGAAATCCTTTTCTAAGTACTTCAAATATCCAACAATGGCTATCATAGCAGCATTATCTGTGGTGTACTCAAACTTAGGGATATAGCTTATCCAGCCATATTTTTGTTCCGCATCTTTTAAAGCTTTTCTAATTCCGGAATTGGCAGACACGCCTCCGCCAATTGCAATATGTTTAATTCCTGTTTGTTTTACCGCTAATTTCAACTTCGCCATTAAAATACCAATTATAGTGTATTGGATAGAAGCGCAAATATCATTTAGGTTCTCATCTATAAAATTCGGATTCTTTTTTACTTCACGCTGTATAAAATAGAGAATGTTCGTTTTTAATCCCGAAAAACTAAAATTTAAACCATCTACTTTTGGTTTGGTGAACTGATAGGCTTTAGGATTTCCAAGTTGAGCCCGTCTGTCTATTTCGGGGCCAGCAGGATAACCGAGCCCTAAAATTTTTCCACTTTTATCGTAAGCTTCACCAACAGCATCATCTATAGTTTCGCCTAAAACATCCATCTCAAAGTAGTTTGTCACTTTTACGATCTGCGTATGTCCACCAGAAATAGTCATTGCCAAGAACGGAAAAGGAGGTTTATTGTGGTTTTCTTCGTCAATAAAATGAGCTAAAATATGCGCTTGCATGTGGTTGACGTCAATAAGCGGAATATCTAATCCGTAAGCTAGAGATTTTGCAAAGGAGGTGCCAACCAACAAAGATCCCATTAAGCCTGGACCTTTGGTAAAAGCTACAGCATTTAATTGCGCTTTAGTAATGCCAGCCTTTTCTATAGCTTGGTGTACTACCGGAACAATATTTTGTTGATGTGCGCGAGAGGCCAATTCTGGCACTACACCACCATATTCGGCATGTATTTTTTGGTCAGCGACAACATTACTCAAAATACGATCGTTACAAAGTATCGAAGCACTAGTATCATCGCATGACGACTCAATGCCGAGGATGTAAATATTTTCTTTTTCCATAGTCGATATTCGGTACAATAATTGTTAATTTTACCAGTTAAAGTCCAATGCTATAAAATATAACGTATTGTTATGCAAAGGTAGTAAAGATTTAATCTGAATTTGGTTATAAATAAAAGGATATTTTTTTGTTTTTAACTAATTGATGACGATTTCAAAACTATTAAAAAGACTATTTTATTAAGCATATTTTAAATTAGTATTTAAACTAAAAAACAGATAAATTCTATCAAACGGATACTCAAAATAATAGGAAAAATAATAGGAATTATCTTGCTCCTGTTTTTTATATTATTTCTAATTTTATCCATACCTGCAGTACAAACTAAGTTGGGTAGATACGTCACAGAATCTGTTAACAACGATTTTAAAACCAATATTAATGTTGGTCGTGTAGGACTTCAACTTAACGGTGATATAGAGTTGAAAGACATACTGATAAGAGATTACAAAAAAGATACGCTAATTAGTGTTGGTGAATTAAATAGTTCAATAATTAGTTTTCAAAACCTTATTAATGGTAAGTTGAATTTTGGAGATATTGACCTTCAGAATGTCATTTTTAATTTAAAAACTTACAAAAACGAAACAGATACTAATTTAGATGTTTTTGTGGCTAAATTCGACAATGATAATCCGAGATTAGGGCCAAGTGAATTTCTGTTTTCGTCTAGTGATGTTTCTATAGAAGGTGGTATTTTTAGATTAATAGACGAAAATTTAGAAGTTCCAAAAATCTTTGAGTTTTCAGAATTAAAAGCCAATACAACTAACTTTTTAATCAACGGGCCTGAAGTTAGTTGTCGTATTAATAAATTAGGATTTAGAGATAGTAGAGGGATTGCCGTAAAGAATTTAATGGCAAATTTTGAATACACATTAGACCATATGAGTTTTGGTGATCTCAATATTACAACAGCACTATCAGAACTAAAAGGTGATTTAAGATTTAACTACAAACGTGAAGATCTTAAATATTTTAAAGACAAAGTAAATGTCGAGGCCAGTTTTAGAGATTCTGACATTTCATTAACAGAACTAAATGCTTTTTTTGATGAATTTGGCACTGATCAACACGCCGTTTTCAATGCAGATTTATCAGGAACTTTAAATAATCTTGAAGCCAAACGTGTTAACGCAAGTACCTCTAACAATACGAGAATAGTTGGAGATATTACTTTTAAAAATCTGTTTAGTAAAGAAGATGACAGTTTTGCTTTACGCGGAAATTTTCAAACGTTAGCCTCAAATTACAATGATTTAATAGCGCTTTTACCGAGATTATTAGGAAACTCAGTGCCTAGTGTAATTTCTAAGGTTGGTAATTTTAATATAAATGGAACCACTTTTATTACGGCAAAACGGGTAGAGGCCAATATAGAAATCGATACAGATTTGGGTTTTATAAATTCCGATTTACAATTAACCAATATCGATAACATTGACAATGCAAATTATATCGGTAATGTTGTTTTAGATGAGTTTAATATCGGAGAATTGATTAATGATCCGTTAGTTAAATCTACCTCACTAAATCTCGATTTAGATGGTAAGGGATTTACTATAGATAATCTAAAAACTAATGTTAAAGGTGAAGTTTTTGTGTTAGATTATAACGGTTATACCTATAGAGATATAACGCTATCGGGCAATCTTGGAAATAAAATATTTAACGGAGTTGTAAAAGCGGAAGACCTTAATTTAAAACTCGATTTTAACGGTCTAGCGGATTTTTCTGAAGATCTCAAAAAGTTCGATTTTAAGGCCAATGTGGGTTATGCTAATTTGAGCGAATTGAATTTTGTAACACGAGACAGTATTTCAGAATTTAGAGGTTTGGTTACCATGTCTGCAAAGGGGACATCCTTAGATAATGCAATAGGTGCAATTAATATAAAGAATACGACTTACAAAAATCAAGATGAGATATATAATTTTCAAGATTTTGATATTATTTCTACCTTTAACGAGGATGAACGTACGATCTCTATAAATTCGCCAGATATCATTCAAGGAAAAATTACTGGGCAATTTAAAATTAAAGATATTTTTGGCTTGGTGGAAAACTCGGTGGGAAGCATTTATACCAATTATATTCCTAATAAAGTCGATTCAGGTCAGTATATAGATTTTAGATTCAATATATATTCTAAAATTGCTACTGTATTTTACAAAGAGCTAACGTTAGGAAAGAACACGTTTATAGAAGGTAGAATAGAAACCGACGAAAAAGGATTTGAACTCACCTTCAATTCGCCTGAAATTAAATTCAAAGATTATTTTGCAAATAATATCAATCTCAGTATTGATAATAGTAATCCTTTATTTAATACCTATGTAGAAATAGATAGTTTGAATGCTGGTATCTATAATGCTTCGCAATTTAGTCTTATCAATGTAACAAAACGCGATACATTATTGTTTAAGTCTGAATTTAAAGGAGGTAAAAATAATGCAGATACCTTTAACTTAAATCTGTTTTATACCATAGATGAAACTAATCAATCCATTGTTGGTATTAAAAAATCGGATGTTAAATTTAAAAGTTATGAATGGCTTCTAAATGCTCAGAAGGATACTTTAAACAAAATTCGCTTCGATAGAAATTTTAACACCTTCGATATATTTCCTATTAAAATAACTCAAGGGGATGAAGAAATTTTGGTATCTGGTAAAGTAAAAGACTCTACCAATAAAAATTTTAATGTCGATTTTAAGGATGTGCAACTCGTTAAAATTACACCACGCATAGACAGTTTAGCATTAAAAGGTGTGGTAAACGGCAAATTAGATGTGGTGCAAAATAATGGAGTATATCTGCCAAAATCTAATGTAGAAATTAGCGGTTTGTTTGTTAATGACTACGATTTAGGAAATTTAAAAGCTAAGATTGAAGGCAACAATTCCATCACTAATTATAATGTCGATGTAACTTTAATTAATGATAATCTAAAATCGTTGGATGCTAAGGGCATGATTGATGTTTCAAACAAAAATCCAACTATTGATTTAGAAGTCGAATTCGAAGAGTTTCTATTAGATCCTTTAAATCCTTTGGGTGAAGGGGTGATAAGTAACATTAGAGGATTGGTTTCTGGTTATGCCAATGTTACCGGAAGTTTAAAAAAGCCAGCAATTTATGGAGAGTTATTATTGGATAGAGCAGGGCTGTCTATTCCTTATCTAAATGTTGATTATGGTTTCGATTTCGACTCTAAAGTATCGCTTAGAGGTCAACAATTTATTTTTAATAATGTGGCCATGACAGATTCTAAATATTTTTCAAAAGGTAGTTTAAACGGTTTTATTGCGCACGATAATTTTACGGATTGGAAATTAGGATTAAAATTAACGACCGATCGACTTTTAGTATTAAATACAGAAGAATCTGAAGACGAATTATATTATGGTACAGGATTTATATCGGGAAGAGCAGAAATAAAAGGACCAACCGACCAACTAGTGATTCAAGTTATAGATGGAAGGACCGAAGCCGGTACTGAGTTTTTTATTCCACTTAATGATTCTGAAAGTTTTGGGGATAACTCTTTTATTCATTTTTTAAGTCCAGCAGAAAAAGCAGCACGATTAAGAGGAGAAATATCACAAGTTATTGAAGTAAAAGGTTTAGAACTCGATTTCGATTTAAATGTCAACCAAAATGCACTTATAGAAATTGTAATAGATAAGGAGGCCGGTAGCACCATAAAAGGTAGAGGCGTAGGAGGTTTAAATTTTTTAATTAATACCAACGGCACGTTTAATATGTGGGGTGATTTTGTGGTATACGACGGTACCTATAATTTTAAGTATGGTGGTGTGGTAGAAAAGAAGTTTAAAGTAGAGCAGGGTGGAAGTATTGTTTGGGAAGGTGATCCTATGGATGCCGAATTGAATTTAAAGGCAATATATGAAGCTAGTGCTAATCCTTCAGTTTTACTAGATAATCCTATTAATCAAAGTATTGATGTTGAAGTCGAAATTCATTTAACAGGAAAATTAGAGCAACCAGATCCACAGTTCGATTTTAGATTTCCTAATGTAAGTTCTACCGTTAAATCTGAGCTAGATTATAGATTGTCTTCTAAAGATGAAAAAGATAATCAAGCATTGATGTTTTTAGCGACAGGTGGGTTTTCTAGTAGTTTAGGCGGTGCCAATTTTACGGGGACGATTTCAGAAAGACTTACAGGCATTGTAAACAATTTATTTGGGTCGAGTAATGGTAATTTAGATGTAGGTATTGATTTTGAATTAGGACAAGATACACCAGAATTGCAAACCAACAATAAGGTAGGTGTAACACTTCAAACTAAAATAAGCGATAAAATATTAGTTAATGGTAAGGTCGGTGTACCATTTGGCAGTGCTAGCCAAACCGTGATTAGTGGAGATGTGCAAATCGATTTGTTGCTAAATGAAGATGGTACTTTAAGAGCCAAAGTTTTTAATAGAGAAAACAGTATTCGAAATTTTGGGGAAGAAATCGGTTATACACAAGGGGCTGGTTTATCATACAATGTTGAATTTGATTCTTTTAAAGAATTAATTCAGATAATTTTTTCTGGTAAGAACCGAAAAGATAAAAAAACGGATAATTCTAAGAATCAAAAGAAAAATGATGACGAGAATTTAATGCCAGATTATATGACCATGAAGGAAAAAAAGTCGAAAACAAAGACTTAAAACCCAAAAAACGTTAGGGTTATTAAAATACTTATTAACGAAAACGTTTGAATTACCTCTACCTTATTTAATTTATGACAATAGTCACTTTTTTATATATATAGTTTATTAATTTTACTGTAAATAAATTAAATAATGCTACATACAATAAGAAAGATAGGTGTTTTAACTTCAGGAGGAGATGCGCCAGGTATGAATGCCGCAATTAGAGCTGTAGTAAGAACATGTGCTTTTCACGATATAAAATGCTACGGTATTTATAGAGGTTATGAAGGGATGATAGAAGGCGATTTTATTGAAATGGATGCGCGAAGCGTAAAAAGTATAATCAATAAAGGAGGTACAATTTTAAAATCAGCACGCTCTAAGGAATTTCGAACTAAGGAAGGAAGAGCAAAAGCTTACGAGCAACTAACAAAAGCAGGTATTGATGCTTTTGTCGTAATTGGTGGCGACGGTAGTTTTACCGGTGCTATGGTTTTTAATCAAGAATTTAATTTCCCAGTTATGGGTATTCCTGGTACTATTGACAATGATATTTACGGAACTTCACATACTTTAGGATACGATACAGCTTTGAATACCGTTGTAGATGCCATAGATAAAATTAGAGACACAGCTAGTTCACATAATAGATTGTTTTTTATAGAAGTTATGGGAAGAGATGTCGGCCATATTGCCCTAAACGTTGGTATAGCCGGTGGTGCAGAAGAAATTTTAATTCCTGAAGAAGACTTAGGTTTAGATAGACTCGTTGAATCTTTACGACGCAGTAAAAAATCTGGAAAAACTTCGAGTATAGTTGTCGTGGCTGAAGGTGATAAAATAGGAAAAAGTGTTTTTGAACTTAAAGATTATGTCGACCAGAATATGGAGGGTTACGACGTAAGAGTATCTGTACTTGGACATATGCAGCGTGGTGGATCTCCATCATGTTTCGATAGAGTATTTGCAAGTAGAATGGGTGTGAAAGCCGTGGAGAATTTATTAATAGGAAAAAGTAACTATATGGTTGGTATGAAAAACGATGTTATTGAGTTAACACCGTTTGACCAAGCCGTAAAAGGAAAATCTAAAATAAATAAGGAGCTTTTAAGAGTTTCTGATATAATGTCAATATAAACACGAATAAAAATTAAAACAAAGATAGAGCAATGGCAAATTTAAAATTAGGAATCAACGGATTCGGTAGAATAGGAAGAATTGTATTTAGAGCAACCGTAAAGCGTAACGACGTAGATGTTGTGGCGATTAACGATTTATTGGATGTAGATCATTTAGCATATTTATTAAAGTACGATTCTGTTCATGGAAGATTTGATGGTACAGTAGAAGTAAAAGACGGACAATTAGTTGTAGACGGTAAAACAATTCGTGTAACCGCTGAAAAAGATCCTAAAAATCTTAAATGGGATGAGGCCGGTGCAACTGTGGTTGCTGAATGTACAGGTATTTTTACAACCTTAGAAACTGCGCAATACCATATTGATGGTGGTGCCAAGAAAGTTGTAATATCTGCACCAAGTAAAGATGCTCCAATGTTTGTAATGGGAGTTAATTGCGATACTTTAAAAGCAGATGATACTATAGTTTCTAATGCATCATGTACTACAAACTGTTTAGCGCCTATAGCAAAAGTAATTGAAGATAATTTCGGAATAGAAGAGGCTTTAATGACAACAATTCATGCCGCAACTTCTACTCAATTTACAGTGGATTCTCCATCTCGTAAAAATTACAGATTAGGACGAAGTGCAATAAATAATATAATTCCAACTTCAACAGGAGCTGCAAAAGCAGTAGGGAAAGTGATTCCTGAATTAGACGGGAAACTTACAGGTATGGCGTTTAGAGTACCAACGGTAGATGTATCTGTGGTAGATTTAACAGTTAAAACTAAAAAAGAAACATCTTTAGAAGAAATTAAAGCAGCTATGAAAAAAGCAGCTGATGGATCTATGAAAGGTGTGCTTGGTTACACTGAAGATGCTGTAGTGTCTCAAGATTTTGTAAGTGAAGAAAGAACTAGTGTATTTGATGCAGATTCGGCCATCGAATTAAATTCAACTTTCTTTAAATTAGTATCTTGGTACGATAATGAATTTGGTTATTCAAATAAATTGGTGGATTTAGCTAAAAAGGTTAATAGTCTTTAATATCAATTATTAATTTAGAAAATTCCGTAGGATATTGAATTCTTATAAACTACGGAATTTTTTATTCCAATTATTATAACATATAATTGGCATTATATCTACAAAATCATGATTTTAATTACAGATGGAGGATCTACAAAATGCGATTGGATTGCAATCGATAAAAACGGTAAACAAGCTGTTGATAAAATAAGAACCAAAGGTTTAAATCCTGCTACAGTTGCAGAGAAAAAACTCAATAAAACTATTCGTAAGAGTAAAGAGCTAATGGCAATCGCCGATGATGTAACGCACATTTACTTTTATGGAGCAGGTTGTGGAACAGAAAAACCAACACTGTTATTAAAGTCTATTTTAGAATCCTATTTTGTTAATGCAGTTGTTGAAGTGAGGGAAGATACCTATGCCGCAGTAAGAGCATGTATTGATACTAATGACGAAGCAGCTGTAGTTTGTATTTTAGGTACAGGTTCTAATTGTAGCTATTTTGATGGTAAAGATTTGCACCAGCGCGTATCAAGCTTAGGATTTATTCTAATGGACGATGCCAGTGGAAATTATTTTGGTAAACAATTAATTAGAGATTACTATTTTAATAAAATGCCAGATACAATCAGCGTCGCTTTTGCACATAAGCATAATCTAGATGCAGATTTTATAAAATATAATTTGTATAAGCAAACTAATCCTAGTGCGTATTTAGCCGATCATGCTGAATTTATGTTTATTAATAAAGATTCCGATTATATAAGTAATATCATCACAAAGGGAATTCGATTGTTTGCTGAAAATATGATTCTTCAATTTAAAGAAGAGTTGAAAGCTGGCGTTCCTGTTCATTTCGCAGGTTCCATTGCTTATTTTGGTCAAGCGGAAATAAAGCAGGTTGCAGAAGAATACGGTTTCAAAGTGGGTAATTTTGTAAGGCGGCCAATAGAGGGATTGGTGGATTATCATGTTAAGAATTTATAATAACAATTAATAGTTTAGCTAAAAAATGTTCATTTCCTGTTAATAAAACTCAGTTTACCTGTTGTAAAACTTATTAATTGGTTATATCTTTGTACCAACAAAACGTAAACGAAACAACAATTATGTTCGAATTTGATCAATATTTAGGATTTTTAGCATTTTTAACCATATTAACAATTGGATTTTGGTTAATGATTTTCCTTTTAACCTTCGTTATTCCTTATTGGATTTTTGGTTCTTCAATTGAACGTTTTAAAGAAATTAAGGAAGAGAGAAAAGCTAAGCGAACAGCTGCAACGCACTAAAAATTTCAATATATAATATACAAAGAGTTCCTTTCTAGGAACTCTTTTTTTTGAAAAATACCCAATATTGGGTATTTCAAGGTTTTAGTTTGTAAAGTATTTTTCGGCATATTTAAAAAATAAAATATTATGAAAAAAATTACTTTTATGATCTATTTGCTTTCTATAAGCATTTCTTTTTCTCAATCAGAACTAAAATCTTCGCTAGACCAGTATTTTGATAGTTCTACCTCAACTTGGCAAAATAACTATGGCCAAAATTTCAATTATGATGCTAATAGCAGACTGTCGTCTATTGATAGTTATTTTTGGAATGGCTCTCAATGGGAACCGGAATCTAAATCGCAATATACATATAGCAGCACTCAAACAATTTTTACAGATCAAGTTTATAATACTAGTAATAGTAGTTTTGAAAATGACTATAGAACCACTATAAATATTGACGGCAATGGTGATTTTACAACATTACTAGATGAGTATTGGGACGGTAATCAATGGGTTGTTGGTGGAAGATTAACCTATAGTTATGATTCAGGACGTATATCACAAGTTCTTTTTGAAGAATGGGACAACGTGGGTATGCAATGGCAAATTTCAGATAGAGGTACTCTAACATACAATACCAATGGGAATGTAGCATTAATTGAAACGGAAGAATATATCAATGGTGCATTTACACAAAGTGATAGAGAAATACAATCCTTTAATTCCAATGGTTATATTATTAGTTCTGTTTTAGAAATTTGGAATAGTGTTAGTATGAGCTACGTTGAAGATCAGCGAAGAGAATTTACTATTGATGGTAATGGAAATCGACTGTCTTCAACTGATTTTTATGACGGCACCTCGTATACAGAGAATTACAATTACGACTTTACTGAATTGATGAGTGACTATGCAAACCCATTTGTCAATGCAGAAGGTTTGGAGTATATAACGAGTGATTTTCCATTTTATAATAAAATAACAAGTGTTACGAGTAATTCTAATACCAATAGAATACTCTATAATTACGAAGATCGCATTGCGCTTAGTACGGATGATTTAGAAATACAAAATGATGTTAAGATATTTCCTAACCCTACAAGTTCAGTATTAAATATACAAACAAATAAAATAATAGACGTAATAGAAATTTACGATGTATTCGGAAAAAGAATTTCTCAGACAAACCAAAAAACTATAAACACTAGTCATTTAAGCAGCGGAATTTATATGATTAAAATATCAAATATTGAAGGCCAAAGCGAGACGAAGAAATTTATAAAACATTAAATTATTATTAATTTATATTTCAAAGAGTTCTTTAAGAGAACTCTTTTTTTATGCATTGTATTTCGGTAAATTAGACTTCGTAAATTACAGATACATGAAATTAATTCAATTGCTTTTTTTAAGCTTTATTTTTAATCTTAACGCTCAGCAAATTTTAACAGAGCGCCAACGAGCAGAGGTTGTTGATAACATTCTCAAAGATAGATTCGACAATTTATTACCAAATTTGATGGATAAAACAGACATTGATATGTGGATTTTAATTTCGAGAGAATATAACGAAGATCCAGTATTAAAAACAATGTTGCCAGCGACGTGGCTTAATGCAAGACGTAGAACGATATTAGTATTCTACAGAAATAAAGAAAATAATACCATCGAAAAATTAGCTGTTGCACGCTACAATTTCGGTGAAAATATAGTTTCAGCTTGGGATAAGGAAAAAGAACCTAATCAATGGAAACGCTTGATTGAAATAATTAAAGAACGAGATCCAAAATCTATTGGGCTTAATTATTCAGAACACTTCAATATAGCAGACGGATTAGTTAAAACAGATTATGACGCTTTTATGTCGTATCTGCCTAAAGAATATACATCTAAGGTTATATCTGCAGAAAAATTAGCCATTGGTTGGATTGAAACTAGAACCGAAACAGAGATGGTCGTTTACAATCAGTTAGTAGATATTACACACAATATTATAGCTGAAGCCTTTTCAGAAAAAGTAATTACTCCAGGTGTCACAACCACTTCTGACGTAGAGTGGTGGATGCGTGATAAAGTAACCTCACTCGGTCTAGAAACGTGGTTTCATCCAACGGTAGATGTTCAAAGAACGGCTAAGGAAATAGATGAAGACCAATACGCTTTTTCAAACCGACCAGAAGATATGGTAATTCTACCAGGAGATTTAGTGCATTGTGATTTTGGCATTTCGTATTTAAGATTAAATACCGACTGCCAAGAGTTAGCCTATGTCTTAAAGCCTAAGGAAACAGAACCTCCAAAATTTTTAATAGATGCACTAAAGGATGGAAATAGAGTTCAAGATATTTTTACTTCAAATTTTAAAACAGGTAAAACAGGAAACATGATTTTAAAAGAATCATTAGATGAAGCAAAAAATAAAGGTTTAAAACCATCAATTTATACACACCCATTGGGCAGTTATGGTCATTCATCTGGGACCACTTTAGGGATGTGGGATTCGCAAGGTGGTGTTCCATTTACGGGCGATTATCCTTTACATGAAAACACAGTCTATGCCATAGAATTAAACACCACCGTAAATATTCCTGAATGGAAACGTGATATAAGGATAATGCTTGAAGAAGCAGGTTTTTGGGGGAAAGATGGTTTTAGGTATGTTAATGGTCGACAAACCAAATTAATGACAATACCTAGAGCTCAGGAACACCTAAGAAATTAAGCTACTTTCATTTTTGAATGCCTATAAAATAGCAATGACGCCACTAACCCAATCAATGTGAAAATTCCCATAATGCCAAACGCATTTTGTAAACCAACGGCCCCCTTATCAGCATCGATAAAATACCCCATAATCAATCCTGCAAAAATATCTGGAGTATAACCAACGATTGAGATAAAGCCAACAGCAGTTCCTGTTACGGCTAAAGGTATTTTGGCTTCTTCTAAAGTAGCAAAATAAAGTACTCGAGCAGAATACACTCCGACTGCCATTGTTCCGATTGATAGCACAAATAAAAGCGTCTTGGTATTATCTATAACCCCTATATATAATACAAAACTAGTTATGACCATTAATAAGAAACCGATAACAATCCACAAAGTTGCTCTTGTTTTGTCTGCTAATAATCCTATAAGAATACCAATAACTGGTCGCATATATAATAAATAGGTGCCAACCTTTGCAGATTCAATTTTATTATATAGCATTACCTCTTCAGCATATTTGCTAAAAATGTCTGTCATTTTATAACCGTAATATGCACATAGTATAATTATCATTAATAACCATACGGCTTTATATTTCAGTACTTCTTTAAAATTATTTATAGTTACTAATTTCGAGATTTTATTTGAATGTATTTTTTCATGTTGCGAAAATCTTAAAAAGAAAAACACAAGAAACCCAATACACATTACCGCAATAGAGGTATAAATTATAACTTCTTTAAATGCTTGCCGACGTTCATCAATACTTGTAAGCTCTATATTTTTAGTGATAAATAATGAAAAAATAAGCACTCCAATGGAACCGAATAGTGCAGCTACCAGTCCGCGCCCTCCATCTAAAAATCCAAAAGCAATCCCTTGTTTTTCTGAACCGCCCCATATCCTAGTGGCTTTGATCATAGCTGCCCAAAATAAAAATATTGTGGTAAATCCCCAGTAGCCATATAATATATGGAGATTAGTAAGAGTAGGATAGGTGGCTAAATAAAACCCTCCTAGAGCTGTCATTACCAAGGCTACCGACATTAGAAGGTTAGGTTTAAATTTATCTGCAAGAGGCCCTCCAAAAAGATAGGAGACGAGAGCAACCACTCCATACGCCGAGAAACAACTGCCTAATTGCGTATCAGAAATTGAGAATGATTCTGTAAAGGTTGTTCTAAAAATCCGTTGCAAAACAAAAGGTAAAATAAAAACAGCCTCTGCTGCTAATATCAATAATAATATTACATACAGTGGCTGTTTTTTATTGGTTTTGTTTGGCATTTTAAACTTGCAATACTCCCATATTAAAAGGTTTTTCGATAGGTGCGTGGTTGGCCGCTTCAATACCCATAGATATCCACGTTCTTGTATCTAAAGGATCAATAACAGCATCGGTCCAAATTCGGGAAGCTGCATAATATGGAGATACTTGATCGTCGTACCTCGATTTTATTTTATTAAATAGTTCTTCTTCTTTTTCTTTAGTAATTGTTTCACCTTTCTTTTTCAGTGAAGCTGTTTCTATTTGAAGTAATACTTTTGCGGCCGAGTTTCCACTCATTACAGCCAATTCAGCACTTGGCCATGCTGCAATTAATCTAGGATCGTACGCCTTTCCACACATGGCATAATTTCCGGCACCATAACTATTTCCTAAAACAATAGTGAATTTAGGCACCACGGAATTGCTCACCGCGTTCACCATTTTGGCACCATCCTTAATAATGCCAGAGTGCTCTGATTTACTTCCAACCATAAAGCCTGTAACATCTTGTAGAAACACTAACGGAATTTTCTTCTGGTTACAATTAGCAATGAACCGTGTAGCTTTATCTGCAGAATCGTTATAAATTACCCCGCCAAATTGCATTTCACCTTTTTTGGTTTTTACTAATTTTCGTTGATTAGCAACAATACCAACAGCCCATCCTTCAATTCTAGCATAAGCTGTGATAATAGTTTTACCATAATCCTCTTTGTACTCCTCAAATTCTGAGTTGTCTACTAAACGCTTTATGATGTCTTTCATATCATATTGATCCGCTCTACTTTTTGGTAGTAGTCCGTAGATATCATCTGGGTTTTCTTTTGGTTTCTTTGATTCAGCTCTGTTAAATCCCGCTTTTTCAAAATCACCAATTTTATCAACAATAGATCTTATTTTATCGAGAGCATCTTTGTCATCTTTAGCTTTATAATCAGTAACACCCGATATTTCACAATGTGTGGTAGCTCCGCCTAAGGTTTCATTATCAATAGATTCTCCAATGGCTGCTTTAACTAAATAACTTCCAGCTAAGAAAATACTTCCTGTTTTATCAACAATCAAAGCTTCATCACTCATTATTGGTAAATAGGCGCCTCCAGCGACACAGCTACCCATTACAGCGGCAATTTGGGTAATTCCCATGCTACTCATTACGGCATTATTCCGAAAAATGCGACCGAAATGTTCTTTATCAGGGAAGATTTCATCTTGCATCGGTAAAAATACACCAGCACTATCTACCAAATAGATAATTGGTAATCGATTTTCTATGGCAATTTCTTGGGCACGTAAATTCTTTTTGCCTGTAATAGGAAACCACGCTCCTGCTTTTACGGTGGCATCATTGGCAACAACAACACATTGTTTACCTTTAACATAACCCATTTTTACAACCACACCACCAGAAGGACAGCCACCATATTGTTCGTACATACCTTCACCAGCAAAAGCACCAATTTCAATAGATTTAGCTTTAGGATCGAGAAGATAATTAATCCGCTCGCGAGCCGTCATTTTACCTTTACTGTGATGTTTTTCAATGCTTTTTTCGCCACCGCCTAATTTTACTTGTGCGAATCGCTTTTTAAGATCAGAGACCAATAGCTTATTGTGATCTTCGTTTTGGTTGAATTTAATATCCATATGAGTTGCCCACAAAAATGGGGATCTTTTAAGGTTATAACTTATAATTTATTTGCACGAATTTACAAAACGAAACGAAGTTGCGAAAGTGAATATTTTGTTAAAATACAATACATGGAATTATATTCCTTGGAATATAATTGAATTTATTGTAAATTTATAATAGAAAAAAAACAAAGTATGAAACAAATAATAGTATTTGCTGGTAGTAATAGTTCGGATTCTATTAATAAAAAGTTAGCCACATATGCAGCTTCATTAATAGATAATGTAACAGCGACAATTTTAGATTTAAATAATTTCAATTTACCTATCTATAGTAAAGATTTAGAAACAGAAGAGGGTATTCCAAAAAATGCAACGCGATTTTTAGAAATATTAAAAAAAGGTGATGGTATTGTACTTTCTTTAGCAGAAAATAATGGAGCATACTCCGCCGTGTTTAAAAATTTATTCGATTGGTTATCTAGAGCAGAACAGAAAAACTGGTTGGGGAAACCTATGTTGCTAATGGCAACTTCCCCTGGAGCAAGAGGAGGGCAGTCAGTCTTACAAATGGCATTAGATCGTTTTCCTAGACACGATGCCAATATTGTTGGTCAATTTTCATTTCCATCATTCGATGCTAATTTTTCCGATGGAATGATTACTAATACAGAACTAAATGATCAATTATTAAAGGAAGTAGAACAATTTAAAAACAGTATATAATTATGGAATTAAAGCATGAAGAAACTACAACTAGAAATAGATTTTATTTGGTTGATAAGGATATGGAAGTAGGCGAAATTACGTATGCCTATATGAAAGATCATATTATAGATATTAATCATACCGAGATACACGAAAAATACCGAGGTCAAGATCTTGGCGAAAAATTAGTGGAAGCTACCGTTAATTTTGCTAGGAAAAAAGAAGTAAAAATTACAGCAAGTTGTCCATATGCCAAAAAAGTATTAGACAAGGCAGATAAATACAACGATGTGATTGCCTAATTTTTTAAAAAATATTGATATAATTTGGCAATAATGGGAAACTTAGAGAAAGATATTAATTCAGTTTTTGAGAATAACCGTGTAAAGGCGTTATTGAATATTATATACACCGCCAATTGGATAACAAGTGCTCAAAACGAATTTTTTAAACCTTATGGTATTTCGCCACAACAATATAACATATTAAGAATTTTAAAAGGGGCAGGCGAGCCCATTAAAGTTCAAACGATAAAAGATAGAATGTTAGAGCGCTCTCCTAATGCAACCCGTTTAATGGATAAACTTTCTGCCAAGAACTATATTGAACGTTTATCGTCTGAACAAGACAGGCGTGTAGTGAAAATTACAATTACAAAGCAAGGGCTTGCATTATTGGAGTCAATTCCTAAACATTTAAATAAAGATTTACTTCAAAATTTAACGGAAAGTGAGGCTGAACAATTAAGTAATCTATTAGATAAAATGCGATAGCAAGTACATTCAAATTCACGAGTCTTACCCATCAGCTTATTTTCTATTTTAATAACCAAGAGTTAAGAAATAAAGATTTTAAGTCATAGGTTTTAAGATACATACTTTAATATTCACAATATTAACGACATTAAATATTATATGAAAAAGATAATACATAAATCAAACAGCAGAGGGTTTGCCGACCATGGCTGGTTAAAAGCCCGTCATTCCTTTAGTTTTGCGAGTTGGAATAACTTAGAGCGAATTAATTTTGGAGCGCTACGTGTTCTAAATGATGATATAATTGCACCTAAGATGGGTTTCGGAACACATCCTCACGAAAATATGGAAATTATTACTATTCCATTAAAAGGAGTTCTAAAACATCGTGATAACATGAATAACGATTGGCAATCTGTAAACCCTGGTGAAGTACAAGTAATGTCGGCAGGTACAGGAGTTCAACACTCTGAAATTAATGGATCAAATACCGAATCTTTGAGTTTATTTCAAATTTGGATCATTCCACAGAAACAGAATGTTGAGCCACGCTATGCTCAAAAAATGTTTCATGCTGAAGATCGTAAAAATAAATTTCAAACGTTAGTCACTTCTTTCGACGATATTGAAGAAAAAAGTTTGAAAATTCATCAAGATGCAAAAATTTCTAGATTAGATTTATCAGAGGGAAAGACCATAACATATACCTTAAAAAGTGACAATCATGGCGTATATATGATGCTCATTTCTGGAGAAATCGTTTTAGATAAGGAAAATTTTGAAACCAAAGATGCTATTGGAATTTTTAAAACAGATAATTTCAAATTTTCAGCTATAACTCAAAGTGAATTACTGTTTATTGAAGTTCCTATGATAAAATTATAAGAGAAGCATTACAATTAGTGATGTTTTTTTTATTTAAAATACGATATTTGTAGTTCAACTAAAAATTAAAAGTTTACGAATATGGCAATGAATAAAAATACAGTACTGTCTTGGGCCACATGGATAATGATTTTTGTGGGATGCGGATTAATTGCTCTAGGCGCCTTTAGATACGATGATGTCGCCGGTTGGGGATTTGCTGCTGTAGGCGGTGGTTTTTTCTGTATTGCATGGGTTTTTAATGCACTAAAAGGACGAGTTTAAAACCTTAGTAATGGAGGACTTATTAAAATTGAAATAAATGATTTTTTAAATTAAAAATTTGAGTTTTATAAATGGTAGCATTCAAAACTCAAGAAGGAGTGAGACAAAGGTTCGCATCAAAATACCAAGCATTGATGGGATTAATGATAATGACGTAACAAACTACAATTAAGAACAAAAAGCAATGAGTGACGATAAAAAAGTAATTTTCGCAATGTCTGGTCTAACAAAGACCTTTTCTGGAGCAAATACTCCTGTGTTAAAAAATATATATCTAAGTTTCTTCTACGGCGCAAAAATTGGAATCCTCGGACTTAATGGGTCGGGAAAATCTACTTTGCTTAAGATTATTGCGGGTGTAGATAAAAACTATCAAGGTGATGTTGTCTTTCAACCTGGTTATACCGTAGGTTATTTAGAACAAGAGCCTCAATTAGATGATGAGAAAACTGTAATGGAAGTGGTGCGTGAAGGTGCCGCTGAAACCGTTGCTATTCTCGATGAATATAATAGTATTAATGATCAATTTGGCTTAGAAGAAGTGTATAGCAATCCAGATAAAATGGAAAAGCTAATGAACCGTCAGGCTGAGCTTCAAGATCAGATAGATGCTGCCGGGGCATGGGAGTTAGATACCAAGCTAGAAATTGCAATGGATGCACTGCGCACGCCAGAAGGCAGTAAAAAAATTGGTGTACTCTCTGGTGGTGAACGTCGCCGAGTAGCATTGTGTCGTTTGTTATTACAAGAACCAGATGTATTATTATTGGATGAGCCTACCAACCACTTAGATGCAGAATCTGTACATTGGTTAGAGCATCATTTAGCACAATATAAAGGAACTGTTATTGCTGTAACACACGATAGATATTTCTTAGATAATGTTGCGGGCTGGATTTTAGAACTCGATAGAGGCGAAGGGATTCCTTGGAAAGGTAATTATTCATCTTGGTTAGATCAGAAGTCTAAACGAATGGCTCAGGAAAGCAAAACAGCTTCTAAAAGACAGAAAACCTTAGAACGAGAGCTAGACTGGGTTCGTCAAGGATCTAAAGGAAGACAGACCAAACAGAAAGCTCGTTTAAAGAATTATGATAAATTAATGAGTCAAGATCAAAAACAACTTGACGAGAAGTTAGAAATATATATCCCAAACGGGCCGCGATTAGGAACCAATGTAATTGAAGCTAATGGTGTTGCTAAAGGGTATGAAGATAAATTATTATATGATGACTTAAATTTCAATCTTCCTCAGGCAGGCATTGTTGGAGTTATTGGCCCAAATGGTGCTGGTAAAACTACTATTTTTAGAATGATAATGGGAGAGGAAACGCCAGATAAAGGAGAATTTAAGGTTGGTGAAACAGCGAAAATCGCATATGTTGATCAAAAGCACTCTAATATAGATCCTGAGAAAACTATATGGCAAAACTTTAGCGACGAACAAGAGTTAGTAATGATGGGAGGTAAAGAAGTAAATTCTAGAGCCTACTTAAGTCGATTTAATTTTTCGGGTGGTGAACAAAATAAAAAAGTGAAATTACTTTCGGGTGGTGAGAGAAACCGTTTGCATTTAGCAATGACACTTAAAGAGGAAGGTAATGTGTTACTTTTAGATGAGCCTACTAATGATTTAGATGTCAATACGTTACGCGCTCTAGAAGAAGGTTTAGAAAATTTTGCTGGTTGCGCCGTTGTTATTAGTCACGATAGATGGTTCTTAGATAGAATCTGTACCCATATTTTAGCTTTTGAAGGGAACTCGCAAGTGTATTTCTTTGAAGGAGGATTTAGTGAATATGAAGAAAATAAGAAGAAACGTTTGGGTGGAGATTTGATGCCTAAGCGAATTAAATATAAAAAGTTGGTGCGATAATAGAGCCCATTCAGATTTTACAAAAAAGAGCTGACATTATGTTGGCTCTTTTTATTTATTATAAACATGATCCGCTTTCATGTAATATTTATTTTGTACCTCTAAGTTGTCTAACGTTCTAAAATTAGTATCAAAATTATCCAATTCTTCTTTAAGAGTTGTGTCGTGTTCATGAGCATATAGATCAGATTTACTATAAATGATGTATATGATGAAAAATATAAAAAACGGGATTAATAATAAATAAGACATTTCAAGCATTTAATGGTCTCCATAGAGATGTCCACTCGGTTCATTTTTTCTAGATTCCTCATAATCTTTATAAGCATTGGTTTGCATTAATTTTTTATTTTCTGCTTTCAGCTTATACATCTTAATTATAGCAATTAAAATAAAAACTAGAAATATAGTTGCTACCACAATTAAAATCATGGTGAGATGAGTAGTCGAGACTATTAAAGATATAGAAAACAGGTTGTTAAACATAATACATAGTTTAGAAATGGGTTCTATATGGCTAAGATAGAAAAATTCTCAATGTTAAATACTTAATTGTAAAATATTTACACAATTTAATTAACAATTATACCGATTAAATGATTGATTACTTCGGTAATCCACAATGTTTTTGGGAAAAAATTCAACATTCTATCGTTTTGTGCGAAAAAAAAACAAATCATTTTCACCCTTTAATTTTAAGTAAAAATTTCTATTATAGAATTTTTAAATTATTTTAATTCTGACTTCATAATACCCATCGATTATCTTTTATATTTAAAGAAGTGTAACAATTTAAACTTTTTACCTACCTATATTTTAGAAGTAAAGTTTTTAAAGTCTTAAAAATTTACCGAAATTGTTATCCTAAAATTGTTCAACTTAATACCATAACTAAAATATGTCTGATGATTTTGATTTATTAGAAACGAACTCCAACGATAAAACTGAAAAAGTAGATGTTAATTGGGGAAAAGCCATAGACCAAATGAAGTCTAAATTGGCGCAAGAAGATGATCCAGAAAGTCGTCAGAAAATACTTAACGCAACATTAGATAATGTGGTGGATATGGCGGAAAAAGATAGAACGACGCTTTTAGATGCTATTAAGGATTTAACCGATTATCAAGACGAAGTTGGTATAATGTTCGAAGGTTTTTCGGCGTTAAACGCCAAAGAACAAAAAGTTATTGACGATGCTGTAAAGCGTTTAGAACGTGCTAAAGTAGAATTAGAAGACGCAAAAAATAAACCAGATACTTGGTGGAATAATCTTTGGGGACGTAAAAGTAAAATTAAAAAAGCCGAACAAGAACTTGAAAATGCGCAGAGAGAACGTGATGCATCAGATAATAAAGCAAAGGCAATGTTTCAACAACGTATTGAAACTGCTGATATACAGACTTTGTTAAATGAGTTATCTTTTAAAAGTCAAGCTGCAATAAAACGTCTAAAAGACAGGGAAATTGAAATTAAAGAAGTTGAAGAAAGTCTAAAAACAGCTATTGTAGAAGCTTCTAATAATCATACAAAAGCACTTCAAAAGAAAAAAGAAATAGAAGATAAACTCGAAGAACAATATGCACTTCTAAAACAAGCACGTCAAGCGTTAGAAGAAGTGGCGGATAAACAATCAACTGAATATTCAGATGCATTAGCTAAAGTCACCACGTTAGAGCAAAAAGTAGAGGAGCTAGAAGGTCTTAAAAATGCGTATACCACTTTGGCTGCTTCAAAAGACAGTTTCGTCCATAAGCATAATCTTACAATTAAAGTATTGACATCGTTACGTAGTAATTTACAAACGCATCGTGCAAAATTAAAATCAGATACCGACGAGCGTCTTAAATATTATGATGGTTATGTGGTGGCTTTAAAAGCCAGAACTGACCAAGAATTTGCCGCAATCTTAGAACATTTAGGTGTTAAAACTGATGAGCATATTGGTGAAACTCTAGCAGCAATGCATACCGCCAGTGCTAAAGCTCGTCAAGAAATGATGGATAATATTCCGGTTCATGAAAAAGTAATGCAGGGAGTTTATGGAAGTTATGCCGAAGCTTTAGGGGAAATTAGAACTAAAGATGCAGCAATCCAGAAAAATTTTGCGGATCGCTATGGTATTGACATGAAAGAAATTTTTGATGAATATTATAAAGCAGATCCAAACGCACCATCTGATGGTGGAAGTAGCAATCCAGCTGGTGATCCAAATCCAGAAGCGAGTGATGACCTTTTAGGATAAAATGTAGTTTTAGTATTCAGTTGGTATTAAATACGAATTGAATACTAAGACCAACGGCAATAATATTTAATAAATTTTTTTAATACTGCCTTTCAAATATTAGAGGCCCACTGCAAACTGAATACTGCCAACTACCAACCAAAATGATAGTTACACCCTTAGATTCCGCAATATTAGATTCCAAAGAGCAATATGTGTTCTATCATAAAATGATAGATTTCATATTAAAGGAACTTATAGTTGCCGTTCAACATAATAAAATTTTAAGCCAACAAGAAGTGTTGTTATTTAAGCAATACAGCGATTTATTACTTTATTCTATTGAAGCCATGCGTATAAAATATATGTATGATGACGAGGAAAACATGAAAGTAGATTTAACCGATTCGGGCTTTCCAAATTACTTAGAATTTAGATATTTATTCAACGATTTAGAATTACGTAAGGACTATTTAGGCAAACTAACCAGTATCGATGTTTTAAAAGAAGAGTTTTTAGATTCCTTATTGCGAAAGAAAGAACCGATTTCTAAACGTAAACTCTTTCAGGCATCATCCATCGTATATTATACCTCTGCGAAGAAAGAATATATTTTCAACCGCTTTGTGCAAGGCAAAATAATCACAGCACCAGAAGGTTCAGAAGAAGCGTTTTTAGTGAGTTGGAGTTTCTATGATGTGTCGCACAATAGACCGTACATTTGTTATATGTACTTTAATTGCGATGGTAAAAATATACAAGATTATAAAGATGAAATTTACACTGTACTTAAAAATACAGCCGATCGCGACATGAATTTAGATACCATGGCTTACGCGATCGACAAGCGTTTACCAAAAGTATTTCCGAAAAGAATAAGACGAGTAGATTTAGGGCCATTGCATAATATATTTGCTAAAGACGAAAACAAAATTACTCATGCCATTTTACAGAGTATCGCAAATAAGGAAATTCCGTTGGAATCATTTGCAATTTCATTTAAAATAGACGAATTAAAATCTGGAAGCGAATTTAAAGAAGGTAGCTTTTTTAGTAAGCAAATCTTTCAAAGGTGGAATACGGTTTTTAGACAACGCTATCTCTTTGCACCTCATAGAATCATACAATTGTTATATAATAAAACCCCTGAGGTTATGAATGGTTTGGCTCAAGCACCAATTCAGATTTCAGAATTAAATGTGAAATAAAAAGTTTAAAGTCGCAATTTCTATTTCCAATACATTACGATAAATAATAATATAATTACACATAAAATGAGTTTCGAGATTAAAAGAAGATAAATAACGGTTTTCTAAGACGGAGACTTAAGACTAAAAATAATGGAACACAATTCAACCTTTCCAATAAAAAAAAACGAACTAAACATGCTTCGCGACGAAGCTACATCGTATCTTAAATCCATACAATGGGAGCAAAGTCAACGTGCCAAAAACAAAGATAATGATATAAAAGATGAATCTATTCTTTTGTATTTATCGAGAGCGAATAATGGGAGTAACGTCAATGTCACTTCGGTTTCAAAAACCATTTTGGCGTTAAAAAAGCGTTTGTTGCCAGAATCAGTTGCGCTTCCTATTTATTTAAACCAAACATTATATGCTGTTCAAGAAAGTTTAACCCTTGGCATCTGGATAAAGGACTCCTTCTACGACGCCTCAGGTTTATCAAGCTTAAGTGAAAATAAATCGGCATTAAATAGTGCTGGCAAACGCGAGTATGAAAGTAAAATGCACACAGCAACTGCTTTTATGTTGTTCGCCACGGCATATAAAGTTTTACACGATTTAAAGCCTTATGCTTCGGACGATTTGGCGGTTATGAAACAGAAATTTGCAGGTATTCCTGAAGTGTCATTTCTTACACCGTTAAAAGGCATTTCTTGTCAAATGTTTTATTACGATAAGTATTTGGGACATCCGGAAATCATTAAATCCGATAAGGATGTCATTGATTTTACGGTGGTTTATTTTGAAGCCTTAATAGATGAAATTCAACTAAGAAAAAGTAGTTTAGAATACACAGAAACTATTTCAGATAGAACTTACAAATTAGAAAATAGTGACTTTGCTGTATCGGGTTGGGAAAATGTGTTTCAGGGGACAGCAAAGAGTGTTGAGTTCAATAAAATTCAATTCGAACAAATAGTAGGAAACCGAGATGCGAAACATTTTGCACGGCGATTAACTGAGCGTTTGTTGAGTTACGATTTTGAAACTCAAAAAAATCCCTTTCAAGAATTAGGTGGTTTTATGCCAGTATTTATGGGTTACGGAATTCCGGGAACAGGAAAAAGTATGCTTATTGCTGCTATTGCAACCAGATTAAAAGAACATTCCGATAATTTAGATATTCCGTTCCTCTTTCATCCAATGCCTGATACCTTGATTAGCACATTTCAGGGGGGGTCGGCAGAAAAAATGGTAGAATGGATGAAGCCATTGCAAGATCCTAGCAAACTGATCTTTGCACCAATCGATGATGCTGAGAATAATTTACAAGAACGGACGGCACAAGGTGTTTCCGCTGGTGTAAAAGAAGTGATTGGTGTCTTTTTAAGATATACGGAAGGTGCTTATGCGGTTAATTATGGCAATAGTTCCATCGGGCTTTTTACCAATTTACCCGAAATGTTGGATAAGGCGGTGATTTCTAGAGTGCAAGGTCGGTTTAAAATCGATGGTGCACGTACAGAGCACGATTTTGTAGATCAAGATTACATTTGGTGGAAGAAGTTAAAGGAGACGATGCCAGAATTTGTAAACATGAATGATCCTGAGGTTTATAAATATCTGTCTGATCAAGGTTTGGCCAATAGTATGGGCGAAATTTTAAATGCTATTGATCAGCCAACGGAAGAACGTGTGCATGATACTTTTGATAAAGTTGAAAAATTGCATCAAAACAATGATCACATGTTTTATGCTGCCTTATATAAGGAAATTCAAAAGATATTTCCATTTTTCTCATCTAGAGATGTTAGAAATATTCAATCGGCCATTTCATTGCGTTTAACGGATTTCGATCTTGAAATTGATTGGTTTGAAAATCCTGAGAAATATTTCAATAGGGATTATGATACCAAATTCAACATGCTTCAAGAATTAATGAAAGCGAATATGAAAGGCTTGAACTTTTCAGATATTAGACGACAAGAAGTGATAAGATATTTAGATAACGTAGCCACCATTGCAGATACCGATTTTAAACGAAAAGTGGATGCAAGGATCAATCAAATGAATATTGAGAATGAGGCGAGAGCGCAATTTGGGGAGAATGATTGACGGTGTCCAATTGTAAATTTTAGAATTAATCTGTGAAAAATAAAAAAAATCAGTGTCAGAATTAAAAAACATAACAGAAACCATCCTTTCAAACGAATGGGCAACATTAAAGAGAATTGATTACGATTATAAATTTGAGAACGGCGAATGGCGACGCTTGTCAAGAGAATGTTATAACCGAGGGAATGGAGCCGCTATTCTATTATATAATGCTGAAAAAGGAACGGTGATTTTAACCAAACAATTCCGAATGCCAATATATAATGTAAACAGTGAAGAAGGCATGTCTATTGAGGTCTGCGCAGGGGCCATAGATAACAACGATAGTGCATTAGAAACTATTATTAGAGAAACTGAAGAAGAAGTGGGTTATAAATTAAACGATGCAAAACAAGTACTAACCGCCTACACGTCTCCTGGTGCATTAACAGAAAAAATGTTTTTATTCATTGCCGAATATAATGACCACATGAAAATTACAAATGGTGGTGGATTAGAAAGTGAAAATGAAGAAATAGACGTTTTAGAACTGAAATTTTCAGAAACATTAAAAATGATAAATAATCAGGAAATTGTTGATGCAAAAACGATTATGTTATTACAATATTTTCAAATAAATAATGTGTTAAATAATAAATAATAGCAATACTTCGAATCGCTGTGTAACTCAGCGAAACTAAGTGTAAACTATGAGATTCCCACTTTAGTGAGAAATAAATATGCAAAAACTAAAACAAGCAAATCTATACAGAAGTGAACTTATTCCCATCAGTGGCAAACTAGTAGAGCGATACAATAAATGCTTAAGAACGTTGGGTTTTACTGAGACCAAGCTCACGTCGTTTTTTATCGATGGTATTGGCTGGAGTCCAGAGGTGGCCGAGGAACGGAAAGACATGCATTATCTCAATCATGGAGATGCAAATCCGCATGGTATCATCATTACTCCGTTGCAAAAAGGAAAACCGGTGTATCTACCTTTTCATTCGTTCGATAAGGAAATGATGCAACATATATTTAGAACGCATGGTCAAAAAATTAATGATATCACAAGAGACTCGGCTATATGTATCGATTTCGACCAGAATATTGATGTGTACTATGAGCCTTTAGATGTATTAAAATATGATAAAGTTAATATTACATTCAGACTCATAGATCATCTTGAACGCATACAGAAAGATCAACTAAAACTTGTCGATAAGTTTAATACTGATAATAATTTTATAGATGAAAATATTCATCAGCAATTATTGGATTCTGCCAAAACTTATGGTGATTTGAGACATCGGGATTTAAGATTACATCCTCTGTATTTTTCAACAAGTTCGTTTTTTACTAGAGCTTTTGATGGAGTGTATTTGTTGCGTGATTTTATTAAACCGATTGTAATATTTGAAAGTAAAGCACATTATAAAGAAGCTATAAAAGACACTATTCATGATGTGTTAATTTATCATATAGAACAACCTGAATTGGTCGATAAATTAAAAGATTACATTATAATAGAGTGTGACTTGGAATATATGATAACGACCCCAAATTATGACAGAATTAAGAAATACGAACTCGCACAGTTTTTAAATGAAACCGAACATGCTATCGTTGATATATTAGATAATAAAGTGTTGTTTAAGAGTTATTTAAATAAAATTGAAATTAATGCGCGTAAACAAATTATGGGTGTTGAATTATATTTGGAAAAATTAGAACGCAGTAATGCTTATAAAGTTGAAGATATGGTCGATCAATCCTTATATTTTGCTTTGCATCAACCACATTCATCGTTGTCGGCTGAACATCGCGATTTAATCCATAAGTTACTGATCAATATTGCACCAAAGGACGTCTTATTTTTGTATTGGTATGACAAAGAACAGTTTTACAAGAATTATGAGACTTGGGAGGATTCCTTTAAGGACTGGGTAATTGCACGGATTCGTAACAATATTTGAGTTTTTTAGACTAATTTAGTAGAGTGCCTTTTTTGCACGTAAAGATGCCAAGGCGCAAAGAAAATATTAATTTAAGTTATAAGCGCAGAACTTCATGCTTCGTGCTTCCAACTTCTAACTTTTTAACCTCATGGGAATAGAATTAGTAATATTCATATCAGCCATTTTATTTGGAATTTTTCTCTATTGGAGAGAATCTAACGGTAATGGAGCTTATCGTTTTTTAAATAAGGTCGTTAATAGCAAAGAATTACAAATGAGTGCTAACAATCCCAAAGGTTTTGTTTACAAACAATCACTATTGCCACGTATATTATTTGTAGTAACCTTGGTTTTAGTCGCGGCTTTAATTGTTGAATTTTTAACACCAATCGCTGTGTTTAGTAGTTATAATGGTGTTTCTGCTTTTGCTTCATTTGCTGTTGGAACTTTATTAGGAACTTATATTGCCGCGTTTATAATAACCTCGTCAGATGTTATTGAAGAACAAAGTGAATCGTTAGAAGATAAATTTGATGATGTTGTGGAAAAAGGAAAAGACTTTTTTGAAGATTTAAAAAATAAAGATAATAAAGCAGTAGAGGAGGCCAAAAAAGAAATTGAAAATACGCCAGAAAGCAAAATGAATGAGAAAAGCGCTAGAGATCGTCTAAAAGATAAGGGGTTGATGTAATACTTTACTGCGAAAGCGGAAATCTTTAAGGTAATCCAACTAAAAAATAATAATAAAATAACGAGATTCCTGCTTTTGCTGGAATATGGGAGACATGATAAAAAATTATTGGAACAAAGGGAGTAAACAAAAACGGATTACAATTTTAGTATCCTTGTTGTTATTAGTGCTATTGTTTTTTTTCAGGGACGATTATCAACCTGTTTTATTATTTCTACGTAAATACATATTCGTAATCATTACCAGTTTACTGGTTCTATTTTTCGGTTTGCGTAAATTCAGAAAATCTGTAAATGTTAGTGGTCGGTTGGTAATTTTAGCATTGCTCATTGTATTTTTCGGAATTTTATATGTTGTTGGCTGGCATTATAAAATGTACGACTATATGAAAACCTATAATGTTTTTAACGATCTAAATAAAGTTGAAATAAATGAATTACCATTAACTCAAAACGAACGAATTCAGCCACTAAGAAATGTGTTTTCCATGGCTAACGAAAGTGTTGGCGAAACTAAAGATGTGTCCTTACCTCATTTAGTACGGATAGGCACGGAGAATAAGTGGACTATGGCTATTCAACCTAGTGAGAAGTACGTTATGCAACGTATTAGTGACAATACAGAAGAAGTGTTTTCGGTAAGCAGTACGTCACCATTTCCTAGATTTTCAAATGAAAACCGTATCGATGTCACTTTTTCAATAGGCGAATCCCTAAAATTCAGCAGAAACACGTACAATGCCGTTGTACAACGTTTTAATCCTTGGATGCTTTTTAATTATGAACCCAGCGACACGTTTTACATGAAAAACGACGAGAATAATTGGGTTGAAGTGGTGAGTTTAATTAAGTGGAAAGGTTTCTTTTTTCCTTACCCAAGTTTTGGCGGCGTGATGATTATAGATAGTGGTGAACACGATTTTAATGATTATTTAGAACGTATAACGATTGGTAAGGGAACTTTTGTGAGTCCGGATGAAATTAAAAACTATCCATTTTTAAATAAACAAAATACCTTGGCGGAAGTGGTTTCGCAATTACAAGCAGAATCTCTAAAGTTTTTAGGAGGTTTTAGTGATCCGTTGCCTTGGAATATGGAAACTGCAGTCAAAATTCCATTAATGCCAAAGGATCAAAATCAACAACCTTATGTTACCGATTTTGACTTTGCTGGGAGTAATTCTGATGCTTATAGTGGCTTATATCATTGGTTTGGATTAGAGCCTGTTGGTAATGAACGTACTAGCTTAAGTTATAGTGTATTTATTCCTGCAGATGGTAGTGACAAATTGTATTATTACGATCATGCGACTAAAAAGCAAGGCTATGCAGGCGTTTCGGCTATGCCATTGAAAGTAAAGGAGTCTCGAAAAGAATACGATTGGAATGCTAGTACGCCCGTAGAATTTAGACCTTACATAAAAGACATTGCTGGTAGAAAACGTATGTTCTTCTTAGGCACAATATCTTCTATAAGTTCAACAGACGCAAAACAGTTTGATGGCTCTGCAACACCAGATTTAGTTTTAATAGATAGCGAATATAGAGATGTTATTTGGATAGACGTTAAACACCCAAGCACTTGGGATGAGACAGTTTACAATCAGCTCAATGAAGCTTGGCGATCTAGTGAGGGGATTGGTTATTACTTTAAAGAAGCGCCAAAAGATGAAGATATTTTGGAACAACAAATGGAATCTATTATAGCAATTCCTAAAATTGATAATAATACAGATAAGATTGAAGCCTTACAACGTGAGTTAGATTCTTTAAAGCGTGTAAGAGAACAATAACCTCAGATGAAATTCTAAAAATTCAATAATAGAGCTTTCTGGTTTTACTCGTGTATATATTCTTATGATAGCTGTTGTATCTTCTATATTACATTAAAAATTCAGTAACATCTTTATATCAGCACGTTCGTAAGGATTATCTTTCTCAAGTTCCAATTCCAAAAACCCATACTTGCGATATAAATAAATCGCATTTTCTAATTTAGTGTTAGAATAGAGTAGAAGGCCTTTCAACTTTTTAGCTCTGCTAAAATCAATGCAATGTTGTAATAACTGTTGACCAATATGTTGACCACGTTCTTCAGGTAAAACAGCCATTTTAGTAAGTTCTAAAATCCCTGAGGTTTTAGTTGGCATTAAAGCTACCGTACCAACCACCTTATCCTCTTTAATGGCAAAAAATATAGAACCTCCTTTATCGATTATGTACTCCTCAGGATGGCTTAAAACCACTTCATCAATAGTTTCAACATAAAAATGAGTTTTTAACCACTCAATATTTAAATCGTAAAAATTTTGCGCATGTTTTTTATTGAATTCAATAATTTTAATTTCCATTGGCTCTTATGAAATCAGTAATTATATAGGTAATCAATTTTCCAACATTTGTTGTTGTATGTTCTTGCGGTGCAGCCTCACAAATATGTAAGTAAGTGGCATTTTTATGCTGTCCGAAATAATTCGTAAATTGTCTAACTTGTTTTACGCTAAATCCACTTGGCGTCATGGCGCTACTAGGTATGTTTTCAATAGCATCACAGTCAATTTCAATACCAAATTTCTTAGAAGAGACATGATTCAAGGCCGATTTCATTTCCGACTTAAAATCGATTTCATGTCTAACTTCTAATGCTTCATAGGTATTATATTTAATAGATTTTACTTTTTTTAGCGTTTTAAAAAGAGTATCAGAAGTATAATTTTCATGAAGTCCGAAGATGAAATAATTTTTCATAAATCCTTCAGCATAAGCATAACTAAAACCATTACCACTATGTCTGCCTTCTTCAGCTCTGAAATCGGAATGCGCATCAAAATTTACGACATTAATTCTTTCGTTATGAGCCAAGGCACAACCTTTAATATTTCCGTAAGCATTGTTGTGGCCACCCCCAATAATAATTGGAATCTTTCCCGCTGCAACAATTGAAGACACAATATGAGTAACATCTTTATCTATTGAAGCCACAAAATTTCGGATCTTAGAGAGTTTTTTCTTTTTTGATATATCGAGTTCTAGTAAAGCCTCACGTTGATCCTTATAATCTAAATGACCTAAAATTAAAACACGTTTCGCTTTCGTAAAAGTATTACTCTGTACATTTAACAAAGTTTTTAAAGCGGCGTCCCATGAATTATAAGCACCTGTGTGTCCGTAGTTTCCATAAATACCGATATCCTCTTTTATGCCAAATAACACATAGTCAACGTCTAAATTAAGGATATCATCGTATATAACATTGAGGTTAGATACTATCTGAACATGTTCTCCAAACTTTGATTCACCTTTACGTTTCTTTAAAAGCTGTTGTCTGTTATTTTCAGTAAACAAAGTAAGATCATGCATTTGGTCTAAAAATTTAATTTTAGAATAAAAGTACAGTTTTATTTAATTATTTTAACCTCAAATAAACATTTTTAAAATAACAATTAACAATACTTAAAACCAAACAATTTATGGAAGGTTCTCAATCATCAAGCACAGGATTAAAAGTAGGCTTAGGCATATTATTAGTATTATTCTTAGGTACAGCTTTTTACACCTCTAAACTTTACAGCGAAAAGCAAGAAAATGAAAAATTATTAGTTAGCGAAAAGCAACAAGTAATGAATGATCTGAATAATATGGCTCAAGATTATGACGAAGCGATTGCGGAGAGTGAAGTTAAGAATCAAGATATTATTGAAGCTCGTGAACGTATTCAAGGGTTAATGGATTCTCTCAAAGTATCTCAAAATAGTGTTGGCAGTTTGTGGAGGTACAAAAAGAAGTATTTGGCTTTGCAAGAAGAAATGGACATTTTATTAACGGAAAATGACCGTCTTAAAGTAGAAAACCAGTATTTAGCAACGTCGTTAGATAGTACTAATGTTCAATTGGCTGAGCGCACTATGTTTACAGATTCTCTTTTAGTTCAAAATACTGAATTAACTTCTGTAGTAAAAGATGCGGCAGCACTACAAACTGTAGGTTTAATTGGGATGGGAGTTATAGAAAGACGAAGCGGAAAACAAATTCCAACAGAGCGTGCAAGTAGAAGTGATAAACTTAAAATATGCTTTACCGTAGCCAAAAATACGCTGACCGAAGCAGGTGATAAAGAATTGTATGTACAAATTATAGATCCATTAAATAATGTTTTAGGAACGAATGATCAAATAGAATTTGAAGATCAAGTCTTAAACTACAGCTTAATTAGCCGTTTTAATTATGAAAACAGAAACTTAAATATTTGCGAATATATTAGCGAATTAGAAGATGCAAAATTCGAAAAAGGCCGTTACAAGGTGAATGTCTTTAATGATAAAGCAATAATATCTTCTTCAGAATTTGAGTTGAAATAAGAATAAAACACTAAAATTATAATATAAAATCCAGAAGATATCTTCTGGATTTTTTTTATAAAAGTTGACCATTTATTATCACCTGCTCAACAGGGTTATGAGCATAAGCATAAGGGATTTCACTATAATGATCCATGGGCTTCGTTATAATGAGGTTGGCTTTTTTACCTCGTGTAATACTACCGTACATATTACTAATTCCCATGGCATAAGCACCATTTATGGTAGCCGCATTTATGGCTTCTTCGGGAGTCATTTTTAGTTTCACACAAGCGGCACTAACTATAAAATTCATATTTCCGCTAGGTGAAGAACCTGGATTGTAATCAGTTGCAATGGCTAATGGTAAGCCTGCATCAATAAGTTGGCGTGCCTTTGTATAAGGAATGCTTAAAAAATAAGAACAGCCAGGAAGCGCCACAGGGATAGTCTCACTATCTTTTAATGCTACAATATCGTCTTCGTTTAATTCTTCTAAATGATCCACGGAAAGTGCGTTGTATTTTACTCCTAGCGCAATTCCTCCTAAAATATTAAACTGGTTAACATGAATTTTAGGTTTTAAATTGTAATTTTTTCCAGCTTTTAAAATGGCTTCGGTATCGTTAATATCAAAATAACCTTCTTCACAGAAAACGTCAATATAATTCGCAATATGAAGTTCGGCTGCTTTCGGAATTAATTCTTCTGTAATATATTTAATATAGTCTTGTTTTTTAGTTTTGAATTCCGATGGAATAGCATGAGCTGCCAGTAATGTTGGGGTAATAATAGCCAGACTTTCACGTTTAAGACGTTTAATGACCCTTAGCATTTTTAACTCGGCATCTAGTGTTAATCCATAACCTGTTTTTATTTCTACAGCTCCAGTTCCCATGGCAATTATTTCATCTAATCGTTTTAAGGATTGCTTATATAAAATCTCTTCTGAGGTTTTTTGAAGAAGTTTAGCCGAATTTAAAATTCCACCACCTTTATTAGCAATTTCAGCATAGGATACCCCTTTAATTCTATCTACAAATTCAGAAGTTCTGTCTCCCGCATATACTATATGAGTATGCGAATCGCACCAAGAAGGTAAGACTATTTTACCCGTAGCATCTATGATGGTATCAGCTTCAATAGTTTGATAATCTTCCATTTTACCATATTCTATAATGGTGTCGTGATCAATATAAATATAGGCGTTTTCTAAAATTGGTAGTTCTTTCATGTCCGCACCTTTTACAATAGTAACGTTAGAATCATGAACTTGAAGCAATTGTTTTATATTTAAAATGAGTACGGACATGTGGATTGGTGTTTTTGTAAAGATTGCTAATTTTTTGAATAAAAAAAAACGCTAGTAAAAAATTACTAGCGTTTTTGACGTTTCATACTTCAAAATACTTGTTTTTTTATGAATATTGGTAATCATTCATAATCATCAAAGTTTCTTCATACTAAATATTTAGGTGCCTGTCATTTTATTTTATGCTTCCTACCATATGTTCTGGTTTTACCCATTCATCATAATCTTCAGCAGAAACATAACCTAAGTTTACAGCTTCTTCTTTTAATGTCGTACCATTTTTATGTGCAGTGTTCGCAATCTCAGCCGCTTTATAATAACCGATTTTAGTGTTTAATGCGGTAACTAACATTAAAGAATTGTTCAATAACTCTTTAATCACTTGATGGTTTGGTTCAATTCCGCTAGCACAATGTTCTTCAAAACTTACGCAGGCGTCACCTATTAATTGTGCAGATTGGAGAATGTTCGCTGCCATCATCGGCTTAAAAACATTTAGCTCGTAATGACCTTGGGTGCCACCAACAGTAATTGCGACATCGTTACCCATTACCTGAGCACAAACCATAGTTAAAGCTTCACATTGCGTAGGGTTTACTTTTCCTGGCATTATTGAGCTACCTGGTTCGTTGGCAGGAATAATTATTTCTCCAATTCCAGAACGTGGTCCTGACGCCATCATTCTTATGTCATTGGCAATTTTATTTAACGAAACGGCCAGTTGTTTTAATGCTCCATGAGTTTCAACAATGGCATCATGAGCAGCTAAAGCTTCAAATTTATTTTCAGCAGTTACGAAAGGTAAATCCGTAAATTCTGCAATGTATTTTGCTACCAAAACATCATATCCTTCTGGTGTATTTAAACCTGTACCTACAGCAGTGCCTCCTAAAGCCAATTCGCTTAAGTGTGCTAGAGTATGTTCTAAAGCCTTTAATCCATGATCTAATTGAGAGACGTAACCCGAAAATTCCTGACCTAACGTCAATGGAGTCGCATCCATTAAATGAGTTCGTCCTATTTTTACAACTTCCTTAAACTCGAGTGATTTTTTATGTAAAGTGTTGCGCAATTGTATAACTCCAGGTATGGTTGTTTCTACAACCTTTTTGTAAGCCGCAATATGCATTCCGGTAGGAAAGGTATCATTTGAAGATTGCGATTTATTAACATCATCATTTGGTTGAATCGTTTTTTCGTCTTCACCAATAATTTTCCCAGCGATTTGATGTGCTCGGTTGGCGATTACTTCATTAACATTCATGTTGCTTTGTGTACCAGAACCTGTTTGCCAGATCACTAATGGAAATTGATCATTATGTTTACCCTCCAAAATCTCATCACAAACCTTAGCAATCAGATCACGTTTTTCTTTTGATAAAACTTCGAGTTCACAATTAGTATAAGCAGCGGCCTTTTTTAAGTAAGCAAATCCATAAACCACCTCTAAGGGCATAGATGCCGGAGAACCAATTTTAAAGTTATTACGAGAGCGCTCTGTTTGTGCTCCCCAAAGTTTATCGGCAGGTACTTCTACCTCCCCCATAGTATCCTTTTCTATACGATATTTCATTTGTATTGTATTTAGTCCTTTACAAAATTAATGGTTTTTAAAGTTGAATAAGAAAATATTAAAGATTTATTTAAGCATGTTTTTCTTTAAATAAAAACAAGTTATCTCATTGTGGTCATCAAATTATATCAATTTGGAAATTTTCAATTAACATGAAGGAAGAATTAATAAAAAACAAAAAAAACAATTGATATTAATGAAGCCTTTTCAGTTTTAATTACGATATTTAAAAATGGTTATTCTAAGTGGCATACTAATCTATTAGTTTTCAAGACCTACTGCATAAAATATTGGTGTAAATATTGTATTTTTGCCGACTATTTTTTTTATTTAACTTATTAAAAACTAAACAATTGAAGGAAGAACATTTTAAATGGTACTCACCAACACTGAGCAAAGATATAGAGATGCTTGTATTTGGTCATTCTGGATATCCTGTTATTTTGTTTCCTACCACAATGGGCAAGCACAATGAATGTAAAGACATGAAACTTGTGGAATCTGCAAGATGGTATTTAGAAGAAGGCCTTATTCAAATTTATTGCCCAGATGGTATTAATGAATTAAGCTGGTACAATAAGCATATCCATCCTTCTCTACGAGCAAAAAATCATGCAATCTACGATACGTTTATTATGAACGAAATTGTTAATAAAATTTGTGATGAAAAAGGGTTGCAAAAAGTGGCTATGGCAGGACCAAGTTTTGGTGGTTACCAAGCTGCTAATTTTGCATTTAGACATCCTGAAAAAGTGAGTCACATGTTTAGTATGAGTGGTTCTTTTGATATTAAATCATTTGTGGATGGTCATTACGACGATAATGTGTTTTTTAACAATCCCGTTGATTTTATGCCAGATGCAAACCATCCTGACTTATGGAATATGAAAATTATTTTGGGTGTTGGTGAAGAAGACATCTGCTTAGATGCCAATCGAAGAATGGCTAGTATTTTAGAAAAGAAAAACATTCCTTTTTGGTATGATGAGCGAAAGTGGGCAAAGCACGATTGGCCTTTATGGCGAGAAATGTTTCCACATTATTTATCCAAACTATAACAGTAAATTAATTAATCCAACAAATTCATTTTAAATATGAAAAAAATAGGCATTTTATTCGGTCAAGAAGATACATTTCCATGGGCATTTATTGACAGAGTTAACGAAAAAATTAAAGCTCAAGGTATTAAAGAAATGATGGCAGAAGCTGTTTCGATAGATACTGTAGAACAAGCAAAATCTGACGAGTATGCAGTGATAATAGACAGAATTTCTCAGGACGTGCCATTTTATAGAGCGTATTTAAAAAATGCGGCAATTACAGGAACAGCCGTTATTAATAACCCATTTTGGTGGAGTGCAGACGAAAAGTTCTTTAACAATGCATTAGCGCAATCTATTGGTGTACCTGTACCTAAAACTTTTATTTTACCTTCAGCTCAACGGCCACCAGATACAGATGAAAAATCTTTTAGAAACATGAAATTTCCATTCGATTGGGAAAAAATGTTCGATACAATCGGTTTTCCGGCATATATGAAACCTCATGATGGAGGTGGATGGAAAAGTGTTTACCGTGTAGAAAATCCCGACGATTTATGGGCAAAACATGGGGAAACTGAGAACTTAGTAATGATGCTACAAGAAGAAATTAACTTTACAGAATATTTTAGATGCTACGTTTTAGGTACAGACAACGTACACATTATGCAATATGAACCTAGAAACCCACATCATTTACGTTATGTCTTGGATGGTGAGCCTGTAGACAGTAAGATTTTAGATTTGGTTGAGAAATATTGTATCGATTTAAATAAAGCTTTAGGGTACGATTTTAATACCGTTGAATTTGCAGTTAGAGATGGTGTGCCTTATGCGATTGACTTTTGTAATCCTGCTCCTGATGCAGATATTAAATCCGTAGGACAAGATAATTTTGAATGGATTGTAGAAAATGCCGCTAATATGGCAATTGTAAAAGCAAAAGAATACGAAAAAGGAAAGATGAACCTTACATGGGGTACTTTTGTTAAAGACCAAATGAACATCTCCGCTTCAGATAAGAAAACATCAGTTAAAAAATCTATCGCTAAAAAAGCAACCCCAAAAAAGAATGCCGTAAAGAAATCACCAGCAAAGAATGTGGTAGCAAAAAAGACAACTACAGCAAAAAAGGCGGTCAAAAAAACACCTGCTAAAAATGTTGTAGCTAAAAAATCAACAGTAACAAAGACTTCAGGTAAAAAGGCTACGACAAAAAAGAGTTCAGATAAACAATAGATTATGTATTAGCCTGATTAATTGAATAATCAGGCTTAATTTAACCATCTCCTTATATGAAGTTTACATTAGGCATTGAAGAAGAGTATCAAATCATTGATCCCGTTTCTCGCGAATTAATTTCACACGATCAGCAAATTGTAACAGAAGCGGCTAAGGTTCTTAAAGATCAGGTAAAAGCAGAAATGCATCAAGCCGTGGTAGAGGTGGGGACACATATTTGCCAAGATATTACGGATGCTAGGTCGCAAATTACACATTTACGAAAATCTATTTCTGGTATAGCTAATGATTTAGGATTTAAAATTGGGGCAGCAGGTACACATCCATTTTCTAAATGGGAGCACCAACTGATTACGCCAAATCCTAGGTACGATGAAATTGTTACCGAGTTACAAGATACCGCACGGTCTAATTTAATTTTTGGTCTGCACGTGCACGTCGGAATGGAGGATAAGGAAATGGCGATTCATTTAGTAAATGCATTACGCTATTTTTTGCCACATTTATATGCATTATCAACCAATTCACCATTTTGGGAAGGTAGAAATACTGGATTCAAGTCCTTTAGATCTAAGGTGTTCGATAAATTTCCAAGAACAGGTATTCCTGGTATTTTTGAAAATTATGCGCAATATGAAAATTACGTTAACGTTTTAGTAAAGACCAAATGTATTGATAATCCGAAGAAAATTTGGTGGGACATAAGAGTGCATCCATTTTTTCCAACTTTAGAAGTGAGAATTTGTGATGTACCTTTAACTGTTAACGAAACGGTTTGTATTTCGGCAATAATACAAGCCTTAGTGGCTAAACTATATAATTTAAGAAGACATAATCTTAATTTTATGAATTACCACCGTGCTTTGATTAACGAGAATAAATGGAGAGCAAGTCGGTATGGTATTGATGGAAAAATGATTGATTTTGGAAAAGAATCTGAGGTAGAAACACGACTTCTAATGCTAGAATTACTTGAATTTATTGACGATGTTGTTGATGATTTAGGATCAAGAAAAGAAATAGAATATATTCATCAAATGCTTAAAAATGGAACCGGAGCAGACCGCCAATTAGAGATATTTAAACAAACAAACGACCTTACTAAAGTGGTGGATTATATCACAGAACAAACCATTTTAGGATTATAAAATAACCTACTTAAATTGATTACCGCAGTTATGGTAATAGTAATATGAAAAACGATAAATTAAAATTAGCAATTTTAGACATGAATAATGACGAACCCAACCAAGGGTTACGTTGTATTACTGAGATAGCTAATTCCTTTAATGCAGATGTTGATGTTCAAATCTTTAACGTTAGAGCAAAGCATGAAATACCTGACACAAGTTTTGATATTTATATTTCAAGTGGTGGGCCCGGAAGTCCACTAGAAGAAGGAGAATGGAGAAAACCATATCTAAATTTGATACAAGATCTTTGGGATTTTAACAAAACATCGCATCATCAGAAAAAATCTGTATTCTTTATTTGTTATTCCTTTCAGGTGATATGCGATTATTTTCAATTAGGGGAAATAAAACCTAGGCGCAGTACTTCATTCGGAATTTTACGAGTTCATAAAACAAAAGATGGGAAAAAAGACCTTCTTTTATCTGGTTTAAATGATCCATTCTATGCCGTAGATTCACGCGATTGGCAATTAATTCAACCAAACCTTAAGATATTTAAAAGTCATGGGGCTAAAATATTAAGTATCGAAAAAATTCGTACGCACGTAGAATTAGAACGTGCAATTATGGCTGTTCGATTTTCTGAAGAATTTGTAGGTACTCAATTTCATCCTGAAGCTGAACCTATAAGTATGGAAGCTTATTTTGGTTTAGAAGAAAATAAAAAAAAGGTAATTGATAGTTTTGGTAAAGAGAAATACTACCAAATGATGACTCGTATGGACGATCCAGACAAAGTTGCGATGACGTACAAAACAATTTTGCCAAAATTTATTCAGAATGCAATTATAAAAGTTAAACAACCTGTAATGTCGTAATTTAAGATGATAAAGCCAATCAGAGACGCCTATAATGCAAATTTTTCGGAAGAAAAATATAAAGCCTTTTTAAAAGATATTGATGACACGTTTAATTACCACGTTCCTTTTAAAATAGCTGAAACACCTGTTTTTATACCAAACGTTTTAAAACAAAAACTGATAGACGCTTGTAATGATATTATGACGGTAATTAATAAACCGAATTTTAAACAGTTAACTGATGGTGCATTTTTCGACACAAACACCATTGTACCAAATGAAGATAACCATGCTAAGTTTATTCAACTCGATTTTGGGATTTGTAGAGATTCACAAGGCCAATTAACACCAAAGTTAATAGAGTTACAAGGTTTTCCTTCGTTGTATTATTTTCAAGAATTATTAGGCAATAAATACAGAACACATTTTGGTAATGTTATTCCAAAAGGATTTTCTCAGCATCTCAATGGAATGACTTCCGATGATTATTTACCTTTATTAAAACAAGAAATTATTGGTAATACCGATCCGAAACACGTTATTTTATTAGAAATAGAACCAGAAAAACAAGCCACTGCTATTGATTTTTATGCTACTGCAGAAAAGTTAGGTATAAAAGTACTTTGTATAACCCACTTGAAAAAAAGAGGTAAATCTTTATTTTATTTCGATGAGAATGGTGAAGAGGTAGGGGTTTTAAAAATATATAATCGTATAATTTTTGACGAATTACATCAACGTACTGATCTTAAAACTGAGTTCAGTTTTCAAGATGAGATTGATGCAGAATGGATTGGTCATCCTAATTGGTTTTACAGAATCAGTAAATACACGATGCCCTTATTAAAGGGTGATTATGTGCCAAAATCTTATTATTTAGATCAATTGGAAAGCATTCCAACAGACTTAGAGAATTATGTTTTAAAACCATTATATTCATTTGCTGGAGCGGGCGTTCAAATTCATGTAACCAAAAGCATGATTGATGATATCACTAATAAATCCAATTACTTACTTCAAGAAAAAGTAGCCTATGCACCCGTAATTGAGACTATGGATGAGCCTGCGAAGTGTGAAATTAGAATGATGATGCTCCACAACTCCAAAACGAATAAAACAGAAATCGTTAGTAACTTAATGCGATTAAGTAAGGGTGAAATGGTTGGTGTTAAGTACAATAAAGATAAGACCTGGGTTGGCGGTAGTACTGGATTTTTTGAATGATGAATTTTCTAATTTTTATGATTTTGTATAAAAATCATCATTCTGACTTATCTGGTGCGGGCAAACTAGCATGAAATTCCGCAGCGATACGTTTCGTATAATGATCTAACAGCTCCAAAACCCGCTCGCTAGAATTAGATTGAACAATTAACCCAATATGCCAATCTTTATGCATACGCCAAACGATTTCTTCGTCGGTAAAGCTTGAAGTATCTGGATGTTTAAATCTACTTAATGAGACCACAATACCAGAATATTGGTCATTGGTTTTTGGAAGCTTGTAAACTTTTTTTGTAAGATTTGTAATTTCGATTCTTGCCCATTGCACCCAAAGATTTATACCCGAGGCAGCTTCTACCATTTCTGCCAAATTGGCTCCTCCAACTCTCGAAGACGTTTCTAAAAAGAATAATTCCCCAGTGGCTTTAGATTGAATGAATTCTGTGTGTGATGCGCCAAATTGCATTCCAAAGGCTTTCATGACTTCAGCGTTCATTTTTTGCAATCCTTTTTCAAATTTAGAGCCAATTTTTGAACTGGCTGATCTAAAGATTCCTCCTCCATGAGCGACTTCGAAAGGGGTGTCTAAATATTTACTAACTCTTGCAAAAGCGACTTTACCATCTACATTTAATCCATCAACGTGATAAACATCTCCTGGAGCAAATTTCTCCACTAAATAGTTATCGCGTTCATCACCTAAATCATTCACAATTTGCCACAAATCGTTTTTAGAATGAATTTTTTTAATGCCAGTAGCTGACGCCTCCATTCTTGGTTTAATTAACCATGGCGGACTCACTTTATCCGCATAATTATTGATGGTTTCGTCATTAAACAAATCCGTAAAATCAGGCACATTTACACCTTCTTCCTTAGCTTTAACTCGCATCGCAAGCTTATCTCTAAAATAATGCGCAGTGGTTCTACCCATGCCTGGCATTCTAAAATGCTCCCTTAGCAATGCTACTTTCTCAACATCAAAATCATCGAGCGCTACAAAACGATCGAATTTAATAGTTCTAAATTTATAGGCAATGCCTTTAACCACATCATTATGATGCCATTCGTCTATATAAAACGTATCATCAATAAATTCCCATGGCCAATTTTCGTGCTGCAGTTTATTTTTGGTTAATAAATAAACATTATTACCTTCTGCTTTCACACTTTTTAAAAAATCTTCACCTTTAAAATAGGTGGAAATACAAAGAAAATTTAATGGTTTTTTAGACATGGTTTAGTATTTAGAATCAAGTCCGCTTTGCTGTTAGTGCTAGGCTAGAATTAGCTATTTTTATAATTTAATTATAAGTTATTAAGTTAATAAAAAAAATGAGTTAATAAGGCATAATGACTATATAACCTTTCAAAATGGTAGTATACGCTTAGCTCATTACTTTAGATTTAATAAATTCAGTAATTAATTGAATTCCAAAACCAGATGCGCTTTTCATTTTAGCATAAGGTGAACTTCCAAAAGAAACTCCTGCGATGTCTAAGTGCATCCAATTTTTATGTTCTTCGGTAAATGATTCTAAAAATTGAGCGGCGTTTGTAGCACCAGTTATAGGTTTGCCACTAAAGTTTCTCAAGTCTGCAATATCACTATGGAGGTCACTTTTATATTCTTCAAACATTGGTAGTTGCCAAACACGTTCGTGAACATTATAGCCAATTTTAGACATAGTGCTTGCCATTTCTTCGTTATGCGTAAACATGCCTGCAGCTTCATAACCTAGAGTTCTTACGACACTTCCGGTTAAGGTGGCTAAATCTATTAAATATTCTGGCTGTATTTTTTTAACAGCATAACTTAAACCGTCTGCCAAAACCAAACGACCTTCAGCATCAGTATCTATAATTTCAATTGTTTTACCAGAGTAGGAGTTAATTACATCACCAGGTCTATAACTTTCTGCATCAACAGCATTTTCGGCTGAGCAAACAATACCCACAATGTTAATATTAAGTTTTAATTTCGCAACCAATTCTATTACTCCTAAAACCACCGCGGCACCTCCCATATCACTTTTCATATAGTGTAAATTAGTAGAAGGTTTAATGGATAATCCACCAGAATCAAAGGTGATGCCTTTACCCACTAAAGCGATATCGATTTTTGTACTCGAGTTACCGTTGTACTCGTTTATGATGACTACAGGTTTATTAACACTTCCTTTTCCAACTGATAAAACAGCCTCAAAACCTTGGTTTTTAAGTTCTTTATGTTTTAAAACCGTACATTTATAATTGGCGAATTTTGAAGAATCTTCTGCCCAATTACCTAAATATTCGGGTGTTTTTATATTTGGTGGAGCATCAACTAAGGCTTTTATTCTATTAATAGTTTCGCCTGTGTATTGTCCTTCGTCTAAAATTTTGTTAGATATTTTAGTTGAAGCGAATGTTATGGAGGTTTCATTATTTTTCTCTTTTTTAGATTTGAATTCACCAATGTTATATTGCCCCATTTCTAACCCAATCACAGCTTTATTAACTTCGCTTTCCGATAAATTTTCAGCATAAACCTGAATCGATTTACTCCAATATTTCTGAGTTTCGAAAGCTAGTTTTTGAAAAGTTTTTTCTATTTGCGCACTATGTTTTTCTTCTCCTAAACCAATGAGGTAGATGCGGTTGCCAGTCTTACCATAAAGTAATTGATGCGTAGAAAAACTACCGTCAAAATCGGGTTTGTCAATAGGCAAAAATTCTTTTATTGTATTAAGATTATCTTTTCTACATGGAAGGATAAAATCTTTTGAATGATCTAATTTTTTAGAATGTGTGAATGTCATAATTAAGAATTAAAATAGAGCCATTGTACGGCTTTTGGGAATTCTTCTCGCCAGTGCATTTCGGAATGAGCGCCTTGCTCATTAATAGAAAAATGAAAATCGATGTCATAACCTTTAATCATTTTTTCTTGGATTATAAAGCCTAATTTATAGGCATTGGGCAAATGTTCCGCACTTTCTTTGCCTCCAGAATACAGATATATTTTCGATTTTTCTAAAGGCTGAAAGGTTTTGGTGTTTTTAAAAATTTTATTGGAAATCCATAAACTTGGTGAAAAAATCATCATTTTACCAAAAACTCCAGGGTTCTTAAGCCCTGCATGTAAGCTGATTAATCCACCCATAGAGCTACCACCAATGCCGGTGTTTTCAAAATCGGGTAAGGTTCTATAATGGCTATTGATATAAGGCATTAACTTTTCAAGCATAAATTGAATGTAAAAATTACCTTTCCCTTCACCAAATCGAGGATGAAAATAGGGTAAGTATTCGCTTATGCGCTCTTCATTTCCATGATCGACTGCTATAATAATGAGATCACCACGTCCTTCTTCAGCTAATTTTGCCATAGATTTATCAATCGCCCAATCACCGAAAGGCGCTTCTGGATTGAATAAATTTTGACCATCTTGTAAATAGAGTACAGGATAGCGTTTCTCGGTTTCGTAATAATCGTGTGGTAATAATGCAGAAATTTTACGTGTGGCATTAAGATGTGGAATCTCGTAGGCTTCTTCCAGAATTTCAATAATAGGTTCGAACTCCGTCACTGTCATAAATTTTAATTTAGGTCTTGAACTCAATGATTTATTTTCATGTCTTAACAGTTAAAAAAAATCAATATAAGTTCAAAGCGAAAATACTATTTTATGATATGAGTTACCATAAAAATTTAAACAGATGTTAACAAAAGGTTATATATGAGAGATTTTTCTTTAAAATTTTACAATATAAATTAGAGTGTCATTGACACACAAAAATAGAATCTACAAATCCGATTGGATTTTGTAATATTAGAATGGGAGTTTAACTCATAACGTTGATGCTTTTAAGAATATAACCGTCGAAAGAAGAAGTACACCGACTACAATCTGGTACCGTTACATAAAAAATAGACTAGCTATTTATACATCTCGCGAGTCAATTGCCAAACATGTTCTTTTGCAAATTCGCTAAAGAAGCTTATATAATTTCCAGTGTTAGAAATAACTGTAAAGCTCAAACAAGGGTAATGGTGTTTAAAAAAATGGTGTTCTACAGTTCCGTTAGGGTCTTTTTTCCATTCTACAATACCCTTATATTTTTTTAAACCTTCATTATCTTTATAAATGTATATAGGTTTGATTTGGGCTATTTTATCTAAACCATTTTCGAGCTCGTTAAACCAGTTTTTAATCCACATTCTATTTGATGTACTGGTACTATTACAGCGATCTTTCCCTGGATAATAAATTATAACTATTGGTTTATTGGGAATCAATACGTTGTTCAACAGTGCCTTCGAGTAAAGATTTTAATTTTTGAATATCGGTTACCTGTCCGTGTTGCTCTCTAAATATTAATTTTTTTTGATTTGTGTATTCGCCTGGAATCTCTAGAAAATTATGTGTTAAAAGCAGTTTTTCATACTCTGATTTAGTGATTTCTATATTGTGGTGATCAAAATATATTATGTTTTGCGGTGCTAGTTTTGTTGAAGAACAAGAGCTAATAAAAATAACGAGAATTAAAATCTGTAGTATTTTTTTCATAATTGGTATATGTAAGTGGTTTGCCTAACTCACAATCTTACCATCAACCATAGTCAGTTTTCTATCAGCCATATTCGCTAATTCTTGGTTATGAGTCACAATTACAAATGTTTGATTAAATTCATCTCTCAATTTAAAGAATAAATTATGTAATTGCTCTGCAGATTCACTATCTAAATTTCCAGAAGGTTCATCCGCAAAAATAATATTCGGATTATTGATTAAAGCTCTTGCCACCGCCACACGTTGTTGTTCTCCGCCAGACATGCTATTAGGTTTATGGTGAATGCGGTCTTTTAAACCTAAATAATCCAATAATTCCTTAGCGCGTTTTTCAGTATCAACTTTCGGGGTATTATTAATAAATGCAGGAATACACACATTTTCTAAGGCGGTAAATTCAGGTAATAACTGATGAAATTGAAATATAAATCCAATATTCTTGTTCCTGAATTTTGCCAAGGCCTTATCATTTAATGATTTTATCGCTTCGTCATTAATTATCAATTCGGTTTCCGAATTATAATCTGGCTTATCTAAAGTCCCCAGAATTTGTAGTAAGGTGGTTTTGCCAGCTCCAGAAGCTCCAACAATAGAAATAACTTCACCTTCTAAAATGGTTAAATCAACCCCTTTTAAAACTTGAAGTTCTTTATAGGCTTTTACAATGTGTTTTGCAGAAATTATTGTTTTATTCATAAGGTGTGAAAATAAGACTTAAAGAAATAATGTACAATTATATAACCAAGATTTGTGATTCTAGTATGGGTAATTAAATTTTATTGACTTGGCAATAACAAGTGACATATAATTAGAGCAGGCTTTAATTTTTATACAGACCCCACTGAATTGTTTTTTAAGATTTTCCAAACGTCGATTTCAATCCTTGAAAATCTATAAAATACTGCACACGCACTGAAAGTGTATGCTGAATTGGCTGATCGAATAAATTATCTATACTTTGAGAATAGTCATTTTCTGCCAAGGCATTACGGTTGAATAATTGATTTCTATACAAAGCGGTTAGAAAACTTCCAGGAGCAAATTGCCATGAATAACTGAAATCAATATTCCAAGTACTAAAGTTAATATTTGGATTATCCGCTATGGTATTAATCGTATAACCAGAGTTCTGGTTTAAGCGGCCAGAATCTAACAAGGTGAATAGGTCATTATCATAAATAACCGTATCCCAATAATGTCTAAAACTCAGCGCTAAAGCATTAAAAGGGTTGAAATTGTAATTAGCCGAAATACTATTGGTGACTATTTGCCGATTACGTTCTCCAAAAATAGGTTGACCATCTACACGATCAGCAAAACCGCGATCTCCATTAGAAAAATCATAAGAAAAACTATACAATAATAATAATTTATCATTAACTCTCAAACGAGGTTCAATTTCAAAATCATAAGTAAATAAGTCTCTACCACCCTCAAATAATGCTCCAACATTAGCTCTTAAATCTAATGCAAATTTTCGATTGTAATTAGAGGAAAGCCAACCACCAGTAGTTACGAAATTTTCATAAATAAAAGGTCTTCCATCTCTAGATTCAAAATAATCTTTCTGTTTTCCGGGTTCTACATCAACACTAAATCCAAAACCATCAAGTTGCTTTGTAGTAGCACGATATGCAAGGCCGAAGTTAGTTTTAGAAAACACATTCGGACTTACCAAACGTTGATAATTAACATAACTACTTATTCTATAATTGTTAAGATTTCCGCTTGGCTCAAAAGTTTCATAAGAAATATCAGTACCAAAATCACTATAATTATTTCTATAGATCAGTCCTAAGTCATTAATATTAAATTTAGTATCGGCGTAACTGTGATCAAAACTATAACGTAAATTCCCATAAACTTTTCCCACCTGTACAAAACTGCTAAAACCGGTTTCTGAGTCTGCACTTTGATAATTGACATTACTCATTCTTAAATCGGTATTTATACTATACGTGTTGCGCTTGTTTACCAAATTAGCGACTAAGGCAGTGGCATTAGCATCTCTAAAATTTCCTTCACGCATTACGTTTGTATTAATTAAGCCAACAGAAGAGTTGCCATTAAATTGTTGGTCCACCACCAAAATATTATAGTTGGTAAAAGGTTCCACAATTTCGGTTCTGGTAGTGTTAGTAATGGTATCTCTAATTGATGCGTTTGTTTTTTCGGTAATAGCATTAAAAAGACCAATACCTAAACCGTTCTTAGTTCTGCCAGACACTTTAAGTGCATTTAACACTTTGACGTCTCTTGGCACATTGGCTCTTTCGTTTTCATTGAGATAAAGTTCTCCACTGGCTTTGCCACCAACGCGTCTTGAAAAAAACAGATCGCCTTTATTAAATAAATCGACACCTTCCGTGAAAAACTGACGCTGTTCAGAGAACGTTTGCTCAAAAGGGCCAAGGTTTAATTCCACATTATCAAATCCAGCCTGACTAAAATCAGGAACTAATGTAGCATCTATAGTAAAATTATCGGTGAGTCCGTATTTTACGTCCATCCCAAATTTTAAATCGGTATCCGTTTTACCATCAAAATTATTGAATAATCCAGTTGTGAAAGGGTAGAGGTTTAATCGCACAGGCGGTTCGATATTTTTAAGGCCTTTTAATTCTCCGTGATACAACCCAGTATTACCTTTTTTTGGATTTATAGCATTCCACGTAAACTGTGCTCTAGTGCGCCTAAAATGTCTATGAAATTGTAAACCCCAGATGGGCTCATCTTGCTGAGCAAAGCGCAAGGCTCTATATGGAATTTTCATTTCCACAATCCAACCGTCACTTACAATTTTAACGGCGCTATCCCAAACGGCGTTCCAACCAAAATCTTCACCTATAGTTGGATTTGCTATAGCATCCGCTTGAGTCCCAGAACTGAAAACAAAAAATTCAGTATCATTTTGGGCGTCATTATTCGGGTTTAGCATAACCGCAAAAAAATCATTTTGACCAAAATTATCTCTGCTGGTCAATTGCTTCATAATTTTACTCGGATCATCATATAGATACGCTGCAACGTAAATAGCATTATCATTGTAAGTTATTCTTACTTCTGTACGTTGTTCTTTTGAAGTTGTTTCGCCAATTTCAGGTTTAAAAGAAATGAAATTAGTGGCTATTTCAGCATTTTGCCATATATCTTCATCTAAAACACCATCTATTTTGGGAGCTTCAACCGTTCGTGATATATGTAAGGTTTTTTTATTCTGAGAAAATAAATTTAGAGAAAGTAAGATAATGCATAAAAATGACAGAGAACGAAAGGTCATGTTGAATAAGTCGTAGGTGATTAAATTTTGAAAATTTCCGTGATTATATTATAATAGCAATCACGAATTTTGCAAATCTAAGTTCTCACCCTGTGCCATACTCTTAATGAAAAGTTAAAAAAAGCCGTATATCCATTCAACACAACTTATTGAAGAGATAACGGCTATTCCCATTATTGATTTTTGTCAAAAATTTAGTGAACGCCCCAAATTCTTTTAATATTTAGTGCGTTCACTAATGCATATAACACTATTATTTTGCTACCATTATAGATTTAGTATTTACAAATTCTTTCATTCCAAATCCACCATGTTCTCTACCGAAACCAGAATCTTTTACTCCTCCAAACGGCATATTTGGCTCTGCTAATCCGAATTTATTGATAAACACCATACCCGTATCAAAATGCTTTTCTGCTAATTCTATGGCACGTTTATCGTCTTTTGAAAATATCCCGCCACCAAGACCAAAACGGCTGTCATTAGCAATTCGCATGGCATCTTCTTCATCTTTAGCTTTTATCAATGCCGCTACTGGGCCAAAAAGTTCGTCGTCGTAAGCAGGCTGACCAGAACTTACCGATTCTAGAACCGTTGCCGGATAATAAAATCCTTCACCATCTGGTATTTCTCCTCCACACAATAATTTGGCGCCATTTTTTATACTTTTCTCTACTTGCTCGTGTAAGGTTTCACGCAAATCCTTTCTTGCCATAGGTCCCATATCAGTTTCTTTATCCGTTGGATCTCCAACTTTTAAATCTTTCATGGCCTTAACGAAAGCATCTCTAAAATCGTCATAAATGGCATCGACGACCACAAAACGTTTTGCAGCAATACAAGTTTCTCCATTGTTATAGATTCGCCCTTGTACACAGGTTTTTACGGCCAATTCTAAATCGGCATCCTCGAGAACAATATAGGCATCATTACTACCCAATTCAAGAACTGATTTTTTAAGTTCTTTCCCTGCTTTTTCACCAATGGCTTTTCCGGCATCTGGACTACCCGTTAAAGTCACACCACGAACTAATTCATGTTTTATAATGTCGTTAGATTGATCATGATCAATAATTAAAACACTAAACAAACCTTCTGGTAAACCTGCTTTTTTAAATATCGATTCTAATAATTTTGCCGTTCCTGTAACATTCGAAGCATGTTTTAAAAGCACACTATTACCTGCCATAAGATTAGTAATACTGTAGCGTATTACTTGATAAGCTGGGTAGTTCCATGGTTGAATACCATAAATAATACCAATAGGTGAGTAGGTAATAATACCTTTACCACCATCTTGTAATTCCCTTTCTTCATTTTTTAAAAATTCGGCGGCATTATCGGCCGAATAATCGCAGATTCCAGCGCAGAGATCAACCTCTTGTTTGCTTTGTTTTAGAAGTTTTCCCATTTCGTCGGTCATCAGTTCTGCCAATTCCGATTTATGGTTTTTTAGTTCTTTTCCAATCGCTTTTATAATCTTCCCGCGGTCTTCAAAAGATTTTGTTTTCCAATCAATAAAAGCGTTGTGCGACTTTTTTAATGTACTTTCAATTTCTTCATCTGTGAAATAGTTATACGTTTCAATTTCTTTTCCGTTAGTAGGATTAATCGTTTTAAATGTATTTTTTTTTGTTGTCGTTCCCATAATTAAATTTTTGGTGTTTTAAATAAATTTTTTACTGTTGTTCACTCGGTACAATGTACACATCGTTAATATTAACACGTGCCGGCTGAGACAATGCATAATGAATGGCATTAGCTATATCCTCAGCTTCTAAGGTGGTCATAGACTTCATATCCTTCATGTTTTCCTTAATGTCTTCATCTGTAATTGTATCTGTTAATTCGGTTGCCACGGCGCCAGGTTCAATAGATGTAACGTTAATACCATATTTTGGTGCTAACTCTTGTCTTAAACCTTCCGAAAACATTTTTACTGCAGATTTTGTGGCGCAATACACAGCACCTCCGGGGAAGTAACGATTTGCCGCCATAGACGAGATGTTAATAATGTCTCCCCCTTTATTATCAATCATTTTTGGTAATACCGCAGCGACTCCGTTTAATACACCTTTAATGTTTACATCTACCATCTTATCCCATTCATCAGTCTTTAATTTCTGTACATAAGAAAGTGGCATTAAACCAGCATTGTTTATCAATCCGTCAACTTTACCAAAAGCTTCCACAGTTTTTGAGACTACATTTTCGAAATCCTTCTTTTTTGTCACATCGCCCGAAGCAACTAATGCTTTTCCACCGTCTTTTTCAATGGCGTCCTTAATAGTATTTAATTTATCTTCACGTCTGGCCATTAATACAACGTTCGCACCATCGGATGCTAATTTTTTTGCCGTTGCTTCTCCAATTCCGCTTGATGCACCTGTAATTATTATTGTTCTGTCTTTTAAACTCATCTTGACTATAATTTTTATGTTATTTTTTAAATACCGTTAAAGATGGCGATATCCACTTAACTAAATTGACGTGATAGTGATATTTCTTGACTTATTTCCCTATTGGCTGTTACAGGGCCATATAAATTATAATGTTATCTAAAAGCATTAATATTATTTGGAAATGCGCTAAAATGAAGTAGGACTATTGGTTAGTTTTAGACTATGAACTTTCCTGAAATAGGTTGACTAAAAATTAAGCAATTAATTACAGTCACTTATGAAAACACAAAATGAACACTGGCGAAAAAAAAGCTATCAAAAAGCAACTTTAGAGACTAAACTTTTAGTCG
>NZ_JASDDK010000030.1 GCF_030407435.1 Winogradskyella bathintestinalis
AACAACGTATATAGTTTATAGCTTGGTCTGTGCTTACTTGCGAAAAGCCTCTCGGCTTTTCTATCTTACGGAATTATTTACTAACTTACTCGCTGAAACACGCTACAAACCATATACAAAACCGTTGGCATTCATTGGCAGAACGCACTCTGAACCTGAAAAAAAGAAATTTGGAAACAGAAAATAAATCAAAAAAAAGAAATTTAATAAATGGAATAGGATTTAATATTTTTGCAATATTTATCGGAATAATTATTGCTATAATTGTTGCTTCAAATACTTCTTCTGATATGCCTGCAAGTTCAAATCACGGAGCAATATTCCCTTATTTTAAAGCAATTTTGTTCGGAATTATAACATTAATTGCTTATTTGAGTTTTAAGAATATTTTCAAAAATTATAGTTGGTTAATCACTTTAATCGGAATTTTAATTATGATTTTAGCTTCGACAAAAATATAAATTGGAATTAAGTAAGTTTATGAAAACAAACTATAAGTTAAATTTAGCAAGTTGCGGAATTTCTTACTCAATCGGAATTAAAAAAGTTTGCGGAATATATCGCTGACCGAATTCACTCAAACGCTGGAAAAATAAAAAAACGAAATTGAGCCGAATAATTATAAGTCTAAATAAAAACAACGAAATGCCAACACCGTGTATAATTAATTGCTTTGTAAGTGCTCATCTGGAATATTCCTGCGGAATATTCTCAGGTTCGTAAAAGTTTACTAAATTAGTTGCTAAACAATGCAACTAATCATACACAAACACGTTGGCAAACATTTTCGCGCACTTGCAATTTTACCGCTTCTACTCTACTTTTAGCTAGTTTATGCGCGAAAAAAACCTAATCCGAAATCAAATCTGAACCTTAAAAATATTACGCTGGA
>NZ_JASDDK010000031.1 GCF_030407435.1 Winogradskyella bathintestinalis
ACGTTGTAAAACATTTAAAAAAAACCTGAACTTCATTTAAAACTCACAATTCTTGAATAAGAACAAAGCAAATTTTGAATATGTTTATGTTGAAAAAGACGGAACAGTACGTGAATTGGATAATCAGGAAATTGAATATTTACAAACTGAATTTAAACCAAGTGATGGAGCAAGACCATATATTAAGACTAATTATGAACAACTTGCACCTGACAAGAAAATTTCAGGATTTCTGCATAGAAGTAAAGTTCCAGAAACTATTGAAATAATACAAACAGATATTCGAAATGTGGAATTTGGATACCCAATTAATATATGTGACTCAAACAGAGTTATAGAATTACACGTTGGAATATTTAGCGTGTATGTTCTTGGAGGTTGGGACGTTGAAGTAGAAAATTTTACTTTCACCCTAACGAATATTAAAACTGGACGAATAATTAATCCTAGAGATACGCAATGGAGAATTCAATCTTATGAATGTGGATATTTAGCGAAAAAAATAAAAGTTCTCGACATTCCCGAAAGTGGAAATTATCTGATTGATTTTAAGAATCTAGATAGTCTAAAAGTTTGGAATGCAAGATTACCGTTGGTATTTAGAATTTTCAAGAAACCTATAAAAAAACAAAATATTGCGATAAGCATTATATAAATATTTGAACGAATAAAAAACGTTTTACAACACCGTGTATAATTCATTGCTAGTTATAGCTTACTTACGAAAGTCCTCGCGGACTTTCTATCTGTGATTTATTTGCTAACTTTAATGCTTAAACACGCAACGAAATCATACACAAACACGTT
>NZ_JASDDK010000032.1 GCF_030407435.1 Winogradskyella bathintestinalis
CTTGAAGCTTGTTCTGATACTTATACTGAACTTGGTGCTAATGCTACTGATAACTGTTCTGTTGGTGCTGTAACAGTTGGTGGCGACACGGTTGATGCTAACACCCCAGGAATATATACTGTAACATATAATGTAACTGATACAAACGGTGTAGCTGCTGATGAAGTAACTCGTATAGTTACAGTTAGCGACACTACCGAACCTGTAATCAATCTTAATGGTGCTGCTACCATCACTCTTGAAGCTTGTTCTGACACTTATACTGAACTTGGTGCTAATGCTACTGATAACTGTTCTGTTGGAACGGTAACAGTTGGTGGTGACACGGTTGATGCTAACACCCCAGGAATATATAATGTAACATATAATGTAACTGATACAAACGGTGTAGCTGCTGATGAAGTAACTCGTATAGTTACGGTTAGCGACACTACCAAACCTGTAATCAATCTTAATGGTGCTGCTACCATCACGCTTGAAGCTTGTTCTGATACTTATACTGAACTTGGTGCTAATGCTACTGATAACTGCTCTGTTGGTGCTGTAACAGTTGGTGGCGACTCGGTTGATGCTAACACCCCAGGAATATATACTGTAACATATAATGTAACTGATACAAACGGTGTAGCTGCTGATGAAGTAACTCGTATAGTTACGGTTAGCGACACTACTAAACCTGTAATAAATCTTAATGGTGCTGCTACCATCACGCTTGAAGCTTGTTCTGATACTTATACTGAACTTGGTGCTAATGCTACTGATAACTGTTCTGTTGGTGCTGTAAC
>NZ_JASDDK010000033.1 GCF_030407435.1 Winogradskyella bathintestinalis
TTTATATTTTTTATACATATGATTAGAATTGGTTGTTGTGATATAGTTCTTTGTTTTTGGCACTAGTAGTTTATTAAGTCTCAAGAAGTTGAAGAACTTGTCTCTACCAATTTTAATACCAGCGTTTATAAAATCTTGTTTAAGCTCAGTATGTAGTTTTATTCCACCAGTTTTAGAGCCTACTTTTTTACGGTAGTCTTTAACCATTTTGGTTAGTTTTTGATGGTCTATTTGATGTTTTTGTTGCGCTTTGAGTCTTTTGTAGAAGGCTTGTTTAGAGATCCCAAAACATTGATAGAGCCATTTTCTTTTAAAATGTTTTTCTTTTTTAGTTCTATCTCTTTTGCTAATGTTTCGGGCAATGACTTTTTTGACATATCGACGCCTGTAATGAGTTCCATATCAGCGATTATATCTTGCTGAAAGTCCTTTACAAACTCTAGTTCTTCAATTTTTTCTTTAAGTTTCTTTATTTCGTCGTTTTTACTCATACCTGTATTTTGTTGCACTAAGGTACTGTATTTTCTAATCCAATAGGAGATAGTTGTTCTGGGAACATCATATTTTTTAGATGCAAAGTTTGTAGAAATCTGACCATTCTGAATTTGGTCAACGACGAATAATTTGAGTTCTAAAGTTGCTTT
>NZ_JASDDK010000034.1 GCF_030407435.1 Winogradskyella bathintestinalis
TATCTATGGCATTTACTCCATTATTGGCATTGGTCTGGGTTTCATGGTAAGTGACCTCTAGACCCGAAGCGCCTCCCGTAATCTCATCATCTACATCCGTAAGGGTAAAAAGACCAAAACCATCATTGTCTGGATCACAATATCTTAAGGGTTGTGGCGTGAATGCTATTGGTGCTTGTTCTACAAGCAACTCTAAAGTAGTGGTGGTGTAACAACCGGTATTGCTATCTTGTACTCGTGCAAAAACATTCTGACCGTTGCTCAAATTAGTATACAGCATTGGCAATGCTGCAGTATCTGTCTGTGCACCGGCTAGAGTTTCATAATAGCTTACCGCATAATTAGGGTTATTGCCTGTAATTTCTGAATTTTTTAAACTCAGATCCATCTCCGTTAATCCATCTGGGGTGCCATCGTCACAGACTTCTAGTGCTGTGGGAGTTATGGCTGTTGGTAATGGATTAACGATAAGATTAAACGAGGTGGTGCCATAACAATCGGGATACGCGGGATCCTCTACGCGTACGTAAATTGTATCTTGGTTGGGTGAACTTGTA
>NZ_JASDDK010000035.1 GCF_030407435.1 Winogradskyella bathintestinalis
AAACGCTGGTATTAAAATTGGTAGAGACAAGTTCTTCAACTTCTTGAGACTTAATAAACTACTAGTGCCAAAAACAAAGAACTATATCACAACAACCAATTCTAATCATATGTATAAAAAATATAAAAACATGATAAAAGACCACGTGCCTACTCGACCAGAACAACTTTGGGTCAGCGATATAACCTATATTAAAACTCAAAATGGACATAACTATTTGGCTTTAGTTACAGATGCTTATTCTAAAAGGATTATGGGCTATAAACTCGACAACCATATGAAAACATCGCTTTGTAAGGATGCGCTAGCCATGGCTATTAAAAATAGAAAATATCCTAATCAAAAACTTATTCATCATTCTGATAGAGGGTTCCAATATTGTAATCCTAAATACACTGAATTTGCTGAAAACAATGGAATTACGATGAGTATGACCAAACAGTACGATCCTTATGAAAACGCTGTCGCTGAACGAATTAACAGAACTCTTAAGTATGAATATGGATTAAAAAAAACCATTAAAAACACTGACCTAGCTCAAAAAATGACTG
>NZ_JASDDK010000004.1 GCF_030407435.1 Winogradskyella bathintestinalis
TCTCTTGTTTTAAATCAACCGTTTCCAGTTGATTCTTACGCTGTCAATTCAATATGTTAATGAACTTATTTCTTTACTTTCTCTTAACGTTGTTGCGCTAAGCGGGTGCAAATATAAAACCCTTTTTTCATTCCCACAACATCTTTTTGTAAAATTTTTAAAATATTTTTCGATGTCGTTTTGTATAGTAATGAACGTTTTTCGAAACTCAACTTATTGTTTTTATTTCGGGGTGCAAATATAGAACCCTTTTTCATTTCTACAACATCTTTATTGATTATTTTTTAAATATTTTTTCAATGCTATTTTGTATGGTAATGAACGTATAAAACTTGACATATTGTCTTTGTTTCGGGGTGCAAATATAGAACCCTTTTTCATTCCCACAACATCTTTTGATTATTTTATTTTAAACTATTTTTAAACCGTTTAAAACCAATGTTGTAAACATATAATTATTCGTCTTTTTATCATGGTTAACTATCGAACTCTTCAAAAGTCTACTCAGTGCTTCAATATTTAAGTCTTATATATAATAGAGCGGCGTGCTGCCTTATTCGTTATCGTAATTTAATTACTAAAAATCATAGATTACAATTTTACAGCGTCATCTACTCTTTATAGCTTTTCGTCTTAACCTCCATTTTTACACTGCTGCCCTACGAATATAAACAATATACTAACCTAATAAATTCTGCTTTGTAAAGATAGGTTGTGAATTACGCTGCCTTTTTCTCAAATTTAAGAAATGAAGGGAATGCCTTGCTCATTTTAATAAACTTCATTTTGTCTATTATATATATAGGTATATCTTTGTATGCTAAAATTTATACTATATATAATGATAAAAATTACTTTACCTGATGGTTCGGTGCGATCTTTTGATAAAAAAGAAATAACACCATATGAAGTGGCTGTAGATATTAGCGAAGGATTTGCTCGCAATGTTATTTCGGCAAAATTTAATGATACAGTTGTCGAAACTACCACTCCATTAACCACTGATGGTAAGCTTACCTTATATACATTTAAAGATGATGATGGCAAGAAAGCATTTTGGCATTCTTCTGCACACGTTTTAGCACAGGCTTTAGAAGAACTATATCCGAATGTAAAACTTTGGGTTGGACCTGCAATTGATAATGGGTTTTATTATGATGTCGATTTAGATGAAGGTTCTATATCTGAAAAAGATTTTAAGACCATTGAAAATAAAATGATAGAAATCGCAAGAGGCAAGCACGATTTTAAAATGCGCGATGTTTCTAAAACTGAAGCACTCTCCTATTATAAAGGTAAGAACAATTATAAAGTTGACTTAATTGAAAATCTTGATGATGGTACTATCAGCTTCTGTGATCATTCAACATTTACCGACTTGTGCCGTGGTGGACATATTCCTAATACAGGAATTATAAAAGCAGTTAAAATTCTAAGTGTTGCTGGGGCCTATTATAAAGGAGATGAAAGAAATAAGCAATTAACTAGAGTCTATGGAATTTCATTCCCTAAACAAAAAGAGTTAACCGAGTACCTTCATTTATTAGAAGAAGCTAAAAAACGTGATCATAGAAAACTTGGCAAGGAATTAGAACTTTTTACGTTTTCACAAAAAGTAGGACAAGGCTTACCGCTTTGGTTACCGAAAGGTGCTGCTTTACGTGAACGATTAGAAAACTTTCTAAAAGCGGCGCAAAAGAAAGCTGGCTATGAAATGGTTGTTACCCCACATATTGGTCAGAAAGAACTTTATGTAACTTCAGGTCATTATGCAAAGTATGGAGAAGATAGTTTTCAGCCAATTTCCACACCTTCTGAGGGTGAAGAATTTCTTTTAAAACCTATGAACTGTCCTCACCATTGTGAAATTTACAATGCGAAACCATTTTCATATAAAGAGCTTCCGAAACGTTATGCCGAATTTGGCACTGTTTATAGATATGAGCAAAGTGGTGAATTACATGGATTAACTAGAGTTAGAGGTTTCACTCAAGATGATGCTCATATTTTCTGTACACCAGACCAATTAGACAAAGAGTTTAAAGATGTTATCGATTTAGTACTATATGTGTTTGGTTCTTTAGGCTTTGAAAACTTCACAGCCCAGGTGTCGTTGCGAGATCCAGATAATCTTGAAAAATATATAGGTGATGACAAAAACTGGGAAAAAGCAGAGCAAGCGATTTTAAATGCCGCCAAAGACAAAGGTTTAAATTTTGTGGTTGAAACTGGCGAGGCTGCATTTTATGGCCCAAAATTGGATTTTATGGTCAAAGATGCCCTTGGCAGACAATGGCAATTAGGTACTATTCAAGTAGATTATAATTTACCTGAGCGTTTTGATTTATCTTATAAAGGCAGTGATAACGAGATGCACAGACCGGTAATGATTCATAGAGCTCCGTTCGGAAGTATGGAACGTTTCATTGCTATTTTATTAGAACATACTGGCGGTAATTTCCCTCTTTGGTTGATGCCAGAGCAGGCAATTATTCTCTCAATAAGTGAGAAATATGAAAAATACGCCGAAAAAGTTTTAAATTTGCTAGAAAATGACGAAATTCGCGCCCTTACAGACAATAGAAATGAAACCGTAGGTAAGAAAATTCGTGAAGCTGAAATGCAAAAGTTTCCGTTTATGATTATTGTCGGTGAGCAAGAAGAAAAAGATAATACAATTACTGTACGCCAGCATGGTGGTGAAGACCTTGGCACAATTAATGTAGAAGATTTTTCAAAAATTGTAAAAGATAGAATAAATAAAAGTTTAAAGACTTTTAAATAAAGATAAAATAAGTTTAATTTAAAACACAGAAGCCATAGCAATACGTAGAAACAGAAAGAATTATACAAGACGTGTATCTCAAGAAGATAAACACCGTATAAATTCCAAAATCAGATCTGAAGAAGTAAGACTTGTCGGAGATAATGTTGAAGTGGATATTTATCCTATTAAAAAAGCATTAGCAATTGCCGATGAACAAGGTTTAGATCTTGTAGAGATATCGCCAAATGCGAAACCTCCTGTTTGTAAAGTTATGGATTATAAAAAATTCCTTTACGAGCAGAAAAAAAGAGAGAAAGCGTTAAAATCTAAAGCGACTAAAGTTGTTGTGAAAGAAATTCGTTTTGGTCCTCAAACCGATGACCATGATTACGAGTTTAAAAAGAAACACGCGGAAAAGTTCTTAAAAGACGGAGCTAAGTTAAAAGCCTTCGTTTTCTTTAAAGGACGATCCATTGTTTTTAAAGAACAAGGTCAAATTTTATTATTAAAATTGGCTCAAGATCTTGAAGAATATGGAAAGGTTGAACAAATGCCTAAGCTTGAAGGAAAGCGAATGATTATGTTCATCGCACCTAAGAAAAAGTAGTGTAGACTACACTCAACACTATTGTAGTCGTTGGGATTAATTTTTAAAAGAACACTGAAATTATCAGTGAAACAATAATAAGCGAAACGTAAATTTAAAAGAGGACAAAATGCCTAAAATGAAAACAAAATCGAGTGCTAAGAAACGTTTTAAACTAACTGGCACTGGTAAGATTAAAAGAAAGCACGCTTTTAAGAGTCATATTTTGACAAAAAAATCTAAAAAGCGTAAGCTAAGATTGACTCATGACGCTTTAGTACATAAAGCTGATGAGGACAATATTAAAACTATGTTACGTTTAAAGTAATTTAGTTTTAAACGGTTAAAAATCATTTATAAACCCTGGAGTTGGGCTAAATGATTTAAAATTAATGAATGTTAGTTTTAAATTTTTTAAGAAGTGTCGATAAAAGACCGCCTACTACAAAAAACATTTAAAAGAAATGCCAAGATCAGTAAATTCAGTAGCAAAGAGAGCCAGAAGAAAAAAGGTTCTTAAGCAAGCAAAAGGTTACTTCGGAAGACGTAAAAACGTTTGGACAGTAGCAAAAAATGCGGTTGACAAAGCGATGCAATATTCGTACAGAGACCGTAGAGTAAAAAAGAGAACATTTCGTTCGTTATGGATTATGCGTATTAACGCTGGTGCAAGACAACATGGAATGAGCTATTCAAAATTTATGGGAGGATTAAAAGCTAACAATATTGACTTGAACCGTAAGGTACTTGCTGATTTAGCAATGAATCACCCTGAAGCTTTTGAAGCAATAGTAAACAAAGTTAAATAAGGCTTTTAGCCAAATTAATAACATCATTTCGCTTATAAAATCCGATTCACCCGATAATTTTCGGGATTGAATCGGATTTTTTTATTTAAACAATACTGAACTTATAAATTAAGGATAATTATGAAAAATGTAAAAATGGTAGTTTCAGATATGGACGGAACTTTATTGAACTCCAATCATAATGTAAGTTCTCGATTTTTTGAATTATTTAAACAACTGCAGCAACAACAAATTCAATTCGTAGCTGCAAGTGGTAGACCGTATTATAGTATTGTCGAAAAACTAGATTCTATTAAAAATCATATTATTATAGTAGCTGAAAATGGGGGTCTAGTAATTAAAAATGATAAAGTACTACTATCAAACATTATCAATCCAAACCGGTTATCGGAATTATACCATTTAGTTACTAACATTGCTAATACCTTCCCTATTTTCTGTACTAAAGATCGCGCATTTATTTTAAGAGCTTCTGACGAAAAGATTAAGACGTTTTCAGAATATTATTCAATTTATACTATCATTGACTCTTTTGAAGAGATTACAGACGATGTTATAAAAATAGCTCTCTATCACGCTTCAAATTCGGAATCCTATATTTTTCCACATGTAAAACATTTAAAGCCCGAACTAAACGTAGTGGTTTCAGGAAATCATTGGGTTGATATTTCTGACGCGATTACCAATAAAGGGCATGCGCTTTCTTTTTTACAAAACAATCTGAATATTAAATCTTCAGAGACCATGGTTTTCGGTGATTATAATAATGATTTAGAAATGTTGAAATGTGCCGATTACAGCTATGCTATGGCAAATGCTCACCAAGATGTCAAAGCTGTAGCCAACTATGAAACCGAAACGAATGACGATTTTGGTGTAGAAAAAGTATTAGAACATTTAATTTCCGAAAGCGGTAATAACTAAATATCTACCTTCTGCTCTATTACGATGCTCACATAGATAAATACCTTGCCAAGTACCCAGATTTAATTTCCCAACTGTAATTGGTATAAGAACGGAAGCTCCCATTAATGCCGCCTTTATGTGTGCAGGCATATCATCTGCACCTTCTAGCGTATGTTTATAGTAAAGTTGGTTTTCTGGCACCATCTTATTCATATGACTTTCGAAATCTAGGCGTACGGTCGGATCTGCATTCTCATTAATGGTTAAACTAGCCGATGTATGTTTAATAAATACTTGTAGCTGACCAAATTTTATCTGGCTAATTTCAGGTAGAGCACTCACCACTTCTGAAGTGATTAGATGAAACCCTCTTGAAAAAGCTTTAAGTCTTATTTCTTTTTGAAAATATTGCATTTTTAGACACTTTTTTATACTTGCTTTTATGAATAGCAAACAGTTTTAAAGATTCTCTTTTGCCTTCCAACAATTCGTTACCAAGTGAGACCGCTTTATACTTTTTCTTTAAATCTACTTTCGCTAAAAAACTCTCTGATATTAACAATGATTCATTATACTCATTACATTGCTCTTCTATTCGAGAGGTTGTGTTAATAACGTCTCCATGATAGGCTAATTCTTTTTTTATAGTACCTACTTCTGCTATAATAATTTTCCCAGAATGGATTCCAGCTTTAAATTCTGGAACCACTCCATATTTCTTCATGTAATATTTAGAATGTTTTTTTAGCTTGTAATCATATTCAAAAAATAAATTAATACAATCGATATTTTTAGTGGTATTCTTATTTAATTTCCATGTAAGTACAGCTTCATCACCAACATACTGATAAATCTCCGCACCATATTTCCCTACAATTCTGTTAAGATAATAAAAACAGTCTTGTATAAAACGGCTATATTCTAAATGACCCATTTTTTCAGCAATGGTCGTAGAAGATTTTAAATCTAAAAACATAAGAATGCGCTCTACTTCTCTTGGTTTTCTGTAACGCCCTAAAAGCATATTTAATATCACACCTTTACCAAATTTATTATTGGCAATTCTGAAAAATGAAAAAAGCAATGAGCACAAAATAAAATATGCCGTTACCATCCAAAATATCTTATTAGATTTCCACCAAAGACTTTCGTTTGGAAAATCTACATTAATATAAGCCTCTGCTAAACTGGCAATAAATGTCAATGAAAATATTAAAAACATTAAATATATAACGGACTTAACCAGTAATATTAACCCTAAATGCAATTTTTTGGATAAATATTTATCGAAGAAAAATTCTACAACAGTATATATGATGGCAACCATAACCCCAAGTACAACACCAAAAATTAAATACTGTGAAGCGGTAACGATCTCAGTAAGATTTTCGGTTTTAACCTGTTCTTGGTTTCTTCCAAAATAACGAACAAGCACAAAAGCGCAGAACGCAAATGACCAAAAAATAATGGAATAAAATAACAGTCGGAAAAATTGTTTAACCTCGAATATCATAATATAAAATTCTTTTTATTTATGTTCTATTCATTAATTTCATTAATGGCGGACTTAAACTCCTCCCAATTAATCAGTTTATCTCCATCTTTATCATAGCCTTCGATGAGTCTTCTAGAAATTAAGCCTCGTACAAACCCACTAATCTCTGCTTGTTTTAGAAGTTTTACAATTTCAGATTTACTTAATTTTCCATCACCATTTTTATCGAAAAAAGCAAAAGCATCTTCTGGTGTTTCAAATTGCTTAGTAATTAATATTTGAATTTTATGGAGTATAGTTTCTTTTGTGAGCATAATACGATAAATTTATTATTTTAAAATACGAAAAAATTGAGCGCTTAACCTAAATTAAGTTTTCTGCTTCTTCTTCTTTGCCGCTGGAAATAGGACGTTATTTAAAATCAATCGATATCCAGGAGACGTTGGATGTAAATCGAGTTCGGTTTTTGGATCCCCTACTCTATGTGTATAATCTTCAGGGTCGTGACCGCCATAAAATGTAAAAAAGCCTTTACCTTTTATACCATGAACGTATTTCGCTTCACTATTAGTTCGGTTTTCACCCATTACTAGAACATTAGATTTTATTTGATCTCTAGTAAACGAAGTAGTTTGTCCCATAAAGCCTTTCACTAAAGCCGTATGATTTTGGGTTAACATAGTGGGAATCGGATCCCACTTTGCTGAATATTCCATCAACGAAAAATAGTCAGTCGTTTTGGAAATATTGCGCTTTTGAGTCATATCTATTGATGAAAACTCATAGACATTAGGGCTACGTTCCAAAATGTAATCCTTAAAAGCAAAGGTGCTTGAATAATCTATTTTATTCTGATAGCCTGGACCGCTACCATCACCATCAAACATTGGTTCACAAATATCTACTCCTTCTGCCGATAAAGCAATATCAAAACTGTCGGTTGCCGAACACATGGCAAACATAAACCCTCCACCCACAACGTAATCTCGTATTTTTAGAGCTACAGCCAATTTTTCTTCAGAAACTTTATCATAGCCTAAACGTGCAGCTAACTCTTCTGCATTTTTTTTCTCTTCAATATACCAAGCCGCAGAACGATAGGCTCTATAAAATTTTCCGAATTGTCCTGTAAAATCTTCATGATGCAAATGCAACCAATCGTAGAGTAATAATTCGTCTTTTAAAACCTCTTCATCATAAATGGTTTCATACGGAATTTCTGCATAGGTCAAAACCATAGTTACGGCATCATCCCAAGGTTGCTTTCCGTTAGGTGTATAAACTGCAATTTTCGGAGCTTTTTCTAAGATAACTGCTTCTTGATTTACAGCAGGACTGGCAATTTCCTCTAATATTTGAGCCGCTTTTGAGTCTGAAATAACTTCAAAAGACACACCGCGTATCTGACATTCACGTTGAATAATTTCGGCATCTGGCAACAAAAAGGAACCTCCTCTATAATTAAGTAACCATTTAACTTTCAGTTCTCGTTCTAACGTCCAATATGTTACGCCGTATGCTTTGAGGTGATTTTCCTGTGTTTCGGCATCCATAGGAATAAGAATATAGGATGCATGAGCTTCAACACTTAAAAAGAGTACTAATAATATGAAGGCAATTTTTTTCAAATCCATTAAATTAAAACGAAATATAAGGAAATTTAGTCTTTAAAAACTGAATTTATAATTCTTTTAAGACCGTAAATTAGCTTCAAATTATGTTGAATATAACTCGGTTAATTGTAATTTATATATAGATCCCATATTATGAAAAGTAAATATTAAAACTATACGGAAATGAACTCTAAAAAAATGAGTCGTATGACCTAAAATTATAGTATCGTAACAGTAGCAACCGAGAATTATTTAAATTGAAAATTTTAATAACTCCTTATAATAAGGAAGACTTTCTGCTAAAAGTGGCTTGAGATGTTCAGGAAATATTTCATCTTTTGATTGATATTTCAGAAAACCACTAGACTTGTGAACGTTATGATACCAATATTTTGCCCAAATACCATCTTCTGGGCGTTGCTGTGGTTGCCAAGACAACATACTTTCATCAAAAGGAATTTTAATAAATTCACATAATTTAAGTAGTGTTTGTTCTGGATCTAATAATACTTGTTTAGAATTCAAAACTACAAAGGGAATTTTATGTGTTTTAAAATAATTTACTAATTCTACATGAAGCCCGTAGCCAACATCTTGTATGGTGGGATTGTTAATAACCTTATCAAAAGACGGCAACATCTCTTGAGGATGCCTCGTAAGAATAATATTTATGGTGTTTTTCATAAAGTTACGCTTTAACCCTAATAAGTGGTGCGTCATATGTTTAAAAAACAAGACTGGCTTTTCACTGGTGTTCATCATCATAGTCACCACTTTTTCACCATCATTTTCCATGGTATTCAATATGTTTTCAGACCCAGGATGATAGTTGTGCGCTTCTGGATGATTCTTTAAGTAATAAGCATATAATGGTTCATCAAAAACTCTGGTGTCATTGCGTTGCGCAAAGGAATACATTAAGGCTGTAGAAATATTACGCGGACCAGACCATAAACATATACGTTTTATATTATCCATTTTTTACAGTGTTTTCTATTAATGATTCGTAAAATTCATTCAATTTTTTAGTAATATGTCCATATTTACCATCACCAATTTGCCTACCATCGATTTTAGTCACTGGAGTTAAACCACCAAAGGTTCCTGTTACAAAGGCTTCATCTGCTCCATAGACATCAAATAGAGAAAAGTCTTTTTCAAAACATGGTATATTATTTTTTCTGCAAACTTCTATAACTTTTGCTCTGGTTATACCATTCATACAATATTTACTTGTAGACGTCCAAACTTCACCTTTACTTACAATAAAAAAGTTGGTCGCATTACATGTTGAAACAAACCCATTTATATCTAACATTAAAGCCTCATCAGCACCAGCTTGAATAGCTTGAATTAATGCTTGAACCTCGTGAAGTTTACTATGACAATTCAATCTGGGATCTAAATAATCTGGCGAACCTCTTCTAATAGTACTTGTAAAAAGCGTAATTCCCTTTTCCTTTGAATCTTTTGAAGCTGTCTTATACTCAGGAATAATAACTACGTTTGGTCCTGATATTGTCAATCTTGGATCTTGTGAAGGTGTTTTTTTTATACCACGAGTTACCATAATTCTAACATGTACGCCGTCCGTCATGTCATTGGCCTTTAAAGTATTCCAAACTTTAGCTGTCAATTCTTCTTTAGTAAATGGTAAGTGCATTCCTATAGTTGCAGCGGCACTCCATAAACGATTAAAGTGATCTTCTAAAAATACTAACACACCGTTATGCAGTCTTAGGGCTTCCCAAATACCATCACCAACTAAATAACCACTATCAAAAACGGATATTTTAGCATCGTTCCTTGGAAATAATTGATCGTTAATTGAAATAAAAATATCGTTATTTCTAGAATCTTCTAGAGCATTGTGTGTACCATGAACCATAATTATAATTTTGATAGTAGAAATATACTCAAAATTATAATTTGATAGCTTAAATTTTTTAGTTAGTCTAATTCAGTTTCATTCCCTGAAAGTAAACTAGCGATAACTTGGGTTCCTTCAAACTGTTCTAAAATTATTTTAATAAAAACGGTGATTGGAATGGCCATAATTAAACCTGGAATTCCCCACAAAAAGCCCCAAAACATTAGCATTACTAAAACCGCAATAATATTAATAGAAAACGATTTTCCCATGAACACAGGTTCTAAGATAGCACCAAAAGTGACTTGAACTAGTGATATCGCAAGAATAAAGAAGAATAATGTACTAGTGGGATCTAGCTCTACAAAGGCAAAAATAGAAAGCATAATTACTGAAATAAAAGAACCTACCATTTGTACAAAATTAATAGCAAAGGCAAATAATCCCCAGAATATTGGAAAACTCACATCAAAGAATACGCACATTAAACCTGTAAATATTCCTGTTAGTGCACTCACCAAAACTTTTACTTTTATGAATTTTATTAAATCTTTTTCAATTTTCATAAAGGTTTTAATCGAAGTATGCTTGCGCTTTAATAAAGTATGATTCATTAATTTCTGAACATTAATCGATTCTGCAAGCCACAATACCACAAAGAAAATTGTCATCAATAAAGACGTGACAAACGAATTTAAGAATCCTAGTGTAGAACTCAATTTGTCATTTTGAAAGAACTGTCCTAAAAACCCATGTTTTTGTTCTAGTTCAATTCCAAAATTATCCATTAAATAAAGCTGCAAATCCGCTAATTTTAATTCAGCCTTATCTAAAAACTCGGTGTTATTTGCTAATATCTGCCGGCTTGATAGCTGAACTAATTCTATACCCAATTTTAGTCCTAAGGCCACAAGCAATAATACAATTATAATACTTACAAATTTTGGAACTCTTCTACGGCCTAACCATCGCATTAATGGTAAAAACAACAATGCTATAAACATTGAAAAAATCAATGGAATAAATATAAAAGACAAGATCTTTAGTAAATAAAATACTAAAGGAACGACTATGATTAACAACAAGATGTTCGTTGTGCGTCTTTGTTCTAACATTAGATAATTGTTTTTTAATTTGAGCGTGCAAAGATAAAGTAAAAAACAGTTTTTAATTCCTTAAAATGCTGTTAATGTTAGAATGGAACTCCGTCATCCTCTGGTCCATCAAAAGCATCGGAAGGCGATGGGAAATTATCTGGTTGAAATGTATTATCGTTAGCGGCTTCGTTCATTTTAGAATGAAATTCACCGAATGGGGTATCAAAATCATCTAAATTATCGAACTTACCTAAGTGTCCGATAAACTTTAATCTAATATTTTCCAAACCACCATTTCTGTGTTTAGCCACGATAAATTCTCCTTGCCCTGCAGTCGGAGAGCGTTCTTCATCATCCCATTCGTCAATTTTATAGTATTCTGGTCTATAAATAAAGGATACAATATCGGCATCTTGCTCAATGGCACCCGATTCACGTAAATCTGATAATAAAGGTCGTTTACTTCCTCCACGTGTTTCAACCGCACGGGATAATTGGGATAAAGCAATCACAGGAATACTCAACTCTTTTGCTAAGGCTTTAAGGTTACGGGAAATCATGGAAATTTCCTGTTCACGATTACCACCTTTCTGACTGCCACCTGCCGTCATTAACTGCAAATAATCTATCATGATCATTTTAATCCCAAATTGGGATGCCAATCGACGTGCTTTTGCTCTTAAATCGAAAATAGATAGTGATGGTGTATCATCAATAAATAACGGTGCTTTTTCTAAAGTTTTTACTTTTACGTTAAGCTGTTCCCATTCGTGTTTCTCTAATTTTCCTGTTCTTAATTTTTCTGAGGACAACCCGGTTTCACTCGAAATTAAACGTGTTATCAATTGTACTGAGGACATTTCCAAAGAGAAAAATGCCACAGGAATATTACTATTTACCGCAACATTACGAGCCATCGTCAAGGTAAATGCTGTTTTTCCCATACCAGGACGTGCTGCTACAATTACCAAATCTGACGGCTGCCATCCGGAAGTTAATTTATCGAGTTTATCAAAACCAGACGGAATTCCACTCATGCCCTCTTTATTCGAAATTTCCTCAATCTTCTTTTTAGCTTGAATGACCAAACTCTGTGCAGATTCCGTAGATTTTTTAACGTTACCTTGAGTAACTTCATATAATTTGGCTTCAGCTGTATCTAAAAGATCAAAAACATCTCTGGTTTCATCATAAGCCTCTTCTATTATTTCATTTGAAATTTTTATTAAACTGCGTTGAATAAATTTCTGTAAGATAATTCGGGCATGAAACTCAATATGTGCTGAAGAAGAGACCCGTTGGGTTAAAGAAATGAGGTAAAAATCACCACCCACCATATCTAGCTTTTCTTCCTTCTTTAATTGGCTAGAAACGGTTAATAAGTCAACAGGTTCTGAATTTTCAAATAATTTGAAAATGGATTCGAAAATGTGTTTGTGCGCTTCTTTATAAAAAGCATCGGCACTTAAAATATCAATAACTTCGTCAACCCCTTTTTTATCAATCATCATAGCGCCAAGCACAACTTCTTCTAAATCAATAGCTTGCGGTGGTATTTTTCCTTTTTCGAGGTTGATAATTGTGCTTTTATCAACTTTGTAGCCTTGTACTGGATTGGGTTGTTTCATAAGTAACAAAAGTAGTTAAATAGAATAAACGAATTGATTATAACTGATTTTCAATCTTAACAGATAGTTAACAATCTAACTGTTAATAAGTCTGATTTATTGTTAATAGCGCCAAAAAAAACCGAAGCTTAAACTTCAGTTTTTTATAGTGCCGTATGCTTAGTGGATTTAATCTTTATAGACACCCATGTCATCGTATTTTTCCATACGTTGGCTCACTAAATCTTTTGGTGATAAGTTTTTAAGTTCTTCAAAAGCCTTTTCTATAGCATTTTTTACTGCGGTAAAAGCTTTGTCGCGATCTGTGTGCGCACCGCCAAGAGGTTCCTTTATAATTTGATCTACCAACTTCATCTTTTTCATATCTTTGGCAGTCAATTTCAAGGCTTCAGCAGCTTGCTCTTTATACTCCCAGCTTCTCCATAAAATAGAAGAACAGGATTCTGGTGAAATTACGGAATACCACGTATTTTCTAACATCATAACTCTGTCCCCTACTCCAATACCCAAAGCTCCACCTGAAGCTCCTTCTCCAATAATCACAGTGATAATCGGTACTCTAAGCCGTGCCATTTCCAGGATATTTCTGGCAATAGCTTCTCCTTGGCCACGTTCTTCGGCTTCCAAACCAGGATATGCACCTGGTGTATCAATTAATGTGACCACAGGAATTCCGAATTTCTCAGCAGATTTCATTAATCGTAAAGCTTTACGATAGCCTTCCGGATTGGACATACCGAAATTACGGTATTGTCTGGTTTTGGTATTATAGCCTTTTTGTTGACCGATAAACATATAGGTTTGGTCTCCAATTTTACCCAAACCACCAATCATAGCTTTATCATCTTTTACATTTCTGTCTCCATGTAGTTCTAGAAACGTATCGCCACAAAGTGCTTTGATATGGTCTAAAGTATATGGTCTATTGGGATGACGAGATAGCTGAACGCGTTGCCACGCTGTAAGGTTTTTATAAATATCCTTTTTTGTTGCTGCTAATTTTTTCTCAATCTGCTTACAGGTTTCGGTAACATCGACATCACTTTCTTTCCCTATAATCTGGCATTTATCGAGCTGGTCTTCTAGCTCTTTTATGGGTAATTCAAACTCTAAGTATTCCATACAATTTGAAGTTAGTTTATTGTTTTAGTTAGATAGGCAAATATAAAAACTTTAATCTGTTATTTGACTTATTTTATGTTTTCGTCTTTTATAATTCTTAAATACAGCATCCAACAATACGGTAAACAATACCAAAGTAGCACCCAAATAAAATTGTGGCGACATTTTTTCGGATTCTGGGAATAATGCCAAAGCAATTGCAATACCATAAAGTGGTTCTAGATTATAACTTAAAATCACGGTAAAAGGACTTATATAACGCATCACATGGACAGAACCAATAAATGCATACGCTGTACAAACGGAAGCTAAAATGAACAAATACAGCCAATCTGAATTGGAAAGCGTAAAAAATTCTGCATTAAAGGATTTGCCCGATGCTAGAATAAATACGGTTAAAAACAGTACACCACTAATGAATTCATAAAAAGAAATTACAGTGGCATTATGTTTTTCTATAAAACGACCATTAATTACTGCAAATAATGTTGAAAACAAGGCTGAAAATAAGCCTAAGATAATACCATAAATGTAAGCCATTTCGCTACTGGTAATTAAAATGACTCCTACAATTACTATTATACCAAAGATAATTTCGTAGCCTAAAATACGACGTTTAAAAAAGAGCGGTTCAATAAAAGATGCAAAAAAAGCACCTGAAGAAAACATGGCTAACGCTATGGAAATGTTGGCTTGATTGATGGCTTCAAAAAACGTTATCCAATGTAACGCGATAATAATACCAGCAGCAGAAAATCGCCAAAAAGTTTTTTTTGAAATTTTTATATCTAGCCGAATTATTTTGATATAGATAAACATCAAAATTCCAGCGATGGCCATTCTATACCATACCAACTCTAAAGCACCTATAGTGATTAGCTCTCCTAAAATAGCTGTAAAGCCAGCGATTAAAACTAGAAAATGTAAATGAAGATATTGAACGCTTTTAGACTTTTTCAATTGGCTAAAATTTTAAGAAAGTCCAATGCTTTTTAGCGTTTGGCTTTTTGTAATAGATATACTGCTAAAATACCAAATAATACATTAGGAAACCATACTGCAATTACGGCAGGAAAATTAGACTGTTCGGCCATTACCCCAAAAACCTTATCGAAGAACACATAAATCATGGCTATAGAAATCCCCAGAGCAAGATTAACTCCCATACCTCCTCTTCGTTTTATAGAGGACACGGCCACCGCAATTATCGTAAGAATAAAGATGGATACTGGTAAGCTCCACTTTTTTAATTTTACAACTTCATAACGGCCTATATTAGGTGAACCACGTCGCTTTTCGGCTGCGATAAATTTAAGCAATTCACCATAAGATTTAGTTTCAGCGGCATATTGAACGGGAGTTAAATCTTCGAGTTCAAATGGTAAATCCATTAACTTTCGATTTTCTTGTTCAACCGTTTCTATACCATTTTCAAATGAGCGTTTTAGATAACTTGTAAGCCTATACATACTATCTTCCTCTATATAGCGAATATTATCAGCAAAAATTTTATATTTAAGTTCGTTACCTTCAAAATGTTCGTAGGTAAATTTATGTCCGGTTTTATTTCTAGTAATAAAGTTACTCACGTAGATGTAGTCATTATCATTAATTTGTTGATAAACATCCCGTGTTTGTTGAACATTTTTATTTTTCTTTAAATACTTAAACTTAAACTCGTTAAATCCTTGACTTGCAATTGGTGCTAAGTACATTCCTAAAAACATAGCGAAACCAGCAACAATAGTCGCTCCTATCATATAGGGTCTTAAAAATCTTGAAAAGGAAGTTCCAGAGCTCAAAAAAGCAACGATCTCGGTATTATTAGCCAATTTCGAAGTAAACCAAATAACTGATAGAAATAAAAACAAGGGGAATAAGAGATTGGCAAAATATACCGTGAAATTTATATAATAAAACGCGACTTCACCTAACGACGCTTCATTTTCAATCATTCGCCCTACTTTCTCAGCTAAATCTACTGTAATTCCAATAGGAACAAACAGCAATAACATCATTAAAAATGTGATTAAATATCTTTTTAATATGTACCAATCTAGGATTTTCAAGCTTCTTATTATTGTTTAATCGTTAATTGAGATAGTTTAATATATAATGTATGAATAGTTGAACTCATTTTGAGCGTTTCAATAATTAATTGAAACGTTATAAGCGATTATCCATTTGTTTTACCATCTTTTCTTTCCAAGCTCTAAAATCGCCCGCGATTATATGTTTTCTGGCCTCTCTAGTTAACCAAAGATAAAAACCGAGATTATGAATGGTTGCTATTTGTTTTCCTAATAATTCATTAACTGTAAATAAATGTCTTAAATAGGCTTTACTATATTCTGTATCAACAAAAGTAATACCCATATCATCTATAGGAGAAAAATCATTTGCCCATTTTAAATTCTTGATATTAATGGAACCATGAGCTGTAAATAACATGCCGTTTCTGGCGTTACGTGTGGGCATCACGCAGTCAAACATGTCAACACCTAACGCAATGTTCTCTAATATATTGATTGGCGTACCAACTCCCATTAAATAACGCGGCTTGTCTTCTGGTAAAATATTACAAACCACATCCGTCATTGCATACATTTCTTCTGCAGGTTCGCCTACCGAGAGCCCACCAATAGCATTCCCTTCTGCACCGGCATTAGCTATATATTCAGCAGATTGCTCTCTTAAATCTTTATAACAACTACCTTGTACTATAGGAAAAAATGTTTGTTCGTAATCGTATTTAAACGGTGTTTTTTTGAGATGTGTTAAACAACGTTCCAACCAACGATGCGTCATATGCATAGACCGTTTGGCATAATTATATTCACAAGGGTAAGGTGTACACTCATCAAAAGCCATTATAATATCTGCACCTATACTGCGCTGCACTTCCATAACATTTTCTGGCGTAAAAACGTGATAGCTACCGTCAATATGGGATTTAAATTTCACTCCTTCTTCTTTAATTTTTCTATTAGAAGACATAGAGTATACTTGATATCCACCAGAATCGGTAAGAATATTTCTATCCCAGTTCATAAATTTATGCAATCCCCCAGCCTGCTCCAAAATTGGCGTCTGTGGTCTTAAATAAAGATGATAGGTATTACCTAGAATAATATCTGGATTTATATCATTTTTCAATTCTCTTTGATGCACCCCTTTTACGGAAGCCACAGTACCAACGGGCATAAAAATAGGAGTTTCTATTTTGCCATGATCGGTAGTTATAGTTCCGGCTCTTGCCTTTGTTTCTTTATCTGTTGCTACTCTTGTAAATTTCATGAAATATTTAGTCAGACGGCAAATATAAATAACTCTATAGTATTCCGTCTTAAATTAAATTTAAAAAACAATCTTCTTATTTTAATATTTCCCTTTAAGCAATTACAACATATTGTTAGCAAATCATCTTTTTCGTTAATAAGTGCGGCAATTCAACTTTTGGAAAATCTTTGTAAAAACCTATTTTTGCAACATATAACTTAAGCAACATAATATGCCAAACATTAAAGAATTAGAAGATTTAACTACTCAAGTTCGTAGAGATATTTTACGAATGGTACATAAGGTGAATTCTGGTCACCCAGGAGGTTCATTAGGTTGTGCCGAGTTTTTTGTTTCACTATACCAAGAACTCATGGAACGTAAAGACGGTTTTGATATGGACGGAATAGGTGAAGACTTGTTCTTTCTTTCAAACGGACACATTTCGCCAGTATATTATAGTGTATTAGCAAGGTCTGGATACTTTCCGGTTGAAGAACTTAATACATTTAGATTAATTGATTCCCGTTTACAAGGGCACCCAACCACACACGAGGGTTTACCAGGTATTAGAATAGCTTCGGGTTCATTAGGTCAGGGAATGTCTGTAGCTATAGGAGCTGCACAAGCAAAGAAATTAAATAATGATGAGCATTTAATTTACAGTCTTCACGGAGATGGAGAATTGCAGGAAGGACAAAATTGGGAAGCCATAATGTATGCATCTGCTAAAAAAGTGGATAATTTGATTTCTACAATTGATTTAAATCAACAACAAATTGATGGTTGTACCGATGATGTTTTACCGATGGGAAGTATAAAAGCAAAGTTTGAAGCTTTTGATTGGACAGTTTTAGATATTGAAAAAGGAAATGATATCGAAGCAGTACTTGCAGGTATGAAAAAAGCGAAATCACTAACTGGAAAAGGAAAACCAGTTTGCGTTTTATTGCATACTGTAATGGGTAATGGAGTTGATTTTATGATGCACACACATGCGTGGCATGGAAAAGCACCAAATGATGAGCAACTTACCAATGGATTGCAACAAAATGCAGAAACGTTAGGAGATTACTAAAAAAAGTCTAATTAAACAGATACCCACTTTCGTGGGCATTATTATGAAAACATATACATACACAGAGAAGAAAGATACAAGAAGTGGTTTTGGTGCAGGTTTAGCGGAATTGGGTAGAACAAATCCTAATGTAGTCGCATTATGTGCGGATCTTATTGGATCTTTAAAAATGAACGAGTTTATAGATGAAAATCCAGATCGTTTTTTTCAGATTGGCATTGCAGAGGCTAACATGATGGGCATCGCTGCTGGCTTAACCATTGGAGGAAAAATTCCGTTTACGGGTACGTTTGCTAATTTTTCAACAGGAAGAGTTTACGATCAAATTCGTCAATCAATTGCGTATTCTAACAAGAATGTGAAGATCTGTGCTTCGCATGCTGGTTTAACCTTAGGTGAAGATGGAGCTACGCATCAAATATTAGAAGATATTGGTTTAATGAAAATGTTGCCAGGTATGGTGGTTATAAACCCATGTGATTATAACCAAACTAAAGCTGCAACTATTGCAATAGCAGATTATGACGGCCCGGTCTATTTAAGGTTTGGTCGTCCTTCTGTTCCTATTTTTACTCCGGCCGATCAGAAATTTGAAATCGGAAAAGCAATTCAACTTACAGAAGGTACCGATGTTACCATTGTAGCAACTGGTCATTTGGTATGGGAAGCTTTAGAAGCCTCCAAAAGCTTAAACGATGCTGGGATTTCTGCTGAAGTGATTAACATACACACCATAAAACCTCTTGATGATGAAGCTATTTTGGCATCGGTTGCTAAAACTGGTTGTATCGTTACTGCTGAAGAGCATAATCATTTAGGCGGTTTAGGAGAAAGTGTTGCTAGAGTTTTATCAGAACAAAATCCTACACCACAAGAATTTGTTGCTACCAATGATACGTTTGGTGAATCAGGAACACCTGCTCAACTTATGGATAAATATGGTCTAAATAGTGAAGCCATTATAAAAGCTGTTAAAAAAGTATTGAAACGAAAATAACTTCATCATGGCAGCGTTTTTGATATTAAATAAACTTAATCTTAAAAACGAACATTATGAAACATTTAAAAAATTCTGTTGTACTGACTGTGTTTATGGCTTTTATAGGCTTTAGCGTTCAGGCACAGAACAACAGTTCTTTTGGTATTAAAGGCGGGTTAAATTATGGCGCTAACGGTGATTATTTCGACGCTATTAGTATGAACTTGAAACAACCGGATCGTAATATTGGGTATCATATCGGTATTTTCGGAAAAATAGGAAATAAATTGTATTTGAGACCAGAATTGGTCTATACGGACACAAAAAGTGATTATGATAGTGATGACTTTTCCGTTAAGAAAATTGATGTTCCTGTGTTAATAGGGTTTAAGGTTCTTGGTCCTTTAAGTGTATTTGCTGGCCCATCATTTCAGTATATAATGGATTCAGATTTTGATGGCGTTGATATTGATGATGTAAAGAATGATTTTTCCGTTGGATTAAATTTTGGAGTCGGAGTCAACTTTAATAAAGTCGGAATTGACCTGAGATACGAAAGAGGTTTTAACGAAAACGAAGCAACCTTTATTGATAACAATCTTTCTACGGTCGCTAGTAGAATTGATACCAGACCAGATCAATTAGTTTTGAGTTTATCGATTGGATTATAAACCTAAACGTATTAAAAACGAAAAAGCCGTTCAATATATTGAACGGCTTTCTTTATTTTATAGCTCTCTTAACGACAAATTAATTATTATTCATTCAAGTTATAATTAATTTCAATGCTATCTTCTAAATAATCTGGAATGTCATTATCGTTAGCGTCTGCAATAGTTACTGTTTTAATAGTAATAACTCCAGCCAATTCAGTTCTACTTCTTTCAAACTCATTTGTTGCGAGTATTGGTTCCTCTTCATCAACATTGGTATCAACAGTATATGTATTAGGAATTAACTCATCAATGGTCAACACATTATCCCCATCATCATTAACGTCAATAAAATCTGGCAGACCATCTTCATTTGTATCATCGTCAGTAACATCAGAATTTCCGTTAAGATCTTCAATATAAGAAGGTACACCATCATTATCATGATCTTCAACTAATACTTGTAATAATTCAAATTTAAAAATTAAATTATCATAAGCAGCACCCGTATTCGCACTAGAAAAATAAGCCAAACCAGAAGGCACAAACATTACTCCTAAACCAGAATTTATAAAGCTAACATTACCATTGGCATCAATATTTTCGTTTATTGAAGCTTTAAACAAAGGCATAACTAATTGCCAAGCCTTTATAACGGCATTATTTGTCCCATCTGTTTGTAGCGCAAAATCAGCAGGTGTAACCGCGGAATCAAATACATCCTCTTCGCCTCCTACTTCCTCATTAATTGTGCTGCCCTCATATCTTACACGAACCTCATCTGTAAATTTTGGTGCTGCACCACCACCTTGGTTAATATTTAAAACATAATATGTATATTCAGTATCTAGATAAGTTGTGGTATACCAATTTACCGCATCAATCAATAAGGTATTATTTGTAGGGTCTGGCAAAGCGTCATATTCACCATTAATTCCCATTGGTAATTCACTAATAATTATATCTGTGTATTTATGGTTAGAACCAGTTGCAAAAAAGCTTGAATTGTAATAGTGTGAATTCAAATAGGCCAAAATCTCTGCATTATCCTCAGCTTGCTGTTCCGTTCTATCAGCTTCGACAAAAGTGGGCCCATCATCTCCATCATCGTCTTTATTACAAGAAATAAATAAGGCGGTGAAAACCATTAAAGAAAGGGTAAATAATAAGGTTTTAATTTTCATTTCAATTTTATTTGTTCAAAATTGAACCTCCACGCTTACGTTACAGAAGTTCATTATTGCTTATTTTTAGCGCGCAAGATACAATAATATAATATTTTTGTACTAATGTATTAACGTAGTTTTTAGTAAAAAAGATATGCGAATTGATAAATATTTATGGTGTGTACGCTATTACAAAACCCGAAGCATAGCTACAAAAGCGTGTAAAAAAGGTCAGGTAAAAATAAATGGTGCTGCCGTAAAACCATCTCGGGAAGTTTTTCCGACCGATAAGATAGTGCTTAGAAAAGACCAAGTTATATATCAGCTTACAGTCAATGATTTACCACCAAATCGTGTTGGAGCCAAATTAGTCGATTTATACAGGGTTGATACTACCCCAAAATCAGCCTTTGAAGCTAAAGAACTTTTAAAGTACAGTAAAGATTATTATCGTAAAAAAGGTTCAGGAAGACCTACAAAAAAGGACCGTAGAGATATTGATGATTTTTATGATGACGAAGAATAAGTTGTTAAGTTAGAAGTAAGATTGCGTGGTTGTTAGATTGTAGACTTATACTTGGATTGTTTTTTAATTATCATAAATTCAATAATTTTAAACGCGCATATGAATCACATGAAAAAAGAGTATTGGGAACATCGTTATAAGCGTAATGAAACCGGCTGGAATATTGGTTATGTCTCTACGCCAATAAAAAGCTATATCGAGCAAATTAAAGATCAGTCTTTAAAGATTTTGATTCCTGGAGCCGGTAATAGTTATGAAGCTGAATACTTATGGAATAATGGTCACAAAAACGTTTATGTATTAGATATAGCAAAACAACCATTGGATAATTTTAGAAACCGTGTTCCTAATTTTCCTGAGTCCCAACTTCTAAATGATGATTTTTTTGAATTAAATGACACCTATGATCTTATTTTTGAACAAACATTCTTCTGTGCACTTGATCCTAAACTACGAAAAATGTATGTTGAAAAAATGCATCAATTATTGAAACCCAAAGGGAAAATTGTTGGTATACTTTTTAATTTTGAATTAACCGAAAATGGGCCACCCTTTGGAGGCATTCTTTCTACATATGAAGCCCTTTTTAAACCTCAATTTAAAATTAAAGTTTTAGAACCTTCAATTAATTCTATAAAAGAAAGACAAGGTAAAGAACTGTTTTTTATCTTTGAACGTCTATAAGAGACATATAGCAAACTACCGCACAGCTTTACTAATTAATTAGACTGTCAGATAGTTGCTCATAAAAATTCTTAATTGTTATAAAGACATACCATGGCATTAACAAAGAACACCATATTAAATCATAAAGAAATAGAGCATAAAATAAAACGTATTGCTTATCAAATTTATGAGAGTAATGTTAATGAAACAGAAATTATTATAGCTGGTATTGAAAGCAATGGCTTTTTATTAGCAAAAAAAATCAAGGCTACAATGGATAAAATTTCGACCATTGAATCTACCTTGTGTAAAGTAACTATTAACAAATCCGAACCAACCAAACCGATAGAAACTTCCATTAGTCCAATCGATTATGCAAATAAATCCATAGTATTAATAGATGATGTTCTTAACTCTGGCAGTACCTTAATATATGGTATTAAGCACTTTTTAGATGTGCCACTTAAACAATTTAAAACAGCAGTCTTAGTGAATAGAAACCATAAAAAATATCCTGTAAAAGCCGATTTTAAAGGTATCTCTTTGTCTACTTCTTTATTTGAGCACGTCCATGTTAATTTGTCTAAGCAACCTTACGAGGCGTTTTTAGATTAAATGTACCAAAAGCGCTTCTAAAATTTCTTGTTTTGATTTATGATCTGTATTTACCGTAATGTCGGCTTCAATGTAATATGGAGTTCGTTCAAACAAATGCTTACCTATATATTCCAATAATTCTTGTTCTGTACTTATATGGCTGATTAATGGTCTGCTTTGCCGTTCTGGAAACAAACGTTTTGCCAATAGCGGAATAGAAAGTTTCAAATAAAATGATTTTACCAACTTAGCTTCACTTATCAAATTCATGTTATTTCCATAACAAGGAGTGCCACCTCCTAAGGCTAAAACTAAATTTTCTGACGTAATGACTTCGGTTAAATACTCAGTTTCTTTTTTTCTAAAATAAATTTCACCTTTCTTTTTAAATATTATAGGTATGGATGCTTGTTCTTTTTCGGAAATGTAATCATCTAAATCTAAAAATCTATAATTCAATACTGTAGCTAATTCCTTACCTAAAGTAGATTTTCCCGAGCCCATATATCCTATTAAAACTATTATCATAGCACTTATTAATTGATTATTAAACGTATAGAATTATTCACAACAAAAAAACGAAAAAAAATTAAAAAAAGTATTGTTAAATTAAAGAAAGCTTATATATTTGCACCCTCGTTAGAGAAAAGCATTTTGACTAGTTAGCTCAGTTGGCAGAGCATCTCCCTTTTAAGGAGAGGGTCCTGGGTTCGAGCCCCAGACTGGTCACTAAAAAAAAGTTAAGCAATACGCTTAACTTTTTTTTTGCTTTGAATTCATTAGCTATACGAAACTTAATCGATTTTTTAAATTATTGACATATTACAGCAACTTATAATATGTCACTAAAGCATACTTCAAGAACATATAATTAGTCCTATTAAAAAATGCTATTTTTTCATCCTTAAAATCTTTCTCAAATAAAAAGAATATTTTTTAAAATCTATTCTTTGTATTTACATAAAGGTTTTATATTTGCATCCTCGTTAGAAAAAAACATAACGACTAGTTAGCTCAGTTGGCAGAGCATCTCCCTTTTAAGGAGAGGGTCCTGGGTTCGAGCCCCAGACTGGTCACTAGAAGAAAGTTAAGTATAATGCTTAACTTTTTTTTATCTCTTTTTATTATGCGCACGTGGCGGAATTGGTAGACGCGCCAGCTTGAGGGGTTGGTGGACATTAGTCCGTGGAAGTTCGAGTCTTCTCGTGCGCACTATAAATCTTAAATCAAAGTCCAAATAAGTTAGCCAACGCTTAGGGATTCTCGACGCACTTTAAAGCTTAAATCAAAGTCTATATTATTTCTTCCTACATTTCTGAATTCTTACGCCCACTTCAAATATTACAATATAATCCAAATAAGTTCACTTTATCCATGGTGATTCAGTTAGGTATACTAAATCCTCAATCACTATACCGCTTAAAATTTTAACAGCACTTCGAGCGACTCATCGCTATTTGTTATATCAGATTTTTATACTCTAATTTCTTTCATCTGCATATAATTATATATATTTTCACATTTAGTGTTAAATCTAAACGTCATGTTGTAATAATTTGTATTTTTGTTTAAAGATTTCTACAAAAAGATGAACAATATACAGGATACTTTCAGCATTAAAGATCTCGAAAACCTTACAGGAATTAAAGCCCATACAATCCGAATTTGGGAAAAGAGATATAATCTGCTAGAGCCAAACCGTACCGAAACTAACATTCGCTATTACGACTTAAACAATTTTCAAAAATTACTTAATGTTAGTTATCTTAATAATAATGGTTATAAAATTTCTAAAATTGCCAAGTTAGATGCCGATAAAATCCCAGAGTTAGTCCGAAAAATTGCTGATGAAGCAGATGCTGAAAATCATGCTTTAAATTCCTTCAAATTAGCCATGGTTAATTTCGATCAAACTTTATTCTATAAAACTTATAATTCACTTGAAAAAGAGAAAACTTTTGAAGAAATCTTTTACGAAGTTTTTATTCCATTATTAAGTGAAATAGGGCTTTTATGGCAAACGAACACCATCACCCCTGCTCACGAGCATTTTATCTCAATACTGGTACGTCACAAAATTTTAATAAATACCGAACTTATTCAAGCGTCTCAAGTAAATAAATCTACCAAAATTTTTGTACTTTATTTGCCTGATAATGAAATACACGAACTAGGCCTAATGTTTATTAACCATCAACTTGTAAAATATGGATATCATTCTATTTTTTTAGGACAGAGTGTGCCTATTGAGAGTTTAGCCGAATTACAAAGTTATTATGATGAAATAACCTTTATCTCTTATTTTACTGTAAAGCCAGAAAGAGAAAATTTAGAAGCCTATTTAGAAGATTTTGAAAATACCATTTTAAATAATTCGAAAAATAATTTATGGATACTTGGACAAATGATTAATGCCTTAAATATTGATGAATTACCAAAAGGCATTCGCAGATTTGACTCTATACAGAATTTAATTAAAGAAATAAAAGCTTAATGGGTAAAACAATTTCCATAATTGGCTCGGGATTTTCTGCACTATCGGCGTCGTGTTATTTAGCACAAGCCGGACATGCGGTTTCTATTTACGAAAAAAATTCTACAGTTGGCGGTCGAGCTAGACAGCTTATTAAAGACGGTTTCACGTTTGATATGGGACCAAGTTGGTATTGGATGCCAGATGTCTTTGAAAAATTCTTTAATGATTTCAAAAAAACCAGTAGTGATTATTATCAGCTTGATAAATTAGATCCGGCTTATAAAATCTTTTTCTCAGATGATGTCATTACCATTGGTGACCACATGGATAAAATTTGCAAAGAGTTTGAACGTATAGAAGCGGGAAGCTCAGTACCACTACGTAAATTTATTGCTAAAGCTCAAGACCATTACAATATAGCCATAAACGAAGTTGTATTAAAACCTGGTTTATCACCTTTTGAATTGGTAACAAAAGAAACGATTACACGTGTCGATCGTTTTTTTAGAACTATTAGCTCTGATGTTCGAAAAAATTTCAAAAACCCTAAACTTATATCAACTTTAGAATTTCCTGTATTGTTTTTGGGAGCCAAGCCAGAGGCCACTCCATCGTTTTATAGTTTTATGAATTTTGCAGATTTTGGGCTTGGCACATGGCACCCTAAAGGCGGTATGTACGAAATAGTTAAAGCATTAAAAAGTTTGGCTGAAAGTTTAGGGGTATCTATACATACTAATAGTAATGTCGAAAAAATTAACGTTAAAAACAAAACGGCCGTAAGCATTACGGTTAATGGTAATATTATCCCTTCTGATATCGTTATAAGCGGAGCAGATTATCAGCATTCCGAAACCTTATTAGACACACCATACAGGCAGTACAATGCAAAATATTGGGAAAGTCGAACCTTTGCACCCTCTTCCCTTCTTTTTTATATAGGATTTAATAAAAAGTTACAACAAGTAGAACATCACAATTTATTTTTCGATACCGACTTTAAAGCTCATGCCGAAGATATTTACGACCAACCAAAATGGCCAAATGATCCATTATTTTATGCTAATTTTCCCTCGGTAACGGATAAAAGTATGGCGCCGGATAATTGTGAAACCGGTTTTTTTCTTATTCCTATCGCACCAGGATTAGAAGACACGCCCGAATTACGTCAACAATATTTCGATATTATTATAAATAGGTTCGAAAAAAGAACGCAACAACGTGTTCAGGAAAGCATCTTATTTAAGGAATCTTACTGTATAAAAGATTTTGTAGATGATTATAATTCGTATAAAGGAAATGCTTACGGTATGGCAAATACGTTGATGCAAACGGCATTTTTAAGGCCTAAACTAAAAAGCAAAAAAGTCAATCAACTTTATTTCACAGGCCAATTAACAGTGCCTGGTCCTGGAGTGCCACCTGCTTTAATTTCCGGAAAGCTTGTTGCCGATTTAATTAATAAATATGAAGTCTAACACCCATAAAATAGCATGAAATCAATCTTTGACAATGTATCTCGCGAATGTAGTAAGGCAGTAACTAATGCCTACAGTACATCGTTCTCTTTAGCTACTAAAATGCTATCTAATAGCATTAGGCAAGATATTTACAACATTTACGGCTTTGTGAGATTTGCTGATGAAATTGTAGATACGTTTCATGACTATAATAAAGAGAAACTTTTCAATAATTTTGAAAAAGATTTAGAAGCCGCTTTAGAAGATAAGATTAGTTTAAATCCTATTCTCAATGCTTTTCAAGAAACCTATCACAATTATGGTATCGATAAGCATTTAGTCGATTCATTTATGAATAGTATGCGCTTAGACCTGCAGAAAACAACTTATTTAACTGAAACGGAATACAAAGCCTACATTTACGGCTCGGCAGATGTGGTAGGCTTAATGTGCCTTAAAGTTTTTGTTAAAGGAGACTCTGAAAAATATGAAGAATTAAGAGAATCTGCAATGAGTTTAGGCTCGGCATTTCAAAAAGTAAATTTCTTACGAGATTTAAGAGCAGATTTCGAAGATCTTAGCCGCACTTATTTTCCAAACACTGATTTAAATAATTTGGATGAGGATTCCAAAAAGTGTATAATAGACGATATCGAAATCGATTTTAGAAATGGTTTACAAGGTATAAAGTTGTTACCTATTGAAGCTAAATTTGGGGTATTTATGGCTTATCGTTACTATAGTAAATTATTAGATAAATTAAAAAAGACACCTGCTTTACAAATAAAGGAAACAAGGATAAGAGTTCCTAATTACAGAAAATTAGAGCTACTGACTCGAAGTTATGTTAAATATCAATTAAATTTACTTTAAAATAAATTACTACTATGCAGACCATCTTTTGGATAATTATTTTTTTAAGTACTTTTTTTATTATGGAGTTTAATGCGTGGTTTACCCACAAATATATCATGCATGGCTTTTTATGGAAACTACACAAGGACCATCATCACAAAGATCACAATAGTTGGTTTGAGAGAAATGATGTTTTCTTCATTTTTTATGCTATTGTAAGCATGACATGTTTTTATTTATGGAGCTATGAGAATATTTGGTATACTTTACCTATTGGCTTAGGGATTTTATTCTATGGCATGGCCTACTTTGTGGTTCATGATATATTTATCCACCAACGTTTTAAATGGTTACGAAATATTGACAATAAATATGCTAGGGGATTGAGACGCGCCCACAAAATGCATCATAAACATTTAGGCAAAGAAGATGGTGAGAATTTTGGCATGTTGATTGTACCATTTAAATATTTTAAATAAATTATTCTAAAAGTAAAAGATTCAGTTGATTTCTAACCTTTTCACTATTCCAATCTACTGCCCCTGTTTCATCAACAACAATATCACCTTTTTTATTAATTATGACGGTTCTTGGTATTGATCGTGTATTTAATTCTTTTGGACTTTCGTTTAAAGGTTGAAATACTTCAAAATTGAAGCCTCTCTTGGTTTTAAATTTATTGACAGTTTCAAAATCATCACTCGTTACAAAAAGGAAAACTACTTTATCTTTATAATCGCCATACAATTCTTGAAGATTTGGCATTTCGGCAATACAAGGAGGACACCAAGTGGCCCAAAAATTAATAAAAACTACTTTATCTTGCATATCCATTAAATTAATCGAGGTATCATTATCGGATATTAATTGCCAATTAGAATAAGTTATAGAAGTTCTATCTTTCTCATCAATAACTGAAGATTGATTAATATAACTCAAGCCTTTGTGAATAAAAACTTGAATAGGCGTTCTTGTCTGTGGAATAATAAACAAAGTAATTACCAAAATGAATAGAATGTTCTTAACGTTTTTACGGCTCACAATAATTTTGTTTTTAGTAATAGTCGAAGCAATTAAAAAGCCTTTCAAAAATTTCATAAAAAAACTCCTAACTAAACAAGCTAGGAGTTTTTAATATTTACAATTTTTTGCGTTCTATGCGTTTTGCTTTTTAATTAAATTTAAAGCAGAACCTTCATTATACCACTTAATCTGTGCATCATTATAAGTATGATTTAAAGTAATGGTATCTTTACTTCCATCTGCATGAACCACTTCAACGTGCAATGGCTTATCTGGAGCAAATTCATTTAAATCTGTAAAGTTGAATGTATCATCTTCTTGTATTAAATCGTAATCTGCTTCATTGTTAAAGGTTAGACCTAACATTCCCTGCTTTTTAAGATTTGTTTCGTGAATACGCGCAAAAGACTTTACAATTACTGCTACTACTCCCAAATGTCTTGGCTCCATGGCCGCATGCTCTCTTGAAGAACCTTCACCATAGTTATGATCACCAACCACAATAGATTTTACACCTTCCGCTTTATAAGCTCTTGCTGTGTCTGGTACTCCACCAAACTCACCTGTTAATTGATTTTTTACAAAATTGGTTTTCTTTCCAAAAGCATTTACAGCCCCAATCAAACAGTTGTTAGAAATATTATCTAAGTGCCCTCTAAAACGCAACCACGGTCCTGCCATAGAAATATGGTCGGTGGTACATTTTCCAAACGCTTTAATTAATAATTTAGCATCTTTAATTTCATTTCCGATAGGCTCGAATGGTGTTAACAATTCTAAGCGCTCTGAAGTTTCACTAACAGTTACTTCTAAATCGCTGCCATCTGCAACAGGAGCTAAATAACCATTATCCTTAACTTCAAAACCTTTAGGAGGCAACTCCCATCCAGTAGGTTCTTCGAACATGACTTCTTCTCCATTCTCATTAATTAATTTATCTGTTAATGGATTAAAATCTAATCGACCGGCTATAGCAATAGCTGCTGTTAACTCTGGAGACGCTACAAATGCGTGTGTATTAGGATTACCATCTGCACGTTTTGCAAAGTTTCTGTTAAACGAATGCACAATACTATTCTTAGGTGCATTTTTAGGGTCGTTATACCTTGCCCATTGTCCAATACATGGTCCACAAGCATTGGTAAATATTTTAGCATCTAATTTTTCAAATATGCCTAAGATACCATCACGGTCTGCGGTATAACGTACTTGCTCAGAACCTGGATTGATACCTAATTCAGATTTCATTTTTAACCCTTTATCTAATGCTTGTTGTGCAATAGAGGAAGCTCTAGATAAATCTTCATAAGATGAATTGGTACAAGAACCGATTAAACCCCATTCTACTTGAATAGGCCAATCGTTTGCTTTTGCTTTCTCTGTCATTGCAGCACCAACTTCTGTCGATAAATCTGGAGTAAAAGGACCGTTTAATAAAGGCCCTAATTCAGATAAGTTGATTTCAATAACCTGATCGAAATATTGTTCAGGATTAGCATAAACTTCTTCATCTGCAGTTAAATAAGTTCTTATCTCATTGGCAGCTTCAGCAACATCAGCTCTATCCGTAGCTTTTAAATAACGCTCCATAGAATCGTCATAACCAAAAGTAGAAGTTGTTGCTCCAATTTCAGCACCCATATTACAAATGGTTCCTTTTCCGGTACAAGACATTGAAGTGGCGCCTGGGCCAAAATATTCTACAATAGCGCCAGTCCCCCCTTTTACGGTAAGGATTTCAGCTACTTTTAAAATTACGTCTTTAGGTGCAGTCCAACCTGAAAGTTTTCCTGTTAATTTAACACCAATTAACTTAGGAAATTTAAGCTCCCATGCCATTCCTGCCATTACATCTACAGCATCAGCTCCACCAACTCCAATGGCAACCATACCTAATCCGCCCGCATTTACGGTATGCGAATCTGTACCAATCATCATTCCACCTGGGAAAGCGTAATTTTCTAAAACGACTTGATGTATTATACCAGCTCCAGGTTTCCAAAATCCAATACCATACTTATTAGATACCGATTCTAAAAAATCGAATACCTCACTACTCGTACTATTAGCATGTTTCAAATCGGTTGCTGCGCCTTCTTTAGCTTGAATTAAGTGATCACAATGCACGGTAGTTGGCACAGCCACTTTTGGCTTCCCAGCTTGCATAAATTGCAGTAACGCCATTTGAGCAGTTGCATCTTGACAAGCCACACGATCTGGTGCAAAATCTACATAATCCTTTCCTCTGGTAAACGCTGTATTCGGTTTTCCATCCCACAGATGTGAGTATAATATTTTCTCTGAAAGTGTTAATGGTTTACCAACTATTTCTCTAGCAGCATCAACGCGCTCCGTCATATTAGCGTAAACCTTTTTAATCATATCAATGTCAAAAGCCATATAGTATATTTAAGGTTGATAATTATTTATTAAAGTGTCACAAATTTACGAATTTTAAAGGGGTTTTGAAAATATGTAACAAAATTGGAATTTTGTTGAATATAAATCAAAAATCAACAGTATTTTAGCCGAAACCCCAAGCAATTAACAAAAATATACGACGTAAAATATTAATTTAACAATTTCCTTTATTTAGAATTATTATGAATATGATCGTAATCTTCTAATCTCTATCATTACAACGATTTAAAATTTTTTCAGAACTTATATTTTATTTATAAAATGATGTTATCAAATTATTTGAGAAGTACAAAAAATATAGCGCTTTGCAGAGTTGTGATACTGAGTTGCCATTTTGTTTTGTTTCGTTTTATTTGGCGATATAATTATAATAAAATCTATTTATGATGAGTATACCCGAATATTTAACTGACTTCAAATAATTTTTATAAAATCAGTATAAACAAAAAAAGCTCCTCGGTTAAGAGAAGCTTTGCATTCTGGGTGGAAGACCGGGTTCGAACCGGCGACTTTCGGTACCACAAACCGACGCTCTAACCAGCTGAGCTACAACCACCATTTTAAATTGGATTGCAAAGATAATTTATTTGTTATCTCTTGCAAACAGTTTTTGAATTTATTTTAAATCAAATAATGAATCTACCGCTACGTATCTTTCAACAGTATAACCCTCAGCATGTTCCACACCGATTAATCTCCCTAAATTTCGTGCTCTGTACACAACGCTATCTGTGAAATTTTTGCTAGATATCGGAGTTTCAGGCTCTTTACTATTAGGATCAAAAAACTGAGTTTTATACGCCAATACTGAGGCCACTTTCTTATCCATGTAACCTGAAACATCCACAACGACATCAGGTGTTAAATCCTTCCATTGTATATAATGGTACACTGCTTTTGGCCTCCATGGTTCTTGACCATTACTTTCGTCCTTATATATCGTTTCTATTTTTTTTAATCCACTTAAAAAACAGGCATCACTAACGAGTTGACTTCCTTTTGGATGATCAATATGTCTATCGTCAACGGCATTACAAATTATAATTTCTGGTTGATAATAACGTATCATTTTGATGAGTTCAAGTTGATGTGCCTTATCATTTTGAAAAAAACCATCAGCAAATTGCATATTAATGCGAGAATTAACTCCTAAGATATTTGCAGCATTAGTAGCCTCTTCATCACGAGTTTCTGCAGTTCCACGTGTTCCTAGCTCGCCTCTAGTTAAATCAATAATCCCTACTTTTTTACCCTTAGAGACTTCCTTTGCTAAAGTAGCTCCACAACTTAATTCAATATCATCAGGATGAGATCCAAATGCTAATATGTCTAATTTCATCGGTATATGTTTATTTTTTTAAAATTAAATAACGTCTATTATTAGTCACTAGCATAAATATGAGACTAACTAATAGATGTCTTTAATGATTTTATATTTTTCTAGATCTCAAAAATATTAAAAAGATGATAGATAACCGTATTCTTTTTAATACGCAAACGATTTCGACTGAATAAACCCATTATTTTATGAAGAATAAATACGCAAAATTGAAAAATATACAATACGCTCAAAGCATGACTTTCGTCATATAAATTGCTTGTTATTGACTCTACCTTTACCCTATAATTAAAAAGATAAAATTCTAATGGGCTTAATGATTGCCATATTAATAATCACCATTTCTCTATTTATTTGGGGAAAGTTTACACCAGATATTATTGCACTAATTTCAATGTTAAGTTTATTCATTTTTGGAATATTAGATTTAACTGAAACATTAAGTGGTTTTAGCAATCCGACCGTAATAATGATTGCAGCCCTATTTATTATAGGAGAAGGTCTATCTCAAACGGGTTGGACCGCATTAGCGGGTGAAAAATTCATAAAACTTGCTGGAAAAAGTACCGTGAGACTTTTGTTAATTACGACTCTAGGTTCTGGTTTACTTTCAGGAGTGGTCAGTAATACAGGTACGGTCGCGACGTTGTTGCCTGTAACGGTGACTTCTGCTTGGAGCATTGGCACCTTACCCTCTAAATTATTAATGCCAGTCGCTTTTGGTTCTAATACGGGTGGACTACTCACCCTAACAGGCACACCTCCCAACATTATTGTAAATAACACGATGATAGAAAGTGGTCTAGAAGGTTTTTCTTTCTTTGAATTCGGTCTTATAGGTTTACCATTATTAATATTAGCACTCATTTATTTCAAATTTATTGGCTATAGACTTTTACCAAGTAATAAAACAAATAATAAACCTGTAAATATTAGCACTACCCTTCACCAATGGATTGCGGCTTACAAAGTTGATGGTGAATATTATAGACTACGAGTAAGATCTGTATCTCCCTTAATGCATACAAAACTGGGAGATTGGAATTTTGAAAATGAGCATAATATATCTATACTACGCATAAAAAGACGACATCCGAATCGATTAAAGCAAATTGATTCATTTATTGAACTCCCAACCGACGATACAGAGTTCTTATATCATGATATTATAACTGTTAAAGGCAATACAGAAGCCATTAATGCTTTAATGATTACATTTCGATTAGGGCTTTTACCATTAGAACCTATAGAAAATGAATTAAGAGATAACCTCATTAATCAGGAAGTTGGTATGACAGAAGTGTTAGTTACACCACAATCTGCATTGGTGGGAAAAAACATTAAATCCAGTCATTTATTTGAAAGATTTAATGTACAGCTAATGGCCGCTTCACGAAATGCAAAACCATTAATCGGATCAGAAATTACAGTTAAAGCAGGAGATGCCTTTTTAATTAGAGGCCAATGGAGTGCCATTGACGAACTAAAAGAACAATACGAACATTTGGTAATTTGTGGTAGTCCTGAAGGTATGGCTAAAACAGTGACTACGCTTACCACAAAATCGTTTATTGCCTTATTTTCTCTAGTATTAATGATTGTTCTTTTGGTCTTTAAAATAGTACCTGGAGCAGTTGCTGCGTTAATTTCTGCCGGCATTATTATGATTACGGGTTGTGTACCAATGGTAAAAGCATATAAAGGCATTAGCTGGATAAGCGTTGTAATGATTGCTGCTATGATACCAATGGGGATCGCATTACAGAAAACAGGTACGGCCACTTTAATCGCAAATGGATTGGTTGAAACTTTAGGAAGTTTACACCCTGTTGCATTGTTAGGAGGTGTGTTTTTACTTACTACAACATTCAGTCAAGTAATTAATAACTCTGCCACCGCGGTATTAATGGCGCCAATTGTAATTATTGCTGCAAATACATTAAATATTTCGGCAGCACCATTTATGATTGTTGTGGCCATAAGTGCCTCTACAGCCTTCCTAACCCCGGTAGGCACCACAACAAACGCGATGGTAATGACCGCTGGCGGGTACAAATTTATAGATTATTTAAAAGTAGGTGCACCATTGCTTCTACTCTTCTTGATAACATCATTAATATTAGTGCCATTGATATGGCCATTTTAAAATCGAAAGTCGAATTAAAAATTATTAAATCATGGAAACGCTATTAAACACTTCAACTATGAAAACGAAAGACCTTACAAAGTATGGACTGAAAGATACGAATGCACATTGGAATCTTTCTCCAGAAAAATTACAAGCCATTACGATTGAAAAAGGAATGGGGAAAGAAACGGAGAATGGCACTTTAGCCATAAATACAGGCAAATTTACTGGGCGTTCACCTCAAGACCGTTTTATTGTAAAAGATAATTATACACAAGACAAGGTTTGGTGGGGAAAAACCAACAAAGCAATTTCACCTGAAAATTTTGATAAATTACAATCTGAAATCACAAAATATCTAAGCGGAAAAGAAATTTATGTTAGAGATGCTTATGTGTGTGCTGATCCAGAATACAAAACCAATGTAAGAACAGTTACTGAATACCCATGGTCAAACATGTTTACTTATAACATGTTCTTAAGATCTGACGAATCTGAATTAGAAAATTTTGAAGAAGAATGGTTAGTTCTTTGTGCTCCGGGTTATGAAGCACCAGACCCTAAAGCAGTAGGTCTACGCCAAGGGAATTTTTCAATTCTTAATTTTACTAAAAAAATTGCTTTAGTTGGAGGTTCTGCTTATACAGGTGAAATTAAAAAAGGTATTTTTTCATCATTAAATTTTATTCTCCCTGTAGAAAAAAACGTTTTACCAATGCATTGCTCTGCAAACGTGGGCGAGGATGGTGATACGGCAATTTTCTTTGGATTATCTGGAACTGGAAAAACGACATTATCTGCTGATCCTAATCGTAAATTAATTGGTGATGACGAACATGGCTGGACTGCTGAAAATAGCATCTTTAATTTTGAAGGAGGTTGCTATGCTAAAGTTATTGATTTAACTGAAGAAAAAGAGCCAGACATTTTTAGAGCTATTAGACCTGGTGCAATTCTTGAAAACGTCATTTTTAAAGACAATAATGAGGTTGATTATATGGATAGCAGCATTACACAAAACACACGTGTAAGTTACCCTATTTATCATATCGATAATATTCAACAGCCGTCTTTTGCTGGCAATCCAACCAACATATTTTTCTTAACTGCTGATGCGTTTGGTGTATTACCTCCAGTTTCTAAGTTGACACCGGGGCAAGCGGCTTACCATTTTATTTCTGGTTACACGGCTAAAGTAGCAGGAACAGAAGCAGGAATCACAGAACCAGTACCGTCATTCTCAGCATGTTTTGGAGAACCATTTATGCCATTACACCCAACGGTTTATGCAGAGATGTTGAGTAAAAAAATGCAAGATGCAGGCGTAAATGTATGGTTAATAAATACAGGCTGGAGTGCAGGACCTTACGGAGTGGGTTCTCGTATAAAATTAAAATATACCAGAGCAATGATTACGGCTATTCTTGACGGAAAATTAGAGAATGTGGATTTTGAACAACATCCTATTTTCGGATTATTTATGCCTAAAACATGTCCGAATGTACCTGAGGATATATTAGATCCTATGAATACTTGGGACAATAAAGGTCAGTATATCAGTAAATCTATTCAACTAGCACATTCTTTCCATTTAAATTTTGAAAAATTTGCTAGCGAAGCTTCAGAACAAATTATTGAAGGCGGTCCATTAATTGATGAACACCATCAATTACACGATCACATTTAATATTTCCATGACTGAAAAGAGCCTAGAAATAGGCTCTTTTTTATTTTATTATACAAATGAAATTCTTATTACATATATTCCTCATTTCCATTCTATTTCAGAAGGCATTGTACGCTCAAAAAACTTCTGAAGATTACCTTGGTTCTTGGTACGCACTTGGACTTAACCATCGATTTACAGACCAATTTAGTATGAGTCCTTACGGTGAATTACGATTCTATGAACCTACGGCCAATTTTAATTTGGTCTTTGTAAGTCTATCTACTAATTACCATTTAAATCAGAATCACACTTTTAGTCTCGCTTATGCTTATTTAGATATTGATACTGTTTTAGGTTATGACAAGCGTCCAAATACAAAAGAAAACAGAATATTTGAGCAATACACTTATACCCACAAACTTAAAATGTTTAGTGTACAGCACCGTTTTAGATTAGAACAACGTTTTTTAAATGCCGTAGATAAAAATGATATTCAACATAGATTTCGCTATCGTTTAAGTTTCAAATACGCTATTAACAAAAGCATTTTTGTTTCGCTAAAGGAGGAACCCTTCATAAATTTCCAGGATCAATCGTTTCATGAAAACCGATTCTTTATAGGCTTAGGTATTAACCTGTTTCAGAACACCCAATTTGAAATTGATTATTTGAAACATCACATTAAAAAAAATAACCTTAACAGAATTCAAATAGGAATTAGTATAAAAACAGATTCTAGAAGATCAAAACCTACCTTAAAGCATCCATAGCTTGATTAATATCTTGTTTTAAATCTTTTACATTTTCAATACCCACAGAAAAACGAATCAATTGGTTACTAAGTCCAATAGCATCTCGCTCTTCTTGAGATAGTAATGAATGAGAAGTAAGATGTGGCGACAGCATAGTACTCTCAATTCCTGCTAAACTCATAGACGATTTAATCAATTTCAATTCTTTTTGAAATTGAAGTGCATCCAATTCCCCTATCAACTCAAAAGATAGCATGGCACCGAATCCGCTCATTTGCGACTTTGCTAATTTATATTCTGGATGCGATTTTAATCCTGGATAATTAACTTTAGAAACGTTAGGATGCTTCTCTAGCCACTTAGCCAATTTCATAGCGTTTTTTGTTTGTGCTTTTACTCGCAATCCTAAGGTTTTCATACTTCGTTCTAACATCCAAACGGTCATATCACTTAAGCTTCCTCCTAAATTTTTTCCCACATTCCAAATACGTTCAATATTTTCGTCAGAACTCGCTACAGCTCCTGCCAAAATATCACTATGACCTCCAAAATACTTTGTAGCAGAATGCATCACCATATCTATACCTAAATCCATTGGGTTTTGATTTACAGGCGATGCAAAGGTATTATCAATTGAGGTAAAAATATCTTTAGACTTTCCGAGTTCAGCAATAGCTCTGATATCTGTAATGGTCATCAATGGATTTGAAGGAGTCTCAATATGAATCAATTTAGTATTAGGTTGAATTGCAGCCTCAAAATCGTCAACTTTATAACCATTAGTGAAAGTATATTCTATGCCATATTTTGGAAACTCTTCTTTAATAAAATTCAATGTTCCTCCATATAAAGTATTCTGAACCACTAAATGATCTCCCTGTCTTAAAAAGGCTAAAAACATCGTACTTATTGCAGCCATTCCCGAGCCAAAAATCATGGCCGATTCCGCGTGTTCTAAAGCAGCTATTTTCTTTGCTAAGTGTACTTGGTTCGGGGTGTTGAAATATCTCGGATAGCGTTTAACGTCTACATCCATAAATTCGTAAGATGTGCTTAAATACATAGGAGATACTGCCCCTTTGTATTGCTCGTCTTTAATTTCTCCTATATGTGTACAAATCGTATTTAACCCTGGTGTTTTCTTTGACATAATTTAATTCTTATAAACCCTAAATTTAAAAAAAATGATGGTAATACTTCAGACTCTAAACAAAAATTGATTGATAAAAATTACATCTATCAACCAATTAATATAAATCCTGTACTAAATTTCATTATTTTTTATAATGCTTCCTAAATTGTCTGTATGAGAAAAAACCAAGAACCGCGACAATTCCCAATGTAATTGCAATAAATTTCACGCTCAATATTTGATCTCCACTCGCGTACGAATGTAGTCCTGCGAGATAAAAATTAACCCCAAAATAGGTCATTAAAATACTAGCAAAAGCGAGGATAGACATTAAGTTGTATAACCATCGACTTCTTAAGCCCGGTACTAAGCGCATATGGATTACAAAAGCATATATCATAATACTTATTAGAGCCCAAGTTTCTTTTGGATCCCATCCCCAATATCGCCCCCAACTTTCATTTGCCCACATGCCACCAAGGAAGTTACCAATAGTTAACATTACAAGACCAACCGTTAACGCCATTTCATTAATTATGGTGAGCTCTTTAATATTAATGAGCATGCGTTCTTTGTTCTCTTTAGTCGTAAAAATCATTAACAATAATGATACTACTCCTAAAATCATACCTAATGTGAATGGTCCATAACTCGCCACGATAACCGAAACATGAATCATTAACCAATAACCTTGCAATACAGGCTCTAAATTCCCAATTGCAGGATCCATCCAATTCCAATGTGCTATCATAAGAATCATTGAGGTTACAAAGGCACCTGCTGCCACTGTTATACTCGACGTAGTAATTTTACTCGTAAATGATTGCTTCTTATCTTTAACTTTATTCAGTTCTGGGCTCCTATCTTTTCTTTTGGTAACTCCTACAATAAAACCAAACAGCATAGTGGACCAAGCGACATAAATCATAGATTCATAAGCATCACTCCATGGTGCATGTCCAGACAAATACCATCTCCAGATTAATCCTAAGGTATGTAATACAAAAAGCAGCGCTACTACGCCTAACATGAGATTGATTGCTATTTTTAAAGCACGATTTTTGTATTTAAAAATCTGAGCGATGATAAGCACAAATAATAATGTCCCTGCATACATATACCAACTAAAAAGACGTTTAAAAATATCGTAGTCATTGTACAAAATTTCATACTTTATCTTTTCATCTGATAACATTACCTCACTACCAAATTTGTGCTGAGTCTTTTTAATACCTGTTAATAGTTCTTCGGCTTTAGAATAATCTCCAGTTTCCTTTGCATTATTTAAGGTCACTAAATAAGCCACAAAACCGTTATTTATAAAATTACCATACAGCGTATCTTCAATTTTATCTCTATACCCTTCATCTCTAAACTCTTTTGATGAAATCCACTTATTGTTTTCATCATTAGGAACAGGGAATATTTTTATACTGCGTCCTTCAATAGCATCTGATAAAATACTTAAACGGTTATAGGTTTCTTTAATTTCCTTTTGATGTCCACTTGGTATTTGTGCATTAAATGCATCTTCTATATATGGCCCTAATTTATTGCGACCATTTGCTGTGAAAAAATCAAGTAAACTTACATGTTTCTGATCTGAATCGACACCAATAATATTTCTTATAGAATCTGCCTTCCTAGGGGTTAAGTATATAATCGGAACGTTGTACCAAAGCATTGGACTTTCTTGTATAGACAGAAAAATTTGATCGGCATTAAACTCTTCATAAACATCACTTTTACTAATTTTACGTAACATTTCTGAAGCATAAGTATGCATTGGCATCATACGCCCACTATAGTCTTGGATCACCATTTCAGAAAATTTCTGAGCGTGCTCTTTAGGAGTAATATGAACTCTTAGAATAGAATCTATTTGTTCTTTGACGGGTTTCTTAGCAGTATTGTGACCTTCGTCTTCTGAGTGCATCTGAGCAAAACCAGAAAAACTTAGAAAAAGCAAAATCATAGTCATCATTTTTGCTTTCTTTTCTTTCAGTTTATTCAACCTTTTACGGATTTCATCAAAACGTGTATTTTTAGCAAATAGAATAGCCATTAATCCAAAGTACAAAAGCATATAACCTGCGTAAGTAATATACGTTCCCCAAAAGTCATGATTTACAGAAAGTACAGTCCCTTTTTCATCGGGATCAAAACTAGCTTGAAAGAAGCGATAGCCTTTGTGATCTAAAACATGATTCATATATATATGATAATCAAAATCACCAGCTTCTTTATCCAAAACTGTCACCTTACTTTCGTAAGATGAATACGCTTTTTCCGTTCCTGGGTATTTTTCAGCAATAAAATCATTCAATTTTATTTCATAAGGCAATTGCAGCATTTTAGGCCCGTATTTCAATGCCATCTCTAAGCCACCTATTTCAAACTCTTCATAACTACTATTTATGCTCGGACCACCTAAAACACCGATTTCTTTGGTCTCGCCATTTGCAGAAACTTCGAAAATTAGGCCATCTTCATCGCCTTTTAATAGTTGTGATTTCTTAACAATACCAAAATCACCTTTCACAATAGGTTTAGGCAATACAAATTGCATATTACCTATAATATAGCGCGACCTAAGTATTAAAGGTTGTAAACTATCCTTAACCAATTTACCTGTAGCACCAGTTGCCATGGTCATATATTCGCCATCATAAGGAGACTGAATAAAGAGGCCTTTATCAGTTTCAGAAATATTTATAGCACCATCTTGATACTTGTTTAATGATATTAAAACATTATGCAAATTCGCAACTTTGCCTTCTTCTAAAAAATGATTGTGAGGAGCACCTTGCCCTGCTTCTACTATTTTTAAATAACGTTTGCCAGATTCACTCGAAATAATATCTTTTTCTGCTCCTTGAATTAATTCTTTAAGCTTAACAGTAACTTCCGTTTTACCATAATCAAAAGTCTTATTAAAAGTATTATCTAATCTAGGCGAAAAATCAACTTCTTCTTCTATTTTTCTTTGCTGTAATTGACCGTTAATTTCAAAATCACCAATAATTCGTCCGCTTATGTACGTTTTTCTTGAGAAGAATTCGCTTTCTGTTTCACCTTCTCTAATTGGCATCATCCCTTCAAAACCAACATAACGCGTAATAAACGCACCGAAGAGAATAAAAATAAAAGAGACATGTAAAATTAATGTAGCCCACTTTTCTTTTTTATATAAGCGGTATCTAAAGAGATTACCCATAAAGTTAATAATGAAGAAAACCATTATCGCTTCAAACCACCAAGCATTATAAATTAATGTTCTCGTGTATGGAGTCGGTGAAGTGTCCATGTTCCTATCTAAAATAGTACCAACTGCCATGGCGACGGCAAAAGCAATAAATAAGAACGCGGTAAGTTTTGTAGAAAATAGGAAATTAGCGATTTTTTTTTGCATAACTATGGCTTTTATAAGCTCGCGCAAAGATATGGTATTTTAACGATTTAGATAGGCCGTTTATCGCTTCAAAAGTTGTTAAAATTCTATTAATTTCTAGGTTTCGTCTTTAGCATATTGTTTTGCTCTTGCATTAACTCTTTCAAATCGGATAGCAATTGAATATCTTTCGGCGTCACTACGGTTTTATCCTTGGTATCTTGTGATCTTGCTCGTAACCTATTCATAAATTTTACGATGATAAACACTGTAAAACCAATAATAATAAAATCTAAAAAGACTTCGGATAATTGTCCATAGGCTACCGCAACTTCTTCTGTAATGGTGGTGCCAGATGCATCTACACTAGCCTCTCTTAAAACCCATTTTTTATCCCCAAATGTAACTCCATCAGTTAATAAGGATATTGGAGGCAATATAACTTGCTTAGCCAAAACATCGATAACTTTATTAAATGCTGCACCAATAATAATTCCTACAGCCATATCCATCATATTACCTTTAACAGCGAACTCTTTGAACTCTTTTAGCAAACCCATATATACATATTAAAATTTAGATCGCAAATTTAAGTAGAAGCTTATAGAAAATTAGGAATTTCTTGCAGCAAAAATATTCATATACATAAATGTACCCATCTTCCGTGCACGTCGTTTTGCATTTTCGGCATAATCACCCTCAAATAATTCATCGATAGTTTGAAACCATAAATTTAACCATAAGCCAAAATGTAATTCGGTAATACTATGGTTAAATGCTTTATCTACGTTAGTATGCGCCTCTAATGGATTACCATAAAATTTAGTTTTTAGAAATAAGCTCGATTCCCAAAATGTCGTTAAATGTTCTAAGTGAGCTTCCCAATCCTTTATTGTTTCGTCGAAAAATGGCCCTAATTTTTCATCTTTTCTGACCTTTTCATAAAATTTGGATACCAATTGAAATATATCTTCTCTTGTTTTAATGTCTTTTTTATTCATTATTTCAAAGTTATTCTTTTAATCCCATTCTTATCATTCTAAGATAAGAAATCTTAGTACTTTTACAGCATGATTTCAGTTATATTACTCGGTGCCGGTAATGTTGGCACACATTTATATAAAGCATTTTCAAGTTCGGATGCCGTGACCGTTACGCAATGGTATAATCGTAATCGAACTTCAATTTCTTCTTATGCCAATGAAGTGGAAATAACAGATTCGTTGACAGAAATAAAGAACGCTGACGTTTATATTATGGCGATTAGTGATGACGATATTGCCCAATTTTCTTCTGATTTACCATTTACAAATCGTCTTGTTGTTCATACTTCCGGAAGTGTTGCGATGCACGATATAGATAAGAAAAACAAGATTGGTGTTTTTTATCCTTTGCAGACATTTTCTAAAGATGCAGAAATCGATTTTACAGAAGTTCCAATTTGTATTGAAGTTTATGAAAAAGAGAATTTAAAAATTTTAAAAGATTTAGCAAAAGCTACGGGTTGTAAACCTCATAAAATCACAACCGAACAACGTCAAACACTACATTTAGCCGCTGTTTTTGTTAATAATTTCACGAATCAATTGTATAGAATTGGTCACGAAATTTGTGAAACAAAAAATATAGAATTTGAAATCTTGCATCCTTTAATTGAAGAAACCGCAAAAAAAATTCAAAATATGTCCCCTTTTATGGCACAGACAGGTCCTGCTAAGCGTAATGACAAAAAAACCATAAAGCGACAATTAAAGTTAATTGAGAAAGAAGAGCATGAAGCCATTTATAAAATGCTAACATCCTCTATTAAAAAAACGCATGGTGTTAAAAACTACCGACCAAGAAAAGGAAAAGCCAATTAAAAATAAAACAACCAATGAACGACGATAAAAGCTACAAAGAATATCTAGCAGACATAACCACATTTATTTTTGATGTAGATGGTGTTCTTACCGATGGCACAATATCCGTTACTACGGACGGCGAAATGCTAAGAACCATGAATATTAAGGACGGTTTCGCACTAAAAACAGCTATCGATGCCGGATTTAATCTCTGTATTATTTCAGGTGGTTCTAATGAAGGTGTTCGAAAGCGTTTAGCTGGTTTGGGTATAAAAGACATTTTTTTAGGTGCGCATAATAAGATCGAACAACTTACTGACTATTTAAATAAGCACAATCTTTCTAAATCGCAAGTGTTGTATATGGGAGATGATATCCCAGATTATCCTGTTATGAAACTGGTCGGTTTACCTTGTTGTCCTCAGGATGCGGTCCCTGAGATAAAAGCGATTTCAAAATATGTTTCTCATAGAAGTGGTGGAAAAGGAGCCGTAAGAGATGTTATAGAACAGGTGTTGAAAGTTCAAAATAAATGGACTGGTAATTTTAATGCTAAGTATGATTAGAACAAGAGAATTCAGCTCCGTTCACAACTGTTGCGTCACTGCATAAAATAATAGGTGAAACTATCTATAAAATAAGTAAACAAATACATGTCCAATAGACGACGACATAGCACAGGGTTTGGATATATCGGTTTTGGTAACAGTCAACAATCATATAATCTAAAAGCAACTAAACCCTTTTCAATTTATAAGGAAAAATTAGACCTTGAAGCACATTTGCATTATAAAATACATTTTTTACACAAAGACTTAACAAAAGACGATAAACAAAAAATAAAAGACAACATAAGGCGACAAGAACGCAAACTTTTAAAGCAAACCTCTATTATTAGTGTAATTGTTTTTCTTATCGTTGCGTTTGGCGCCTACTACTTAATCAAACAAATATTATCCCATTAACCCTCAAATGATTCACTTTCTTAATTTAATTCGTTGGAAAAATTTATTGATGATTGCGCTCATGCAATATTTAATAAAGTATGCGCTATTATTACCGTTTAGAGAAAGTCATGGTGTTTTAATAACGCTGAGCGATTTCAACTTTTTCTTATTAGTTTTGTCTACGCTCTGTATAGCAGCAGGTGGTTATATCATTAATGATATTTATGATGTTCACACCGATAAAATCAACAAGCCTAATAAATTACTCATCAATACTTACATTTCTGAAAAAACGGCTACAACACTTTTTATGCTACTGAATATTGTTGGTGTTGGTATCGGTTTTTATTTAGCAAACGGCATTGGAAAATCTGGATTTTTTGCCATATTTTTTGTCGCCTCAGCTCTACTCTACATCTATTCCTCTTCGTTAAAACAAATTGCAATTGTCGGCAATGTTGTAGTTTCAGTAGTGGTGGCACTAAGTATTTTATTGGTGGGTATTTTTGAACTCATCCCTGCTATGAACGCAGACAATAAAACAGTTCAAACCACCTTTATTAATATTATTAAAGATTATGCCATCTTCGCATTTATGATAAATTTGGTCAGAGAAATGGTGAAAGATATAGAAGATATTGATGGCGATCATAATGTTGGCATCCAAACGTTACCTGTATTAATAGGAAGAGATCGCGCGACTAAAATAACATTCGTTGTCGCATTAATTTCCATATTTTCAATAATCTATTACGTTATTACTTATTTATTTAAGCAGCAAGTTGTTGTCGGTTATTTTTTAATTTTTGTTATAGCTCCGCTTATTTACATTTGCATTAAACTTTTTAATGCCGAACGAAAAACACAATACCAACACATAAGTCTTATCTTAAAATTGGTAATGCTTACCGGAATGCTATCTTTATTGCTTTATAACTTCATCTTGAAATAATATGTTAAAGGATAAACTAAAAGATTTCAACATTATTCTAGCCTCGGCATCACCTCGTCGTCATGCATTTCTAAAAGCCATGCATCTCGATTTTGACATACAATTAAAACCAGTTGATGAAATTTATCCGGAACATCTAAAGCGTGAAGAAATAACCGATTTTTTAGCAAAATTAAAAGCTGAACCTTTTACTGAATCATTAAGAAGTAAAGATATTCTTATTACAAGCGATACCATAGTTTGGTTAGGCGGCAATGCCATTGGTAAACCAAAAGATGAAGACGACGCGTTCCACATGATAAAATCCTTGAGCAACAAAGTTCATGAAGTAGTAACCTCAGTTTGTTTCACTTTAAAATCTGAACAGCGTATCGTAAACACGGTAACCGAAGTAACATTTAAAGCGTTGACTGATGACGAAATTCGCTACTACATTCACAATTTTAAACCTATGGACAAAGCTGGTGCGTACGGCATTCAAGAATGGATTGGTGCCATTGCAATCACAAGTATAAAAGGCTCATACAATAATGTTGTTGGCTTGCCTACGCATTTACTTTACGAAACGTTAAATACCATTGCAGACGATTTTTAGAGCCTTATCTTTATTAGGATTTAGTACACTGAGCATTACTCAAATGAATACCATTTTTTTCATAGTAGATTAAGACGTAAATCGAAGTGCTTTGTTAACATTACTACATTCAAATAATCATGATAAAGCTAATAAACCCTAATACAATACTCCTTTTATTAATAGGACCATTAATAATCGTCACTTCTTGCAAAGAACCCCCTAATGAAGCCTCCGAGAACCCGAAACGCTCAATATCGCAACCTAAATCCGACTCTTTAAGACCAGTTACCAAATTAACTTCAGAATTTAAAGATTATTGGTATAATGGTGAAGCAGAAATCACATCGTATAAATTAGAGCAAGCGCGATATGGCGAAATACGAAAAGGAACGGCTGTTTTAATTTTTGTAACTGAAGATTTCCTGCCCAAAGCGCAAGTAAAAGCGGATAATTATAGCGACAACAATATTCCGATATTAAAGCTAAATGCTACTAAAAATTTCAATACAGGCCTTTATCCTTATTCCATAATGCAGAGTACATTCTACCCTGTAGTCAATAATCAACACGCGCTAAAAATTTCGGCATCTGTGCAAGAATGGTGCGGACAAGTTTATACACAACTGAATAATCGAGATAAATTTGAAATACAATCACACTCTTATTTTCAAGGCGAAGCAGATGAAAAATTTCAACTCGAAAAGACGTGGACAGAAAATGAAATTTGGACTAAATTGAGACTAGATCCAAAGTCCTTACCCACGGGAAACATTAAAATGATACCATCCCTTGAATATTTAAGATTAAAACACGAAAACTTCAAAACTTACGACGCCACAGCACGTCTCGACAAAGATACATACACGTTGACATATAGTGATTTAAACAGGACACTAAAAATTAATTTTAATCCTAATTTTCCTTTCGATATAATGGGGTGGGAAGAACGGTTTTTAAGTGGTTATGGAGATACGGCTTCGGTATTAACAACTAAGGCTTCAAAATTAGAAACTTTAAAATCGGACTATTGGACTAAGAATAATAATTCCGACCTAAACCTTAGAAAAACTTTAAAATTGCAATAATCAAATTAAAGGAATCTAGATTATATTTGTTAGTAAATTCATGTAATCATTGCACGACTTCGGACACGCTGTTTTTTTATAAACATAACTCGCAAGTATCAAGACTACATGTAAAAAGAACTAAATTTAGTTCCGAGAATTCGGTAATTAATAGTGATAAAAATAATAAGAATGCCAAACTATTTTCAGTTATATCAAACCGAAATTATATATACAACCATACTGTTTGTAATATTATTTACAACTCGAAAAATAATTGTCTTAACTGTAAAAAAAATAGGACATAAAAGTGGGACTACAGAAGCGCGTGCCACATTGATAGGTCGAAATGTCACCGTGGTAATTGTACTAATTGCAATATTAATTGAGTCCATTATTTTAGGAGTGGAGCCTCAACAAATTTCATTAATTTTCTCTTCGGTATTTGCGGTGATTGGCATTGGTTTATTTGCTATTTGGTCCATTCTAAGTAATATAACCTCTGGCGTTATTATGTTCTTTTCCTTTCCCTATAAAGTGGGTGATAAAATTAAAATTCATGATAAAGACGCCCCCATCGAAGCTATTATAGAAGATATTAGGGCGTTTCAGCTTATTTTAAGAGAAGATAATGGCAACATTACAACTTATCCTAATAATCTCATTCTTCAAAAAGCTGTAACTTTAATGCAAAAAGATGCTTTGGACGATACAAGTATTTTATAACCTATGAAGAAAAGAACCGCTAAAAAACGCACACAGAATCATAAAAAGCATACTGGTAAAGCCCCAGGTACCTTAGTCTATACGGGAACTAAAACCGACAAGCAACTGCGTATAGAATCCTTCGATTATAACAAGGATAGTATAAAAGAAAGCGAATTAACCAATATCGAAGATGCCATTTCTTTTAAAGATACGGATTCAATTTCTTGGATAAACATAGATGGCTTAAACTCAATAAAAGAAATAGAACATATTGGTAAACAATATGATTTGCATCCGCTTGTTCTCGAAGATATTGTAAATACCACACAACGTCCTAAAATTGACGAATATGATGATTATCTTTTTGTGGTTCTTAAAATGTTGTATTACGATAGTGACGAAAATATAGTTATTGAACAAGTAAGTTTTGTTTTAGGTAAGAATTATGTATTGTCTTTTCAAGAATCTGAAGGTGATGTGTTTGATAACGTTCGAGAACGCATCCGCTCAGGGAATGGTCGTATTAGAGGGTTAAAATCAGATTATTTATTATACGCTTTAATTGATGCCGTTGTAGATAATTATTTTAGCATCATTGAAACCTTAGGCAACAAAATTGAAGATTTAGAAACCGATTTATTTTCTGGCACAGCCAAAGAGGATATTAATATTGAAGTCCAACAATTAAAGCGTGAAATCTTAAAAGTCCGTCGTGCTATATTTCCGCTTCGTGAAATCATCAACCGCGTTGAAAAAGGCGAACATCCACTTATCTACAAACGCACACTCACCTATTACAGGGATGTTTACGACCATTTAATTCAGGTATCTGAAAACATAGATATCTACCGTGAAATGATTTGGAGTTTAATGGACATGTACATGACTACCATTAGCAATAAGATGAATGAAGTAATGAAAGTCCTTACCATAATGTCTTCAATTTTTATTCCGCTAACCTTTCTTGCAGGTATCTACGGAATGAATTTTGAGTACATCCCAGAGCTAAGATATCGTTACGGTTATTTTGTGCTTTTGGGAGTGATGTTTTTAATGTTTTTGGGCTTGCTGTATTATTTTAAGCGTAAGAAGTGGTTGTAGCCATAATTAATTTTAGTCACCGATATGCTTTGATGCTATTCGGAATCTTTAAAAAATTCTCGAATCCGTATAAAGTCTTATCCAATGTTAAAAAAATCCAAAAGCACCGCTATTACCTACCAACTTTTCTATATTTGATGAGGAATTAACTCTGCTATAACATGTACAAAATTAGACTCTGTCTTTTGCTTCTCTTAGGCACTATATTTTCACTTCAAGCCCAAAAACCAAAAACTTACAACGCATCAGAAATTTACGAAACCGTTCAAAAACTTAATGTTTTAGGATCCGTTCTATATATCGCTGCGCATCCAGATGATGAAAACACACGACTTATTTCATACATGTCTAACGAAGTCAAGGCACGCACGGCCTATTTATCCTTAACACGAGGCGATGGCGGACAGAACCTTATCGGTCCTGAAATTAGAGAGCTTTTAGGTGTGATTAGAACACAAGAATTATTAGCCGCAAGACGTATCGATGGTGGCGAACAACGTTTTACAAGAGCCAATGATTTCGGCTATTCAAAACATCCCGATGAAACTTTAGAAATCTGGAATAAAGATGCCGTGTTATCAGATGTGGTTTGGGCGATTCGTGAGTTTAAGCCCGACGTGATCATCAACCGTTTTGACCACAGAAGAGCTGGAGAAACCCATGGCCATCATACCGCTTCTGCCACGTTGAGCATAGAAGCTTTTGATTTGGCCAATGATGTATCAAAATATCCCTCACAATTAAATTTCACTGAAACTTGGCAACCTAAACGTTTGTTCTATAACACCTCTTGGTGGAGATATGGAAGTCAAGAAGAATTCGACAAATTAGATAAAAGCAACATGCTCAATTTTGATATTGGTCAGTATTATTCAAACAAGGGATTATCTAATAACGAAGTGGCCTCTTTGGCTAGTAGCCAGCATTTAAGTCAAGGATTTGGGCGTTTATCGCAACGTGGATCTCAGCAAGAATATATTGAATTTTTAAAAGGCGAACCGCTTAATGAAAGTAATAATATTTTCTCAGGAATTGATACATCTTGGAACAGAGTTGATGGCGGAAAAGCCATAGAAACGATTCTGAAATCGGTTGAAACGAATTTCAATTTTAAAAATCCGTCGTCACATTTACCACAACTTTTAGAGGCTTATAAATTAATTCAAAATCTAAAAAACAACCATTGGAAGACTGTTAAAACGCGTGAAATAAAAACAATCATTGAAGCCTGTGCTGGTTTATATCTCGAAGTTTCTGCAAAAAGTCCAAATGCTACACCTAATTCTGAGGTGACTTTAGATATGGAAGTTCTAAACAGAAGTTCAGCTAACATTGATTTGGTATCTTATGAGTTGTCGGGAATTGAAAGCGGAATTTCTAAAAATATAACCTTACCTTCTAATCAAAGATTGAATTTTGAAGAAGGAATTACAATTCCAAATACTAAAAATTACACGACTCCATATTGGTTAAACACACAAAGTACTTTAGGCATGTACGATGTAAAAGACCAAGAATTAATTGGCTTACCAGAAACTCCACGAGCCGTTTTTGTAGATTTTAATTTAAGGATTGAAGGAACACCAATAAGTTTCAGTAAACCGGTCATCTATCGGTATTCCAAACCAGAAAAAGGCGAATTGTATAGACCCTTTGAAATCATTCCTATGGTATCGGCGAGTTTGAGCAGCGATGTCTATATTTTTGAAAATGAACAACAAAAAGAAATTGAAGTCACTATAAAAGCGGGTAAAGATATTATAGAAGGCTATGTGAAAATGGCATATCCAAAAGATTGGGAAGTTTATCCTGAAAAACAAAAAGTTCAAATTGTTAATAAAGGAGATGTTCAAAAGGTAGTTTTTACAATTATTCCTCCAAAAAATCAAAGTGAGGGATTAATAACACCCATTGTAAATATTGATGGTGAGAATTATTCTGACGAACTTATAGAAATCGATTATACACATATTCCTTTTCAGACAGTTTTAATGCCTAGTAAAAGCAAAGTCGTACGATTGAATATTGAAAAACGTGGCACTAATATTGGCTACGTCGAAGGTGCAGGAGATGTGGTTTCAGAAAGCTTAAGACAAATCGGTTATAACGTTACCATTATTGCACCTGAACAAATTTCGCCAGATAACTTATCTAATTTTGATGCCATTGTTGTTGGCATAAGAGCGTATAATATTGTGGATGACTTAAAATTTAAACAAAGATTTTTATTAGATTACGTAAAAGACGGTGGAAATTTAATCATTCAATACAATACCAACAGAGGTATAAAAGTAGATAATTTAGCACCTTACGGTTTACAATTGTCCAGAGATAGAGTTACTGATGAAAATGCCGATGTAGTGATTTTAGAACCAAATCATCCGTTGTTAAATTTTCCTAATAAAATTACTAGCGCAGATTTTGAAGGCTGGGTGCAAGAACGTGGTTTGTATTTCCCAGATGAATGGTCTAAAGAATTCACGCCATTACTAGCTTCAAAAGATAAAGGAGAAAGTTTAAAAAAGGGAGCTTTATTGGTCGCTAAATACGGAAAAGGCAATTATATATATACGGGATTGAGCTTTTTTAGAGAATTTCCTGCTGGAGTGACTGGAGCTTTCAGAATTTTCACTAACTTACTATCCGCAGAAAAAGCCGATGAACGGTCTTTTAAAAATTAAAATTTTGCGACAACTACTAATAAACCAACCACAAAGAACTAACTAATAACCATCACAATGCACAACCAAAACAACATTCAACCAAAACAAAAATGGAATAAAATGTATACGGCTGTTTTAATTGCCAATGCACTTTACATTATACTATTTTACTTTATAACGGCCTCATTCGCTTAAAAATTTACAATGCCACAAACTTTAGATTGGATTGATTGGACCGTTTTAATCGCTACTTTAGCCACAATTGTGGGTTACGGTACATGGAAAACCAGAGGTCGAAAAAACGCACAGGATTATATTAAAGGTGGCAATACCACACAATGGTGGACAATTGGTCTATCCGTAATGGCTACACAGGCAAGTGCCATTACATTTTTATCTACCACCGGACAAGCATTTTCTGATGGCATGGGATTTGTTCAGTTTTATTTCGGACTTCCTATTGCGATGGTTATAATATGTTTAGTATTTATCCCGCTATACCATCGGCTTAAAGTTTATACGGCTTACGAGTTTCTCGAAAACAGATTCGATCTCAAAACCCGAAGTCTAACAGCTATTCTCTTTCTAATTCAACGGGGTTTGGCGGCTGGAATAACCATTTTTGCTCCTGCCATAATTTTATCTGTCGTTTTAGGTTGGAATATCGTTACCTTAAATATAATTATTGGCGTTTTAGTCATTATTTATACCGTTTCGGGTGGAACTAAAGCTGTTACCGTTACACAAAAACAACAAATGTTTGTGATTTTCGCAGGAATGGTAGCGGCATTGGTTATCATCATCAACTTAATTCCAGACGAAGTTACTTTCTTAGATGCCATCGATATTGCAGGTGCATCAGGGAAAATGCAAGTTTTAGATTTTTCGTTTGATTTAGAAAATAGATATACGGTTTGGACCGGTTTAATTGGAGGTACCTTCCTAATGCTCTCATATTTTGGAACCGATCAAAGCCAGGTACAACGTTATCTCTCTGGAAAATCTATGAAAGAAATGCAAATGGGATTAATGTTTAACGGTATGCTTAAAGTACCGATGCAATTTTTCATTTTACTCGTTGGTGTAATGGTATTTGTGTTTTATCAATTTAATCCTTCACCTTTAAATTTTATAGATAAATCGACAGAGACGGTTTTAGCCTCAGAATATGGTGATGATTATAGAACACTTCAAGATCAGCAAGCTGAACTTTTTGAAAAGAAAAATAAGCTATCATTGCAATTAGCGCAATCTAATGGTAATGAGGCCAACTCGAGAAAACAATTGGCTGATTTAAACATATTAGAAAAATCCTATCGTTTACGTTCAAAATTTTTAATTAAAAAGGCTGTTGATCCAGAATATGGAGTCGCCTATGATAGACTTCAAGAGGAAGTAAAAAACTTAGAAGTAAACACCGAAAGTTCAACTTACAAAGAAAAATCTGCCGCGCTCGATGCCTTATATAATGATGCTGCAAAAGATACACAGACCAATGACAGGGATTATATGTTTATTCGGTTTATTTTAAATCATCTGCCAACTGGATTAATCGGATTATTATTAGCAGTAATTTTATCTGCAGCCATGTCTTCTACAGCCTCAGAAATTAATGCATTAGCCACCATTACTTCAATTGATTTATATGGAAGAAACCTGAAGGAAGATAAAGGCGAAGAACATATGGTAACTATGACCAAATGGTTCACCTTAGGCTGGGGAATAATAGCGATTATAATAGCCTGTTTCGCCGACCTAGCAGAAAACTTAATTCAGCTTGTCAATATTATAGGATCTATATTTTATGGTAATGTTCTAGGCATATTTCTACTCGCTTTCTTCTTTAAATACATAAAAGGAAATGCGGTATTTGTAGGGGCATTAATTACACAAGCCATTGTTGTCATTGGCTGGTGGTTAGAGTGGATGCCTTATCTATGGTTAAACCTTTTCGGTTGTATCTTAGTTATTGGCATTGCTAATATTTTACAAGCCATATTGCCTAAAAAACTAGTGTAATGAATTCTAAAAATATTAACTGGGGCATAATTGGTGCAGGTAAAATAGCCTCCAAATTTGCTAGTGATTTAATTACGGTCCCTAATTGCAATCTTCAAGGTATTGCTTCTCGAAGTATAGATAAAGCTAAAAATTTTGCACAAAAATTTAACGCTGATTCAGCTTATGGACATTATGAAGATTTAGCATCCGATCCTAAAATAGATGCCATATATATCGCTACACCTCATAGTTTTCATAAATCACATACCATTTTATGTCTTAACCATAAAAAACCGGTACTGTGTGAAAAGCCATTCGCCATAAATTTATTAGAAGTTGATGATATGATTCAACGTTCAAAAGAAAATAATACACTACTAATGGAAGCGATGTGGACGATTTTCCTGCCACATTTCCGTTATGTTTTAGAATTGCTAGAAAAGAAGTATTTTGGGAGTATTGTAAAACTAGAAGCTGATTTCGGATTTCACCCAAACTATGATGAATCATCAAGAGTTTTCGATAAATCTGTAGGTGGTGGCAGTTTATTAGACATTGGAATCTATCCTGTTTTCGCTGCACTTTCCTCTTTAGGTCATCCGGAAAACATCTCTGCTACAGCGAAATTTTTCGATACTGGTGCGGATTCAGAATGTGAAATTCTGTTTCAATATAAAAATGCAGAGGCGCATTTAAAAAGCACCCTTTTAGAAGAAACCAACACCGAAGCTATATTTTACTGTGAAGAGGGCACCATAAAAATTAATGGACGTTTCCATGAACCTTCAACAGTTACCTTAATTGATAAGAATGGCAATTCCGAACTAAAGTCCTTTAATTATAAAACTATAGGATACAGTTATGAAATTGAACATTTCAATCAACTCATTAGAATCAATAAAACTGAAAGTGATATTATGACTTTTGAAAAAAGTCGGCAATTAATTAAAACCTTAGACACAATTAGAAACTTGATTGGTTTACAGTATCAAAAATAATAAAAAACGCAACTCAAATGAGTTGCGTTTTTCATAATGATTATTTTATCTATAAGCTAAATAGCCTTAGAAATTTATAATTACTTCGCTCCCCATTCCTTTAACGAGTCTTCATTCATTTTAATATAGTCTGCATTGTTAGCTTCTTTTGCAGCTGCTAAAGATTTTTTTGCAATTTTAATAGCCTCTTTCTTATCTCCAGCTTTTGCATAAATTAAAGATTGTTGACGTAGTTGCCAAAAACGTGGTTCTTTAGACATAGACATAGCTTTATCCATCCACTCTTTTGCTTGATTTATATCTTTTCCTTCTTGAAAATGATAAACAGCAGCAGCATAATAATCGTTAGCCGATGGTCCTGCCATTGCACTTTCTATAGATGCAGACACGGTTTTATCAGTTGGCACCTTAAATTCTACACCTACATAAGTTTTCTCCCACATCATACCTATTACAGCAGAATTATTAGTGATATCGTCGATAGATATTGTAAACGTTTGAATATCCATTTCAATAGGATATACATCCGCCTTTAAACGAGCCGCTATTTTGGAGTCATCTAATTCGGCTGGAGCTCCACCTCCTTGATAATCTGTATAAAATATAACATCCCAAGATTTAGCTTCAGGAATTGTAAAAATAGCGTAAGTTCCTGCTTTTAATTCTTTACCATCAACAGTAACGTCATTACTAAATGTTACTTTAGTTCTTGCGTTTGCACCAGTTCTCCAAACTTTTCCGTAAGGTACAAGGTTCCCAAAAATGGCTCTATCTCGCATTGATGGACGTGAATAGTCAATTGTGACATCTGTTAAACCTACAACTTGCTCAATTTTCGCTGCAGGACTTGGTGCTGGTGTTTCAATTTGCGCATTTACCGAAAACATTAAGGTTAATGCAAATGTAAATAGTACTAGTCTTTTCATAATATTCTATGTTTTATTTTTTTTTAAACTGCTGTAAATTTACAACATAGGGCATGCTATGTGTGTTAATAATTCCTTAAAAAGAAAACTATCGCTAGGCTCTTCTCGACTTAATTCTTTTATAGAAAATGACAACTTTTTCTAGAATTTAAATCAGTACAAGCAATAAATTACTGTTAATTTTGTTTAACTTTTAAATTTATTAGTTAAACATTACGTACCTTTATAGTAAAATAATAAAAGATGGCTAAGAAAAAAGTAATCAAACAAATAGATCTGATTAAATTCTACATGGATTACGTGTTAACCCATGATAAAAAACCAAAATCGGTATATGCTTTTGCAAAAGATAACAATTTTGAAGAACAGAAATTCTATGAATTTTTTAATTCTTTTGAATTATTAGAACAATCCATATTTAAAGTATTTTTTGATAATACTATAAACGTGCTTCATAAAAGTGAAGATTATCATTCTTTTGATTCACGAAACAAGTTATTAAGTTTCTATTTTACGTTTTTCGAAATATTAACGGCAAATAGAAGTTATGTAATTCATGCGCTTAAGTCTGATAAAAATCAACTTAAGTCCTTAAAAACATTATCCGTTTTAAGAAAAAGCTTCACTTCCTACGTCTCAGAACTAGACATTAAGACCATTGATCTCAAGCAGGAAAAACTTGAAAAGATTAAAAATAAAAGCCTTACAGAATCTGCTTGGTTTCAATTGTTAATGACCTTAAAGTTTTGGATGGACGACACGTCTCCATCATTTGAAAAAACAGATATATTTATTGAAAAATCAGTGCAAACTAGTTTTGATTTAATTGACACGACTCCATTTAAGAGCCTGTTTGATTTCGGAAAATTTATTTACAAGGAAAAATTTAAAATGGACCTATGAAAACTATAGACAGCATACCGATTTCAAAAATATCTAGAGCTAGTAAATTAGTTTCTACTGGTGCAAAAGTGGGTGTTAATTACTTAAAATATTATGGCGATAAAATGGTGAAGTCTGAAGCAGAAGCTAAAGAACGTCTTAACCAGAACAACGCAGAAGATATTTACGATAGCTTAAAAACACTAAAAGGAAGTGCTTTAAAAGTCGCACAAATGTTGAGCATGGAGAAAAGCATATTGCCACAAGCTTATGTAGAAAAATTTTCGTTGTCTCAATTTTCGGTGCCCCCATTATCGCCACCTTTAGTTATAAAAACGTTTAAAAAATATTTTGGGAAACATCCCGAAGATTTATTTGATACTTTCAACGCAACTTCAGTTAATGCTGCCAGTATTGGTCAAGTCCATATTGCAGAGAAGAATGGGAAAAAATTTGCTGTGAAAATCCAATATCCTGGAGTTGCGGAGAGTATTGCATCAGACTTAGCTTTGGTTAAACCAATTGCTATTAAGATGTTTAACATTAAAGGAAAGGATTCTGATAAATATTTTAAAGAGGTTGAAAATAAACTTACTGAAGAAACCAATTACATTTTAGAAATAGAACAAAGTAAAGCCGTTGTAGATGCTTGCCAACATATTCCTAACTTAAAATTTCCTAAATATTATTCAGATTTATCATCTGAACGCATCATTACAATGGATTATATGAAAGGCGAACACCTTTCGGAATTTGTAATGCACAACACAGATGAAGTCTTAGCCAATCAGTTAGGTCAAGCCCTTTGGGATTTCTATATGTTTCAAATTCATAATTTAAGGAAAGTACACGCAGATCCACATCCTGGTAACTTCTTAATTTCAAAAGAAGGTGATTTAATTGCACTCGATTTTGGCTGTATGAAAACCATTCCGGAAGACTTTTACATTCCGTATTTTGAATTAGCCGAAAAGGAATGCATAGACAATCCTAAGTTGTTTACCGAAAAACTGTACGAATTAGAAATTTTAAGACCAGATGATTCAGCCGAAGAACTAAAATTCTTTAGCGCAATGTTTCATGAGTTGTTAAGCTTGTTTACAAAACCATTTCATGTTGAAGAATTCGATTTTTCAAATCCTGATTTTTTCAATCAAATTTCAGAAATGGGACAACGGTATTCAAAAAGCACTGAACTTAGAAACATGAATGGTAATAGAGGTTCTAAACACTTTATTTACATCAACAGAACCTTCTTTGGTTTGTATAATTTAATGTTCGATTTAAAATCTAAAAACGTTAAAATCAATAATTTCAAAAATCTATAGATGATAGAATTTACCAGTGACGACTTTGAAAAAATGGACCATTTATACCGAATTAATCTCATTAATAGTTGTTCTGGGTATAAATCGGCGAATCTCATTGGTACAAAAAGCGACGATGGCATTAGTAATGTAGCTGTGTTTAGTTCTGTGACGCATTTAGGTTCTAATCCTGCGTTGTTAGGCTTCTTTTTAAGACCAACAACTGTAGCGCGAAACACCTACTCTAACTTAAAAACGACAGGAAAATACACTATAAATCACATTCATTCTGAAATTATAGAAGATGCACATCATACTTCGGCTAAATACGATTCGAACATATCGGAATTTGATGCGACGCGATTAAAAGAAACGTATAAAGATGAATTTTGGGCACCATTTGTAAAAAGCGCGCCTCTACAGATGGCTATGCAATTTGTAGAAGAACATCCAATTCCGGCAAACGACACCATTTTAGTTATTGGTAAAATCGAAAAACTATATATTACAAATACCTTGTTAAATGATGATGGTTTTGTTAACCTTTCTAAAGGAAACGTAGCAACTATAAACGGTTTGGATGGTTATGCTATTCCAGAATTGAAAACACGTTTAGAGTACCAAAGACCTAAACCAGAATTCACAAAATCTCTAAAATAATGCGCGTATTAATCACAGGTACAACAGGCTATATAGCCAAAAGACTAGCACTTCAATTGCTTGAAGATGACCATGAACTTGTATGTTGTGTACGTGATTTAAATAGAATTCCAGATGAAATTGAAGACCATCCTTTATGTTCATTCATAAAAGTAGATTTCTTAAAACCTGAAGATGCTGAAATTCCAAAAGACATAGATGCCGCGTATTATTTAATTCATTCCATGTCTACAAGCTCTGATGATTTTGAAGATTTAGAACAGCAATGTGCTCAAAATTTCAAAAAACTTGTTGAACCAACCAACTGTAAACAAGTGCTTTTTTTAAGCGGCATTGTAAATGACGCTTCCTTGTCTAAACATTTAAAATCGAGATTACAGGTTGAAAACACTCTAAAATCTGAAACTTATGCACTCACAACATTTAGAGCAGGCATCATAGTTGGTAGCGGAAGCGCTTCTTTTGAAATCATAAGAGATATCGTAGAAAAATTACCTTTTATGATAACACCAAGATGGCTAAATACTAAAACACAACCTTTAGCCGTGCGTGATGTGCTCAACTTTTTAGCTGGCGGATTAGGAAAAACCGAACTCTACAATAATGCTTATGACATTTATGGACCAGAAGTACTCACTTACAAAGAAATGTTACTTCAATTTGCTGAAGTTAGAGGTCTAAAACGCTATATCGTTACACTGCCTGTGCTGACACCAAAACTATCATCGTATTGGTTATATTTTGTAACCTCTACGTCGTTTAAGTTAGCAGCTGCATTGGTCGATAGCATGAAAGTTGAAGTCATTGGAAAACCAAGCGACATCAACACCATAATTGGTATTGAACCTGTAGATTATAAAACTGCGGTGGATTTAGCATTTCAGAAAATTGAACAAAATGCTGTAATATCCAGTTGGAAAGATGCTGTGAGTAGCGGACGATTTAAAGACCAATTATCTAAACATATTGAGTTACCAACGTTTGGATGTTTTCAAGACGTAAAGCAACGAAAAGTGACTGACGAAGAATTTACTCTAAATAAGATATGGGCTATTGGTGGCAGAAACGGTTGGTACAGCTTCAATGGCTTGTGGAAACTTAGAGGTTACATGGATAAGCTTTTTGGAGGTGTTGGTTTAAGACGTGGCCGAACAAGCGACACCTATTTAGAAGCTGGCGACGCACTAGATTTTTGGCGCGTTTTATATGCTAGTAAAGAAGAAAAACGACTCTTACTCTTCGCAGAAATGCGTTTACCTGGCGAAGCTTGGTTAGAGTTTAAAATTGTAGACGACCAATTGCAGCAACGTGCTGTATTTAGACCAAAGGGTATTTGGGGACGCTTGTACTGGTATGCCGTTTTGCCGTTTCATGCTTTTGTTTTTAATGGCATGATTAACGCTTTGGTAAAAAAATGAAAGGTGTAAAAAAGGAAAATCTTCCAACAAAAACATGTCCTGTGTGTCAACGTCCTTTTACATGGCGCAAAAAATGGGAACGCGATTGGGAACACTTAAAATATTGTAGTAACAAATGCAAAAAACACAAAACAATAGCAATTTAATATGGTTTAGAAACGATTTAAGAACCGTTGATAATGCTGTTTTATGTGAAGCTCAAAAAAACGGAAATCCACTCATTGCTGTGTATTTTTTTAATCCCAATCACTTTGCAATTAACAAATCCGGGTTTAAAAAAACCGAGAAATTTAGAGCAAAATTTTTAATTGAATCTATCGAAGATTTAAGAGCGCAACTCAACAAATTAAACATCGATTTATTGGTTTTTCATCAACAGCCAGAAGAAGTAATTCCAGAGCTTTGCAAAACCTATAACGTGAATTTTATTTTTCTTCAGAAAGAATGGACGTCAGAAGAATTACACACTGAAAATGCCGTTAAATCAAACTTAGACTCTATTAACTGGCATAAAGTTTACAATCAGTTTTTATTCCATCCGGAAGACCTTAATTTTGAAATTGAACAAACACCACAAGTCTTTACCAACTTTAGAAAACAACTTGAAAAACACGTTGAAATTCGTCCAGAATTACAACCAAAAATATACCCTGAAAGCAATCGTATTGCCAACAACACTAACATTCCAACCCTTAACGATTTAGACTTTGACCATTTTGAAACCAATCCACATTCGGCTTTTCCTTTTAAAGGTGGCGAAACCGAAGCTAATAAACGCCTCGAGGATTATTTCTTCAACACTAAAAAATTAGGATTTTATAAAAAAACGAGAAACGGATTAGTTGGTGTTGATTACAGTTCTAAATTTTCGTCTTGGCTAGCAAATGGTTGTATTTCTGCCAGAACCATTTATTGGCAAGTGAAAAAATTTGAAAAGGAATACTTCAAAAATCAATCGACGTATTGGCTCATTTTTGAACTCATTTGGCGCGATTATTTTAAATATGTGTCCTTAAAACATGGCAATCAAATCTTCAAATTAGACGGCATACTCAAAAAGGATTACGATTGGTCTTCAAATCAAACGCATATTCAAAACTGGATGAATGGAGAAACAGCATCAGAATTTGTGAACGCTAATATGATTGAACTTAAAGAAACCGGTTGGATGAGTAATAGAGGACGACAAAACGTTGCCTCTTATTTTGCCAAAGCATTAGAATTAGATTGGCGTATTGGTGCTGCTTATTTTGAGTCTTTACTCATAGATTATGATGTCCACAGCAACTATGGCAATTGGATGTACGTTGCTGGTGTTGGCAACGACCCAAGAGATAGAAAATTTAATGTTGAATTGCAAGCGGAACGTTATGACGGGAATAAAAGATTTAGAAGTCTTTGGTTGCAACCAAGTTTGTTTTGAGAACACCCCTAAAGTCCCCTCAAGGGGACAATCCTCTAAATAAACTCTGGAACAAATGTCCCCTTGAGGGGACTTCAGGGGTGTAAAAAAAATAATTTTAAAGCAAATAGTACTAAATTGAAAGAAGCCATACTCATATTTCCACATCAATTATTTAAGGATGCACCAATTCTTAAAGTGGATGCTAATATCTATTTGATTGAAGAATTCTTATTCTTTAAACAGTACAAATTTCACAAACAAAAAATTGCGTTTCACAGAGCTTCCATGAAAGCTTATGCAGACTATCTCGAAACCCAAGGCAAAACCGTAAACTATATTGAAGCGAGCACAAAGCAATCTGACGTTAGACAACTCATACCAAAGCTTATTGAAGATGGCGTTGAAAAACTTCATATCATTGACCCAACAGATAATTGGCTTCAGAAACATATTAATTCGGCTTCAAAAGCTATAGAAATTGAATGGTATGAAAATCCATTATTTATAAATACTAAGGAAGAGTTAAGCTCATTTTTTAAACCCACTAAAAAGAAATTCTTTCAAACGTCTTTTTACAAACAACAACGTAAACAACGCAATATTTTAATGGTTAATAGTGAGCCAGAAGGTGGTAAACTCACCTATGATTCTGATAACCGAAAGAAATATCCAAAAGACAAAACACCACCATCCATTCATTTTCCAGATAAAACAGAGTATCACAAAGAAGCTGAAGCGTATGTCAACGCTAATTTTAGCGAGTATTATGGCGAACTCAATGATTTTGTCATTTATCCTATAGATTTTAAAGCTTCAGAAGATTGGCTGCATCAGTTTTTTGAACATCGCTTTCATGAGTTTGGACCTTATGAAGATGCCATCGTCAAGGAAGAGCACTTTCTAAATCATAGCATCCTCTCGCCTCTTATCAATATTGGTTTGCTTAATCCTATGGACGTTATAGAAAAGGCTATCGATTACGCCAAATCTTATGATGTTCCGTTAAATTCTCTAGAAGGTTTTGTACGCCAAATATTAGGTTGGCGCGAATTTATAAGAGGTGTTTATGAAGTGAAAGGCACTGAAGAACGGACAAAAAACTTTTGGAACTTCAACAAGAAAATACCAGCCTCGTTCTATGATGGCAGCACAGGAATTAAACCCATTGATGATGTTATTAAAAAAGTTTTAAAAACAGGCTACGCACATCATATTGAACGCTTAATGCTACTCGGTAATTTTATGGTGCTTTGCGAATTTCATCCAGACGACGTTTACCAATGGTTTATGGAACTATTTATAGACGCATATGATTGGGTTATGGTACCCAATGTATATGGCATGAGTTTGTTTGCAGATGGTGGTTTAATGTCTACAAAACCATACATCAGTAGCAGTAACTACATCATGAAAATGAGCAACTATTCTAAAGGCGATTGGCAAGACACTTGGGATGGTTTATTCTGGACGTTTATGGATAAGCATCGCGATTTCTTTGCTGGTAATCCAAGGCTAGGCATGTTATTAGGCAATTTAGATAGAATGAAAAAAGAAACTTTAGAAAAGCATTTTAACAACGCAGAACAATTTTTAAAGCAACTTTAAGATGAAAGTAAAAGAACATATAAACGTCGTTTGGTTGAAGCGCGATTTAAGACTTCAGGATAATGAAGCACTATCGAATGCTTTAAAATTAGGCAAACGTGTTCTTATTTTATATGTTTTTGAACATTTGTTATTGAATGATGTGCATTATAACGAACGTCATTTTAATTTTATTAAAGAGTCATTAAGAGATTTAAATGAAAATCTCGCTACACATCATACTAAAGTATTAACGGTAACTAGCGATATTACGAGTGCGTTTAATCAACTGCAAGAGTTTTATAAAATTGATACCGTTTTTTCTCATGTTGAAACCGGATTGCTAGTCACCTATAATAGAGACCAAGAATTTACACGTTATTGTCGAAACAATTTAATGAACTGGGAAGAATCTAAAAACAATGGTGTTGAGCGTGGTTTGGTTAATAGAGACAATTGGTTTGACAATTGGGAAACCTACATGAATAATCCTTTGGAAGTTTTTCAACCTAGCGACAATCGATTATTACATCATTTAGAAATTGAAACTTTAGAAAACATACTTTCTATAACAGATTTAACAACACCAGAAGCTACAAAGTTTCAAAAAGGAGGCACAACCATGGGTTGGAAATATGCCAATTCATTTTTTGAAAGCAGACATGAAGATTACATGGTTAATATTTCAAAACCGGAAGCTTCAAGAACAAGTTGCAGCAGAATTTCGCCATACATCGCTTGGGGAAACTTATCTATTCGACAAGTATATCAGAAAGCAGAACAATTAAAATCTACAGCTCAAGATAAACGACATATTGGTGCATTTATTTCAAGATTACGATGGCAAGCCCATTTTATTCAAAAGTTTGAAATGGAACACACCATGGAAAATGCAAGTGTCAACAAAGGGTATCATAAATTAAAGAAAACATTGTCTGAAAGTTATCAAAACGCATGGAAAGAAGGCCAAACCGGATTTCCGTTAGTAGATGCTAGTATGCGTTGTTTAATTGAAACAGGTTACGTAAATTTTAGAATGCGTGCCATGTTGGCATCCTTTTTCACACATATATTGTGGCAACCTTGGCAGTCTGCAACCACGCATTTATCGCAACAATTTTTAGATTTCGAACCTGGTATCCATTTTCCTCAATTACAGATGCAAGCCGGCGAAACAGGCATTAATAATCTTAGAATTTACAACCCCACACTTAACGGTTTAAAATACGATCCTGATGCTGAATTTATAAAAAAATGGGTTCCAGAATTGGCATACTTAGACACCCCTTTTATCCATGAACCTTACTTAATGACTGAGATGGAACAAGCCTTTTACAACTTTAGCCCTGGTGAAGATTACCCAATGCCTATAGTAGATATAAAGAAAAACCGGAAGCGTGCCAGTGAAATTCTTTGGAATATGAAAAACGACGCAGAGGTTATTAGTGAAAGTTTTAGAATCTTAAAACGACATACCTTACAAGATAGAAAGCGTATGTTGAGAAGTGATTGATTTTTACTCAATTGCACTACAAATTTAATAGTCATAATAATCTGTTAATTTTTGTTTAATCTTTACATAAAAGAGTTAAACATTTTATATATTTGAAGATATATGATACTAAATACCACACACCGTAATTCTGAACACAAGCAAATCATTGCCGATTTAGTTGGCAGACCGTTTAGTTTGGTACAGAAATTGAAAATGAATGGTGTAGGTTCTAAACGTATGATAATTGATGAAGTTAGCCCAAATATGCAATCGATGATGAATTTGGTCTCAGATATTAATTACGGAAATATTGAACTAAGACCAAAAGGTATTTTAATTAGAATTAATAAAGGTTTACAAACTTTTACGTGGATTATACCTTACTACCATTTAGTTATATATAAAATAAATGGGTCTAGTATACACGCACAAGGGAAATTTTTACACTTTAGGGCCAACAAAACTTTTAAAGAAAATAAGAAGTTTTTTGACAAATTAATGAATCAAAAAGTAGAGTACGATTTACACCATGCAATGCCTTATGGACTATGAGTTTAAAATTAAAAGACATTGACCGAATTATTGAAATGGCATGGGAAGACAGAACACCGTTTGAGGCTATTACGTTTCAATTCAAATTAAAAGAACAAGACGTTATTAATTTGATGCGGCGCGAATTAAAACCAAGTAGCTTCAGATTATGGAGAGCGCGAGTGCAAGGCAGAGCTACTAAACACAGTAAAAAAAGAACGTTTGACAAAGGCAGGTTTAAATGCTCGAGACAAAGAACAATAACAAATAACTCTATATCAAAACGTTAACACGTGCTTTGATTTAAGTTTGGAGTACTTAAAGACAGCACATTAAAAAGATTCTATGAAATGAGTCAAGTTCAGTTAATAATTATAATGTAGACTTGATGAATTCCATCTGACCTTTGATTAAAATTTTAAAAAACAGATGAATACAGAAACGACTTCCAAAACAAATGGAAAGCTTAATGGTTTTGACAACGAAACTATAGGTGACGACCATTTATTTACAAGTTTAGACACACCAATGAAAGCTAATGCTTTTGACATGTCTAACGAAGAAAAGAAAAAACGTATATCTATTTTATTTTCAGAAATAATGGATGTTATGGGTTTAGATTTAAATGATGATTCACTTCAAGGCACACCAGACCGTGTGGCAAAAATGTATATTGAAGAAATATTTTCAGGTTTAGACCCAAAAAACAAGCCTAAAATGGCGCTATTTGAAAATAAATACCAATATAATCAGATGTTGGTAGAAAAAAATATTACCTTTTACTCTAATTGTGAGCATCATTTTGTTCCCATAATTGGAAAAGCACATATTGCCTACAAGTCATCTGGAAAAGTAATTGGACTTTCTAAATTAAATAGAATTGTTCAATATTTTGCGAAACGTCCTCAAGTTCAGGAGCGTTTAACAAATCAAATTGCAAATGAACTTAAAACGGTTTTAGAAACAGAAGACGTGGCAGTTATTATAGATGCTAAGCATTTATGTGTTTCATCTAGAGGTGTACAAGACGATACATCCACAACAATAACAACATTTTATGGAGGCGAGTTTAATACCGCTTCGAAAATCGTAGAATTACAAAACTATTTAAACAAGTAAGCTATGAGTACAGTAGAAAAAGCTTTAGAATTTGAAAACAGAAAGTTTTCATTTAAAACAACAAGTGATAGAATCTTAGCAGCAAGAGAGGCTAAAGATTTAATATTAGAAGTCAACGAATTATATAAAGAAAAGAAAGACTCAAAACTTATGGATCTAATGAAGCGTTTGACCGTGATTAAACAGAAGATTGAAAAGCGCTTAAAAGGTAGACCATTAACAGCAACGTCTTAAGTCTCGCGATGAAGAGATTAATTATTATCGGAGGAAGCAAAGGTATTGGTAAAGCAATTATTTCATCTTTGCTTTCTTCTTATGATGAGATTGTAAACATCAGCCGGACATCGCCAGTAGAGTCACATCCTAATTTAAAACATTATGATTGTGATATACTAACTGATCCATTACCAGAAATAGACCACGCCGACGGTTTAGTGTATTGCCCTGGAAGTATTAATCTTAAACCGATAAATAGACTTAGTGTTGCCGATTTCAAAAATGATTTTGAAATTAACGTTATTGGTGCTGTTAAGGCGATACAAACCTATTTACCAGCTTTAAAAAAAGGTAGCAGACCATCAATTGTATTATTTAGTACAGTTGCTGCAAAGTTAGGCATGCCTTTTCATGCTAGTGTAGCGGCTTCAAAATCAGCCATTGAAGGTCTAACAAAATCTTTGGGTGCAGAATTAGCACCAAACATTCGCATCAATGCGATTGCACCAACGGTTACAGATACCGAGTTGGCATCTAAATTATTGCGTAATGAACGGATGATTGACAATATGAATGAACGCCATCCCTTAAAAAAATATCTTCAACCAGAAGAGGTTGCAGATATGGCAGGCTTTTTATTATCAGAAAAAGCGGCTTCTATGTCAGGACAAATATTTGAAATGGACTGCGGTATTGTTAGTTTCAAATTGTAAATACTATTAAATATTTAATACGAAATCATCATGACAGCAACTGCTAAGCAATCTTTGTACGATATAAAGATTAAAAGCCTTCAAGGAGAGGTTTTAGATTTACATCAATACAAAGGTAAAAAAATGCTCTTCGTTAACGTAGCTTCTAAATGTGGCTTCACACCTCAGTATAGAGATTTACAAAAATTACAAGATACCTATAAACACTCACTTGTAGTAATTGGGGTGCCATGCAATCAATTTGGAAAACAAGAACCTGGAAATCACAAAGAAATACAAGAGTTCTGTGAAGTGAATTTTAGTATTTCATTCGTAATGACGGAAAAAATTGAAGTTAAAGGAGAAAATCAACATCCTTTATATGCTTGGTTGACTAAAAAATCTAATAATGGCAAACAGAATTCTACTGTAAAATGGAATTTTCAGAAATATTTAATAGATGAAAATGGTCAATTTCTAAATTACTACTATCCTATTACAAGCCCTATGAGTTCTAGACTATTAAAATATTTAAATTAAATCGCTATGTTCGGACTATTTAAAAAATTATCTGAGGTCGAAAAACTTCAAAAGCAGTATGATAAGTTGATGGCGGATTGGCATAAGCTATCGACAACGAACAGAGCTGAAAGCGATAAAAAATATGCTGAAGCTCAATTAATTGCTAATAAAATTGATAAATTAAAATAAGTGTACATTGAAAAAAATACACCTTTTTATACTTTTTCTTATCATTAATTTTAGCGGACTCGCACTTGGAAGTTGGTTAATGGGTGATGTAGTTACCGGGGAATGGTATTCTAATTTAAACAAAGCACCTTGGACACCGCCCGGCTGGGTTTTTGGAGCGACCTGGACCCTTATCATGTTTTGTTTTTCAATTTATTTGACTTATTTATTTTCAATTCGAAAATCAAAATTCGTCATGCTAATATATTCGTTTTCAGTCCTTTTAAACGTCAGCTGGAACTACGTGTTTTTTAATCAGCATTTAACAGTCTGGGGATTAGTTAACATCACATTACTAACCTTGGTGATAATTTATCTTTTTATAACGTTCAGAAGTGATTATATCCAAAATTTAAAATACCTATTATTGCCTTATATAATTTGGCTTTGTATAGCGACATCGTTAAACGCTTATATCGTTTTTAACAACTAATTTCAATACAGTAAATTAACAGTATTAGGACTGGTATTTTCACCTTATTTATCTTCGCCCAACTATTAGTTCCTATTGTATTCTATAATATATAATTGATATGAAAATCTATACATTACATAAAAAACAGAAATTACCAATTTCAGTAGATCAAGCTTGGGAATTTTTATCCAGCCCTGCGAATCTAAAAGTGATTACTCCAGATTATATGGGTTTTAATATCCTTTCTGGTGGCGATAGACCTATGTATCCTGGACAAATAATTCAATATATAGTAACACCAATCTTAGGCATTAAAACAAAATGGGTGACTGAAATCACGCATGTTAAAGACCATGAATATTTTGTAGATGAACAACGTTTTGGACCTTATGCATTATGGCATCATAAACATTTTATAAAAAAGATTGAAGGTGGTATTGAAATGGAAGATATTATAGATTACAAATTACCTCTAGGTGTTTTAGGGCAACTCTTCCACCCTATTATTGTTCAACCTAAATTAGAGGAAATTTTTAACTATAGAACTCAAAAATTAGAAGAGTTATTTGGCACTTATGAAAAATAAATACTATGGTTATTTGATTAACAAAATACTTATATAAATAATTGACAAATAAAAAATAATTAAAAAACAGAAATTATATAAAATTTGCACATCCACACTGTGCAAAGAAATATTACTTAAGCATGACGGAAAAAATAAATATATTCTGGTTTAGACGAGATTTAAGATTAGATGATAATGTTGGGTTTTATGAAGCATTGAGAGGCAATTTTCCTGTAATGCCAATTTTTATATTTGATACTGAAATATTAGAAGATTTACCGAAAGATGATGCACGAGTAACATTTATCCATAATACGCTTCAGAAAATGAGGCAAGATCTTCAGGATAAGTATAATAGTAGTTTGGCTATATTTAAAGGTAAACCTGAAGTTGTTATTAAACAATTAATAAAAAATTATAACATAGAAGCAGTTTTCACAAACCATGATTACGAACCTTATGCGAGAAAACGAGATAATTCTATAAAGTTAATTTTAGAAGAACATAATATCGCCTTTAAAACCTACAAAGATCAAGTTATATTTGAAAAAAATGAGGTGGTTAAAAAGGATGGAGATCCTTACCTAGTTTACACCCCTTATATGCGGACTTGGAAAGAAAAATTTAAATCCATTGATTTAGATATTTACTATACCAATTCTTATCTAGATAATTTAATTGAGCATAGCAGATTACCTAATTTAAGTTTATCAGACATTGGTTTTGAAAAATCTAATCATGAGATAGCTTCTTATGATGTTACACCAACAATGATTCAAAATTATGAAGAAACCCGAAATTTTCCAGCCCAAGATGCCACCTCAAGATTAGGCCCTCATTTGCGATTCGGAACAGTAAGCATCCGAAAAATGATTAAAAAGGCCATTGCTGAACAAAATGAAATTTTTTGGCAAGAGCTTATTTGGCGCGAATTCTTTATGTCTATCCTTTGGCACTTTCCGCATACCATAGACAAAGCTTTTAAATCTAAATACGACAGAATTGAATGGCGTAATAATGAGAAAGAATTTAAAAAATGGTGTGAAGGTAATACTGGTTACCCCTTAGTCGATGCAGGCATGCGGCAACTCAACGAAATTGGTTTTATGCACAATAGAGTGCGTATGCTTGTTGGCAGTTTTTTATGCAAACATTTATTAATAGATTGGCGATGGGGAGAAGCCTATTTTGCAGAAAAACTTCACGATTACGAAATGGCAAGTAATGTTGGTAATTGGCAATGGGTTGCGGGTTGTGGTGTAAACGCTGCGCCTTATTTTAGAATTTTTAACCCAACGACACAGATAAATAAGTTCGATAAAAATCATGAATATATAAGAAGATGGGTGCCTAATTATCAAGAATTGACCTACTCTAAACCCATGGTAGACCATAAAGAAGCGAGAGAACGCTGTTTAAAAACCTACAAATCCGCATTAAATTAACGTTATAATTAAAAAGTTTTTATTTTTTTAACACCGTCACGCAATAATTAAATTTTTCGATCGTTGTTTATTTAAGACTGCAATGTCTTATCTGAAATAACCATTTCACTAAACCAATTTAAAGCTCTGAGTAGTCTCCAGAGCTTTTTTTTATTTTATAGCTTATATCCTAACTTATATTCTTAAAAATTCGCAACTATAGACTACTATTTTAAAACCAGTAAAATTGAGAAATCAAAAGAGAATAATGTATTTCAACATCTAAAACACCTTAAAAAACCATAATAATCAACACATTAGAACACATGAATATTCTGTAATTATAGCCACTTATTCAGAAAAATTTGAAGAAAACAGAACGTATATGTAAAGGGATAAAATCACATTTATCAGATTTCAATAATGATAGCAAATCAGCTTAAGAAAACATACAATTAAAAAAGTGTAAAGTCTATGTACCGTTCCACATATACTTTACACTCAAATCTATAATTTCTTTAAGCTTTTTGGCTTACCAATTAATTACCATCCACACGCTTAATATTAGCACCAATCGCTCTTAAACGTTCAGCGATATTTTCGTAACCGCGATCAATTTGTTCAATATTATGTATGGTTGAAGTTCCCTTAGCCGATAATGCAGCAATTAGTAATGAAACACCTGCTCTAATATCGGGAGAAGTCATTGTTGTAGCTTTTAAAGTCGATTTAAAATCATGACCAATAACCGTTGCTCTATGCGGATCGCATAAAATTATTTTGGCCCCCATATCGATTAATTTATCGACAAAAAACAAACGACTTTCAAACATTTTTTGGTGCACAATTGCACTACCTCTTGCTTGTGTTAAAACCGTGAGAATTATACTTAACAAGTCTGGAGTAAATCCTGGCCATGGTGCATCTGCAATAGTTAAAATAGAACCATCAATAAAATTTTGAACTTCATAACCATCCGTATGAGCTGGAATATGAATATCATCTCCATGACGTTCAATTGTAATTCCTATTTTTCTAAAAACATTTGGTATCTGACCTAAGTCATCCCAACTTACATTAGTTATAGTCAACTCACTTTTAGTCATTGCAGCCAAGCCAATCCAGCTACCAATTTCAATCATATCTGGTAACATTCTATGTGTTGTTCCCCCAAGAGAATCTACTCCTTCAATCGTTAAAAGATTAGAACCAACACCAGTGATTTTCGCCCCCATGCGGTTCAACATTTTACACAACTGTTGCAAATATGGTTCACATGCAGCATTATAAATGGTAGTTTTCCCTTCAGCTAACACAGCTGCCATTACAATATTAGCAGTACCCGTTACAGAAGCTTCATCTAAAAGCATATAAGTGCCTTTTAACTTTTTTGCTTCTACACCATAAAACAATTCTTCCTTATTGTAACGAAACTCTGCACCGAGATTAATAAAACCTTCAAAGTGTGTATCTAATCGACGACGTCCAATCTTATCTCCTCCTGGTTTTGGAATATAGCCTTTACCAAAACGAGCCAAAAGTGGCCCAACGATCATAATACTACCTCTTAACCCTTTACCATCTTCTTTAAATTCAGCTGATTCTAAATAATCAAGATTAAGATCGTCTGCTTTAAATGTGTAAGAGCCTTTTTCTAATTTATTGATTTTAACACCAAGCTTTTTTAATAGCGCAATTAACTTATTTACATCAATAATATCTGGAATGTTATCTATTTGAATTTCATCGGCAGTTAAGAGTACTGCGCATAAAATTTGTAAAGCTTCATTTTTTGCTCCTTGTGGTTGTATTTTCCCTTTTAGCTGGTGACCACCTTCAATTATAAATGTACTCATACGTTTTAGTAACGTTTTCTGTTATTAGAATATTTTTTCTTGTTAGAGTTGTTACTCTTTTTGTTTGAATTGCTTTTTCCACCGTATTTAGACTTCGTCCGCATCAAACTAGTAGAATCAGTAAGATCTTCATCCTTATTTTTTAAATTGATTTTACCACCAGACAATTCATATAAGTGATTATATATTACTTCGTCTTCTACGGTATCTTTATTCCAATTTAAAAAACATTTTTTCATATGATTGGCAATAGTATAAGTTAAAGCATCCTTTAACTCACCATCTTCCCAACTTACTGCCACGTCAATCATCGTTTTAATATTATTTCCATAAAAACGATATTTAGGATGATTTTGAGGATATTTTAAAGGTTCTGGTCGTGCTTGTATTTCTTCTTTCGATGGTTCGCCATAAGGTGCGTCCACATCGATTTCAAAATTGGCCATAATAAACAACTGATCCCATAACTTGTGTTGAAAATCTGGCACATCTCTTAGGTGTGGCTGTAAATTACCCATCACAGAAATAATTGCTTTGGCTACTTTATTGCGTTCTTCTTTGGTTTCACGAGACTTAGCGTAATTAATCATCTTTTGAAGATGACGTCCGTATTCTGGAATAATTAAATGCTCGCGCTCTGTATTGTATTCTAAATCGTCAATCAAAATTGTAAAATGTGTAGTGTATAATTGTAAACCCGTAGTCTTTTTAGGTTTTGCTGCAAAGTACAAAAAATTACGAAGTTTAACCGAAATATTATAGAGAAATTACACCCTCTACTTTTTCTGCCACTTCTTTATATTTAGCAATTACTTGCTCAGGATTTTTAAGTCTAACGTTTATGGAAACACTCGTATATTTTCCATTTTTAGATGCATTAGTCGTAATAACGGCTCCAAGGTCATTAAAAAGATCCTCAATATCCTTAACACCTGAGCCTTCAGAAAGTACAATAAATTTATACAAATACTCTGTTGGCCACAATGCTGTATCGTAAAGTTGTGTCTTTAATTTTTCGTAAAATTCCTCTGTTTTTTTCGAACTATCCATAGTAATATTTTTCAGATGTAAAGATACGGTTTATACCAAATAAATGAAAACAAGAAAATTTAAATAAAGCCACTTATCTGAATACAATTAAAAATCACTTTATTTGACGCGGCATTTAATTATGGAAATTCAAAATTGTCAATAGTTTATAATATTCTATTTTTAAACCCTTATTTTTATCCTCTATTTTTATTTTAAAAATTTTACCAACTTGAATCCAAAAAAAATCGTTATCGCAGGTGGACCAGGAACAGGAAAAACCACTATTATTAATGCGTTAAAAAAACGTGGTTATATTTGTTATGATGAGATCTCTCGACATATTACCTTACAAGCTCGGAAAGATGGAATTGAGCAATTATTTTTAACTGAACCTTTATTGTTTAGTGAAAAACTATTAGACGGCAGAACGCAGCAATTTAAAGATGCGACCAAAGAGTCTCAACAAGTCGTGTTTTTAGATAGAGGGATTCCAGATGTTTTAGCTTATATGGAATATATTGGTGATATATATCCAGACCATTTTATTGAAACCTGTGATACCCACAAATATGATAGCATCTTTATTTTAGCTCCTTGGAAAGAAATTTTTACAAGTGATAGTGAACGTTACGAGAATTTTGAAGAAGCGGTAAAAATCCACGATCATTTAGTAAATACCTATGAACAATTTGGTTATGAACTTATTAATGTGCCTTTTGGGAGTGTCGATACTAGAGCAGATTTTATTTTAAAGTCATTAAATTTGTAATAAAGCTATAGTACCGAAATTATATGACCTTAAAATGAGGTTAAATATTGGTTAAATCTCTAACCATACCACAATATTTCTTTGATACTTCATGGTTATATTCCGTGATTATTTTGGTAGAATAACAGCAAATATAGGCGATATTTGATATTTAAATAATTATTATGCATCCTATAGAAGTTTTAGAACGGTACTGGCAACACACTTCTTTTAGACCGTTGCAAGAAGATATTATCACTTCAGTTTTAAATAAAGAAGATACATTTGCATTGCTGCCAACTGGAGGCGGAAAATCGGTTTGTTTTCAAATTCCTGCGTTAATACAAGAAGGAATCTGTATTGTGATTTCTCCGTTAATTGCTTTAATGAAAGACCAAGTTAATACGTTGAAAGATAAAGGTATTAAAGCGATTGCGCTAACGTCTGGTATGTCCTATAAAGATTTAGATACACAATTAGACAATTGTATTTATGGTAATTATAAATTTTTATACCTCTCACCAGAACGCTTGCAACAAACTTTAGTGCAAGAACGCATTCAGCAAATGAAAGTTAATTTGATCGCTGTTGATGAAGCTCACTGCATAAGTCAATGGGGAAATGATTTTAGACCAGCTTACAATAATATAGTTATTTTAAGACAAATGCATCCGCATGTTAATTGTATAGCCTTAACTGCCACAGCTAAACATAATGTAATCAACGATATTGTTGAGAATCTCGATTTTGTAAACCCTAACATCTTTAAAGCGTCCTTCGCCAGACCAAATATTGCATACCAAGTTATTCATACCGATGACAAACTGTTTCAACTTAATCATTTGTTGAAAAAACATTTGGGGTCCTCTATTATATATGTTAGAAATAGAAGAGCAACTATCGACATCCACAATTATTTAAATGCCAAAGGTTTTACCTCAACATTTTATCACGGAGGCATTACTAATAAGGAAAAGCAAGAGCGCTTATACCAATGGACCAATGGGCAAATAGAAATTATGGTGGCCACCACAGCTTTTGGAATGGGAATAGATAAGGCTAATGTAAAAACGGTTATTCATTTTAACTTACCCGAAAGTTTAGAAAGTTATTATCAAGAAGCCGGAAGAGCTGGAAGAGATGGCCATTTGGCTTATGCTACGATATTAAAACAACATATCGATGAAGACCATCTTAGAAGTCAATTTTTAAGCACTCTACCCTCTGTAGCTTTTGTAAAAACGGTTTATAACAAGTTGTGCAACTATTTCCAAGTGTCCTATGGTGAAGGTGAAAACACCTTACATCAATTCGATTTTAAAACCTTTTGTAATTTATATAAACTGAGTGCAAGTATAACTTATAATGCACTATTACTGTTAGACCGGAATGCAATTATTACATTAACTCAACATTTCAATTTTAGAACTAAAATTCAGTTTATAACCACCAATGACGTTTTATTTAAATATTTAGAAACGCATAAGAATCTAAATATCTTGGTCAAAGTTCTATTAAGAACCTATGGAGGTATATTTGATTATGAAACCAAAGTGAACCTCAGTTTAATTATAAAAAAGGCTAACCTTACTGAACACCTCGTAATCGAGCAATTGCAACTTTTAGAAAAAGATGAAGTGATTAGTTTACAAATGGCAAATACAGATTCTGAAATCACCTTTTTAAAACCTCGTGAAGATGATATTACCATTAATCCCATTGCTAAAACAATTGAACAACAACACACGCTGAAACATCAACAAATTCAGTCTGTTTTAAATTATATTCAGAACGATACTATTTGTAGAAGTCAGCAACTTTTGTCATATTTTGGTGAGAAGAGCAATAAAACCTGTGGAATATGTTCTGTTTGTATGGCCAACGCTATCAATACAGATAAAACGTTGGGCGAGACTGTTTCACTTCAAATTATAAAGGCATTAGAAAGGGAAACTTTATCTTCGCGTCAATTATTGCAAAAAATTAAATGTTCTGAAAAAGTGCTTATTAATAGTCTTTCAGAATTAATAGAAATTAATAAAATCACATTAACACCTGCTAATACTTATACCATTAAATGACGAATAATCGTGACTTACGTATTGTTTTTATGGGCACACCAGATTTTGCTGTTGCTACATTAAAAGCATTAATAGAAAATAATTATAAGGTTGTAGGGGTTATTACTGCGCCAGACCGACCTGCAGGACGAGGCCAAAAATTAAGAGCTTCTGCTGTAAAAGAATTTTCTTTAGAACATAATTTAAAGGTGTTACAACCAACAAATTTAAAAGCAGAATCTTTTTTAAACGAACTGCGCGCATTGAAGGCCAATTTACAAATAATAGTAGCCTTTAGAATGTTGCCAAAAGTAGTGTGGCAAATGCCAGAGTATGGCACATTTAATCTCCATGCTTCATTATTACCACAATATAGAGGTGCTGCACCGATCCATTGGGCAATAATTAATGGAGAAAGTAAAACCGGTGTGACTACTTTCTTTATAGATGAAAAAATTGATACCGGAGCTATCATTCAAAGCAAAGAGACCACAATTGGTAATTCTACTACAGTTGGAGATCTACACGATGATTTAATGCACATTGGAAGCGATTTAGTAATTAAGACGGTAGAGCAGATAGAGAACGACTCTATCGCTACCACTACTCAACCACATACTGAAGATTTAAAAACGGCTTACAAACTTAATCGCGATAATTGTAAAATTGATTGGTCACAGCCTTTGGCAACTATTTACAATAAAATTAGAGGCTTAAATCCGTTTCCAGCAGCTTGGTGTTATTTAGATAATAACGAAGAAACAAATTTATCAGTAAAAATTTATGGTGTAGAAAAGTTAGAAGACCATCATAATTATGAGGCAGGAAAATTAATTTCAACTAAAAATGAGTTAAAAGTCGCATGTCAAGGTGGTTATATTAAAATACACGAAATTCAGTTGCCCGGAAAGCGTAAGATGAATGTAAAATCACTTTTAAATGGCTTTAATTTTTCCGAGTCGGCAAAACTGCTGTAAACCCTTATTATCATTGGTTTTACAAAAAATCCGATGAAATACATTGTCTTTATTAACAAATGTTCAAAGTTATTAACAATAAGCCGTATTTCCCTTGCTATTACTTGCGTAGCTTAATATTCCTAATAATTTTGTGTAAGGATTTTAAAAAACCTTTCTTTTAAAACCGATTTTTTAACAATTAAAATTAAATACTTATGAACAAAACAGATTTAATCAATGGAATGGCAGAGAATGCTGGAATTACAAAAGCAGCTGCTAAAAAAGCATTAGACTCTTTATTAGTTGACATCGAAGGATCTTTACAAAAAGGTAATAGAGTTTCTTTAGTAGGTTTTGGTTCTTGGTCAGTTTCTAGAAGAGCTGCAAGAGACGGAAGAAATCCACAGACTGGAAAAACTATAAAAATTAAAGCTAAAAATGTAGTAAAATTTAAGGCAGGTTCTGACTTAAGTAGCGCTATAAACTAAGACATTTTATTGTTTTTAATATAGAACCTGCTCCTTGAGCGGGTTTTTTTTGCTCTAATTTTAAAGTTATTTCAATACCTTAATAAATTACTCACGTCAGAAAAATTACCAATTCTTGAACAATATTACATATTTAAGGCGTTAAAGTTGTTTTTTTAACGAAAAAAACATAGATTTAGTAAACTAAAAAACTGAATATTTTAAATGAACAAACCCGAAAAAGGCAATTTATTAATTGCTGAACCATCCATTATCGGTGATATTTCTTTTAATCGTGCTGTAATTCTTTTAGCAGATCATAACGATTTGGGTTCGGTTGGTTTTATTTTAAACAAACCTTTAGATTATAATCTTAAAGATCTTATTGAAGGTACAGAGTCTGAATTCCCAGTTTATAATGGTGGACCCGTAGAGCAAGACAATCTCTACTTTATACATAAGTCACCTGAATTAATTCCTAACAGTATAGAGATTTCTAATGGCATATTTTGGGGAGGTGATTTTAAAATTGTACTAAATCTCATTAATGAAGCAAAAATTTCTACTGAAGATATTCGTTTCTTTTTAGGCTATTCTGGTTGGGAAGAACAACAATTGGACAGTGAGCTTAAATCTAATGCATGGTTGGTTTCTGAAAATATCTATTCCAAAGACATTATTTCCAAATCGTGTATAACATTTTGGCGTGAGAAAATGCTCGAGCTAGGTGGTGATTACAGCATTTGGTCTAATGCACCTGAGAATCCTAGTTATAATTGATTTTATAATATGCTATAAATCGGCATAGGCGATGCACAGCTATCCAATGGCTCGATTTATGTTTTATTCTTTTTTAATCGAGACTGCATCATCTTACTTATAACAAGTACGAATAATTCTTCTATAGATTTCTAATTAAAGTAATCTCAATTTAGCATTTAACTTACTTACGAGACTCTGAGCAAAATCACTTCCATACGTCTTTTTACGATACTTTGTAATTGGTACTATTCCCTTAATTACATTGGTGATAAACAGTTCGTCTGCCTTCTGTAGCTCGAAAGGACTTATGGATGCTTCTTCTACATTAACATTTACGTCCTTAGATAAAAGTTCTAATATTTGTTTGCGCATTACCCCTTTTAAACAACCATCTTCTAACGGTGGTGTTTTTATTTGATCGCCTTTTACCAAAAACAGATTCCCATTTAAAGCTTCAATAACGCTTTTATTTGTATTTAAAACCAAACAATTATCAAAATCATTTTCTTTAGCATAAATACTTCCAATAACTTGAATCGCTTTATTATTAGATTTTAATCCTGATAGTAATCCTGGAGCTACAAAGTAATCTTTATATAAATCTACTATGCAATTGGCATTAGCGTCAATAGTATAAAATGGATGGTGATGTGGTTCTGCTTTGATATTAAAATTCACTTGTGTTGTATCTGACGGTAGATACTTTCCTCCTTCACCTCTATCCACATTTAATCGGACACGCGCTGACGCATGTAATAAATCATTAGATTCTAAGGTTTTTAGTATTTCAGACTCTAAAAATTCCATAGTAAAGTTCATAGGGATCTCCATTCTAAGAATTCGCATAGAAGACATTAATCTAAAATAGTGATCCTCCCAAAAGAAAATTTTTCCATTAACTACTTTCAAGGTCTCAAAAAGTGCGTCCCCATATTTGTAACCTCTGTTTTCAATTGTGAGTTTAGAATCTGACTGTGGCAATAATGTACCGTTAAAATTTATCATAAAGAACACTTCTTTAGTTCCCATTTACGGAACCAACTTAAAAAAAAAAAAAAAATTAAAGCAATAAATAATATAATTACTAAAATTATGGCTTAGAATTAAATAAAAAATCTCGATTTAATTTTAAAATTAAATCGAGACAAAGATATATTAGAATTAAGTTTTACAGCCTATCGAGATCCTAAAACTTGTTTAAGACTTGCTATTTGATTTGTCCACAGCATTTTTCCTTCTTCAATTTCATCTTCTTCTGCAAAATCTGTAATCATTAGAGAAACATCTTTTGTAATTTCATCTACTTGTATGCGTATTTCAAAATAATTAGGGGAACCTTCTTCATCATCACTCAACCAGCGGAACTTAACACGTTCTCCTGATTTTTTACTTAATAATTTGGCTTGCTCTTCGGAGCCATCCCAAATAAATGTAAAAAATTCACCACGTGAATTAACGTTATCTGCAAACCATTCAGATAACCCTGAAGGTGTAGAAATATAAGTGTATATTAGAGCTGGGGAAGCTTGGATTACAAACTCCATTTCAAATTTTTCTTTATCGTCCATATATGCGTCGTATTATTTGCTCAATATATACAATTATAGTTATGTATTAAGCATTAAATTAAAATTATTTTTTTTAGTTTTTATTGTTTGGTGTCGTAGAATTTGTTTTTATATTTGCAGCCGCAATTACGTCGAGCTTTTAGCTTTAAAAAGCTGATAAATTGAAAATGGCGAGGTAGCTCAGTCGGTTAGAGCGTCGGATTCATAACCCGGAGGTCACGAGTTCAATTCTCGTTCTCGCTACACAGTAAAACCCAGAACAGATGTTCTGGGTTTTTTTTATGAGTTATTGTGATGTGAAATTCAATACTTAAATACCCTAATTGATTATCGCATTCTGAATGCCTACTCTATAGCAACGTTCTTCTCCAAGATACAAAGGATTACCGTGTTTCTCTGACCAAAAGCCATCTAATATATCTTCTGTGATACATTTATAAACTGCCACCCCTTTGTATGTCCGTTCATCAGTTCCTTTGTAATTAAAATTAATGACTAAGATATTATCTTTAAAAAAACCTGTTCCCAATTGCTTTTGATTAGCATTAATAAGCCATTCTGCTTTTATTCTATGGTTCTCGTCTAAAGTTAATTTTAAAGTGCCGTTATAAGCAATGCCGTTTTCGTCTTGGTTGCTTCCGCTAATGTTGTAGGTTCCTGGTAGTTGATTTATAGTCATATATTATCTATCATCTTTTATCTATATTAAAACTTTAGTCGATACATTATTTTAAACATAAATGCTTCGTTCTAACCGACAGTAAAACGACAACCTCATCTGTTTATTATTCTATTCTGTGATACCATTCATGAAATACCTGCACAAACTCTTTCACTTTATCCAAGGTGCGCTCACCTATTTCTGTTGCTTTTAATATGCTTGGATTGTTGTCTAAGCATTTAAAAAAATCATCGTGTAAAGGTGCTCTGCTATAATCGGTGTAGCTCTATATTTAAGCTTTAAATTGTTTTTGGTCTAAGTCTATTGTGTTATAGTCTAAGGACTTCAAAACGCATGGCTTCTAAAAGGGCATCGGGACCTTAAATATATGAAAAGGCTTTAAATCTAAAAGTGAAATAGATAGTATTTTTCGAAGTTAGTATTAATAATACTTTTTAATTTTGATAATAACTTTTACGGTATTTTGGTCTTCCAACAGGTATACCTAAACACCTACTTTTTAATACAAAACTCAAAGCATTAACTGCTAAAGTTGGTGCTCAGTTTAGGTCCCAAATTTAAGTGATTACTATGGGTTGAAATATATCTCCGAAACGCTTTCTCTGATCTATTTTAATCAAAAATGACGATTTGTAAATTAGTAAGTATGCTCAGTTATAATTATACTCATTATGACAATAGTTAATTTTGCAAAAATTTTAAGTTTATTGTTGAAGTACAACTAACTGAAGAAATTATAAGGGTAAGAATGACTACCGTTTTGAATTTTTTATTTTAGTTGGCTTTAATTTAGTAGTTCTCAAACTTAAATCCATTATTAAACTAATCCTTACGCAAAGCCGTAATTACGAATAGGTTAATATGCCTTAATATTCATTTCACATTTTCATGTTTAATGACTGAGTTGCGAACTACATCAAGTGGTTTTCTAATACATATTAATTTGAACAAAATCTTCCCAAACATCTACAAACGCTAGAGAATCTTTTGATGTATTAAACTTAAAAAAAATAACCTGATTAACTTATTATCACAATATTAAAATGATATATAAAATAATACACGTAAACAATATAGGTTATTCTTGCCGTATTAATAAAACTGCTGTAATAAATCAATTTATAAAATTAAGAACAAAACCAACCTTTAATTATTTCTGATTCAATAGAAATTTCACTCTTATGAATGAATTCATTTTTTTCAGTATTGTATGTATAATCTTCTCCCCAAGATTTGAAGTTCTGTGATACTTCTTTTATAGCATTACAGATAAATTCCACTTCGCTATTTTCCATAATAGGATGAATTGACATTCGTACCCAACCCGGTCTTTCTATTAGACAACCCGCTAATATTTTTTGTTCAATGGCTTTTGAAGTTGTTTGGTTTACATTCAATAAATAATGTCCGTATGTCCCTGCACAAGAACAGCCTCCTCTAGTTTGAACACCAAAGCGGTCATTTAATAATTTAACAATCAAATTATAATGCGCGTCTTCAATATAAAATGAAATAATACCTAATCTATCAATTTGCTTCGGAGCTAGAATTTTTAGGTTTTTAATTTTAGACAAGCGTTTAAAAATAATAGCATTCAATTCATGCTCCCTTTCCAAAATATTCTGGACCCCCATTTCTTCTTTTAACTGAATTGAAAGCGCTATTTTAATGGTTTGTAAAAAGCCTGGAGTCCCACCATCTTCACGAGTTTCAATATCATCGATATAATCATGATCGCCCCAAGGATTGGTATAACTTACAGTACCTCCTCCAGGATTATCTGGCACTAAATTTTTATACAACTTTTTATTAAAAATCAGCACTCCTGATGTTCCTGGACCTCCCAAAAATTTATGTGGTGAAAATGTTATGGCATCTAAATAGGCCTCTTCATCATTTGGATGCATATCCATATTAACATATGGTGCGGAACAAGCAAAATCAACAAAACATAAACCATTGTTCTGATGCATTAGTTTCGCTATGTTGTAATAGTTAGTTCTAATTCCTGTAACGTTTGAACACCCTGTAATTGCCGCAATTTTAATAGAAAAATCTTTATACTGTCGAACTAAATTCTCAAGACTCCCCAAACATGGCAACCCGTCATTATTAGATGGAATGACTACCACTTTGGCAATGGTCTCTATCCAAGAGGTTTGATTAGAGTGATGCTCCATATGAGATACAAAGACAATTGGTCTTTTGTGATTAGGTATCTTGGTATAAGCTTTTAAGTTTTCGTTGAGTTTAATCCCCAAAATTCGTTGAAACTTATTAATAGCTCCAGTCATTCCAGTTCCCACAGTGATTAGTATATCATCGCTAGAAGCATTGACATGTTTTTTAATAATATTCCGAGCTTCTGAATATGCATGGGTCATCACACTACCTGTTATTGAAGTTTCGGTATGCGTATTCGCCACAAACGGCCCTATCTCTTCAAGCAATTTTGTTTCTATAGGTCTATATAAACGCCCACTTGCGGTCCAATCTGCATATAATATCTTTTGTTTTCCATAGGGAGAGGTAAACGTTTGATCGCTACCAACGACGTTATCTCTGAAAGTCTTAAAATGAGTTTCAAGATGCCGTGTTTGTTCTTGGTTGAAATTATTTTTATTACTATCGTCCATATTTTGTAATAGTTTATCTCAGAGAGATTATGTGCATAGCTGCCAAATTATTAGGCGCTGGATATATCTATAAATAAGATTTTAATACTTAAATAAAAAACTAGCAAACACTATGTGTCTATTAGTGAGATTACTACTTAAATAGGTATCTATTAAACCTAATTCTCAATTAATAACAATATTTATTGGTTTGTATCCACTGTTATGATAGCAGAATAGCATTTTATGAGAAACTATTTTAGAACTAATTGAATTTTTGAAGTCCATCTTTTAACCATTCATAATACGCTTCGGCATCTGGAGTGTAGCCTACAGGTTTAACGAGATTTTCTTCATCATGGCCCATGAGCACATAAAATGGTTGTGTATTTGCTTTATATTTTATGGTCTGCATTTCACTCCATTTCTGTCCAATATATTTTAATTTTTTCCCTGGTCTCAATTGGGATTCTACTACCTCCGATTTTTCTAATTTTCTTTTGTCGTCTACATATAAGGAAATAAGTATAACATCATTTTTTAAGATATTTAAAATTTTGTCCTTTGGCCATACATTTTGTTCCATTTTTCGGCAATTCACACATGCCCACCCTGTAAAATCAATCATCACTGGCTTGTTCACTTTTTTAGCATAGGCTAATCCTTTGTTATAATCATTAAATGCCATAATATCATGAGGCGCCAATAAATGTGCACCATTAGGTAATTTTTCATGATTTGAAACTGAGCCACTAGTTACTTTAGAATAGCCAACACCATAGGGTGATTCGCTATATTCTAATGGCGGTGGAAATGCACTTATTAGATTTAGTGGTGCACCCCAAAGTCCAGGTATCATATAGATGGTAAATGATAATACTAATAACCCTAAACTCAATCTACCGACAGAAATGTAGGGTAATGGAGAATCGTGCGGTAATTTGATTTTACCAAAAAGATACAGTGCCAAGCTTCCGAAAATGGCAATCCAAATAGCTAAGAATACCTCCCTTTCTAGAATGTGTAGTTGCAAAACTAGATCGGCTTGCGATAAAAATTTGAATGCTAATGCCAGTTCCAAAAATCCTAAGACTACTTTTACAGTGTTCAACCATCCACCAGATTTTGGTAAAGAATTTAACCATCCCGGAAATGCTGCAAACAACCCAAATGGTAAAGCTATGGCTAAGGAAAACCCAAACATACCCACAATCGGCGCAATGCCACCTTTAGAAGCTGCTTCAACAAGTAATGTTCCCACAATTGGCCCTGTACACGAAAAAGAGACAATCGCCAAAGCCAAGGCCATAAAAAATATGCCGACAAGACCACCACGGTCTGCTTGACTATCAACTTTATTTGCCCAAGAATTCGGTAACATGATTTCAAAAGCACCTAAAAAAGACAATGCAAATACCACTAATAATAAAAAGAAAATTATATTAAACCATACATTAGTCGCTAAAGCATTAAGGACATCTGCACCAAATATTGCAGTTACGCCAGTACCTAACAGCACATAAATAACAATGATGGCTAATCCATAGATGATTGCATTTCTAATTCCGGTTGCCCTGGTTTTACTTTGCTTAGTAAAAAAACTAACAGTCATCGGAATCATTGGAAACACACAAGGCGTTAATAACGCTGCAAAGCCCGAGATAAAAGCCAAAATAAAAATAGTCCAAAGCCCTTTATTAGCTTCGTCTTCGTCTTTTGGATGGTAGGTGTTATTCGGAGTAATTTTTGAAAAACCTAAACCCGAATTATTATCCTTATCACCAAATACCTCTGAATTTAAAAAATTAAAATCAACGTCAATATAAGTGGGCGGTAAACATTTCTCATCATTACAGACCATAAATTCTATCTGAGCTTCGATGATGGAAATATTGTTATTCAGTATTTTAATGCGTTGTCTAAATTCTGCTTGATCTTCAAAAAATTTAATCGTCATATTAAATACAGGATCATCAACAATATGCCCCTCTCCTTCTAAGGTTTCCCCTACCAATTCATAATCTTTGGATGGCGTAAATTTAAAAATAGTTGGTATAGGACCGTCATCTGGGACCTGTTGAGAATACAAATGCCAGCCGGCATCAATATCCGCATTCATAATTAAATCATACTCTGTATCTGAAATTCGTTCTTTATTAAAAGACCATTTAACAGGGTCAAATACTTGACCTAATGCAGTATTGAAAGTTAACAAGGTAAGAAAAACACCAACAAGTAATTGTTTCATATCTAAATTAATAATTTAAGTCTTCTATTAAAAAATAATATTAATTGCAACTATTTCAGTTTAAACACCAAGCCTTCGAAAGTCGTTGGCAGATAACACTTCTAATTCTATACTCTAAATTCTACTTCAGCAATGATCTTCAAACATTGCTTTTGAGTTAAACGTATTGCTTAAATTAAGTTTCATACTTAAAATAGGTGATTTTCATTTTAAAAATTTATTCCTCTACAGTATAACTTTCCATCCCGGATTAATTTTCGCGATGGAGATTGTGTTAAATGCGGTAACCGGAATGTTTATTACCGAAGTTCGCCATTTTACAGACTCTAAAATCTGTGTATCTATAAGGCAGATATAAAAATGGATACAACAATATATTTTTTCATGTCGTTTTATAAAGAAATTTCTACTACTGATTTAAGGGTTCAAAGATAATTTCAAAGGTATTTGCGTCCTCTAACAATTCGTTGGTAAAATTTTGAATATCCTCAGCAGTTATTGCGTTCACGATATCCTCATAATTTTTAGGATCATTCATATCATAACCTTCTAAAACGTAATTAGTTACCCAACTCATGTCATAGCGATTATAGTCCTTTTGTTCTTTTCTTGCTTTGATATAATTTGTAAGCGTTTTGTCTAGATCCGATTGTTGAATCTCACCTTTTGCAACTTTCTCAATTTCATTGTGCACGATGACAACTAATTGCTCAACTTTATTAGGATCGCAGTCAAAACTTATTTGTAGGTTAGCTTCTTCAATAGGTCTTTTAGATAGTGATGCTCTCGCACTTGCGCCATAAGTACCACCCTCTTGCTCTCTTAACGTTTCAGTGTAACGTAATTGTAAAATGGATGCTAATGTTCCAACGAGTAGCTCATTTTTAAGCGTGTATTCTACTTTATTTCTATAACCAATTCTGACCGTAGCTTTTGGGTCTTCCATTCGTAGCGAAATGTTTTTATCTATGGCTGGATTTATCCACGAATCTGAATTATCTTTCCAATTCTCTTTGATATTTGTTGAAGAAATACTGGCAACATACTTTTCTAACAGCGGTTTTAGAACCTCTTTTTCAACATCTCCAACAATGAAAAAATTAAAATCTGCTGCATTACTAAATCGCGATTTATAAATATTCTCCATTATAGTAAAATCAACTTTATCAATCATCGCTTGATTGAATATTATATGCTTAGGATTGTTATTTCCATAAAGTGTAGTGGTAACACTATCTTGCATTTTAGCATTGATATCTTTACTTCTTCTTGTTAAAAAACTAGTAATATTGTTCTGCAATACTTTATAAGCATCTTCATCTAGTCGGGGTTTTTCAAACCTTAAATAAAGCATTTGTAATAGTGTCTCTACATCTTTAGACACAGCATTACCCGTAATCATTTCACTAAGGTCAGATATTCGTACTTGGGTTTGAGCTGTTTTACCCGCCAATATTTTTGGTAATTCGGTCGCTGAATAATCTCCCAGTCCAGAAAGTTGTACTAAATCTCTCAACAGCGCTGATGATGGTAATTCTGAATCCGTTAATAATGATTTCCCCCCATAACTTGTAGCAATCAATTGCACATCATCTTTGTTCTTATCTGCAAATTTATAATAAACTGTTGCTCCATTACTCAATTTGAATATGGTAGCATCAATGTCATCAACTCTTTTTTCCGATACAATTTTTCCTTTTTTGACATTAACACCAGTCATTAAAGTTTTGCCTGCAAAATTGTCCTCATACGCTGTTAATGAGGAATCCTTTTCAGTACTATGCAATATGCTTTCAGCTTGTTTTTTGGTTAGATTGTTTTCTCCTTTCACACCAGTTACCGAAAGAATTCGGTTCTTTTGCGTGTACAGTTTTTTAATAGTATGATGAAGATCATCGGTTGTTAAACTTGCGAATAATTCTTTTATAATTTCATATTCTTTGGCAATGTCCGTTATGGTTTCATTATCCAAATAATTACTTTTGATGGTATTGATAATGGCACCATGAGACCTGTCGTCTTCTCGACTGATCTGATTCTCATAATAGTTAGCATATTGCTTTTTTGTACGCTCCAATTCGGCTTGTGTAAAACCAAATTTCATAGCTCTATTTACTTCTTCCATCACAGATTTAAAAGCTTCTTGTTGTTGTTCTGGTTTTGGACTAATTGAGATAAATAATTGATTTTTCGCTCTAGTTAACTCACCATATCCCATTCTTGCATTTAAAAATGGTGCTATTGGTTTTTGACTAATTTCGCTTAGTCTATCAGTAAGCATAGAAGTTGTCATTTCGATTAAAAGCGATTCTTGTAAATCCCCTATGGTTTGATCTCTTAAGTGTTTAGGATGTGTAATGGCAAAAGAAATACTTGCGGTAGACACTTCTTCATCCATAGCCATATGGTATAGCATCTCTTGGTTATCATCAATTTGAACCACAAAACGTTCTATTGGGTTTTCAACTGCGGGAATTTCAGAGAACATGGTTTTAATCTTTTTTTCAATAGCGTCAACATCAATATCACCTATAATAGCAATAGCTTGAAGATCCGTTCTGTACCAATCATGATAAAAGTCGCGTAATGCCTTATATTCAAAATTATCAACAATATCCATTTGTCCAATAGGAAGACGCTCGGCATATTTAGAGTTATTATATGTAGTTGATAACGATTGTTGAAAAATTCGCATGCTACCATTTTGGCGTGTTCTCCACTCTTCTCTAATGACGCCACGTTCGGCATCGATTTCCTCATCGGTCAATAACAAATAATTGGACCAATCTTTTAGAATCATCAACCCTGTATTAATCATTTCTGGCGTTGTTGGTACATTATTTACATTATATACTGTCTCATCAAAATCTGTATAAGCATTAATATCTCTACCAAATACCAATCCTTGGGTTTGTAATGTGTTTAAAATACCTTTTCCAGTAAAATTTTCGGTACCATTAAACGCCATATGCTCTAAAAAATGGGCTAGACCTTGCTGGTCATCATCTTCTAAAACGGACCCTACATTCTGGATGATATAGTAACTGGCAACGTTTTTTGTTACATCTGTATGGTATATGTAATAAGTCATGCCATTGGAAAGCACACCTTTTTTGATTTTGTGGTTATCAGGTAATGGATCGCTAAGATTTATATTCTGTGCCATCAAACTGAAGCAACATAGTAAACCGAATAAGATTGTAAACTTTTTCATCATTATTTATTATTTGTTAAAATATAATTTAGAACTATCTCGTTTATCTATTATGACGTGATTTGAAAAGCCTACCCTAGATATAGAATGTTAAAAAAATCACAAATTATTTTAGATCTTTTCAATTCTATAATTAAACAAACTAGGTGTTAAGAGTTTATTTAATTAAAAAGCCGTTTACCTGATAGGCAAACGACTTTTACAGACTAACTCAATTAATTATACCATTATTTATTAATTAGTTTTTACTGTTTAAACTTTGAACTGTAAACGCTCCATGGCTAACAGAAAAAAAAACACTTTCTGCTGTAATTTGTTATTTTAAAAAACAGTACAGAAGAATTATAATTTTGTTTCAGATGCAAAACCCCAAATAGCACTTATAATCGAAAACTTTTTGAAAGGATTTCACTATTAGTGATTGTAATTCTATAAAATTTAAATATAATCTATATCAATTAGCATATAAATACTCTAATGTTTCTGTTAGGCCCTCACCTCGAAGTGAATTTTCAATTATTATACCATCTTTGTCCAGTAAAAAACTATCTGGAATACCATTAATACCGTAGGTTTTAGATAATAGGTCTTTCCTCCCATTTAACTCTGAAACATGAACAAATTCATAAGTTCTATCTTCCTTTATAGCATCAACCCATCGTTGTTTATCATTATCCAACGAAACCGCAATTATTTGAAACCCTCTATCCTTATATTTTTTTAATATTTTTTTATAATTTGGATTTTCTTTTCTACAAGGTCCACACCAACTTGCCCAGACATCAATGAGCGTGAAGCGACTACCATAAGAATCACTAAGTTTTACCTCTTCACCTTCCGTGTTGTTTATAGTATAATTAATAAAAGGAGTACCTATTTTGCGCTTAAGAGCTACATCTATTTTCCTTTGCATTGCTTTGAATCTTTCCGTATCTCCATATTTATCTTTAAAAATATCTAATAACTGTTTTGCTTCTTCATATGGAAAATGCGCCGTTGGTAGGTAAAAAGCAAAATAATAATACGCCTGTTCAAAGCCGGCATCATTAATATATTTAGGGTTTGCTTTTAATAAAAAATAAAAAGTTTCAGTTTTATATTTTGCTAAAGCCATATCACTAGCTCCTTTGTATTTCTGATCTGAATATTTCATCACATCCCAATCAATTTTTCGTTTAATTTCATGTGCTTCAGAACCTCTTACTTCAATAAAATCAGGATCATTAAAACGATCTTTACTAAAGTCTACAGATGCATCTATAATTGAATTTTCTAAATAAATAATAAATGATTGGTCTATGTTCTCTTTTGCCCTAAAGTTTACTTGTTGAGGACTTTCTAATGTATTTGATATACTAAATTTACCGTTGTCAACGCGCATAGAATCTAATCCTTCTCCCATATCCCAATAAATGTAAGGTTCTGAATAATCTTTCATTGTAACATTTAAAAGATATCCCCCCTCTACTTGGTCCGTTTTCTTTTCACAAGCCATTAAAAGCGTTACGATGCTAATTGTTAATATATTCTTGAGTTTCATAAGTATTTATTGTAAACGTTTATATTATAGTGTTTGAGTTATTTAATTTTTAATAACTCTCATTGAATTTTTATACCCTTCAATTTCTAGACAACCTTATAATTACACAATTGTTTAAGAGCTAAACAAAGAGCATATTTAACTATGTCTTTATATTTTGAACTGTACAAAAAATGGTAGACAAGCATATGTTGAATTATGCTTAAATAATTATAGATATTGATTGCAATTTAAAAGCCAAGGCTTTCTAATGTGTTCTAAGAAAATAGAAGCATTCTATTGCGCAGTAATTTGAAGAATGCCTCTATTTATAATAATATTATCTCGGATTTTGTTCTAGACTAGGATTGTAATCCGATATGACTTTTCTTGGAATTGCAATTACCCAATTATCATCATTTGCTGGTAAGGTGGCTACAATATTTCCTTCTACATCTTTTCTTTCAAAAGAAATATTAGTTAAACCTTCCGCATTCCATCGCTTCACATCAAACCATCTATGACCTTTAAACATTAATTCTTTGCGTCTTTCAGATATTAATAAATCGAAAACATCTGTTACTTCTCCTTGAGTTATCGGTGCATAATCGGCTTCCATAAATCGATATTCTCTAACTGTATTTATATTTTCTAAGGCGCCTTCTATATTATTAGTCCTAGCATCAACCTCAGCTTTTATTAAATACATTTCGGGGGTACTAGGTCCATGAAATGAGGCAACATATCCTCTAAAAATTAGACTAGTAGGTCCAAAATCATAGAAATTTTGAGAGAAACGTAAATCTGTTGGGTCGCTATAGACCTCTTCTTTCGTTTCTGGACTTATTTTCATTAATACAAATCCCCAAGAAATCGTTTTGTTAATATACCCTTCTTTATAATCTTGAAAAGTACTTGCAAATGGTTCTTCTCTTAAGTCATGAAACCTATCATTATAAGATAATGCCACATTAGCCGCATTTTTTGCTTTCTCAAATTCTCCTTTATACAAATAGACCCTAGATAAAAAGCCATAACCACTGGCTATATCAGGACGCACTTTATTATCTTGTGAGTCTGGTAAATCATCTACAATCGCTTCCATATCTGAGATAATTAAATCATATACGTCTTTCACAGAGCTTCTGGTGTAACTATCGGTCTCTAAATTTGTTTCTAAAAATATAGGTACCCCAGGATCGGTGGCAGCGGTGGCGGCGTTATAATGTTTTGCATAGGTATTTACTAAACTAAATAACGTGTAAGAACGGTGAAATAAAGCTTCTGCTTTAATCTGTTTACCCAATAAAGTATTCGCTCCCAATTCATTAACACCTTCAACAATTGTATTGGCTAAGAATATTTTTTCATATTCAAGATTCCAATTTATATCATCCTCCGTTGAGTTGTAAAAATAATCTTCCCAAAGAAAGGCAGCGTAATTATCAGGTGCGGCTAACGGAATTGTTGTGCTAAAAAAATCATCTGATAAAATAAATGGAAAACCAGTTACATTATAAAAGGATGTAGAAGATAATAAAAACTCATAATCTTCAAGAGAATTTGCTATAATTTGTCCCTTAGGTTCTACATCTAGATAATCATTACAAGAGGTAAAGCTAACTAGAAAGATAACTATGTATATTATTCTTTTCATTGTTTTTGTTTTTTAGAAATTAAACCTTAATCCAAGTGTGTAGTTTGGCTCTCTGTTTGGAGCAAACGAATTCTCTGGATCTATATTAAATTTATTAGCTGTCCATACATTTCCAATATTAGTCACTTGAAAATTAAATGACATACCCTCAATACCTATTGGTTGCGTGAATCTTTCGGGTAATTGATATCCTACTGATATTTGATCTAAATTCACAAAACTGGCATCTTCAACAAGATGATTAGAGTTTAAATAAATTGACATTCTATTAGAATCGTTATTGGTTGTTGGACTTGCAAGAACATCCGTAATATTTTCGTCACCAGGATTTTGCCATCTATCATTTAAGTCTTCATGTACAAATCTGGTATTAAAGGCTGCTACATTAGTCCCATAAGAAACGGTTGGTCGGTAAAATGAATGGCCAAACTTATAAGAAAAGTACGCCGAAAGATTAAAGCCTTTATAGTCAACAAAAAACTGTGCTCCACCGTAAAATTTAGGTATCCTGGTCCCTGAGTTTACTACAACGTCACTATCGTTTTCTAATACTTCATTGATATCGGTATTTTCGTTAATCTCAACCACATTCCCATTCATATCCAATACCTGCATTTGTCCAGTATTGGTTAAACCTTGCCATTGGTATGAGTAGATTGAATTTAGGTCTTCACCAACAACTAAAGCATCTCTATTGATTAACTGACGCGCAGTATAAGTACCAGATTCAAATTTTACTACCTCATTTTTATTAAAACCTAGATTAAAATTGGTATTAAATTTTAAATTCTCACCATCTAGAACTTTTACTTTTAAATCTATATCAACACCTTTATTTTTCATGGCACCTGCATTTACAAACGCTCTATCAAAACCTAAGGACGGATCTAAATCTTTTTCCATTAACAGATCAGTACTGCTTTTCCAATAAAATTCTAAACTACCCGAAACTCTGCTTTTAAATAGGCCAAAATCTAATCCTATATTGGTGATTTCTGTTTGTTCCCAACGTAATAATGGGTTTGCGGGAGATACTATAATAGCTTTAGGAAAAGGTACATTAAAATCTGGAGGCAATACCTCAATTCTAAGAAAAGGACTAGTTCCTTTATCAATATTTCCATTAAATCCATAAGTAGCTCTTACCTTTAAAAAGTCCACAAAATTTGATTGGAAGAAATTTTCTTTCGAAATAACCCAAGCGCCACCTACAGACCACAACGGTTTGTATTTGTATTTAGGATCTTGTCCAAATAAGTTGGTTTGATCGATACGCGCACTCGCTGTAAAGGAATATTTATTTAAATAATTATAGCCTGCATTTGCAAAAAATGAGACAAAGCGATCCTTTTCAAATGTCTTTGTTGGTATACCAGATGGATTATTTCTCTGAATCCCCTTAAAGTCCTCCACCCGATTAAAGTTAATTGGTGTTCCAAAATAGGTGTCGTCAGAAAACCCATATATATCTCCAGTATTGGACCCTTCTACAACAAATTCTTGTATTTCACTACCTACAATAGCATTTATTTCATGACTATCGTTAAAAGGATTTACATCAATATTAAGTTGATTCCTTACATTGTAATTTTTATAGGTTGTATTTCCTTCTTTATAAATTCCTCCTTTTGGAAAGTGATGCTGGTTTATACCAGTTATAAATTCATTTCCAGTAACTGGGTCTAGTGTTCTAAACGTAGATGTATATTGATTGTAAATATCACGAGACCTATAACTTCCCTCTTTATTATAGTTAACATCGACAAAATGACTATATTCATATTGAAATGAAGAATTCCATTCAAGTCCTTTAATAATATTCCATTCAGCACCGATTTGAAAACGCCCATCAAAACGTTTAGAATTGTTATCAATAAATTCTCTGTCTTGAATAGGATTGTAATTCCAATCTAAAAACCCAAGACCAATAACCTGATCTTTAACCCTTTGAGACACTGATGTGTTTACAGGAATATAAGCCCCGTTCTCGTCCGTTAAGCGCTGATACGCTCTAAGACCTCTTGCATCTCCACCCTGATTACTGCTATTGCTAAATGTTAGATTTGTATTTAATAACACATTAAATTTATCTGAGATTTTAAATGTGTTTTTTGAATTTAAATTTAAACGATCCGCGTTACTTTCTTGAAGATTATATAATGTTTTATTATAAAAAGTAGAAAAATAGTAATCCATTAATTTACTACCGCCAGATATTGATAAATTATACTGCTGCTCTACCCTTGAACGTAAAAAATGTTCGGCATTTTCATCAATAATATTGTAAGAACCTAATTGATTAAGCCTTGATCTAGCTTCTGTTGATGTTATGTTTCCTGCTACCTCATCTAAATATATAAAGGCAACATCGGAATAATTATTATAAATATTGTCCGATAAGAACAGGTTACCATTTTTGTATCCATTATACTCATAATCAACAATATTTTGAACACTCGCTAAAGGCATCGAGTTATAATCCATTTGATTCTGAGTGCTTAGAAAGCTTGAAAAACTTATTTTGGTCTTCGATTCTTTATTAGATTTAGTTGTAATTACTATAACGCCATTAGCTGCTCTCACCCCCCAAATAGAAGAGGCGGCTGCATCTTTTAGCACCGTTACCGACTCAACATCCTCAGGATTAACCGTTCTATATGAATTTGTGCCTAAAGGGAAGCCATCTACTACAATTAAAGGGTCTTTACTGCCATAAAAGGTAGAAGTTCCACGAATTGATAGTTGACCGTCTGAACCTTGTAATAACCCCGGTGTGATAGATACAATTTTATCTAAAACATTTGAGGTTATTCTGTTATCTAGTTCTCTTTGGTTTAGTTTAACAAAAGAACCTGTTGACCTTTCTTTATTTAATTTCTGATACCCCGTTAAAACCACCTCTTCTAATGCCGAGGTTTTTTCTTCCATGGTAACATTAATAACATCTTGCTCGTTAACTGTTATTTCTTGAAGTGTATAACCTAATGAAGAAAATACTAATACGTTTTCAGGATGAGGAACGCTAATTTTATAATAACCATCTATATTTGTGATGACTCCAATAGATGTTCCTTTGACGTGTACTGTTACTCCTGGAAGTGGCAATCCCTCAACATCTTTGACTCTTCCCTTTACCTCTTGTTCTTGCTGTTTATATTTGCTTTTTTTAGCTTTAAGAAGAATCGTATTATTTTTGGTAACTATTATATCTAATTTAGATCCTGACAACGTTTTATTTAATAACCTATTTAATCCTATAACACCTTTTTTTAATTTTATGGAAGGTAAATCTCGAAATAAATCTTCACGATAGATAAACATATAATCATTTGTTTGAGCTTTAATGATTTCAAACACCTCATCGACAGTAACAATTTTGTCTTGATTAATTACAATTTTTGTACTCTGAGAAAATAGGTCATTCGAAGTAAAGCTAAACATTGCTGTGGATACTAATAACAAAAATGTTTTCATAATTACAATTAAAACGGCTTTTCTTGGCGAGAAGAACCTTTTGGTCAATCTAATTTTCATAAATTTGCATTTTATTAGTTAGTTATTTTTTAATTAATTAATTCTTACAGAAGGGGATTATAGCTCGGGTCGTCCAAAATCTAAACTATTCTCCTCTTTTTTTGATTCTAAAATTATGGGGTGTTATAAATGGGTTCTTAGCATATTTTTAATGTTTTAAAGTTAATTTTATCTCAGTTTTACGGTGCTATCGGTCAATTCAAATGTGTTAATAATTTCAGTACTTTTCATTGTTGATAAAATATCTTCTAATTTAAAGTTCCTATTAATTTTGCCAACAAATTTCTGATCTTCAAGCTCTTTATTTAAGAAAATAACATCAATATCATACCAGCGAGATATTACCTTCATAATTTCTTTTAAAGACTGGCCTTTAAAATTATAAACTCCCCATTTCCAGGACACTTCGTTATCAACATTCACTTTACGTATTGTCATCGCGCCTAAGTTCACATTTGTACGTACTTGTTCTTTAGGTTCCATCTCGTAAAAATCTGATGCACTTGTAACATTCACCCTTCCCTCGACAAGGGTCGTATAAATAGATCTATCGTCCTTATATGCCTTTATATTAAAAATAGTACCTAAAACAGTGACTTCTTGAATGGCATTTTTTACAATAAATTCTGAACCATTATTTTCTGAGCTAGGTGATACTTCAAAGTAAGCTTCACCATATAGAAGCTCAACTATTCGCGGTTGTCCTTTTTTAAAAACTACGGGAAACTTTATTTTACTTTCAGAATTCAGCCAAATTTTAGTATCGTCTGACATTTCAATATAATACTGTCCACCTCTAGGAATCGTTAGATAATTAAATACGTCTTCCTTGTAATTATCAGCGTCGGATTCTGAATTATATACAATCTTTTCTTCGTCTCCCTTAACTCCGATATTACTGTACTTCACCCCATTTCCAAGGATAACCTCTGTGCCATCTCCAGTAGTTAATATGGCATCGTTATTATCTGGAACGCTTGTTTCTTCATACACAATAGGAAAGTCATTGACTTCAGATCCATTAAAATTAAAGACAAATGGCACTGAGACCATTAACGCTAGAATTAAGAAAGCCACAGCATAAGAATATCGAAAATATTTTTTAGTCCAGCCTTTCCTTGAGCCTTTCGAACTTATTATAGAAAGAACTTTGTCAATTTCATTGTTAGTATCAAAATTATCAAAACTATGCGCTACTAAATAATGGGTTTTAACGAAATCTTGAAATTCCTTTTTATTAGAGTCATTGCTTAGCCACAACGACAATTTATTTAAATCCTCCTTTGTTGCTGTATTAGATAAATACCTGACAATTATTCTTTTTACCTTATCGCTTTTCATTACAAATAAAACCTGATTGTATAATTAAGACAACTGAGAATTTAATTACCCCCACTTTTAAAAACATTTTTTTTTATATTGCCATCACTTTAACAATTTTATAAATAAAATTCTCAAAGATTGGGTGATAGTAAAGATAATTTCGAAGAGCTTAAAATGAAACTTAAAAAAGGGGACGAAATGGCATTCGCTCATTTGATGGAGTTGTTTCATAATAGATTATGTATTTATAGCTATAACTTATGTAAAGATTATGATGAGGCTAAAGATATTGTACAAAATGTATTTTTAAATTTATGGGAACGAAGAGAATATATCGAAGAGATTTCTTCATTAAAAAATTTTTTATATAAATCCGTTTATAATAATTTTATTAACCACTACAGAAAAAATAATAAATTTAAAATCTTCGAAAAAGAACATATAAAAGCGCTTTCGGAAATAAACGAAACTGATAACGATGACATTATTGTAAAACAAATTAATTTTATTAAAGCAGAAATAGATAATCTACCCAAAAAGTGTAGAAATGTTTTTCTTCTAAGTAAAAATGAAGGATTGACCAATGTTGAAATAGCCGAATATCTAGATATTTCGGTAAAAACTGTAGAAAAACATATCACACGTGCTTTTTCAGTATTAAAAAAGAAATTATTTCAGAACGAAAAATTATTTTTCATTTTGCTATTAAGCAAAAAACTACTTTCGAAAATAAAACCGAATAAGCCAAAAATCATTGTGGAAATTTAATATAATTCAAATATCTACATCAACTTCTAATTCCGAAACAACTTTTTTTTTCAGTTATTATTACTTCGAAAATTAAAATAAGAACAACATTTCAAAATGATGGAAATTTGTACATAGTTTCAAGTTTCGCCATATTACTCAAGCCAATTTTTAAAATCTTTAACCCGTTCTCTGGCCACAATAATTTGCTGCTCATTAAAACGGTTTAGTTTTATTTGAAGTCTGGAGTTCGTATAACTTACCATATCTTTTATAGCATTAATATTAACGTAAAATTTTCTACTAATTCTAAAAAACATATCGGGTTCTAATTCATCTTCTAACTGATCTAATGTAGTATCTAATAGATAATTTCGCCCTTCATTAGTGTAAGCATAAGTGCCTTTATTTTCACTATAAATGCATTCTATATCATCTATATTAATGAGTTTTAAATGCTGACCGACTTTTACCGAAAATCGTTTTTTATAGTCACGTTCAATAGGATTAACAAGGAGGTTTTTAATATCATTAAAATCTAAAGTGACGGATTGTGTTTGCGGTGCTCGGCCTTTATATTTTTCTAGAGCGATTTTTAAATCCTCATCATCAATTGGTTTTAACAAATAATCAATACTATTTAATTTAAAGGCTTGTAAGGCATACTCATCATAAGCGGTGGTAAAAATTACTGCAGATTTTATTTCATTTGCCTCAAAAATTTCAAAAGATAAACCATCACTCAATTGAATATCTAGAAATATTAAATCTGGATGCTTATTATTTTTAAACCAATCTATGGATTCCTCTACTGAATGCAATAATATTTCTGCATTTACATTCAAAGTTTTAAGCATACGTTGGAGTCGTCTCGCTGAGGGTTTTTCATCTTCAATTATGATTACGTTCATAGTTTCTATATACTTATTTCAATTATTTAATTTGATTAATGTTTTTATAACCCCGATTCTAGCGTGTAATTTGAAAAAAGCATCATACACTTAACGATGTTATTGGGAAAATATCAATTTGTATAAAGCATATATTGATATTATTCCCAAAATGTAGTTTCTTCTTCTTTTTTCTCTTTTAAAAAGCGCTCAACTTTTCTGTCCTCCCAGCTTTTTTTAAAAATTCGTTTTCCCTTAAAAATATGCAACCCATGTACAAAAATTAAAACTGTCCAAACCACTATAATACTAAGATTTAGGCTTATAATATTATTTTTATAAGGTCCTGCAACAATATATAAATTGTACAAGAGAAGAGCTACAAAAACTATATATCCAGCTAAATGAATATAAAAAAGCTTAAGTCTTTTTACTCTTTTTTTAGCCCTTTCTAAACGTTGATTTTCTCCGCTCGTCATTGTCATGATAATTTTTATTTTTCAAATTTGTGTCTTTTCCAAACTCTTTTTTTATTCCGATCAATGGGTAGTATTTCATTGTATCACCCTCTAATTATAGTAATTAATTAAAAATGAAGGCGCTCTAAAACTGAATACACTATTTTAAGATCTTAACCCCAAGCACTAATTATTCCCAATGTTCGCGATCTTTTTCCATATACTTTTCAATTTTCTTGTTTTCCCAGTTTTTTCCAAATAGAAATGTTGGACCAAAAACGCCTAAGAAATGAAACATTAATCCTATTCCCCAAAATAGCGCCGTTGCATAAGTTCCAAATCCGTTGAAACCAGCATTAACACCAATAAGTATTATTAGGAATAAATTCACAATGATATACACCGCTAAATGCCAGTAAAACCCGACAATAGCATCTACTTTTTTCTTCGCCCTTAAATAAGCTTCTTCTTTTTTAAAATTTCTTGAACCTTCATTTTCATTATATGGTTCTATCTTATATTTTTCCATCAGATTATATGTTTTAGTCGTTTTGCAGTTCCTCATTCATGTACTGCTCTATTTTTTGTTCCTCCCAATCTTCACCAATAATTAATGGCAAAATGAATACTAAAAACCCATGTAATGCGAGTGCAATTCCCCAAACTAACCAAGAAATTATAATTGAAAAATCGAAAAGAGCTTCTCGAAATGTTTCGTCATTATTAAGATTGGTCATGAGTTTAACCATAGTAATAACGCAGTTAATTACTATGTAAACCACGGAGTGGATATAAAAACGTTTCAATTTTTCAACCTTATTTTTCGCTTTTAAGAATTTTAAATTTGAATCTCGTGTTTCCATTTTTAAAGTGGTAATTTTTATTGCGATTTCTATTAAGATTTGGGTTGAGTTAATTCCAACGATTAGATTGATCTTCTTTATTCATATACTCTTCAATTTTCCGTTTCTCCCAACCAGCTCCAAAAGCACTATTATCCACAAACACTTTGTAACCTTGCGCTACCAGACTTAACCCCCAACCAATCATTGGAAACCAGAACCATTGTATAGTATAACGAGAGAATTGATACCAAATAAAAATTAGAAACGGTATAACTATGCAATAAGAAATTAAACTGTAATAAAATCCCTTAAGTTCTTCGACGCGCTTACGAGCTCTAACATAGTCATCGTTAAGACGTGCCTGTGATTTTTGTGAGGTTCTCATAATTGATACTTGTTTTGTGAGCATAGGAATTGCAACAGCAAAATCCTTTTCTCGTTGATTAATTTGAACTGTTTTGTTTGAAAGTAATTGATAACGTTGTTTAATATTTTCTAATCCAACACCACTACTCTTTTTTACAATTTGTTTTGGTTGTAGGTTATTCATCACCACTAAGTGATCTCGATCCTCGTATATTTTTACATGAAGTGGCTTAGTAGTGGTCACCATATTATGTTTCACAGCATTTTCTAATAATAACTGTAATGATAATGGTACAACTTTACTTTCAGGGTTTGAAGCCTTATCGGGTATTTCAAAAATTATGCTATCCTCAAATCGCATTTTTAAAAGCGACATATAGGTTCTAGCAAAATTCAACTCTTCGTCGACCGTTACCAGTTCTTTACTTTTTTGTTCTAAAACGTATCGATATACTTTAGATAAAGAGGTTGTGAATTTCTGTGCATTTTCTGGATTTTCTTCAATTAGGCTGGTTAATACATTTAAACTATTAAACAAAAAATGGGGATCTAACTGGTTCTTTAAGGCATCAAATTTTGCACTTGCTGTACCTGCGATAACTTTCTGTTCTTTAATCTTATTTTTCTGATATCTATTATAGAAATAAACAAAGTGAAAAACAGTAACGATGGTCAAGGTAATCCAAAGTCCAAAAGAATACGCTTTCCAAGTTTCCTTCTGCATAAACGCATCAAAGCTAATACCATAATAAAACATAGATGTTCCTACTCGTAGAAAAAATAGACCTATTAATGTTATAATAGTACTTCCTAGAATCCCAATAAACACACGTTTAATGTAAGCTCTCTTACCCCATATTCTTCGTTCCATATAATCGAAAAACGCCATATTGGAATATCCTAAAACAAAGGCGTACAGTTGGTAGAATCCAAATTGGATTATAAAATCATTAAAGGAATCATATTTAAAGCCATTAGACAGAAGATTCCCTATGACAAATACCACGCATCCTATAGCGAATGTTAGAATTATTTTCTTTAATATTTTCATAATTAATTAAGCTTTACAATCTTTTGCTATTTGTTTCGCACGTTCTTTTCCCCAATTTGGGTGTAAATCACTTTCTGGCTTAAAGGTATTAAAAAGTTCTATGGAGGATTTAATGCCTTTACAAAATGGTGCCGTATCTTGACCAAAATATTTAGCGCTCCCCATGCCCCATTCTGCTTTACAAAGTGCCGCTCTGGGATTTTTAGGATCTATCGCTGTTGCGGTTTCATACAATTCAGCTATTTTGGCGCCATACTTCATACCATAAGTCATACCATCAAAAGCCACCCAATTGGTTAAAATTTGTGCTTGCATCACTAACAATTCTACATTGTTCTCACTTTTAAGCATTGCAATATCTAAATGTTTTTGAGCCTTATTAAGCTGAGCTCTTAGTATAGTTTCGTCTTTTTCGGTCCAACTTTTTAAGCTATTTATTTGTGCAATGTAATAGTTGGGTAACCACTCTTTTTGTTCGGCGTTGGCAATGCGTTCAAACATATTTTCTGCTTCATCCGTATTATCGTTTTGCCAAAGTTCAAAAGCTTTTACCATTCCTTTTTCAAAATTGGTCTGTGCTTGAGCTATACCTGTCAACATAAATATAACGATGAGAAATGTATTAATAATTATCCTTTTTACATCGTCTTTTTTGAGCGTTCTATTCTTTGATTTCATGGTCGTGTAATTTAAAATTATCGATTTATTGTAATTGATTTTATAAAGAAATTCAATATTGATGAGCATTGTTGAATACAAATATCGGATACAGTTATGGCCTTCTTAAATTGTAATTACTGAACTGTTTAATTTTAATGACGAATTGTAAATTATAATTTCTGATACATTTTAAAGCGTTTTACAGGTGTAGAAATTGTTATGTTCTTCATTACGAAATTATGTCGAATTCACAGGCATCTACGAGTATAAAGGTTATGGTAAATTTAAAATTAGCATAGGAAACGATTCCTTATTTTCAAGATTCAATGAAAAAAAACAGTATTTAAACCATTTTCATTATGATTTATTTGAATTCAATAATGTTAAAAATGGCAAAATTGACACTACTGCTATAGGTAATTTTAAAGATAAGTTTTAGTACCAATATCTCAGGAGATATTGATTATGAACGTGTAGAATTCGAAGGATTAGTAAAACTTTAGAACAATATGTGAGTAAGTTCGGTTTAATGGCGCATGAAATCAAAGCTTACATCAAAGATGACCATGTCTTATATGTTATTATAGCAGACCAATCTGAATATGCTTTATTATTTACGACAACTTACAAATTCATTTTTAAACCTTCAGAAGGTTATAAAATAGAATTTATTGAAGTTGACGATAATAGTATAAGTGAGATTAAGTTTATTCAGCTTAATGGTACGTTTGTGGCTAAACCTAAAATTGACGATAAAACTAGAAACAATCTCTACCGAAAGTGGGGTTATGAGCGTTTATTAGAAAAATTAGTATACAAAAAAAGACCATCCTTCACAGATGGTCTTTTTAATATGATAGATTGTTTTTCTTAAAACATATCTCTTCCAGCAAAATGAAATGCACTCTCAATAGCGGCATTGTCATCGCTATCACTACCATGAACAGCATTTTCACTAATAGAATCAGCAAACATTTTACGGATGGTTCCTTCTGCTGCATCGGCAGGGTTCGTCGCACCGATTAAAGTTCTAAAATCTTCAACAGCATTATCTTTTTCTAATACAGCTGCTACGATTGGCCCACGAGTCATATACTCAACCAATTCCCCGAAAAATGGACGCTCGTTATGTATTGCATAAAATTCCTCAGCATCTGCTTTGGTCATTTGTGTTAATTTCATCGCTACGATTCTAAATCCTGAAGCTGAAATTTTTTCTAATATTGCGCCAATGTGTCCTTTTTCAACAGCATCTGGCTTTAACATTGTAAATGTTCTGTTAGTTGCCATATTCTTTTTTTTTATGAGGTGCAAAAATAATGCATTTCTTTAATTTAACAAATGCAGTTTTTATTAAATAAATGTTATGCTTTAAGTATCGATTTGTAATGCAAAATTATGAAATTATCAAAGCGAATAAAAAGCATCCTTATTTCTTTTATAGATTTCTTAAAACCTTTTTTTAAAACAGAAAGCATACCACAGTACATCATAGGTACTGCCCTACAAAACTTATATAAATCAATCGCAAAAACTAACCATTTTCAAAGATTTACCGTTTAGATAAATAGGATGAAAATGTATAAGTAATAATGAAATGTTTAACACTATACTATTAATTTCATATTAAATCTACATGGCAAAATCTCTAAAAAACGTATATTCGCCACTTACATAAATCACTTCTTTGCAAGATTAAAAGTGTTAAAATTCCAAAAAAAATCCAAACTTAAACGTATTGGATACGCATTAATATGAATAGAACGCAGATTTCAGAAATAAAAACACTTTTAAGTACACCCAAAAACATCATTATTGTGCCACATAGAAATCCTGATGGTGATGCCATGGGGTCTACGTTAGGTTTATATCATTATTTAAAACAATATAATCACAATGCCACAGTAATTGCACCCAATGATTATCCCGATTTTTTAAAATGGCTACCAGGTGATGATAACGTTCTAAAATTTGAAACACAAGTAGATGAAAGTAGTACGCTTATTGAAAAAGCCGACCTCATTTTTACGTTAGATTTTAATGCCTATCACAGAGCAGGTCATGAAATGGCGGCAGTCTTGGAAGATTCTAGTGCCCTAAAAATCATGATCGATCATCACCAGCAACCCGATGATTATGCCACTTATATGTACTCTGATATCAGCATGTCTTCTACTTGCGAAATGGTATACAATTTTATCTGTATGCTTGGAGATGAAGATCAAATTGACGCCACCATTGCATCGTGTTTGTATGTGGGGATTATGACAGATACTGGCTCGTTTCGTTTTCCAGCAACCACAACGAAAACACATCAGGTTATCGGTAGTTTAATTGAAAGAGGTGCAGATAATTCGCAAATTCACAATAATATATACGACACCAATAGTTATAGTCGTTTACAATTGTTGGGCAGGGCATTACAAAATTTAAAGGTCATTCCAGAATTGAGAACGGCGTACACCACTTTATCTCAAGAAGAATTAGATGAATTTAAATTTAAGAAAGGAGATACCGAAGGGTTTGTAAACTATGGATTATCGTTAGAAGGTATTATATTTGCAGCGATATTTATTGAAAGCAAACAAGATAATATTATTAAAATTTCGTTACGAAGCAAAGGCGAATTTTCGGTAAATGAATTTTCGAGAGCGCATTTTAATGGTGGAGGACATACAAACGCCGCTGGTGGTCGTAGCGAAGAAAATTTGACCACAACTATCAATAATTTTATTAGTATATTACCACGGTATAAACAAGAATTGTCTAACCCAAAATAGGCAATAAATTATTTAAGTATGAAAAACCTACTCGTAATACTCTTCTTTTCGTTAGTGTGTTTTAGCTGTAAATCTCCGGAGGCTCGATTACCAGAATCAGTTCAATCTGGTTCATTTTTAAAAGCATCTGCAGAACGCAACAAAAAGCTCAATGAACACGAGCACGAGCAAATTCAAAATATAATAAAAGGAAATCCCGACAAGAACTATATAGCTTCAGAAAGTGGGTTTTGGTATTACTACAATACTAAAATTGAAAAAGATACGATTAGAGCACAATTCGGAGATGTGGTCGATTTTACTTTCGATGTCTCTAATATTGAAGGCGAAGAAATTTATGCCAACATTAACAAAACCTATATTATGGACAAAGAAGAATTGTTTACGGGTTTGCGTGAAGGCTTAAAACTTTTAAAACCAACAGAAACGGCAACATTTATATTTCCATCCCAAAAAGCTTTTGGTTACTATGGAGATGAACATAAAATAGGAACCAACGTTCCTTTAATTTGTGAAGTAACTTTAAACACTATAACTCAAAAAAATGATTAAAAAAGCACTTACAGCATTCGTTGTACTATTAGTATTAGCAACTATTTCTTGCCAAGAACGTTACCCTGATTTAGATGATGGGCTCTATGCCGAAATTGTAACATCAAAAGACACTATGGTCGCAAAACTGTTTTATGACAAAGCACCAGTTACAGTCGCTAATTTTGTAGCTTTAGCAGAAGGAGAACATCCCTTAGTTAAAGAAGAGTATGCGAGTAAACCTTATTACGATGGAATAACTTTTCATCGAGTTATGAACAACTTTATGATTCAAGCTGGTGACCCTACAGGAACAGGTAGTGGTGATCCTGGCTACAAATTTGAAGACGAACTTGTTTCCGATTTAAAGCATAGTAAACCTGGTATGCTATCAATGGCAAACCCTGGCGCTAATGCCAATGGAAGTCAGTTTTTTATCACTGAAAAAGCCACACCTTGGTTAGATGCTTATGATGAAAGTGGAACACTGAGAGATTGTAGTAATCCAAGAGTTGCGTGCCATGCTGTTTTTGGAGAGTTAGTAAAAGGTTTAGCAGTATTAGATACAATTTCTAATGTTAAGGTTCAACCTGGTTCTAACAAGCCACTTGAAGATGTAACCATTAATAGGGTGAATATTATAAGAATAGGTAGTACTGCAAAAAAATTCGATGCACCTAAAGTTTTCACTGAAGAATTGCCAAAAATTAAAGAACGTGCTGCTGCTGCAAAAGCTGAAGCTGACGCAAAAGCTGAAGAAGCTCAAAAGGAAGCGAAAGCGAAAGCTGAGGTCGCCAAAAATGAATTCTTAAAAAAGAATGATCAATTAAAAGGTCGTAAAATTGAATCACCAACCGGAATGGCGATGATTTTTACCCATGAAGGAAATGGTGTAAAACCAAATTCAACAGATCGTGTGAATATTGATTGCGCTGGATATTTAGAAAATGGTGATCTTTTCTGGACTACCTGGAAAGCCGTCGCTGAAAAGAATGGTAAATATGATGAAAGACAAGACCAAGCCGGTCGATATAAACCTTTCGATATGCAATACAATGAAACGGCCACTTTAATAGCTGGATTTAAAGAAGCCATGCTTAACATGAAAATTGGAGATAAAGCTAGAGTTTATATTCCATACTATTTAGGTTATGGAGAAAGAGGAAATCCACCTGTAATTCCTGCAAATGCTAACTTAGTTTTTGATATTGAATTGGTAAGTATTAAGAAATAATACAATCTTTAATTAGATAAATAAAAAAGCAGCTGTTTTATGGTTAATCCTAAAACAGCTGCTTTTATTTTGATTTGACTCAGATAATTTTCAAAAGATTATCTAGCCCTTTTATATAGCTATATCTACAAAGGTTCGTAATCTTTGTAAAAATATTCCATTAAGCTTTTGGAATATGCTTTAATATCTCTATTACAAATTCCCAATACTTCTGAGCAGAGGAAATCTGAGCACGCTCATCTGGTGAGTGCGCACCTTTTATATTTGGTCCAAAACTAATCATATCCATTTTCGGATAGTGCGTTCCTAAGATACCACATTCAAGTCCGGCGTGGCAAGCGGCCACATTTGGCTTTTCGCCATTATTTAAACGCTCATAAATTGGCACCATGACTTTCAAAATATCAGAATCCATATTCGGTGCCCAACCCGGATAATCTCCAGAAAGTTCAACTTCACATCCCGTTAATTCAAAAGTAGCACGTAAAGTATTGGCTAAATCTTGCTTAGTACTTTCCACTGAACTTCGTGTTAAACAACCTATTTTTATATGACCATCTTTAACAATAACTCTAGCAATATTATTAGATGTTTCTACCAAACCTTCAATATCAGGACTCATTCTATACACCCCATTATGCGCCGCATACAAAGCTCTAGTTAAACCTTCTTGTACTCCTAGATCCATAATTTTGGCAGGTAGATCCGTTTTAGAAACTACGATTTCCAAATCGGGTTCCATGGTTTTAAACTCTGTTTTAAGTGCTTCGGCATTGGCATTCATTTCAGCTTCAAATGCCGCTTCATGAACAGCATCGATGGCAACGATGGCATTACTTTCTCTGGGAATAGCATTTCGTAAACTCCCACCATCAATCTCAGAAATACGCAATCCGAAATTTTCAAAACCATCAAATAATAAACGGTTCATTAATTTATTAGCATTTCCTAAGCCTTCATGGATTTGCATACCGGAATGGCCACCTTGTAAACCTTTAATAGTAATCGTATAACCTAATTTAAATTCTGGTGTTTCTTCTTCATTATAATCTCGTGTTGCAGTAACATCTACTCCACCTGCACAACCAACTCCGATTTCGTCATCTTCTTCGGTATCTAAGTTTAGAAGTATATCTCCTTTTAACAATCCACCTTTCAACCCTTTGGCACCAGTCATGCCAGTTTCTTCATCAATGGTGAATAACCCCTCTAACGCAGGATGAGCAATGGTCTCACTTTCTAAAATTGCCATGATTGTGGCTACTCCCAACCCATTATCCGCACCTAGTGTAGTACCCTTTGCTTTTACCCAATCACCAACCACATGCATATCAATACCTTGCTCGTCAAAATTAAACACAGTATCATTATTTTTTTGATGCACCATATCTAAATGGCTTTGCATTACTACTGGCTTTCGGTCTTCCATACCTTTAGTCGCAGGTTTACGAATAATGACGTTTCCAACTTCGTCTTCAATAGTCTCTAACCCGAGATTCTTGCCGAAATCTTTCATAAATTGTATAACGCGTTCTTCCCTTTTAGAAGGTCGTGGCACCGCATTTAAATCTGCAAATTTATTCCATAATTGTTTTGGCTCTAAGGCTCTTATTTCTGAACTCATATTTTTTCCCACAAAAGGGGTATCTTTTAAGTTAATACTTCATTTTAATTAGTCTTTGCAAACTTACAAAATAAGAAGAACTCTAAGTTGGCTATTTAATTGGAATCTTATTACCTCTTAAAGGATTGACACTATTAATGCCATCCATTTTCAACATGAATATTATTATCTAAAAAGCTTAGATAAATTTTAAATTAGAGATTGTAAATTGAAATTTCACAATACGTATTAAAAATTTAGTTTATATAATTTGAAATTTTGTTTCACTCTTTTCCCTACTTTTGGATTATGCGTAAAAACATTAAACTAATCCTTGTTATTTTCTTCGGAATTCAGCTGCTTTTAATGTCGCAATTAAAGCACTATCCCGAGTTTGTAGAACAATTCTATAGTAACGGACTTTACGTGTTTTTGTCTAAGTTATCGCATTATATTTTAGGTTGGCTGCCATTTTCAGTTGGTGACATCTTATATACTTTAGCCGGTATCTATATTATAAGATGGTTAATTATAAGCCGTAAACGAATTATTAATGATACTATCAATTGGATCTTAGATATTGGTGCAACTTTATCCATTGTCTATTTCGCATTTCATATTCTTTGGGCCTTTAATTATTATAGACAACCGCTTTACAAATCACTTCATCTTAAAGCCGATTATACCACTGAACAATTGATTTCTTTCACAGAACGGCTAATTGAAAAATCGAATAGCTTACAATATCAATTATCAAAAAATGATACTATAAAAGTGAGATTGCCATATTCATCGTCCGAGATATTCGATAAAGTTAAAGACGGTTATCAGACCTTATCAGAAGAATATCCGCATTTAAAATACCATCCTAAAAGCATTAAAAAATCTATTTATAGTTTGCCATTAACTTATATGGGATTTTCAGGTTATTTAAACCCATTTACTAATGAAGCTCAAGTTAATGGGTTAATTTCAACTTACAAATTCCCAACAACTTCATGCCACGAAGCGGCACATCAATTAGGTTATGCTGCAGAAAATGAAGCAAATTTTATTGGCAGTTTAGCTGCCATTCATAATGATGATATTTATTTTAAATATTCAGGATATACGTTTGCGCTTCGGTATTGTTTGGCTGAAATCTATTATAGAGACCCCGAAAGTTATAACCGCATACTTCCTACAGTAAATAAAGGCATTTTAAAGAACTACCAAGAAATTCAAGATTTTTGGAGATCTTATGAGAATCCTATTGAGCCGTATTTTGAAAAAACCTTTGATAACTTCTTAAAAGCTAACAACCAAGCAGATGGTATGAAAAGTTATAGTTATGTCGTAGCGCTATTAGTGAATTATTACGAGCACAAAGAGCTTTAATAATTGAGTCTGTGGAAGTTCTTAGCAATGTTTTTCTAAAGAAGTTTCGTTTAAGATTTTTATAACGCATCTCAATCAGTTCTCAAAAGTTAAAATATTCATATAAAATCTTTTTTTTATCTTTAATTCCTATCTTTAAAAGCTTAAATCCAACCCACTCAATTTATGATAAAAATTTATTTTCGGCTGCTCATATTTATGTGCAGTTTTTCGCTTTTTGCACAAGACTATTTTCCCAGTAATGCTGGCGTTATTGCAAACAATACAAATTATACTGCATTTACAAATGCAACCATTCATGTATCTCCAATCGAAACGATAAACAATGCTACGCTTCTTATTAAAGAAGGAAAAATAGTAAGTGTTGGTAAATCGGTAAACATTCCGAAGAATACTACAGAAATCGATCTTTCAGGAAAAACAATTTACCCTTCTTTCATTGATTTATATACCACATTTGGTGTGGATAAACCTAAAAGAAGTGGAAATGGTCCTCAATATGGGCCAAGTCGAAGTGGATACTATTGGAATGACCACGTTATGCCAGAACAAGATGTGATGGCAAATTTTAAGTATGATAAAAAGTCAGCTTCTGAATTGCATAATTTAGGTTTTGGTATGGTGAACACCCATTTTCCAGACGGTGTTGTAAGAGGTACAGGAGCATTAATTGCATTGAACAATAATGCCGATAACTCTTTAAGGGTTATCGATGGGAAAACATCACAACATTTTTCATTTAGTAAAAGTGTAACCTCGAGACAGAATTATCCATCTTCAATAATGGGGAGCATGGCTTTATTAAGACAGATGTATCATGATGCCAAATGGTACGAGTCTGGCAATATTGAAACTAAAGACTTATCATTAGAAGCATTAAATAAAAACAAGAATTTATTGCAAATTTTTGAAGCCGGTAGTCGATTAAACCTTATGAGAGCGGATAAGGTTGGTGACGGATTCAATATTCAATACACCATTGTTGGAGGTGGTGATGAGTATGAACGTATTAATGAAATAAAAGCGACTAACGCAACCGTAATACTTCCAATTGATTTTCAAGTAGCTTACGATGTGGAAAATCCTCATTTAGCAAATACATTGTCTTTAAGTGATATGCGTTCTTGGAACCAACAGCCACACAATCCAAGATTATTGGCAGAAAATGGCATTGAATTTTCATTAACAACACATGGTCTAAAAAATAAAAAATCTTTTGCCAGCAACTTAATGAAAGCTATAGAAATGGGACTATCTAAGCAAAAAGCATTAGAAGCTCTAACCACTATACCTGCGGCATTATTAGGGAAATCTGATGTTTTAGGCACTTTAAAAACGGGAAGTTATGCCAATTTTCTAATTACAGACGGCGACATTTTTGAGAAGGAAACTAAACTTCATGAAAATTGGGTACAAGGTACGCCACACGTCATTTCGGATCGGTCTAAAAAAGATATTGATGGCAACTATAATTTTAAACTTGCTGGTGATGACTACAGCCTTTCAATTTCAGAAAGTTTAAGTAAACCGGAAACAAAACTTACAAGTAACGACAAGAGTTTAGGTACTAAAATAAGTTACTCCGATGATTGGCTTAATCTTACTTTTAAAACAGCTGATAGTACAAAAAAGGAGTTCGTAAGAATTGTAGCTAATTCTGTAAACAATAATGCCTTACATGGAAAAGCTATTTTGCCTAACGGAAATGAACTCGCTTTCTATGCGCAAAAACTGACCAACGAAACTCCAGACAAAAAAGAAGACAAAAAGATTGCGAGTAATAATTCTGACGCTCCTTATATGAGTCCTATAACCTATCCTAATATTGCTTACGGATTTACTCAACAACCACAATCAGAAACGTTATTGTTTAAAAATGCTACCATATGGACCAATGAAAGTGACGGTATTTTAGAAAACACCGATATTTTAATTAAAGATGGAAAAATTTCGAAAATTGGAAAAAATCTATCGAGCAGTAAAGCGACTATCATCGATGCCACAGGAAAACATATAACGGCTGGTATTATTGATGAACATTCTCATATTGCCGCTTCATCTATAAATGAAGGTGGTCAAAATTCTTCTGCAGAAGTCACTATTGAAGACGTAATCGATGATGAATCCATAGAAGTCTATCGTAATTTAGCTGGTGGTGTAACATCGATTCAAATTTTACATGGCTCTGCAAATCCTATTGGAGGACGTTCGGCAATAATTAAACTAAAATGGGGAGAAGCCGCTGAAGATTTGATTTATGATAATTCTCCTAAATTTATAAAATTTGCATTGGGTGAAAACGTTAAACAATCTCGAAGCAGAACTAACTCGCGTTTCCCACAATCTCGAATGGGTGTTGAACAGGTTTTTGTAGATTATTTTTCAAGAGCTAAAGCCTATGATGAATTAAAGAAAAGTGGCCAACCTTATCGAAAAGATATTGAAATGGAAGTTTTAGCCGAAATTTTAAATAAAGAGCGCTTCATTTCTTGCCACTCTTATGTGCAGAGTGAAATTAATATGTTGATGAAAGTAGCCGATCAATTCGACTTCAATATTAATACATTTACGCATATTCTTGAAGGTTATAAAGTAGCTGATAAAATGAAAGCCCATGGAGTTGGTGGATCTACATTTAGTGATTGGTGGGCGTACAAATACGAAGTAAATGATGCGATTCCATATAATGCAGCAATTATGCATAATGCTGGAGTAACTGTTGCTATTAATAGTGATGATGCTGAAATGTCTCGTCGTCTAAACCAAGAGGCTGCAAAATCAGTTAAATATGGTGATGTTAGTGAAGAAGAAGCTTGGAAATTTGTGACTTTGAATCCTGCTAAATTATTGCACATAGATCAACGAGTAGGAAGTCTTAAAGTTGGAAAAGATGCCGACGTTGTCTTGTGGTCTGATCACCCGCTTTCTATTTATGCTAAAGCAGAAAAAACGATCATTGAAGGGGTTACTTATTTTGATATTGAAAAAGACAAGCAACTGCGAGAGGCTCTTAAAAAAGAGAAAAGTGAACTGATTAATTTAATGCTACAAGATAAAAACAAAGGTTTAAAAACTCAACCAGTAAAGAAAAAAGAAGATAAGTTATTCCATTGTGACACACTGGATTAATTTTAAGTTTCAGTAAGTATAAAATATAATAAACCTGCAAGATTTTTTTATAACAAGCAGGTATCTAAAATAAAATTTATAATGAAAATTAACATATTATATATATTAGGGTTTTTACTTAGTAGTGGGCTGAGTGTTGCACAACAAACCCCAGCACCGCAGCAAACTAAAGATTTTGCTATTGTAGGTGCAACTGCCCACATCGGTAACGGTACGGTAATTGAAAACAGTATTATTGTGGTTAGTGAGGGTAAAATTACCACTATCGGCCCAGAAAGCACTACTCCACTAACCAGACAAGCTATGGATATTATTGACGCTAAGGGTCAACATGTTTATCCTGGTTTTGTAGTTGCCAATGGCACATTGGGCTTAGTTGAAGTTGACGCTGTAAAAGCTTCCGATGATCTGTCTGAACTTGGCACATATAACCCTCATATTAGAAGTATAATTGCCTATAACACAGAATCTAAAGTTATAGAATCTATGCGACCAAACGGTGTGTTGCTTGGGCAAGTAGTACCAAGAGGAGGACGTATTTCTGGCACTTCGTCAGTCGTTCAATACGACGCTTGGAACTGGGAAGACGCAGCAATTAAAATGGATAATGGTATTCATATCAACTGGCCTAATAGTTTTAGTAGAGGCCGTTGGTGGCTAGGTGAAGATCCAGGTTTAAAACCAAATAAGGATTATGCGAATCAAGTAAAAGAATTAAATGATTATTTTACAGAGGCTAAAAGCTTTAATAATGGTGATAAAACAGAGGGGCATTTGCCATATGAAGCCATGTCGGGATTATTCAGCGGGAATAAACATTTATATATTAACGTTGATGATGAGAAAGGCATAACGGATGCTGTTAATTTTGCAAAGTCACAAAATATTTCAAACATAACTATTGTTGGTGCTTATGAGGCAGGCAATCTTACAGATTTTTTAAAACAGAATAATATTTCGGTTTTATTAAGACGTGTACATTCAAGACCCGAATCAGAAGATGATGATTATGATTACACATTTAAACAAGCTAAAAAATTAGTAGATGCTGGTATTTTGGTTGCTTTAGAACCTAGTGGACAAATGGAACGCATGAATTCTCGTAACCTACCTTTCTACGCAGGTACAACAGCAGCTTATGGATTAACTAAGGAACAAGCTTTACAATTAATTACGCAGAATCCTGCAAAAATATTAGGTATTGATGAGCAATATGGAACGCTTGAAGCTGGTAAAAGCGCAACACTATTTATTAGTGAAGGTGATGCCCTAGATATGAGGACAAATATTTTAACTCATGCTTTTATTGATGGCAGAAATTTAAGTTTAGAAACCCATCAAACGGAACTTTGGAAACGGTATTCTAAGAAATATAAGCAGCAGAATTAGTGGTAAAAAAAAGACCTATTATTATGTGCGATTACACTTTTTGAAAACGGACATTAATGGCAAATTTAATTTCTAGAATCCCATTACGCAAACAGTAGGTGGGTATGTTATTTAAAATGTTAATCTAAATTATTAAGTAATATCATCTATAAAAACTAATGCATTATTTAATGATTTTTCAAAAAAAAGCGAGCCAATTGGCTCGCTTTTTTTTAGTTAACTAGACCTGTCATTTTTTTAAATGATCAGAGGACAATTATAGGATTAATCTATTTCCTTAGCATCTTCAGGTCTTAAAAATTGAGATTGCTCTAATATCGTCTCCGACAGAATAACATCTGTAAATTCAACCGTATTGCGTTTTTCTGTAGGAATCTTGTTATCGTGTTCATACCAATCAATACTTTTAGGAATTAATAAACCATTCACCGTTTGCCAATTGTTGTATCTGATAAATCGGTAATCCTGACTTTCTTGCTCTTTTCCATAAGTTACGGTATAAGCTAACCATTCCATTCTTCGAGTTTCGGAGTCATAATAAATTACATATGTATCATTCGGAGATTCTCCAATTCCTGCTTCGAATGAAATTAATATACCCGGATAGGTTTTGTCTTCAAAAACTAATGGCTCAGTCTCTTTGTAGTTTATACCATCATCTCCAACAATAAAGGGCATAGCATAAAAATACATCATCAATCCTTTATAAAACTTAGGTTTTCCTTGATAATCGATATTATCCTTTTCTTTTACCCAAAGTGTTTTTCCGTCAAATCCCTGAGTATAAGTAGGTGTATTTATTAATTCTGCTCTGGTTTTTAAATTCGTGGTAGTAACTTCCTTCCCATTCGGTTTTTCCATTGTAAAAGACAGTGAATTCATTTTATGCCATTGATCAATTCCGCCATGAGCCTCAAAAACTTTTGATATCGATTCTGGATAAATACTAGTGGTAATAATTTCTTTCTTGTCAGTATCCATAATTGTGGTACTGTCATTTTTTTCACTAGGCGAAATCGGAGACTTAGGGTCGTTCTTACAGGCGGAAATTGTAATTGCTATAATTAATAGTTGTAAAAATTTTTTCATGGTTATTTTAATTAGTTGCTGTTAATTCTGTTTGACGAATAGTAAGACAAATCATTACATAAATAATCTTAAAGCCCTCTTGAAATCTTGCTTCTATACATTTTGGTGCAGCTTAATTCACAATCAGCTTTTGTACACTAGAAACACTTTTCGTTACAATTTCTACAAAATATAATCCTCTATCTAAGTGTGAAATGTTCAAAGTCGGATTATTTTCGCTTAACATAAAATCGCTCAAAATTGATTTACCCTGTAAATTGTAAATATTAACTTTTACAGATGGAATGTTAGAATTTGCTAATTGAATCGTTACTTCATTATTAGCTGGATTAGGAAACAAACTGAATGTAACCTTAGAAAACTCATTAAAACCTAAGGCAACCGCGCTTTCAAGATAATCTGGGATGGTATTGTTGTTAGTATCATCATCTGTTGGGTCATCATTGTTATTATAATCTTCATCAACGGTTAACACATTGTCTCCATCATCGTCGTCGTCCAAATAGTTTTCAATAAGATCATTGTCAGTATCTACGAATTGATGCATTGAACTTCTACCAACAGCAATATTAATTTCTACATTCGTATCTACATTGTCTCCATCATCATCGTCGTCTAAAAAATTTGGTATACCATCATTATCCGTATCATCGTCCTCTAAATTACCATTATTATTCAGATCTTCCTCGCTGTCAATTACGCCATCACTATCGGTGTCTGTACAACTAACTTCCAAAACCTCAAAAGCATAAACATTAGTGCATCCCATATTAAAATCAGAAACATACACCGTGTAATTCCCTGATTGTGTCACCATTAAAGATGACTGCGTTTCATTGGGTAATGAAGCGCCATTAAAAGTCCATGAATAATTAAAATTGGACGTAGCTAAATCTGTATCTATAATTATAGATTCACCTTCGCAAAAACTATAACTACTCTCCAAATATATTTCAGGTAATGAGTTGACAATAATATCGAAATCTAGAACTGCAAAGCAGCCTGCTAGCGTCTCAACTCTAACAAAAATAGTTTGAGGATTGTTGGTGTTTGTAAAATTATTTGGATTTATAATAGGAGTTGAATTATTATAAGCATCAACTTCATTTAAAAAATAACTTATTTCATAAGGTTCACCTGAGGGATTTATACTGCCTTCATTATAGGTTAAATCAAAAGTGGCGGTTCCATTACTTTGCTCATCGCATAATTCTATAGCATTTAGACTTCCCATTATTCCGGACGGGTTTGGTAACACACGTAGTGTCAGTGTAACAAAATCTACACACCCCGTATTAATATCGGTGACCACAACAAATAAAGTTTGTGGATTTGCACCCTGTCCATTTATACTTCTATTCGAATACGCTGTTGGGTTGGTAATCCCATTGGTCTGTGCTTGTGCCTCGTCATAAGTTTCATAATAAGTTACTGACCAATCTGTATTACCGTTTGTAATCTCCATATCTTTAACAGTTAAATCGAATACCGTAATCTCATCATAAATATCCCCTACTTCGTCACATAAATTTAGTGACGTTGGTTGCACAGCATAAGGCACTGGATTAATGATTAAATTTACAGATACGACATCGAATATTCCAGTGAAACTATCTTCTAATCTCACATATATTGTCTGCACCCATGGTACAATATTACTATATGGAATTGGAAGTGCATTCACTTGATTATTAGCATCACTTAAAGTTTCGTGATATGTTATAACAAAACCTGTTGGATTTTGGCTACCGATAACTTCAAAATCTAGAACCGATAAATCAAACATTTCTAAACCATCATTATCACCATCACATACTATTAAATCGCTTGGTTGGTTAGCGACTTGAGCAAATGATGATATACTGATAATTAAGAATAGAAATAGGATATGTAGTTTTTGTTTCATAATAGGTTAAATTTGTAGCTCTCAAATATATATTAATTAATATAATAATGCGTAAATCAATTTCTAGTGTTCAAAATACCTTTATAAAGCAACTCGTATTGCTCAAAGAAAAATCGAGACAGCGTAAAAAGTCTGGACAATTCTTAATTGAAGGTAAACGTGAATTATCTCTGGCGATTAAAGGCGGATACACCATTGAAAGTTTATTATTTTATCCAGATTTGTTTTCTGAAAGTGAAGCCGAAGCCATGAGTTCTTATAACATAGACATTATTGAAATCTCTAAAGACGTGTTTCAGAAATTAGCGCATAGAGATACCACTGAAGGAGTGATAGCCGTTGTGAACTCCAAAATTCACACGCTTGAAAATTTAAAACTCACGTCTAAAAATCCATTAATTTTAGTTGCAGAAGCTCCTGAAAAACCAGGAAATATTGGTGCATTATTGCGTACTGCAGATGCAGCTAACGTTGATGCTATAATTATTGCGAATCCGAAATCGGATTTATACAATCCAAATATAATTCGTTCTAGCGTTGGTTGCGTTTTTACGACTGAAATTGCCATGACAACCAGTGAAGAGGCCATTGTCTTCCTTAAGAAATACAATTTTAATATATTCTCTGCTATTTTACAGGAATCCGAACCCTATTACACGCAAAATTACATCTTACCAACGGCAATTGTTGTGGGTACAGAAGCCACCGGATTGAGTGAACAATGGCGAGAAGCTGCTACAAAAAATATAAGTATCCCTATGCAAGGTGAAATTGATTCTATGAATGTTTCCGTTGCTGCAGGAATTCTTATTTTTGAAGCTAAAAGGCAGCGCAATTTTCTTTAATAAATTCCATAAACCTCTTAATAACACAACTTAAAATTCCAATTCGGCACAGTTAAGATAAGGAATTTAGAAATTAACTATTAGTATTTTATTTCTTATGACAGCACAAATTCTTTTCTACATCATAGTTGCAATTATTATTATCAACTTCCTTAAAGATAAAATTCTCGATGCTATAAATGCCAAGCATTATAACGACCCAATTCCTGAAACATTAAGCGACGTTTACGATGAAGCAGAATATAAAAAATCTCAAGCTTATAAGATGGTTAATTATAAGTTTGGGATTTGGACTTCCTTATTTTCATTTGCATTAACACTATCTTTTTTATTTTTTGACGGTTTTGAATTTGTAGATAACATTGCTAGAAGTTACTCGGAAAACCCCATAATTATTGCTTTGATTTTTTTCGGAATTATTATGATTGCTAGCGATATTATAACAACCCCTTTTGGCTATTATAAAACCTTTGTAATTGAAGAAAAATTTGGATTTAATAAAACGACTAAGAAAACTTTTATTTTAGATAAATTAAAAGGATTACTATTAATGGTCATTCTTGGAGGTAGTATTATTGCTATTATTGTTTGGTTTTATCAAATTACTGGCAATCAATTTTGGTTGTATACATGGGGAATAATTACAGTTTTTACCGTTTTTATGAATATGTTTTACGCTAAACTCATTGTACCATTATTTAATAAACAAACCCCATTAGAAGATGGCAACCTGCGAAATGAAATTTCATCTTATGCGGAATCCGTAGGTTTTAATCTTGAAAAAATATTCGTTATAGATGGTTCTAAACGTAGTACTAAAGCCAACGCTTATTTCTCTGGATTTGGTAGTGAAAAACGAGTAACACTGTACGATACATTAATCAATGATTTAGACGACGACGAAATTGTTGCCGTTTTAGCGCACGAAGTTGGCCATTATAAAAAGAAACATATCATTTTTAATTTAGTGTCTTCTATTCTACTCACAGGGTTAACCCTTTTTATCTTATCCATTTTTGTTTCTAATCCACTATTATCAAACGCTATTGGTGTGGAAATCCCAAGTTTCCATGTTGGGCTGATTGCTTTTGGTTTACTCTATTCTCCTATTTCAGAACTTACAGGTTTAATAATGAATCATTTTTCAAGAGTTTTTGAATACCAAGCGGATGATTATGCCAAAAACACGTACAAAGCTAAACCGTTAATTTCATCACTTAAGAAATTGACCAAAAATAGTCTGAGTAATTTAACGCCACATAAAGCCTATGTATTTATGCATTACTCGCATCCTACGCTGTTGGAACGGGTTCGGAATTTAGGGAAATAATCAACCTGGGCTTTAGGCAATTTTAACCCCATTAATTATTTTTAAAATTATAATTTTGTTTAGAAGAGAATTTTAAAAATTTCAAATAAAAATAAACTCTACTCAATGCCTAATTTTTCATTTAATCACATTGCACTTTCCGTAAAGGATGTCACCGAATCTATTGAATTTTATCAAAAGATACTTCAATTTAAAGAATTAGAAAATACGGCTTCAGACTCTAAAACGAGATGGCTATCATTTGGAGATGGCAAACAACTACATTTAATCCCACGACCAAATTCAGAAATAAAAGTTAATAAAGCTGTGCATTTCGCTTTAGCAACCTCAGAATTAAGCGCGTTTGTAGAGTCTCTAAAAGCTCACAATATTAACTATTCTGATTGGCTCAATACACCAAACCAAGATTACATTCGAAAAGACGGCATTAATCAAGTTTATTTTCAAGATCCAAACGGTTATTGGATTGAAATAAATGATGATTATTAATAAGTAATATTTGCTTTACATACCACTCTGGGAAACTTGGAACGCCTGCCTCAACCAACAATACCTATATTTCTACGATATTCCTAAAATTTTTCAAATTAGCTCTAAAATTACATTGCCCATTAAAAACCATTTCACTACTTTAGTTCTATGACTGAGGAAGCCATCGAAATAGAAAACAAAACCATTGCTAAAGCTTACAAGGAATTATTGAAAGTAAGCTATCAGACTTTAACCGCTGAGGACAAGAAACTAATCCGCCATGCATTTGAGGTGGCTTTAGATGCGCATAAAGATCAACGTCGAAAATCTGGTGAGGCTTATATTTTCCATCCTATTGCCGTAGCTAAAATTGTGGCTCAAGAAATAGGCATGGATGCCACATCTATTGCAGCTGCTTTGTTACACGATGTGGTTGAGGACAACCCAGAATATACCATTGGAGATATGGAACGGCTTTTTGGTGAAACCATTGCCCGAATTGTTGATGGTCTTACCAAAATTTCTTCACTTGATTCAGAAATGGATGTGTCACTTCAAGCTGAGAATTTCAGAAAAATGCTGCTCACTTTAAATGATGATGTTCGGGTTATTATTATAAAAATCGCAGATCGTTTGCACAACATGCAGACTATGGATTCTATGCGAGCAGACAAGCAAGTGAAAATTGCGTCTGAAACTCTATATATTTATGCCCCTTTAGCACATAGAATCGGACTTTATAATATTAAGACTGAACTTGAAGATTTAGGATTAAAATATACAGAACCCGAAGTATATAGTGATATTCTCGAAAAATTAAAAGACAGCAAGGAAAATCAAGATGCTTACATTAAAGCATTCTCAAAAGTTATTGACGATTCTTTAACTAAAGAAGGTTTAAACTACGAAATTAAAGGACGACCAAAATCTATTTTTAGTATTCGTAGAAAAATGGTAAAACAAGGAGTTTCCTTCGACGAAGTCTATGATAAATTTGCGGTTAGAATTATTTATAAGTCAGATATAGCTAACGAGAAATTCTTGGCTTGGAAAATATATTCTATTGTAACCGATCACTTTACACCAAATCCTATTCGTCTTCGAGACTGGATTTCATCTCCAAAATCTACAGGTTACGAGGCGCTACACATTACTGTAGTTGGGCCAAAAAGCCGTTGGGTAGAGGTTCAAATTCGAAGTGAACGTATGAACGAGATTGCAGAAAAAGGTTATGCAGCTCATTATAAATACAAAAATGCTGATGACAAAGAAGATAATCTCGACTTATGGATTAACCGTTTACAAGAAGCTTTAGAAAACCATGAAGCGGATGCGGTCGATTTTGTAGAACAATTTAAACTCAATTTATATTCTAAAGAAATTTTTGTTTTTTCACCCAAGGGTGATTTAAAATCATTACCGAAAGGTGCGACCCCTTTAGATTTTGCCTTTAGTATACATACCGAAGTTGGTATGAAAACACGTGGCGCAAAAGTGAATGGTAAATTGGTTCCCTTAAGTAATGAATTAAAAAGTGGAGATCGTGTAGAAATCATGACTTCAGAAAATGCAAAACCAAATGCTAACTGGCTAGATTATGCTACTACAGCTAGAGCTCGAAGTAAAATTAAATCGGCTCTAAATGAAGACACCAAAATTATTGCCGAAGAAGGCAAAGAAATTTTAAGACGTAAATTAAAACAACTTAAAATTACACTCAACGAAAATTCAATTAATGAATTGGTCAGTTATTTTAAATTGAGTACGTCGTTAGATTTGTTTTACCGTGTAGGCATTGGTACAATTGACAATACCAAATTAAAAGCATTTGCCTCTTCTCGTAGCAATGCATTTATGAGCTACGTTAAAAGTAAAATCTATAAACCGACGGTGCATAAGGATATTCATAAAGAAGAAATTACTTCAAAATATGATATGCTGGTTTTTGGTAAAGAAGAGGAAACACTCAATTATACTTTAGCCAACTGTTGTAATCCAATTCCTGGAGATAAAGTTTTTGGTTTTCTAACCATAAATGATGGCATAAAAATTCATAAAAAAAATTGTCCGAATGCCGTAAGTTTGCAATCTAATTATGCGTATCGAATTTTACAAGCCAAATGGATTGATTCGTCTCAACAAGTATTTACTTCACAAATTACACTCTCTGGTATTGATGATATGGGTCTGGTAAACCATATAACAAAGCTAATTTCAGAAAACATGCATGTTAACATGAAAAGCCTTAGTTTCTCGAGTGACGATGGTGTCTTTACAGGTAAAATAACGGTAGAAGTAAAAAATCAAACCATGTTAAAAAAAGTAATAGACAAACTCAAAAAAATTAATGGTATTGATAAAGTTACCAGAGTTTAATTTATTCTAAGTCTTTTTAAAAGTTATTAAAGGTGTGTTCATTTCTTTCATGTTAATCCTGGTTTTTATAATTCATATCCTATAAAAATTGTTTAAATTTGCTCCTTAATTATGAATGCAACCACAGAAGAAAGTAATCAGGAAATTGTAAAGCGTGTTTTTACACAATTCCTCGAAGATAAAGGCCACAGGAAAACCCCTGAACGATACGCTATACTTCAAGAAATTTATGATAGTGAAGAACATTTTGATATTGAATCTTTATATATCAAAATGAAAAATAAAAACTATCGCGTAAGTAGAGCTACACTTTATAACACTATAGAATTACTCTTAGAATGTGCTTTAGTACGCAAACACCAATTTGGTCAAAGCCAGGCACATTACGAAAAATCGTATTTCGATAAAAACCACGATCATGTTATTCTTACAGACACCGGAGAGGTTATAGAGTTTTGTGATCCTCGCATTCAATCCATCAAAAAAACCATTGAAGAGGTTTTTGACATTCAGATAACTAATCATTCACTATATTTTTACGGTAATCGTAAAAAAGACGACTAACTCAATTTTAAAATGGCAGTAGATTTACTACTTGGATTACAATGGGGAGATGAAGGCAAAGGAAAAATTGTCGATGTATTTACCTCTAACTACGATATTATTGCACGTTTTCAAGGAGGTCCAAATGCAGGACACACCTTGGTTTTCAACGGCAAAAAACATGTTTTACATACCATTCCTTCAGGAATTTTTCACGAAGGTAAAGTGAATCTGGTAGGTAATGGAGTGGTTATAGATCCTGTGATTTTCAAAAAAGAACTCGATAAATTAGAAGCGCAAAATGTAGATTATAAGAAATCCCTTTGCATTTCTAGAAAAGCACATATTATTTTACCAACACATCGTTTATTAGATGCTGCGAGTGAAGCTTCAAAAGGAAAAGCAAAAATAGGTTCTACTTTAAAAGGTATTGGTCCAACTTATATGGACAAAACTGGTAGAAATGGTATTAGAGTTGGTGATATCGAATTAGCAGATTGGAAAGACAAATACAGAGCTTTAGCAGATAAGCACGAAGCGATGATTGCTTTCTATAACGTAGATATTCAATACGATTTAAAAGAACTAGAAACCGATTTCTTTAACGCTATAGAAACTTTAAAAAGTTTAAAATTTATTGATTCGGAAGAATATGTGCACCAAGCACAACAATCTGGAAAATCTATTTTAGCAGAAGGAGCACAAGGTTCTTTGTTAGATATCGATTTTGGTACGTATCCATTTGTAACATCTTCAAATACAACCGCTGCCGGAGCTTGTACTGGTTTAGGGGTCGCTCCCAACCAAATTGGTGAGGTTTTCGGAATTTTTAAAGCATACACTACGCGTGTTGGTTCGGGCCCATTTCCAACAGAATTATTTGATAAAGACGGGGAAACCATGGCTAAAGTCGGAAACGAATTTGGTGCTACCACTGGTCGAGCTAGACGTTGTGGTTGGTTAGATTTAGTGGCGTTGCGCTATGCATGTCAAGTCAATGGTGTCACACAATTAATCATGATGAAAGGAGATGTACTTTCTGGATTTAAAACTCTAAAAGTTTGTACAGCATACAATTATAAGGGCGAAACCATTACACATTTGCCTTATAATATAGAAGAAGAAAACGTAACCCCTATTTACACGGAGTTAAATGGTTGGGCGGCAGATTTAACAGGCATGACCGAAGCATCACAGCTACCAGACAATCTAAATGCGTATGTTGAGTTCTTAGAGGATGAATTAAATATTCCTATAACAATTGTTTCTGTAGGTCCTGATAGAAAACAGACCATTGTGCGAAAAACCGTTTAATTTTTAACGTTTTTATTCTGTTAAAAAATACGTTAACATATTATAAAGCAAATTTAATAAGTGTTATTTTGTAAAAAACATATGTTTTGAAACGTTTTAAGCAGTTACTATTTTTTTTATGTTTTTCTATTGCAGCTCTCAGTTATGCACAAGAAAAACAAACCATAACCGTCAAATATTCTGGTAATACCTCCACGGATCCAGATATTAAAGAAGGTGCTTTGGTGTTTCTTAGAGATAAGTCTAAGCAAGTTCATTTTGTACATAAAGGAGCTGATCTTTTTTGTGATAAAGCAATTTATTATGAAGATCAAGATTTTATAGAAGCGTTTAGCAATGTAAACATGAAGCAAGGAGACACCATTAATATGGTTGCTAAATATTTAGAATATAGTGGCAAAACGCAATTGGCAATTGCTCGAGGAGATGTAGTTTTAACCGAACCGCAATCCACATTAAAAACTGATACGTTATATTTTGATCGGATAAAGCAACAAACTTATTACAATTCTCAAGGAACGGTTGTTAGAGATTCTTCGGGCACCATTACGAGTCAAATTGGGCGTTATTATATGAACGCCAGTAAATACCAATTTGTACAAGATGTTGTACTTGTTAATCCCGATTATACTTTAAACACAAATCGTCTCGATTTCTTTACCGAGAATGGACATGCTTATCTTTTTGGCCCATCTACCATAACCGGTGAAACGAGTAAAATTTATTCTGAACGTGGTTTTTATGACACTAATAATAACGTAGGCCATTTTCAGCGGAATGCTAAAATCGATTACGAAAATCGAACAGTTGAAGGCGATAGTCTATACTTTGATCGTAACAAAAATTTTGCTTCTGCAACCAACCATATTACCGTTACCGACACTTTAAATAATAGCATTGTTAAGGGGCATTATGCTGAAGTATGGCGCGCCAAAGATTCTATGTATATCACCAAACGCGCCTTAGCGATTACGGTTCAAGAAAATGATTCCGTTTATATGCATGCAGATACGTTGATGGTTACAGGAAAACCAGAACATCGTATAACACGCGCTTACAATAATGCCAGGTTGTATAAAAGTGATTTAGCTGGTAAATCTGATTCTATTCATGTAGATCATAAGGAAGGTTTAACACAAATGATTAACCTGAGTAGATTTAGTTCAGATGATGCATTTGCCATAAAACGAAAACCAGTGCTTTGGAATATCGGCAATCAAATGACGGGAGATACTATTCATTTAATTTCCAACGTTAAAACTGAGCAACTCGATTCCTTAAAAGTTTTTGAAAATGCCTTTTTAGTTAGCAAGGACACCTTGAGCGAAGATGGCTACAATCAAATAAAAGGTCAACGGTTAATCGGCTTATTTAGAGATAATGAAATTTACAACGTAGATGTCATTAAAAATGCTGAAACTATTCGATATTTACGAAATGATAACAATGAATTGATTGGTATTCAAAAATCAAAATCTGGAAGTATCAGCGTTAAGATAATTGAACAAGTCGTGGATGAAGTAAGATTTATCAATCAAATTGATGGTAATATTTTTCCTGAAGAAGAATTCCCAAATAGTGCGAAACGATTTAGAGGTTTTGATTGGCGAGGCGAAGAACGGCCATTGTCTGTAGAAGATTTGTTTAAAGACGATCCACCTTTAGACTTACCAATAATTAAAGGTTTAGAAGATTACGTTCCGCCGGAAGAATTTATAGACGATGCCATTACAGAACGTGTTGAGGAAGCTGGAAAGGCAGCGCCTAATCAACCAAATAAAGCAGCTCGTAATCTACCTAAGAAATCAATTGTTGCGCCGTTGAATTCTCCATTAAAAAAAACAGACTCTTTACAGGTTAAAAATTTAAAACAGAGAACTAAAAATAAAGGTCAATAATTGAAACCCGACTTTTTTAAATACCAAGCACAGACCACACCGCATCCTTTAGCAATGGAAATTAGCCACGCTAAAGGTTCGTATATTTTCGACACCAACGGTAAAGCTTATCTCGATTTCGTGGCAGGAGTTTCGGCTTGCAGTTTAGGTCATGCACATCCAAAAGTTATCAACGCCGTAAAGGAACAGCTAGACAAATATCTACATGTCATGGTTTATGGAGAATATATTCAAAAACCGCCTGTAGAGTTATCAAAATTGATCGCTCAACATTTACCGAAACCATTGGAATCTACTTATTTGGTAAATTCCGGAACAGAAGCTATTGAAGGAAGCTTAAAATTAGCAAGGCGCTTTACTGGACGTTCAGAAATCATTGCCGCAAAAAATGCTTATCATGGAAATACTTTAGGCTCGTTAAGCTTAATGGATTATGACGAACGCAAACAACCATTTTTGCCATTGCTTCCAGATATAAAACATATTGCATTTAATTCTGAAAACGATTTACAACAAATTACACAAAACACTGCCGCTGTAATTTTAGAAACCATTCAGGGAGGTGCTGGTTTTATTGAACCTACCAACAACTATTTAACTAAAGTACAAAAGCGATGTAATGAGGTTGGAGCGGTTTTTATTCTTGATGAAATTCAACCAGGTATCGGCAGAACCGGAAAATTATTTGGGTTTGAACATTATAATTGTCTCCCAGATATCGTAGTTACGGGCAAAGGTTTAGGAGGAGGTTTACCAATAGGAGCATTTACAGCTTCTAAAGATATGATGGCCACTTTAAGCGACAATCCAAAATTAGGACATATTACAACCTTTGGTGGAAATCCCGTTATTGCAGCAGCAGCACTGGCAACTTTAAAGGAAATTACGGAGTCTAGACTTATGGCTGAAACATTAGAAAAGGAACAATTAATTCGGCAACACCTTCAGCATAAGCACATCAAGGAAATAAGAGGTCGCGGATTGATGCTAGCTGCTTTTTTTGACAATACCGAGATTACAAATCAAGTAATTATGAAAGCACAAAACCAAGGATTAATCCTATTTTGGTTACTTTTTGAACCTAAAGCCATCCGTATTACTCCTCCCTTAACTATTTCGAACGCTGAAATAATTGAAGGATGTAGCATTATAACTTCCATACTCGACAAAATATAGACCTAAAAATATCGTATAAAAACGCTATACACCAAGCACTTAAACCGTTTTAGTTAAACAACAATTATAATGTTAACTATTTTGTTAAAAACATTAGTCTAAAAATCCGTGTAGCGTAAAGTATAACTGTATTTTTATTCTTGTGAATTATTAATCCTAATATGCAATACAGTCACGAAGACGAAAATTTCCCTCTTACTCGATTTGAATCGATGTTAAAGACCAATGATATATTGTTTTTTGACTCGAGCGAATTTGAAAATATCATTCATCACTATCTAGAAAACGGAAAAATTGCGCTATCAAAACGTGCGATAAAGTTGGGTTTAGAGCAGCATCCAACTTCGATTAATTTAAGATTGTTTCAAGTTGAAATATTAGTTATTGAAAATAAATTTTCGGAAGCCGATGACCTTCTCGATAGTCTTCATAATTTAGAACCTACAAACGAAGAAATTTTTATTCAAAAAGCAAATGTATTGTCTAAACAAGACGAACATCAAAAAGCTATTGACACCCTACTTATTGCTATAGACATGTCTAATTCGCCAGAAGATGATGCCGATTTGTATGCATTAATCGGTATGGAGTATTTATTTCTAGACAAGTTTGATAATGCCATTATTTATTTCAAAAAGTGTTTAGAAAGTGATACTACCGATTATTCCGCACTTCATAACATCGTATATTGCTACGATTTTTTAGACAAAAATAATGAGGCTATAGACTATCTAAATACATTTCTAAATAGTAATCCTTATTGTGAGGTGGCATGGCATCAATTAGGCCGACAATACTTTGCTATAAAAGAATATGCCAAAGCGAATGCAGCATTCGATTTTGCAATCATTTCAGATGATACTTTTGTTGGTGCATATATAGAAAAAGGCAAGGTTTTAGAAAAGCTAAAAAAGCATGAAGAAGCCATTGAAAACTATAAAATTACGCTCGCATTAGACGACCCAACTTCCTTTGCGCTTTTAAGAATGGGTCATTGCTATTCTAAACTCGGACAAGATGATTTGGCGATTCAATTTTTCAAAAAAACAATTGATGAAGATCCGTTATTAGACCGCGGATGGATAGCTATTTGTAAATTTTATATGAAGCGTCTCAACTATCAAAAAGCACTATATTATGTTAATAAAGCAGTTACTATTGATGGTGATAATGTGGTCTATTGGAAATTATACGCCACTATAAATAAACGTTTAAAATTTCTTGAAGAAGCTGAAAGAGGGTACAAACGCGCATTAGAGTTAGGCAATTACGAATTGGATACTTGGCTGGATAGATCAGATATTTTAACCGCGTTAGGAGAATATGAAGCTGCCATTTTTAATCTTCTGCAAACCACCGAGTTCTATCCAGAAAACGCTGAAATTGAATACCGTTTAGCAGGACTTTATTTTACGGTTCACCAATCTGAAGAAGGTCGTTTTCATCTAAAGAATGCCACCTGTATTAATATTGATTATAGTTTTATCATTTCAGAATTATTTCCACAACTCACCGATAGACCATTGGTTAGAGCAATAATTTCAGACGCTAAAAAAACCTCAAACGGATAGGCCAGTTCTATCTACAAATTAGCTTAGAACTCTTTTAAAAATATCATACCTTAGCGATTCTTATTTTTTTTGAAAATGCAAAGACGATTTTTAGACTACATAGTTATATTATTCAAAGGTGTTGCTATGGGAGCAGCAGATGTGGTTCCTGGCGTTTCAGGAGGAACTATAGCCTTCATATCCGGAATTTATCAAGAACTTATTGAAAGTATTGACAAAGTAAATTTAGGCGTGTTTAAGGTTTGGAAACAAGAAGGTTTTAAACAAGCATGGAACTCTATTAATGGCAATTTTTTACTGGCTCTGTTTTCTGGAATTGCGATTAGTATTTTGTCGTTAGCAAAATTGATTAAATGGTTATTGCACCATGAACCTATTTTGTTGTGGTCTTTCTTTTTTGGGCTTGTCTTGGCCAGTATTCTTTATATCGCTAAGCAAATTAAAGGTTGGTCTGCAAAATTGGTGATCGCTATTATTATCACATCAATCTTATCATTCTACATTACCCTTGCTGAGCCTTTTGCCTCGCCAGATAGTCCGTTTTATTTATTATTCTGTGGTTTTATTGCCATAATAGCCATGATATTACCGGGTGTTTCTGGTGCGTTTATCCTATTAATTTTAGGCGCCTATCAAACAGCTATTGATACCATAAATAATTTAAGAGATGGTTTACTTACGGGGAATATGGAACTCTTTAAAGATGCTTTTTTTAAATTCGTTCTACTTGCAATTGGTGCGGTGGTTGGCTTAAAGGTGTTTTCTAAAGCTTTAAATTGGATGTTCAAACATCATAAAAACCTCACCTTGGCTATTTTAACTGGTTTTATGATAGGATCATTAAACAAAATTTGGCCATGGAAAGAAGTATTAAAAACACGTATTAATTCTGAAGGTGAAGTCGTTACTTTATTGGATAAAAGTATTCTGCCTTCATCATTCGCTGGAGACAATGAACTTTTAATGGCTTTGGTATTTATTGTCATTGGTTTTGCGGTTATTCTTATACTAGAAAGTTTAGGTAAAGAAAAAAACAAGGTGTAATGCAGAGCACCAGAACCCTTATCGATCGCATCTTTTTGGTCATTAAAGGTTTAGCTATGGGAGCAGCCAATAAAGTCCCGGGTGTTTCTGGTGGCGTAGTTGCATTTGTAGCAGGATTTTATGAAGAATTCATTTATTCCTTACAGCGCGTTAACAAAACAGCTTTTAAGTTACTGTTTAATGGACGAATTCGAAGCTTCTATCGTTATATTAACGGTAAATTTTTAAGCCTACTATTCTTGGGTATGATGGTGAGTTATTTCAGTGTTTCTAAAATATTGGATTACCTCATTGTACATTATGAACTTTATGTATGGAGTACATTCTTTGGTATGATACTCGGTTCGATTTTTTATATCAGTAGAGATTTTAAAGAATGGGAGAAATCTACCGTAATAGCTTTAACACTTGGTACAATAATAGGAATTAGTATTAGTTTCCTAGATCCTGCTACAGAAAATGACCATCTTCTTTTCGTTTTCTTTTGTGGTATTATCAGTGTTTCTGGTATGACATTACCAGGATTTTCAGGCTCATTTATTCTTATACTTTTGGGTAATTATGTCCTGCTACTAGTAGATTCCGTTAATGCGCTTTACGATACAATGTTCGATGTATTTAGCGGTAATTTTAGTTTCATCCGTAATGAAGCCCGCATGCGACTTTTAAAAGTGTTAGCTGTATTTACAATAGGTTCAGTTACTGGTTTGGTGACATTCTCTCATATGCTAACATATATTCTAAAACATTACAAAAATATTACATTAGCTACCATAATGGGTTTTATTATTGGTTCATTAGGAGTGGTTTGGCCCTGGAAAGAAACCATTTATAAAACAAATGATCAAGGTTCAATGATTTTAGATTCTACTGGAAAACAAATCATTGCTAATTACAAAAGATTTTTACCCGATTTCGACACCCAAACTTACATAGCAATTGTTTATATTGCCTTTGGAATCCTCATAGTTTTAGGATTAGAATGGTATGGACAACGCACAAGACAGATTAAAACTTAAATTCGGACTCGTAGGACGAGATATTTCTTATTCCTTTTCTAGGGGTTATTTTGCAGAGAAATTTGATAATGAAAATTTACCCTATTCTTATGTGAATTTTGATTTACAATCTATCGATAAGCTCAAAGAAATAATTGAAAACACCTCGAACTTAAAAGGTCTTAATGTCACTATTCCTTACAAGGAAAAAGTAATACCATTGCTTGATAAATTAAATAAGGAAGCTGAAGAAATTGGTGCTGTTAATACTATTAGATTTACAAAAAACAAACAAATAGTAGGCTATAATACTGATTTTTACGGGTTTAAAAACTCATTAGAACCGCATTTGAAATCGCATCATACCAAAGCTTTAATTCTTGGAACAGGTGGAGCATCCAAAGCCATTGCCTACGCGCTAAAAAAATTAGACATCCAATATAATTTTGTTTCACGTTCCCTTAAAAAAGGTGTTTCATTTACATATTCAGATTTAACAGAACAACTTATTTCCGATTATACTATACTTATAAATTGTACACCTATTGGCACATTTCCGAATATTGAAGTATGCCCTGACATCCCTTATGGTGGCATAACAAATAAGCATATTTTATACGATCTTATTTATAATCCTGAGCAAACTAAATTTCTCAATTATGGATATAAAAAAGGCGCCATCACCATTAACGGTTTAGAAATGCTAAAGTTACAAGCCCAAAAATCTTGGGAAATATGGTTTAATGATGAATTGAATGTCTAATTTTCCATTAAAATTCGATTCCATGTGGATCTAAAACATAAATATATAGGAAATAGAAATGAATTTATCTGATTATTCTTAAAGTTGATTAGGTATTCATATCTTTAACCACCTATAAAAATAATTGACTTATGTCTGAGAATGATAACCTGCAAGATGCAGATGGAAAAAAAGAAGTAGAATCGATAGAAACCACTCCAACACCAAAAACAACCGAAAACGTTGAAATTGTATCTGATTCTGAACCTTCAGAAAAAACTGAGGAGCATCCCGAAAAAATCACGGGCAAAACTGAAGTAGTTGCAGACACTAAAAGTGCAACAAACCAAGCGTCTGAAGAAGTTTCAAACACTGCTGCAAAGGTAGAAACTGAAAACAACGACTCAGATGCTAATACGGTTACTGAAGCTGAGGCTGAAATCTCCGCTGCAACTCAAACTCCAAAAGACGATCTTGTTGATGAAATAGAAGCTTCCAACGCTGAGGATGCTGAAGACGAATCGAATGCGGAACGGCATGAGGTAGAGGAAAAAGACTACCATGCTATGTCTATGCAAGAATTGGCGACGGAATTAAATCGTTTATTAAAACATCACAAAATTCAGACTATTTCTAAAAATGTCAATGAGATTAAATCTGAATTCAATGCAAAATTCAGTGAACTTCTCGACGAAAAAAAGGAAGAATTTGTTGAAGAAGGTGGTAATGAAATTGATTTTTATTATACCAATGACACCAAAAAATTGTTCAATGCTCTCTACAAAGACTATAAACAATCTATAGGTGCTTATTATAAGGAACGTGAACAAAATCTAAAATCGAATCTTGATAACAGATTACAAATTATCGAAGATATTAAAGGATTGCTTAGTGTAGAAGAAAATATGGGCACTACGTATAAAACCTTTAAAGAACTTCAAGATAAATGGCGGAATGCCGGCCCGATTCCGAGAGACAAATATAATAATGCGTGGAATACATATCATCACCATGTAGAACGGTTTTACGACTTTTTACATCTCAATAATGATTTGAGAGACATGGATTTTAAGCATAACTATGATCAAAAATTAAAAATTATAGAGCGTGCGGAAGAACTAGCACAAGATGAAAACACCAACCGTTCATTTAGAGAGTTACAGGTTCTACACAAATTGTGGAAAGAAGAACTGGGCCCTGTTGGTAAGGAACACAGAGAAGCTATTTGGGAACGATTTAGTAACGCTACCAAGGCCATTCACGATAAGCGCCAAGCTTATTATGCGGATATGGATAAAGCTCACGAAAAAAATCTTGAACGCAAAGAGGAGATTATTGCTAAAATTGTGAATATTGCAAATGACCAAGCCAACTCTCACAGTGCATGGCAGAAAAAAATAAAAGAGATTGAAGCTTTAAGAGATGCTTTTTTCAAAGCCGGAAAAGTACCTATTAAAGTTAATGAAGCCACTTGGACAAAGTTTAAGGAGGCTGTAAGAACGTTTAATCGCGGTAAAAATAAATTCTACAAAGAGTTAAAGAAAGATCAATACGATAATCTTAAAAAGAAAAAGGAATTAATACAGATTGCGGAGGACCATAAGGATAGTGAAGACTTTAAAAAAGTCACACCTATGATGAAGAAAATCCAAAATGATTGGAAAAAAATCGGTCATGTACCAAGACGTGATAGCGATAAAATCTGGAAACAGTTTAAAAAAGCCTGCAATCACTATTTTGACAGAATGCATGCCGAACGAAAAGCACAAGATCGACATCTTTATGATGCTTTCGATAAAAAAGTAAAACTTCTTGAGGCATTAAAAACCTTGGAACTTTCAGACGATCCTAAAGCCAATATCGAAACCTTAAAATCAAGAATTTCTGAGTGGAAAGAGATAGGACATGTTCCACAAAACAAACGCTATATCGATGGCAAATTCTATAAAGCAATAGATGATGCGTTTGACAAACTGAAGATGGACAAATCTAAATTAGAGATGATTAAGTTTGACAGCAAACTTGAAAATCTCGCCAATCCTGATGATACAAGATTGCTTGATAATGAATATAACTTTATTAAAAAACGCATGAGTGAGATTAAATCTGACATTAATCAATTAGAAAATAATCTTCAGTTTTTCTCTAATGTAAAATCAGATAATCCGTTGGTAAAAGACGTTCATAAAAACATTGCCAACCACAAGAAAGAATTAGATACCTGGAAGAAAAAGTTGTCTAAGGTTCGTGGAATGTACAGTTAATATATGCGTGTGACACACATAATTTAAAACCATTAACTTCTAAAATTTCAAAACCCATCTGTCTAAACAGATGGGTTTTGCCCTAACTAAACTAAATTAACCTTAATTATAACCGCTTAAAATAATAATTAAGATCTCCTACTAAGATTATAAAAGCGCGTTTGCTTTTATATACAGTATTTACGCACAGAAATTTGTTTTGGATGTTTTAAGATGCAATTTTTTAAAAAATATTTAAAATTTATGCTTAAATAAGTTACATCACTTACAAAATTGAACTTAAATAACTGGCTGTGAGCTATATAACTTAGATATTAAATTTTGAACTAAAACAGAAAAATAGTACAGAATAAGTCAATCCTGTATTTAGATTTTTACTTTCGCAGGAATTCATAACAACTTCGCCTCTTCCCAAAACACATCCATTTCTGTAAGTGTCATGTCTTTTAGAGGTTTGTCTAATTCTTTAGCTTTTCCTTCAAGATATTGAAAGCGTTTTATGAATTTCTTATTGGTTCGCTCTAAAGCGTTTTCAGGATTTACTTTCAGGAAACGTGCGTAGTTTATCATTGAGAATAGCACATCACCAAACTCGCTTTCAATGGCATCTTGGTCACCGTTGGCGATTTCAACTTTTAATTCAGCTAACTCCTCCTCTACTTTTTCAAAAACTTGTTCAGGCTTTTCCCAATCAAAACCAACACCAGCCACTTTATCTTGAATGCGGCTCGCCTTTACCATCGATGGTAAGCTTTTCGGCACACCTTCAAGTACACTTTTTTTACCTTCCTTTAGTTTGAGCTGTTCCCAATTGCGCTTAACGTCTTCTTCATTTTCAACTTTTACATCACCGTAAATATGTGGATGACGAGCTATCAGTTTATCACAAATACTATGACAAACATCCGCAATATCGAAGTCATTTGTTTCGCTTCCAATTTTAGAATAGAACACAATATGAAGCAAAACATCACCCAATTCCTTTTTGATCTCTTCCAAATCATTATCGAGAATGGCATCACCAAGCTCGTAGACTTCCTCGATAGTAAGGTGACGAAGTGATTCCATCGTCTGTTTTTTATCCCATGGACATTGCTCACGCAATTCGTCCATGATTGTTAACAAACGTTCAAAGGCTTTTAATTGGGCGGTTTTATTGGACATTTTTATTCTTCTTCAGAAGTCCCTTTAGAAGTTTCATTGTCTTCCTTTGCTTCTTCAAGTGCCCCTAATAAATCATTTTTTTGAAGCAAATTGTACCATTGTACGACTTTCTTAATATCTGAGGGATATACACGATCTTCATCATAATCTGGCAACACTTCAAAGAAAAACTCTTCTAACGTATCTTTACCATCTTTATGACTTATGGACGTTAATTCCCCACCTTCTTTCTCCTTTATTTTTTTCAGCACCTCTCTTAATGGTACTTCTTCAGTCAGGGTGTAAATAGCAATTTCACTAAGAATACTAATATTACTATGCGCACCAACTGTGATACGCTTGTTATCGATTAACGATTGCACAATGGCACCTGTTCTGGTCTGTGTAACAATTTTGTATAGTCCTGGTTTTCCGGAAATGGATAAAATTTTGTCTAAGCTCATAAATATTTTTTTAACGTTTTTTGCTCATTAGAGGAAAACGCATTCTGTAATCAATTTTAATTTTACCTTTTGAAATGTTAGTTAATCGCCCTTTAATTAAACGTTTTTTAAATGATGACAATTTATCTGTAAACAACACACCCTCAATATGATCATATTCATGCTGAATAACTCTGGCAATTAAACCATCATATTCGTCAACATGAGTCTCAAAATTTTCATCTTGATATTGAATTTTAATTTTTGGCTGTCTAAAAACATCCTCTCTAACATCTGGAATACTTAAACAACCTTCATTAAAAGCCCATTCATCACCCGCTTCTTCTAGAATTTCAGCATTAATAAATGTTTTTTTAAAATTTTGAAGCTGTTTTCGTTCTGTTTCAGAAAGGGCTTCATCTTCAGCAAATGGACTTGTATCTACCATAAACATCCGAATCGCTAAACCGATCTGAGGTGCCGCTAAACCAACACCGTACGCACCATACATGGTTTCGTACATATTGTTTATAAGTTCATCTAGTTTAGGATAATCTTTATCAATGGCTTTTGCTTTTCTCTTTAAAACAGCATCACCATAAGCAACGATTGGTAAAATCATAATTCGTTTATTTTCGGGTGCAAAAGTACCAATTTTCAAAAATAAAAATCCAAATTCTAAGCACAAATTTATTATTTAGTTGGCAGGCGTAGTGTTCAGAATTCAGTTCTAGAAATTTAAATTTGTCATAATAGAAGAAAGGGTGGTTTTCTTAAGTGTTAAAAAATGAAACTAAGTACATTAGTTGAACGTCTATTACTTTAAAGAATTCTCGTCCTTTTTTCTACGTCCTACTCTAGTGCCTCAGATGCACACCTAACGTGCACTAGATAGATAACTCTGTAAAATAAGGGTTGCACTTATTTCATCTATTAGTGCTTTGTTTTGTCTTTGCTTCTTTTTTAAACCACTATCTATCATGGTTTGAAATGCCATTTTAGACGTAAAACGTTCATCTATTCGTTCTACTGTTATTTCAGGAATAGTTTTCGATAACTTCACCAAAAATTTTTGAATATACACTTCACTTTCCGAAGCGGTATTATTCATTTGTTTTGGTAAGCCAACCACTATTTTTTCAACGTTTTCTTTAGTTACATAACTTTTTAAAAACTGCAGTAATTCTTTGGTATCTACGGTTGTTAAACCAGATGCAATAATTTGCATTTCGTCAGTAACGGCTATTCCTGTTCGTTTTGTTCCGTAATCAATGGCTAGTATTCTTCCCATAAATGCAAAGATACTGTAATAAAAAAAAACGCCTCTTAAATAGAAGCGTTTTTAGGTAATCAATCTTAACTAACCTAAAAATGATTTAATGTACGTCTATAAATCACTCAACCAATCTTATTTAAAAGTCACTTGTTTTAAACCGCCTATTTATTAAATGTTCTAATACAAACATTGAAAAATTATACCATGTCATCGTTCCAATAGTCTATAGAACGCAATAGCTTCCACTTATTAATTAGACGCCTATTATTAGAATGGGTCACATTTATATCAAATAAATTTTAAAATATTTTTTGATGGTTATTTATGGACTTATCTTTGAAATTAATTTACACTTATTTTAATATGAAACAACTACAATCTGTAATAGAAAATGCTTGGGAGGACCGTTCTCTTTTAACTAATAAAGTAACCATTGATGCCATTAAGGCCGTTGTGGATTTGATTGATGCTGGCACCTTGCGCGTAGCTGAACCAACAGACGATGGATGGCAAGTAAATGAATGGGTAAAAAAAGCAGTTGTTTTATACTTCCCAATTCAGAAAATGGAAACTTTTGAAGTGGGTATTTTTGAATATCACGATAAAATTCCTTTGAAAACCGGTTATGCATCAAAAGGGATCCGAGTTGTTCCCCATGCTGTGGCAAGACATGGAGCCTTTATTTCGTCTGGCACTATTCTGATGCCTAGTTATGTAAATATCGGGGCTTATGTAGATGAAGGCACTATGGTAGATACATGGGCAACGGTTGGTAGCTGTGCGCAGATTGGTAAAAATGTTCACCTATCTGGTGGAGTTGGTATAGGCGGTGTATTAGAACCTTTACAAGCTGCTCCCGTAATTATAGAAGATGGTGCCTTTATTGGTTCTAGATGTATTGTGGTTGAAGGTGTACGTGTAGAAAAAGAAGCTGTTTTAGGAGCCAATGTAGTCTTAACCATGAGTACAAAGATCATTGATGTTACCGGTGACGAACCTGTGGAAACTAAAGGTGTAGTGCCTGCGCGTTCCGTGGTCATTCCTGGAAGTTACACTAAAAAATTTGCTGCTGGCGAATTTCAAGTGCCTTGTGCTTTGATTATTGGTAGACGTAAGGAAAGTACGAATAAGAAGACCTCATTAAATGATGCGCTTAGGGAGTATGATGTGGCGGTATAATTTTAGAAATGCCAACCCAGAATGTTATAATTTAAATAATGTTCATTTCGTTAAATTAATCAATTTTATTACTTTACCAGCAATAACAATTTTAATCAAATATGGAGCAACTTAAGTATGACATATATTGGCGTTTTAAACTGAAAAGATCAAATAGTCGTGCCTTAAAAGCGCTCAAAAAAATTGAAAGTTATAAAGGCAAAGTTAACACTAAATTTCAAAAATTATCAAATGAGTATGCAATTGAAGTCTTAGGAAATAAAGCTTATGCGCCATGGCTATATGTTTATTGCGCCATGCAGAATCGCTTTCTGGAAGGATGGATACCTGATAACTATTATGCCAAAGAAGTTGTTCCAAAATTAAATGGAGATTATGGAAAAGTTGGAGACCGAAATTTTATAATTCCATTTTTGCTGCCTCAAATTGACTCGTTAGACATCGCTTATTTTATAAATGGGAAATTTTGTGGTCCAGACAGTAAGGTTATCGATATAAATGAAATTAAGAATTTCCTATTTGATAAGAATAATAGAATAGTTTTTAAACTAGAAAATTCAAAACGGGGTCAAGGGGTTTTTATTCTTGATAGAGATAATTTCGATGCTTCGATATATTTTTCAAACGAATATGCTAATGGTGTATTTCAAAAGTATATTCAACAACACCCATTTTTTGATCAATTTGCAAACAATTCCGTTGCTACAATTAGAATTACAACAGTATCTGATGCCCAAGGAAAAATATCTCCAAGAGCATCATATATTAGATTTGGCCGTACCAAAGACACACATATTAAGGCCAACTCTGCAGTAAGTATTCCTATCGACATTAACTCTGGAGAATTACATTCTACAGGTTATATAAAATGGTCTGAGATAGACAAGCACCCAGACAGTAATATTTTGTTTCATCAACAGATTATTCCCTATTATAAAGAGTGTGTAGAAAAAGCTGTAGCAATGCATAGTGTTATTCCATTTATGGGTTGTTTGGGTTGGGATTTAACAGTTGATGCTTCAGAGAAAGTTCAATTTATTGAAGTAAATGGCATTAATAACGGCATAAAATTTAGCGAAGCTATTACAGGGCCATGTTTTAAAGATTTGAATTGGGATAATCTTTGGAAACAAAAACAAGGATTTTAATTTTAACTTTAAAACAGTCTAATAATGCCAAGTATAATACGTCGATTCTTTTTAAGGCACTTAAGGAAAATGCGTTCTTTACCGCCAAAAATTTATACACCTATATCTTATGAATATTATACTGGTAAAAAATTAAATTTAAAAAACCCAATTGAATTTAATGAAAAATTACAATGGATGAAGGTGTATTATCATCCAAAAGTTCTAACTCAATTAGTAGACAAATATGCGGTAAGAGCTTATGTTGAGGAAAAAATAGGAGCGCAGTATCTTAATCAAATCTACGGGGTATACGATAAACCCGAAGCTATTCCCTTTGAGAATTTACCTAATAAATTTGTTGTTAAAGCCACACATACAAGTAGTCATAATTTAATAGTAACAGACAAAACTAAACTCAATAAGAAAAAAGCGATTAAATTATTTTATAAATGGTTGGGTAAAAACCAATATTACCGCATTGGTCAGGAGTGGGCGTATAAAGATGTACCTCCGAGATTAATTGTTGAAAAATTTTTAAAGGACGATGATAAAAATTCACTCATTGATTATAAGTTCTATTGCTTTAATGGCACCGCTAAATTTTTAGAAGTGCATTTAGATAGGGCAGATAATCATAAGAGAGGTTTTTACGATTTCGATTTTAAACTATTACCATTTAGGTATGTGTCTCTTGAGAAGAGTATCTCATCAGATATTAAGAAACCTCGGAATTTAAATGAAATGATAAAATTTGCTGAAATTTTATCTGCAAAATTTCCATTTGTTCGTGTTGATTTTTATTCAATAAAGGGTAAAACTATATTTGGTGAAATGACGTTCTATCCGTCTGATGGCAGAAAAGATTTTATTCCAGAGAAATACAATAAAATTATTGGAGATTACATTTCAATTCCTAAATTAGAAAGTGGACAACAAGCAATAACTAAAACAGATTGATGTCCGTAACATTATTAAACTGATGGATCATTTTCATACTTAAACTATGACAACTAAAAATGCTGAGCTACATACTATTGATGCCGTAATTCTTTGGGTAGATGGTAATGATGAAAACCATCAAGCCAAAATGTTACCTTACTTAAAAGATAAGACAAAGATTAATTCTGAAAAATTTAAAACGCGTTTCAACCAGGTTAATGAAATTAAATTTACCATTGATTCCATTTTAAAATTCGCTCCTTATGTTGATAATATTCATATAATTACAGATAATCAAACACCCGATTTCTTAAAGAATAAACAACAAGACAGTTATAATAAAGTTTCAATAGTAGATCATAAAATTATATTCAAAGGGCTCGAAGAATATTTACCTACATTTAATTGCAGACCAATTGAATCTTGCTTATATCGAATCCCAAATTTAGCTGAACATTTTATTTATTTTAATGATGATTTCTTTTTGATTAATGATACAAAACCAAGTGATTTTTTTAAAAACGGACTTCCAATTTTAAGAGGTAAATGGTTAGAATTTGATGAAAACATATTTTATAAAAAATTTAAAAAACCCAGGTTTGGCCATAAAAAAATTCAACAAAAAGCAGCGAAACTTATAGGTTTTAATAAATATTATAATTTTAGACACACCCCTCACCCACTACGTAAGTCGACTTTTGAAAAGTATTTCAAAGTTAATGAAGACGTCCTTATAGAAAATATTAAGCATAAATTTAGAAACAAAAACCAATTTACTCCTCAAGGCTTGGCTAACCATATAGAAATAAAAAACAAAACTTGCTATTTTAAAGAGGATTTGCAGCTCATGTATTTTAGATCTTACAACAAACCACTTTTGTGGTATAAATACAAGCTAAATATCGCCGGGAAACGTAAATTATTTCTAGGCTTACAAAACTTAGATCGTAGTCCACCAAACATTCTAAATTATATAATAAACTGGCTAGAGAATAAAATGTCCTAAACTTTGTGATACTTTTTGGATTTATCTTAAATCAATAAAAAAGTATAGGAGAATTAATTAATATAGACGACTTGTAAAGTTTGCCATTAAACAATAGTTTCACCAGAAGCTCTTAATCGTTTTATTAAATTACGCTGAGCACTTAACGAATGTAAATTTGCTTTTACAAAACGCCGTTCAACTTTCTTTTTAGCAAAATAATGAAACCAATCGGCAAATGGAAAGAAATCTCGATGCCCTATGCCATCAATAACGACCAACTCTATAGCATTATTTTTTAATAATTTTACACAAATATTTCTCGCTCTTAAATCTCCTACAAATATTTTATGGCTAATCATTTGCTCTTTTAAGCGTTGCAAACCCTCCTCTATTTGAGTATCGGAAATTGATGATTTATTCATTTCTAAATAATGTCTCAATGTAAGTGAAATATTCTGAGATAATTCGTCCTTAACTAATTCATAAATAAAGCCTGTACCTAAATTGGTCTCAATTTCTCCTAAATACTCTGCAAAAAATGGATAGGCAAATTTGGACCTATCTTTAGATTTTATTTTCTCGAGGTAATTAATTTCTTTATAAAGATGGTGAGTATCAATTTCAGGTTTACCAATTTTAACACATAGGTCATTATTATCGGGATGAAAATAAACCTTACGAGCTAATCCTTCAGAAATGTAATTTTTGTCTTTAATTTGTAGCATTTTTATTTAAGGATTCTATACCATAGGGTGTTTTTATAATATTATTTTGTTTTGTAAATGCTCTAATTTGCTTGTTTTTTTCAATCATTTCAGGCTTTACGTAGCCTCTTTCATGATCTAAATGCAAACAAATTGCACTATATCTAATCTGTTTAGCTTTTATGCCGGCATTAAACAAACGTTCACCCAGCTCACGATCTTCACCACCATACTGCATACGTTCATCATAACCGTTGGCAGCGATTATATCGTCTTTCCATCCAGAAGAATTATGACCATTCCACGTTGCTGTAGTTGGTGTTAAAGTATTTAACGCATTTTTCTTAAACCCTTTTGCTGTGATTTTGTTATTTTTAAATGAGGATTTTAATCCATGAGATTTTAACCATTCGATATTAAAACAATTTTGTGACTTTATATCCTCTTCAGTTATCTCTTTACTTATAGATAACGGCAATTTAAAATAACCTCCAGACAAGAAATAACCTTGTTTTCTATTATTTATATGAACGCTTAAAAAGTCTTCTCTGGCAATACAATCGCCGTCTGTATACACTAAATAATTTCCTTTACTAGCAACAGTGGCTTTATTGAGAATTATAGTTTTTTGAAAACCATTATCCGCATGCCAAATATGTTGTATAGCATAATCCACTTTTAATTTAACCTTTTCAATTAAATCTTTGGTGGTAGTATCGGAGCCATCATCTGCTATAACCACTTCAAAATTTTTATAAATTTGTTCATTATAGCTCCATAGTACTTTTTCTAACCATTCTGGGCTATTATAAGTACTTATTATTACTGAGGTATCAATAGAATTCATTGCCGTAAAAATAGTTATTTTTGCGCATATTTATCTTTTCAATTTATGGTTAAACTATCTGGAGTTATAATTACATTCAATGAAGCCGCAAATATAGAAGCGTGTGTTAAATCACTTATTTCGGTTGTGGATGAAATAATTGTTATAGATTCCTTTTCTACCGATAACACAAAAGCCATCTGTAAATCTTATAACGTTACATTTATTGAGCAAGAATTTTTAGGTTATATAGAACAAAAGAATTTTGCATTATCACAAGCAAACTATGACCATATTGTATCTTTAGATGGAGATGAAGCCTTATCTAAAACACTTCAAGAATCTATAATTAACCTAAAATCGAATTGGAAATTCGATGGTTATTATGCTAATCGCTTTAATAACTTTTGTGGCCAATGGATTAAACATTCCGATTGGTATCCTAATAAAAAATTACGCGTCTTTGACAGACGAAAAGCACAATGGAAAGGTATTAATCCACACGATAATGTTCAAATGAATGAGGTTGGTTCTAAAATTGGACACTTAAAAGGAGATATACTTCATAAAACCTATCAAACGTATTCAGAATTTAATCAGAAAACAGAATATTTTTCGACTATTGCAGCAAAAGCGTATTATAAATTAGGAAAAAAGGCACCCATTTGGAAAATTATTTGGAATCCCTCTTGGGCTTTTTTTAAAACTTACGTCTTAAGATTGGGATTTTTAGATGGCTTTAATGGTTATATCATTTCTGTGCAAACAGCGAATATTACTTTTTTGAAGTATTCTAAGTTGCGTGAATTGAGAAAAGCTAAATCTTAAAACGTCTTTTTAAATTTTTTTTCCGTTGTACAGATTCTCTAAAAGATTTAACTTCTTTCCACATTAAGCCAAACACTTCATCATAAGTTTTATCACAGCATTTCGCATATTCGTCACTCATTATCTCAACCATATGCTTATGTTTAGATAATCTGGAAAAATTTTTCATTCGAGTTTCAAAATCCATCGTACCAAATTTCATTCTATTTAAGTCTACCAAATAAAACTCATACTTATCGCCTATTTTTTTTATCAAGGTATTGCCTGGCGAATGATCTAAAAATTGCACTCCTTTTTCGTGTAAATTATACGTAAATCGAGTAAAAGCGCGTAAGATGGTGTCGTAATCTGGGTAATTGAAATCATTAATTAATTCACGATAAGTTAGATCGCATTCTAATTGCTCAGAAATATAATAGCTCTTATCAAACAATCCCAGGTGATTATACTCATAATAAGCAATGGGTTGTGGTGTTCCAATATTTAAATCCTGAAGTTTTTTAGCATACTCAAAAGACCGTTGAGCTTTACTCTTTCTAAAATAATTATAAGCTATTTTATTTATAACATTTGGAACTCTAAAAGATTTAACATTAAGCGTTTTACCTTGTAATTCAAATGTTTTCAATGAATTTCTTTTTTGGTCACCATAATCTGTGCCTTTAGAATCGAAATTAACAATGATGTCATCTAAAAATGATTCATGTACCTTAAAGTTCTTATGTATATTTTTTGTTTGCTTCACTTAGATCAATTTGAATATCTAGAAATCTTTAAATTTATATTATTTCAGAATGTTTAATTCAGTAACGTTCTTTTAGTTGAAACAAATCTACAACATTTAAATATTTTACGTCAATCAATGCTTGGTTGAAACTTAAGTGCAAGTATTACTTCATATAAAATTTAGACATATAAGAGTATGGATAATAATGTCAATGAATTTGTAGAGCTACAATTGGTACAGAAGTCCTTACGTTTATGGCTAAACACAATCTAAATAAAAATCAAAAAAACACATATAAAATCCCTCTGATAAACCTATTGTATGGGAGATAGCACTTTTACTCTGGCAGAAATTTTCAACTAATATTATAAAAGCAAAAAGCTACTTATTCATTTTAATAGGTTGGCCATCTGTCGTATCTTTGCACAGCAAAAAAACAGAAACTTTTTTTATCATCAAAAAGCATCTGTTATTTCAAATATCCTATGTACCATAAACAAGCCTTAAAACACGATATATTTAATTACATTACCCAGTCTGCAGAAGAATTAGACGTAGAAAGTTACGTCATCGGTGGTTTTGTTCGCGATTATTTATTAGAACGTGGTGATGCAAAAGACATTGACGTAGTTGCCGTAGGAAGTGGGATTGAGCTCGCAAAACAAGTTGCTAAAAACTTACCCAATCAGCCAAAAGTTCAAATTTTTAAAACATACGGAACAGCCATGTTACGTTATGATGATATTGAAATTGAATTTGTTGGAGCTCGCAAGGAAAGCTATAACGAAAATAGTAGAAATCCAATTGTTGAAAATGGTTCTTTAGAAGACGACCAAAACCGTCGAGATTTCACTATCAATGCTCTTGCATTAAGCTTAAATGAAAACAATTTTGGTGAATTATTAGATCCTTTTAATGGACTTAATGATTTAGACCAAGGCATCATTCGTACTCCTTTAGATCCTAATATTACTTACAGTGATGATCCATTGCGCATGATGCGCGCCATTAGGTTCGCAACACAACTTAATTTTAAAATTGAAGACACTTCACTCAAGGCGATTGCTGACAATAAAGAACGTATTAAAATTATTACCAAAGAACGTATTGTTGTTGAGTTGAATAAAATTTTGGAAAGTAAAACACCTTCTATTGGGTTTATGCTTTTAGAAAAAACAGGACTATTAGACTATATTCTTCCAGAATTGACCGCTTTAAAAGGGATTGATGAAATTGAAGGGCAACGCCATAAAGATAATTTTTACCATACGCTAGAGGTAGTAGATAATATTGCTAAAACAACAGACAATCTTTGGTTACGTTGGGCTGCCTTGTTGCACGATATTGGGAAAGCACCAACAAAGAAATTTCATAAGAAAATTGGTTGGACATTTCATGCCCACGAGTTTGTCGGTTCTAAAATGGTTTATAAATTATTCAAACGATTAAAAATGCCACTGAATGATAAGATGAAATTTGTTCAGAAAATGGTATTTATGAGCTCTCGACCTATTGTTTTAGCATCTGAAGTAACGGATTCTGCCGTAAGACGTTTGGTGTTTGATGCTGGAGATTATGTTGAAGATTTAATGACGCTTTGTGAAGCAGATATCACCACAAAAAATCCAAAAAAATTCAAGAAATACCATAATAATTTTCAAAAAGTACGAGATAAAATTGTGGAAGTTGAAGAACGCGATCAAGTACGAAATTTTCAACCTCCAGTATCCGGAGAAGAAATTATGGAAACCTTTAACTTAAAACCTTCTAGAGAGATTGGACGGATTAAAGAAGCGATTAAAGAAGCAATTTTAGAAGGAGACATTCCAAATGAACATGAGGCTGCTTTTGAGTTGATGTTAATAAAAGGCAAGGAACTAGGGCTATCTATTAATTCTAATAACAGCAAAGACTCATAGTAGTATAGATGGAAATCGATAGAATATAAATAACTTTCATCATAAAAATAAACGTTAAAAACCTTTAGACTTTGGAACGAAACAAAAATAATAAAGCAGTCATTTACTGGTTATTAACTGGTTGTATCTTAATTTTCATAATGGTGGTTGTTGGCGGAATCACTAGATTGACCCATTCTGGATTATCGATTTCAAACTATAAGTTGATTTCTGGTACTATTCCACCAATGAACGAAGTAGAATGGAATGAAGCGTTTGAGCTTTACAAACAATATCCCGAATATCAAAAACTTCATAATCATTTTAATTTAGAAGAATTTAAAGACATTTATTTTTGGGAATGGATCCATCGCGTTATTGGTCGTTTTATAGGTTTAGTTTTTATTATTCCGTTTATCTATTTTTTAATTAAAAAACGTCTTTCAAAATCCACGATTAAAAAATCGATTATACTCCTTTTGTTGGGTGGCTTTCAAGGATTTCTGGGTTGGTATATGGTGAAAAGTGGTTTAGTAGATCAACCGAATGTAAGTCATTACAGACTGGCAGCTCATTTAACGACCGCATTTTTAACTTTCGCCTACACCTTTTGGGTGGCATTAGATTTAATCTTTCCGAATAAAAAGGTGATTGATAAAAAGTTACGGAATTTCATTAGAATCGGTTTAGCCGTTCTCATACTTCAAATTATTTATGGAGCTTTTGTTGCTGGCCTAGATGCTGGTTGGATTCATAATCATTGGCCATTAATGAACGAAGGTAAATTAATACACGAAACCGTTTATATTGAACAAAACCCCACATACCTCAACTTTATTGAAGGTAAAAGTGGTGTTCAATTTGTGCATAGAACTCTAGCTTATATTGTTGTAATCTTTATTTTGGCTATATGGTATAAAGCGAAACGAATTCCATTAACCTCATGGCAAACCAAAGGAATAAATGGATTGTTCATTATGGTTGGTGTGCAATTTTTATTAGGTGTTTTTACGCTTATTTATGCCGTGCCGGTTTGGTTAGGAGTTTTGCACCAAGTAGGAGCTTTTATTTTATTGAGCCTAATGACTTTTACATTACATCGCTTTAGTAAATAATGTAAAATCATGAAAAGTATTTATCCTGAATAAGTACATCAAGTTTACTATTAGTTTTTAATTTTTTGGAATTTAGTTTTTGGGATTTGGAATTAAGAATCCCTATCTTTGCAGCATGATTTACAGATTTAGAGTTATACTAGATAACGATACCGAAGATGATGTGTTTCGCGATATAGAAATCCGCGAAAGTGACACCATGGAAGATCTTCATAATACAATTACCCAATCTTTTGGGTTCGATGGTATGGAAATGGCTTCATTTTACATCAGTGATGAGCAATGGAATCAAGGCGAAGAAATTGCCATGATGGACATGAGTGAAGCCGGGAATGAGGTGAAAATGATGGGGACCACTATTATAAAAGATATGGTTCATGAAGCTTCTACGCGTTTGATTTACTTGTATGATTTTATGAACATGTGGACTTTTTATGTAGAACTTGGTGAAATTGTTGAAGAAGCTGAGGGTACAGACTATCCTAATCTGATGTATGTTCATGGTCAAATTCCTGATCAAGCTCCAGAAAAAACATTTGAGGCGGAAGAAGATGATGATGATTATGACGATTTAGATCCTAGCGATTATGACAATCTAAATTTTGACGAAAATTGGAATTAGTTAAAAACGCTTTAAGCTAACATCTTCATAATTGCGCTTTACAAAGTCGAGCGCATTTTTTAGGATTTCTCCCATGTTATTACTATTTCTGAAATTCAAGTCTAGCGTATGGTTGTAAATATCTTCTTTTAGCATTTCAATATGTTTCGGAATTGAAATTTCATCCGCTTCCATACAATCCAATAACGCATTTAAACGTGTATGATAACTAATCATTCGTTTAGCAACAATAGAACGTTCCTCTATTTTATACTGATAAATTGATTCGGCCTGAATTTTTTCTTGAACCATTTTAACCATATTATAATTTTCCTTGAAAAATTGTGGTCTATAAATTTTCAAATTTCCCTCATAAGATTGTTGATCAAAATCTATCGCTCTTATTTTAAAAACAACATGATCAAAATCGTGTGTTGGAACGATTACGTAATTATAAGATCTCATATCACCTAAAAGTCTTATTAAACATCGTTCATTAAATTTCACAAACTCCTTGGCAATTTGGGCTTTTTCAGAAGGATTACAATCGGGCAGCATGTTTTTTATAAATTCATCACCCGGAATCCCTGCAATATGCTCCTCTATCAACGTATCCTTACAAACTAAAAAATTTATTTGGTACGGCGATAACATTTGTTCTAGTTCTAATCCATAAACACGAGAGGCATCTGCCGTCTTCACATAAAAATAGGTGTAATTGTCATTTAGGATATTTCTGACTTTAATTCTAAAAGGTTTAGAATTTCCAAAGGTGCAAAAATCTATGGCATCAACATTTAAAAATTTTATGATACTCTCTCCACCATCAGAAAGTAAATGAGAGTACACCAACTTTAAGCTACGGTCTATTTCTTCGCGTTCGTAATCGTTGTAATACACACGCACCCATAATGTATCATTATCATTTTTATCATACACCACAATAGAGCCTTGAAAGCGTAATAAATCAGAATAGAAAATAGGCAAGTCTATATTACGTCTATATTCTGATAGATAGGTGTCTAATTTATTAGAAACAGGATAGGTTGGTTTTCGTTTTGATATTTTTAAGTCGTCACTCATGTGCTAAATTTAAGCGTTTTTAAATAAATAAAAAAAAGTTACTTGCTAATTTGGTTTAATTAAATTATAACGATTTTGACTTTTATTTTACCGCACTATGTTACCGGAAATTTAATGTAAAACCAAAAAATCGTGTAACAAACAAAAACATCAGTCGTCTTATCGGTATAACCAAATGATGTTATACGTTTTTAGCATCACAAAAACCAATCACTTTGGAACCAATTCTTACAATCAATAATCTCACAAAGAAATTCGGCTATTTAACGGCCGTAAAAGATTTAAGTTTCACCATCAATAAAGGTAATGTGTATGGTATTCTGGGACCTAACGGCAGCGGAAAATCCACTACATTAGGTATCGTTTTAAATGTAGTGAACAAAACCCAAGGCGATTTCCATTGGTTCGATGGCAATATCACCACACACAATGCTTTAAAGCAAGTTGGCGCAATTATAGAACGCCCAAATTTTTATCCGTACATGACCGCAGAACAAAATCTAAAGCTGGTGTGTAGAATAAAAGGTGTTGACAAAACTAAAATCGATGAAAAGCTTGCCATCGTAGGTTTATTAGATAGAAAAACGCATAAATTCAGAACCTATTCTTTAGGAATGAAACAACGCTTAGCAATTGCTTCTGCTTTACTTAACGATCCTGAAATTCTAATTCTAGATGAACCAACTAATGGTTTAGACCCTCAAGGAATTCATCAAATACGTCAAATCATTAAAGATATTGCCGCTAATGGCACCACTATTCTTTTAGCTTCACATCTTTTAGATGAAGTAGAAAAAGTATGTTCTCACGTCGTGGTATTACGAAAAGGTGAAAAATTATATTCTGGTCGTGTAGATGAAATGATTAATAGTCATGGTTTTTTTGAATTAAAAGCCAAAAAGCATCAAGAATTATTGTCGGCATTAGAATTACACAACAATATAGGCAAGGTGAAAGTTGAAGGAGAATTAATAACCGCATTCTTAAACGAGCCTATGTCTGCTTCAGATTTTAACAAGTTAATGTTTGAAAAAGACATTTTTCTGTCGCATTTAGTAAAACGAAAAGAAAGTTTAGAGGAGCAATTTCTGCAGCTTACAGATAATCAAGAAAACTAATCTCATCAGTCATTTAGTGTTCAACGAAAAATAATACTCGTTTAAACTACTAACCAACGCATTCAAAAACCAATCAAAATATGTTACGTCTTATACAACTCGAATTGCAAAAACTTTGGCTTAACAGAGCCAGTAGAGTCCTAATAATTATTTCCTTTATTTTGCCTTTTACGGTTATAATTCTATCGTCAATTAAAATTCCTTTCTTTGGGTTATTCACATTAGAACTTGGTGAATTAGGTATTTTCAACTTTCCAATAATTTGGCATATCACCACGTTTTTCGCATCTCAATTTAAATTCTTTTTTGCAATTGTTGTAGTGAGTATGATTGGTAATGAATACAGTAATAAAACTTTAAAACAAAATCTTATTGATGGATTAAGTAAAAAAGAATTTATCCTTTCTAAATTCTATACCATTGTGTTTTTCTCTTTTTGTGCGACCATTCTTATTGGTTTAGCAACATTTATTATTGGTATGTATTACTCAAGTTACACCGAAGCGAATATAGTTTTTAGAGAAGTAGAATTTTTGCTCGCGTATTTTGTAAAATTGGTAGGTTTTTTCAGTTTATGTTTATTCGCTGGTATGTTATTAAAGCGATCTGCATTCGCCCTCGGGTTTTTATTTATACTATATATTGTAGATTGGTTGGTATTTTGGGGAGCTTATTACATTTTTGGAACTGTCGATTCGGCCTTTAAGGTAAAAAGTTTTATGCCGTTAGAGTCGATGTATAATTTAATTAATCAGCCGATGCAGCGTATTGCAATGACCAAATTCCCGGATAAGTCAGACATGATGTACGATTACGCAGTACATTGGTACGAAATCGCTATCGTTATGGGCTGGACTGCAATTTTCATCTTTTTGTCCTATCGATTGTTAAAAAAGAGAGATTTATAATAGCTTTGACGTTATTGTTATAATACCATTCACTGTTAAAATTAGATGTTTTTAATTTCTAGTTATTATATTGGTGAACGGTATATGCAATTCAAGGCTTTGCTATTATGAAAAAAATTATTTGTATTATTTTTTTGTTGCTTACCAATGCGTTTACGCACGCTCAAAATGAAGCCTCTTATTGGTATTTTGGACAGAATGCTGGACTGCAATTTAATGCGCAATCTGGTACTGTGACACCTTTAAGTAATGGTCAAATAAATACGTTAGAGGGCTGCACTTCCATATCTGATACAGACGGAAACTTATTATTTTATTCTGATGGCCAAACGGTATGGAATAGCAATCATCAAATAATGTCGAATGGTGATTATTTTGGTGGAACCGGTCTTTTAGGCGACCCTTCAAGCACATCTTCAGGGCTTATAGTACCCAAACCAAATGATCCTAACAAATATTATCTTTTTACCGTAGATGAGCCACATCACAATAATGCAAGTACGTATCCTAATCAGTTTACTGGCAACTATGAAGGCGGCGGAACAGTGCCTACCCAAGATGACGGCTACAATAATGGTTTCAATTACTCTTTAATTGACATGACTTTAAATGGTGGTTTGGGTGATGTTGATACCGTTGTAAAGAACAAACATTTAGTAACTTATGATCCTTCTATACCTATAGAAAGTAAATATAAATGTTCCGAAAAAATTACAGCTGTACGAGCAGAAGATTGTTCTTCTTTCTGGATTATCACACATTTTGGAGACAAATTTTATGCTTTTAAAATTGATGAAAATGGAGTTAACGAAACTCCTGTTATTTCTACGGTCGGTCCTAACATACCAATTTCAGGATATAGACGTAATGCTCTAGGCTATTTAAAAGCGTCCCCGGACGCGTCTAAATTAATTGCTGCCAACTACGGCTATGCTGTAACTGCTGGAGCAAATGCCGCTGGCAGTGTTGATTTATTTAATTTTAATAATGAAACAGGTATCGTATCTAACCATTTAGAACTGTACGGCCCACAAAATAATGCTAGTCCATACGGTGTAGAATTCTCTGCTGAAAACCGAAAAGTATATGCTACCTTAAGTGAAGGTGATGCCGGTTTTGAAACTAGCCATGTGATACAATGGGATTTAGAAACTACGGATATCCCTAATTCAGCTCAGGTAATTCACTCATCAAATACAATTAGTGCCGGTGCTTTACAATTAGGAATTGATAGACGTATTTATAGAGCACAATTAAGCTACTTCGGAAATCAAAGTATTTCAAAATATCTTGGAGTTATAACAAATCCTGAAGCAGATGGAATAGCTGCAAATTATAATCCACAGGGCATATTTTTAGATATTAATGGTTCCAATCAAAACGTTAGCCGACTTGGTTTGCCTCCATTTATTCAATCTCTGTTTAATTCTGAAATTGATATTATAAAAAACGGTATTAGCACCACGGAACTTAAACTTTGTACAGGCGACAATTATACATTAGAAGCTACAAATATTCCCGGTGCAGATTACGTGTGGCTGTTTAATGGAATGCAATTAGCAGAATCCTCAGCTCAACTATTAGTTGATAATCCAGGATTTTATGAAGTCTATATTGAACCTAATAATGGGGATTGCCCTATAGAAGGAAATGCTGTGGTTGGTGTTTTCGAAATTCCTGTAGCCAATTCACTTAGTAATGTTATTGTTTGTGACGATGGCGACGATGATGGTATTACCAGTTTCGATTTTACATCTAAAAATTCAGAAGTATTATTATCTCAAGATCCATTAACTTATAATGTTAGGTATTTTGAAACAGATACCGATGCCGAACTTGGCGAGAATGAAATTATATTTCCGTATAATAACATCAGTAATCCTCAGACTATTTTTGCTCGTGTAGACCATACTCAAAACCCAAATTGTTTCGCGGTTAACTCATTTCAACTTAACGTATCTACTTTACCGCAACTCACAACTATAGACCCTGTTGAATTTTGTGATACTTTCGGTGATGAATCAGATGGCTACGCTATTATAGATTTGGAAAATCTTAAGCCTGCCCTTAGCGGTAATCAAAACGAAAATAATACCGCCATCACATTTCATAAAACATTAAATGATGCAAATAATAAATTAAACCCGCTTCCATTGAATTATGCAAACTCGGAAGCTTTTAACGAAACTATTTTTGTGAGAATTGAAAACACTACGAATACAGCATGTTTTAATACAAGTAGTTTTAATGTCATTGTAAACCCCATTCCTGTAGCCCGTAATCTTTCCATAATACAATGCGATGAAGATGGTATTCCTGAAGGTTTTACATCATTTAATCTTAATAATCATGTCGAAGATATTACGGACAATATTGAAAATAACATGGTTACATTCTATTTGTCGCTCACCGATGCTCAAAATCAAGAAGATGCAATAGATGGAGGTATTTTCAACAATTTTCTTAACCCACAAATAATTTACGCAAGAGTAACAAATACAAATTCTGAGTGCATAAATTTTAGTGAAATATCATTAGAAGTCAGCACCACCTATACCAACAATGCTAATCTCAAAATATGCGATGCAGATGGTACTGAAGATGGTTTAATGACATTTAACTTAACTGAAGCAAATGCGGCTGTTTTAGCAGGTTCACCTATAGGATTAGATTTGGTTTATTATGAGACGTATAGTGATGCGTTACTAGAAACAAATCAAATAGATACAATCTTTAGAAATACGATACCCTACAATCAAACTATTTTTGGCAGAGTGAAAAATGCAAATGCGTGTTATGGTATCAGTGAAATAAAATTAACGGTCTTTGAGTTGCCTCAAATTGAAACTGAATTTGAAACTTTCTATTGTTTAAATTCTTTTGAAACCATCATTTTAAATGCTGGTGTTTTAGAAGATTCCCCTAGTAATTATTATTATGAATGGTCCACAGGAGAAAACACCTCTCAAATTGAAATTAGTTCACCTGGAACTTATAATGTAGAAGTGAGTAATACTAATGGCTGTTTTAAAAATATAGTGATTACAGTATTACCATCAAACATTGCGACAATATCATCTATAAACGTTGTTGATGCTTCAGAAAATAACACAATTTCTATTTTTGTGGATTCAAATAGTGAAGGAGATTATGAATATGCTCTGAACGATTATAATGGTTCTTACCAAAACAGCAATACATTTACCAATGTGCCACCAGGTTTACATACCGTGTACGTAAGAGATAAGAACAATTGTGGAATTGTTGAAGATTTGATCTCCGTGATTGGATTTCCTAAATTTTTTACACCTAATAATGATGCGGTCAACGATTATTGGCAAGTTTATGGCATAAATGAACAATTTCAGGTAAATTCGTCTATTTATATCTTCGATCGTTATGGCAAACTACTGATTGAACTCGATCCGTTGAGTTCTGGCTGGGATGGCAATTACAATGGTAATAAAATGCCGACCAGTGATTATTGGTTTAAAGTAATTTTAGACGATGGAAGAACTTTTACAAATCACTTTACATTAAAACGATGATCATCCCCCAAAATCTAATTTTTAAAATTACAAGTGCGACTATCTTCTTTTCCGTTTTTCATCTTTTAGCTTTTTCGCAACAACCAAATGATGCTCAATTTGCGGTTACGGTGTGTGGTAATTCAGATTTTAGTTTAGATGTTAGCGGCATTGGAATTCAAGAATTGAATAGCACAAATACTTGTTCTAGCTCTGAAAATAATAGCATTTGGCTAGAAGTTAATATAGCCGTAGCCGGTACCTTAGCCTTTACCTTGACACCTACCAGCTCTAGCATTAACGAAGATTATGACTTTTTTATTTTTGGTCCAAATGTAAGTCCAGGAAACATTGGTCAGGCGGTGCGCTGCTCTACTACAAATCCGGCTGCGGCCAATCAAGGGAATAACTTAACTGGTTTAAATGCTACATCCACTGACGTTTCTGAAGGACCAGGGGCTAATGGAGATAGTTTTGTAAGTCTCCTTAATGTTTTGGCTGGGGAAAATTACTATATTGTAATAGACAGACCCGTTGGAAATAGTCCGTTTCGATTAGAATGGACAGGTACTGCTGAATTTCCTGAAGCACCGTCTAATCCTTTATTAGAAAATATTGAGTCCACCCGTTTACCAAGTATCGATATTTGTGATGGATTAGCTCCTTTTAATGATAATATTACCGAATTTAATCTTACATCTCTAACCCAAGAAATTAAAAATGGAGCAACTGATGTAGACGTAACATATCATACCACAGAAAGTGATGCCAACATCAATGTAGATGCGTTAGGAAATATCTTTAATAATACAACGAGCAATCAAAACATTTATATTAGAATTGAAAATACAACTACAGGTTGCTACATCATTAATGATTTTGACATTAATGTAAGCACACTCATTGATTTTAATACACCAATTGATTATAACGTTTGTGATGATGATTTAGATGGTGACGATCAAAACGGTATCTCTACTTTCGATTTTAATCTAAAAACTCAAGAAATTATAAACGGAATATCTGATGCAAATTATGCTATTAGTTATCATACCAGTCAGGCGGATTCAGAAACCTTTACTAACCCACTTGCTCTTAATTATAGAAACACATCGGCTACTCCAACTGAAATATTTGTGAGGATTAAAGATATTGATACAGGATGTATTGGGTTCACCTCATTTAATCTCATTGTGGAGTCCAAACCAGTCGCTAATGATATTACAATATTACAATGTGATGAAGATGGCATTCCTGAGGGCTTTACCACCTTTAATATTAATGAGTCTTTAGAAGCTATTACTAATGGTGATTCTAATACTTCCGTAGAATACTTTTTATCTTTAACAGATGCCGAAAACCAAAATAATGCTATTGATGGTAATGCCTTTGATAATTTTTTAAACCCTCAAATCATTTATACGAGAGTTACTAACCCAACTTCGGGATGTATTAATTTTAGCGAAATATCACTAGAAGTAAGTACAACGTTTTCTAACAATACAAGTATAGAATTATGTGATATAGACGGAATAGAAGATGGTTTTATGGAATTCAATCTTACAGATGCCAATTCTTCTATTTTAGTAGGATCTCCTGCTAATTTAGACTTAATTTATTACGAAACCTATACTGATGCTTTGGTAGAAACTAATCCACTTCCTACTATCTTTACTAATACTCTAGCTTATAACCAAACAATATATGGACGCGTTGAAAATGCCAACAATTGTTATGGTATTAGCGAAATTACACTCAAAGTATTCGAATTACCAAATATTGAAACTGAATTTGAAACCTTGTATTGTTTAAATCTTTTTCCGGAAACAATCACGTTAGATGGAGGAATTATTGGGGACTCCCCTAGCAACTATTATTATGAATGGTCTACAGGCGAAAATACCTCGGAAATTGAAATTGATGCCCCAGGAACTTATAACGTAAAAGTAATTAATACAAACGGTTGTTTTAAAGACAGAACCATTACCGTCCTTCCTTCAAATATTGCAACAGTTACTGATATAAAAGTTGTTGATGCTTTACAAAATAATACGATTTCTGTTTTTGTAGAAGGAGAAGGTCACTACGAGTATGCCTTAGGGCACATTAACGGCCCATTTCAAGATAGTAATATATTTACGAATGTTCCAGCAGGATTATATACCGTATACATTCGCGATAAAAATAATTGTGGTATTGTAGAAAGTCTAGTTTCCGTAATTGGTTTTCCTAAATTCTTTACACCAAACAATGATACCGTTAATGATTATTGGCAAGTAAAAGGAATATCAGCACAGTTTCAATCAAATACCTCAATTTTTATTTTTGATCGTTACGGGAAACTCTTAACGGAACTCGATCCCTTAAGTTCTGGCTGGGATGGAACATACAAAGGTGAAAAAATGCCTTCAAGCGATTATTGGTTTAAAGTAAAATTAGAAGATGGAAGAACTTTCACCAGTCATTTTACATTAAAACGATAATTTAAATATTGTATTTTAGACCAAACCAATGCATTCATTTTGTGAAAAGCACATATTACATACTTTGCTTAGCACTTTTAAGTTTATCATTCCCTTTGGCGGCTCAAGATATAGCCTTATTTCAGCAATTTAACGGAAGATACGATTATACCGCCATTGGTAATACCCTCAATACGTTAGAAAACGGTATTTCTGGTCCTTGTACCATTCTAACATCCTCTTCAGCAGATTTAAATCTGAATATCAATCAAAATATAATTGCAGCCTATTTATATTGGGCCGGTTCGGGCAATGGGGATTTAGATATTAGCTTAAACGGAATACCTGTATCTGCCGAACGCAACTTTAGCGATGCTTTAGATAGCGTTCGTGTATTTTTTGCTGCTTTTGCAGATGTTACAGATATAATTACGGAGCAAGGTAATACCACTTATACCGTTTCGGATTTAGATCTAAACACTATTATTTCTCCATATTGCCCTACCGGAACTAATTTTGGAGGCTGGGCAATGACTATTATTTATCAAGAGGATAGTTTATCGCTAAATCAATTGAATGTTTACGATGGTCTACAAAGTGTCCCAGATTTTCTTAGCATAACTTTAGATAACTTAAATGTTTTAGATAATGAAGCTGCTAAAATTGGGTTTGTGGCTTGGGAGGGAGATCGGTCTATAGCTGTAAATGAGCAGTTAACTATAAACGGAAATGTAATTAGTAATTATCCCCTGAATCCTGCTAACAACGCTTTTAATGGAACCAACTCATTTACTGGAGCCAATAATTTATATAATATGGATATCGATGTATATAATATTCAAGATAATATAAGTATAGGAGACACTTCAGCGACCATAGCACTAACATCGGGTCAAGATTTCGTAATGATTAACAACATCATTACGGTTCTAAACAGTCAGTTACCAGATGCCACGATTAGCATAGAAAATAATAGCGTGTACTGTGGAGATAATAGTATAGAAATTTTTTATTCCGTAAATAATTTTAATAGCACAGATATTTTACCTGCTCATACACCAATAGCTTTTTATAGTAATGGTGTTTTTATTGGCGCAAGCGAAACCATTAATACTATAGCCATAAATGAAAGCGAAAGTTACGCTATAATTCTTCATCTTCCTGAAGGAACAAATCCTAATGTAACTATTACAGCTATTGCAGATGATGATGGTACCCAAAACGGTGTAATTACGGAGTCTAACGAGAACAACAATAGCACTTTTATAGATATTGAGTTACTTGTAATTCCTGAAACAACACTGCTTCCAAATCTTGTAAGTTGTAATGAAGGTTATGATAGCGCGACTTTTAATCTATTTGAAGCAATTAATACGCTCAATTATAATGAAGAAGATGTAGCTTTCTATCGGTCGTTAGACGATTTAGATTTAGAATCTAGTCCAATATTAATACCTTCCGACTATACTAATCTTTCAAACCCAGAAACTGTTTATGTGCGATTGAAGACTCAACCATGTTACGAAATTTTTCAATTGGATCTCATTATTGAGAACTGTCCACCAAAAATTCCACAAGGGTTTTCACCAAATGGAGACACCTATAACGATTGGTTTAATATACAAGGCCTATACGATATTTTTACAGCGCACGAGTTACAAATCTATAACCGGTATGGTGAGCTCATTTTTATTGGTAATAATGCTAAACCATGGTTCGGAGAAATAAATCAAGGACTCAATAATAAAGGATCAATGGTACCCGTAGGGACTTATTTTTATGTTTTAAACTTAAACGATCCAAATTATACCCCTTTTATGAGTTGGGTCTATGTTAATTATTAGAAAACGTTAAAGTTTTAGTCCGTTCATCTTATTTTTTTGCAGTTCTTACGTACATCCTTTAATTTTATAATTAATTACAAAAACACTTTGTAAAAGTTTTCTGTCTGGAACCCTCAAAATTAGAGAGAACTAAAATCACGAATTTAAAAGAATAAAATTTCTACAATATATTTATGATATTGAGTTTCAGGTTAAGCAATTTCTAACATCTTGGTTTAGAAATATTTGAATTCAATTTGGGAAGAAAGGCCTCTTTTGAGGTCTTTTTTAAAAATAAAAGTAATAAAACGCATTTAAATGTTAACATTTTGTGCTTTTTGTCGTATTTTTTTGTATTTCATCTTTATTAACTTTACATTTCGACCATAATTATCATGTAGATAGAGGTCGACCCAACCCTTTCTGCCTTAACATTTTAAACTTAACCGAAACTAATGATTAATTTCAACCGCTCCCTCTACTTATTTATAGGCTTAATTTGTAGTATTTCTTTTGCTCAACAAGTTACCATAGATAATTCAGTTTCAACTCAAGACTTAATTCAAAACACATTAATCCAAGGTTGTGTAGAAGTCTCAAATATTTCGTCACCCTCAAACGGCACATCTATTGGTATAGGTAGTTTTGGTTATTTTGAGCGTGCATCATCAAACTTTCCTTTCGCAGACGGAATTGTATTAACCACAGGTAATGCTAACTCGGCTGGAAATGGTCAAAATAACGACATCTTAAATGAAGGAGATGCCACTTGGCTTACCGATAGTGATCTCGAAACAGCTTTAGGCATTTCTGGAACCGTGAATGCAACTTCTATTGAGTTCGAATTTATTTCAATTTCAAATCAAATACAGTTTAATTATATTTTAGCCTCCGAAGAATATTTTGGAAACTTCCCTTGTGAGTATTCCGATGGATTTGCTTTTTTAATAAAAGAAGCAGGTTCTTCTGATCCTTACACCAATATTGCATTGATACCAGGCACAACTATACCTGTAAATACCAATACAGTTCACGACGATATTGTTGGTTTTTGTCCTGCTTCTAACGATGAATTTTTTGAAGGGTATAATGTAGGAGATACGAACTACAATGGACGAACCACCGTACTTTCAGCTACGGCTACAATTCAACCCAACGTACAATATCAAATAAAATTGGTTATAGCAGATCAGACCGATCAAAATTATGATTCTGCTGTATTCATAGAAGGTAATAGTTTTGATGCTTCTGTAGATTTAGGAGACGATTTTTCAACTTGTGCCACTAGCACTGTATTAGATGGAAATATCTCTAATACGAACGCGACATATACGTGGTATTTCAACGACACGTTAATGTCGTCTGAAAACCAAGCGAGTTTAACGGCTTTGCAAACTGGAAATTATCGTGTTGAAATTTCACTACCGCTAGCAGGAAGCTCTTGTATAATTGAAGATGATATTAATGTAACCTTAAGTTCTACGCAAACTTCAGATCCGCTAACAGATTTTCAACTTTGTGACGATTTAAGTGGTGACGGACTTGAGATATTTGATTTATCCACGAAAGATTCTGAAGTATTGGCCTCTGTTCCTCCATCGAGTTACACTATTTCTTATCATTATACTAACACTGATGCTATTGATAATAGTAATGCCATTACTACTCCGATTCAAAACACGGGAAACCCACAACTTATTCATGTAAGAATTGAAGATACCATTAATGGTTGCTTAGCGTTTTCTAGCTTTAATTTAATAGTAAATAACCTACCAATAATTACAGATCCAACCCCTTTAGAGGTTTGTGACGACCAAACTGCTGACGGCATTACAGCAATGGATTTAAATTTTTATAAAGACCAAGAAATTGCATTAGGTCAAACAAATTTGGTGGTTACTTATCATAGCTCTGCAAGTGATGCTGCTGCTGGTGTTAACGCTTATACAATGCCATACACTAATACTAATGTTAACGAACAGTTATTTGTGAGTGTACAAAATCCGGATACGGGTTGTATTAGTACCACAACTTTAGATGTTTCTGTAATCGATAGTCCTATAATTAATATGGAGGATCATTATATAGATGCATGTGATACAGATCTTGATGGTTTTGCTAATTTCGATTTAACCTCTATTATTCCTGAAGTTTTAGAAGGATTATCAGGTGTGAACGTATCTTTTCATATATCGCCCGAAGACGCTCTTTCTGGTGCCAATCCTATTGCAGATGAAACGAATTATGCCAATATTACCAACCAAGAACAGCTTGTGTATTTAAGAGCAGAAAACGGCACTTCAGGTTGTGCATCTACGGTGCCTATTGAACTTCATACTAATTTATTATTAACTGCTACAAATATTAGAAACGTCTCCGTATGTGATGTAGACGATGATAATACAGAAAGTTTCGATTTCGAAAATATTGCTGTGGGCATTATTAACGATTTATTAGATGTTGAAGTGGTATTTTACGAGACTGAAGAAGACAGAGATAATCAAGTAAATCCCATAAATACAGATATAGCCTATCAATCACAGAGCAATCCTCAGACCATCTATATTGGGTTGCAAAGTCTTACGTGTTACGAAGTTTCAGATTTCGATTTAGTTTTATTCCCTATCGTTCAGTTTGAATCGGTAATCAGTTTAAGTGTTTGCGATACGGATCAAGACGGTTTTACGACTACCGATTTATCATCTCTAAATCTAGACGTCACTAATGGTGAAGACGGTTACAATGTCACTTACTTTTTAACGGAGCAAGATGCCATTGATAACACAAATGCTTTACCTAATTCGTATACAAATTTAACCAATCCATTTACCTTATTCCCAAGAATTACCTCTTCACAAACAGGTTGTTATGATTATAATTCTTTTGAAGTGACCGTGTTACCTGCGCCAGAAAGTGAGAAACCAACCGATATTATTATTTGTGATGCAGATAGAGATGGCTTTTCAACCATAAATTTAAATAATAGTGTTCCACATTCTATTTTAGCGACACCAAATAGATCCGTTACGTTTCATACAAGTTTACAAGAAGCTCAGTTAAACGAAAACGCTATTGAAACGCTTTCAAATTATAACGCACAAACACAAATTGTGTATATGCGTGTAGAAAATACAATTACGGGATGTTATTCTATTGAAGAATTAGATATTATTGTAAATACTTTTCCTTTCGTCGGAGATCTATCGAATTACGTAAACGAACTTAATTTCTGTGAGGATAACTCAGATGGTATTGGCGAATTTATTTTTGTAAACAAAGATTTAGAAGCGCTAAGTGGACAAACTGGCAAAGAGGTTTCTTATTACCTAAATGCAACTGATGCCATTGCTAAAGTAAATCCTATAGACAAAACAAGCATCTATGAAAACATTAGTAATCCGCAACAAATTCATGTAAGAGTTGATAATATCACTGATGAAACGTGTTTTACAACATCATCTTTTAGGATTGAAGTAGGCACAAATCCAGTATATAATGAACCAACCGATTTGTTTGTTTGTGATGATAGCATTGTAGATGGCTCGGTAATGCACGATTTTACAACTAAAATCGAAGAAGTGTCTAATGGAATTTCTGATATACAGTCTGTAAAATTCTTCACTTCTGAAGAAGATGCTATAAATAGCACCAATGAAATTCCTTTACAATTCGCAAACACCGTAAATCCACAACAAATTTTTGTTCAAATTGATAATGGCACTATTTGTCAATCTATAACATCTTTTGTAGTTAATATTATTAGTACTCCTGCCGTAGCAGCTGTGGATCCTATGGTAGAGTGTGACGATAACGCGGATGGTTATCTTCAGTTTGATTTAACAGGCGCAGAAAATCATATACTAGATGTAAGACAAGAGGATCTTGTATTTGCCTATTATGAGAATTTTGACGATGCCGAAGCCAATGTAAACCAAATCACTAATCCAGATCGTTACACGAATTTAACTAATCCACAAACGGTTTATTTTAAAGTAACTAATATCATCTCTAATTGTTATCTATCGCTCCCAATAGAACTGATTGTAAATCAACCTCCGCATATCAATGATTTTGAACAATATACAGTTTGTGCTAACGAAACGAATAGTATCGATTTAACAGAAATTAATCCTACCGTAACCGATGTTAATTACAATGTAATTTTCAGTTATTTTGATAACGAAGCAGATGCCGTTGCTAATACGAATGCCTTAGATACGAATTATATCTACCAAAGTGATTTTGATACACTATTTGTTAGAACTGAATACAGCACTACACATTGCTCCACTTACTATCAATTTAATTTAAAAGTTGAACCATTACCAATTGCCCATCAGGCAGCAGATTTAATAAACTGCGATGATAATTTTGATGGCATATTAGAATTTGATTTATCACAACAAAATGCCACTGTTTTAGGATCTCAGAACGCTAATTTGTTTACGGTGACTTATCACAATTCAGAATTGGAAGCCCAAGAAAATAATTCGCGATTAGAAACTAATTATATGGCGTATGATGGTGAAATAATTTATACGCGTATAGAAACCAATAGTACAGGTTGTTATAGTACTGGTCAATTTTCGGTAATTGTAAATCCTCTTCCCCTTGTAAATATTGAAAATCAGGTGATTTGTTTAGATAATATGCCGTTATTGGTATCTGCAAACACGAATAATATCACAGATTTTTATGAGTGGTCTACCGGAGAAACAACTCCTGAAATAGATATCACAGAAGTCGGTAGTTACTGGGTTAAAGTCACCTCTGAATTTGGTTGCGAAACCACTAATTATTTTGAAGTCTCTGAATCTGAAGCTGCAACCATAGAAACTACCGAGGTTATCGATTTTTCAGACCCTAACAATATCACTGTAACCATCAGCGGTATCGGAAATTATCTTTATCAACTCGACGACATGGAACCACAAGAATCTAATGTTTTTGAGAATGTAGCTATGGGTTATCACATTGTTACTATTATAGATTTAAATGGTTGTGCTAATGAAACCAAAGAAGTATTAGTCGTTGATATTCCTAAATTCTTTACACCAAATAATGACGGCACTAATGATACTTGGCATATTGTTGGCATAGAAACTTTGCCTGGCACTATTATTCATGTTTTTGATCGTTATGGAAAATTGCTTACAAAATTAAGTGCTCAGTCTTCTGGTTGGAATGGTAAATATAACGGAGAACGAATGCCTACCAGTGATTACTGGTACGTCGCCGATGTACAGCGTGGATCTATAGCATTTCAAGTTAAAGGGCATTTTACACTAAAGCGATAACAAAATTGCATACAAGAAACTCAATTTCAAGGAATTGTCATTCATCCACATAAACTGGTAACTTAACTTAAAAATCCCCACTACTGGGGATTTTTTATTACTTTTTGCGCTCTTAAATTGCATTAAAAATAATATAACGTATTTCATTGACGTTAATTAGTGAAACCCAAATAGTGAGATTACCATATATTCTATCCCTCGTTATAATCTTTACAGGTTTTTTTTGTGCGTATACACAACAAATTACCACGGACGATTCGTTCTCTTTAGAGCAACTTATTCAACAAAACTTAGGTCAAAATTGTGTTGAAATTTCTAATATTTCTTCAAATATTAATGGAGATTTAAATGGACTAAACAGTTTTGGGTATTTTGAACGTAATAATTCCAGTTTTCCTTTTGAAAATGGTATTTTATTAACTACAGGTAATGTAAATTCAGCCGGAAACGTAGTGAATACAAGCCCTCTAAACGAGGGAGATGAATCTTGGGGAACCGATATCGATTTAGAAAACGCCTTAGGGATTGATGAAACCCTAAATGCAACTTCTATTCAATTTAACTTTATATCTGTAGCTAATCAAATACAGTTTAATTATATTCTTGCTTCAGAAGAATACCAGCAAGAGTTTCCTTGTTTTTATTCTGACGGATTTGCGTTTTTAATCCGTGAAGCGGGCACCACAAGCCCTTATACTAATATCGCTCTGATTCCTGGCACGTCTACACCCGTCAATACAAATACTATACATAACCAAATAGAAGGTTTTTGTGCAGCAGAGAACGAAGTGTTCTTTGAAGGCTACAATGTCGGAGATACCAATTACAATGGTCGTACAATCGTACTTTCTGCCACGGCAGCAATTCAACCCAATGTAGAATATCAAATTAAACTTATTATAGCAGACCAAGACGACCAAAATTTTGATTCTGCCGTTTTCATTGAAGGTAATAGTTTTAATGCCAACGTAGATTTAGGACCAAATATTACAACCTGTGGAGATTCTGTAACTTTAAATGGCGATATTCAAAATACCCAAGCCACTTATCAATGGTTTCAAGATGAGGTACTCTTATCTGGAGAAAATGACCCCGTTTTACAGGCCGTTTCTTCAGGAACATACAAAGTTGAAGTGACCATTCAGCTTAATGAAACGTCGTGTGTAATTGAAGATACCGTAGACATTATATTAGATACTGAGCAGACTGCAACACAAATTTCGGATTTTATTTTTTGTGATGATAATGACGACGGTGTAGAATTATTCAACCTTACCATTAAAAATGCAGAGGTATTAGCTTCGGTACCTCCTTCTAATTATAATATTAGTTATCATTACACGGCTGAATCGGCACAAGACAATTCTAATCCTATTGTTGGCTCAATATCGAACACTACTACTCCACAAGCTGTTTTTGTTAGAATAGAAGACGTTACTAATGGTTGTCTAGCATTTTCTAGCTTCAATTTAATAGTGAACGAAAAACCAGAATATGTGGAACCAGACCCTATTGTTGTTTGTCAAAATGCTTCAGCCAATAGTAATACTTTGGTAGATCTAAGTTCTGCTAGTGATCAAATTATTGATGGCAACAACAATTTATATATTTCTTATCACTACTCTCAACCTGAAGCCGATCTAGGTATTAACCCTATTTTCTCACCTTATGAGAATACCAACACTTCAGAAACTTTATATATTAGAGTGTACGATGGAACTACCGGCTGTTATTCTACTACAACTATTTCTATTGAACTTCAACAAAGTCCTACAATTAATACAGATAATCAATGGATCAATGCTTGCGAACAAGATGACGACGGTTTTGAAACTTTCGATCTAACAGAAGTCGTAGATGATGTTTTACAAGAACTTACAGGGATGGAGGTTAGCTTTCACCCTACCAACGATGAGGCCATCGCTAATATAAATGCAATTGAAAATCCGAATAACTATATTAATGCAACACCAAATTTTCAAAGCATCTATATTCGCGTCGAGGATCCTACAACAGGATGTTTTACCATTACGAATTTAGAATTACATACCAATATTATTTTAACAGGACTTTCAGATAACCCTTTTATAGTCTGCGACGACCCTTCTAATGACGGTATTGAAGATTTTGATTTATATGCTATTGAGTCGCATCTTCAAAATGGATACGATGAATTTGAAATCATATTTTTTGAATCTGAAAACGACAGAGACAACGATCAAAACGCATTAAACAAGGCGCTGCTTTATAACGTAACGGACAACGGTACCACTTTATATACCAATGTTCTTATAGACGACTGTACTGACCAAATAGATGTGACCTTGGTAATTGCCCCAGCCGTAGCTTTAACACCTCAAACTACAGATTATTGCGATGAAGACAATGATGGATTTACTACGTTAATCCTAGATAATTTTAATAGCATTGCTGGGCAAGGTGTACCCGCTGTTAATATAAAATATTTTTTAACAGAAGACGATGCTATAAATAATGAAAATATACTACCAGAATTTTATTACAACACTGCTAATCCGCAATTATTTTACACTAGAGTTACCAATGCTCAAACAGAATGTTATGATATATCTACCCTCGAGGTGAATATTGTGAGTGCACCAGAAGTCATGGTTGCAGAAGCAATCATTGTGTGCGACGATGACGACGATGGCATATCCACCGTAAATCTAGAATCTAAAATACCTGAAATAACAAGCTCTACCGCCGGTTATAATATTACGTTTCATAATGATTATAATTTCGCCATTGAAGGTACAAACGAAATTACCACTCCAGAAAATTTCACTACAGCCACAGCTTATATTTATACACGTGTAGAAAACCAAGCCACAGGTTGCTTTAGTCTTTCTGGTTTTTATGTTTACGTTAATACCTTGCCAGAATTTATTCCTATTACAAACTTTGAAAATTGCGAAGCCAATATTAGCGGTGTCGCGGACTTCTATTTCTATTTAAAAGATGAAGAAATATTAAATGGACAGTTAAATAAACAAGTTCTATATTATGAAACCCAAGCTGATGCGCTTGCGGGGATTAATTCTATCGATAAATATTCGGCATATCAAAATTCTACCAGTCCTCAAACGATCCATGTGAGAATAGAAAATTTTACAGATCCTAGCTGCTATGGCACTTCTATGTTTGACTTGGAAGTCGGTTCCGTTCCTATTTTCAATGCGCCAGAAAGTATTTTTATCTGCGATGATATTAGTAATGACGGTATTGAAACCGTAAATTTAAATGATATAATAGCCCAAATAACAGTAGGTAGCCCAGAAACATTAGACGTTTCATTTCACTCAACGGAATTCGAAGCCAACAACAATATAAATCCGGTACCTTTAAATTATACCAACACTACAAATCCGCAACAACTATTTGCACGCATAGATAACGGCAACTACTGCAAGGGAATTTCTGAGTTTGCCATAAATATTATATCTGCACCTTTAGTTAATCCTTCAATCCCATTAGAACAATGTGACGATAATTACGACGGGGTTTTAACCTGGGATCTTTCCATTTCCGAAGATGACATTTTAGATGTAAGACAAAATAATATTGAAGTCAACTATTTTGAAACCGTTGAAGATTTAGAAGCTGACAATAATGCTATCCCTAATGCAGAAAATTATACGAATATTTCAAACCCTCAAACAGTATATGTCAAAGTAAATAATACCGTTAGTGATTGTTTTGTCATTGTACCGTTAGATTTAATTGTAAATCTTCCTCCTGCCTTTAACGATTTTGAGGTTTATGAAATTTGTAAGGACCCAACGTCGAGTTTTAATTTAGCTGAAATAGAATCCACCTTAATAAATTCAGAAACACAAGCAACGCTTTCTTATTTTGAATCTTTTAATGATGCTGAAACTTTTATAAATCCATTACCTCTCAATTATACTTATCAGAGTGTGTCCGATACTATTTTTGTGCGTATAGAAGATCCATTAACCAACTGTTATTTTATATATGATTTTATACTTTTAGTTAAACCGTTACCTATTGCAAACCCGCCAAATAATATGGAAGTTTGTGATGACAATTCTAACGATGGCATGGCTTCTTTTAATTTAGAATCGCAAACCGACACTGTTTTAGGGTCGCAAAACCCAAACAATTTTGAAGTAACTTATCATGCTAGTCAAGCTGAAGCTATGACTGATACAAACCCGATTATCTCTGAATATTTAGGGTCTGATCAGCAGTTGATTTCGGTGAGAATTGAAAATAGGGAAACAGGGTGTTTTAGTGTTACAAATTTTACCTTAATTGTTAATCCACACCCTAATATTCCTGCACCACTTTTAGAATGCGATGTAGATTATGATGGTATTACTACTTTCAATTTAACTACTGTTGAAACTGATTTGTTCGTAACAGCAAATCCTAATAATAGCATCACCTATTTTGAAACGTTTGAGGACTTACAAACTGATAATAATCCAATTTCAAATCCCGAGAATTTTTCCAACGTTAATAATCCGCAGACTATTTATATAAAGGTGTTTAATACGGTTGCCGATTGCTTCACTTTTGTGCCGCTAGACTTAAATGTAAATCTACCACCAGCAACAAATGCTTTTGAAACTTTTGATATTTGCAACAACGCATCTAATAGTTATAATCTTTCAACACTAAAAGACTATATTGTTGATACTAACTTTAATGTATTAATTAATTATTTTACATCTGAAGCTGATGCTATTGCTGCCGAAAATAGTTTAGACCCTAATTATAATTATTCAAGCACAAGTGATATTATTTATGCGCGAATAGAATATAGCACCACACATTGTTATTTTATATTTCCTTTTGAACTTCGTGTAAATCCATTACCGATAGCCAATCAACCAGAAAATCTTACGAGCTGTGATAATGATTTTGATGGGTATGTTGATTTCGACCTTACCCAACAGAATTCTTCAATTTTAGGTAATCAAAGTTCTAGTAATTATACGGTTACTTATTTCAATAATTCTACTGATGCTAATGCAGGAATTAATGAATTAAATAGTGATTTATATAGTGGATTTAACACCGAGGTTATTACTGCTCGAATCACAAATAATATCACAGGTTGTTTTAGTCTCGTTGATTTCTCATTATTAGTATATCGCAAACCTTTTGTTGACATTCCAGATCAAGTGGTCTGTGTTGAAAATTTACCGCTACTCGTTTCTGCAGACACTTTTAATACAACCGATACTTACTTATGGTCCACTAACCAAATGAGTTCAGAAATTGAAATTACAGAAATAGGCACCTATTCTGTGACGGTCACTTCAGAATTTGGCTGTACCACAACGCGTACTTTTAATGTTACAGCATCTGAATCCGCTACTATAGATATTGTTGAAACCGTTGATTTTTCAGATCCAAACAACATTACAATTTCCATTTCCGGAATTGGTAATTATCTCTTTATTTTGAATGATGGGGAACCTCAAGAATCAAACGTTTTTGATAATGTACCATTAGGCTACCATACCGTAACCATAATTGATCGTAATGGTTGTGCAGAAGTTACTAAAGAAGTATTGGTTATAGATGCACCACCATTCTTTACACCGAATGGAGATACAACAAACGAAACTTGGCATATTGTAGGTATTGAAACTTTACCCGGTAGTATTGTTTATATATTTAACCGTTACGGTAAACTCATAGCACAACTAGACTCAACTTCTCAAGGTTGGGACGGTACTTATAACGGTTACAATTTACCTGCCACCGATTATTGGTTCTTAGCAGATATACAACAAGGTGATATTGCTTTTGAAGTCAAAGGTCATTTTGCACTACGTCGATAATAAAAACGTATCATCTTATTTAACATCTTATTCCATTTTAAGTTTCCTTTAGTAGTTTATCTTTGCAACCCCTAAGAATAAAAATGAAGAGACCCTTTCTCACTATTGCCCTTATATTTTCTCTGTTGAATTATGCTCAAAATATTTCAGTAGACAGCCAAAACTTTAGTCCACAACAACTTATTGAAGACATTCTAATAGACAGCGATTGTATTAGCAACGTTTCTGTAACCAATGTCGTTGGTGGAGATTTTTCTGATACAGACCAAAGCTATGGTTATTTTGATGCTTCAGGAACAACTTTTCCGTTTGAAAGTGGTATTGTACTAAGTACGGGGAAGTTAAGCAATGTCGCTGGACCAAATACAAGTTTAAGTGACGACGATGCGCCTGATTGGAATCGTGATGCTGATTTAGAAAATGCTCTAAACGAATCGAACACAATTAATGCCACTATTTTAGAATTCGATTTTGTATCAGTTGCACCACAAATAAGTTTTAGATATATTTTTGCTTCAGAAGAATATCAAGATGGTAATTCTAATACTTGTAATTACTCGGATTTGTTTGGTTTTTTAATTCGTCCCGATGATGAGCAAACTCCTTTTGAAAATATCGCTATAGTACCAAATACTAATACACCCGTAAAAGTGACCACCGTAACGCCTGGAATTTCAGGTAGCTGTCCACCTGAAAATGAAACATATTTTGGAAGTTTTAATGGTGCAAACGCTCCCATAAATTTTAACGGACAAACGGCTATATTAACGGCTATAGCAAATGTGATTCCTAATGAAACATATCACGTAAAATTAGTAATTGCTGATCACTATAATTACCGTTATGATTCAGCTGTATTTTTAGAAGCTGGTAGTTTTGAATTGTCTTCAGATATAGGTCCCGATTTACTATTAGCTACAAATAATGCTTTATGCGAAGGTGAGACCATTGAACTATTTGCGTACCAAGACGGTCAAAATACCTACGATTGGTATAAGGATGGAGTTTTAGTACAAGGAGCACCAGGTTGTGGTACCTGCGGAAGCTACACCGTTACTGAAGCTGGGACGTACTCAGTAGAAGTGAGTTTAGCAGATGGTTGTATTGCCTATGGTGAAGCCATTATTGAATATGCACCTTTACCAATAGGATCTGATTCTGTGTTGGTAGAATGCGACTTAAACCAAGATGGCCTGACAACTTATAATTTATTTGATGCCACAAGTGCTATAACCACAGGAAACCAAGATGTATATGTAAATCAATTTTACGTGTCACAGGCAGATATTGCCGATGATAATCCCATTTCAAATCCAGATGCGTTTCAAAATACTATTCCATTTCAAACTATTTATGCACAAATAGTAAACCAAGCCAACTGCGTAGATATTGTAGAATTAGAATTACAAACCTCAAACAACACCCTTAACATTCCAGATTTAGATGGTTGCGATGGGGACATCACTGATGGTTTTGCTGCTTTCGATTTATCTGAAGTTGACACTACTATTTTAGATCAAATTCCCGATGATGCCATTGTAAGTTATTACGAGACAGAAATAGATGCTTTTAATGAAACTAATGCATTACCTAATACGTTTATAAATTCCATAACTAACTCGCAAACTATTTATGTAAAAGTAAGTAGTAACAACCAGTGTTTTAGTATTTCTACAGTAAATCTCAATGTGTTATACACTCCCTTATTAGAAGGCGATGAGACTATTACTAACTGCTTAAATGCGCTCGATCCCTTAACGCTCTATGGTGGTGTCCTTGATGATTTACCAAATAATTATTATTACGAATGGCTATACAATGGCACAACTACAGACGTGACCACATTGTTCTATGATGCTACAGAAACTGGGACATACACTGTAAATGTTACAGATCCAAATGGGTGTTCATCGAGTAGAATTATCACCGTCTTACCGTCGGAAACAGCAACAATCGAAAGTATTAATGTAGAAGGTATTGCGCCAAATAACACGGTAACTATTTCCATTTCTGGTGAAGGAGACTATGAAATAGCGCTAGATGATAGCAATGGATTTTATCAAGATAATTTTGTTTTTACAAATATTTCTCAAGGATTTCATACCGTATATATTAGAGATTTAAACGGTTGTGGAACGGTTGAAGAAACCATCTCGGTTTTAGGCTTTCCAAAGTTCTTTACTCCCAATGGAGATGGAGACAATCCCACTTGGCAAGTTATTGGCAATGAAGAACAATTTAATCAAATTGAGTCTATTAAAATTTTTAATCGTTATGGCAAACTCATTACGCAACAACTTACTTCTTACGATGGTTGGGATGGACGCCTAAATGGGAACCAACTCCCTAGTGACGATTATTGGTTTGTGGCCAAATTTATTGATGGAGAAACCTATACGGGTCATTTTGCTTTAAAGCGGTAATCGCTTCAGTTAAATCGATAAGAAAGCGAGTATTGCACTAACTTTTGCAAAAATTCACGCTAACACTTTGTAAATTAGAGCATATAAGCCTGACCTACAGGAGATTCAGCCTTTACTAGAAAGTACATTGCTAAAACACTAACAACAATAGTATTTAAAATCAACTTCAAACTTCCTGATTAAAAGTGCTGTCTTAACATCCAAAATTAGATCTGTTGTTGAATTTATCAACCAATCTCATTTTATAATTTTCTAAAAGAAGTTGTCTATTATAGTCATACAATTTAAAAAAAGTTTTATGGTCTAATTTTAAACAAAAGATGAACAATAAACACATAAATAAATAAATAGGGCCATCATATATCTAAGGTTATATTCACTAAAATATAACATCACAGCTAACCACCTGTCTTTCAAAATATTGCTTATATTTAAGTTTAAATAGATTAGCTATTTAATAGGTTAATTTGACAGCTTTATTGCTTTATGAAATTATATAACACCATACTTTTCATTCTAGTAAGTTTTGTTTCTATAGCTCAAACAGATGTCACTTTTATTGATAATAATGAATCCATCAATTTTACGTATTTAAAACAAGAATTATCAAATCAATGGGTCTCCTCCGTAATTCAAGATAACGAAGGTTTTATGTGGTTTGCTACGCAAAATGGTCTATACAAATACAATGGATATGAGTTTTTAACGTATAGATTTAATCCTTATGATGATAACTCAATTCCTGCGAATTGGGTACGAAAAATAATTCAAGATAAGAATGGCATATTTTGGTTAGGTACTCAAGGAGAAGGATTAGTAAAGTTTGACCAACGTAAAAATACGTTTGAGAAAATAAGATATAATACGGCTAAAGACATTCAAAATTCTATCGTTTTTTCAACTTTTTCTACCACTAAAAATAATATTTGGGTGGTTGGTGATGACGGACTTTTTAGAAAATCACATAACGCTAATAACTTTGTAAGAATAAGAGAAAAATTCGAAAAAGTATTTTTGAATGAAACTAACAACGGAACTGAGATTGTTGTGCTTAACGATACTATTTATCAGTATAATAATAAAAATAAAAGTCTCGATGTCGTAGTTAAAAATATTGCGCTCAGCAGATTGGCTGTAACAACTAATAACACGCTGATATATAGAAATGAAGGAAAAATTTATAGCAAAAAACTTCATAAAGCTCCAGAGCAGATAAATATTCAAGACTTTATAATCTTAATATCAAATGTGCAAAATGATAAAATTATACTTATTGGAAAAAAACATATTTATAAGTATGATTTTACTAAAAATAGCATTGAAAAATTAAGTTATAATTTGAAAAACTCAGCATTTCTGAACAATGTTAATTCTATATATTTAGATAGTCAAGACATAACGTGGATTGCGACTAGAAATGGAGTGTATAAAGAAAATAAAGCTGGTAACGTTTTTTCTAACAATATAAACTTACATGCAAGACGCATTATTGATGACGGCAAAACACTATATATAGGTGGCATAAATGGGCTACATTATTTCTCTAAAATAAAAGATAATTACGAAACCATAATTAAAGAGAAGCCTATTTTTTCAGTATTAAAAACAGAAAAAGGAATTTGGGCTGGTGATATGTATGGGACATTGTACTTTGTAGATAAGTTTAAAAACATTAAGTCATTTAATTTAAATAAAAACGGAGAAGGATTATTAAAGTTATACGGATTAGTGCAAGACAAGAATGGATTTATTTGGGTTAGCTCTTGGCATGGTTTATATGTAATAAATGACAAGGGTACTGTAAAAAATTTTTTCGAATTCACTAATACGAATTCTAAAGAGTTAAAAGCTATTCAATTACATATAGACAAAAGCGATAATCTTTGGGTATTAACAGTTGGGAATGGATTATTCATAGTACCTAACATATCTGAAATTAGTACAGGTAAAAGTGATTTTAAATATAGACAATACACACATAAAAAAGGAAATGTAAATACGTTAAATTCTAATGTTTTATATGAAATACATGAAGACAATACTGGAGATATATGGATAGGATCAGATTTTGGCATTAATAAATACATACTCGCAAGCGATAACTTTGAAGCTTTAAAAATTGAGAATACTTATTTTGATAAAAAAGTCATGGCAATTCAAACAGATGACGACAAATCTCTTTGGATTAGTACTTTAAGCAGTGGTATAATAGTTTATAATACGAAAAATAAAAAGCTAATAAATTTAAGAGAATCAGATGGTTTAATCTCCGATGCTTGTCTATTTACGTCGAGCGCATTTAATGGAAAAGAACTTTATTTTGGAACTGAACAGGGTATTCAGATAATTAATCCAAAAAATATTATAAATCCAACTATTAATAAAGCTCCGGTCATAACACAAATTAAAATTTTAGGAGAACATCCTTTTCAAAGTCACAGTTCAATTTTGAATGACCAATCCATTTATTTAAATCATAAACAATCTGACTTAAACATAGACTTTGCCTTACAAGATTTTCGATTTCCAGAAAAAATAAATTACTATTATCTATTAGAAAATGGACATAGTGATTGGCGTAAGGCTAAAAACAATACGGTAACCTATACCAATTTAAAACCCGGAAAATACCAATTTAAGGTTAAAGCGTCTTATAAATCCGAATCTGAAACACCAATAGCATATTTATCGCTTATAATATCTTCACCCTGGTATGCCACAACATTGGCTTACATCATTTATATAACAATAATTATAGCTATTCTAACTACATTCTTATACTTAACATATCATCAGAAATTAGCCGTAAATAAATTGAACTTGGCTAAGGAACTTAATCAATTAAAATCTAATTTCTTCACCAATATATCACATGAATTTCGCACCCCGTTAACCTTGATATCGAGCCCTATAGACGATACTTTATCAGATGATTCTATCTCAGAAAATAAACGCCAAAAGTTTATCGTGGCCAAACAAAATTCTGAACGCCTTTTAGAACTGGTCGATCAATTATTGGATTTGTCTAAGATTGATGAAGGTCATTTAAAATTACAAATTCAACAAGGTAATGTACTCCAGCTCATTTCTGCGATAGGTGAATCATTTTCCTATTTAGCAGGACAAAAAAACATTACTTATACGTTTGATATTGATCTAAGTGAAAAAAACGTATGGTTCGACAAAGATGCAGTAGAAAAAATAATAATCAATCTGCTTTCTAACGCTTTTAAATACACCCCAATTAATGGAACCATCTTCTGTAGAGCTTATATTGAAAATAATCAGTTGTTGTTTAAAATTACCAATTCAGGAAAAGGATTAACCGCTTTTGAATTAGATAATATTTTCGAACGTTTTTACCAAACTAATGAACAAAATCAAGGTTCGGGAATAGGTTTGGCTTTAGTTAAAGAATTGGTTGTATTTCATAAAGGTAAAATTGAAGCTAACAGTATACCAAACAAAGTAACTTCCTTTAACCTTAACCTCTCCATAGATAAGAATAGTTTTAAAAATAATGCAGTAATCGTAAATACACAAACAGAGGTTATTAATAAAGTACCAAATTTTCTTAATCCCATAATCGAGGATAGTGAAGAATATAAAGATAGTGATTTACCAATTTTATTAATTGTTGAAGACAATGCTGATTTACGGCATTTATTAAAACAAACCTTTAAAAAAAATTATAACATTCTTACAGCACCAAATGGTAAGATCGGTGTACAGCTAGCTTTAGAACATATTCCAGATCTCATAATCTCAGATATAATGATGCCAGAAAAGGATGGGGTCACACTTACAGAAAACCTCAAAAATGATGAACGCTCTGCCCACATTCCTATTATCTTACTTACGGCAAAAACGGAATTAGAAAGTAAATTTATAGGCATTAATATAGGAGCAGATGATTACATCACCAAACCATTTGATAAACAACTTTTAATTCTTAAAGTTGAAAAGCTTATTGAGTCTAGACGCAAATTACAATTACGATACAGCCAAGAGTTGGCACTATTGCCAAAAGATATTGCCATCACTAATTTAGATGAGATATTTCTCGAAAAAGTCCAAGAGGCATTAGATAATAGTATAGTAGACCCTGCGTTCAATGTCACTGAATTTTCCGAAGCTGTAGGTATGAGTCGTATGCAACTCCATAGAAAACTAAAAGCATTAACGGGGCTTACCGCATCGGAGTTTATTCGTTCTCAGCGTCTCAAGTTGGCTTCACGATTATTAAAAAATTCTGATATTAATATCTCACAAGTTGGTTACTCGGTTGGTTTTAATGACCATTCTTATTTCACTAAATGTTTCAAGGAAACATACAATTGCACACCAACTGAGTTTGCAAAACGAAAATAATATTTAAGTCATTTTCTAATACCTCTCGTATTCCGCATTAATACTAGGATGTTACATTAGTCATAATTCTTGTTACATACCTCATAGTATTCTGGCAATCTTCTATTTAGCTTTGAAGTGTATGAAAAAAAAACGTACATCCTATCAAGGCGAGATCGATTACATCCCTACAAAAACAATCCATCTCAATGTTAACTATTTACGGCCTGGTAAGTATGTTCTAAAAATTATGTATAAAAACAAAGTCATTAAAAAAACCACATTTAAAAAATAAGATTATGAAGACATTATTTACATCTTTCACTATTCTTTTTATCTCAATTTCAAGTTTTGCGCAACAGGGTATTAACTACAAAGCGCTAATTAAAGATGATTTAGGAAATATCCTAGCCGACCAACCTATTGGAGTACAATTTCAAATTCGTGAAGCTGCTGCAGATGGTAGTGCAGTTTATACAGAGGCACATTCAACAACTACAGATGCTAATGGAATTATAATTTTAAACATTGGTACGGGTTCTACTACAGATACATTTAGTGATATTGATTGGAGTGGCAATGAGCATTGGCTTAATCTACAAATCGATATTGTAGGAGGGACTAATTACGCAGACTTGAGTACCACTCAGTTTATGACTGTACCTTATGCTTTAAATGCTGCCAACGCAGCAACCAAAATTGATGAATTGGAAGATGCAAAATCAGATGCTGATGGCTCTTCATTATTTATAGGTGTAAATGCAGGCTTAAATGATGATAGTACCATCAATCGCAATACAGGTATTGGTTTGAATGCGCTATCACTCAATTCCACTGGCTCTAACAATACAGCTGTGGGTGCAAGTGCATTAAGCAAGAACAGCACAGGTTCTAGAAATACAGCAATCGGATCCTTTGCAATGTTAGATAATACCGCTGGGTCTGTTAATACGGCGATTGGCTATGATGCTCTAGGTTTTAACACCACTGGCATTAATAATATTGCTATTGGAGAAAAAGCCTTATATGGTAATATAGAAGGATTTAATAACACAGCAATTGGAACTGGCGCTCTACATCAAAATAAATCAAGCAATAATACAGCCAATGGCTTCAATGCTTTGTATTTGAATTGGGACGGTTATCATAATACAGGGATAGGAGTAGACGCGTTGTACTCAAATTATGACGGGAATAATAATACGGCAGTCGGACATTCGGCATTGCGTGCTAATAATAATGGTGATTCTAATACCGCAATTGGTTTCAGTGCTTTATGGTCTAATGATATTGGGTATGAAAATACAGCTACTGGATATCAGGCACTTTATGATAATACAACAGGAAGTAACAATACAGTTATTGGTAGAAATGCTCTATATAACAATATATCAGGAAATTACAATATTGCCATAGGTAGCAATTCAGGTTTAAATCATACATCAGGAAGCAATAATATTTTTATTGGAAACTTTTCGGGTGCTTCAGTACTAGCAAATAATAACAATAAATTATTTATAAACAATGAAGCATCAGATAACCCCCTTATTTATGGTGAGTTCGATACCAATTTAATCCGTATAGGTGGCTCTTTAAGTATTCAAAATGCATCAGACCCTACTTCAACATGGCGACTCCAAACGCGACCTAATGGGAGTTTGGCATTATATAGAAACAGTAGTTATCGTGGCTATTTTCATGAAACAACGGGTGTTTATTCCTCAATTTCAGATAGAAAAACGAAAAAAGACATCACGGCATTAGAAAATGGCACTCTCGAGAAAGTCATGCAACTCAATCCTGTAAGTTATTTAATGAAAGACCAAAACGATACTAAGCGTAATTTAGGATTAATTTCCCAAGAAGTACAAGACATCTTTCCAAGTATCACAAATTATGTTGAAGAAGCAGACTTAATCACGTTGTCTTACACCGAGTTAATTCCCGTATTGATAAAAGCATTGCAAGAGCAGCAAGAGATTATTGAAGCTCAAAGTGCAAAAGATATTATTCAAGATAAATCTATTGAGGCATTAGTAGCTCGATTAAATATAATGGAATCAAAATCAAGCAATTAAAACATGAAATCATGAAAAAAAATATAATCATATTAATCATCGTACTATTTATTTCAATTTCTAGCTATGCACAAGCTATAGGAGTCGGCATTAATTATAAGGCCGTTATAAAGGATAGCGACGGTAACGTTGTTAGTGAACAACCTATTAGCGTTCGGTTTAGTATACTTGATCGTACTGTGCCAGCTAATATTGTGTATCAAGAAATACATAATACAATGACCACCTCTAATGGTATTATAGTCGTTGTTATTGGAGAAGGTACAATAGAAAATGGTGTGTTTTTCGGTTTGGATTGGGGAGTTGATCTTTACCTATTACAAGTCGATATTGATATTGAGAATGATGGTACTTACGTGTCCTTAGATCCTGAACCATTTAAAAAAGTACCTTACGCATCGTATGCACACGCTGCGTATATTGCCAATGTTGCAGAAATAGCAAATAACGTATCCGGACTGGAAAAAATTACAGAGAGTGGTATTACAGGTTGGCGATTGGTTGGGAGAAATCCATCGAATTATGGTTCTATAGGCAATGGTGCCATAGACTTAAGTTATTCAGACAGAGATGCAATAGAAGAAAGAGGTGCAACAGGTCTTTATTCTACAGCAATAGGATATAATACAAAGGCTTCGGAGTATAATTCCGTGGCTATTGGAAATTTTGCGAATGCTTCAGACACTAATTCAATAGCAATAGGATCAGGTGCAAGCGCTTCTGGAGCAGGCTCAATAGCATTAGGAAGTTACACTTTGGCTTCTGGAAGTTCTTCGACAGCTATAGGTGATAATACGAATGCTTCTGGAACAAATTCAACAGCAATAGGAATTAAGACAACTGCCCAATCCTATGCCGAAACAGCTATAGGCTCATACAATACAAGTTATGTGCCTAGTAATACTTCAAACTGGAATGAGAACGATCGTCTTTTTGTGATTGGAAATGGACAAAGTCCCAGTACCACGAATAACGCCTTAACTATATTAAAAAACGGAAACACAAGTGTTGGAGGAGATAACCCTGAAAGCCTATTAGAAGTAACTCATAGTAACGGTGCACCAATATCAAATCTAAGAAATGCATTAAGTATTCGTAATTCTGATACTAATCACTCTTGGCAATTCTATACAGCAACATATCTCAACCTTTATAAAGATGGAATTTTTAAAGGTTCATGGAATTCAAATAGTGGCGCGTATGTACAAGCCTCAGACAGGCGTGTAAAAAAAGATATCACAGCTTTAGAAAATGGCACACTCAATAAGGTCATGCAACTCAACCCAGTAAGTTATCTCATGAAAGACCAAACCGATACCAAACGCAACTTGGGTCTTATCTCACAGGAAGTTAAGGATGTTTTTCCGAGTATTACCCATTATGTTAAAGATTCAGATTTACTGGCCTTGTCTTATACAGAGTTGATTCCAGTATTAATAAAAGCACTGCAAGAACAACAAGCTATTATTGATGGGCAGAATTCACAAATTGAAACTATGTCTGCGGACAATTCATCTTTAATAGCTACAGTTAGCAACCTTATCTCACGCGTCGAAAAAATAGAAGCAAATAACCAATAAAATCAAAATTATGAAACCATATACATTATTGATAGTCCTCATTATCGCTCTAACATCATGTAAGGAAAGTAATGAAACAAATTCATTAGAACAAAATGAAAAAAATGAAACAGCAACCGCGGAAGTTGTAAAAAAAGAAACAGCCACTAAAAGCAAAAATACAAGCAACGGTACCTTTCTCTGTAAAATAAACGGCAAAGATTGGGCTTACACCAAAGCTTCTGGTATTGTTGATACACATGCAAAAACAAAAAAACGTACGGCAATAATTACGTTTATAAAGAAACTTGATAGAGGGTCAGAAACAGTACAGCTTTTTTACGATGCAGACACCAAAAAATTAGAAAAAGTTAATATTCATTTAAAAGTGCCCAAAAACGATGGTAAAACTATGACAGCAATGTATATATATCACCCTGACACGAATAGTATTCATCCAAATGCTAAAATTTCTGGTACTATAGATTTATCAAACCCAACTAAAGCATCGGGTAATGCAGGGGTTTCAGATTTAGATGCCCGTTTTGAAAAAAATGCAATAGCAAACACTGATGATAAATTAATAACAGTAGAAGGCATAAACTTTACAGGTGTAGGATATTCAGACCTAGACAAAGCTTTTGGTTCCAAATAATTAAAACATAATACTTATGAAATCAAACAAAACTTATATAACAATCGGTCTTTTAATTTTGTGTGCTAACTTTTTATCAGCACAACCTTTTACCCTCGACCCTAAAATTAAACCGACTAAATTAGAACTTACTGCACACCCTAAATATAAAGGCGCAAAGTATATAGAAGGTAGTACAACGTTAATGAAGGACTCTATAAATTATCATTACGTAGAGGGACACGACGTTTTTCAATTTGTGGACATTTTTATTTTTGCTAATGATGCCAAAACGAACTTAAGTGCAGATGTTGTTTTCAACACTTGGAGCAATGTAGAAGAAACGCAAAAAACAGCTACTTCAAAAGACGGTTATATCAACTTTAAGGTTCGAAGCCATCAAGATATTGGATTCACAGTGTCATCAGATGAAGCTATTGACATTCCATATACTATTGTTGTCAATGCAAGTCCAGAGGTCAAAAATTATTTGGGTTCACCCTTTGTTAAGGCCACAGAAAAAAATATGGGTTTAGAAACGCCGGTGGAAAAAACGGACACAGTCCAAACAGCCGAAAGCAACTTGTGGATTTTTATTATCATCGGTGTGCTTTTGTTAGTGGTAGGATTACTAGCGGGAAAACTAATGGGTAGAAAGAAAACCATGCTATTGGTTCTCTTACCGTTTGTATGTGGAATATCATCTGTAGGTTATAGCCAAACTGTCGGTATTGAGCGTGCTAGGCAATCAAATGTAGAAACAGAAGTATTTCATAGACGGGAAAGAAATGCTGTGAACGCAACTATTAATGGACATATTGATTCACAAATAAATACCATCAACAAAGCATTTGAAACTGAGAAGGTTTTGGAAGACTTTGCCAATGCGTATAGAAATTTAGGTTCTTGTTTGGGTTCTGGTACTCCTCCTGGACAGCCGAGGATACCATCCTTTTGCGATGATGAAGAAGACGCCTGTGCCGATTGTTTTAGATCTGCTCGTGCCGAATTTAACAGATGTCGCTATAATTTAGAAAAACTTCAAACCATTTACAACTGTTCCACTGCTTATACAGATGCAGCTGTAGCCTTAGGAGATAACACTTCTGGTTATCATGGAGTAGTAGGCATCGTCTGGCAATCCCAAAGAAGAGGGATTATGAGAAGTATTGAGGAGGTTAATAAAGCTTATGATTTAAAACGTGTTGAAATGTTAGAAAGCTTCCATCAAAGTTTAATGGCTCTAGATGCTTGCGAGCAAGCACATGGTATGGAAGATTGGTATGATAGGTTTGGGGTGATGTTCTACAATTTTGTTGAGATGAGATACCATCGCTAAATATAATTACCATGAAAAAAACAATTCTTCTTATTCTAATTGCTTTTGCAACATATTCCTGTGGAAATAAATCAGGTGACTCTAAAGATGCTGATGCAGATGTGAGTTCTTATTCTAATACGACTTCAGAATCTGAAACCTCAATAAATGATACGGATAAAACTTTAAAAACAAATACTAGTTCAGAATTAAATGACCTTTTCAATATAGGCAAAAGCTTAATTGAAAGTTCAGAAAGCAATGATGAAGTTAATTTCCAACTCGATACCGAAATGTTAATCGATATGTTAGTGCAAAGTGGTGTCTCTCGTGAATCATTGGAAAAACTGATTAACAATCCAGACAGTCTAAAGGTGCTTGCAGAACGAGCAATGAAGGAACAGGGAAATACTATTGCTTATGAGCCTGTGCAAAAAGGAAAGATTTCAAAAGAACAATTGACCTCACAAAAAACACCAACGGGTGTGTCTTTAGAAGAAGCCATTTTAATAGTACAGGCAGAATCTGGACCAGAAGCGACCATGGCAAAACTAAAAAAAATCGATTCATTGGCAGGTACCAATATGATGTCTCAATTGGATCTTACCGAAGCAGGTTATGTGATGGGAGATATAGAACGGAAAAATGAAATCCCGGTAAGTATCGAAGAAAACAAAAAAATCACGGCCTATAGAAATAAGTCCATGCACATGCATAGTGAAAAAGAGTCAAAGGAATTTCTAGCAGAATTAGAGGAAACCGAAAAAGACATTGCTTCAGGTAAATTAAAGGCAAGTCCAAGATTTCAGCGTGCTATTGAAAATCGGAAAAAATCTGTTGTCATTTTCCATAAGGATATTTTGCGAAAATCGGAGGCTGCAAAACAGAAATTCAAAAAACTAAATCCCGATTTGTTTTACGGTGATGAAGTAGGTGTAAGTTATGTAGGTCACCGTAAAACAACAGTGTATTTGCCTTTGGGTCCATTATCTTTTGCAGATGAGGTTGTGAACGTCAACCATCCTAAGTTGTTGACTCAAAATGTCAAAAATGTACTCGGTGAACCCGATGTTATCATTACTTATGACGATGCTACGGGAGATTATAGCCTAGGTCTTGGTGGCACATTGACCATACGTTTTATAGATAATGCATTGGTAGATGTGAACGGTCCGGATTTATATCTGTTTGAGGTTGGGGAAATAGAACCTACAGACCTAGAAATATCCAAGGACGGAAAATCTTGGGTAAAAATAGGAAAGATCGATGGTGGCGTCGCCGAAGTAGATATTGCACCATTCGTAAAACCGAATGAACTCTTTTATTACGTGCGTTTCAAAGACCTAGAGGGGAAAAGTGGAATTCCTGGTGCTGATATTGATGCCGTTGCGGCAATAGGTTCAGCCATGCGCTTAAATTTAGATAGTCAGGTTTTATTTGATTCTGGTAAAAGTGAATTAAAGCCAAAAGGTATGGACGCCCTTAAAGCATTGGTAAATAGTATTATCGTACTCAAAAAAGGAAAGGTCATCGTGGAAGGCCATACGGATGATGTTGGAAGTGAGGCTACCAATCACGCCTTGTCTCTGGCACGTGCCAAAAGTGTATCCAAAGCCTTGAAACAATTAATACCCAGCTCACAATTTAAATGGCAAGAAAAAGGCTATGGAGAATCTAAACCTTTAGTTGATAATGATTCAGATATAAACAGAAGTAAAAACAGGCGTGTGGAAATTTTGGTCGTGCCGAATTAAAGTAAATATTAACAATAAAAATCAAGAAATTATGAAAACAATTTTAAGCATCATTACAGTAATATGCATGACTTTTTCTATTCAGGCAAACGATTCCAACAACCCAAAAATTGACAAGGGTAAAAATTTACGGTCTTATTTTTTTGCAGATATGAGCATATCAAGCATCAAAGCCGATGTTGAAGCCAATGATCGCTCCTATTTTATGACAGGTTCTTTTACGGCAATCAAAGCACCCAATGCAAAACAAGGCGATGTGGCGCATACAGTAGATGTTTCATTTCGAAATGAACTGATCATTTCAAAATCTGGTAATGATTATATCCAAGTCAATGCACAAGCCAAACGAAATGATAATAATTCTAACAATGAATTCAGGATTTATGTGAATCAGGATAACGGAGGGCAAGGGAAGATTGACAAAAGTAATATAAAGGTGAATTGGAAAACGGGCTCTACTGAAGTCGCAAATAAACTAACTAATGTCTCTATAATATATCAAGAGGATAGTATTCTAATCGTTGGTACAACTCAAAAAGGGGGTTACACAATTGGAGTAACTCTTGCTATTGCAAAAGCCCCTGTGGCTTCTAAAGGGTTCACAATTTCTAAAACTCTTTTTACAGGATTCGTCAACGCCTATTTAGGCAATATGGAAATAAAACTCAATAATTATGGAAGTAGGTACCGCGACACTGCCGGAGATATTAGTTGGTTTGTTGAAAATGAGTCTTTTGTTGAACTTGGAGGAAATCGATTCAATTTTAATATTCCTGAATATACAAGAGGTGTGAGAGACAAAAAATACTACATGAACAATATGAATCTCAATAGTGCCATTTCAAGCTTTAATGGTGATCAACTCAATTTGGTTTTGATTTTTGAGGAAGATGGTGCAGAACTCAAGGGAATGTGTTCCAATTGTGCCAAGTTTAGGGAAGATAATGCAGCCCCAGATTATCAACTAGACGATAACCGATGGAACGTGCAGCTTAATGTTGTTCCTTTTAATGGGAGTTTAACCCTTGAGGTAGTAGATGTTAGCTATTTAGGTGACGTGGACGGTGCTGTTTTCGGTGAACTTTTTGAAGGTATTGTTAAAAAGACAGTTATACCTATTATGGAAAGTGAATTCAGAAATGCTTTTAACGACCAACGTGCTGAAATAGCAAGGCAGATTAGAACTTTGGCCGACAGTGCTAATATTGATTTGGCAAGTGTTACAAGTATTACATTTGAAGGAGGCAATATTGTACTACATACCAATAGAAGTTAATTTAAAAGATCAGCTCCATATAATCTTAAAAATTCTCCTCAAGTTTTTATTGAACTCTTAGCCTAATTACATAGAAACCATGAACATTCAAAATTATTGAAAAATATAATTTTAATAGTCACAGTATTCTAAAAGCAGGCAGAACTGTATATAAGTAGGTAACGCCGTGTTTAGCACGTACCAAAAGTGTATCTAAAACCTTGAAACAATTAATTCCCAGAATAAAATTTAAAAAGAAGGAGCAAAACTAGGAAGAATAAACCTTTGACAGGAAAATGATTCAGAAAAAATTAGAATTAAGAATAGGCACGTAGAAATATTGGTCGTGCCACATCAAAACAAACAATAACCATTAAAATTAAGAAATTATGAAAACTATTTTAAGCATTATTACAATATTGTGTATGACTACGTCAATTCATGCAAAAAACTTCAACAACTCAATAATTCACAACGATAAAAATTTACGGTCTTATTTTTTTGCAGATATGAGCCTTGCAAGCATCAAGGCCGATGTTGAAGCTAATAAACGAGCCTATTTTATGACGGGATCGTTTACGGTAATCAAGACACCCAATGCAGAAGAAGCTAATGTGGCGCATACGGTAGACGTTTCATTTCGGAATGAACTGATCATATCAAAATCTGCTAATGACTATATACAAGTCAATGCCAAAGCCACCCGAAATGATAATAATTCTAACAATGAATTCAGGATTTATGTACACCCGGATAATGGAGGCCAAGGAAAGATTGACAAAAACAATATAAAGGTGAACTGGAAAACGGGATCTACCGAAGTCTCTCATAAACTTACTAATGTCTCAATAATTTACCAAGAAGATAGTATTTTGATCGTTGGCACCATGCAAAAAGGGGGTTATACGATGGGAGTAACTCTTGCAATTTCTAAAGACTCAAAACTCATCTAGTTCAAAATATAAAGGGGTTATAATAGTCCCTTTTATTTTTTTGTGCAATGAAAAATAAATACCGGACATGAATTACAAGTATCACATCATTAGTATAGCAATAGTTTGCTTGGGTCAGTTGGTAATGGGTCAAAAGCTACAGCAAGACGAAGCAGAACAACTAAAAAATCTTTTAAACACAACGCTTGCCCCTAATTTTAAATTGGAATTAAAAGGTGATAAAGCTTTTTGTAATATCGACGAGTTAAACAAAATTCTCGATGTAAAGGACAGCTTTCAAATAGCTGAAGATAGTCTACCGATGGAAGCTAAAAAGGAATTATATAAAGGACATTATGGAGGACCTGTGTTTTGGAAGTATAATTTTCAAACCGCTACAAACTCAGATGTGTTATTTAAAACAAATAAATATCAGCAGCTATTCTTTACCATTTCATTTAAAGATCAAGATACTATTGTTATAAGAAGTAGACTAAATGCTTACACCAGTTATCACAGATTATCAGATTCTACACCGCATATAGTGAACTGGACAGGAGATAAATACATAAGTCTTTTACTCACGCCAAAGAAGGTGGATAGCAAAATGGTATTCCAATTAAAAGGCATTACCATAAGTGGGAAGTTTGAAAGGCATGATAAAACAGACCTTGAAAAAAAATATATCAAAGACTTACAGTCCATATTTAAGCGGGAATTTAAAACCTTATTTGAGTCTGAAGAAATGAGTCAATTAATATCAGAGAAAATAAAACATTAAAAATGCATTACAATGAAATCAAAAATCAATAACTACAGAAACAATTATATTAAGCGGAGTAAAGTTTCAGTCGCATTACTAATTGCGATTTTAGTCTCAATATCAAGTTTTGCCCAACAAGGCATTAATTATAAAGCGCTTATTAAAGATGATTTAGGAAATGTAGTTGCCAACCAAGAAATTGAAGTTCGTTTTTTTATATTTAAATCTGGTGGTGGTTTAGAATATAACGAAGATCATTTAACAACTACAGATGCAAATGGCCTAGTTGTTCTTACTATTGGTCAAGGTTCACCTGGGCAGTTCCAAGATTTTACTACTATAAACTGGGGAGAAGATGACTACGTTTTAAGAGTTGGTATTGATTTAGAGTTAGACAGCTCTTTCGTTTATTTTGATGACACTCCATTTAATGCTGTGCCTTATGCCCTTTTAGCGGAAAATGTAAGAAACCAAACATTTAAAAGTGATAATGGTATTACATTTTCAGAAAACACAACTGATGATTTTGTGTTTGGAAGTATGCAACTTGACGATTCCGGCACTTCATTGGGAGATTCCCGTATGTTCTTTAATGTCGGTAAAGGTTCTTTTAGAGCGGGTAGAGCCTTAGATAACGAATGGGATGATCAGAATATTGGTAATCGCTCAGTAGCTTTTGGTCTCAACACAATTGCTGCTGGTTATTATTCTACTGCTTTAGGAAATAGAACAAATGCCGAATCTTACGCTTCTACGGCAATTGGCACCTATAATGTTGGAGGAGGAAATCCTAACGCATGGGTAGATACAGATCCGCTTTTTGAAATTGGCAATGGCACTGCAACTATAAGCACTGAAAGTAGAAGCAATGCCCTTACCGTTCTTAAAAATGGAAAAGTAGGTATTGGCTATGAATCAGAAACACCGACGCAGACTTTGGATGTTAGCGGTAAGCTAAAAGTAGCCAACGATTTTACAGCACCTACACCTGGTACAATCCGTTTTAATGAAACCACTAATGCTTTTGAAGGTTATATTGATGAAATTGGATGGATAACCTTAGGAGAGAAAAAAAGAGAAAAGACTATTGTTATACCTTCATCACAGTTTATTGGCAGAGGTATAGACAATTCTTCTTGGTATGGTAATAATTTTATATATGGCTCAGATACCGATGTAATTGAAGCACCTCTTGTTTTACCAATTAATTCGAGAATATTAAATATAACTTGTGTATTTAAGGATTTTAGCTCAGAGCTAGATTTAACGTTTAGTCTTGTAAAACATTGTGGAGATTCTGGTCAATTTATATCAGATACAATTATAGGTGGTTATGGATTAATTAATTGGAATAGTTCCGATTTTACGACCATTTCTTTTGATGTAGATGAAACCGTTGCATCAACTTGTCAATATCGAATTTTAGCACAATCCCAACCTTCAGAATGGGATGAGATGGTAGTTTATAAAGTATACGTAACATATATTGAAGATTAAAGTACTTTAAAAAAGTGACCATATCATGTGTCATAAATAATAGTAAAAAAAATATAATACAATGAAAAAACAAATCATACTCATCGCTATCATACTGTTGGTAGCCTGTAAATCAGAAACCAATAAAGACACAACAAGTACAAATCAAACCGTTCAAAAAGACAAAAAAAAAGAGGTTAAAATATCCAACACTTCCAGTGCAGATTATAGTAGTTTGTTTGATACCTATACCTGTGATGTTTCTGTATCTGATCTCGCCAAAGTGCTACAAATACCAGAACCTAATATTAGTGCACAAACAAGTAAATCGCCAAACGAATGTCTTTTTAAAATCAACGGATTTGGTGAAGGTCACGATAATACAGGGACAACCTTTCGCTTTATGTCAGTTCCGAGCAGCAAAGGACAGAGCAAAAAAGAAATTGCAAACCTCTTGAAAGATAAAGCAGAGCTACCAAGTGGCGTACTTATGGGCAGAGATATTGTATTGGCAGATGCTGGCGATTGTTATATCACACTTCAGCCACGACGAGGCACAGTGCGTATATTAAACCAAAACTACGACAGCTTCTTTGTGATCACCTATCAAACTAAAGCTTCTGTGCAAGGCAGAACTGAGGAACAACATGAGGCACTGACGAATAAAGTAAAGGATTTAGCTAATTATTTGGTGACAACGCATAAAAAATGACAACCCTAATTTATATCTGTTCAGGAATAATAATATTAATTCTATTAAACTTATTACTATTAAAATTTAGCTGCAATAGGAATAAATAACCAGTAATAGTAAGTCATGTTACATACGTTATATCATTTGTTACAATAGTAATATACCAAATAAAGTATGAATAGTAATTTTATAAAAGTTTTTAATGCAAAATCAGAAACTAATTTTCCCTCTAATAACTATACATAAACACCCTATTATTAATTATTTGGATTTTAAATTATAAATGGATAACCAAAATATTTATGTATTATGAAAACAAAAATTACATTACTCGCATTATTCCTAACCTTTTTAGGATTTACCCAAAACGGCATTAACTATAAAGCTGTTATTAAAGATGAAGGCGGAAACATTGTAGCGAATGAACTCATTCAGGTGCAATTTTCCGTATTAGAAAACGCTACTACTGTTTATACCGAAAGTCACGTACCCACCACTGATGAAAACGGAATTGTTATTGTAAACATAGGTGAAGGAACGCCTATAATGGGTACGTTCGATACAATCGATTGGGCTGCAGATGATCATCTTCTTAACGTTCAGGTAAATATAGGTGGCGGACTAACAGATCTTGGAACCACGCCGTTCAATGCGGTTCCTTATTCGATTTCTGCTGAAAAAGCTTCCGATATGGAGCTTGACGATCTCACCAATGTGACCGGAACACCTTCAAATGGTGAGGTCTTAAAATTTAATGGTGCAAATTGGGTTCCCGGAACCGATGACGGAGTTTGGTCGCTGAATGGTACTGAAGCGTATTATTCAGGAAGAGTGGGTATAGGCGTAACAGATCCTGAAGATTTTGCCCGTTTGCATGTGGGCGGAGACCTCTTTGTTCAAACAAATTTGGGCGAGATGGTATTGGGATTTCCCAATAATGGAAACCAGTGGCAATTTTCCACTTCTGGTTCGGGATCCAGATTGCAGTTGGCTTCAAAACCCAGTGCGAGTAATACGTTTACAAGACACTTTATGTTCGAGCAAGATGGAGAATTTAAAATTGGACAGATTAATACAACAGAAGCATGGATGCACATTCAGAAGAATAGCACCATTAATAAAATGCATCTTCTTTTAGAGGAAGAAGGAAACGATTATGCAAGAATAGGTTTCGAGAATACATCAGTTGCTAATAGCGATTGGCAAATTGCTGCGCTACCTAGTACTAGTACTACTACAGCCAGAGTCAACTTCTATTTCAGAAATGCTGATGGCGCAGGTAATAAAATGACTCTTTTAGGTAATGGGAAACTAGGCGTTAATGGTACCCCTTCATCGCGATTGCACGTCTATCAAGCTGGTCAATCCGTAGGGCTTGGATTAGCATTCAATGATGGAACAGCGAATCAGGACTGGGATATAACCCATGGGTTTGGATTGCGATTTCACTATGGATCTACCTTAAAAGGCTTAATTAGCGCTACAACTGGAGCCTATGTACAAGGATCGGATATTCGATTAAAAGAAAATATTAATGAACTAAATCCAGTACTCGATAAGGTACTTGCCTTGGATACCAAATCGTATACCTATAGAGCAGATACGACAAAGAAAAAGTCAATTGGGGTGATCGCGCAGGAAGTGCAACAGTTGTTTCCGGAAGTAGTGTATTATTCTGAAGTTGACGATACCTACGGTGTAAATTATTCGGCTTTTGGCGTGATTGCTATAAAAGCCATCCAAGAACAGCAAACCAGAATAGAAAACCAACAAAAACAAATAGATGAACTCAAGGCTTTGGTTCAGAGACAACTTAATAAAAATTAATATTATGAGAACACTTTTAATGATTCTAGTTATAATGAGTTTTGCCAATTGGAGTAATGCTCAATCCATAGAAAAATTCAGTATCGATTCTGGTGGAGCATCAGTAACTGCTGGGGGAATCCAAATGCTCTATACAATAGGAGAAGTCAACGTACAAGAATTAAATGCTGGAGGTATTTTAGTATCTGAAGGTTTTATAAATGCAGATCTTAAAATCCGTATTCATCCAAAACTCTTTTTACAAGGGCCTATTCTCAATCCAACAAACGCAGGATTAATGAACGACAATTTACGTGCGTCTGGTTTTATACCAACCACAAGTCCATATACAGATGGGGCCACTTGTAATGCTTCGGTATTTAATGTTACTGGTAATAATGCTATAGTAGATTGGGTGTGGATAGAACTTCGAAATAAAACAAATAATACTTCTGTAATATTTTCACAATCTGCTTTATTACAACGCGATGGAGATGTCGTAGACACTAACGGAACATCTTACATAAATCTTAATGTAGCAGCCGATAATTATTATGTGGTTGTAAATCATAAAAACCATTTGGGTACTATGACTAATACACCAATACCAATGTCACGTTCATCAGATCCTGTGGTGGTTGATTTTACTAATATTACTACAAATACGTATGGTTCGCAAGCAAGAGCAGAACTCACATCTGGCAAGATGGCACTATGGGCTGGTGATGCCAATGGCGATGGTCTGATTAATTTTTCAGGAGACGTGAACCGTGTGTTAGTAGATATTGTGTTGTTTCCGACAAATACAAGTTTTAGTTCAAGCTATGATTTTGTTGATGGCTATCTTCAATCTGATATTTTTCTTGATGGTAATGTATCTTTTTCAAACGAAAACAATCAAATATTACTATCAATTATTCTATTTCCATTGAATACCAGTTTTAGCTCACAGTACAATTTCTTCGAGGAGCAATTACCATCACCTTCGGTCCTAAGAAGTGCGGCTCAACTTAATCGCGATTTTCAAAGATTAGAACAAACCTTAGACATATTAAACAACTAAAAACCAATAAATTATGAAAACAATAATTACAATTTTCGCAATAGCAATTTGCACGACATCTTTATTTGCTCAAAGTGTGACTTTCAGTTTAAATTGGAATTCAGAGAGTTCTTTCTACGAACTATATGTAACAAGAGATACCACAGCAGAAACTCCACCAACCGTTGCTGGCACTGCTTCTGTAACGATCGTTTTCCCCACAGATGGAGTATCAGGAACAAGAACATTGGCACATACTAGCGAAAGTGTTTCCAATTTTAATCCTGCAGGTGTTATCCGAAGTCCTGCAGCTGCTTCTGAAAATGATTTTTACGTATTTAATTCCACAGGTGGTGCTAACTATGTGGGAGTTTTAGAGGCCGATGTAGCAGTGCTCTGGATGACCTTTACGCCATCTGACGGAAACTCTGAGGCACGATTATTTGAAAATGATACCGATCCCGACTCCTCTGGTGAAGGTATGTTAGGAATTAATGCACTCTCCTCTTTTTATGTTATTTCGCTTGCTGGGGCCGTGAACGAATACACCGGTAATACAACACTCAATACTACTTTCAACGAAATGTTAGATGTATCGATCTTTCCAAACCCAGCAACAGACAAAGTATATATTATGTCTAAAAACCCCATAGATAGTGTTGAAATTTACGACGTGTTAGGAAAGCAAGTGAATGTCTTCAGACATAGGAATGAACTTAATATATCCGAATTAAATTCTGGAATTTATCTATTTAAAATTAGGAGTGGTGACCAAATTCTAACAAAAAAAATCGTGGTTGAATAACAATTAATACAGTATCTTTATAAAAAGACTTCGTACAATACCAATCTGTTTTGAGCTTAATCTAAATAACAATATAGTTTATTTAGATTAGGCTCAATTCATAAAATAGAGTCTAACTGTGTTAAAAAAACACCTATTTGAGACCCTAGTATTCTTTAAATGAAATTTACTGCCGAGTAACTATTAATTACTGAAATAAAAAACATTTAAGAGCTTAATTCTTATTCGTAACTTTGCTTTATGCGATTTAAAATTGAATCAGAATTCAAACCCACAGGAGACCAGCCAAGTGCTATTAAACAATTAGCAACAGGTATAGAAAACAAAGAAAAATACCAAACCTTGTTAGGCGTTACAGGGTCTGGAAAAACCTTTACCGTAGCTAATGTAATTGAAAATGTACAGCGACCAACATTGGTGTTAGCACATAACAAAACGTTAGCAGCACAACTCTATTCAGAATTTAAACAGTTCTTTCCAGACAATGCGGTGGAGTATTTTGTATCCTATTACGATTATTACCAGCCCGAAGCATACATACCGGTTTCAGGGGTTTATATAGAAAAGGATCTATCCATAAATGAGGAAATTGAGAAGATGAGATTGAGCACCACCTCTTCCCTACTCTCTGGTCGCCGCGATGTAATTGTTGTGGCTTCCGTGTCTTGTTTATACGGTATTGGGAACCCTGTAGAATTTCAAAAAAATGTAATTTCTATTGAGCGTGATCAAGTTATATCGAGAACTAAATTATTGCATCAATTGGTACAAAGTTTATATGCGAGAACTGAAGCTGAATTTAAAAACGGAAACTTCAGAATTAAAGGGGACACGGTAGATGTATTTCCTGGTTATGCCGACCATGCCTTCAGAATACATTTTTTTGGCGATGAAATTGAAGAAATTGAAGCTTTTGATGCTCGCACAAACGAAATTGTAGAACGTTATGACAGATTGAATATCTACCCCGCAAATATGTTTGTAACTTCGCCTGATGTGCTAAATGGGGCTATAAGAGATATCCAAGATGATTTGGTAAAACAACATGATTATTTTAAAGACATCGGAAAACACCTCGAAGCGAAACGATTAAAAGAACGTACGGAATTCGATTTAGAAATGATTCGCGAATTAGGTTATTGCTCTGGTATTGAAAACTATTCTCGCTATTTAGATGGTAGATTGCCAGGCACACGGCCCTTCTGTTTGTTAGATTATTTTCCCGATGACTATTTAATGGTGGTCGATGAAAGCCACGTGACTATATCTCAGGTGCATGCAATGTATGGAGGCGATCGTAGCAGAAAAGTGAATTTAGTAGATTACGGTTTTAGACTTCCCGCAGCTATGGACAATAGACCTTTAAAGTTTGAAGAATTTGAAGCGCTTCAAAATCAGGTTATCTACGTTTCAGCTACACCTGCAGATTACGAAATGCAAAAAACGGATGGAGTTTACGTAGAGCAAGTTATTCGGCCAACGGGTTTATTAGATCCGGTTATTGAAGTGCGTCCAAGTTTAAACCAGATTGATGATTTAATAGAAGAAATACAAACGCGTGTTGAAAAAGACGAGCGTACTTTGGTAACTACGTTAACCAAAAGAATGGCTGAAGAGTTGGTAAAATACCTCACCCGTATTTCTATCCGTTGTCGTTACATCCATAGTGATGTTGACACTCTAGAACGTGTAGAAATTATGCAAGATTTAAGAAAAGGAATTTTTGATGTGTTGGTTGGTGTGAATTTATTGCGTGAAGGATTAGATTTACCTGAAGTTTCTTTAGTCGCCATTTTAGATGCGGATAAAGAAGGATTTTTACGCTCTAACAGATCCTTAACCCAAACCGTTGGTAGAGCTGCAAGAAACCTTAACGGCAAAGCAATTATGTATGCTGATAAGATTACAAAAAGTATGCAGCAAACTATTGACGAAACTGAATACCGACGTGAAAAGCAAATTGCTTATAACACTAAACATAATATTACTCCACAGGCTTTAAAGAAAAGTTTAGATAGCGTATTAGCAAAAAATTCGGTAAGTACATACCGAACAGAATTAGATGCGAAAATCGCGGCCGAACCAGAAAGTGAATATTTAAATAAAGGCGAACTTGAAAAGAAAATACGGGAACGTCGAAAACTGATGGAACAAGCAGCGAAAGCCTTAGATTTTTTAGAAGCGGCTCGTTTTAGAGATGAAATCACAGCTTATCAGAGTAAGTTGGAAAAGCTGAAGGTTTAAAGCTTGGTTGGTTGTTGGTTGTTGGTTGTTGGTTGTTGGTTGTTGGTTGTTGGTTGTTGGTGAAAAGTATAAAATTGACGGAAGATGGTGGACGGATGTAGGGAAATCTTGCGCAGAGGCGTAAGGAGATTATATATCAAAAACTAAATTTCAAAACTGTAAGCTGAGGACGTTTGAAGTGAACGGAATGTAAGAGACTGACGCGGAAAATTACATAAAAAAAATTGAGCAGAGATTCATGAATATTGCACCGAGGATTCACACAGCAATTAGAGACATGTCTTCAATTACTCAATAACCCAATAACTTATTTTTTTTCAACAATAACCCGTCGAAGACGATCAACTCTGAACAGTGAACATTAATTATACTGCACCTTAAAAATATCAATTAAAAAATCAGGTGGAACAATCTTATTAGGAAAACTATCCATCAAATCCAAAACTCTATTTATAGATTCATGACTTAACCCCATACGCAAACCGAAATTATGTATTTTTACCAATTGTTTGGAAGATACTTTATGATCTAGATTCATCAAAAGCACAAGTCTATGAAATTGGACTATTCGTTCGCTATGCGATTTTAAATGTACATAGGTAACGGGGTGTTCAAAAAGATATTGAAAATCTTCTTTGGAGATATCTAATTGTTTTGCAATACTGAATAAAAAATTATATTCAATAGATTTTATATTTTCATCTGTTTGAGCGAATGCAATCATCTCAGAAAGTAAGCTCAATTTTTCAGCACGGTTTATCATAATTGAGAAGCTATTATTTAATAATGTAAAGTTAAAGACTTGTATTATTTTATTGTCGTTGATATAATGTATCTTGTCGAAAAATTACACGTAATTTGTCGATTTTTTTCAACGTTTATCAATATTAGAAACTTGTTAAAGCATGAAATTCAGGTATTTATACATGCTAATTCTAGCATTTATTATAAATAAAGTAGGCGCTCAAAGCACTGCATCTAAACAGGTTACGAAATTTGAGATCGCAAGCCCGCAACTTAATGCATTAAAAACTATTTGGGTTTATTTACCTTCAGATTATAAAAATTCTAAAAAATCGTATCCTGTCTTATACATGCACGATGCGCAGAACTTATTTGATATTGCTACGGCTTATGCTGGCGAATGGGAAATCGATGAATACATGGACTCCTTATTGGTTAACAAAAGTATTATCATTGGCATAGAACACGGCAACGAAAAACGTATTGATGAGCTTACTCCATATGAGCACAAAAAACATGGTGGCGGACAGGGTGAAGCATATGTGTCCTTTATAAAGCACACTTTAAAACCACACGTCGATGTGGCATACAGAACAAAATCTGAAGCTAAAAACACAACTATTATGGGGTCGTCGTTAGGTGGTTTAATTTCATTTTATGCTACGATCAAATACCCCAAAACCTTTGGAAACGCTGGGGTATTCTCACCAGCCTTTTGGATAAACCCTGAAATTTTTGATTTAGTAAATACTACGGACATACCAGAATCCTCAAAGTTTTATTTCGTAGCAGGTACAGATGAAGGGGAAACTATGCTTCCGAAATTAGAAGAAATGATCAGCTTATTGAAATCTAAAGGAGTTAAAACCACTCAATTTGAATTCCATAGCATTGGAGGTGGACAACACAATGAGGAATTTTGGGCTCAGCAATTTGGAGAAGGCTATCAATATCTTATAATCAACAATTAAATACAAATAACGAACTATGACGAACAACGACATTTTTAAAAAACTAAGAGTAGCGCATAAGCTAAGAGACGACGATATAGTAAAGATATTAGAATTAGTAGATTTCCGAATTTCTAAAAGTGAGCTGAACGCCATGTTTAGAAATGAAGACCACCCTAAATTTATGGCATGTGGCGACCAAATTCTTAGAAATTTCCTCAATGGATTGATTATTCATTTACGTGGGCCGATGCCAAAAAAAGGAGAGAAAAAGAAAAAAGAGTAAGCATTAGTTTTAAATATTCAGTGATAAATTGGGAATTATAATTAATCTTAGTCAACCAAAAAATTTAATTTAGTTTGATCTGTTTTTACTAGGATCATTTAAAATAAGTAGCGTAATTCATAAGTTGTGCATAATTAAACAAAAACTATAGTCTAATTAATTACCATAGGTTTCTTAATTATTATAGGTGAAATATTTTATTAGATATATAAAGTTGATATAAGACTACTTAATGTCTAAGGATGCAATTTATTGGTACAAAAATGTTCACATTATAATTGCTGATTATGAAGATGTTATAACTTCATATTAATATTAATCACTATCGCACATTTTATTTAAAAGCAGAAAATTTAGATAAAGCATACGTAAAGAGTAATTTTGATAAATCTAAATTTTGAGAAAAGGACACATTAAACTTTAATTCAAAACGAATTAAAATAAATCCCATTTGACTTTTACGACGTATATGCAAGAAAATTTAATAATAGAATTAAATAAAACGGGAGAAATCTATTCCATTTAAAGCCTTAACTCAAATTGGAAATTCTTTGTATAACGCAATAAATGTATCACTTTACGAAATTGACTATCCTAACGTAAAATTTAACAAATAAATACGCTAGGAAAAGTCTTGTTCGTATTTGAAAATTCTAGGCATCACATACATCCCGATCAATCAGAAAAATTTCAGAATACCATAATTCAAGTTTTAGAAAATAATTAAACAGCGGAACAAACGCTAAATATAAAACCGTTAATAATTAATTTTTAAGATATAGACTAACGTCCTCAACCCTAGGCATGGGGCTTGCATATTTTCTATCTGCGAATTATTTGTTAACTTAGTGCGAAAAACAGGTAACGCAATCATACACAAATACGTTATCCACCATTTAAAAATAAAAGAGAAAAAAGCAGAAAATGATACGAAATTATTGGAAAGAAGAATGGAAAGAGATTGAATTTGACGACAAAATTTCAGAGGAAGAGAAATTTAAAATTTCTAACTACGGTAGAATTTTAAACTGTAAAACTGACGAAGAATTTCTTGTAAAAGAAACGTTTATAAACGGATATCAAAATTTGCCTTTAAAGCAAAAAAAGAATGGAAAACAAACAAGTAGATATGTACACAGACTTATTGCAGAACATTTTCTGGAAAAAAATAATGGAGTTTGTGTTATTCATCTAAATTATGACAAAACAGACAATCGCATTGAAAATCTAAAGTGGGCAACCAAAAGAGAAAAGGAACTTCATCAATTCCGCCATCCTGATTGGGAAGAAGTTGTTAAAAAACGAAGTAAAAATATTGGTAAGTTGAATGCAGGAAAAGTAAAAATTATTAAACGTCAATTAAAAAATAATAGAACTCGAATTAATATGATCGCCAAACGTTTTGGAGTATCTGAAACCCAAATTAAAAGAATTAAAACAGGAGAAAACTGGAGTTCTGTTACTGAATAAGGGCTAGATAATGGTTAGTCCTAAACAACTCACTAACTCTGGTAGCCACTGGACTTGCTAGATTTTCGATTCGGTTATTTTAAATTGACTAAACTATATGCTTAAGCACACAGCGGACTATATTATTATAATTATTTGGCCAAAGGTTTATTTCAAATATGTACTAATTAAAACTAAAAAGAGCAACAAATTAATGTTGCTCTTTTTATGTTATAATATTTGTTAAGTTATATACTAAAATGAATTCAGCATAAAAACTTTAAACAATAATCAATGTTTATCCTAAAACCTGTTGCACTTTATCAGCTGCTTCTTGGAATTCAGTAGCACTCATAACATCCAATCCAGAATTGTCAATTAATTCTTTAGCGATGTCTGCGTTGGTACCTTGTAAACGTACAATGATTGGTACAGAAATGTTACCCATATTTTTATAAGCATCAATAACACCTTGTGCTACTCTATCACAACGCACAATTCCACCAAAAATATTTATTAAGATAGCTTTTACTGCAGGATCTTTTAATATAATTTTAAAAGCCGCTTCTACTCTAGCAGCATCAGCAGTTCCACCAACATCTAAAAAGTTAGCTGGTTCACCACCTGCTTGCTTAATTAAATCCATAGTTGCCATTGCTAAACCAGCACCATTTACCATACAACCTACGTTTCCGTCTAAGTCCACGTAGTTTAAACCTAAAGCACCTGCTTCAACTTCAATCTGGTTTTCTTCACGTAAATCACGTAATTGTGCTAAATCTCTATGTCTATATAACGCATTAGCATCTAAAGTTACTTTGGCATCTACCGCCATTATTTTATCATCACTCGTTTTTAACACGGGGTTGATTTCAAATAAAGACGCATCCGATTTATCATAAGCTGTATATAAAGCGGTAACAAATTTGGTCATTTCTTTAAAAGCAGTTCCAGATAAACCTAAGTTAAAGGCTATACGTCTTGCTTGAAAAGGTAAAATCCCTGTAGCCGGATCAATTTCTTCGTTATGTATTAAATGTGGAGTCTCTTCTGCAACCGTTTCAATATCCATACCTCCTTCTGTAGAATACACAATCATATTTCTACCCGTAGCACGATTTAATAATACAGACATGTAATATTCATTTGGCTCATTTTCGCCAGGATAATAAACATCTTCTGCAACTAAAACTTGGTGCACACGTTTTCCTTCGGCTGAAGTTTGAGGTGTTACCAAATCCATTCCTATGATTTGACCTGCGATATCTTCAACTTCTTTTAGGTTTTTGGCCAATTTTACTCCGCCACCTTTTCCACGTCCACCTGCATGAACCTGTGCTTTTATAACATGCCAACCTGTAGCAGTTTCAGCTGTTAATTGCTTCGCTGCGTCGACAGCTTCTTTAGCACTTTGAGCAACAATACCACGTTGTATACGTACTCCAAAACTGCTTAATAATTCTTTTCCTTGATATTCGTGTAAATTCATTTTTGATAAGAAATTTATTGGTCAGACAAAAGTAAGCATACTAATAGTTTCTACCAATAATTTTTAAAATTGATTTAATTCGTTATAATAGGTAAGCTTCAAGTTCAATCAATTAATCGCTTTATGGCAGAAAATGCTTTGTCTACCAAAGGATCCTCTACAACTATCGTAAACTCATTGGTTGTGGAAACCACTTCATATAAAGTAATGTTTTCCCAAGCTAACCGTTTAAAAATTTGATAGTACAATCCTACGATTTTAGAATTCCCTTTTGGTAAATAAATGCTAATGGCAGATAATTTTTCTTGAAACCCAATTTGTGTTTCATTTTCGAAAGCGTTAAGAATATTGATTTTCTCTGAGGTTGAAATTATAATATTACTTTCAAACATACCTCGCGTAAAAGCATAAAATATCTGATGATTTTCACTTATTTGTTCTAAAATTTTTGAATGGCTATGAATCAGTGTTTTAGAATTCTGAAATGTAAAATCACTTAAATTTGAACGCACTGTAATATCCCCGATTTCATTAAATGTATGCTTCAACTTTTTCGAATTTTCCAAGTTAAGAGGTTGTTGATAACGGCGTAAAGCCATCATAATCGCACCATCCTTTACAGGTTTTCGTAGCATTTTTGAAATTGGAGCATTTAAATCTTTAGCTAGCGCAGAAAAATTAATAATCCCTCTAGATAAACCATCTTCTAAAAAGGGGCTTGCCACTATAATTTCCTGAACGCAAGATGCAATAGTTTTCATTTTGTAAATTATTTAACATTTTGTATAAAAATAAGAATATTTTAATATTTTTATGATTATAAAAAGGAATACATTTACTTTCGCCACATAACTTTAATACCACATACAAAATGAAGGAAAACACCTTATTAGAAATAGCGCAGGATTTTGGAAGTCCTGTTTATGTTTACGATGCTGAAAAAATAGAGTCACAGTACAAACGTTTAACAAAAGCATTCAGTAAGGTAAAACACCTGAAACTCAATTACGCGGTTAAAGCACTATCTAATATTTCTGTTTTAAAATTATTTAACAAATTAGGTTCTGGTATTGATACGGTTTCTATTCAAGAATTAAGGTTAGGATTAAAAGCGGGTTTTAAACCTGAAGATATTATTTATACACCAAATGGAGTTTCGTTAGAAGAGATTGAAGAGGCGGCAAAACTTGGAGTTCAAATAAATATAGACAATCTTTCTATTTTAGAACAATTTGGAACCAAACATCCTAAAGTTCCGGTGTGTATTCGTATAAATCCACATGTGATGGCTGGTGGAAATACTAATATTTCCGTGGGTCATATAGATAGTAAATTCGGAATATCAATACATCAAATTCCGCTTTTACTTCGAATTATTGAAAACACTAAAATGAATATCAACGGTATTCACATGCATACTGGAAGTGATATTTTAGATATTGATGTCTTTTTATATGCTAGTGAAATTTTATTTGAAACGGCGAAACACTTTAATAATCTTGAGTTTATTGATTTTGGTTCAGGCTTTAAAGTTCCCTATAAAAAGGGAGATATTGAAACCAACATCGAAGAACTGGGTGAAAAATTATCGCAGCGTTTCAATGAATTTTGTAAATCCTATGGAAAGGATTTAACCTTAGCATTTGAACCCGGTAAATTTTTAGTGAGTGAAGCTGGCGTATTTTTAGCCAAAGTTAATGTTGTAAAACAGACGACCTCAACCGTTTTTGCCCAAATTGATTCGGGCTTTAATCATTTAATAAGACCAATGTTATATGGTTCTCAGCACGACATTTTAAATATTTCTAATCCCAAAGGTCGTGCACGTTTTTATTCGGTTGTCGGTTATATTTGTGAAACTGATACTTTTGCCAATAATAGAAGGATTTCTGAAATAAACGAGGGAGATATTCTTTGCTTTAAAAATGCGGGTGCCTATTGTTACTCTATGGCAAGCAACTACAATTCCCGTTACCGACCTGCAGAAGTATTGCTTTATAAGGGCAAACCGCAGCTCATTAGAAAACGAGAAACATTTGATGATATTTTAAAAAATCAAATTGAAATTTCTTTGTAAAATTAATTTAACTGCGTTAATCTTTTGCTGATTTAGAGTATGTTTCCATAAGGTTTACAATTACCTTTGAGTAATATAATACTAGCCTTAATGAAACAAATTGCACCTAAGATAATACGTCAGATTTTTGTTTTACTATTAATCTTACTTACTGGTACCTTAATTTTTCGAGAATTACTGCCTTATTTGAGTGGGGTTTTGGGTGCCATTACCTTTTATATTTTGTTAAGAAAGTTGATGAAACGATTGGTAAAACGGCATAAGTGGAAACCTGCGTTAGCTGCCATTATGTTAATGGTCGTTTCGTTTATAGTCGTTCTAATTCCACTCGCTGGCTTTGGAATTATGTTAGGTAATAAAATTTCTGATGTCGCTAATAACAGTGAGAAGGTGATTGATGCTTTTAAAGAACAAACCGGTAGATTAGAAAGTAAATCTGGAATTGATATAAATTCTCAAATAGATACACAATCCATAACCTCATGGCTTTCTGAAAGTTTACAAAGCATGGCCGGAGATACGTTTAACTTATTCATAGCGCTCGGTTTAATGTATTTTATGCTTTATTTTATGTTAACCAATCGAAAAAAATTGCGAGAATCTTTACGCAATTACATTCCGATGAATACAAATAATCTCAACGAAATAGGTCTTGAAATACAAGCCATGGTAAAATCTAATGCTATTGGCATCCCTTTAGTTGCTTTGGCTCAAGGCATTATAGCATTAATTGGCTTTCTTATATTCGGAATTCAAGAACCCTTCTTTTGGTTTGTAATTGTTACTATTGGTTCAATGATACCCTTCGTGGGTACGCTCGTTGGTATTCTACCTGTATTTATTCTCACCTTATCTACTGGTCAATCATTTCAAGCGTGGGGAATCTTAATTTATGGTTTTGTAGTTGTTGGCTCTACCGATAATCTTATTCGACTTTACGTCTTAAAGAAATTAGATAATGTACATCCATTAGTCACGCTTATAGGTGTAATTGTTGGCGTGCCGTTGTTTGGCTTTATAGGTTTAATTTTTGGACCATTACTAGTTAGTATTTTTATGGCTTTAGTCAAAATTTATAGAGATGAGTATGGTAAATCTGTAGAAAGTCAGGCCGAAGACCGACTTTAGAACTAAGTCTGAAATAAGATAAGCTACAACCTTATTTCAGGTTCTAAAATTTCAAACATTCATTACGTGATGAATTTTTTTGTATACTGATTGGTTCACTTTATTATATACCTATAACATATAAAACCAAATGCTGGCTAAGTTATGTAGAAACGGTACACTAATTTTAGGTGTAATTATACTTTTATAAACACCAAATTCTCTAATCGAACTTGCTTTCTTTAATTTGTTTTAATGGCGAGTTTAACCAATAATCGTTTATATCTACAGCATTTAATGGTGCGTGTCTAAGTGACTTGCCTTTATTTAAATAATTTAAATTACCCGGTGATTTACGATCTACAAATACACGTTGCACGAAAAGTTCTCTAAATTGATAACCTTCAATTTTTGATTTTCCCATTGTAAACCCTAGAATATCCTCAAAATTTTTGAGTTTCAGATCAAAGAAAGCTCGATCGACAGCGTTTTGATTATTCAAAAAATCCGAAATTTGATTTTTAAACTTTACTTCAACCGTTTTCGGTGATGTGAGATTTAGTCTGTGAATGGATAAATTTTTATCATTAAACGCTAATTTAACATTGTTACTTTTTTCTAAGGATTCTTTAGCTATAGCTCTATTGAACTTAATAATAAATGAACCGCGGTTTTTATCGTAAAATGAACTTTCAATCTTTAAGGCGTCATTTTCTGTAATAAAAAAGTTATTATTAAATGTAATGTAGTTTAAATACATTTTATTATTCGCTTGTCTTTTATATTCTATGTTAATATTGAAAACTAATTTCCTCGGTCTGTTAGAAAATAATTTGTAATTAAACCGATGTATTGAAAAATCGTCTTTGGCGACATAAATAGTTCCATTGGCTGTGTAATTATTACCTGCTAGATTTTGTTTCGATGAAAACTGAATCTTATATAGTTCTTCGTCATCTAAAAAGACGATTCCTTGGTTATAAAATTTATGATTTTTAACAAAGTCTTTTTCCAAAATATATACAAATGAAAAACTACCAGTATTAAAATTTCTAATTGGATTATGAATATCTAATAACGTTAGTTCATTATTAATACTGCTTCCCATTTTCCCCGCTCTAATCTGTTTAGAAGTGTTGTAGACGGCATTGCTTAACAAAGTATCTTGAATATAATTCGGATTTAATTTATAACTATATAATGCTGTGTTATTTAGTGGATCGCTAATTTTATGCGTTCGAAACCCTTGATCAAAAACTTCTACTATGCCTTCATTTAAGTTGACATATTCTTCATCTACAAATTGATAATCTCTATAATAACCAATGTATGAAAACGGTTTGATGGGGTGATTATCTTCAATAAGCGTTATGGCTTTCTTTACGATTTGCCAAGCCGATAGTTTCTTTTTCTCTTTGGCGTTTATAACGACTTCATTAAGCGATTCAGTTTTGGGCACGAGATAAATTGTATGATATGGCTTAGACGTTAACGTTTCAAGTTTTAACCGTTTTGTACTGTAACCAATACAGCTTATTATAAGAATATCGTTTTCATTCTTATATCGAATAGGTATCTAGAAATCGCCGAGAACATTAGAAACAGTACCCTGTTTATTATTAGCAAACTGAATGGTGGCATACGGAACGGCTTGTTGCGATGCTTTATCGATAACTCTAAATAATAGATCTTGTTGCGCTTGTGCAGTAGACGTAAAACAACCAAATAAAACCAATAAAGTAAACAAGTGAAAAGCACGCATCTTTTGAATTTTATGAGCCGTGAATTAGATTCCTACTCGCGAAGTTTACCTGTAAAGAAATTCACTTTCGGGTTTATAGGATTTCCAGTTGTACGTCGATAAATGGATAATTGTCCGCAATGCCAAATCGCATCGGTTATCGGTCCATTGATTTGATTCCAGAATGGGAATTCACGTTCACCAAATTTAATTTTAAACTGTGAAACGTCATCACTGTTTCTTAAAATATCTGCTGCAGATTTAAGGTTATGTAATGTTTTGGAGCGCAGTTCTAAATAATTTAAGTCGTTGTCATTACTTGAATTAGAGCGATTCAAAGTTGCATTGACGATAATTTGAGATAAATCGTAAATATGCTGAATCGTCTCAAACGACGTTCTTCCGTCAGCATTTGCTTTAAAATTTAGATCCTTTTCAATTAAACTGTCCGAAGCCCAATAAAACCGAAAACCCAGAGCATCCACCATTCTCGCAGCTATTGTACTCGCCGTAATCTCTTTTGGGTATTCTGGCATTTCAGAATATGGTAGCTTTTCTACCGTTTGGGTAAACGACAGTTGCCATATGAGAAATATAAAAACAAGTACAATGTGCTTCATGTTAATTAGTAAAAGTATATCATCATTATTAGGGCAACGCCAATGGTTGATATTTTATTAATCCTTTAGTTCTTTATTATTCTGAATTTGATTAATTCCATATTTATCAAACAGATATACTAGAGCTGTCATAGTAGCTGCACCTAATTCCAATTCGCGCTTATTAACGTGCTCAAAAGTATCGTTTGCCGCATGATGATGATCAAAATAACGTTGCGAATCTGGACGTAAACCGGCTAACACATTAGTCTCAGATTTTAATGGACCAACGTCTGCTCCGCTGCCGCCTAATTCAAAATAATGAATTAAATATGGCTTAAATAACATTTTCCAACTTAATATTTGTTTAAAGTTAGTGTCATTCGTCGCAAAAGAAAACCCTCTAGGAGTGAAACCTCCGGCATCACTCTCTAATGCAAAAATGTGATTTTCATTTTTTTCTTTAGCTACTTTAGCATATTCTGTTGCGCCTCGTAAACCATTTTCTTCATTCATAAATAAAACTACCCTGATACTTCGTTTGGGCTGAATACCGCTTTCTTTCAAAAGTCTTAAAACATCCATAGATTGTACTACTCCGGCTCCATCATCGTGCGCACCATCTCCTAAATCCCAAGAATCTAAATGACCTCCTACTAAAATATATTCATTAGGAAATTTACTACCTGTAATTTCACCAATTACATTATAAGATTGGACGTCTTCAAATTGCTGACAATTTTGTTTAAAATAAAATTGAAGCGCCTGATTTGATTTTAAAGCTTTACTTAATTTATCGGCATCATTTGTACTTATAGCCGCCGAAGGAATGCGCTGCTCCACAGGTAAGTCTCCATAACTCATACTGCCTGTGTGCGGTAGATCGTCTTGGCGCAAATTCATAGAGCGTACTATAACTCCTACAGCACCATACTTAGCTGCTTCCATCGCCCCGGAATAACGTTGATCTACACAACCGCCATACGCATTAAAAGTACTAATTAAATCGGCTTGCATAGGCCTATTGAAAAACACTATTTTTCCTTCAATATTTTCTTTACCTAATGTCTCTAACGCTTCCAATCCTTTTACTTCTATAACTTTTCCAGATATACCATCATCTGGTGTAGCTATAGACCCGCCTAAAGCACAAATATTGACTTCTTTCACAAACCCTGACGTTTCAAAATAAGCTTTCTCTTTTTCGCCTCTTTCCCATTTTGGAACCATAACAGGTTGTAACCATACTTTATCTAAGCCTAATTTTTCAAGCTCTTTCTTGGTATATTGAACGGCCAATTCGGCGTTTTCGGAACCCGATAATCGTCCTCCTATTTTATTTGATATATGGTCTAACCAAGCGTAACTTTTTCCATTAGTTAAAGATGTGGAAAACACTGTTTTTAAGACGGCTTCGTCCTCTTGTGCGTTAGTAATTGCTACGAAACAACATAGAATTATAGTTAATAATTTAGTTTTCATTTTTTAATTGGGCTTTATAAGAATCGATATTCGCTTTTTGATGTGCGGGTAATTCTGGTTCTTTAATATCTTGATATTCTTTTAACGTATCATAAAGAATTTTCGCGACGATATAGCGTGCGGTTGGTTTATCATCAGCAGGGATATTGTACCAAGGTGCGTGTGGTTTTGATGTTTTATTAATAGCATCTTCATAACAACTTTGATAGGTATCCCAATGTTCTCTTTCGTCTAAATCGTCTGGTGAGAATTTCCAGTTTTTACTCGGTTTATTAAGTCGTCTCAGTAATCTATTTTTTTGTTCTTCTTTAGAAATATTAAGAAAAAACTTAAAAATTATGGTGCCATTGTCGGCTATTCGTTTTTCAAAATTATTGATCTCTTCGAACCTTCTGGTCCAAAAAGAAGGTTGCACATCATCTAGTGTTTTAATACTAGGCATATTTTCATACATCAAATATTCTGGATGTACTCTGGTAACCAAAACATTTTCGTAATGTGTTCTATTAAAGATGCCAAATTTCCCTCGTGCAGGTAACGCCTTTATGTGCCGCCAAAGATAATCGTGCTTTAATTCTAAGTCTGTTGGTTTTTTAAAACTATGTGCGACAATTCCTCTTACATTAAACTCTTTAAAGACCTCACGAATTAAACTATCCTTACCTGCGGTATCCATACCTTGAATGCAAAATAAAACGGCATATTTTCCGTGAGCATACATAGTGTTTTGGATGTCTGCTAAATCTTCGCTAACGTTTCTTAATTCTTTTTCAATCTTTTTTTCGTTTTCATTTAAATCAAATGAAGTTTGTAAGTTTTCAATTTTAATTTGTTCTGAAATTTTAAAATCGTCTATGTGAATGTCTTTCATAATTTATAAAATTTATTTAGAAGCAAAAGCTTTGACATCACTTTCACTAACCTCTTTTTCTCCTAAAATTATTAATCGTTCTACCACATTGCGCAACTCACGGATATTACCTGTCCAATCGTAATTTTGGAGTAATTTAACTGCTTTATCAGAAAATGATTTTTTTGCAGTGCCTTGTTCTTTGGATATTTTTTCAGCAAAATAATTGATTAAAAGCGGTATATCATTTCGTCTGTCATTTAACGCTGGTACTTCGATTAATATAACTGCTAATCGGTGATATAAATCTTCTCTGAATTTACCCTCTTCTATTTCTTTCTTCAAGTTTTTGTTCGTTGCAGCGACAACTCTAACATTAACCTTTATGTCTTTATCACTACCGACACGTTGAATTCTGCTTTCTTGTAATGCCCGTAATACTTTCGCCTGTGCAGACAAACTCATATCACCAATTTCATCTAAAAAGATGGTACCTCCATTTGCAGCTTCAAATTTACCTGCTCTATCTTTTGCCGCAGACGTAAATGCTCCTTTAACATGACCGAATAATTCACTTTCAATTAACTCTGAAGGTATTGCTGCACAATTAACCTCAATCATTGGACCTTTTGAGCGTTCACTTTTTTGATGCAACCAATGTGCTACAAGTTCTTTACCTGTTCCGTTAGGACCTGTAATTAAAACGCGAGCGTCTGTGGGTGCAACTTTATCAATCATGTCCTTAATACGTGAAACCCCATCACTTTCACCTACCATTTCGTAGTTTTTGCTTACTTTTTTCTTAAGCATTTTGTTTTCTACCACGAGTTCTTTGCGGTCTAAAGCAATGCGGACCGTATTTAATAATCGATTTAGATCTGGTGGTTTTGAAATATAATCAAAGGCTCCCAAACGCATGGTATTTACGGCAGTATCTAAATCACCATGACCAGATATCATTACTACTGGTGTTTCTGGTTTAACCTTTTTCACAGCTTCGAGCACTTCAATACCATCCATTTTTGGCATTTTAATGTCGCAAAGCACCAAGTCGTAATCTTCCTTTTTAATTTTTTCAATGCCAACCAAGCCGTCTTGAGCTTCTTCTACTTGATAAGTCTCATTTTCTTCGGAGAGTATTTTAATCAATACACGACGTATGGCAGCTTCATCTTCAATTATTAATATTTTTGGCATAATTATATTTTAAATTTTATTCCTGTTCTAAAATAGAAAGTTCCTTTATCATCAATAGTATATATATCTTCACGTTCATTGTCTCTTAATCGATAATCATTAGAAATTGTATAAGCTACATAGCCATAATACATTATGTGATCCGTTATATAATGCTCATAGCCTAAGCCTCCTAAAATGGTTGTCATAGAAATATTTTCCGCTATTTTTCCATTTATCTCTTTATTTCCTTGAATATTCGCAAAGAAATTATCTAAAGTTAAAAAGGCTTGCACGTGACTGACGTCATTAAATTTATAACGAATATTGGTTTTAGGCACACCTAAAGTATAGGTCCAATCGGGGTGAAATTCTCTATAATAATTAAGAATTGGTAACGGATAATTTCGTCCTGGTGTGGTGGTATATTCTAAACCAATAATTAAACGATCTGGTTTACCACCATCTTCTCTATTCTTTGTTCTATCTCTTATTGTGTAAAGGTTACCAACATATATATAGTCGTCTGACGTAAGCTTAGTTTCAAAATTAGATTGCAATCTTGCACCAAGTTTTGCAGCATATATCCAACTGCCAGTACTTCTGTACAAATAACCTAATGAAGCCTCTACACGTTGCACACTTTTAAGATCGTCTGTTGGAAAAGAAACATTATCTAAACCTAAATCGATATAGCGATATTCACCGCCAACAACGATATAATTATTTTTCTTAAATTCTAACGGCAGTTGCAAAAAGGTTCTAAAACGATTAATACTGTTACTACTATTTTTATTCGGTATGTTTAAATATTCAATTCTGAATAAATCGGATGACTGTGCGTGTAACGTCAGTACCATCAGTAGTAAACTTACCGTTGTTATTGATTTTATCTTGTCTATAATCATCTAATGATTTTGTTTTATAAAGTTTATTTTTTTTCAATGATATGAATATCGCGTTGAGGAAAAGGAATACTCACATTATGTTCCCTGAATAATCTATCGATTTCAAAACGAATATCACTCTTCGGAAATTGTGCCTTAAAACTATCTGCTAACGTAAAAACAATTTTAAAGTTTAAAGAACTGTCTCCAAAATCTGTAAAAACGACCGTCGGTTCTGGTTCTGATATCACAGCTTCATGTGTTCTAGCGGCTTGTAACAATAATTTTTTCACCAATTGCACATCACTTCCGTAAGCAACACCTACGGCGACATTCTCACGGGTGGTGGTTCCATTTTGAGTCCAATTGTATAAACTATTTTCCAAATAGAGATGATTAGGAATTACTAATACTTTATTGTCTATAGTTACAGCCCTGGTGGTTCGTAACTTAATTTCTTCCACTCTGCCCACTTTACCATCTATTTCTATAATATCACCAACATGCACCGATTGATCTATTAAAATAAATACCCCAGATATAATATCCTGAAATAAAGTCTGTAATGCTAGACCGATACCAATTAAAAGTGCAGCAGATGCTGCAAAAACAGCGGTTACATTAATCCCGACATTATGTAATGTTATCAATAATATGATAGCATAAATAAGCCATCTAAAATAACCATAGAAAACACCGAATTTCCCTTTGTCCTCTTCTGGTAAATTTCGCGTAATAATTTTTAGTACAATTCGTAATACAATTGTTGTTAAAAATATGGCCGTTATAATAATTAAAAAATCGAGTATAGAAATACTAATATCCCTTCCCAAATTTAGATGTAATCCTAGGAAATTCTTAGTAACCTCCCACATTCCACTTTCGGTGATGGTCTGTTCAATATTTTCTAATTTTTGCACCATCAATTAATATTTCAACCATTTAAATAGTTCCTTATACGTTGGTTTTTTTCCATACATTAAAATTCCAACGCGATATATCTTAGCGGCAAACCATACGGCTAAAATAAAAGTTCCGATGAGCAGTACTAAAGATAAACCTTGTTGCCAAATTGGCACACCAAAAGGAATACGCATTAACATGACTACTGGAGAAGTTAATGGAATAAAAGAAAACACCGTTGAAACCGTGCCATGTGGATCTTCAATTACTGTGAAGACCCCCACATATACTGCTAAAATTAAAGGCATAAGAATTGGCAGCATAAATTGCTGTGTATCCGTTTCATTATCTACCGCAGCACCAATAGCGGCATATAAGGAACTGTATAATAAATAGCCTCCAATAAAGAAGAACATAAACGCAATGATTAGATTAGTCAATGGTAAATTACCAATTGCTATAATTACATTTTCTGCCATAGCTTGAGCACCATCTGCTTGCATAGCTTGATCCATCATTTCTTGTTGTGGAGAATTAATTTGTGCTAAATCAATTCCGAAAATAGACGACACAATAATCATTAATACACTTCCTAGTATTACCCAAATGGCAAACTGTGTAATACCGGCTAATGATGTTCCAATAATCTTCCCCATCATTAGTTGGATTGGTTTTACAGACGATATAATGACTTCAATTATTCGGCTTGTTTTTTCCTCAATCACACTCCGCATAATCATATTGCCATAAATAATAATAAACATAAATAATAAATAACCAGCTGCACCACCAAATGCCAGTTTAATAATATTATCTATTTTAGAACTTTTTTCACCTTCAAAACTCTCTTGTGCAATGTCAATATTTGTTTTTGAGGCTTCAATCTGTGCCATAGTAACTCCATCTTTTTGAAGTTTCAAATCCCTTAAACGCTTTTCTATTCTTTCTTCTAAACCAGATATTATACCTAGCGACGGCGATTCTTCTGAATAAAACTTTACGTTAGCAGAAGACATATCCATAGAGTCAACTCGTGCAATGTAAAGCAAGCCATAATCGTCTTTTTCTTTAACTAAAGCGATAGCATCGTTGAAATTTAAACCACTTAAATTGGTATAGGTCGTATTGTCTGTATTCTGAAATACGTCAGAAAGATATCCCGATTCGTCCAAAATTGAAATTGTACGCTGCTTATCGTTATTTAATTGCGACAAATAAGCGACCACTGCAACCAAAGCGATCATAATCAAAGGACTTAAAAACGTCATTACAATAAATGATTTATTCTTCACTTTTGTAAGGTATTCACGTTTTATGATTAAAGGTAAATGATTCATTTTTAATTATTTTTTACAGTTTGAATAAAAATATCGCTAGCCGAAGGTATCACTTCAACAAAGTGATGCACCTCTGCTTTTGCCGTTAAAAATGAGAGTAAATCATTAGGTGAATTTTGGTCGTCTAGTTTAATATTTAATTTTATATCATCATTCAGATTTTTAAAGGTGGCCGGCAGCACTTGAAACGTATTTTGAATTTCTGATAGCACCTTTTCTCTATGTAAAGACTTTAAACCTACTTCAAATGTATTTGTTTTATATTGACGTTTTATATCATTTAGTTTTCCATCTAATACTTTATTCGATTTATGAATTAGGGCTATATGGTCACATAATTCTTCAACAGATTCCATACGGTGTGTCGAAAAAATTACGGTCGCTCCTTCCTCTCGTAACTGTAAAATTTCATCTTTAATTAAATTGGCATTAATAGGGTCGAAACCAGAAAACGGCTCATCAAAAATCAATAATTTTGGTTGGTGGAGAACTGTGACAATAAATTGTATTTTTTGCGCTTGTCCTTTGCTTAATTCTTGGATTTTTTTATTCCACCAATCTCCAATCTCCAACTTTTCGAACCAATATTTTAGTCTTGTCCGTGCTTCAGATTTACTCAATCCTTTTAGTTGAGCTAAATAAAGGCATTGTTCACCTACCTTCATGGATTTATACAATCCGCGTTCTTCTGGCAGATAACCTATATCCCGGATATGCTCTGGCTTTAAGGGCTGACCATCTAAATGCACTGTACCTTGATCTGGCATCGTAATTTGATTAATAATACGAATTAACGTGGTTTTTCCTGCTCCATTAGGACCAAGTAAACCAAATATGCTGCCTTTTGGCACAGCAATAGACACTTGATTTAGTGCTTTAAATTTTCCGAAGTTTTTAGAAACGGAATTAGCAACTAATAAATCAGACATATATATTTAAATTTTTAAGGTGTAGTTAGATACATTTAAAATTAACTTTTATCACATGAATTATTGGAAAGCATAATTCATTATATCCAGCATAATTTTTTACTTTAGAAAATAATTTTAATGTTTATTGGGCATTTATACGTAAAGATATTAAATGTTCTAGATTTTGTATTAAAATGCCCTACTATTTGTATAATTATTACATATTTTCTTAACTCGTTTGACATATGCTTGCGGCATAAATTGCCATAACGAAGATTTGATATAATTATACGTTTTATTCAAAAGACAATATGGTCGCACAAATTAGCTACTTTTGGAAAGAGGAAGTAACAGAAGTAAGGGTAGTCTATAATAATAGATCTTTTTAATACATGATGGGTTATAAAAACAAAACCCACCCTTATGGTTAAACAAGGATGGGAAAAAATTGCTATGAAAAAGAAAAATTACCGCTAATTAGATTAGCGATAATTCAAATATAGTATTTTTTATTAAAATGATAGCCTTTATGAAAACATATCTTTTACTTTTTCAAAAAAAGATTTATCCGAACTTTCTGGTTTTGGTTCAAAATGCTCGTCATCTTTCATGCTTTCAAAAAATGCTTTTTGCTTTTTATTTAAGGTCTTTGGGGTCCATACATTAACATGAACTAATAGATCTCCTTTACCGTATCCATTGATACTAGGAATACCCTTACCACGAAGTCTTAATATTTTACCAGACTGAACCCCTGGCTCAATTTTAATTCTCACTTTACCAGTTACGGTATCAATTTCTTTAGAGTTTCCTAAGACAGCATCTGATAGACTTACATACATATCGTAATGCAGATTATCTCCTTCTCGTTTTAACGTAGGATGATCTTCCTCTTGGATAGCAACTAATAAATCTCCTGCAATTCCATTACCTGGAGCATCATTACCTTTACCCGTAACCTTAAGTTGCATACCATCTACAACACCAGCAGGAATTTTAACCGTTACAGTTTCTTCCGACACTTTTAAACCTTGAGCATCTGCATCCGACGGTTTTTTATCAATAACCTGTCCACTACCACCACATGTTTGGCAAGCAGCAGCCGTTTGCATTCTTCCTAAAATAGTATTGGTAACCCTTGTAACTTGTCCGGCTCCATTACAGGTACCACACGTTTTATAAGTAGTCCCTGGCGCCTGAACTTTTCGTTTTACTTTAATCTTCTTCTCTACTCCATTAGCCACATCTTCTAAAGTTAAGGTAACACGAATACGCAAATTACTACCTTTAACTACACGCTGTCTACCTCCGCCACCGAAGCCGCCAAATCCGCCTCCGCCACCAAAAGCACCACCAAAAATATCACCGAACTGACTAAAAATATCGTCCATGTTCATATTTCCGCCACCAAAACCACCATTACCATCAAAGGCCTGATGACCAAATTGGTCGTAACGTGCTTTTTTATCAGCATTACTTAAAACTTCATAAGCTTCTGCTGCTTTTTTAAACTTATCTTCCGCCTCCTTATCACCTGGGTTTTTATCTGGGTGATACTTTAGAGCCTTTTTACGATACGCTTTTTTTATTTCCGTTACCGATGCACTTTTGTCTATTTCTAATATGTCGTAATAATCTTCTTTCATCAACTAATTTATTCTTCAGTTTACATGAGTCAACCTCACACTTCAATATATTATTGGCCTATAACTACTTTAGGAAAACGAATGACTCTTTCGCCCAGTTTATAGCCACGTTCAACAACATCAATAATTTTACCTTTTAAATCCTCACTAGGCGCTGGAATTTGAGTTATTGCCTCGTGTTCATCCGCATTGAAAGTGTCACCTTGCTTAACTTCAATTTTAGACAAACCTTTTTGTTCTAATGTATTTACTAACTTATTGTAAATTAATAAAACACCTTTTCTTAATTCTTCGGCTTCTTTATCATCTTCAATATGTGACAAGGCACGTTCAAAATCATCAAGAACAGGCAACATTGACACCATTACATCTTGACTCGCTGTTTTAAACAACTCAATACGTTCTTTAGTAGTTCGTTTTTTATAATTTTCGAACTCTGCGAACAATCGCATAAATTTATCTTTCTCTGCGACCAATTGATCTTGTAATTGCTCTTCTGGAGTCCTTATTTCTTTTGTTTCTTCTAATTCTGACTCCTCTGTGGCAGTTGTTTGATCTTCAAACTGAGGATCTTCTACTTTAGTATTCTTATCTTTTTTACTCATCTTGAGTTCTATATTTTAAAATCTTATATTTTATACTATTTCTAATTTAAGATCTTTTCGTCTAAACCAAAAAATTTCATTTTGCTAGATTCTCTTAAATGAGAATTGATTTTAGATTTGCAAAAGTACTGCCATTATTATTAAAATGTCAAAATGTCATTAACATTTTTTTATCAATTTTGCGTCTTTCTATTTTCTATATTTGTGCTCTTAATAACCAAGAACACTAAAAAGACCAAAGATGAAAAAATCAATTTTTAAAATTTTTGCATTAACCGCTTTTATTACTTTTTCTAGTTGTGGAGAAAAAGCTAAAGAGGCTGAAACTAAAGATGCTCAAGATGCTGCTATGGCAAATGAGACCGCAATGACTTATAATGTTGACACAGAAAAGTCTACCATAAACTGGAAAGGTTTTAAGCCAACCGGTACACATGATGGTACCATTGCTATTAAAGATGGAAAGTTAGACGTTAATGATGGTACTATTGAAAGTGGAAATTTCACCATTGATATGAATAGTATAGTGGTTAAGGATATTCCTGAAGATGATGAAAATAATGCAAAATTAACTGGACACTTAACGAGTGCTGACTTTTTTGATGTAGAAGCACATCCTACAGCGACTTTCGAAGTTACTGGAATAGAAAACGTTGATGGCAATGCTATGCTTTCTGGTAATTTAACAATAAAAGAGGAGACGAATAACATTAGTATTCCGGTTAACACCGAAATTAATGAAGATACGATGACGTTAACCAGTGAAACCTTTACTATTGACCGTTCTAAATGGAATGTGAAGTATGGTTCTAAATCTTTCTTTGACGATTTAGGTGATAAATTTATCAATGACAATATTGAATTAACTATTTCTTTAGTGGCTAATAAAGCATAAGGAAATCTAAACTATTATTAGAAGAGCAGTCATAAAAATGGCTGCTCTTTTTTTTGTAATATCTATATAATATTAGGGATGTAATTATTCTGCATAACGTTCGAAAGCTTATATCTGTGTGTTTTCGTTTTAGCAGTGTTGGTTGAAGACATTGAAGGTTTAGTTTTAAGCAGCTTATTTATATATAACGCTGTAAAATACATGGTAAATAAAAAATCCCCAATATAGGGGATTCTTCATAAAAGCTGGCTTTTTTAATTCCCTACAATTAATAGTGACCAACTCTATTTAAATTATGACTAATGCATTTAATTCATCGTAAATTACAGATATAGCCACCATTGATTCATTTCTAATACCATTAGAATTAACTTTTGTTAAAAAGAGCTTTTAACGATATTATATACGTCTAAAAGGTCTTATTTTCTATACAAAGGAATTTTTAGTCCGACATAGACATCAGTTGTTTTAGAATTATCTGACAACAAATTTGTAATTACTGAACCCGAACCTACTGTCAGTGGTCCTAATCTTAAACCTCCCCCAAAAGAAACTTCACCATATTGTCTAAAACTCAGTGGTGCATAAAAACTAAACCATTTAGTTTCTAATCTAGGTGCCACCAATACGGTATTTAATACAGCGTTACTAAAGTCTGCGCCATCTTTCACTAAAGACAAATCTGCCTGTGCACTAACATAAAACTTTTTACTTATGCGATAATCAATTAATAAATGAAGTGCGGTTGGTAATTTTACTTTGGTAGCCTTGTCAGTTTCTATTCCTACATAGTTATCCTCTAAAAAATCTTCTGTATCTTCTTCAAAATTAGAGGTACTTACAGTCGCATCTAAGTTATAAGTTGAAAATTCAGTGTCACTATAATTTATAGAACCAATATCTGTTACAGACACTCCAACTTTCAATTTATAGGAATCTTTATAGCTAGGTAAAGTATCATTGTCTCGGTTTGGGTGCCATTGATAGGTAAAACCAACATCTAAGCCAAAACCAGATGTTAGTTCTTCGAAATCTATTTCATTGTCTTCAAAATCTCTACTAGAGCCGTAGTTTAATTCCCCTTCTGTAGTTAATGTTTCTGAAGATGCTGTGTATTGACCTCCCAATCCAGGACTACTCATAAATACGCTTCCCGCACCTTGTAAATACTTTAGCGTGGCTCCAGCTTTTAAAACGTGGTTGGGTTTGTCCATTAATATACGCCCATACGCCAATCCAATTTCTGCCCAAGCATGTATAGTACCATTTAGATCTTCAGAATCAAAATTGAAGTTCTCGCCGGTATCAAAATCATCGACAATGGCTTCGTACAGTTCTCCATTAATATTATTAATATTCAAATTAGCTCTGATTCTACTAACAATCCCAATACTACTTCTTTTACTAAGATTAAACATAAAGGAAGGTCCGATGACATCTGCATTAAAGAAAAAATTATTTGCGTCGCTTGGTGATTTCTCCGCATCTTCTTCAAAATCAAATCCGCCATCAGATTTTATGATATCGCTAACATTAATACCAAAATAATCGCTGCCGCCAAATACACTGGCAGAAAATAAATTAATATCAGCTCTCACATTAGAACCGACAATAGAAGAAGGATTGTAGACCGCTCCTTGAATGCCAGAATAATTATCAATTGAATGCCCCACATAACTTTGGGAAAAAGAGGCAATAAAGATTAAAAGAAAGACATTTAGAGTAAGTAGTTTTTTTAATTTCATAATAATATAAAGTTGATTAATAGCAATGTCGAATTTATAAATTATCGTTAAATCCTATTGTTTTTCTAGTTGTAATACACGTTTCTAAGATTAAAATTAATTAGGACTGATAAAATACCCGAATAGACTGTTAATAAGACAGATATATTTTAAAATTGATTTCAAAAATACATTTATTGATCTCAGATTTTAACCTATGAATCGATTAGATAAAAAAAATCAAATTTAAAAGACGAGAAAATAATTGTGAGCGCTTAATATAAGAAAGCGTCCATTCATTTTTTAGTAAGTTTCAAGATGAACAGACCTGAACGTATTACATGAAAATATATTTAATTGCAGCTATCATGCCGATAAACCCAATGAAGGCAATGAGCACCCAAACGGTACCTTTATAATAACGTTTATGAAGATGAAGATCTTTACGGTATTGATAACCGATAATTATTACAAAGGCAATAAAAAATAATATTCCAAAAATCAATTGACCAGTCGTAAACATCTTCTTATTTTTATGCAAAAATAAGGATTTAAAACACAATTATGCAAGACAAAATTAATGCGGTAAAAGCATTTCATACCGCTTTTAAAATCGGACATCGAGAAACACCTAAAGCGGATTTAGGAATAGAAAAAAATATGCTGCGCTACAAACTGATGCGCGAGGAAAATGAAGAATATTTAGAAGCGGCAAATGATAATGATCTAACTGAAGTTGCTGATGCTTTGGGTGATATGCTTTACATACTTTGCGGCACTATTATAGAACATGGTATGCAACATAAAATTGAAGAAGTGTTTGAAGAAATTCAACGTAGTAATATGAGTAAATTAGGTAACGACGGAGAACCTATCTATCGAGAAGATGGCAAAGTTTTAAAGGGTCCTAATTATTTTAAGCCTAGCATAAAAGAGATTTTAGAGCGATAATGGACACTAATTTGAGTGAAAAAGATTCTTAAAGGGATAAGAAAAGTGAGTGAGATGCTTTTCAAAAAATAGGCATAATATTTCATGTTTTATAAAGATGCCTTGTGAAATTGAAAAACAATTATACAATCTAATTAATCAAACACAATCGTAGTTGTGAAGGTAAACCTCATCTCAAAATCTAAAATCTTATTGGAAAAACAATGTATTTCGATCTCAGTTGTTATTTAGGCTTAACCTCATATCTCCACCCATGAACATCCTCCGAAATATTATATTGAATATTCATTAAGGTTTTTTTAAATAATTTGGCATACGAATTATCGGAATCGATATCTGCTATTTCGAACAATTCATCCTTATGTTGAAAAGCAGAAATCTCACTGATCACAGCGGCAGTACCTGCTCCAAAAATTTCTTTGAGACTTCCATCTCTTGCCGCATTTTTAATTTCTTCAACCTTAACTTGTCTAACTTCACATGTTATTCCTAAATCTTCCGCTAATTGAATAATACTTTTTCTCGTAATTCCATCTAAAATTCGATCACTAACAGGAGCCGTAAGCAACGTATCGTTCACTCTAAAAAACACATTCATTGTACCAGCTTCTTCCATAAAACTATGCGTATCGGCATCGGTCCAAATTATTTGCTGAAAGCCTTCTTTTTGAGCTAAACTAGTCGGATAAAATTGTGCTGCATAATTACCCGCTGCTTTTGCTGCACCTACACCACCATTTGCAGAACGACTATATTGCTCGGCCACCAAAACTCGTACAGGTGTATTGTAATAAGACTGTGCCGGAGAGCATAAAATCATGAATCGATATGTATTTGCAGGAGATGCCGAAATTGCTGGTTCTGTGGCAATGACAAACGGACGTATATACAAAGAATTGCCTATACCTGGCATAATCCAATCATTATCTAAATTTAATAATGTTTCTAATCCCTCAAAAAAATAGTTCTCAGGAAATGCTGGTATGGCCATACGTTCCGCGGACTTGTTGATTCTTTCAAAATTTTGCTTTGGCCTAAATAGAAAAACTCTACCTTCATCGGTTTTATAAGCTTTCATACCTTCAAAAACCGCCTGTCCATAATGAAATACACGAGCCGAAGGCTCAATGGTCATCGCTTGATATGGTGTAATTTTAGGAGTTTGCCACTTGCCACTTTTATAGTCACAAACAAACATGTGATCCGTAAACACACGTCCAAAATCTAACTTACTAAAATCGACTTGCTCAATTTTCGATGTCTTGGATTCCTCAACACTGATTTTTTCTTTATAAATTGCCATAATTATTGCGGTTTGGTAACAAAAATACATAATCGATACCGTTAAAAAAAAGTAATATTGGCTTAAATTTCATAAATTTGTAATTCAAAAACAATCAATTCAAAACTAAATGTAATGAGAAAAATCGTACTCTTAATAACTGTTTCAATGGCTATTTTATCTTGTAAAAATGATCCTGAAGCTACGGATGTTCAAAACCAAGCAGAAATTGAAAAACAAGACGTGGCCTACGCTTCTTTTGGTAAAGAAATCAATGATGCGGATGCATTAACTGGTGAACGCATGGTGGAGCATTACAAAAATCTTAAAGTTGGCGATACAATTACTTCTAAAATGAAAGGAGAAATTATCGAAGTTTGCTCTAAAAAGGGCTGTTGGATGACACTAGATGCTGATGGTGAAAATGATATAATGGTAAAATTTAAGGATTATGGTTTTTTTATGCCGTTAAATGCTGAAGGTGATGTTGCCATCAACGGTAAAGCCTATGTTTCTGAAACTTCGGTTGATGAACTTAGACATTATGCAGAGGATGCAGGTAAATCTGAAGAAGAAATTGCTTCTATCACTGAACCGAAATTTCAATATCATTTTGAAGCTGATGGTGTTTTACTTAAACAATAAATTTCTTTTCACTTTTCTTTTTTCTATTTTACTATTATCTAGCTGCAAAAATGAAGAAAAAAAAGTAGAGAATAAGTCAAAAAAAACTGTGGTATATGACATGTACCAACCTTCTGAAATGGCTAATTTTATGAATGCTCTATACGCATTCAATAAACAATTAAAAGCACAAATAATTGCTGGAGAAACACCAACAAGATTACCTTTAGATTTATTAAAATTACATTCGGCGGAAATGACTGAAGGTAAATACAGAAGTCAAAATTGGCGAAGTTTTGTAAATGTTTTTATTACATCTCAAGAAGCCGTTATGGATACCTTGCAGAACAAAGACTTAAAGACGCTATACAATACCGCGATTGGCAATTGTTTAAGCTGTCACAAAACGGAATGCACAGGGCCAATACCTAAAATTAAAAAACTATTGATTCAGTAATTTGAAGCGAAATATTATTACGACATCAGATGGTTCTAAGACCATACAAATAGAAGAATGGAATGAACAGTATCATTCCATTCATGGTGCCCTGCAAGAGGCTAACCACGTTTTTTTAAAGCATGGTTTATCTTATTTTTCTGATTTTGTTATAGCGTCTGGTGAGACCATCTCAGAGTCTCGACCTATTTCTATTTTAGAAATTGGTTTTGGCACAGGTCTAAACGCATTTCTTACCTTAATTGCAGCCGAAAAATTAAAGTTAATTATTGCTTATACTGGGGTTGAAGCCTACCCTGTTAAATTAAAAGAAATAGATCAACTCAATTATGTAGAACTTATTTCAACCAACCATAAAACTAGTTTTGAAAAATTGCATGAGTCACCATGGGAAGAAGGCATAGACATTACATCGAACTTCAAATTAGAAAAACAGCAAAATTTTTTTAAAGATATTACGGCTCAAAATAAATTCGATATCATTTATTTCGATGCCTTCGGGGCTCGCGTCCAACCTGATTTGTGGGATGAAAATATGTTTTTAATTATGTTCAATGCTTTAAAAGTTAATGGGGTTTTGGTAACGTATTCTGCAAAAGGTAGCGTAAGACGTGCCATGCAGGCTGTGGGCTTTACAGTTGAACGACTACCTGGACCTCCCGGCAAACGAGAAATGCTACGAGCGCTTAAATTACGAGCGTAACATTTTAGTCATCGTAATAAGTTCAATGCCGTGCACCGCCGCTGTAGTATAAGCCATTTTGAGAGTAGTTTTATTTTATAAATTCTCGATTATTAAAAAGAAGTGGCTGAAGTCACTGTAAGTATTAAATTGATTCAATAATTATTCTTCCATAAAATGAATCCGAGATTACCAAACAAATCCTCAGTATCAGTTATTTTCATTAACGGCTAAACGTTAAATCGACATTAAACTTCTTTCATTGACCTTGTTCCTTTCGTATCTTTAAGTAAAAAGTATAAATGACCGTTTTAATTACAGGAGCAACAGGATTAATAGGACAGAAGATTGTAGAACAATGTCATAATAAAGGAATTAACGTACATTATTTGACAACGTCGAAATCTAAATTAAAAACAGAACCAAATTACAAAGGTTTTTATTGGAATCCGGATACCAATGATATCGACCATAATTGTTTTAAGAATGTGTCGGCTATTATCAATATGGTTGGGGCTTCAATTTCCGAACGTTGGACGGAGGATTACAAAAAAGTAATTTTAGAAAGTCGAACTAAAACTGCTCAACTCCTGCAAGATACTATTAGAACACATAATTATGAGATTGATCAGGTGGTTTCTGCCAGTGCTATTGGGATTTACCCTACCAGTTTAATCAATTATTATGAGGAGGATAATACTGAGATTTCAGAAACATTTTTAGGTAAAGTGGTACACGAGTGGGAAACTGCTGTAGATCGTTTTAAGGTGTTGGGTTGTAAAGTTGCAAAAATTAGAATTGGATTAGTATTGGCTAATGACGGAGGTGCATTACCCGAAATCGTTAAACCCATAAAATTAGGTGTTGGCGCAGCCTTTGGCAGTGGTAAACAATGGCAAAGCTGGATTCATGTAGATGACTTGGCTTCTTTATTTGTCTATGCCGTTCAACATAATTTTGAAGGGATTTACAACGGCGTTGCACCGAACCCTGTAAGTAATAATGAATTGACAAAAGCTGCCGCTAATATTCTAAACCGTCCGTTGATTTTACCAAATATTCCAAAATTCGTTATGAAATTGATTCTGGGCGATATGCATATTTTGTTGTATGAAAGCCAACGCGTTAGTTCTCAAAAAATAGAAACGGAAGGTTTTAATTTTGAATTCGTGAATTTGAAACCTGCCTTAGAAAACTTGCTAGAATAATGTTTCTTATGCTCCACCAGCGTATTTAGCTCATAAATACCTTATTTTCAATAGATAAACTACAAATAATTATCTCCCTTTTAAACTTTTACATCTTACTCTTTAGGCACAATCTAGAGGATTCCAATGATGTTAAATGTTAAGTTTGTTAAAACGTTGTGTTTATAGTGCGTTTATAAAATCATTAATGCTATTTCACAAAAAAAGCACCTACATTACTGCAGGTGCTTTTTAATTATATTACGATCAGCTTATAAATTCTCGTCTGAAAGGTGATTATAGTTCTTACTATATCTTAACATTTGATCTGCAAATGCATCTGGTTGCGTAACTTTTATCGCGGTTATTTCCCCAGCATCATTAGTTTCTTTTACCAGCACAGGATTTACAAAACCACTATAAGGAGGTGAAGGGAACTGCTCATTACGTTTTAAAATTTCAGAATGAATTTCTTGATCTACTTTCACCCCATAATCTTCTACCAAAGCCTCAACAGCTGCATAATCTCCTTCAGATTTAATACGTTGTGTTTCTCTTAGTAATTGTCCGAAAAGCTCATGTAGTTTATCGTAATCATTAATATTAAAATAGGTCTTCCCATCTCTAGTCACTTTTTCAATAACGTTATCTGCTTTTCCTTGTTCATATACCCAAGCCGACACCCATTGTCTATTTCTCATATGAGCTTCTTCAACATCATTGCCTAAATCTAAACGAATTAATTGCGTCATTAAACCATTTCTAATGTATCCGTCATAAGCTGCCTTTCCAACTTTTTTCCAATCCTCTACCAAACCTAATTCCTGTAATTTAGAATCATACAGATAATATAAACCGACTAAATCTGCACGTCCTTCTTCTAATGTAGAAGCATAGGTTTTAAGTGTTTCTTTTGTTTCACCAACACCAGGATTTAGTTGTCCGGAAGCATGACCAATTACTTCGTGTAATGCCGTGTGTAATTTATCTGCTAATTGTCCATATTCTTCTTCTAATTTAATCTCTTCTTCATCGTGCGCAAATTCTTTTAATCGTCCAGAACCACCGGCATTATTGTAAGCATTGATTATATTCCCTAAGGATACGGATTTACTACCAACGGCCGCTCTAATCCAATTTGCGTTTGGTAAATTAACACCAATTGGAGTACTTGGTGATGCATCACCAGCTTCCCCTGCAACGTTAACCACTTTATAAGTTACGCCAACAACATTTTCTTTTTTATGCTCTTTTAATAATGGTGAATTATCCTCAAACCACTGCGCATTATCAGAAAGTACAGCCATTTTTTTAGACATATCAAAATCATTAATCTGTACTATAGTTTCATAAGACCCTCGGTAACCTAGTGGATCATTGTAGACTTCAATAAAGCCGTTAATATAATCAATATTACCTTTTGTCGCCGCTGTCCAAGCCACATTATAATCGTCCCAAATCTGCAAGTCACCTGTTTTATAATAGTCTATAAGTAGGCCCAATGCAGCAGCTTGATCTTCATTTTCTGCCACGTCTTTAGCTTTAGCTAACCATTCTATAATTTTTTCTATTGCAGAACCGTATAAGCCATTTACATAATATACACGCTCTTTCAGTTCTCCGTTTTCTTTAACCAATTTTGAATTTAATCCATATGACAACGGTTTTTTAGAGTTCGGAGATTTTTTCTTCTTGTAAAAGCTAATAACATCGTCTGTAGTAACATCTGGTCCATAAAAATTAACTGCGGAAGCTAACACGTTATCGACACCTTTAGCTTGATTTACTTTTTTAGAATCCTTGTCATTAAAGATGATTTCAAAGGCTTCATCTGCCAATTCAGTTTTTGTGGCAGATAATAAATTATACAATTCATCTTTGGTAAATTCAGGCTTTATTTTGTCGTTAGAATAATGATGATGAATTCCATTACTAAACCATATACGTTTTAAATAGGTTTCAAAATTTTTCCAAGATTTAGCTGATTTGTCACCGTTATATGTCGTATATATATTTTCTAAAGCTCTCCTAATTTTAAGGTTGTGTCTGTAGTTCTGATCCCACATAATATCACGACCGGCCAAACCAGCTTCTGTTAAATAATACACTAATTTTTGTTCGTTTAAACTTAAATTTTCCCACCCTGGTATTTGATAACGCAGAATTTTGATGTCCGCAAACTCTTCTACGTTATAACTGAATTCTGTTTCAACAGCTTGTGCGGTTTCAGTCGGTTCTTCTTTTACTTCATTTTTACATGCCACAATTAGTAAGGCAAGTAGACAAGTTTTTAATATTGATTTCAAATTCATTTTATTAGTTTTAGTTGTACACAAATGTAATATATATATCACATATCATAAAATGACTATCTTTGATATTGAATAACATTTAATCCCTAAAAATGAAAATTATAAAATACGTCTTATTACTACTACTTATCCTTGTAATAGGGTTTTCAATTTATATTGCAGTGCAACCAAATTCGTTTCAAGTTACACGATCTAAAACCATAAATGCACCGCAACAAGTAATATATAATAATGTTATTGACTTTAAAAATTGGGAGGACTGGAATTCTTGGATTAAAGAAAAACCGGAAATGATAGTGACATTAGCAGAACAAACTAAAGGTATTGGCGGGTCATACTCTTGGAAAGATGATGATGGTGTAGGTACTATTAAAACCATTGATACCAAACCGAACGCTTCTATTACACAAGAAATGCAGTTTGGCACTTACCCAAAATCTGATGTTAATTGGCAGTTTAAATCAAATGAGGATGGAACCACCGATGTAACTTGGACAATTTCTGGCAAGGATTTACCCTTCGATTTTAAAATGATTTCGGCCTTTATGGGTGGTATGGAAAAACAAATTGGACCTCATTTTGAAAATGGATTGTCTATGCTAGACAGTGTGATACAAAATGACATGAAGAAATATAGTATTAAACATGAAGGCATTACCCAACATAGTGGTGGCTATTACCTTTACAATACAACATCTAGTAAGTTTAGTGATTTTGAAAAAAATATGACTACAATGCTCCCTAAAGTAGGAGCTTATGCTATGACTCACAATGTAACCATGGCAGGACCTCCGTTTATTTTATATCACAAATGGGATGAAGAAAATAATGCGGTTATATTTTCTTGTTGTGTACCCACCAACTCAAAAATTATTTCTAATGACGAAAATATATTAACTGGTAAACTTGAATCATTTAAAGCCGTAAAATCTGTTTTAAAAGGAGATTATTCTAATTTGAAGGAAGCCTGGGAAACAACGATGAATTATATTGCTGATCATAATTTAGTAATGGTTGAAGGTGGAGCAAGGCTCGAAACGTATTTAACGGACCCTATGAACGAACCAAATCCTGCAAATTGGGTTACTGAGATTTATGTAGAGATTGAATAAGTTTTTAATTCATAATATTTTTAAAATGAAGTTTACATAAACGTGTGACGGGTAATGGTTGATCATTGTTTCTTTATAAGAATATAAAGAAATTTAACCAAAGATGCTCACAGATTCGTTATAAGATTATAACTATTACTTCAAAAAAATCAACAATTTAATTTTTACGATTAAAAACGTATGATTATACTCATCGTACTAAGTAATAACAACTATCTAATACTAACTAATAAACAATAACGTTGAAACAATTATTACTTGTATTTTTAGGCGGGGGGTTCGGGAGTGTACTTCGTTTTATCATCGGAAAATGGCTCAACAATTCTGAAACAGGCATTCCTTATGGCACATTTGCTGCAAATATTATCGGCAGCTTATTAATCGGGGTTATATTGGGCTTGGCAGCTAAAAACGAAACTTTATCTCAAAGTCAAACCTTACTTTTAGCAACTGGGTTTTGTGGTGGGTTTACCACATTTTCTACCTTCGCTTATGAAAACCATGTGTTTTTGAAATCGGGTGATTTTATGAGTTTTGCCGTCTATACCGTAGCTAGTTTTGTGATTGGATTTTTGGCTGTTTTTTTAGGAATGTTTTTGGTAAAATAAATTCAAAAGAATTAAATGTCAATTTGCAATAGGCGGAATACAATAATTCCAAGAAGTGATACAAAATAGAATTATCTTTATCTAATAACTCGCGATTCCATAAACTATCGGACTTGGTTAACCCTTATAATAAACCAATTAACTTCTTAAAGGGTAATTCACTTTAGTACCAAAATCGCTGCACCCTTCTGAAAAACCTAAAAACTATTCTTTTTTATAAAACCCTTTTTCTTCTAATCCCTCTACTTCTTTTAGTATTGAAATAAAAATAGAATCATTAATATCATCGACGAATTCATAACGTAGTGATTTTACTACTTTACGTTTTTCGGAAACTAAATATATATCCCATTTTTTAGATAAATGTGCAGAGTGCCAAAAACCAACATCAACGTAATTTTTGCTCTGATTAATATAACACAAAGGCCGTTTGTTTATATAATAACATGGCATGCGCCATTTGTATAATAAATCTGCCTCTGGCAAAGTGTGCTCAATTAACATTTGCAGATGCAAGTAAATAGACTTGTAAGGTTCTGGTTGTTTTAGGATATGTGCTTCAGCTGGATTCAAAAATTTAAAATAATCCCATTATACCAATTACAATAAGACCGATACCAATTATAGCTTTAAAGGGCATCAATTTGTCGGATAACTTTCTAAGGCTAGTTTCTATAGAAGGTACTTTTCCGAATACATGAGTTAAAAGTAAAATACCACCTAAAATACTTACAATATTAAATAAGAGACCATCCCAAAATTCTAATATGGCTAAAATAATAAGAGCAAGACCTATAATGGTATCAAACGGTGCCAAAAAGCCAGCAATATTATTAAAAAAGTTACGTTCACCATCCCATTTATCTAAGGTTGTTAATCCTAATAAAATGCCACCAGAAATATTCGCTACAGCTAAAAGTAATTCAGTCATATTTGTTTAGTCTTTTATAATTGAATTATAAATTTAATCAAATCGCTAAAATATATTTGTTCAAATCGAATATTTTATTTCACTTTATATTTCAAAGTACTTTAATATGAGTCAACAAGATTATTAAAATGGTATTAATGAGAATAAAATCTTATGAATAAATCATCTCGATTTACTTCTTTAAGCGGATTATCTGGAATTCTCGCAGGTGTATACGCAATTATTGGTGCATAGACTGGGATTTTACTCACCACAAGAAAAGCAAATGAGACAGGTGAGAAAATCTGGGACAACTCATCAGGTCGCTTATTATTAAATTTTCTAACTCCTTTTATCACTGGAGGTTTTTATATACTTATTATTTTAAGTCAAGGAAAATATGGACAGACGGGTAGTTTAATGCTAATTTTCCATGGTTTAGCTTTAATTAGTGCATCTAAATATAATATTGGAGACATTAAATATTTATGGTTTATTCAAATTATATTAGGTTTGATTGCTAGTTATTACCTCGGTTCTGGATTTTGGCTTTGGGCTCTTGGCTTTAGAATTATGCATATTATTTATGGTACATGGATACTTTTTAAATATGACAGGTAATGAATTTTAAATGAGCATAAGAGTTGTAGTATACAGCATTGGCGCAGAGCAACTATCGCATCCCAAATACCAAAACCAGCGCATTGAACTAATTAGTAAATACGGAATACTGAAATTTGAGTATAATAACGAACAAATAAACGCTTCGATCAAAGAATACGACTTGGCATCGTGTCTGTTCCTATGGCAAATGTATATGCCGATTTTAAAATTCTTAAAGAATTATTGGGCTCCACGGACGGAAATTTAGCAAGTCATACTAAAGCGCTGGAAAAAGCAAATTACATTTCTGTAGAAAAACAGTTTATTGGTCGAAAACCATACACGCGATATAGTGCCACTAAACTTGGCAAAGCAGAATTTAAAAAGCGTATTGAAGCTCTTGAAAAATTAATCAATAAAACGTAATAGAAATTTGCTTCAATTTTTTGAAGTATATTATTGAAAAATAAACTCTTTTTTTTTAATCATTTAATCATTTTTTTTTATTTCTAATCTAGAATCTATTTTTGTCCATTATTTTTAGATATACTGAACATTATTTTAGCACCATTTCAATATTATGATGCCTCGTTATTTATTTTAGTTTTCGGTATATTCCTAATAGTAGGTTATTAGATGATTAAAAATTTAAATCAATTATAAAAAAATTAGAATTATGAAATCAACATTTTTTATGCTATTATTAGCATTATCCATGACGGCCTGCAATGAAAGCACGAGAAAAATTGGACTTGACGGTAGCGCCGAAAAACAAGTGCAAAGAGACAGTTCAAAAGTTGCCATTGCCGATCTGCCCATTTTAATAGACAGTACGGATTATCTCATCCATCCTATTGGATATATAACTGACAATTCAAAATATTCAAGTTATAGTAAAAAAAGCCATCAAAAAACATATAATATCTCTCGCTATCATAATTTCAATATTACTGGTGAATTCAGTAATCTTAAATTCCAACAGCTTAATTCAGAAAAAATCACAGCTTTAACCGATAAAATTGTAGAAATTACATCTATCCGATTTTTAGAAAATATAAGAATACAAACTGGACGGCAGTATTTGGTTTATACAATAAGAGATTTAGATACGAACAACGATGCAAAAATTAATTCAAAAGATTTTGAATCTTTATATATCAGTAATATTAATGGTGAAAATCTCAAAAAAATATCACCAGAATTGACTCAATTAGTCGATTGGAAAATTATTCCGCAACTGAACCGATTATATTTTAAAAGTATTGCAGACACTAACATGGATGGCGAGTTTGATAAAAAGGATAATCTCAATTATCATTTTGTAGATCTAGACGATAATGTAATGAATGTTGTTTCTTACCAACCCATTTAAGTGCATTTTACTTATAACGAGGTACAACCAACTTTTACGTCTCAATTTTTGGTATATTTATAATTCAAACACTTATCTAAAAAACTAAATATGAAAAAAATCGCTATTTACACCATCCTGAGTTTTTCACTTTTTTGGGCATGTAAAAACGAGGGCAAAGTAGATAAAACTACCTCTAAAACTATTGGATTGCTATCTATTTCTAAAGCGAAACCTCAGCCTGGTGAAACTATAGAAATCACTTATAAGAACGACAATGTTACCGAAGCGTTTTATCAATATTTGGTAAATACTAAAAATTATCCTGCCGATATAGATTTAGAATCCAATGGGAGAGAACATACAGGATCCATAAAAATTCCTGATTCAGCACAAGCCATAGCTTTTGTCTTTAAAACTGGTGATGATTATGAGGCCAATAATGAAAAAGGCTATATTATACCATTGTATAATACTGATGGAGCACAAATTTCTGGCAGTAACGCGGCAGCTGCACTATATTCAGTTAGAAATGGGAATTATGAAGGCATCAAAGCAGATAAAAATGAGGTCGCCGACATTTTAAAAGCTGATTTAAACAATGATCCTAATCTAAAAAAAGATTGGGAAAAAATATACTTGCAACTGGCGTATGAAAATAATAAAGTAGAAGGCAAAAAGCTTATTGATTCTTACTTAGAGGACATCAACATGAAAACAGATAAATTTGAAAAAGATTATGTGAATATGATAGAGTTCTACAGTACCATTGGTCAAAAATCAAAGTCAGATTCTATTAAAACCATGGTTATTGAAAAATTTCCGAAAGGAAAAACAGCCAGTTATGAGTCCGTTTTAGCATTTTATGATGAGAGTGACATAGATAAGCAAGAAGCGCATTTTGAAAAATATCTCGAAGCTAATTCTAAAATGAGCAATTGGGTAAGTAACATGGCTACCAATCTTGCTACCTACCATTTTGATAATGGGAACATGGAAAATTTTGAAAAATATGCATCTCATATAGATAATAAAACAAATAGAGCTTCCATGCTAAATAATTTAGCTTGGTCAATGGCAGAAAAAGGCGAAAGTTTAGATAAAGCCGAAAAATTATCCAAAACTTCACTCGATTTAATTACAGACTTACAAAAAGAACCAACCGACAAACCAGAATATTTCACACAAAAACAATACGAGAAAAATCTGAGATCCTCTTATAAAATGTATGCAGACACATATGCTTTCATACTTTTTAAACAAGGAAATATAAAAGAGGCCATTACTTATCAAGAAAAAGCACACGATCCTGAGTCTAGCGATGCTGAAGCTAATGCCAGATACATTAGTTATTTAATGGCAGATGACCAATACGAATCCGTTATTGATAAAGCTGAAAAAATTTTAAAATTAGGCAATGGTAATGACGATATAAAATCTGCATTTAAAACAGCCTATCTAAAAATGAATCCAAATTCTAACGATGTGGAAATGAAATTAGAGGATTTGAAAAAAGAAGGCTATAACAAAAGCGTAGAAGAAATTAAGGCGAAATTAATCGATGAAGAAGCCCCACAGTTCACTTTAAAAAATACGGAAGGCCAGGATATTACCTTGGCCGATCTTAAAGGCAAAGTTGTAATATTAGATTTTTGGGCTACTTGGTGTGGCCCTTGTAAAGCCTCTTTTCCAGGCATGCAAAAAGTGGTGACTAAATATAAGGATGATGAAAACGTAGAATTACTGTTTGTCGATACTTTTGAAAGTGGTGAAAACAGAGAACAACTGGTTGAAGATTTTATCGCTAAAAACAACTACGATTTCCATGTCGTTTATGACAATGAGATTAAAGATTCTAGAGATTTCGAAGTGGCAAAAAAATACGAAGTTGACGGTATCCCAACAAAAGTTATTATTGGCCCGAATGGTAAAATAAATTTTAAATCCGTAGGGTATAGTGGCTCAATTGATAAGCTGATTTCCGAAATGGATATTATGATTGATATATTGAAATCATAATTCCTAGAAGTTTAAAACCAAAAAGCCCAAGCTAAAAATTAACTTGGGCTTTCTTTATTTTATTCATATTTCTATTTTCCATCTACATAATCCTGCAAATAACTGAAACGCTTAGTCAATTTACCATGTTCAGTGATTTTGGCACGCTTTAAAACCTCATTTTCATCGTTGTTGAAAAATGCGGGCAAAACGTGTTCTAAAAATGTCTCGCCGAAACCTTCACTTGCATCTTTAGGCAATTCGCAGGGTAAATTATCCACTGCCATAACTGTTATTGCATTTTCCGCATCAAACGCGACTTCTTTTTCTGTTCTCGGATTATAGCCATAAAAAGGCTCTTCAATAGTCGAAGGCCTAATGGTACTTGCCACAGGGCCATCAATATCACAGGAAATATCAGCCACTAAATTAATTCGAAATTCAGGATGTTTGGCGTTTTCCCTAGTAAATAAGTAAGGTGCATTATTGCCATAAAAATGACCAGCTATAAAGTAATCGGTTTCTTTAGCATAAGGCATAAAATTACTTTCGTAACCCGACGGATCTTTATAAAATTTATGCTTATCCCCTACTTTACCATCTTTTCGTTTGGCATATTCCATTACATCTGCCATAACATAAACTGGTTCTGTAAACTGACTCGTTAAATACAAAGCATCGCTAATTTGTTTAATTTCTAAGTGATCTAAAATTTCCTTTGCTCCATAAGCTACTTTTCCTGTTCCTGATAAAAGAATTTTTAAATTCGGTATTGTAATTTTATTCAATTCAGCCTTAACTTGGTTGAGATCTGTTAAAGTCTCAACTTTTGGTAAATTAAATAAACCGTCTCTTAAACCTAAAGCTCTAAACCCATTATATGCGCCAACTAAGCCAGCATACCGACCAAATCCTATAAGACGAGCACCACTTTTTCTTACGATAGTTTCATGGTCGAACATTTCTATATTTTTCTCAAGCATAGCTATAAGAAGTTTCCTATTGTAGGGTTGCTTTTTTATAGTATGCGAAAAATAAAAGTATTTTTTATTTGGGATTAAGTTATTAATTGGCACTTCTTTTACACCGATCATAACATCGGCCTCAGAGACATCATCTAAAACCTCAAAGCCCATAGTTTTATAAGCCTCATCTGGGAATATTCTAATTTCAGAAGATTCTACAATAAATCGCGCATTTGGAAAAGCTAATTGGGCTTCGGCTAAGTGTTCTGGTGAAAATACCACACGTCTGTCTGGTGGATTTTTTCGTTCTTTAATGATGGCGAATGTCATGAAAATTGATTTTCATTCCCACTACAGTGAGAAACTAAGTTATGCTCAAAAATAAGCCGAATTAAATACCTTTACAAATTTTGTAGGTTAATCTATCCGCTCTACTTCACTTTCACTTTTTAAAACGAAATCACCGTCTTCTTGTTGAATATATAACGCCTTATTACCCGCTTTCCCATTTCTAGTGACTTCATTTCCCTTTATATTTTTGATCACCTTCTTTGCATAGGTTTCTTTCACCTTTCCAGTTGCTGTTCCATTACCCCAATTCCATTTTATTAATGTTCCTTCTTTTATCATAAGTATTCGATATATCTAACTAAATTCTTTTGTGACTTTTTAAATTAATACATTTCAAATAAGATAAAAAATGAATTGTTTACGTCAAATATTTTTGATTTTTTTTTGTTAATTATTTCTTTATTAACCAAAAAATCTAAATTCATGAGTTCAAAGAAAGAAACAATATCCCGTTTAGGTATGGGAGCTAAAGGAATCGTTTATCTTCTAATTGGCGTTCTTACGGCATTGGCTGCTTTTGGACAAGGAGGCAGTAAAAGTGGAAAGGATGGTATTCTCAAGTTCTTGGCGGAGCAATCTTATGGCAAGGTATTACTTGTAGCACTAGGTCTCGGCTTATTATGTTATATGCTTTACCGACTTTATCAAGCATTCGCGAATCCTAAAAATCTCGATGACGATACTAAAGGATATTTTAAACGTATAGCTTACGGAGTGAGTGGATTAATTTATGGTTTTTTAGCATATTCAGCCATAAAAATGGCTTTTGGCAGCTCCTCTGGTAATTCTGGTTCGAGTTCAAAATTTCTCAATTCAGAATATGGAAATATTATTGCCTTTGGAATTGCACTTATATTATTAGGTAAGGCTATTTATGAATTTTATGTTGCTTACTCCGGAAAGTTTAAGGAAGATATTGAACATTCGAGTATTGACAGTGACGCCCAAAGTTTAGTGATTAAAGCCGGAAAAATGGGGTTTACCGCGAGAGGAATTGTTGCAGCCATTATGTCTTTTTTATTTGTTAAGGCTGGCATGGGAAGTGCTAATGGAGACATCAACAGAGCTGATGCTTTTAGCTTTTTACAAAATGAATTTGGATCTATTGTTTTAGGTATAGTGGCAATTGGCGTCGCACTTTATGGTGTGTTTATGTTGATAAAATCTAAATATCCTGACACTAATGTGAGGTGAAACCTAAATCTAAATGTTTGAAACAAAATTTGCAATGTAACTATCGTAGAGATATAGAACTATTTAATATCTTTGCAAACTCTATTATAAATTTTAAGATTTTTAAATAGACGAAAAATAATTATCATTTATGAAATTTCCACTCTTGTGGAAAAAACTTGGGGTCGACTGGTTTTGACAGCGAGATTAATTAAATGGTAAGCACGTCGTGTAATGGCATTGAGACACGTAAAAGGCTAGACCAAATTTTAAACGGCGAGAATAACTACGCTTTAGCTGCATAATCTGAATTATAGTAAGATTCGTGCTCATTCCTACTAGGTAGGAAGGCTAAATGTCTCCGAAAAGCCCTAGTCAGTGGCGTTTCTAATTGAGGCATCGTAAAAATTGACTAAGATTGGGTAGCGCTTTGATGCCCTTTCGAGATTAAGAAGCTAAGCTAAAAGTGGGTTGTCTTTAACCAGCTTTTAGTCTAAAACCCAAGAAAAGAATAAACGTGTAGAAAGCCCTTTGGTTACTTGTTTGGACGAGAGTTCGATTCTCTCCGACTCCACTTATTGGACGACAGTCCGCAACAAAAACCCTGTAAATGTATGATTTACAGGGTTTTTCATTTTATTTGACATCATTTAATTGCATCTAATATGGTATAAAAGGTGACCAATACGGTGACCTATTTAATTATTCATAAAGGGGTCACCAGAGCACCTTTAAATTACTGATTTTCAATATTTTGGATCTGTTAAAATTTTTGAAATATCATTTATAATTCCTAATTTTAGGTAACCTCAAAGAGACCTAAAACCATAGAAATTATGAAAACAGATTTTCACACTTATTTTCACCTCCTAAAATCAAAGACAAACCACAGAGGTTTAGCACCTATTTACTTACGCCTTACTGTTGATCTTAAAAGACTCGAATATAGTATTACGAGAAGGCTCGAACCAAAAAGATGGAGTCAAAAATCACAACGTGCACTTGGTAATAACCGTGAAGCAGTTGAAATTAACAATCATATTGATAACCTGAAACATAAACTTCGTAAAATACATCAAAGAATGGTTGACAACGACGAATTAATCACGGTCAATTCAATGATGAACCTTTTAAAAGGTGGTGGTAAAAAGACAAGATTTGTACTTGAAATTTTCAAAGAGCATAATGAGAGAACTGACCTTTTGGCCGGTAAGGATATTTCAGTCAGTACTGCCAAACGGTATTGGACATGTTACGACCACGTGAAACAATATATTGAGGAAGAGTTTAATCTTGAAGATTACAAATTGAAGAATATTGATTACCTGTTTATCACAAAGTTTGAGTTCTTTTTAAAAACAGTAAGGAAATGTAATCATAACTCAGCTTTAAAATATATCAATAACTTCAAAAAGATAATTAGAATTGCTTTAGCAAATCAATGGATGGATAAAGATCCATTTTACAACTACAAGGTAAGATTTGAAGCTGTAGAGCGCGAATATCTGACTGCTGAGGAAATAGATACGTTATATACAAAAGAATTACATTTCGACCGACTGAAAGTCGTAAGAGACATGTTTGTATTTTCTTGTTACACAGGTCTCGCCTATTCGGATGTTGAGAAACTTTCTAAATCAGATATCAGTATCGGAATTGATGGCAAACAATGGATAAATATCAAACGGACCAAAACGAATACCCGAAGCAGTATTCCGTTGTTACCCATTGCGAAAGAAATTTTAGAACGCTACGCTTATGACCCGAAAGTTATAAAAAGTGAGCGATTAATTCCTGTGTTTAGCAATCAGAAATCTAATGCATATTTAAAAGAAATAGCGATGCTATGCGGAATAACAAAACCATTAACTACGCATTTAGCACGACATACTTTTGCAACTACTGTGACTTTAACCAATGGTGTACCTATTGAAACTGTAAGTAAAATGCTTGGTCATAAATCATTAAGAACTACACAACATTATGCAAAAATAGTAGATCGTAAAGTTAGCGATGATATGAAAATTCTTGAAGAAAAACTGAAAACTCAAAGAAAAGCCCGGAAAGAAAAGTAATAATACAATCAATTTTAAATCTAAAATTTATAGTGTTTTTAGCGCTAATTAATTTTGATATCAATTGATTTATCTTGATATAAGATTGGAACATGACCAAAATCGGTACAAGCTCTGATCATGTACTGAACAAGCTCTGGTCATGTAGTGAACAAGTACTGGTCTATAATACAAACATTATTAAACAATAGAAAACATATATAAACTAAGCTACCTAAAAAATAAAAATTATTTCAATTATTTAAAAAACCCTAAATTATTTATCTTGTTTAGAAATGTGATTTAGAATCAAAATTAAGGTGCTTTTCAAAAGCGCTAATCAATTATTCCTACCTTCCGAGAAACTACCTTTACCCTTACCTTAAAAATCGATTTTAAAGGGCTTAAAATTGAAAATTTTACAGTGCCCATATGACTTCATAGCATTTGATGCTAATTGATTTAATTTAGGCTTGCTTTCAATTATTTTAATCTTTACCATCTTTTTTATTGTCATATTCACTTTTTTCTTTGAGTCGCGCCATAAATTCTTTATTCAATCTTTCTTTCTCTAATTGCTCAAAACTTTTCTCAACCATTAATTTCTGCTTTGGCTCAACGTTTTCGAAAAGTGCTTGCAACATCGCCATTGTCGGTTTGGTTTGGTTCTTTTCTATATCCTTTATAATGGCAATAAGTGCATTGATTCTTTTCAGAATATTTTTTTCTAATTTCTGGAAGCTAGGACCACAATCTTGATGTGGTGAAATTCTATTTTCAATAAAAAATGTCATCATTACTTCCAATGCTTCCGAATGTGTGGATGCCACAGTTTTAGAAAATTTCCTAAAATCCTTAACGACTTCTGTCTTTATTCTAATTGATGAAAATGTGTCCATAATTTTAAGTTTGTCGCAAAATTTTGCCTGAATACAAGGATTTCAAGAGGATTTGTCGCAAAAATTATAGTTTTCTCAATTTTAATAAATTACAAACACTTAAATATCAGGCAATTAATTAAATGTAACATCGCGCAGCGTGTTACCCTCTTGCTATACATTTTTTTCGATGCTTCTTCAAAAATCCATACTGCCATTCAATATAAATTTCATCTATAAATAAAACTTCGGTGTTTAAAATTTTAAGACCAGAAAATTAGAATTCTTCAATAATTTCAACTTAAATCATCATTTAGTTAAGATATCAATAATGGCATTTACTTATTATATCTTGAGCGTTTTCCTTTTCTTCAAAGTTATTAAGCAGGATGCTACAATAAGAAAAGTCAAGACATGAATAGCATAGCATTATCCAATCATCATTTACTTCCCATAGCGCCACCGCTGTTACCTTTTCCAACATCATAACCTAAAATTTACATCTATAAGAATGTATAAAAAGAGCGAAGCATGAGCCTGATTATGCCATTTGTTAGGTGTTAATTTTATATCTTTTATTGGAAAAGTAATGGCTTAATGAGAACTATTGAGATGCTATTTTAAAAACATCAATAGAAATTCTATTTGCGCGTTGGCTAAAAATACTGGTTGTGGTAATGTAGCGTATGTCCGATAGGCATGCGCGAAATGGACATAACTAGTATTGCGTGGAACTGGAAGCTCTTACTATTGAGCGAATGTAGTTTTTGCGGAATGAAGGAATTAGTATGTGCTGAAGGTGGGGAAATAATTTATTTGTCACATGCAATGGAAATGCTGCAGTAAGAAGCCTTTTTGTAGATGGATTTAAATCACTTATGACTAAAACTATATAAGCCTGCGACTAAAGACCAACGAAATTAGTCAGAGCATCTCTTTATACTATAATAGGAATTGCATAATTACATTTAATTTTCTGTAGGTGATTTTGTATTAGATATTGAGAATTAAGATAAGATTCAATTTTCACAATATAAAAGTCATTAGTAATTTATTTTAGCCATAATGGTTTCTCATATAACCTCATTATAGGCCATTCAAGAATATTTTCATAAGGAAACTCCCTGAAAGCGTTTCTTATCATTAGTTGATTAGCCTTTCCCAACAATAGATTACAACATAATATAAATGCTGTCGAATCTCCATTTCTATTTAAAACATCCTTAATTTGAGCTTCTGCTTTATCAGATAGAGTAATATTTCTATGCCTAACTATTTGATAAAAATTAACCACAGCTATATCCTTATGGTTTTGATCAGGTGCGGTGTCATAATATGATTGTGCAAAATCCTTCACAGTTTCCCAATCTATTTTTTTTTCAATTCCTAAATGTATTAAATCAAGTAAATGTTCTTCAGTGCCAGAAAAATAACTGGGTGTTTGTATGTTTCTTTGTTGAATATTTTTAATCACAATATTTGAGTATTTTTCTCCAATACCAAAAGTTTTTATTTTCAAATTCAAATCATCGGATAATCTGCTCCTTTTGAATCCTTCTAAATCTCTGTCTAATTGATAAACCCATTCAAAAAAAGCATTAGAAAGATTTTCATCGTTGTTCCATTTATCAGCAAAATTGTCAGGTTCCTCTCCGAATTTCGCAATATCTGCAGGATTAGGAATGAGCCATTTCTTATTTTCATAATCCAATATATTATCAACATCTAAATACCCATACCTGACTAAAAATTTATGTCGCTTTTTTACGTAATGAATAAAATCTTGTATAGTATTAAGTATTTTATTGCTTTGATTTACTTTAGCTGTTATTGTGGTGATTATTATAGAAATTGGCCTATAGTCTTTTTTTGAAAAATAGACATCGCGATGACGCTTCATTATTTGAATAGCACGTTGTAATGAGGTTCTGACTAATTGTTTAGGTACATCATCACTAGTTAAAAACAACTCTCTATTGGATTCAAATATCTCCCTTTTTGCAGATTGCATAAATTCTGTTGAAAAAACATTCATTGATTTAAACCAATAGTAGTAGCCTTTAGGATTACATGTCGACCAAGTATAAATATTATTTTCTTGATTTGTAATATCAATTTTGTATGCTACATCACTATTAGAAGGCAATGCTGGCAAAATATCAATATGAAAACCAGGACGCCCCTCTTCCGAAGCATATTTAATAGTCCAACATCTTCTACCTTCTTCATCGAGCATTCTTTTATAATCGTTATTTTCTTTTAATCTATTGCCAATATCGTTTTTTAAAACTTTTGAATATTTTGGCGGATTAACTTTGGTAAGTTCACATACTTGATCAATATCAAATTCTCCATCTTTATCATCCTTATATGGGCGCACTACGGTGCCAAGCCTAAATGAACCTTGTAAATATACATCTGGATTATACCCAGATTCATAAGTTCCGCCTATTAACCAATCTTTCGAACTATTAAACCGTTCTTGAGCTTTTTTAAAATCAGAAGGTGATATATCTAAATATTGTGAGATTTGATGTAAAATTTGATCTTCCATAAAGTTAGTTTTTAATAAAAATGGGTTTTTAATATGTGACTACCCTTCTCATGAAACTCTGCCATAGCTAATTCTGCAAAATTCTTTATCCTTTTAGGTCGTTTTTCATCCATATCAATATAATCATCTTCACATAGAATTATGTTAGTTCGATCATATACAAAATTAGGATTATCTCTTTCTGTCTTGTCAATACCCTGGTATAAGAGACTAATATAATTTTCTACTAACTGTGACTGGCTTTGCATAAATAAATCAATTAATCTTTTTCTACCGTTTTTTACCATCCAATAATAAAGACCCCATTTTTTTCTTTCTGAATCTCCTTCAGTGAATTTTTTGTAACCAGTACCTATAGATAAAACCTCCAAATCTTCTAAATCTTTCCCAAATGCTTTCAATGCTTCAATCACTCCAATTAAAGTAGGATTATTCGCCATTATACCACCATCCACTTTATTGTTAAATGGTCTGTTCATACCATCTAAATCTAAATATTCAGAAGAGTATGGGTCAAAATATGTAGGAGCCGCTGATGTTGCCATTGCAGCCTTATAGGCAGGAATATGCAAATCCCTTTTAAAATTTGGATGGTAAGGGGATTTAAGAACACTTGGATTTCCCTTTATCAAATCATATATTGGAATGGCAACGTGTGTCAAACAGTCATTTAGTCTCGGGTCATCGTCACCTTGAAAATATTCTTTAAATTTATTTCTGACCAAATCTTCTAATACTTCTCTCTTATGGGTAGCCCAGAAAATTTGCTTAAAGAAAGAAGAGAATTTACCTAGTTTAGAGTACTTTGTCCTTCTAAATATATTACCAGCATTTTCTATATAAAGATCATATATTTCCTGTGCAGGTATTCCAAGAGATAGAGCCAATGCAATAATTCCTCCTGTTGATGTGCCTGTTATTAAATGAAAATGGTCTTTAATTTTAGTTTTTCCATCATTTCTTTTAGCCAACTCTTGCTCTATCAATGACAGATAGTATGCAGGAAAGACTCCTTTAATTCCTCCACCATCAATGGATAGTATTTTAAATTTTTCGTTATTCATCTCTTAAAACTTTATCTAATTTTTCATTTGGATACTCATCATGTCCACCACCATACCATTGCCCTTCTGGCAACCAAAGCTCGTAATAATACAACCATTCACTCGCCCAAGGAATGATTGTGTTTACTATTCTCATATTTGGCTTCCATTCCCGTTTTGATGGTGAATACAAGCATAATTTTTGTTTATCCGAATCATATACATGTGGAAGTTTTTTTCTATTTGGCGCTAGTTTTAGAATTTTATCTATCACGTATATCTCGGTATATAAATTTTTTCTGTAAATAATTTTTAATTTATATGTGTCACTTAAAGGGGTAGGCTGCAATTTTATGAAAATTTCAAAACTATTCCAGCTCTTTTTTAAGACCGTTGTATTTGGAAAAGCCTGCTTGATGATCTGCAATTGCAGATAAGCAGGCATTCCAAAAATTTTGTTCTTTCTTTTAAAGAATTTACTCGCCATTATTCCCTTCAAAATTGTGTTCTGGCACATTCGAGCCTACAGCCCCCAGAAACCCCGTCTTGTTAGCCATTTTTCTTGTTCCTTCATGTCTCTCAATAGTACTTATTTTAGCATAGTTAGCAAAAGTTTTGTTGGTTACCGTTTTTCCATACATATCAGTCATGGACTCATTCAAAAACTGTAAACCAATTCCCTGGCTATTTCGAAGAGTTTTTAAGTCTTCTTCAAGTTTATCTAACCATAAATAAAAATAGTCCTCTTTTTGTTTCACATAGCTCCACTTATCTGCAAAATTTTCACCGACATAATCTGCATTTGGCATATTAACTGGGTTTGCGACCCACTTTTCCAATTTACCGGTTTCTGGATTTTCTCTTTCTTCAATCAGACCTCTCATTTTCCTAACAATATTCGTGTACGCATCAATGATGTTTTCACTTTTGTCATATGCTCTACTAGCCAAGGTTGTTATGATGATTGAAATAGGTTTATTCTCACTATCATATTTGTCTGACGAAAACATAATATCTCTGTGCCTTTTCAATAGCTGAACTACCCTTTGCAACGGTAACTTTTCAGATTCAAAAATCCTGATCGGATCTACCGACTCATTTAAACTAAACATTCGTTTGGTGCTTAACAAAGCCTTTTCAAAGAACCATTTTGCATACCCGAAAGGATTGCTTTTTAACCAATTTTCTACATCTTTATCTGTGTCATAACCATCTTTTTCCCTGTCAGTGATTCGCATAGCCAAATTGTCTGTATCCAAATCACTGCCTGTACTGAAAGTCTTTTCTAAAAGTATGGTCAGTCCATCATTTGCAAAAGATGGTAAAATATCCATATGATAACCAGCTGCATCAGCATACTTCAATGTCCAGCATCTTCTTCCACCCTCTTCATAATAGTCTCTATCATCATACTCCTTTAACATGTAGTCATACGTGCCATGTTCTTTAAGTCTGTCTCCAATAGCCTGTTTTAAATGCCTCTGACTCCACGAATCTGGTTTTTTGTTTAATCTACATACTAGGTCAACATCAATGTCGTCATCCTCACAAATTGGTTTAATCAATGTTCCCAACATAAAAGATCCTTGAGGTACAATTTTAGGACTAAATTCTTTAAGGGAAGAAGTGTCATCGGCTAACCAACTACCGACCGTTTCGTAACTTTTTACCACCTCTTCATACTGTGTTCTAGAAATATCAAGTTCTTTACCTAATTCTTCTAAAATCTTGCTAATTTCGTTTTTGTATAGATTTTCCATAATTTATCCTTTACTTTTTCTAGGGTCCATTGATTTAGGATATGTTCTCTCTTCTTGAAAACCACCATTATTATTGTGAATTTTGAGGCTACCTCCACCTTGATTTTGAATAAATTCTTTTGCTGCCTTTATAGCCTCTGGCTTGTTAGCGTCAATCACTTTAGAGGCTCGCTGCGCATTCTCTTTCTTAAGTTTGTACACACCATCATCGTGTACTAAATGAAAATTTTTCATTTGTATTCTGAATTAATTAAATGGTCAACGTTTACAGACGATAGACCTAAACCGCGAAAGGAAATCGGTATATTTTGCAGATAAATTATAAGACACTATATTAGCGCCACAAAATATAGGGTAGTATCCTTTACATTATACTACTCACTTTCAATCTAAAAAGTCCTTCCGGTCGAATGTTGGGACTTTTTTTATGCTTATAAATTTGGCAACCATTGTTCCAAACTGTTAAGACTTTCTTAAATTGACAAGCTGTCATTACGGATCTCTTATTCTCATCACTTTTTAGTTAAACTACATTTTTATATCGATGAACGCATTTATAAACTACTGACACGACTGACATTAGGCTGCATCATTATTTCCGTACATAGAATTATTTTGCACATTCGTTTCTTGGTGACGCCATTCTTGCTTACATGATTTAAGAATTTTAATACCAGTAAATCCTAAAGTATTGCGCTCATCATCTATAGGATAATTGCTGATTAGAATACCATAATTATAGGGATGCTTTTTAAAAAATATATTCCCAAAATCATCATTCAGATTACAGTTCCAATTGCGATAGACGCGGTTACTAGCTTGATTGTAACCAGAAGCAATACGTACAGTAACACCTTTTTGCTTGAAACGTGTCCCTTTTGTAGAAACATTGTAAAAAGTTGACTCAAAATAATCTAGTAAACGGTGATATGCATCATCATCAATAAATGATAAACTTTCTCTTCCTGATTCACTCAATAGCTCATTGTAACTAAGGGCTTCAATATGCTCAATAGGTGTAAATGCTCCTTCAGACTGAGTTTTTACAAACTTTGTGTGCGTGCTCAACCCTCTAACATTACTATTGAATAAATCGTTACGCCAGTCTTCGTCTGCAAAAATCTCCCAATCTTGTTCAAACTGTGCATAATGTTCTAATAGACTTCTGCTGGCCATCAGTTTAAAATCACGATTTTTATGATAACCACAAAAACGACCTGTAATACCTTGCGCACCGTTTGCTAGCTGTCTATCTCTTGGCTCAATACCGAAACGTACTTTTTCTTTAATTATACCTAAATCTTTACCAGCTGTAAGTGCTTGAACAATTATAAGTACTACGCGTTGTCCTCTTTTTAGAATCAAATCAGAAATCTCCTTAATACCTTCATTAATACTAAAATCACATGCAACATCAGAACCGATTACGATAGTGGTGCATTGCTTTTTATACTGGTCTTTGAGTAATCTTCTTAGCTCAATCGCTCTAGTAGTATTGGATTCTCTAATGATTCCTAATCCATTCTCAAAAGAGTTTAAATGGTTCACATATTCTTCGGTCTTTGGATGCACTGTATAGTGTACTTCTCCATCTACCTCTTGCGCTTGTACTGGTCTAAACCCTTCTGGAATGTCTTCAATAATATCATCAGCTAACATTTCAGAAATACCATAATATTCTGGTGGACGAACACCAACTATTACATCTACATCTGTTGCCCCTGTAAATTGTGCATCCAAAATATCATAAGGTGTAGCACTTACTGCAAGTAATTTGATATCTGGCATTCGGTAACGAAGTTCTGCAAAAAAGGCTAACTCAAATGAAGATTCTACACCAGAACCATATTGGTCCTCGTCACGAACAATTAGCTGCACATCAAATTCGTTTACGACTTTATGAGGATTTGGATGATTAAAGAAATCACTCATTTTCATTACTTTTAATACCGAAGGTTTCATATCTCCTGTTACACAATCGTAATATTCACGTTGTAATACACGACAATTCTGATTGTATAAATCTGTATCACGCATACTCGTTACAAATAAGATGGATTCGTATTCTTTAATTAAACCTATTGCAGGTAATACATAATTGCATAAAAAATATACAGTTCCAGACTTACCACTTTGCATAGATGCTACAAATGCCATATTCTGATTGCCTTCTTTTAAAGACAAACCAATACGAAGTGCATTAATAATTTGATTAGGGAAGATTCCGGTTCTTCTCGAATTGTTTAAGGTGTCCACGATATTCTCTTCTAGAGATTGTGGTGCGTCTAATTGCTGAAGAAGCGTTTCTATCTCAGCGTCCCAAAAGTTTTGATATGCAGTCATACGAACAGTATTTAAGATTAATACTGCAATACTACGATCTAACTATGCGAAGTAATTGCATAGTTTATTAAAGTAATCTGTGATAAGTTAATTGGCTTGATTAAAGTTTTCTACTATTTTGAAAATCATATCTGCTTGTTGTTCCGTAAATACGCCATCTATACCCATGCTATGATAATTCTTAAATGGTGCGTCATATAGTTTACTAGGTTCAATCTTACCATTAGTAGTTAGGAATTTTTTAATAGTATCAAGAAACTGTATTTGTACAGCGTTTAATTGATAATCATTGGTGAATTTTGCAAAAGCAGCATCTACTTTCTCCGGACTTAAGCCCATTAATGATATAATGAATTTCACTAAACTAAACTGTGATCCTAATTCTTTCTCAATAGCTTCTTTATCTATACCACCTTTGAATAGTATGTCCTCTAATACTTGAAGTTCTTTTTTAGTTATTGTTTCACCTTTTCTAATTCTGGCTACAGTAATATGATTTTCATTCTCACGAATTAATTGTTCTAGACGATGTATGTTGTTTTGAAAGGGTGATGTATATTCAGGTGTTTCTGTGTCTGAAAATCTATTTGTTTTTATTTTATCTTCAATGATATAGTCTGCGAAATCTGTTGTTACATAACGTTGATCCTCTGGATCAATATATTTAACCAACTCACGAACCCCTTTTCTTAGTTTCTCAAGATGTACAATACCTTCTACTTTCCAAAAATCCTCTTCTAGAGGTAATTTGATTAATGCTTCTTTGGACTTTACTGCTGGAATAGTTGTTTTCTTTAATAGCTTTTTTGATGTCCCGACTACTTTTGTAATAGGTATCATAAAGCTATTGATATATTCTTCACTATTTGGTGTTTCGAGTCTTTTAGTTATTAGCGTGAAAAGTAATTTATCATAATATCTCGCTAAGTCTGTATCTCCTTTTTGTGGTTTAACTAAAGGTGCTAATTCATCTTCTATATGCTTTACATCACGTTTGGATAAATGGTTCCAGATCTCACGATTATCGTTACCAAATTCGTGCACAATTTCTAGTTTCATTTTTACATCAAAACGCTCTAAATCTAGTGTTGTAATATCTTTATGCAAACCATCTAACAACTCCGTTCTAAAACTTTGTAGTGCATCATCGTCTATAAACTGATTGCTTTTTAAATATTCAGCAAGACGTAATCGCAAACCAAATAAAATCTCTGTCAAACTCTTTTGTGAGCTTGTTTCAATACCCTCTGGATTTTCATTAAAAAATTCAAAATTGCCACATAAATCAAAAATCAAGAAATGCGTTTTGTCTTGACCTGCTCCAAACAAATCTGGACGTAATCTAGAACCACGACCAATCATTTGCCAAAATTTAGAATAGGATTTTACTGGCTTATAAAATACTAGATTAACACAACTAGGTGCATCAATCCCTGTATCCATCATATCTACTGAAATCGCTATTTGAGGTAAACGTTCCTTTTCTTCGTCACAAAAACGATTTATAAACTCTTTGGCTTTAGGCTCGTTATGGGTTATTACTTTTACATAATCATTACCAAATTGTTCTTTATCGAGCTCCATAAAGGTATCTTTAAGAAACTGTGCGTGCTTTTGGTTTTTAGCAAAAATTATGGTCTTACCTAATTCGTCACCACCTCGTTTTTTAATACCGTGTTCTAGTACATATCGTAAGGTTTCTATAGCAGTAGGCTTATTAAATAACCAAGAATTTAATTCTGAAGAGGAAATCCACTCGTTACCTGTTGCTTCTTCACCATCTAATATTTCTTCTTCAAATTCTTCCTTTTCTTCATCAGACAACTCATCGTATTTAATCCCTTCACGAAGAAATTTAGTAGGGATTTCAATAGTGTGATATGGTGATAAATGTTTATTATCTACTGCTTCTTGAAAGGTATATGCATCAGTAGGTGATTTATCTGCTAAACCAAATATGTGATAGGTGTTTTTATCTATACTATTTTTTGGTGTTGCCGTCAACCCTAAGAATAAGGCATCGAAATACTCAAATATGGCTTGGTATTTTTTATAGATAGAACGGTGTGCCTCATCAATTATAATTAAGTCGAAATGTCCAACGCCATAAAAACGCGCTTCTTCATCACGACTTCGATCTATTAAACCCATCATTGTTTGATAGGTAGAAAACGCAAAGCGTGCGTCTGGATTGTCTTTTTCTTCTAATAGATTAACACTAGTATGCTCTGGCAAATGTTTTACAAAGTTTCGTTTTGCCTGATCTACTAAACTGGTTCTGTCTGCTAAAAATAGAATACGCTTTGCCCAATTACATTCTAGCATTAATTTTGAAAATGCAATAGATGTTCTTGTTTTACCTGTTCCTGTAGCTAATACTAATAGTGCACCACGATTAGTTCCTATTAATTTACCATCGCTTTTATCATTACCTGCAAAATGTTCTGCAATACTTTTTATGGCACGCATTTGATACGAACGTCCTGAAATCTCTGTATCTATAGGTGTAGTGCGAATATCCATGCGATGTGTACGACGAAACATTGCAGTCTGTAGTTCTGCTTTTGTGTAAAAACCGTGAACTCGACGTGATTGTTTATAAAACTGATCGTCCCACAAGAAAATTTCATAACCATTACTGTAATACATTACTGGTCGACGACCATGCATTTTTTCTAAACTATCAGCATACAGTTGTGCTTGATTTTCACCTTTACTCGCACTTTCCAAGGTTCGTTTTGCTTCTACTAGCGCTAATGGTAAACCATCGTCATCCCATAGTACATAATCTACATATCCTGTCTCAGATATGTTTGTAGATTTGGGCATATACTCAACCTTATATTCTTTATCGTTTATTCCCTTTAAATCCCAACCTGCCTCACGAAGTGCAACATCTATAAGATATTTACGCGTCTCCGCTTCGTTACGTGGATGGTTAACTTCATCTTCAATATTAGCTTCAACTTTATTCGCTTCTATTTGTGCTTGTAATGCTTCTATTTGCTTTTTAAATAGCTCATTTTCATCAGCTAGTTGCTGTCTTTCGGCTTCTTTGGTTTTTAGTTGCTCTTGATACGTGTCTAGTTCTTTATCAAGTTGCTCTTGAAGTTGTTTTATTTGTTTACGTGAAAGTGTACTGCCACCTTCTTTAGGAATATAATCAAAGTCGAAAATTCCTATTTCACTTACTGGCTCTTTTGCATATGATTTGATAAACCACTTGCCAAAATAGAAGAGTGCCTCTATAGCCTTGTGTGAATCTATATCATTTACGGGTTTGTTGTGTGCTGCTAAGTTTCCTGCATTCTTAATAATGAATAATTCATTATATAATTTATGATTGAATTGTTCTTTAAATTCGGGCTGTACTAATAAGTTATGTAAGGTTGTGTTATATTGTTGTTCAAGGTCTTCGTCATTCGCATACATCCAATTTATAGCTTCTTCTAACGCCATACGACTATACACTAGTGATGTACGAGGGTCTGTAATAACCAACTGTTCTGCCTTAACTGCTCTATCGTGAAAGGTGGCAAACTCGTTTTTAAGAAACTGGAAATTTGAATTCATACTTCTAATATACTAATGTGTTCGGAAAGTATTCCATTTTGTTTTTAAAATACCTGCTAATACTACTTCATAAAAATACAATTCATAGTCATTTAATACTGGATATAGTGCCACCTTAAAATTTCTCAAAAGCTCCTTTTTAGGCTCTAGAATACTATTACTAGAACTTGCTCTAGTAAGTTCTTTATTTTCGTTTTTTGCCATTAAATAAGCAAGGGTTGACTCATTATGCAATTTACCAAAACCGTGCTGTCTCAGTCTTCTATATACAGTTCTACTAATACCAACATATACTGGTGTTACTTTACCATCTATCTCCTCTCCAAAAACATACAAGCCTTTAAATTCATTCAAAGATTTTGACTTTCCTGATTTTATATTTGCAACATATCCCATGGCATTATATACTTTTTTGTCGCGTACTACAGAATACTCCGGTTGAACACCACAAGTTTTATGTAACTCATAATACAAATCATTAATGCCTGGACAATTATTGAAGTTTAACTTTTCAATACTATCACTTGCAATTAGCATTGCTTTATCTAACAAAGAATTTAAGTTACTAGGATATGTTTCTTTCCGGTAATTCATTTTTCCATTTTGGCTCTTTCCACTTTTTTGATTGTTTTACCCATCAACTCATTAAATCTTTCCCAGCTTTTTCTTGATTGCTTTTTAATATTATCACCTCCATTAAACGCCTGGAAAGACACATTAGCCTTTTCTACATAACTTAGGTAGTTTCCCCAATCGTAGCGTGTTGTTTTGGTCTTACCATTATAAATCTGTCTTCTTTTAGCACCTTTGTAAGTAAAACGCTTGAATAATGAACTTTTATGAATTTTATCGTCTGTAGTATCTGCATTTATAGTTAAAGAGGTTGCTCTTTTAAAAGCTCGTTTCATAGAACGATTAAATTTTGAATAGCCAGCAGTTTTTATCAAAGCACGCTGACCATCATACTCAAACCCTAAATATTCTAGTGTTTTATTTTTTTCTTCACCCGTATTTTCATCAACTTCAATTCCCTTAAACTGTCCTGCTGCTTGATGAAAATGATATACCTTTGTTTTATCAGCTTGTATTTCTAATTTTGCTTTATCCTCGACTAAAGATCGTATTCGCCTAATAGCTTCCTCTTCATGTTCTCTTGGCACGACAATGATTAAATCATCACTATAACGCTGATAAAATCCTTTTACGCTATCGCTATCTATAAAATCTTGAACTTCTTGATCAAAATCTAACATATAAATATTAGCCAATGTTGCACTAAGTGCTGTTCCTTGGGGTATCCCTTTTGTTTCAGTAGTTTTTGAAATTAAATGCAAACTGTTTTTTAAAAACTCAGGTTTCTCACAGTATGCTATAGCGTTGTTATCTTTTAAAAACTTCTTATGTTTAATTGGTTTTTGTTTAACTCTCGTTTTATTAGGATTGTTTTCCGTTTTTGTTTTTACCCAAATGCGGTCTTTATAATTTCTAAACAGCAAATTCTCGTTTACATATCTCATATCGATTAAAGATTTGTAAACTCTAAAATGATCTTTAGGAAGTGTTGTTGAGCCATCCCAAACTTCTGCCCATTTTTGTTTCAGAATTTTGTGATCTAAGCTGTCAAAGAATTTAGTAACATCAGCGACAATAACAGTTAGCTCTTTGTCCTGATTATCTTTTATAAATTGAAAGGTTTCCAAAGCAAAATCTATATTGCATTTGTTTTTGTTCTTCTTTCCTTCAATTTCAAGCTTTCGATAGGCTACAATAGACTTATCGAAACTTTTAGTTTTAAGTAACTCTTTATATTTTTCGGAAAGTAGGTAACTGTAATAGGAATAAATTTGAGCATCAAAATGACTTGCGAAAAATATTTCTCTTGCTTTTGGTCTTATTGCTTTTACTCTTGTACGTTTTTTACTTTTATTTAGAAAGCCATCTGTGTTTGCTCTAAATTTTCTTTGGAAGATAGTGCGGTGTAAAAAAGGAAGAAAACTGTGTTTTTCAATTTTGGTGTCATCCATAATATAGCCTTCCAATTTAGCGATGTCTTTACGCTCTAATGGAAAACCTATATGCGGATACTTTTTAAATTTTATCCAAGGATGTTCTTCTTTTTTCTTCATTATAAAAATAAGGGTCGAGATTCACTAGTAGCAGGCTTATGATTGAACATGCTCTGTCGGCACTTACCGCGCAATGGGCAGTTACCGCTACACTTTTCAGGTATAATAATTGCTTATATTGTGATAGAGGTCATTAACATAACATATCAACCCATGAACAACATTAAACTAAACAACTTAACAAGCGCAATGCTCGCTGTTTTATCAATTGTAGCAGAAATAAATCCACTTTCTCTTGACATTGGTATTTAGTACTCACTTGACGTATATCTCAAGCGATAATAATCGTGCGAAACGTTCTTCTCGGCCACTCGACCCTAGTTTTGTTAAATTTATATTCTTTTTTTATATTTTATTATAATTATTGTTTTTATTATTAAGATTGCCATACTTCGACTACGCTCAGCACAGGCTCCCTTACGTCTTCTCAATGACACCAACTACACCAACTCCCCTTTAAACGCTTTTTGCAACAAGCAATTAAATAAATCTTCGCTTTCTTGTAGTTCTTGTTTCACTAACTCTTTCTGTTTTTCGATTAAATATATTTTTTCTGCAAATTGATTTTGAAGATTAATAGGTGGTGTAATGAATGGAAACTTTTTAAAGCTTGCCATTGGTGGGAAATTTGGAATTCCTGCTCCTCTATTAGCTCCAAAGTATTTATCTCTAAAATTCTGTTGTCTAAAATGAAAGACGAAGAAGTCTTTTCTTATTTTTTTCTCATCTAATTTTACTTTTAATAAGGCTTGATTGATAATGCCTTTCTTGGCATCTTTAGGTATAATTGCAAGCTTACCCAAATACACACCTGAACAACTAATAATTATATCTCCTGGTTTAACTTCAAATCCTTTCAGTCTTTTAAAATTTTTGTCATCAATATAATATCTCTCAAAATTGAAATCATTATTTAACGCATGGTATTGCTCATAGACTAAATAACCTTGTTCTACAAATATTTCTTTTTTCAAAGCGCCACCAAAAGGACCTCTTTTTATAGAACCTTTTTCATTGACTACCAATTGTTCTATTGTATTCGTTTTCCAATTTTTTGGATTATTCACAACATCCCCAAACATATCCAAAAAGATAGATTGTGCTAACAAATCGTATTCTTTTAGTAGTTGTGCGGTTTTATCGCGTAAGGCTGCTGCATCGTCTAGGATACTGGCAATGTGTTGTTGGGTTTTTAGGGGTGGAAATAAAAAATCTATTTTTTTAATATGACTTGGACCAAAATTTAATTGAGCAGAACCTGTTATTAATTTTTGTAACTGAGATGTAAAATGAACGGTTTGTAAATAGTATTTAAAATAATTTAAATCTACATCGTCTTCAAGAGGTCTAAAACGCATAGTACTTGTATTCAAGCATAATGGTAGATGCTCCTTTTTTGCAAAAGCAATTTTATTATGAAAATTATCAACAACAATACCAGAACATGCAATTAATAAATCGCCTTCGTCTACTAAAAAATGGGCATATTTCCCTGTAGCTTCTTCAACAGACAAATGTTTATCTGTTGCTGCCAAATCTACTTTACCATTGTTTATATTACCTACATTTAAAAGCTTAATTCCTTTATCTGTAAACTGCCATTTTCTAACACCTGGTCCTTCTTGAAAGAATAGTTTTTTAGCAATTTTTACTTTTTTCCAACCTTTAGGAATATGATTAAAATCTACTTTCATTAAAATGCCTGTTTTAAATTAGACATCAAGTCTTTTCTAGAGTTCTCTAATTCGTTTATCCTGTCAATTATTACTTTAGGTGCATCATATTCCACTTCTTCATACACAATTTCTTTATAGCGGTTAATAGACAAATCCCAATCGTTTTCTTTGATTTCTTCAAATGGTACTAAAAAGGATTGTTCTGTTCTTGCTCTTTTATCTTGGTTACGTTTTGGGTAACGTGCTAAAATATCTGGTAGGTTAAATTTATCATGTAATTCTTTTGCATCATCTGTAACCACGCCATCAAAAGAAAAAGCTTCAAATACTTCTGGTTCTACTAGTAAATTACGTTTATCATCTAAACTTTTACCATCGGCTAGCATATCGTAAAACCAAACATTGTCTGTACCACCATTATCGGTTTTTGTAAAAACTATAATAGCTGTACTAACTCCAGAATACGGTTTAAACACACCACTAGGTAAGGATATTACAGCTTCTAGCTTATGGTTTTTTACAATTTCACTTCTAATACTTTTAAAGGCTTTTCCTGCTCCAAACAATACACCATCTGGTACTATTACTGCTGCACGACCTCCTTTTTTAAGTTGGCGCAGCATTAAAGCTAAAAATAGTAATTCGGTTTTTGTAGTATCGGTTACATTACGCAAGCCTGGTGCAATACTTTCTTTATCTATAGTTCCTTTAAATGGTGGGTTTGCTAATACTAGTGTATAGGCGTCACTTACAGTATTGTCTTTACTTACTGCATCTACATCTACAATATTAGGTTCTTCAACACCGTGTAAAAATAGATTCATAGAAGCAATGCGTAGCATGGTGGCATCAAATTCGGTACCGTTAAACATGTACTTGTTTATGTGGTCTTTATGTTTGTCTAGTTCTGTAACACTATAGTGCTTGTCTATATATTCTTTGGCAGCTACTAGAAAACCAGCTGTACCTACTGATGGATCGCAAATGGTGTCTTCTAGAGTTGGCTGCATCATTTCGGTCATTAACTTAATAATGTGACGTGGTGTTCTAAACTGGCCAGATGTACCACCACCTTCTAGTTTGGATAAAAGGTATTCGTAAATATCTCCTTTTATGTCTTGTTTGGACATATCAACTCGCTCTAGTTTTTCAATAACTAGGTCTAAAGTTGCAGCTTTGTTTATTCCAAAAGAGGCATCTTTCATATAGGTGCTAAACAAACTTTTTTCGCTTCCTAGGCTGCGAATGAATGGAAAAATACCATCTACAGAATTATTAAAAATGTTGTGACGCGCTTGAACGTCCATTTCTTTTAAATTCTTCCATCTGAAATCTTGCTGGTCTTTACCAAAAATGGGACTAAAGTCTTTTTTTAGTCGTTTTGCCATACGCTCGTTACGCGTTTCGGTCTCATCTAAATCTTTTATGAAGATTAGGTATGTTAACTGTTCAACGATGGTTATGGTGTTGGATATTCCGCCTGTCCAGAAGGTATTCCAGATTTGGTCTATTTGTGATTTTAATTCTCCTGTGATCATATTTTTATGAAACTATAATGTTTTTAATAAATGTTTTTGCTCCGTCTGGACTTGGTTCTGTTGTTATTTCTATACTTTGATTTAGTGCTAAATTATTAGAAGTAACCATTGCAGGTGGAATACTAATCTCTATTGTACTACCAGCTTGTTTAAAAGTACCCCATCCATTATCTGCTATTCTAAATACTTCGCCTTTAATAGAAGTTGAAACTGCTGTTACTTGTATGTTATCCCATTTGGCTAAATTTATTGCTTTATCCTTGTTATTATCTATAAATGGCTTAATCCAATCTAAAGTATCAAGAAGCAGTAAAATAGTACTTTGATATAGAAATGTATTAGTATTAGATGCCATGTATGCATCTACACCTAAATTACTACCTTGATTATGAGATCCATCTTGAGTAACATTTAATATTTTAAATATATTAAACGCAATGACTGGATGTAAGATTTCTTGTTTATGGATATAATCCCTATGTCTTCCTGATAAGAATATTCCGGAACCATTAATCCAACCTTTGTCTTGAATAATGTCATCTGGAATACATCCAATCTCATTTAGCTTAGTAAATATAGCTTCTACAATTTTTCTTATTCCTGTTAGAGAATCTTGAGCAATTTTAATTTGACTTGGATTTTCAATATCCAAAACCAAATTGTGTAACCTATCGAAATGTTTTTTTCCTAAGTATGTATCAGTACACATTTCAAAAGGATTAAAATACTTATGCTTTAGCTTCGTTAACTCTCTGTTCTGACATGCATCGACAAGCATTTTAAACAGTTCATCTTCATCTTTATCAACCCCTTTATTAAATACGTGAGGAAAGGCATTGTTGAATTCTGGTGACGCATAAGTTTTAGCTTGTCCAGTTAATACAAAATAAGCTAAAGTGTTATCTAAATCTCTAATTCGGTCTTTAGTTTTGTGAACCCATTTAGTGTCTTCAGTTCCTGGTACATCCGTTTCATTTTCAAAAAACTTAGCATCTAATAAAACAGCATCATACTTTGAAAGATTAGCTTCAAGTTCGCCACAGCCACCGTTCATTGATTTATATGTCCACAATTTTATATCAAAATCTGTTGCTGTTTTATGCACCGCATCTAATGATTCGTGTTGGTCGTCTATCCAAAGTACATTATATTTCTTACTCATTTATCATAGGTATTATTGGAAAACTAAACCTAAACACTACAGGAAATATATCCTCATTATTTAGTATTAGTTCCCAATCTGGATTTTTAAAATATTTAGCAATTCTGTTAATGTCATAGCCTCCTAAGCCAGAACCGTTATCCACGCTGGTAGTAGAAAATTTTGCTGTAAATTTATCTTTATTAAAATTATTTGGGAATGGTATTCCATTATTTCTAATCTCAAATTCTAAAACATCCTCGGTCGCTTTTAATTCAATAACCAATTGATTAGTACTATTGTTTGAATTAAATGCATATTTATCAGCATTAGATAAAATATTATTAATCAACACCTTAAACAAGGTGATGTTTGCTTTAATAGCTTTACCGGAAATCTCAGTTTTTGGTGGTTCTTCATATTGAGGCTTATAATTTCCTCTAGCTTTCCTAGTGCTTCTTAGCGCTTTATTAATTTCCTGTATAGAAATAGGTTTGAGCTCATAATTTTCTAATACTAAGCCATTTTCTCCTTTTTCAAGAATGATTGAAATATGATTAACATCGTCTTTTATTTGAATTAAATCATCCACTAAGTTTGTATCGTAACGCTTATTGTATAAATCTTTTACTTCATTAAAAGCTTCGGAATTATTATTTTCAAAAAAGCGAATTAGACTTTTTGCATTGGATAAAATGTTTTGTCTAGGTGTGCCCAATGAGTGTTTTAATGAAGCAAACTCATCAAAAGTAGCAACTTGATTTCCATGAGCTAAAGCATTTCTTTCTTTTTGAAGTAATTTGAATTTTTCAGATAATTCTAATATACCCTTGACTTTAGCGCGTTGCTCTTCTATAGTTGGTACATCAATTTTTATTTCAAAAAAGTCAGCTCTATTTAATGATGTGATTGCGCCTGGATTTTGAAATGCAGCTAGTTGTTTCAAAACTTTAGTAGATCTTAATTCACTTATTAAATAATGTGGGTCAACTTCAAAATTATTCGAATATATGTTAAGAGCCAGTAAGTCTATTCCAATATAGATTGGCTCACCTTTAAATTCAAATAAAGTAGGTTTTAGAGATTTCCATCTCGTGGAAACAAGAATACAATCAAAATCTATCTTACTGGAATGGGAAGGAAGTTCTCTTTCCTTTATTTCATTTAACTCTAATTGATAAGAAACATCATTATCTTTAAGATTACTAGTACGAACAAATTTACCGGTTGTTATCATTTCTTTACCAACTCGTTGTCCTCTAATATTCTTTACTATTTCGAAAAGTGGAATACCATCAAAATCTTCTACAAAATATCTTTTAATATTTAAGTTGTAATGATTTTCTCTTATCTGATCAATATTTACTTCAGTAATTGCCTTAGAACGACTAAACTTATATAAGTGATTAAGTAATCTGTCCACTTCAAGACGTTTCTCGCTTTTATTTTCATTCTTTACAAAAGAAGAAGCATCTATCATTTTAATATTTCGATTAGAATTTCTCTTTCGTGTTAAAATCATTATACATACAGGAATTCCAGTATGTTTTAAAATTCCACCAGGTAATGAAACAATAGTTTCTATTAATCCTTCTTCAACTAAATATTCTCTAAATTTTTGCTCTTCACCACCTCTAAAAAGTAATCCTTGAGAAATCACACAAGCGACTTTACCATCAAAATTTATAGATTCTAAACCTTTATTTATTACATAGGTTTCAGCATTCATTCTTCTCCTACCAAATTGATGTGCTATATGAGAATCAATTTTGTAATTAAATGGTGGATTAGATATTACTAAATCAAAATCGTTGAATTCTGGCCAATTCTTTATCGAATCTTCAACTCTATAATCTATATTAATACTGTTGGATTTTTCTAATCGAAGTAGTCTCAACTTTCCTAAAGCCCAGGTAGAATTAATTATTTCTTGGCCATAATAACTTTCTGCATTATTAAGATGCGTTGCGAATGAAGCTAATCCAGCAAATGGATTAAAGACTTTAGCTCTATTTGGAATATCAACTAATTCCATAACTAAGTTACTAACCTCGTTAGGAAGTAGAAATTCCCCAGAATATTTACCTTGATTACTTGCTAGCTTAAACAGTAGGTTGTCGAAAACTGCGTTGAATATAAATTCTGGGATATCTTTATTTATTATAACAAGACCCTCAATTATATCTTTTAAAGTCCATTCTGGCAGACTGTTTATTACTGGCCTATATATGTTTAAGAGTTCAGAGTATCTATAGTCATCTTCTAAGACATAGAATAAACCCTCATAATTAACCTCTCTTTCTATAATTTCTCTTTCGATTATGCCATCATAATAAGCAGACAAAAGAAAAAGGTATATATGATGTTGCTCAACTGGTAAAACTCCACGTAGAATACTTATTGATTTCCAAAGTTGATTGGTAATCATTTTCACATCTTCATGTTCTTTGTAATTGTCTTCTCTCATAAACTTCTTTAAATTCAATAATGCAAATCAATAACTAAACTATGCAGAGTAACCGCACAGTTATTCTTTGTAAAACTGTTGCATTGTATTTGAATGTTCTCTCATTTGTATTTTTAATTGCTCTGGCTCTAGCACCTCTAATTCTTGACCATAGGACAATAACTGTTGTACTAATTCTTTATTTATTATTGTCTCAAACCAAACTTGATCCTGTTTATCTTCTTCAAAAAACTCTTCGTAATCTGGTTGAAATGGTTTTGTTTTAAAATAATTTTCCCTTCCATTATGGAAACGCACAACTACTCTCTCTACATTTTCGTTTATTCTAGTTACACCAACCATTGTTCTGAAAAATATTTCCCAATCTTTGTCTGAATCTGAATAATTGACGTCCTCAAGTGTTTCAAAACTAATAAGTCTTTCATCTAATGGAATACTGTGTTGCCACCTTTCAACTGTTTTATTATATCCAAAGACAAACCATCGTCTATTGTATTGTTTTAAAATATGTGGGTGAAATTCAAAAACTGATGATTCCTTATCTTTAAAGCCTTTATAAACTATCTGCAAAGCTTGCTTTTTCTTAATAGCTAGATATAATGGTTTTAGGTGTTTTATACCTTTGTATTCTTCATTATGATCGTAAAACAAGATTTTTTTAGCATCGTTTTCTTGTTCCTCTTCATCTTGAAACTTAATTAAGGCTTCTGCCAGTTTGTTATACTTTGGATGATTCTCAAATCTTGATAACAGTTGTTGTGCAGCATCAATTAAGTATTGTTCATATTTCTGTAAAGGTCGCTGTGCAATAGAGAAATTAGTTTCTGAGTACTTATAAGTTCTCATTCCTTCTTTAAGTGGTGCGCCAAATCCGTCTTTCTTATCTCTGAAAACTTTGATGTCTTCCCTTAATGTTCTTTCTGAAATTCTTTCTCCAGGAAATAACTCCTCAATTCCTTCATTTACTACGTTTAATAATTCTTCAAAACTATAAGACTTATTACGAAAGCAATGGTCTAGAATATTATATCTCAAATGTGCGTGTGTGCTATTTGCCATTTTTATTCTAAATTAATTTTTGACAACTTCAATCGTTAATTGAGCTGTTTTATAATTTATCAATTCTTTAAAACTCTCTTTTCGTTCTTCTGAAAGAAAGCTGTGATCAATCAATCCTGACCATTCCTGCATCCCTTTTTCAATACGATTCCAAAGATTTTCAATTGCTTTTTCTGGTATGTGTGCTTTTAACATGGCTTCATTAAAATCGTTTCGTTTTAACTTTCGCTTCTTTCCATTTAGATTCAATGCTAAATCTTCTAGATCGTTTGGCAATAATAATTGTGCAGCAATCATATCATAAGCAGGTGTGAGTTCGTATGCATTAGACTCTTTCGCTATTAGCGAAAAATTCTTTAAGTGCATATCATTATTTCCTATTAAGAAAGATACTATCACTTGTTCATAAAAATGAACAACATCCTTTATGGGGTTTTTAGAGTAGGCGATTATCCCTTTGGCAATTTGCTCGTAAGATCCTCTGTACTTATGCTCTGTTAGTCGCTCATTAAATTGACACGCATCTTCCATAGCGAACTTTTCACCTTGCGCATTACGATCTATGCGTCTCGTCATATAAGCCAACTCTCCACCTTTTAAAGGCAGTAATAAAAAAGGAACGGTTTCAATACCGCAAGCTTGTGTCATTAACATACACAAAGCTTCTAGTTCTGGCATTTTTGGATAAGCAGAATAAGGTGGTTTTAAAATATATCTTCCGTTTAAAGCACCAACTATGGTTAAACGTTCTTCAGTGGCTGTTTTTGTAAAGCCCATTGATAATTTAGGTTGCACACCTGTTACTATAATACGCTGTGCAACGTTTTCTTCAGCAAGTTCATTTATCTGTGATATGGCATAATCTAATTGAAATACAGGTGTATCACTTTCCCAAAAACGAACAAGACAGGCTGGGTGATACTTATTGTCTCCTGATGCTAATGGTTTATGACAGGCTAAGCAACTACTCATTTTCTATAATACTTATGTTACCTATACAATCACGACAGGTGGTTAGTAATAATCCCATACGATCTCTTGGGTTAAGTTTCCAGTTTTTTTCTGCAATATCTAGCAACCATCCTTCTGGAATTAGTCCGTCAAAAAATGGAAATAAATTATCTGAGGTAAAGGGTGCCTCCTGTAACGGAAATGTTAATGAAACAGGTGTAGCATTTTTCAATGCCAAATATGCTTTATCATATTGAAATAGATAACCTTCGTCATTTTCAATAAGCATTCCTGCTTTTCGATTATGCACCCAAATTTCTCCTTGTCTCATCGCTTATAGGTGTTGGTGTTAATGTATTTCCAAAAAAGAGTAATACTTGATTCACTTTATCGGTCATTAAATTTGGTTTTCCCTGTTCAAGGTCGCGTACAAAGCGAAGTCCAACGCCAGTCAAGTCTGATAACTCTGTCTGTGTCATTTTACTTGCTTTTCTGTTTGTTCTAACAAAATCAGCTATAGCATTATGTCGATTCCAATCTTTCATTAATATACCCTTATGGGTGCAAGTTAATAAAATATTTAAAAACTATACCTTTTTGGGTATATTATTTTATTTGTAGAATAAATTATACCTTAACAGGTATAAAAATATATAGTGATTAAAGTAATGACCCCAAAGCTTCTGGATTAAAAGTCTAAGTTAAAATTAATTATATGTAATTAGATATAATATTGATTGAAATAGCATTTCTATATGTAATTGCACATAGAATCAAGAAAGCCTCTACGTTTCTATTTTAGCAAGATTTAAAAATCCAAAAACAGGAAAGAAGGAAAGCCATTGCCGTTATTTCAAAAATAAAAGTGTTACAAACACATAAAAAAGAACAGGTTAACGAGCTTGTTTGAGGTAATCCTGATGATAAGTGCAGACTTTTTAGTGACTAGAGCACCAGTTATATTGGTATTTCGGATTACGTTGAGATGCACGTTAGTGTAAAGACTAATAAGAAAATAACACTAAAATGGGTGCACATTGCCATTAGCAATGCCAAGAGAGCACTCTTAGGAATCTATCATAAAATTTTTGGTGAATATCTGCAAAATTATCTTGATGAATTCTGCTATAAATTAAACTGCAGTATTTTGGTAACAGGCTGTTTGATAGATTAGTAGTAACAGTAACACATCAGTACTAATGTAAAAGCGATTAATCAAAATTGATACATTTTGAAAGCCTTATAAACACTATAAAATTGAAGATATGGTCGTTGTCTCCGACACCACTAAAAACCACATAAAATAATGACTTACAAGGTTTTATTTTTGCATTTATTAAAATAGCGTAATATTACTTTTTATACTTGACACTCGGTCAATAATAAATAATAACACATTAATTGAATACTACATCTTTAGTCTCAAAATCTGCCAACAATTGATTACTCGGATTCCTCCATACTTTACATATTGGTAAATCTGCTTTAATATAGCCCATTTTTGGAATAGTATTCGTACTATAATACACATCATTCGTAGTTGTATTTTTAAACTCATATAAATCCACTAAAGTATTTGTGTATTGTCCCCACCACTTTTTAGTAAGTTCATTTGCTGCCCAAGTGCCGTTATGTTCACCTTTTGTCCATGTGCCATTTACTATCCCATTCAATACTGTAGCCTCTAATTCATACGTACCCTCTGGGTGATTAAGTGCTAGATACAAGGTATTATTCTCAACTCTAGGATTAGTGATTTTGAATTTTTCCTTATTAGTAGTGGCAACAAACGTTCCACCTTCTTTCTTTAAGTTGAGATTAAAAGAATTTTCAAACGGAGCAAAGATAATTTGTACTTCCCAGGTTCCTGTATATTTAAGACTTTCATCTCTATCTAATGGAAACCCATAAAATAGAGGCTCTTTACCGTTTAATGCTAATTGTTTATTTTCATTCTGATAAACAGCTACCATTCCATCAACCTTTCTGTCTTTAGGCAACGCATAAAAACCAACATCTGTAATTGAATTTTTAGCTTCAATATCTTTTATAAATCCATAACCATCATTATATTTATAAACCGCTTCGGGCAAGAATACATCTTCATTGCTTAATGATAATTTATAAGTAAGTTGATTGTAATCATAACGAGGCACGCGCTCTTCTGAACTTAAAAATTTAGTAAATGTCCCTTCAAAGAAAATGTCTTCTCCATTTTTTTGATCAAATATTGACTGTTGCGTTGGGTTATAAAGAAAGCTTTTATGATTCGCTACTTTTCTAGCATATACCCATGGTCCGATAGGCGTATCAGCTTCAGAATACCATGTATCCATTGCGCCTGTGATTAGAATCCATTTCTGTCTGTAATCATTCCAATAAACAGAACCACGACCAACCATCGGTAGGCGCTGACCTGTGTTTATGTCTGTGAGTTGAACCCAAGCCTCTTCTGGCTGCATCAGTCCGTCACTAATTAATTGCATTTGTTGATCGTAATTTACTGGATCAGTATCTACCTTCCAGGCATATATTAAATTACCATTCTCATCTCTATCGAATTGTGGGTTTTTCTCATCAAATTTTGTTCCTTGTTTCAAACACGTAAATGCTTCATATACTCTTGGATTTACCAACGATTCTAATTTTGGTTGTACACGTAAATAGCTAAAATTAGTCGTTAAATACATTAGGTCTTGACCATTATGACTTCCTACAAATGGATGATGGCAAGTATGACCTTCAGGCAACCACTCAGGTATAGATTTATAATCTTCAAAAATTTGCTTTTCATCATTAAAGACAGCAATTCCGCGTTCATAATTTCCAAAATAGTAATTAACATTAGCGTATTTTGCAATTAATTGCTCTTCACCTTTTTCATCTTTAAAATTCATTATCCAATCGAACCACACATAACCAGGACTTTCCAAATTAATCATAGGTCTACTTTGACCTTGTTCATTTACAAAATAGTTATAATTCACACCCTCATTTGGATCTAGTCCTCCTTTTCCTGGTAATAAGCTCGTTGCAGCATTTACAGAAAAACTTCCTTTATAGGTCGGAGGTAGAAAAGTATCTCCCCATATCCAAAATATTTGACCCTTATATATGGTAGTTAAGTTAGAATCTTGTCCTATAACATCGGCATTAATAATAGGGATATTAATAGGAGATGATTCCCCTAACAACTCACTATCTCTATAGATTCCTACACCAGTACTTCTATATAAGCGTTCGGCTACACTAGTTCTTCGTATTTCTACTGTCGCACTGTCTCCTGCTTTGGTAAATAGTTGCACCGCTCGCTTATCACCCAAATTTTGGGGATACTCATAGCCTTCACTCATTACCTCAAAATAAACATCTTTCCCCATTAATCCCGGTTCATCAAAAGCAATTAAACCATTACTATCGGTATAATATCGTTCTTGAGTTAATGGCACTAAGCCAACCATAGGAACTCCTTTTTTTGTTTCGGCATCAATAACTCTAATTTTAAAATACTGGCTTTGCTGATTTTGACATGAAAAAAGACTTATTATAAAGCCAAATATCATTACGCTTTTGAAACACTTAATTATCGACATCTTTAAAATTTTATATGTACATACATACTATTAATTTATAAAGATAACAAAAAGTCTCAGATTCCTAATAAATAATTAAAAATGTTGATTTATTAAAAATAACTCTTTAGAAATAAGATTTTAATAATTATACATTGCTTAAAAAGAGAATTAAATACCACTAATCATGTATGAACATATATTAAACCAGTCCTAATTAAGTTTAAAATGAAGATTTAATTATTAGTCTTTCATTTTCAAATTGTCCACTACAAAGGCACCTAAATCGCTCCCTTGTTTAATCCCTTCTTCGACGGCTGCACGGTAATGAATCCCACCATACATTCTACTCATAGCAGCTTCATCCGCTGCTTCTTGAAATGACGCATAATGCCGAATTGGAAGTCCAAACTTTAACTCTGTAGTATCATCAAACTCAAAATCATTACCAAATATGGATGCTAAAACCTTAGATGCAGAACCTGAGATAACGGAGTGTCCACTAGTGTATTCGGGAAACGGAGGGGTTTGTAGAATTGGCACCCAACTTTCATCAATATATTGATTTATAACCGATACAGGACGAATTAAATTAGAACGATATTTTTCATCCCAACAACTTATAAATGCATCTGCTATTGCAATTGATGTCTTTGCATATGAGAATACAGTTTTATCAAAGTTCGCACCCGTTTTTACACATGCTATCATACATATACCCATCCAATGGGCTCCTGGACTAATTTTTTTTACAGAAAACATTAAATGTCCTCTAGTTACCGTCACAAAAGGGTTACAATCCCAAAATTGAGCTATTTTTATTTCTTCTGAATCATCTCCACGTGCCGTAATTTCATTGCTTATATCATATATTTCTTTTACTTGTTTAAAGAAGACTGAACCTTCATCCATAGAAAATGTTGGTGGTGGAATCGGCATAAATTGGGAAGCAGAATCTAAAACAAAAGGACGTAATTTATTCCAATGAGGCTCTATACCTTCTATGAAAGAAGGTGGCGTTTTTCGCCAACGTGAAGGGTCATTATAATCAACCTTATAATTTGTCATACTACGAATTTCCTTATAACCATCTGTGTCTTTCCAGTTGTTTATATGTGAAGCAACTCGTTGTCCATATTCTTTTGAAGCAACAAATTCTTTTTCATTTATAGACGACCAATTATCGTAAAGACTGTCAGTATATTTATTTAATAGATCTTTAGAGTATACTAAAGTCTTACTCACTTCTATATGTGCTATTAATGCGGATAATTTATAATTAACTAAAGGAGATATGGGCTCAGGAATAGGCTTTAAATCACTAACCTGACCGTTTAAAGAGGTATAATTTGGATTTTGAATTGCAATGATTTCGTAAGCAGCAATATTGGGGTATGCCATTATTCTACTTGCTACTGGAGGAGAAAAAATATCCTCTACCATAATATCAATTATTTTATCGATAACATTATGCATTTCCAACGACTCAACTACAATAGATTCATCTTTTTGACAAGAATTAAAAAACAAAAACAAGACAAGTAATAAACTAAAATATTGAGGAGTTTTCATAGCGTATAGTAAATAAAAAGTTGATTAAAAATAGGAAATAATGTTCTGAATTGACAATTTATTTTCATATGTACGAACATATGAAAATATTTCATACCTTATGCCTGAAATATATTATATTCTCAATAAAACATATCAAAATACAACTATTTGAGAATCTTAAACTTGAATTAATCACAATTCCGAAAATTAGTCCAGAAAATGAAATTATTTTCAAAATTATTGCTACTCATTGTATTTTTGTTGCCAAATCTAATGCTTGGTCAAATTGAATTACCCAAAATATTTACATCAAATATGGTTGTACCAAGAGATAAAGCCATTCCAATATCTGGACATTCTCAACCTAATGAAGTTATACATGTTACCATAAAAAATCAATCGCACAAAGTAACATCAGATGCAAAAGGGAATTTTACAGTTATAATAGATCCAATACCTTATGGAGGACCTTATACATTATCATTTAAAGGAAAAGACACTAAAACTTTAGAAAACATACTTATCGGTGACTTATGGTTATGTGCTGGGCAGTCTAATATGCAGTATACATTAAACATGATTAATTATAAGGAGTTGGATAGTTCTAAAATGAATTATCCTAAGTTACGTTTAGGTGCTGTTAGTATAGGTCTTGATTATTTACCTCAAGATGACGTGAGCCAAATGTTATGGCTAGAAGGCACTATTGAAAACGCTCAAAATTTTAGTGCTGTAGCATGGTTCTATGGTAGATATTTAGTAGAAAACCAAGATATACCTATTGGATTAATCAGCAGCAACTTAGGCGCAACCACTATAGAAACATGGATGAGTTTAGATGCTTTAAAAGAGTTCCCTCAGTTCGATGAAATCACAAATGACATCTCTTCAACAAATAAGGATTTTGCCACAATCAATAAAGAGCTTGAGTTATATAGAACAACTTGGGATAAAGAGTATTATTTGAAAGGTATTGGGATGAATGAAAAGTGGTATAAAGATGATTACGACGATTCTGATTGGAACACAGTTACAATTCCTGCCTTTTGGGAAGACTTTGGGTATCCTAATCATGATGGAAGTTTTTGGTTTAGACGGACTTTTGACGTACCTAAAGAACAACTAGATCAAGATTTTAACTTGCCACTCACTCAAATAGATGATTATGATATTACATGGGTTAATGGACATAAAATTGGTGAAACTTTTGGAGTTAGTAATTTTAGAAATTATGTGATTCCGAAAGAAATTCTAAGAGAAAAAGGAAATACAATAACCATTCGCGTTTTTGATATTGGAGGCAAAGGAGGCATGTACACAAGTGCTTTTTGGGGGAATCCAATTAGAAATGGTGAGTGGAAATACAAAAAAGGAGTCGCCATAGACACCTCAAAATTTCCAATTCCAAGAGTAGTTAATGGTAGTGTTTTTTCTTACCCAACACTGCTCTACAATGGTGGTATTGCACCATTACATACGCTACCTATTAAAGGTGTAATTTGGTACCAAGGAGAAGCTAATGAGCATAGAGCAGTTGAATATGAACACTTACTAAAAACCATGATTACAGACTGGCGCAATAAATGGAAAAACCCAATTATGCCATTCTACATAGTACAATTAGCTAATTATAGACAAGAAGTAGACGAGCCATCTGAAAATAAATGGGCAGAACTTCGTGAAAGCCAAACTAAGGCTTCAAAAATGAAAAATGTAGACATCATTACTACCATTGATATCGGTAATGCTAACGACATTCATCCTACCAACAAAAAAGAGGTGGGCAAACGGTTAGCGCTACTTTCTCTACATGATAATTATAATGGAAAATTACAACGTAGCCCTACTTACAAAAGCAATAGAATTAAAGATGGCAAAATAATTATAACTTTAAATACTTACGGAAGCCAACTAAAATCTCTAGACAAATATGGCTATTTAAGAGGCTTTGCTATAGCAGGTGAGGACGGAAATTTTGAATGGGCAAAAGCTTACTTAAACGACGAAAACAACATCGTAGTGTATTCTAAAAATGTAAAAAAGCCCATGTATGTACGCTATGCATGGTCCGATAATCCTGGGCCTTTAGATTTAGTAAACACTGACAATTTACCACTTATGCCGTTTAGAACAGACAATTTTAAATTAAGCACAACAGATGCAGTTTATAAATATGATCCACATTCATTTTAATAACTTGTAATAGTATATTCTAAAAAAAAATTAAAAATACATAAAACGCATTCACATGAAACTTATCAGATTTGGAAAAAAAGGTTTTGAAAGGCCAGGCATAGAGATTAATGGCAAAAGATTAGACTGCTCGGGTCATTTTGAGGATTGGAACCATGATTTTTTTCAAAATAATGGCATTTCAAAATTAAAAAAGCTGTATTCTGAGATTGGTAATCAGCTTCCTGAAGTTGAGATTTCAACTCGTATGGGAAGTCCTATTGCGAGACCAGGAATGATTATGTGTATTGGGTTAAACTTTTCCGATCATGCTGCTGAAGCAGGATTACCTTTACCTGAAGAACCAATTCTTTTTATGAAAGCTACAAATACGCTTTCTGGCCCAAACGATGCTATTGCAATACCTCCGAAGAGTACTAAAACAGATTGGGAAGTAGAACTTGGAATCGTTATTAGTAAAGATTGCTATCACTTAAAGAATGAAACCGAAGGAGAGAACCATATAGCTGGCTACACCTTGGTTCATGATGTCTCTGAGCGCGAATTTCAAATAGAACGCGGAGGACAATGGGTAAAAGGCAAGTCGTGTCCAGGATTTAGCCCTGTAGGTCCTTATTTGGTATTAAAAGAAGATATTGATGATGTATTAAATTTAGGAATGCAATTGTCTGTTAATGGAAAATCAATGCAAAATGGAAACACAAAATTCATGGTTTTTAAGCCTGATTATGTTGTTTATTATTTATCGCAATTCATGCAATTAGAAGCTGGAGATTTAATTTCTACAGGAACACCTCGTGGTGTTGGCCTAGGCTTTAAACCACCTATTTATTTAAAAAGAGGTGATGAAGTTATTCTATCTATTGATCAACTTGGAACTCAAAAACAACAATTTATTTAATATGATAGACTTAACGGGAAAAGTAGCTGTTATAACCGGAGGTGGTAAAGGTATAGGAGAAAGTGTTAGTCAAATTTTATCAAAACAAGGTGCCGTAGTTCATATTTTAGAAATTGACAAAGAAAGTGGTAATCGTGTTGCAGAAGATATAAATGCACAATCAAGAAAAGCTTTTTTCCATTATTGCGATTTAACTAAGCATGATGCCGTTGGAATCATTTTTCAAGAGATTTTTAAAGTCTCTGGTCACATAGATATCTTGGTAAATAATGCCGGGATTGCACATATTGGAAATGTTGAAGCGACATCACCTGAAGATATGGATCGCTTATACAACGTAAATATAAAAAGCGTATATAGCTGTCTGCATTTTGGAGTACCCTTGATGAAAAAATCTGGTGGAGGTGCTATAGTAAATATGGCTTCGGTAGCATCATTGGTTGGTCTTGCAGATCGTTTTGCATATTCAATGACTAAAGGTGCAATTTACTCATTAACTTTTTCCATAGCCAAAGATTACATCAATGACAACATACGCTGTAATGCTGTTGGTCCTGGTAGGGTTCACACCCCTTTTGTAGACAATTACATATCTCAAAACTACCCTGGACAAGAAGCTGAAACATTTGAAAAACTATCAAAAACACAGCCAATTGGCAGGATGGGTAAACCAACCGAAATAGCTAATTTAATTGCTTATCTATGTTCTGATGAAGCTGCTTTTATTACTGGAAGTTATTATTCTATTGATGGAGGATTTTTAACCTTGAATACCTAAGCAAATCAAAAAGGTTTTATTTAAAACGAGTAGCCTTAATTACCTCCGATATGTATACCTAACCCACCGTCAACTCTAAAGGATTGCCCTGTTATAGAACCGGCATTATCACTTGCTAAAAATCCGATAAGTGCCGCAACTTCTTCCGGAGGACAAATACGTTTAGTTAAATGCATATCAATACACTCTTGGTATACTTTTTCTGGATTATCACTCTCCTTAATAGCGTTTCTAAGCATTGGAGTATCGACTGTCCCTGGGCAAACCGCCACACATCTTATGTTAGGAGCATAATCTACAGCAATGCTTCGGGTTAAACCCAACATTGCTGTTTTAGATGTGGTGTAGGGAGCCACTTTTTGCTGTGTAATAAACGCCTGAACACTTGACACATTAACCACAACTCCTTTACCTTTTTTTAGCATCGATGGAATTGTATATTTTGCACACAAAAAAGCACTTTTGAGATTGACATTCATAACCAAATCCCATTCCTCTTCAGTCGTTTCTGTAATGGTTGAATATCTTTGAATTCCTGCATTATTAATTAATACATCTATCTCTCCAACACTTTCTATTGCTTTTTGTATAGTTTCTTTTACGTTTTTCGAATTTGAAACATCACAATTAAACATACTTAACTGGGCATTCTCTAAACTCAATTCACTTAAGGCCGTTTTATCTATATCTAAAGCAATAACATTATCTCCATTGTTTAGAAAATAATTAACGCATGCTTTTCCTATTCCTTTTGCTGCTCCTGTAATTACTATGTTTTTCATGTGTTTATATTTAATATTTTTCTATGGTCACATGCTGTTCGCTATTAATCATTCCTTTGAGTGACAAAATCTTGAACATGCTCGTTTCATACTTTACGCTTTAAATCTTGGCTCAATTTGTCCTGCTATTTCTGTTTCAAATGCAAAACAGCGACCTGCCAATGGGTTTATTTCTTTTTCTTCTTTTGATAGGTTCAAATTTGATGTTGTAATTACTAAGGTTTTTAAATCATCTCCGGCAAAACAACAACTTGTGGTATGCAATACTGGCACCTCAATATCTTTTACCCAAATTCCGTTAGCATCAAAATGACTGACTTTACTACCCAACCACATCGCCACCCAAAACCCACCGTCAGCATCCACACACATTCCATCTGGATATTCATCTTTTTCCCATTGAATATGAAGCCTTCTATTGGATATGTTACCCGTTTCAATGTCATAATCATAGGCATACATTAGATTTCGAAATGTATCAATCATATAATATGTTTTTTTATCTGGACTCCACCCCATACCGTTGGTGATATATATATTTTCTTCTAAACAATTCCAACTCATATCTTGATGCAAACAATAAAGTTTACCTGTGGGATTAGCTCCATCATACTCCATTGTACCTGCAAAAAATCGTCCTTTGGGATCGATGGCACCATCATTCATTCGTCTTTCCTTCACTTCTATTTCTGGTGAATTCTCAATTAATTCAAGTTTTTTTAAGGGCTCATCAAAAAAACCAAAACCATCTCGTACTCCGACCACAATTTTTCCATTCTCACATAATGCCATCACACCTAGTTCCTGACCAACAGAAAATTCTTCAGAAACTCCCGTTTCCCAATCTACTTTATAGTAAGATCCTCTAAGCAAATCAACACAATAAAACTTCTTTTCAATGGGATCCCAAATAGGACCTTCCCCATGTTCTGGTTTTATATCAAAAATAGGTTTAGCTATATTCATAATTCAATGTGAGCAATTTGTAGTTAATGATGTTTTAATAACTTGACGCGGTTTTAATTTTAACCAGTCCGATTCCATAAGATCTAGACTAGGATTAGCAATCCAATTTGATGTCCAAGGCTCTAATGCTACAGCGTACGTTTTCCCCCACCAAGGAGAATCTTGCACGGCAAAACGCTCTTGCCAATACCATAATGATTTAAATATCGCTTTATCCCAATTCATAGAAAAAGACATTAAATCAGTTTTTATAGTATAAAACGCCTCGTCTTTAAATTGACTTAAATAGGCCAAATCACTAAATTTGTGGGCATCAGATTTCAAAATATTTTGAGCATCAATTTTATTGTTTTGAAGATCTTTTACCAATGGCCAATCTTGAATTTCTCCTGGCTTAAAAAGTCGATTTTCCGGCATTGCTTCTTCAGCAAAAAACTTAGTCGCACTCGTATCAATCGTTGCTCCTTCTGACAAAAAAGGCAAGCCAAATGCTATATGATGTCCCCACATAAGATGCAAAAACGTTTCAGACTCGTTGGTCAATGTTTCATCAATAAACAATTCTGAACTCCCTTTTTTCAGGGTTAATATTTTTTCAATAAGTATTGGAAAACGAAGTGGTCTTGTCCAAAGTTTTACACTAACTTCATCGTCTGAAGTATTCAAAATTTCATACTCCCAAGGAATTAACGATACTTCACCATGTTGTCCTAATTCTGCTCCTCGGTAATTTATGGGTGCGCTATTTGGTAAAATCTCTTGCCAACCACCATAGTAATAATCTTCAAACTGAGTCCCTGTATTTCTGATTTGTGAAAAAACTTGATTAGGATTAATGATATCCTTATTCAACCTCAGCATTAAATCAATACCAACAGGTTTGTATTCAAATTGAAAAATATCACTTCCACGACCAGCTAAGATTCCGATTTTTAGAAATTCATTTTCCATGAAAATCGTTGTCATTCCATTGATATTACCCTTATCATTTATGGTACAAATCTTACTCATACAGTATCAATTAAAGCCTTCATATAGCCTAAAGCGTAAGCCATACTTGCATGCCAAGGCGCACCGCAACTCATTTCAGGACTGTGATCTGGGATTAAAACACCATTGTAATTATTCTTTTTCAGGATCCGAATTGCTTCAGCCATATTCAAATCTCCTTCATCTACAAAAACTTCTCTGTAATTAGGGACTTTTCCTTTTACGTTTCTAAAATGAATGTATCCAATATTTCCTGCCTTAGAATGTTTATCTAAAGTTTCTAACACATTTCCTTCTTTCATTTCTTGTAGTGTACCCATGCAAAATTCAAAACCATTGCTAGGACTTTTAGAAACTTCTAGTAATTTTTCATATTCAGAAATGCTATGAAATAACCGTGCAGATTTTCGCATTTCAGGTACTGGAGGATCATCAGGATGTGCAACCATACGCACACCATTTTCTTCAGCAACTGGTAATATTTCATTTAGAAACCAACTAAATCGGTCCCACATTTCTTCTCTTGAAATAGGGTTTATATCTGTTTTTTCTACATCAGTATCATAATTCATGTTCCACACCATTCCTTGTTTAATGGGTTCATGAATATTTATATCTTTTTCATTAAACCCAACAGTCATAGCATTTCCGCGCCCATATGGTTTATTTGTCCAACCCCAAACTCCAGCAATACTAAAGTAATATCCGATAAGAGGAATTCCTGCTTTACCAATATTTGCTACCATATATTTAAGGTCACTCATTTGAGCATCTCGTTTCGGTCCGTTTAATAAAATATCAAACCAATGAGATGGGTCAAAATTTTCGATAGCCTCCCAAGCAAGCCCATGCGATTCTATTTCAGACTTTAGCCGTTTTAGCTCATCTAATTCCCACAATTTTCCTTGATTTTTTGTAGTTCCCCAACCGTTCAAATAGTTTTCAGAAAGTGTAGGATTTGAACCCCCTTTTATGTAATCAACTAACTGAACAACTAGGTGAGTTGCACCTGCTTGTTTGGCAAAATTAAAGTTGTCTTTATTTAATAAACTTTTGTATAATCCAAGTCCTAATTTGGGCATGTTTTATTGGTTTAGATTGATAATAAATCGTATTTTAGAGTCTTATAAAACCCTCATGAAATATACGTTTTTTATTTTACTTTTCTCATTGTTCACGCTACTTAACTGTAAAAATAGTTCGACTTTAAAAAATGAGAAAACTGAAAATTTATCCCAGTGTAAAGATCCACAAATAGAAAGCATTCCGAATAAATATTTTGATTCACTTTTTACAAGAAAATCTGATGGTTGGACAGGAGGAGATGCCACGTATTCTATTGCCTTAAATGACTCCACAAACCTATGGATATTTGGAGATACTTTTTTAGGAAAAGTACATCATGATAAAAGTCGGGATTCAACAGAATCTATGATTAATAATACCCTTGTAATTCAGAAAAATAACAGTTTCGAAACACTATACGGAGGCACAACTGAAAATCCGGAATCATTCTTAAAACCTAAAGAAAATAATTGGTGGTATTGGCCAGGACATGGTCAGATTTATAATAATACTTTACAACTCGTAATGTTTGCATTAGGAAAACCAGATGAAGACATTGGTATTGGATTTGAATATAAAGCCATTGATTTGGTAACACTGTCACTTCCTGATTTAAAAGTTATTTCGACCCAAAGACGTTTGCCTTTTACCGGCACAAATTATGGTGCTTTTCTATTACAAGAAAATGGGTATACTTATATCTATGGTGCAAGGCGCGAAGTGAATGCTAAATATTTACATGTCGCCAGAGTAAAAGGTACGGATATTTCGCAACCATGGGAATACCTTTCCAAAGATGACCAATGGACCAATTCTTATAACAATAGCAAACCTTTATTTGAAAGCGTAGCTGAACAATTCAGCATTTTCAAAAGAAAAGATCAGTACTTTTTAATGACTCAAAATTATAATTTAGATCCGGAATTATTTTTATACTCAAGCCCAAATTTATTAGGGCCATTTGCTAATCAACAAACCCTGTATTGCACACCTGAGACCAAAGGAAATATTATTACATACAACGCTTTTGTACATGAGCAATTTTCTACAGAAGACAATTTGCTTATTTCTTACAATATTAACAGTTTAAAATTTGAAGATGTATTCTCTAATGCAGACAACTACAGACCTCGTTTTGTAAATGTTACTGGATGGAATACTACTAAATAAACAATTATTATGAAAAATCTAAATTATATTATTATTGCACTGTTCACCTTATTTTTAGGATGTAAAAATTCTGAAAAAAATAAGGCACCGCAACCTAAAAGTGATCTAACCTTTACTGCAGAAGCGGCACCAGAATGGACATCTTTAATGGAACGAACGTCGGGTTGGTTTGGTGCTGACGGTATTTTCTCTATTCCATTAGATGGAAAGGAAACCCAAAACGTAAAAGACAAAAAGACGCTTTTTATTTTTAGTGATACCTATATTGGAGAGGTTGAAAATGGTGTGCCTAAAGCTGGACATGTTATGGTAAACAATACTACAGCATGGATGACAGGAAATGAGCCCATAAAATCTAAAATTGATTTTGAATTTAATACCGATAATAACGGCATACCAAAATCCTACTTTATACCAAATAATTCACTCGCAAAAGACAAGGAGTATTATTGGTTAGGGGATGGATTTATTAATCAAGAAAAAAATAATGCTTTATATATTTTTGCTTATCACGTTCACAAAACAGGTCCGAATGTTTTTGATTTTGAGCAGACCAATATTAGTTTATTAAAAATAGAGAACCCAACCAAGGAAGGGATTAAGACACAAATTCAAGTACCAACCACATTAGGATTTATTCATGAAGCCTCTCAAAAACGAACCTTTTTTGGTTCTGGTATTTTTGTAAACACCAAAGCAGCTAATGCACCAAACCCTGATGGGTATGTTTATATTTATGGAATAATAGAAGGCTCTAAATCTTTAGTTGCCGCAAGAACATTACCTAAAAATATTGAGAATTTTGATTTGTATACTTTCTGGAATGGTTCGTCTTGGGTAAAGGATAAACAACAAATTGTCTCAATATCAGATGGAGTATCAAACGAACTAAGTGTAACGCCTACAGGTGATGGTCGTTATTTACTAACATATCAAGTATTGGGAATTTCGGATAAAATAGGAATTCAAGTAGGAGAAAGTCCTGTTGGACCCTTTGGAAAACTTAATGAAGTTTATACAACTCCTGAATACGCAGATAAAAATTTACTCCCTTATAATGCTAAAGCACATTATCATTTATCAAAACCTGGTGAGTTACTAATTAGTTATAACACGATTACTTTTGATTTTTGGGAAGACATTAAAAAGGATGCAACCATTTATCACCCAAGATTTATTAAAGTAAAATATGAATAAAGTGTAAGGAAAAGTAAGTCTTTTTTTGAGTTATTGTATAAATGAATCTATTTAGTAATACAACTAAATAGATTCATTTATACAGACATTAAAGTTTTAATTATTTCGGAAAATTCATCTTCTTTTCCAATGCTTTAAAACGCTCCGTATTTCTAATTGGATCATACCAATGTTCTATTTGCATAAAAAGTAAAAACCAAGATTTTTCTTCATATGCTTGCTCCAATAATGTCATGGCTTCATCATTTTCACCAATTCCTAAATGAATAAAAGCACGTTGACAAGCTGGTAGATAATGCGTTTTAGCTGCTTCAGCATAATAATCTGCCATTTCTTTACCCAACTTATATTCACCAGCTTCCCCTAAAGCATGACCTAATCCTCCACCTACTTCAACAGTTCCATCGGATAATTCAAAAGCTTTAAAATAGGTTTCTAATGATTCATCATGTTCTTCTAACCCATTATAAGCCATTCCTAACCAATCCAAAGTCCAAGGTGATAACGAATCCTTTTCAAGTGATTTATACATTAATGGTTTCATTTTTTCATACTCTTCCAAAAAGTAAAAAATAGAGGCGCGACCAATTAAAAAATCACCTTTTTCATCCATTTCGTAAACCTTGTCAGATTGTGCAACACCTTCTTCAATACGTTTTGTAGCCATCAGATAAAGTGTGTACCAATGCCTTGCTGATAAATTTGAAGGATCTATTTCTAACGATTTTTTGAATGCTTTTTCTGAAGCCTCCCAGTTAGAATCCATAAAATTGAGTACGCCTGAAATCTCTTGCACGCGAGAGTGTAATGAATCTAACTCGTATGCTTTTTTAAGTGCTGAATGCGCTTCAGGAATAGTTTGTGCTCTAGACATAAAACCATAAGCAAAAATTATAATATTGCGTTCAGCTATACCAACATAACTGTTAACATCTGTAGAATCTTTTGCTACCTGTTCTTTAAAGTATTTAATCTGTGTAAGATGATCATCTCTATGTTTGGCGCCAAAAGACGCTAAAACATCCTTATCTAAAGTATATTCCTTCTTTGTTTCACAGGTTAATAAAGTAGTTACACAACATAAAGTAATTATAATTTTTTTCATAACGAATCGTTTTATTGTATTTTCCAGCTTTGCTCAATCTCTTCTAAAGTTTTCCCTTTAGTTTCAGGAATTAGTTTATATGTGAATATCAAAAGGATTATGGCATTTACCATAAAAATCCAAAATGTCATTGTTTCTCCCATTTCCAATAAAACAGGTGTGAATTGTGATATCAAAATCACACCAACCCAAAGAACCACAATGGATAATGACATTGCAATTCCCCTCGTTTTTGTAGGAAATATTTCTGATATTAATACCCAAGGAATAGGTCCTAATGACGTAGCGAAACACCCAACAAAACCAAGTATAAGAACTAATAACCAAGGTCCAGATGTCATATCAAATTGATACAAAAGTCCAATACCAAAAAGACAAAGAATCATACCAGATACTCCCCAAAGCAAGAGTGTTCTTCTTCCTAATTTATCAATATATTTTATGGCTACAAATGTAAAAATGGTATTTACAATGCCAATAATCACAGTTTGCATTAAAGCAGAGTCCACTCCAAATCCAGCTTTTTTCAATATTTCTGGAGCATAATACATAATTGCATTGATACCCGTAATTTGTGAAAACAGTGCTAAAAAAACACCAATAACCATGGCTATTCTTAATCCTGGCTCAAATAATTCCTTTAAAGTTCCTTTTTCTTGTCCTAAAGCATTTTTAATATCTTTATGTACTTGCTGTGCTACTTCGTCTGAATTTATACGGCTTAATATATCTAAAGCTTCAACATCTCTACCCACTTTTGAAAGCCATCTTGGACTTTCTGGAACAAAAAATAATGCAATAAAAAACAACAAAGCGGGTATTACTTCAGATCCAACCATATAGCGCCATCCTGTTTCAACATTCCAAGCTTCTGTACTATACTGAGCAACTTTATAGTTGAAGAAAAAGACAATATTAATTCCCAATACAATAGCTAATTGATATAATGACACTAACATACCTCGTTTGTGGGCTGGTGCAATTTCAGAAATATAAAGTGGAGACAACATGGATGCGGCACCCACTCCGATTCCTCCAATTATTCTTGCTGTAACAAAAAATGTTAAGTCCTCGGCAAGTGCTGAACCAACAGCCGATATAGCAAACAAAAAGGCAGTAATAAGCAATGTCTTTTTTCGACCAATCTTATCTGCAACATAGCCTGCTAATGCAACACCAAGGATACAGCCCCAAATAGCAGATGAAACAGCCCAACCTTTCATTGTTGGGGAGAGCTGAAACTTGGTTTCTAAAAAGCCGATGGCTCCAGAAATCACAGCAGTATCATACCCAAATAAAAGACCTCCAAGTGCACCAATAAGTGTCACCATGATTAAATATTTCTTTTTCCCCATCTTTTAGTGTATTAGTTAGTTTTTGATATAGAATTTATTTATAACCTCGTAGAACAGAATTCATTTTTCACATTAGACTGAATGACTTTTGCCTCAGATGAACCTAGATTAATCATCTTATATTGTTTTGTCTTTGCAGGTATAACAAACGTTTCTGCATATTGAATAATCATACTCTTTTCACCTGTTATGACTTTAATTTTAGAGCCCTCTACCAAGTTGAGAATATGACATTGATTATTGGTATTAATTTCTATTTCATCATTGAATTCAAATCGAAACAATTCATAGAAATGTTTGGAATGCATACTCAATCTCTTCGTCTTATAACCAATACCTTCATCAATAATCGTTTCTTTTGAAATGTACTCTTCTTGTACCTTATCACCTATACAATCAAAATTGACATTATCCATACCACGCTGTATATTTAAAGGTCTCGGGCTTCCGTCAAGATCCAAGCGCATCCAATCATACATTTTAAAAGTATAAAGGTATTTAGTGGTACTTATTTCAAGAACCATGTTATCAATACCCGAACAATGAATAGTTCCTCGTGGAATTAAGAAAAGATCATGCTTTTTAGCTATAAATTTCTGAACGTATTTGTCCACATCCATTTTTTTGGCCTTTTCATGGCTTTCCAATAATGCATTATGAAATTCTTCCTTTTTAACACCTTCTTTAAAACCTAAATAGACTTCTGCGCCAGGTTCTGCATCCAAAATATAATAGGTTTCATCTTGTGTAAACTTATCTCCAAAATTATCACGAACATACTCTGGCGTAGGGTGACATTGAACAGACAAGTTATCACCATCATAGGTATCTAAAAAATTAAATCGAATAGGGAAATCAAAACCGAAAGTTTCAGCTGCTGCTCCTAAAATTGCATTATTATCATGATATTGCAAGACATCAAATGAGACCTCTAAACGCGTTTTGTTATGAGATAAAACGATGCCGTTTTCAGGTGCAATTAATTCAAATGACCAAGCATAGTTTATGATATCTTTCTGCAATCCATCAATTTTATCTTTAATCCATTGACCTCCCCAAACACCTGAAGCAAACCATGGTCTCGGTCTAAAAACATTTTGAGACATCTCATCTAAACCATGTCGCAATGTGTTTCCTGTTGTCCATGATACATCATCCGAGAATTGCCCATCTACAATGTAGTCTATTCTATTGATGAGATCTGCCTTATGTTTATTCAAAGCAATCCAATCCACAAAAAACATACGCTTATACTGAGGCTTTGGTGATACTATTTCTTGAGCACCTATGTTTAAAAGAGCACCTGAACGTGATCTGTATTGAATTTCATTTTTTGGAATATCAACATAAACAATCTTACTGTCCCAATTACTTAAACTTGCTCCTGAACCATAAATAATGCTTAACACATTATCATCTTCATTAATATTATTCAATTTATCAGTATTATAGAAATCAGATAATTCTCCTGTAAACATTTTTCCAAACACTGGATCATCTCCTCCTAAAAAAGGAGCAATCATATCATCAACTTCTTCCGAATCTTTAAATGCTGCAGATGCTGCAAATGCTATAGAGTTAACACCTAATAATTTTAATTCAGATGTAAGGCTTAGCATAAATTCATCCCAATAAACACCCAAATAACCATCAATAACCACTGATTTTAAGGTTGACAACTCCTTAGCTAAACTTTTAAAACCTTGATTTATAACACCTTCATTAATCTCAAATGATGGGTAAATTTCATAACCTTGGCTATCCACTTCGTCATCTTGAATATTAATTGGCATTAAAAATTGACTTGAGAGTCTTTTGTTAGTTACAAGCTCATTATAGTCAATACTTAATTTTTGAACCGCACCTAAAATGGCAGAATCTTCAGTTTCTTCTGATATATGAATGTGAAGCATTGTGTTATTTATACTATCCTTCAATGTTTCTATAAATAACGGATAACTCTTAGCGATGCTTCCTCCTAAAATTAAATATTCTGTTTTAAAACCCCTTAAGATAGGTGATAGAAAATCACCAAGATTTGTACCAAAGCTTTGAAATATTTGCCTTGCTTCATTTGACGTATTAGCTTTATCTGCAATAACTTTCACATTTTCAATTCTATCCTTAAATGTATCTTGATAGGCATTTAAAAACCATTCACTACCTAACCAATCTTCTGCTCGCTTATTCTTAAAGGGCAAATTAAAAACCTCGTCATTAGGAGGTGTATTATCTCCATTGACTACAATTTTACCATCAGACATAAAACCAGAGCCAATACCTGTTCCAAGTGTAACCGCTGTAACATTATTAGTTGTCCAATTATTAATCCAAGCTTCACCTAGCGTAAAACACGCAGCATCATTCATGAAAACTATTTTTGATGGATTATCAATGTATTCAGTTAAATGAGTGTATAAATAATTTTTAATATCTGCACCAAAAAGACTGTCGTATTTATTGCAATTAAATATTTTTGAAATTCCATTTTCATAGTCTAATGGTCCAGGAATAGAAACACCTATACCCAAAATAGGTTGGTTAAATGCATTAAGCGTTTCTTTTACGGCAGCTACAATACTCTCCAAAATTGGCAAAGCATCTTGTTTACTATCAATATCAAAATGTAGCTTTGTGTCTTTTACAATTTCTTTCTTTTGTACATCTACAATGGCAATAGCCAAATGGCTACCTCCAATATCAATTCCTACGGCAAACTTGTTGTTCATGTCTAAATAATTTTCTTATCGGTTTGGGTTGGATTTATATGCTTAATTCATGATAATCCAATTCTGTTTGTTTTTTAGTTTTTAATAAATTCAATGCTTGCATCCTCAGGAATACTAATCGTTCTTGAAGATTGGGACAGATAGCCTTCACCATAGTAAAATTCTACCTTACGTTTTTCACCATCTCTATTTGTAATAAAAGCATGTGTGGTTTTATCTGGTATTCTAATATTTTTAATTGTCGTATTTTTTTGGCTAAAGATTCTGAGGCTACCCTTGTTTTGGGATGCCATTAGCAAATCTCCTTTTTTAGAATTAATTTGAACAAGTGCTCGCGCATCTCCATTTACCAAAAAACCTGATTCAGAATAGTTCTGAGGCATAAATGTGCCATCACCGTTTCCTTTAAGGCATAATCCTAAAGATGCATCATATTGACCATAACCGACTTCGGCATGATAAAAATTACCAATTAGCACTACGTCCAAATTGCCATCTAAGTCCACATCTTTTATAGTAGTTCCGAATACTGGAGCAAACTGTGCAGGTATAGGTAAGGCATGCAATTTGAACTCACCATTACCTAAATTCTCTAAATAACTGCTCTTTAATTGTGTTACTTTTAATGTTGAATAAGGGGTTTCTAAAGCAATATCTTTAATTGTGGCCGTTGCATATTGTTTATAAGTACGAAACTTATTATTAATATATAGCATCTGTTCAGACAACAGGTCTCGTGATGCAAACGGGTAGCTTCTGTAAACACCATCTTCATCTTTAGAAAAACTACTAATAATAGGATCTATTTTTCCGTCTTTGTCAAAATCACCCAAAGCCAAAGTGACTGGTCGATCAACAGAAGCTTTAAACACAGAGTTTTCACCAAGATTTCCAAGAATATAATCTATATCTCCATCATTATCAAAATCACCTCCGTTGATGCTATTCCACCATCCATTCGTATTTTCAATCTCAATTTTTTGAGTCAATTTTCCTTTCTTGTTTTTATAAATTGTGATTGGCATCCATTCCCCAACAACAATTAGATCTTGCCATCCATCATTATCGTAATCCGTCCAAAGGGCAGATGTCACCATCCCGAATTTTTCAGTACCTAAAATTGCCTTAGTTATATTTTTAAAGCTTCCATTGGTATTATTTAATAAATAACTTTCTGGTGATGCACCATAATTTCCTGGCACTACTCTACCACCAACAAAAAGATCTAAGTCACCATCTTTATCATAATCTGCGGCAACTACACAACTTCCACTAGAAGTGATTTCTGGAAGCTGATTAGATTTTGTAAAATTTCCCTTCCCATCGTTAAGATATAACCTATCCTGATAGTAACCTTCTTCAAACAATTCGCTCCCTCCACTAACCACATAAAGATCATTATCTCCATCGTTATCAGCATCAAAAAATAGAGCACCAAGGTCTTCATGATTTTCATCTATTAGAAAAGGAATCGTATCAAATGTACCGGTTGAGTTCTGTTTATAAAGCTTACCCGTAAAATTGTAAGAACCACTTATGAAAAAATCATCACGTTGGTCTCCATCCACATCTCCTACGGCTATTGCAGGTCCATTAAAAGCATAATTTTGTGGTATTAATGGCTCGCGTTTAAAATCGATAAACATAAGGTCTTCATGTAGATATTTTATGTTAAGACTGTTGGAAACTTCTTTGAATTGTTGGTCTTTAATATTACTAATTAAAGGTTCTGCTTTAGCATCAGAATAGCTTAGGATTTGGGTTGTTCCTAAAGTCACATCCTTGTATATTTTCAAATGTCCATCTGGCCATATCACTTTTAAGCTATCAGCATTAGTTTTAGTTTTAAACCCAAAATTTAATGAAGGTGACACTGCAGATTGAAATCCTCTAGAGGTATAATTTTCTGCATATTGAACCATATTGTTTTTGTAGATCCAAACTTTAGTTCCTAATCCATTTGGGTTTAGCTTATCACCTTTAAAATTGATTGATAAGTATGTGTTTTCTTTAGTTTTATTTATTGCATTATTCTTTAATACTGATGCTTTTTCATTGATATTATTTGTCACAATATCGAGATCACCATCATTATCTAAATCAGCATAGGTTACACCATTCGAAAAAGTTAGAGATTCTTGTAACCAACTTGAAGAAACGTCTTTAAAAGTTAAATCTCCATTGTTCTTATAGAAATAGTTTTGTTGTTTAATTTCAGGAAGCCTTTTAATACTAGAAAGGTAAATACTATCCGATTTTTCTTTGGACGTAAACATGGTATGTCGTTTTCTATAAACAATAAAATCGAGATCTGTCATGTCCTTTAAATAGCCATTAGACACATAAATATCTTTATAACCATCCAAATCAAAATCTGCCATAAGTCCGGCCCAGCTCCAATCTGTACTACTGACACCCGCTAACTGCCCTATTTCACTAAAATGATTTCCTCCATCATTATTACCATTATTTAACTGTAGTGTATTACGCATGTATTGTGGTTCAAAACCAAAGTATTTACTATACTCAAACAAATCAAAATTAGGTTTAGAAAGCATGCTCTTTCTCTTCTCATTAGTTGAAGGTAACATATCCATAACCAAGATATCGGTAAAGCCATCATTGTTAATATCCGCAATATCATTTCCCATCCCATTATGACTTTGATGCTTAATCATTTTAGAAATATCATTCTTAAAAGTGCCATCTCCTTGATTGATATATAAAACATCATTAGTAATAAAATCGTTTGACACATAGATATCTGGAAATCCATCTTGGTTAACATCACTAATACCTATTCCTAAGCCAAACCCTTCAATTGTAATTCCCGCCTCTTTGGATACATCTTCAAAAACAGGATGGCCATTACTTCCAATACCATTATTTCTATAAAGCTTATCGGTGCTTTCAGACTCACTGTTGAGTTTTCTTTTTCTAGGGTTATTTAGACCCGTCATTTCATGCATGTGATTTAATAAATACATATCTAAATCACCATCCATATCATAATCAAAAAAAGCCGCTTGTGTAGAATAAGAGTTATCGGCCAAATTATACTCTTGAGCCATCTCTTTAAAAGTATTATCTTTTTGATTTATAAATAAGAGGTTCTTCCTTTTCTCTGCCGTTGGATGCCCAGTGCGACAGACATAAATATCTAACCATCCGTCTGCATTAATGTCTATCATGGTTACACCAGAAGACCAATCTGCTGATGCTGTTTTAGAGGATTGTGTAATGTTTTCAAATTCGAAATTGCCTTTGTTTAGAAATAAATCATTTGAAACTTGATTTCCTGTAAAATAAAGATCTACTAAACCATCATTATTTATATCACCTGAAGCAACGCCACCTCCATTAAAAGAATATATATAATTTAGAATATTAAGCTCGCCATCTAATGGCAAATCATTAGAAAAGTCAATTCCAGTTGTACTAGAGGTCAATATAGAGAAAGGCCTATCTGTCTCTTTTTCGCTACAAGTGAACAAAAGCATAGCTAAAATAATATAGATAGAATATCTTACCATGAGGCATTTAATTTTTACTCCTAAAACAAATCTTCAATTCCGTTATTTCTCTTTTCCCCAATCTTTGTTAGGCTTAGGCCCCAAAACAATTTCTAGTTCTCCTCCTTTTTGATAATCCTTATGTAAAAACCAATATGTATCTAATGATTTTGAATTTAAAGTTGCACTTTGAATGTACATGTTCTCAGCAGAATTATTCTTCGTAGTAATGATAAATTCTTTACCTTGATAATAGTTATTATTTAGTTTTATTTTAACTTCATCAAACACAGGACTTGTTAATTCATATCGTGGTTCTATATCATTATTACCTGTTAAACTAAATAATCCTATAGACATTAGGGCACTCACTCCACTCATTTGTCCTTGATCTTCATCATGACCTCCATAACCTTCATCTGGAGTTACACCACCATAAGCCTGTTCATTTACTTTTCTAACCCAATATTGTGTTAGCCAAGGTTTCCCAACATGGTTGAATACATGTGCATTAGAACAACCTGGTTGATTAGCATAGCTGACATATCCACTACTATATCCAAAAACAAAATCTTCTGGTTCAGCTTGTTGAAATGCAAAATTGAGCATTTCAGAAAGCTTATCATTACCACCCATTTCTTTTGAAAGCGTTGCAATATCATGAGAAACCTGCCAAGTTCCTTGCCAAGAATTAGATTCTATCCAACCACTACCATTTAAAGGGTCGTGGTGCATCCATTCTCCATTGGCATCCTTTGGTAACACTAAGTTTAATTCCTTATTAAATAATAATGTCCAAGTTTTAGAACGCTTCAAAAACGTATTATAATCTTCAGACTTATTCAGTTTCTTTGCCATTTGCGCTAATGACCAATCTTGAAAAGCCCATTCTAAAGTTTTACCTGCATTACCTGGACAGTAGCCATTATCAATATAAAATTGTACTTCTTCAGGATTATCTCCCATCATTCCACCTGGCATATGATTTTGTTTGGTGAGTTGATACGCCTTTTCTTTATCTACTTTAGTCATTAAATTCTTTAACATCGTACTCGCTATAAGATTACTTGCAGGAGTACCAGTCATAATATATGAATAACCACCAGCAATAGCACCACGTGGTAGAAGTCCACCATTTTCAGCATACTGAACTAGCGATGCAGAAAAGTCATCCATAATTTCTGGCCAAGCAAGTCCCCAAATAATATTTAGATTCCACTGTGTTAACCATAAAGCATCAAAATTATACATGTTAAATTTTGCATTACCATCTTTATCCATAGGTAACTTACGCACTTTAAGTTTTGCTTTCGTAAAGTTAGCATAGCGTTCACCTTGGGTATAATCTGGGTACTCACCATTAACATCGTTAAGAATATGTCTTCCTAAAAGGATATGCCAAAGGTCTGTGTAAAATTTGGTTTGTTGATTTTCAGTACCTCCCTTAACTTCAATTTTTGAAAGTGTATTATTCCAAATATCAAATGATTCGTTTTTGTACGTGTCGAAATTCCAATGTGGAGCTTCAGTTTCCATATTTTCTCTAGCATTTTCTACCGAAGTATATGAAATTGCTATTTTCATTTGTATTTGATCACCAGCTTTTACTGAATAATTTGCAGAAACACCTGTAGTAGGAGCATCCCAATAACTTTGTGTCACACCAGGAAATACAATCGAATCGCGACGTGTCATTTTTGGAGTACCTTTTAAAGATTTGATGTCTCTCAAATTCTCTTTTTCATTCCAGCCATCCATTGATTTAAATGGTTTATCGAATTTGATAACAAAGAAAATCTTAACATCCTCTGGACCTCCCCAAAATCTCCCTGAAGAATCAAAAGAACCTTCAAGCTCTGTATTACCCACTTTTTTTACATCAGCATTAATCATTGTTGCATTACCCAAATAGCCACCTAAATTGGTCAGAATATTTGCTTTTTCTGAATCTGATGTATATTTAAATCGATACATCGTTGTTCTTTTCGTACTCGTAAGTTCCGTCCAAACATTATGATCTTCTAGATAGAGACGTTGATATCCTGGCATTGCAATTTCGTCATCATGACTAAAATTAGATTTCCAGGCTTGAGCGCCTTTTGTTGGGTCTATATTCCCTGTTGTTGGCATAATTTGAATACCAGATAAGCACCAACCATGAACATTACCAAAACCGAGCACTTCGGTTGAATTATAGTTATAACCACCTCCATATTGATTTTTATTTCTAGTTACAGGTGCCGCTGCCATCATTCCCATTGGTCTTGCTGCAGGTGTAAAAAAGAAATAGCGACCTTTAGCAGACTCTATAAATGGATTAACTTTAGAGACAAAATCTGTTGTACTTTCCAAAGCAGGAAACACTTCTATTTCTGAAAGCCCAAGGTTAAATCCTTCTCCATCAGTAACCACAAAACGTACCCAAGTTACCTTTTTAGTAGGAAATTCAACTAGTTTTGCTGCGCCATTATTAGGTATAGCAGTAATAGTAATTTCACTTCCATCACTAAATTTTAGTTTTCCTCCAGCGGTATGCTCATCATAACTGGGACGATCATATAAAACAATTTTATTGATTGCTTGTGAAGCCTCCCAATCTAATTGGATCCATGGTAATCTTGTTTCTCCCCAAGCTCGTTTATAGCCTTCGCATGCCCATTCTCCATTACCATCCAAACGGATAACACCATCAATAACATTAGAAGCCGGATAATTTGCTTCGGCCGTTGATACGGTAACCTTGGCTTTAGGTGCAATATTATGCGGTGTTGCCAATAAAAAATTTGTACTGAATGTTAATAATAAAACACACAGTACTTTAATTGCATTTCTGTTTATGTAATAAAGCATGCTATTATTTTAAAATGATAAAAATGAGATTAAACTGATCTAATAACCAGTATTTTGATTTAAACTGGTATTTATGTCACGTTCTCTTTGCGGAACAGGAAATAGATTATGTTTTGCACCAACAGAAACATCGGGCTTGGCTATATTTACTTTTTCAACAAGCTTACCAAAACGCACCAAATCAAACCAACGTTGACCTTCCCAAACAAACTCTTTTCTTCTTTCTAAAAGAATGGCTTCTTTAAAGGAGCTGTAATCCATTGCCGTTAAATTTGGTAAAGCACCTTCTTCAGTCCTAGCACGTTCACGAACCGTATTAATTGCATTTAATGCAGCTGTAGTTGAACCACCATTTATTTCGTTTAATACTTCTGCATACATTAAAAGAACATCAGAATACCGTAAAAGTTGTAAATCGTTTGCTGTATTGTTCACATTTGGTTCATTTATGCGATCCCAATATTTAACCACTTTAGGTCCTTCAAAATCGACAACTTCACCATTTATTACATCTTCCGTCATAAAAGTTACTGCTTTTCTACTATCATTATCGTCAAATGAATTATAAAGATCTAACGTTGGTTGTTCTAAACCTCCACCATTTGGTCGTGAACCGTAAATATTTGGTAATACCCTAAAGACCAAGTGTCCTCCTTCCCATAGAGTTGTATTTATATCTGTACCTTCTAAGAAACTTATACCAAACAATTCCTCTTTTCCATTATTATTTGGAATAAAAAATACATCACTGTAATTTGCCCATAAAGAAAAAATATTAGAGCCCATAACTTCCTCAAGTTTAACTTTCGCAGTATTTATATCGACACCCTCTTGTAACTTAGCTTTTGCCATATAAGCTTTTGCAGACCATAGAGTAGGTCGACCGTTATCATTACCTGTTTGTGCGGATGGTAAATTATTTTCCGCAATTGTAAAATCCTCAAATATTTGCGAATACACATCCTCTATTGAAGCTCGTGGCAGGTATGAACCTGACTCAAAACTTGTAGAAGAATGAAGTTGTAATGGTACGTCACCAAAGAAACGAACCAATTCAAAATATAAGAGACCTCTCATAAAACGCGCTTCACCTAATAATTCATTTTTCTTTTGTTCATTCATTTCAATACTGGGAATGTTGTCTATTGCTAAATTGGCTGCATTAATTCCTAAATAAAGATTAGACCACATTTGTAGAGCAATTTCGTTATCTGGACCGTGAACCATATCCGATATTTGATTATAACCGTTGCCTACATTAAAGCTAGATTCCCCTTCATCAGAAGCAATAGCATTAACAGTCCAATAGTTCGCGAAATAAATACCATTAGAATTCAACGCACTATCAAAATTGGCACCTAAATGACCATAAATACCATTAATTGCCAGTTGTGCATCTTCAGCTGTTTTATAGAAAGTTCCTACCGTATAAAATGGTGCTTCTTCTTCCAAAACATTTTCACAGCTCCAAGTTATTGGAACGAGAATCGCGATGATTGCTAGTTTTTTTAAGTTATATAGTTTCATAATATAAATATTTTATGAATTAAAAGTTTATGTTAATACCCATCAAATAGGTTTTAGAAATTGGATAACCTCCAAAATCAGCCCCAGCACTTAATGCATTGTTTTGTCCTCCCCAACTCACTTCAGGATCTACTCCGCTATACTTTGTAAAAGTGTATAAATTTTTACCAGACACGTAGACACGAAGTCTATTTATAGCCATTTTCGAAAGAAATTTTGACGAAATTGAATACCCTAACGTAATAGACTTCAATCTTAAATAAGAACCATCTTCTATATATACGTCCGAAAACCTGTTTGTTCTAACTCCGGCATAAGCACGCGTATATTCATTGCTAGGATTTTGAGGTGTCCATCTATTTGCAAAGGCTTCTTTCAGTACATTATTCCGTCCATTCAGATCCTCTAACGTTAACCTATTGAAATTAGCAATTTCATTACCTGCAACTCCTTGAAAGAAAATATTAAGATCTAAACCTTTATATCTAAATGTATTTGTTATTCCGAAAGTGTACTCTGGCACAGGATTTCCTAAAAAGGTTCTATCGTTATCAGCATCAACCATACCATCACCATTCAGATCCATATACTTACGTTCTCCAGGCGTTATTGTACCGTTATCTGTAGCAAACAAGGGTGTGTTTGCTGGTGTATCATCCAATTGCATAATCCCATCAGAAACATAACCGTAGAAGGCCCCAATTTCACCACCCTCAACCAATCGTTGCCATCCTGTTAAGCCAAGAATACTATTCCCAGTCGGAATGTTGTCTAAACCTGCTAGGTTAGTAATTTCATTTTTATTGTAAGCAGCCGTAATATTGGTATCCCATGTGAAGTCATCACTTTCTATATTAGTCGTATTTAAAGAGAATTCAACTCCAGAATTTCTAACTTCCCCTGCGTTAACAATAAGTTGACTCGCTCCTGTTTGTGTAGGGATTTCTAAGTTTAACAATAAATCCTTAGTGTTCTTTATATATGTATCTACAGTAATACCTACTCTATCATTGAAGAACCTTAAATCTAAACCAACATTATATTGCTCTGTCCGTTCCCATTTTAATTCTGGATTCCCAGGAGAAGTCGGGTAGATACCAGAAACAAAAATATTATTGAACGGCTGATAATTGGTGCCAAATGAGGCTAGAGAAGAGTACGGAAGAATTGATTCGTTTCCAATAACACCATAACCTAATCTCAACTTTAAGTACATATTAGAGTTCTTCATAAAATCTTCATCAGAAACATTCCAAGCAAATGCTCCAGACGGGAAGAACCCATATTTATTTCCATCACCAAATTTTGAAGAACCATCCACTCTACCTGTTACAGTAAAAATATACTTATCACTTAAGATATAATTAAGTCTTCCAAAGTATGATAACAATTTTGATTTAACGAGCACATCACTAATCCCTGGAATGGAACTAAATTGTGAAAGGTTGTCAAACCCAAAATTTTCAGTAGAAAAATCTTGAGCAGAAATTCCAATTTCATCAATTGTAAACTCTTGAATCGAAGCACCGATAAAAGCATTCAATCTATGTTTATTATTAAACGTATTTTCATAAGTCAAAGTGGTCTCTGCCAATAGATTTGTGGACAACCTTTTAGATTTTGCTCCGTAAGCACTTGCAGAATTTCCAAAATCCAATTCAGCTACTCTAAATAGATACTCTTCATGAAGTACCATATCCACACCACCCGAAACTTTTAAAGTTAAATTATTTAATAATTCCCAATTAATGGCTAGATTATCTAAAACTCTAGTGGTTTTCCCTTTGCTGCTTAATAAATTTTGGTAAGCGACTGGACTTGCAAAATCTTGAATCATTTCTGGAGAACCGTTAATAGAGTTCATAAACGTACCATCATCTTGAACTTCAAAATTACCTTTAACGTAATTACCTTCCGAATCAAAAACAGGAAGCATAGGATTAAATAAATACGCCCCAGTTACTGCGCTGCTAACGCCTAATCCACCATCCGTATCTGTTCTCGCACTATTATAATCACTTCTAGAGACACTAAATGAGTTTTCTATTTTTAATTTATCGGAGGCTTTAAAATCTAAATTGGCTCTAAAATTATATCGTGTGAAATCTGTTTCAATAATAATACCTTCTTGATTCATATAAGAAGCCGAAAGTGCATACTTAATTTTTTCATTTCCTCCCTTTATGGAAAGGTCATGATTGTTAGTAAAAGCAACTCCAAATATCTCACCTTGCCAGTCCGTTCCTTCACCAAATGAGAAAGGGTTTGTATAAAATCTTGGATCGCCATTGTTGTAACGAGCCTCGTTAATATAAAAAGCAAATTCACCTGCATTTAGCACATCTAACTCTTTTCCTACTTGACTGACACTTAAATAGGTATCATAATTTATTTGAGCCTTACCATTTATACCTCGTTTTGTCGTAATTATTATAACACCATTAGCACCACGCGATCCATAAATAGCAGTTGCAGAAGCATCCTTTAATACATCTATGGATTCTATATCTGATGGGCTAATTGTAGAAAGTGCATTTAAATTTGGACCTTCTGTAACACTACCTCCAACATTATCACTATTACTATCCACAGGGAAGCCATCAATTACATATAAAGGCTCGCTTCCTGCATTTATAGAGCTGCTACCTCTAATTCTTACAGAGGTTGCTGCACCTGGTTGACCAGAAGTTTGAGTTAACAATAATCCTGATACCCTACCCTGGACAAATTCATCTGGAGTGGTCACCTTACTAGCTTCTAAATCCTTTGCTTTTATTGAGGAAACAGCACCTGATAAATCCTTTTTGCTAGAGCTTCCATATCCAATTACGACTATTTCATTTAAACTTGTAATATCTTCTTCTAATTCGACGTTAATAATAGTTTGATTGCCAACTAATACTTCCTTCGACTTAAAACCTTGATAACTATAAACTAACACGTCTTCCGTACTGTTAACTGTTAAAACATAGTTTCCATCAAAATCAGCTATGGTTCCCGATTTTTTGTTTTTTATCAGGATATTTGATCCTGACAGTGGTTGTCCATCCACTTTTGATTTTACCGTTCCTTTAATTTCTATTTGAGCAAACATTAAAGCATTGCCCAATAGAGTTAATATTATGGAAAGGCTAATTATTTTGAGTTTCATAAAAGTTGTTTTTGGTGGTTAGTCGCAGTTTTCTATTAGTATAAAGTCTTCAAGAGTGTCTGGATCTTGAATAATAATATCACCTACTTCATTTTGAAAAGTATAAGTCATATCAGAAATTACAGAGTTAGGATCGGCACCAAAAAATGAATTGGGCCAAAATGTTATTTCCCAAAGATTACCCCCTATATTATCCATAATATTAGCATTGTTCACACCACAATTAGAAACCTCAACACCATCAACTAATGCAGTGCCACAAAAATAAACTTGCTCCACATCAAATAGACTTGTATCTCCTTTGGCTGCATCAAAATTGATTTTAATTATATCTTTTAATGTTCTAACGTTAGGCTTTACAACTACAGGGTATGGCGCAGGACCACATAAATTAATTAGATTATTATCCGCTCCACTGATTTCAATGCAAGGTGTAAAGTTGACATTATAAGCTGGTGCATCCCCAAAATCTAATCCAATACCATATCCAGAATTAGCAACTAAGTAACCCATCTGAGTATTAATATTTTCTTGTCCAACTGTTAAGGCTAAACTAACTTGTCCATCAACAGTAACACCATCTTCAACATTTACAGGTGACTCAGATATAAAAACAGTCCATTTTACAAGTCCATAATTCTCTCCTATACCAACTACTGATTCGATTTCTTCTGACCAAGTAAGCATGGAATTTGTAGCAATATCGGCATCAGTGGCTAATCTTAAAGTGCCATTGCCCACTGGAGACGAATAGGTTACGGTTGCATTTTCTTCAACATTCCAGGAAACTGGTGCTAAAACACCAAATATAAAATTATACCCTGTTGACTCTTGAGGTTGAATACGCACATTAACTGTTACGCTTATTTCTTCACCAACTGTTGCACTATGTGGTTGTATGACTCCAGTTATAGTCATACACATTGTAAATATTAAGAATGCAAATAATAAAAGAACTCTTAAGACTCTCCGTCTTTTAAAAATTATAAATACTTTTTTCATTTTGGTTGTGTTTAATTCTTTTTGAATGAATAGACATAGATATTTGAATCACAGCCAGAACTAAACTCTAAACTGAAATTATTTACTTCTGAAGTTAAAGGAACGGTTACTAAATTTATAGCGCTAGAATTACCATCATTACCTGTAAAAATTAATTTCGTAGGATAAGTAATATCATCAAACTTCCAAGTTCCAGACAAAGATTCAGTTCCGAAAGGAATGTTGAAAACTGGTATAGAAAACGTTGTTGGCTGATCACCGTTATAATCTAGATTTAGAGTAAAAGTTTCAAAATCTAATTTCTCGCTGATATCATTGCCATTTTGAGTGGCTCTATCTATTGTCCAATTTCCATTGATATTCACTGGAAATTCTTTAAATCCATCGGCATTAATTGTTGCGTCTTCCGTGCAGTTAGAAACAAGAAGAACCAAGCAATAGATTGCTAAAATCTTTTTCATATGATGTTATGTTTAAATGTTAAAACTTTTTATTAAAAATGCTCAATTTGCATTTATACAGAAGCAGAATTACCTTCTCAATTCTACCGAATAAATAAAATTATCTGCTTTATAATACCCAATGTTATATTCTAAAGGAGACATACCTCTATCTAGAACTACTCTTTCCCTCCTTAAGATAGGATCTCCAATAGCTACATTAAGTTTATCAGAAAGCTTATCATTAGAGATAATAGCTGATATTTCTTCCTTACTAACGGTAGCGATATATCCGCTAGATAACTCAATTAAATCATAAAGAGGTTTAGAAAAGTCTGATTTTTCATCTAAATTAATCTTTGGGTGAAAGTAAGAGATGAAGTAAACTTTGGACTCATCCTTTATACCCCTAACCCTTGATAATCTATAAACTGGTGTATCAATATCGATTCCTAATTTAAAACTCACCGTTTTATCAGACATTATTTTTTTTAACTTAAACTCGTAATTTACCAAGGTCTTACCTTGCTCTAGCATTTCCTTACTGAAACTTGACCAACTATCTAATCTAGTGACCAACATCTCTTTATTGATTTTCGTGCCGATTCCTTTTTTTCTAACAATTAGGTTTTTCTCAGCTAATCTGTTACTCGCTTGACGAATTGTGCTTCTAGAAATACCTAGGCTTTTAGCTAAATCTAACTCCTTGGGTAATAATTTTCCGTTGGCATAATCAGGTAATTTAATAATTTCCAAAAGGAGCTCTTCCACTTGTATGTGAAGCGGAATAGGACTACTATGATCGAATTTATCTATAAATTCTTGTATGTTCTTATGTTCGTACATAGTACAAATATAACAATAGATATGAAATACGCAAAAAAAGAGATAAAAATTTTTGATTATCGCAGTCTTCAATACGTAAAACTACCCTTAACATAATAACACGAACGTTTTGCTGTTAATTATATAAAAAAACTCTTATAACTTAATTTGAGTTATGAGATATTAAAAAGAAAAAAAATAGTATTTACAAATATAAAAACCTAACAATTATAAGTGTCACCAGAAGTTAACATAGCATGCATAACTCTATATGTAATTAGTAATTACATATAAGAGTTAGTCTACATGTTCATACATAGAAACATTAAAGCTTCATAAATATTAGAATTTGAATAAATTAATGTTTCCTATAAGTTTATACTTTTATGTTAAGGAAAGCTGCGTTTAATCAACCTTATCCATTTACTCATTCTTTTTCAAAGGATTTTAATTGTTTTTTTTGGTATATTGATTAAAATAAGATATCGTTAAGATTTTATCGTTTTAACTTTCACTTCCATACATTAAGTTTAAGTGCTATACAACCGCATTCGTTTGGTTATAATAATTAAAGCAAACAATAGGAATAAAGTAATATTCAACTAAAATATCATTATACTTTGCCTGTGGCTTGTTTTTCTTAAAATAAATAAATTCCAAACGTGCACACGCTTAAGACTTACATTAATTATTCCTGAATATTTTGATCGGAATAAACATTCAGATATTTCGGACTGATTAATATTCGAATTCTCGTCAAGTGTTTGTTTGTGTGTGTTTGTGTTACGGAACTACTCCTACTCTACTAAAAATGGATATTTTTAAGAGAATTAAGCTACCCTATGGCTTTAAATTGTTATAATAGTTTTTCATAATATCGCGTATTGCGATACAATATAATTATAATGTTTTTATATGAGAATAATCGATACTCAAATTATTATGAACACATAAAATGCTGTTTATTGCACTATTAAATATATTTTTGACACGTTAATTTAAAATCAGACGAAAAGTGTATTATAATTCACTTTTCATGGTATAATTTCAAATCGTAAATATGTATTCATAATGTTAACACCATAATACATTAGGATTAATATGATCTGAATTATTTTGACATTCAAATTTAAAGCCAAACGTTAAACTTTGTTAAATCGAGACCAATACGGTGACCTCTAAAAATGATACCTTTTGAAAGCCCTATAAATAAAGAAAAGATAAAATTTTGGTCGTTGTCTCCGACTCCACGATAAACGCTCTAAAGCACTAACTTTAGAGCGTTTTTTTTAGATGCCAAATTAGGGGCAAGCGTGATGCCTTTTATACACTTTTTTAACCTTATCATACTTATTCTCCAATCATTTCTTCTATAATTTCAAGGGCATCAAGTCCAATATTGTAAGCTGTTAATTGGTCTTGCAAGTCTATTTCTTCCCAAATAGACATTGGTAGCTTTTTTGCTTCCTCATTTAGCATCTTTAGAAGATTATAAGCATCTTGATTTTTAGTTATTCTTTTATGCTTTAAGGCTAAATCAAGCCCTAATCTAACATCGTTTATCAAATAATGATAATGTAAGTCGGTATTTTGAATAGATAATTTTGAAGTAATTTGTAGCAATGATTTCATTTCATAATTATTTAGAAACTAATATCAACAAATAACTGAATTATAACTTTTTTAAAATAGGACATAAAAAAACTACCTTGATTGCATAGTTGAGAAACAGTAGATTCGAGTATGTTAATTTTAAAAATTTTTATTTTTTTGTTGAAGGAGGTTGGCTTATTGTTAAGATAACTAGAAACTTACTTTTTCTTAAAAATAATTATGATTTTTTTTACGAACCTACAAGTTCGAATGAGAGCAATTCAATCAGTCATAACTACAAGATCGAAAACCATTTAGATTACATATTTCTAAAGAAGATTTGAATACGTCTATTAAAGATAAATTCGGTTCATTCCCTCGCACGTTAGCGCGTATCTGTTTGATTTTGTTTTACTTTTCGATTATACTCATTGAAATCAACGCTTCAATCTCCAATATAGCACCTGTTGGTAATTGCGCCATTCCTTCTTTCGAGATTATTATATTATTGATTTGTATGTAGTTATTTATAATAGTCTGCTTTGACGCATCTAAATTACTTGATTTCACAAAATGTATTATCGCTGTTGGATTGTTGTTTTTAAGGCTAATAATTACGGTATTAATTTTATCGGATACGATCAAATTAAAGACTGCCAAAACGAATATAAAAGAAATCCATCAATTTAAGCATTGATGGATTTCGTTAATTACGGCAAAATTATTATGAATCTTATATCATTAGGTCTATGTTTGTCCGAAATGGCTAGTCTCGATTAAATCTCATAAGAAGGTAATTAAATCTTCATTTACGTGACTTTCTCTATCTGCTAGACCAATATCTCTTAAGAATTTGTTTGAAAATAATTCCATCATATCCTCGCTTAATAATGCACTTCTACAAGCCTTCCATTCATTGATCTCAGATGACTCGTACATGTGATTTACCAAATTAGGAAAAGTCCAATCACTATTTTTTCCCCAATGTATCGTAAACGGAATATTGTTCTGTTTTAATACTTCAATCATTCGTCTTGAAAATTCTGTCAGGCTCATAATTTTATTGGTCTTATTCCACAGCACACCATCAATTTCTAACATACATGTTACCGGAAACTTGGTAAATGCTAAAGTCGCTTTAGATTGTTTTACAAAACGCATAGCAAATATCCCAGGAATCGGACCTTCTTCTGTGGTTATTTCTGCCATCAATTTTAATGCTTTCGAAGAATTTTTATAATCCACTCCAACTGAACACGCAAAGGCTGGCCCTTGGTACGGTGCGTCCCAAAAGATTTGAGGTAATGTGCCAATCAACTCTTCATCCACCTGTGGTAAAATTGTTTTTTCCAAACGTTTAACCAACCAGGGGATGCTCTTTGGAAAATTTTCTGCCATCTTAGTAAATAGATGAATTAAATCACGATATAAAGATTGTTTGATAATTGGGAACGGATCTTTATAATCTGAAACATACGGTTTCTTATACATTAACTCCACCACATAGTCCGATTCTTTGCTATATTGATTTATGAAAACTTTAAAATGATATGGAGTAATACCGTGACCCTCGGAATCTGTTTCTAATGGGATTTTGAATATCGAATTTTTAAAATCTAAGGTATCTGATAATTTTAGTGCTGTTGCTTTATTAATTTTTTTTACATAACGTTTTAGTAAATATCGCGGTTCAGCTTCCAAAACTATACCATGTATAAAACCAAATGAACCAAGGCTGACTAAAGTTGCGTTAAAAAGTTTATCATTTCTAATAATTCTACAATTTATGTGATTCGCAAAATCATCATTCAATGCTGGTTCGGTGTGGCGTTCTATATACACCACATCTTCCTCATTTGGCCCAATAATTAAATTGAGCCCCACAACATAATCTTGCACTGCACCAACTTGTAATGCAGAACCATGAACTCCCGTTGAAATACAGCCTGCAATAGTTTGTCCATTACTTGCGCCAGTAGTCTTTAAAGATTTGCCGTGTGCTGAGAGGACTTCAGATATGCGTTTAATGGTTGTACCACACTCAAATAAAAACAAATTTGAGGCTTCAAAATTGGTGTTCGTATGACAATTTTCTTTAATTATAGGAATATGAATATTCATAAAACCATTATAATGCATTCGGTCTTTATGGCTCGCAATATGATTCATAGACCATGCTGAACCATATCCCCTAAAACCATGGTTAGCCTCCTGTGATTCTTTTATCAGTCGCTGTATTTCTTTAGCAGCATCATTATAACGGTCTATTTTATCGGGCATATTACCATCACCTTCTAATTCTGTTACATAAAGTTTTTTTAGTGGAAATGGTCCGTTGTTATGTAAAGTGTCCCACTTGTTTAGCGAGTGTGTTTTCGTAGTGGCCATAGCTTTAATTTGTTGGTTGTGTACAAACGTATTTTACCTTCATCTTTCGTTTTCTACCAAAGGTTACTACACTTAAAAGCGATCCGCCAAAGGTGTTTTTAAATTCAATGGTATGAAGTTGTCCTGATTTACATTTTTCCGTTTCTTTTATTAAATAGGTAAAATCTTTAGACGTTATATCAATCTTAATTACTGTATCAAGCTCTACCACTTCTTTACCTCTATAATAATCATCCCTTAGCATTAATGGATCTGGTTGCATATCGCCGTTAATACTTCTTAATCTAACGGAATAACAACAAGTGAAAAGCAAGCTAAATGACACAAGTGTTAAATGTTTAATTGTTCTATTCATAATACTCGGTTTTTCTGTTAAAAGTTATAAATCTGTCACACGGATTTCAACCGTTTCAATGTATCTGACGCATATTGCGCTCCAAAATTTTCAGACCATTCTAGTGAAGTTTCACGCCCTAATGTATAGTGTAAATCAGTAACCTTATCTGGTGCATAGCACAATACTAAATCGGTAAACACATTGTAGGCTCCTTTGGTTCTTTTGTTGGAAGTGGTCAGTCCTCCATAACTTGTGGATGCAAATTTTGAACAATCCTGTAGTTCATTTTTATGGTTCAAATAACTCTTTCCTGCAATAACTTGGCAACCTGCTGAAAAATTAGAATGACCAATGCCTGTCCAATGAATATTGATCGACGGATTTACCAGCATCCCTTTCAAATTTCCGTTTCGATCTTTCACTTTAATATCTTTATCGGTATACGCATTATCATCATCCCAATCCCTAATAATCATTACGCCTCTCGAGTCTAAAGGCTTTAATGCTCTGTATATTTTCTGTTCCACAGATATTTTGTGCCAGCCAAAACGATAGCGATGTTGCCCTTCTATTAAAAAAGCTTCATGTTTTCTTCCTGCCATATTTACGCTTGCATCAGTTGAACCCCAAAATGTAAATGCCATACCATTGATAAGCAAAATAAATAAATCATCGTTCTCACGTCTCACAGCACTTTCTGTCTGTTTTCGTCTGATGCCAATAAGATGAATATCATTTGTATCGAATTTCCAATCTGCTGGCTTAATGCTGGCATAAGTTTTTCGTAATCCATTCAAATGTTTTAATATTGGACCAGGATTATTAGTATAATGGTCTTTTGCCTTATGCAATAATTGCATCCAATTGGTATAGGCTTCTGTAGGATTTTCACCCGTAAAACTTCCCCATTCTGAAACTTTGTTTTCATTTTTCCAACGGTCAACATGACTCATGGTGCCACTTCCAACAATACCATCTGGAACCATAGTTTTAAAGTTCTCCATAGTCCGAACATATTCTTGAAACAGTCTTACTGCAGCTTGGGTTACGTAACCAAAAACACCATCGAAAGCTGCGCGCGGCATAAAACCAGCTTTAAATAGAAATCTTTGCAAGTTTTCTACAGCATCGTCAGTGCCCTCCCTAAAAGACCTCCACTTTGTTCTATCGTCATCACGAAAAGTCACTTTATCTAACAGCAAACCATCAATATGGTAAGGCTTTAAAAATTCCTTTGGGTTTGTTGGTCGTCGTCGTTTATCACAACTCCCTAAGTATAATGTCGCCATAGAGTTAATTCTTTAACAGGTTATTTAATTCTATTTTTATAGCCTCCAAACATTCCACTATGTCATTATCCTTGACATAGTGCAACAAGAAATCGATTTGTAACATTTCAATTTTAATATATCTTGGACTGTATATTTGGTTGAATATTTCTTTGTACCAACCCAATATCTTTTGATCGTGATTGGTCTCGTTAGTTTTTGAAATCAGTAATATTGCATAGCTTATTTCTGTCATGCCAATTAGCACAGAAATGTCGAGATCAGCCTTGTCAAAATCATCCAATTCTTGACGGTAATCTGTTAAGTGCTTTACTAAATCGGTAACCTCTGTGAAAGCCTTATTAGTTTTTAAACGGTCGAGCAGTTTTTTATCCCCCAAATTTTCTAAAATGTGACCAACGAGTAGCATATTGGATAAAGCGTCTAAATATTGTCCGCTGTATTTATCACTCGCCATTTCAATCGCCTCATTATAATAACTATAAGCGGTTTTTAGTTGGTCTATTTCTTCTTTATCATCTAAATGTTTTGCGGTAAGTTTATAAGCATTACCTACAATATTCAATCGGCTCGCATTTCGACCTGCGAGGGTGAGTAATCTAATTTCATTGAGATATTCTAAAATGGCCGTTCCAACCGCATCTTTCTTTTTAGATTTTACGGCTGACTCAATAACTCCTTCTAAACGGTAAGATTGCACCAAACAATATTGCTCTAATGCCTTTATAGAATAATTACCATTATCAAACTGAAATAAGCCTTTGTATTTCTGAAATGCGACCTCAACATTACCTAATTCATCATAAATCAGGGCTTCTTTTTCCAGTACCATAGCGTCCAATAATTTTGACGCTTCGGCCCTATCAATGTAAGCATCGAGTTTGGCCAATGCTGATTTTTCTTCTTCTTTTTTATCACGAATGGAAATCAATAAATTGTCTAAATCGGTGTGGACTTGAGAACTTACCACATATTCCTGATTATTTCGATCTAATTTTTGTCGATCATTAAATTTATAGAATTGGTTGCCATAACATTGATAAGCTCCCCAAGTATTGCTATGTTTATGTTGTTGGTAACATTCGAATCTTGCGAATTGTACAGCACTTCCAAAATCATAACCTTGAAGCATACGCTCGTAAAATGTTTCTGAAAACACTTTGGCTGCAGAATCATCCACGGCCCAACCTGCAATTACAATCGCCTTAACTCCCATTTCAATCAGTTGTGTCCCAATATTGGCAGCTAAACGATAGCGATTTTGACTGTATTTATCATCTTGAGCATTTACAACTCCCGAAAAACAACAGTTAATAAATACAAATTCTGGCACATAACCTAACTGATTAATCATTGCAGGATCAATGCAAATACCGCTTCCTATAGCAATACCAATATTATTATTTTCTGGATCGTAAATACCGTGTCCTGCAAAATGCATCATCATATAATGCCTGCTGAACAATTCCATCATAATATTTTTAGCGTTAGAATTTAAAAGCAAATTAACATTATACGATTCCTTTGTCAGTTTACTGGAAACCCATTCAGCTTCTGCCTTTGCCGCTGGAAGTGGTGACAAGCCTTCTTGATCATATACAGGATCACCAACAATAAGGGCATCCTTATTATGAAATCCAACTTGATTAAAACGCGTGGTCTCTTCAGAAATCAATTGTCGTATAAAACTTGAAGTAACTGAAGCAGGAATTTCCGTAGTTCTACAATCGTGCAATAGTTCCCATGGAATTTGGGCGGCGAATTTATCTAATTTTAAAACGAGGTTATTTTGATTTCTGAAGGTGTTTTTAAAATCATTCGGAATCAACATTTCAAATAAAGATTTTGATAACCGTTCATCCCAATTTGAAGATACTGACATTTCTGCCAATAAATGGTCAATTTTATTCAGCCCAATGCCAACCATTTCATGTTCAACTCTTGCCAATCCATTAGACGCAAAATATCGAAATCCACTTACCTTTTCATCCTCTTGGTTCGATTTCCTAATTTCTTTTACACTATTAATATGAAGATTAAACCACCAATCATAACCGTAATTTGCGAATGTTTTTTTCTTTTTTGCACCTGGTCTTGTGGCAATACCTCTATCGTAAGTAAATGAAACTCTATTATCCGTTCTATACAATCTTGATAAGCTAAAATATGCCTCACTGGCCACAGACTCATAATAGTTGACAATTTCAATATCCTTAATTAATTTTAAGCCTTCACCTGTTTCTTTAATTTGTGCATTGGCTTCGGCAACGCCCAATAAAATCCCTTTCATGGAATCTTCAATTGGCAATTTTCCATAGCCTATACCCATTAACACAAATGAAATACCCGTTGCATATTTTTTAGCACTAGGCAACGTATAGTTATCGCGCATAAACATGGCATATTTAAGTACGGCTTGCTTCACGGTTTTAGAGAGCACATAAGATGTTAAACTACCTGTATTTCCCAGTCCGCATACAATAGCTCCTTTTGGTTTTGTTTTTAGGTTAAAAAACACTTCACTTTCGCCAATCTCACCAGGATAATAACCAATGCTTAGACGTTGGGATAAACGATTATCCAAATAAGAGTCTAAGGCTTTTTCTGAGCTTAAAATAAGATCCATAAAGAAATGCCCAACCATTACTGGATATGACGACATTTTTAAATCTCCATGAATAATCTTAACATTGAAAAATTCGGTTTCAGGTTCAACCGCTTTGTGGGTACCAAATAAAGCATCTACAACGGCTTTGGAATCGTAAAGTGGTTCTGGAGATTCAAATACTTCAGAGATAATTTCACCACTTCGGGATGCTGGTTGCTGATTGCTTAATCTGTTGGTGGTGCCAGTTTCTAGAATATCTGATATACCATGAAATATATAATCTTCATTTGCTAGATCGCCATGAGATGTATGTGTGTAATACAAATTTGGGGTATTGAGCAATTGTTTGGGAATTCCCGTTTTCCAAGTCACACTACCGTCTCCATGTGATGTGGCTTTATAGACTAATTTATCCGTTTTTGAAAGCCAACGATCTTTAAATTCATAATCAAAAACGGTTTGATTTGATTGGCCACAGATGTAATAAATATTCCGGAAATCGTCGTTATCCAATTCAGTATTCAAAAATGTTCTGATACTATCTCTATATATTTTAAAATCCTTTAAAGCTTCTGCATTGTCCTTTGGATCTGGCATATGTTTTAAATTGGTCTTGGCATTCAATGTTTTCCAAAATGTTTGATGCCAGAAAGGTCGATTCACTTCATCTTCCTCAATGGGTAATAACTCAAATATGCCTGGATATTTCCAAAGCTCCTCTAAAAGTTCTTTTCGATTATGCTTAAAATCTATAAACGCCAATTGCTTTACACGCTTAGCATGACCAGTTAGCACCTCCATAATTAAATAAGACCCTAACCAAGGTGTACCCAACATTATGAATCTGTTGTGTACATTTTCCTTGAACTTAGACCAGGTGTCTGCATAATCCATCATACATTGCCTAACTACCAAACCACCCATAGAATGTGCTATAATATGAATTTTTGAACTACTCGACTGAAGGTACTCATCCAACTGATTTTTTAAATCTTCTGCAGCACCTTTTACTGACTTTCGCCAATCGAACTGAAAAGTTAAGACATCGTATTTTTCAGATAAATGATCGGCTAATCCGTAATAGTATTTTTTAATAATACCACTAGCTGCGACATTTTTCGCATTGATACCTAACTTTTTAACAATGGCTCCGCGGTTCAATTCGGGCATATCTACCCATTGCTCTTCATTATTATTGGCAATCGTTGAACCCATAATTCCGGGCACAACAATTACAATGTCTTTGGTAATGATCTCTGGCTTTTTCTTAAAACCTTCCATTGATAATGGATCGAGCAAAATACCACGTTCACCTTCGGTGTAAATGTGTTTTTTAAATAAAATGGTAGGATTGTTTTCGTTAGCATTAAGAGCTTCCAATATGGCTTTACTTGAATTATTAGCCGAAAAATAATTGAAATGATTCGTCGTATCACCTTCTGCCAGAAACTTATAAATACCATTTTTTCTTTTAATACCGTGTTCCATACGTTGCGTATCCACTACCAAATCATTATCCGCACGATAAAACAAATTCGCTAATATCACTTTTAAGGAATTGAAATTAATCCCTTTGGCATCGGCATCTCCTGCAATATTGTACAAATCACTTACAACCGCAGTATCGGAAGCGTTCATCATTTTTTGGAAGAGCGATTCAGGCATCATAGCATTTAAACCTGGCAGTACTTCTGGATTTTCCTTTTGACTAACCATTTCTAACAAAAATGCTTTTACGGCATGATAAATCGGATTTCCTGCTCCAAATGCTAATACTACAGCATTTAAAAACAAATTGAAAAAATGATCAACTCGACGTGACAAAATGGTTGTTCCACTTGCAGGTGCAGCCACACGAATCACTTTATTGACCGTTATTTTTTTCTTTTTAGCCAATTCATTAATGGCTGTCATTATCTGTTGATTGCCTTCTTCATTTTCTTCATCATCTAAAATGCCAATCTCTGTAGTGCTGAAACCTATAATCGGATTTCTACGATCGCATTTGGCTAAAATATCGGCAACTAAACCACCTCTAGAATGGCTCAGAATATCTAAGTTGCATTCTTTGGGACATTCTTTAAGAAAATCTAAAGCATTTTGAAGTGGACTCACTGAAAGTGTATAATGTTCTAAAGCAAAAATGCGATTTTCATATATACCAATTATGTCATGCCATGCTTCGTTATTATCATTCAATTTATGAAACGCATCAATGGCCGTGGATAACGTACCATGTAACAGTAACAGAACAGGTTTTGAATTATTAAAGTTATTCGTGTTTTCTATTCTTGTAAATTTTGAATCGATTTGATACAAACCCGGATGGGATTGTACGCGTTTATCGTAGGCTTTAGCTAATTCTTTAATACCCAATTTCGCTATATCTTTTTTAGTGACCTTAGGCTTAAATACACTAAAAACTTTTACTATAGCGCGGTCTATGATCCCTCGATTCTCGTTTTCTGAAAGTAATTGAATGTCAAAAACATAGTCTTCATTAGAAAGCGAACGCTTGGCCAATACTTTTTTTCCGTAAATATCCTGAACATCTTCAGGATGTCCTATCCATTCGGTATTATCGGAAAATTGAAGTGCCACAATATCGTGTTCATCAAAATTAACGGTGTTGACTTCATTTTGTGAACGTGTAGCTGAAACTTCTATATATGATTTTAATTCATATTTCTGATCGAGGGTTTTCGGAACAATATAGTCTATAGACGACGTTTCTCGATTTACTCCAATTATTTTTGCTGTTTTGCTCATGGCTAGTTCTTTATAGTGTTAACAGGCAATCCTGGAAGATTAAATGGAAGGTTGATACCAAAAAACCAGTAGAAATTATCAATAGTGGTATTATAATTTATGCCGATACTAATAATATCTTTAAAAGCCGTTGTGATGAGTCCGACACCAAATTCTGGCGAACCGTCTGTATTAAAATCGGGCGAAGCGAAATTGAGCCCAACGCCAAAATCAATAAACTCGTTGTAGAAATACGATTTACTGGAACCGAATTTAAGTAATATTGACGCTGATGGTGCATAAAAGAAATCACGATTGGATTGAAGATTAAGATCATCTTTATTAAACGGATTCGCAAAAATTAAACCTACGGCTACTTCTGAGCGTGCACCAATTAATTGTATGGTAAATTCCCGTTGCTCTAGCGTAAAAATTTGTTCAGGTGTGTTTTCAACTTTTGATGGAATTCTCAGAATGGCTTCAATCAATAATTCATCTCCATTTTGTCGTTTGCCAGTGTCTTTAAGGTTGATGAAACCTTTATCAGGAAGATTGTCCAATGAAAAAGAAAGCACCTCATCACCTATGGATTTGTTGGCTATGTAATTGGTTTGTAATCCAAAAAGTAAAGATATTCCGTTTTCAAGTTTTTTGATGTTGGTTTGAACTTCAATATAACAAGTGTTAAATTCGTTCAACAACGGCGAAAAATCAGCAGCAAGATCGGTTTGGCTTAGTAAGGTTTTGAAATCTGAAATATTTGTATCTATATTTTTCAGGCTATCAACTACGGACAATGCTCGATTCTTAATTTGCAACAAAACACCAATATTCCATTGACGTAAATCTGTTTTTAGTATTTGATAAAGCGTTTCAAATTGATGGATTGCAGATTGTAAAGCTGAAATTTTTACTTTTATTTCGACAGGAATCACATCATTCAGTTCCATATTTTGTATTAAATCGATACTGTTATTTTTAAACGCTATAACACATGAAAGACTTCCAAACTCGTCAATTAATTTCGCTTTAAGTGTTTGAAACAATTGAAATTCCCGTTCATTATTTTCTTTTGCAATTTCGGCCAAAGCCTCCAATTGTTGTTGATCTTCGGCAGAGAGACTTGTGACCCAACGTTCCACAGTAAAAAAGTCACGGTTTGAATACGTATCGTAATTCTGAATATGAACGCGATCACCGCCACTTACATCTTTCTTATAAGCTACAACACTGACGTTATATTGGTTGGTTTCAATCGTTTTTAATTCGGCTTTAATAGTTGAAATGTCATTGTTTAAGTTTGAAATAATGTAAGATTCCAAAGAATTTCCTCTGACAAAAGCTTCATTTGTAAAAAATTCTGCAGATAACTCTTCATATCGACTTGATAAAATAGGGTCCGATTGAACCTCAGTTAAAAAACCATCCATAATCTCAAAAAAGGTTTTTTGTTCTTCTGCCGAAGGCATTTGGTTTTCTAAAATTGAAATTACAGCACTTTGATTTCGCAATGCTTGTTGCAAGCGAATTAATTGGGATTCTAATTCTACGGTTTCATTTAACTGTGGAAATTGACTTTTTATAGCCAGTAACAGTTTTTCTTTTGAAACCTGTATTTCTAGCGTACTGTTGATTTCAATAATTTGTGCTTTATCAATTTCAACTACCCGCTTATCTCCTTTGTAACTTTCGGACACGGTGATAATTTGACAATTCGCAGTTGTATAAATACTGAATAGAACAAGTGTTATGGCATACTTTAAAACGATCATATTGCGTATATTTTACGAGGTGACAAATGGAATATCATGAGATTGGGCTCGAAAAAAGGATTGTTGTAAACTAGCATAGGATAGTTGGCCGTTTTTAAGAATAATGCCATCAATTTGATCTAGTATTGGCGAAAAACAGAAGCATTTTATGTTGTCGTATTCTTCATCGGAATGTTCGGCATCAGAAGCTTTGAGATGTACTTTAAAGGTATCGGATAAGGTATTGTAGTTTCTAATCCAGAGTACCCAACGTTCCATTTTAAAATAAGAAAGTAGTGCCAAATTATCGGCTTTGGTAATCGCGTCCCTTACGGTTTCAGTATCACCAATAATGACCATAATGATCATCATTTCCTTTTCAATAAAAGATTTAAATATAGATTCTGCCAGAGCGGCATCATCCAACGGAATAATCGTAGTGCGCTTGAGATTCATAGTATATAGATTTAGACCTTTTGAACTAAATAACTGTTACATACATTGGTTTAAGTTATTTAAGAATTAAAGTGGAATTATGAGACTAAAATCACATAACAACACCAGAATTTATTGAATAACCATAAGGGTATAAATACTATTAAAAAATTTCAGTGTGTCTTAAATATCGTATTAGGGAAAGTATTAGGATTTATAAATTTAATAAAATTAAACTAATAATCAAATAGTTACAGTACTATTTATACATGATTGATACTTTTATAATTCAATTACAGTCCTAAATTTGACAGCCATATATTGATATTCTAAATTGAAATTCACGAATATCAGACCTAAATTAGAAGAAATATTGTGGGACTGATTAACTACATAAATACCTCACAACTGCTGATTCAAAAATAACAGCTAACGTTGGACTCTTCGAGCTAAGGAATATAACTAGAATTGTAAGATTATAAAATAGATAAGCATATATAAATTTTGAATCAATATTAGAAGTTCTGCATAATTGTTTGAGACATTATCATTGTAACAAAAATAACATGACATTCTAATTTCAAGTCAAAAAAAATCCCAGACTATAAAGTCTGGGAAATTAAATATTAAGAATAATATATAAAAGTATTGACAATTTTATAGTCACTTTTTAAATGAAATTTTTTGCGAAAAGTTTATGCTGAATGATAATTATGTAATAATTATATTATCCAATAAGATCCTCTCAAAACTTTATGCTTATCTAATTCGACAAAATTTAAATGGTCTTAATCCTTGCTCTAAAAATAAGATTCTAGTACCACTAAATATGTCGTTTAATTGAAATTCGAATTAATTATTAAGCTTGTCCCGTTGGACCAAAATTGAGCGGTATTGGTGGTTGTTCGTAATCCTTTATTTCACCATGAGCTTTTTCAAAGCGGTCAACATTATCACTTAAAGCTTTTAATAAACGTTTAGCATGTTGAGGTGTTAAAATTATACGTGACTTAACTTTACTTTTCGGTGTACCAGGCATAATACTAACGAAATCAACTACAAACTCTGAAACAGAATGATTGATAATCGCTAGGTTAGAGTAGGTACCTTCTGCTACTTTTTCGTCTAATTCTATGTTTATTTGTCCTTTTTTTTGAGGATTCTTTTTTTCGTCTGCCATCTTAATTTTTGTTAAGCTTCCACGAAAGTGGAAGTCTATATTTTAAATCTTTTAATTCCCAAGTAAAGAGGGAATATCGTTATGTTAGTTAATTTAATATCTAAAAGGTTTTTATAACCCTGTAAAAATTGAAATTTAAAAAGCCTTCAGGTTTAATAACTTGAAGGCTTTTATCTGTTATATGTACTTAAGAATGAGATCCTGAATTAAATTCAGAATAAATTCGACTATTAGATTTTACTTCGCTTTCGGCTCGATAAAATCCGTGCATCATTTAATTAAAATTCATCTCTTCTTTAGCCTTCATCATTTCATTAAATTCTTGTTTAGAACCAACGATGATGTTTTCATATTCTCTAACTCCAGTACCTGCAGGTATTCTATGACCCACAATTACATTTTCTTTAAGTCCTTCAAGAGAATCTATTTTACCATTTACAGCCGCTTCGTTAAGAACTTTTGTTGTTTCTTGGAACGATGCTGCAGATATAAACGACTTCGTCTGTAACGAAGCTCTTGTAATACCTTGTAATATTGGAGTTGCAGTCGCAGGACTAGCGTCTCTAGCAGTTACAAGATTCTTATCTTCTCTTCGTAGACTAGAATTCTCATCTCTTAAATCTCTTACCGTTACAATTTGACCAGACTTTAAGTTCTGAGAATCACCAGCATCTTCAACCACTTTCATTCCGAAAATCTTATCGTTTTCTTCAATGAAATCTGATTTATGAACTAATTGGTTTTCTAAGAAAATGGTGTCACCAGAATCAATAATTCTAACTTTACGCATCATCTGTCTTACTACAACCTCGAAATGCTTATCATTAATCTTCACACCTTGTAAACGATATACTTCTTGTACTTCATTTACTAAGTATTGTTGTACCGCAGAAGGGCCTTTAATGTTAAGAATATCATTTGGTGTTATAGAACCATCAGAAAGAGGCATACCTGCTTTTACATAATCATTCTCTTGTACAAGGATCTGATTCGATAATTTCACTAAGTATTTCTTAACCTCACCTAATTTAGATTCGATAATAATCTCACGGTTACCACGCTTAATTTTACCAAATGAAACCACACCATCAATCGCACTTACAACAGCTGGATTAGATGGGTTACGTGCTTCAAATAATTCCGTTACACGAGGAAGACCACCAGTAATATCACCAGCTTTAGCCGATTTACGAGGTATTTTAACCAAAATCTTACCGATTTCAATTTTATCACCATCATCGATCATAATGTGAGCACCTACTGGTAAATTGTAAGAACGGATAGTTTCACCTTTATCATCTTCAATTAATAACGTTGGAATCAACTTCTTGTTTCTAGATTCTGAAATTACTTTCTCTTGGAAACCTGTTTGTTCATCAATTTCGACTTGATATGTTACACCTTGCTCAATGTTTTCATATCGCACCTTACCGGCAAATTCCGAAATAATTACACCATTATATGGATCCCATTGAGAAATCACATCTCCCTTCTTCACTTTATCACCTGGTTGCACATAAATAAATGAACCATACGTAATATTATTAGTACTTAAAACAATACCTGTTTTGGCATCAATTAATTTCAATTCTGAAGTTCTAGAGATCACTACATCAACTTCGTTGCCTTCGTTATCTTTAGATTTTACAGTCTTTAAATCTTCGATTTCTGCAATACCATCAAACTTAACTGTTAATTTATTATCTTCAGAAATGTTACTTGCAATACCACCCACGTGGAATGTACGTAACGTTAACTGTGTACCTGGTTCTCCAATGGACTGCGCGGCTACTACACCAACAGCTTCACCACGTTGAACCATTTTACCTGTAGCTAAATTACGACCGTAACATTTCACACAGATACCTTTCTTGGCTTCACAAGATAATGGTGAACGAACCTCAATTGAATCTAATGGAGAATCACCAATTTTCTTAGCGATAATATCATCAATATGGCCACCAGCTTCTACCAATAACTCTTCAGTTAATGGGTTGTAAACATCATTTAAAGATGTTCTACCAACAATTCTAGCTTCTAATTTTTCAACAATTTCTTCATTCTTCTTAAGTGCAGAAACTTCAATCCCTCTTAAAGTACCACAATCCTCTTCATAAACGATAACATCTTGAGATACATCTACTAAACGACGTGTTAAGTAACCTGCATCGGCAGTTTTAAGAGCCGTATCTGCAAGTCCTTTACGTGCACCGTGAGTAGAAATAAAGTATTCTAAAATTGAAAGACCTTCCTTAAAATTAGAAAGAATTGGATTTTCAATAATTTCACCACCAGCAGCTGTAGATTTTTTAGGCTTAGCCATTAATCCACGCATACCAGTTAACTGACGAATTTGTTCTTTAGAACCCCTTGCACCAGAATCAAGCATCATAAACACCGAGTTAAATCCTTGTTGATCTTCTCGGATACGTTTCATTGATAATTCTGTCAATTCAGCATTTGTTGAAGTCCAAATATCAATAACTTGGTTATAACGTTCGTTGTTGGTAATAAGTCCCATATTATAGTTACCCATAATACCATCAACTTGCTTGTTTGCTGAATCAATCATGCCTTGCTTCTCAGCTGGAATAATAATATCACCTAAACTGAATGATAATCCACCTTGAAAGGCGAATTTGTATCCTAATGTTTTAATCTCATCTAAGAAATCAGCTGTTTCAGGTACACTTGTCTTTTTAAGAATACCATGAATAATTTCTCTTAATGATTTTTTAGTTAATACCTCATTAATATAACCAGCTGCAGCAGGTACTTTTTCATTAAAAAGTACACGACCTACAGTCGTTTCTATAATTTGTTTAGTAAGCTCGCCTTCTTCATTGAAATCGAAAGTTCTTACTTTAATTCCGGCATTTAAGTCTACACGTTTCTCGTTGTAAGCAATAGTAACTTCTTCTGGAGAATAGAACGTTAATCCTTCACCTTTTACAGTATAGTCTTCATCAGTTTTACGCAACTTGGTCATATAATATAAACCAAGAACCATATCCTGAGAAGGTACAGTAACTGGAGAACCATTAGCTGGGTTCAAAATATTATGTGAAGCCAACATCAATAACTGACATTCTAAAATAGCTTCTGGTCCTAATGGTAAATGAACCGCCATCTGGTCACCATCGAAATCGGCATTAAAAGCCGTACACACTAATGGGTGTAACTGAATTGCTTTACCTTCAATAAGCTTAGGTTGGAACGCTTGAATACCAAGTCGGTGTAACGTAGGAGCACGATTTAAAAGAACTGGATGTCCTTTTAAAACATTCTCTAAGATATCCCAAACTACAGGTTCTTTTCTATCTATAATTTTCTTTGCAGATTTAACCGTTTTTACGATACCTCTTTCAATCAACTTTCTGATGATAAAAGGCTTATAAAGCTCAGCTGCCATTCCTTTTGGCAATCCACATTCAAATAATTTCAATTCTGGTCCAACAACAATTACAGAACGTGCAGAGTAATCAACACGCTTACCTAGTAAGTTTTGACGGAAACGTCCTTGCTTACCTTTAAGTGAATCTGATAATGATTTTAAGGGCCTGTTAGAATCTGTTTTTACTGCTGATGATTTACGTGTGTTATCAAACAATGAATCTACTGATTCTTGCAACATACGTTTTTCATTACGTAAAATCACTTCCGGTGCTTTTATCTCTACCAAACGCTTTAAACGGTTGTTACGAATAATTACACGACGATATAAATCATTTAAATCTGAAGTTGCAAAACGACCACCATCTAAAGGCACTAAAGGTCTTAATTCTGGTGGAATTACAGGAACAGCCTTCATGATCATCCACTCAGGTCTATTTTCTCTATTTAAATTTGAATCTCTAAAGGCTTCAACAACTTGTAGACGCTTTAAAGCTTCAGTCTTACGTTGCTTAGAAGTTTCGTTATTCGCTTTATGTCTTAAATCGTAAGATAATTGATCTAAATCAATTCTTGCCAATAGGTCTATTAAACATTCCGCACCCATCTTAGCGATGAACTTATTAGGATCCGTATCATCTAAATACTGATTTTCTTGTGGAATCGATTCTAAAATATTTAGATACTCTTCTTCCGTAAGGAAATCCATTTTTTGAATTGGTTCTCCTTCAGCATTCATGGCAATACCTGGCTGAATTACCACATAACGCTCATAATAGATAATCATATCTAATTTCTTAGATGGTAATCCAAGAAGGTAACCTATTTTATTTGGTAACGAACGGAAATACCAGATATGCGCAACTGGCACCACCAAATTAATGTGACCAACACGATCTCTACGAACTTTCTTTTCTGTTACTTCTACACCACAACGATCACAAACAATACCTTTATAACGTATTCTTTTATATTTACCACAAGCACATTCAAAATCCTTTACAGGACCAAAAATACGCTCACAGAACAAACCATCTCTTTCTGGTTTGTGAGTTCGATAATTAATAGTTTCTGGTTTTAAGACCTCACCACGAGATTCTGCCAAAACAGACTCAGGTGACGCTAAACCAATAGAAATTTTATTAAATTTCTGTACTGTATTCTTATCTTGTTTTCTTGCCATTTCTTTATAGTATTCAGTCGCAGTCGCAGTTTTCAGTTAGCAAAGTCTGCCTACTGTAAACTGAGACTGTCAACTATAAATTTATTCTTCTAATCTAATATCCAATCCTAAACCTTTCAACTCGTGCATAAGTACGTTGAACGATTCTGGAAGTCCTGGTTCTGGCATTGGCTCACCCTTAACGATTGCTTCGTAAGTTTTTGCTCTACCAATTACATCATCTGATTTTACGGTTAAGATTTCACGTAGTGTACTTGATGCTCCATAAGCTTCAAGTGCCCAAACCTCCATTTCACCAAAACGTTGTCCACCAAATTGTGCTTTACCACCAAGTGGTTGTTGCGTAATTAATGAGTACGGTCCAATAGAACGTGCGTGCATTTTATCATCAATCATGTGTCCAAGCTTAATCATATAGATTACACCAACTGTCGCCGGTTGATCGAAACGATCACCTGTACCACCATCATATAAATAAGTATGACCGAATCTTGGAATACCAGCTTCATCTGTGTACGCGTTAATCTGATCTAATGTAGCACCATCAAAAATTGGAGTGGCATACTTTTTACCTAAATCCTTACCAGCCCAACCTAGAACAGTTTCATAGATTTGTCCGATATTCATACGAGAAGGTACACCAAGTGGATTTAATACAATATCAACTGGAGTTCCATCTTCAAGGAAAGGCATATCTTCTTGACGTACAATACGTGCAACAATACCTTTGTTACCGTGACGACCTGCCATCTTATCGCCTACTTTAAGTTTTCGCTTTTTAGCGATGTAAACTTTAGCAAGTTTGATGATTCCTGCTGGTAATTCATCACCAACTGAAATAGTAAACTTTTCACGTCTTAACGATCCTTGAAGGTCATTTTCCTTAATCTTATAGTTATGGATTAAATCGGCAACAAGTTCGTTTGTATGATCGTCTGTCGTCCACTTTCCTGAAGTTAAGTGCGTATAATCATCTACAGCATTTAACATCTTTAAGGTGTATTTTTTACCTTTTGGAATAATCTCCTCACCTAAATCATTATAAATTCCTTGAGCTGTCTTACCATTAACGATGTTAAATAATTTTTCAACAACGATATTTTTAAGATCATCAAATCTGTTATCGTAAGCATCTTCCAGCTTTTCGATATCTTCTTTGTCTTGAGCTCTTTTACGTTTATCTTTAACGGCTCTGGCAAATAATTTCTTATCGATAACAACACCGTTCAATGAAGGCGATGCTTTTAAAGAGGCATCTTTTACATCACCTGCTTTATCACCAAAAATTGCTCTTAATAATTTCTCTTCTGGCGTTGGATCAGATTCACCTTTTGGCGTAATCTTACCAATTAAGATATCTCCCGGTTTGATTTCCGCACCGATGCGAATCATACCATTTTCATCTAAATCTTTAGTTGCTTCTTCAGATACATTAGGAATATCATTAGTTAATTCTTCATTACCTAATTTTGTATCTCTAACTTCTAATGAGTATTCATCGATATGAATAGATGTAAACACATCTTCTCTAACTACTTTTTCAGAAATAACGATAGCATCCTCAAAGTTATACCCTTTCCAAGGCATAAAGGCTACTTTCATGTTTCTACCTAAGGCTAATTCACCGTTTTCAGTAGCATAACCTTCACAAAGTACTTGTCCTTTTGCCACTTTATCACCTTTCTCAACGATTGGCTTCAAATTGATAGAGGTCCCTTGGTTCGTTTTTCTAAACTTCACCAAAGGATATTCTTTAGTATCGCTATCGAAACTTACCATAGCAGCTTCTTCCGAACGTTCGTATTTGATGATTATTTTCTGTGCATCAACATACTCAACCGTACCAGCTCCTTCAGCATTAATTAAAACTCTAGAGTCTGAAGCTACTTGACGTTCTAAACCAGTACCTACAATTGGTGCTTCAGGACGTAATAATGGCACGGCCTGACGCATCATGTTAGATCCCATTAATGCACGGTTGGCATCATCATGTTCCAAGAAAGGAATTAAAGATGCTGAAATCGATGCAATTTGGTTTGGTGCAACATCAGTATAATTTACATTTGAAGGATCAATTACAGGGAAATCACCTTCTTGACGAGAGATAATCTTATCCGCTAATATTTTTCCATCGTCATCTACATTGATTGTAGCTTGAGCAATTAACATATCCTCTTCCTCTTCAGCACTTAGATATGTTGGTGTGTTTTTAATATCAACCACACCATCTTCCACTTTACGATATGGTGTTTCGATGAATCCCATAGCATTTACTTTCGCAAACACAGATAAAGAAGAAATTAAACCAATGTTCGGTCCTTCTGGCGTTTCAATAGGACATAAACGTCCGTAGTGTGTATAGTGAACATCACGTACCTCAAAACCTGCCCTTTCCCTTGATAAACCACCTGGTCCTAAAGCTGAAAGACGACGCTTATGCGTAATCTCTGCTAAAGGATTGGTTTGATCCATAAATTGAGATAGCTGATTCGTTCCAAAGAATGAATTAATAACAGACGATAAGGTCTTAGCATTAATTAAATCAATTGGTGTAAATACTTCGTTATCACGAACGTTCATACGCTCACGAATAGTACGTGCCATACGAGCTAAACCAACACCAAACTGAGAAGATAACTGCTCACCTACTGTACGTACACGACGGTTAGATAAGTGATCGATATCATCAATCTCTGCTTTAGAGTTAATTAACTCAATTAAATATTTTATAATCGTTATAATATCTTCTTTGGTCAATACTTGTTTGTCCATTCCGATATCTAACTGTAATTTCTTGTTCATTCTGTAACGACCTACTTCACCCAAAGAGTAACGTTGGTCAGAGAAGAATAATTTGTCAATAATACCACGAGCCGTTTCCTCATCTGGCGGCTCTGCGTTACGTAATTGACGGTAAATATGCTCAACAGCTTCTTTTTCAGAATTTGTTGGATCTTTCTGTAAGGTATTGTGGATAATTGCGTAATCACCTTGTTGTGCACTTTCTTTATGTAAAAGAATAGTTTTTACTTCAGCTTCAAGGATTTCCTCAATATTATCTTTATCGATTTCCGTATCACGATCTAATACAATTTCGTTACGTTCGATAGATACTACTTCACCAGTATCTTCATCAACGAAATCTTCGTGCCATGTATTTAATACACGAGCTGCTAATTTACGACCGATAACTTTTTTTAATCCAGATTTTGACACCTTTACTTCTTCAGCAAGGTCAAAAATCTCTAAAATATCTTTATCACGTTCAAAACCGATAGCTCTGAATAAAGTTGTAACAGGTAACTTTTTCTTTCTATCAATGTAAGCATACATTACACTGTTAATGTCTGTAGCAAATTCTATCCAAGAGCCTTTAAAAGGAATTACTCTTGCTGAATATAATTTAGTACCATTAGCATGGAAAGACTGGCTAAAAAAGACACCAGGAGATCTATGTAACTGAGAAACCACTACACGTTCTGCACCGTTAATACAAAAAGTACCACTAGGTGTCATGTAAGGAATAGTACCTAAATACACATCTTGAACAATAGTTTCGAAATCCTCATGCTCAGGATCTGTACAATACAACTTCAATCTTGCTTTTAAAGGCACACTGTAAGTTAATCCTCTCTCGATACATTCTTCAATAGAATATCTAGGTGGATCAATAAAGTAATCTAAGAATTCTAATACGAATTGATTACGTGTATCTGTAATTGGGAAGTTTTCCATGAAGGTGTTGTACAAACCTTCAGTACCCCTTTCTTCTGACTTCGTTTCTAATTGGAAAAAATCCTGGAAGGATTTAATTTGGATATCCAAAAAGTCTGGGTAATCTGTCCTATTTACAATAGAAGAGAAATTAATTCTTTCAGCCTTTTTTGCTAACATTTATGAACGAGATTTTAATAAATAAAAACTAAAAAATGCATATAACGTTTATATACACAAAATGGTCTAAGTCTTATCCCGCAAAAAAATGCGGGATAAACCTAAACCTTGTAATGTAGATGGGTAAGCTTACTTAAGCTCTACCTCAGCACCAGCTTCTTCTAACTGAGCTTTTAATGCTTCAGCTTCGTCTTTAGCTACACCTTCCTTAATTGGGCTTGGTGCATCATCAACTAAACCTTTAGCGTCTTTTAAACCTAAACCAGTTAATTCCTTAACTAATTTTACTACAGCTAATTTAGAACCACCTGCAGCAGTTAAGATAACATCAAATTCAGTTTGCTCTTCAGCAGCGTCTCCACCTCCAGCAGCTGGACCAGCCATAGCTACTGCAGCAGCAGCAGGCTCAATACCGTACTCATCTTTTAATATAGTTGCTAATTCGTTAACTTCTTTTACTGTAAGGTTAACTAATTGTTCTGCGAAATCTTTTAAATCTGCCATTTTTCTAATTTTAATAATTGTGTGTTATATTTTAATATTCTATTGTGTGTGCTTAATCGATTATCCTTCTCTTTCAGATAATGTTTTAACGATTCCTGCGATGGTACCACCACTAGATTTAAGTGCTGAGATTACATTCTTAGCTGGAGACTGTAACAATCCTACAATATCACCAATAAGTTCTTCTCTAGACTTAATATCAACTAATGCATCTAGTAAATCATCTCCAATGTAAATAGACTCCTCAATGAATGCACCTTTTAATAAAGGTTTTTCAGATTTTTTACGGAATTCTTTTATTACTTTAGCAGGTGCGTTTCCTGTTTCAGAATACATTACTGATGTATTACCTTTTAAAGTCGTTGGTAACTCACCGAATTCTTTTTCCGATGCATCCATTGCCTTCTCTAAAAGGGTATTCTTAACTACAGCTAACTTAATGTTAGATTTGAAACACGCTCTTCTTAAATTTGAAGTTGCTACGGCATCTAATCCTGAAATATCTGTTAAATAGATATTTGTATTATCTGCTAATTGAGCAGTCAACTCTTCAATTACTTGGGATTTTTCTTCTCTTGTCATAATGTTCTAAGTTTAACTACTATCCTATTTTTGTGTCAATTGCTATACTAGGGCTCATTGTACTCGACATATAAATGCTCTTTACATAAACACCTTTTGAAGCAGTTGGTTTTAACTTCATAATGGTAGATAATAATTCCTTGGCATTACCAATAATTTTATCAGTACTGAACGATGCTTTACCAATTGGCGCATGTACGATACCTGTCTTATCTACTTTAAAATCTATCTTACCAGCTTTAACTTCTGCAACTGCTTTAGCGACATCCATTGTTACTGTTCCTGTTTTAGGGTTTGGCATAAGACCTCTTGGTCCTAATACTCTACCTAATGGTCCTAACTTACCCATAATGCTTGGCATAGTAACGATAACGTCAACATCCGTCCAACCATCTTTAATTTTTTGTAAGTACTCATCTAATCCAACATAGTCAGCACCCGCTTCTTTTGCTTCTGCTTCTTTATCTGGAGTAACAAGCGCAAGAACCTTCATATCCTTACCTGTACCGTGAGGTAATGAAACCACACCACGTACCATTTGATTGGCTTTACGTGGATCTACACCTAATCTAATTGCTAAATCTACTGATGCATCAAACTTAGTGTACGTAATCTCTTTTAGTAATGCTGAAGCTTCTTCTAGAGAGTAGATTTTATTATTATCTACCTTTGCTTGCGCTTCTTTTTTCTTCTTTGTTAATCTTGCCATTTCTAAAAAATTTAGTTTGGAGCTTCTCCTCCTTTAACAGTGATACCCATCGATCTTGCTGTACCTGCAACCATTTTCATAGCTGATCCGATTTCAAAGGCATTTAAATCTACCATTTTATCTTCTGCAATCGCTTTTACTTGATCCCAAGTTACTTTTGCTACTTTACGTCGGTTTGGTTCTCCTGATCCTTTCTTTACTTTGGCCGCTTCTAATAATTGTACTGCTGCTGGTGGAGTTTTGATTACAAAGTCAAATGATTTGTCTTTGAAAACCGAAATTACCACAGGTAAAACTTTACCTGGTCTATCTTGTGTTCTTGCATTAAATTGCTTACAGAACTCCATGATATTAACTCCAGCGGCACCTAAAGCGGGTCCTACCGGTGGCGATGGATTCGCAGCACCTCCCCGAACTTGTAGCTTAACTACTTTGTCTATTTCTTTTGCCATTTCTTAATGTTTATTACGCTTATCTATATTTGGAAGCATAGATAAGCGCTCTTTATGTAACAATTATTAAACTTTCTCTACTTGCATATAACTTAATTCCAATGGTGTTTTTCTTCCAAAAATCTTAACCATTACTTCTAGTTTACGCTTTTCTTCATTAATTTTTTCGATAGTACCATCAAAACCATTGAAAGGTCCATCGATAACTTTAACAGTTTCTCCTTTTGTAAATGGAATCGCTACATTGGCATCAGCCTCAACAGATAATTCATCTACCTTACCTAACATTCTGTTAACTTCAGATTTTCTTAATGGTACAGGATCACCACCTTTTGTTTCACCTAAGAAACCAATTACATTTGTAATCGATTTAATAATGTGAGGAATCTCACCACTTAAATTGGCTTGAATCATTATATAACCTGGAAAGTAAACTTTTTCTTTGTTTATTTTCTTTCCATTACGAATTTGAATCACTTTCTCTGTCGGTACTAAAACCTGATCAACAAAATCTTCTAAACCCAATCTTGAAATTTCATTTTCAATATAGCTTTTGATTTTATTTTCCTGACCGCTTACCGCTCTAACAACATACCACTTTTTATCAGACATCTTCTTCTCTTGTATAATTGTTAGTGAATCAAATCGAAATAAGCTTTTACCGCTTTACTAAAAACAGTATCAACTCCCCAAATAGCTAGTGAAAATAGTATTGAAAACACAGCAACTATAACCGTTAATTTTTGAGCTTCTGGCCATGGAGTCCATGACACGTTATTCTTTAACTCTTCAAACGATTCTTTTATATATGTTGTTAATCCTGCCATTTGATAATATCTTTATTAAGGACTATTAAATAATCCATTTATACTTTTGCACGGGTTGAGAGACTCGAACTCACGACACCTGGTTTTGGAGACCAGTGCTCTACCAACTGAGCTAAACCCGTAAACAATAATCAAGGCGTCCCGAAATATCGAGACACCTTAATTAATTATTTCAACTATATTGTTTAGTCTAATATTTCAGTAACCTGACCAGCACCAACTGTTCTACCACCTTCACGGATAGCGAAACGTAAACCTACGTTCATTGCAATTGTGTTAATCAATTCTACAGTAATTGTTAAGTTGTCACCAGGCATTACCATTTCAACTCCATCAGGAAGCGCAATGTTTCCAGTTACATCAGTTGTACGCACGTAAAACTGAGGACGGTAGTTATTATGGAATGGAGTGTGACGTCCACCTTCTTCTTTTTTAAGGATATAAACCTCAGCCTTAAACTTAGCGTGTGGTGTTACAGAACCTGGCTTAGTAATTACCATACCTCTAGAGATTTGAGACTTCTCAATACCTCTTAATAAGATACCAGCATTATCACCAGCTTCTCCTCTATCTAAGATTTGACGGAACATTTCAATACCAGTAATAGTAGATGTTAATTTCTCAGCACCCATACCGATGATTTCAACAGGATCACCTGTATTTGCTACACCAGTTTCAATACGACCAGTTGCAACAGTACCACGACCTGTAATTGAGAATACATCTTCAATTGGCATTAAGAATGGCTTATCCATATCACGAACAGGCTCTTCAATCCAAGCATCGACTTCTTTCATTAATTCCATTACAGTATCAACCCACTTTTGCTCACCATTAAGTGCACCTAAAGCAGAACCTGCTACTACAGGACCATTATCACCATCATATTCGTAGAATGACAATAAATCTCTGATTTCCATTTCAACCAATTCTAATAATTCTTCATCATCAACCATATCCACTTTATTCATGAATACAACGATACGAGGAATTCCTACCTGACGACCAAGTAAGATATGCTCACGTGTTTGTGGCATAGGACCGTCTGTAGCTGCAACAACCAAGATAGCACCGTCCATTTGAGCAGCACCAGTAACCATATTCTTTACGTAATCCGCGTGACCTGGACAGTCAACGTGAGCGTAATGACGATTAGCAGTTGCATATTCTACGTGAGAAGTGTTAATTGTTATACCTCTTTCTTTTTCTTCTGGTGCATTATCAATTTGATCAAATGATCTTGCTTCAGATAAACCTGCATCAGCTAATACTTTAGTAATAGCAGCAGTTAAAGTTGTTTTACCGTGATCTACGTGTCCAATAGTACCAATGTTTAAGTGTGGTTTTGAACGATCGAAAGTTGCCTTTGCCATGTTTAATTTATTTTAATCTTATTTAATATTAGTGTTCAATTGTTATTTCTTATTCTGAACTCAGAAAAAAGAGCCAATGACGAGAATTGAACTCGTGACCTCTTCCTTACCAAGGAAACGCTCTACCCCTGAGCTACACCGGCGTAAAGTGTTTACATCCCCATCGCAAAGAATGAGATTCCTGCCTTCGCAGGAACTTTTGAACGAAAAACCAAACTCACAACAACTACATTTATCATCACTCTTTAGTCCGATCTCGTTTTTGAGCGAGAGACCGGGTTCGAACCGGCGACATTCAGCTTGGAAGGCTGACGCTCTACCAACTGAGCTACTCTCGCATTTTATCAAAATTTTTACATTCTGAAAGGTAATCAATACTTCAAATTCATTTCTAGATCACTTTGCTTTTATCAACCTTCTTTTAAATACACACTTAAAACGAAAGCTGCCTTATTACACTCAGTAATCCTGGATCAGAAACCCGATCCATTAATTCTAAAAAAAAGCTTCACAAAAGTCACCTTTTGACAACTCTTTATTAAGAATTATTTGTGGGGAGAGCAGGATTCGAACCTGCGAAGACGTAGTCAGCAGATTTACAGTCTGCCCTCGTTGGCCGCTTGAGTATCTCCCCAAACATTTTAGAAATTTCAAATATAACACTTAAAATTTCAAAAAAAAATTTCAATTAACGTTCTCAAATCTAAAATTTGAGTTTCCTGAACTTTCAGGAAATTAGAGCCGATGGAGGGACTCGAACCCACGACCTGCTGATTACAAATCAGCTGCTCTAGCCAGCTGAGCTACATCGGCTTTTTCTTACTTTTTTATCGTTGAAAATCGACTCAAAAAAAGTCCGCTATTTCTAACGGACTGCAAATGTAATGTTTTATTTATTTAATCAAAACATTTTTTGAAAAAAATTCTCTAATTATGTGCTCTTAATTTTTCTTTTCGTTTTTGAATCTGTCTTCCTAAAGAGGCAATCGCAGCATCTGCGCCCTCTTCAAACGTTTTACATTGTTTTTTCACTACGAAACTATCTCCAGGAACATTTAATTTAACTTCAAATAATTTATTTTCTTTATCACTAGTTTTCTGAACTTTTAAATACACATCGGATTGAATTATTTTATCATAATACATATCTAATTTATCCATACGCCTCTGAATAAAATCTATTAGCTTCCCATCTGCTGTGAAATTTACGGATTGAGTGTTTACTTTCATGTGATTATTTTTTATGGTTTATAATTAATAATATGTAACATTTGTTCTAGTATTTAAAGAATCTTCTTATTTGACTAGATACTAATATTTCATAAATTTTAGTATATTAAAATTTAACCTAGGTATTAGATCGTAAAAAACTAAACACCTTTGGCGAATTATATTATCGTTGATTTCTAGGATGTGATTTAGCATGTACTTTTTTTAATTCGTTTATACTGCTATGTGTATAAACTTGAGTAGACGCTAAACTTGTATGTCCAAGAAGCTCTTTTACTGTATTTAAGTCCGCACCCTGATTAAGCAAGTGTGTTGCAAACGAATGCCGTAATACGTGAGGGCTGCATTTTGCTTTCGTAGATGCTTCACTAAAATACTTATTTATTATTCTGTAGACAAGTTTTTCGTAAATTTTAAGACCATTTTTTGTTAAAAATAACAACTCAGAATCTTCTATTACTGGTAAACGCTTTCGATATTCTAAATAGCCATTTAACGACTTCGATAATGAACTTATTAAAGGTATATATCTTTCTTTGTTACGTTTCCCTAGTACTTTTATTTGATTGTTATTCATATCTACATCCACCACCTTTAAATTTACGAGTTCGATACGTCTAATTCCGGTAGCATAAAACAATTCAATTATAAACTGATTTCTTGCACTATTAAAATCGTTGATTTCAATTGAATTTTCCAAAACGGTTTTTAATTCCGTCTCCGAAAATGGCAACTGAACCTTCTTACCTATCTTTAAAGCTTTATGTTGTTTTAAAGGATTTACCAAAATGTCTTCGGTTTTAAGCAAGAATTTGTAATAGGTATTTAACGAAGATATTTTTCTGTTAATGGTACGGTTAGAGATATTATTATCGACTAAATCCACAATCCATTGCCTAATTTCAGAGTAACCAACTTCGCTTACATTTTCAGAATTGTGATGTTGTTTTAAAAAATATTGAAAACTTTCTATATCGCGAGTGTACGCTAAAACGGTATGTTTGGAATATTTTTTTTCCAATAATAAATATTCTGAAAAGGTTTTAAAACTCATTCGGTATGTTTGATTGACAATAAATATAACTCAACCCTACTATTATTATTCCATTTTAAGCAAAAAAAATCCTGCGTAACAGCAGGATTCTAGTTTTAATCAAATTAAAAACCATTTTAAGTAGCTGGTTTATAATCTTTATTATCAATGACGAGCTTAGCAATAATTTCTTTCAAGATTTCTGAAGTTCCTCCACCAATTGGCCCCAATCGACTATCTCTTGACATACGTGCCAATGGATATTCTTCCATATAACCATATCCACCTAAAAATTGGAGACATTGATATATAACGTCATCCGCCATTTTTGTAGATTGTAATTTAGACATCGTGGCTTCTTTTACAACATAATCTCCCATATCTAAACGTTTTGCCACATAATAATTAAATTGTTTACAAATTTCCATTTGTGTTTCGCAATCAGCATAAGTATGTCTTAACGCTTGAAACTTATCAATAGTCCTTCCAAAAGCTGTACGTTCGGACATATATTGTTTTGCATATTCTAACGCATATTCAGCTCTAGCATGAGAATTTACACCCATAATCAATCTTTCTAAAGAAAAATGCTGCATAATATATGGGAAACCTTTTCCTTCTTCACCCATTAAATTTGAAGCCGGAATAACCACATTATCAAAAGCAATTTCCCCAGTATCTGAAGCTCTCCATCCCAACTTATCTAATTTGGTTGCCGAAATGCCTGGAGTATCTCTATCCATTACAAAGATGCTGATGCCTTTATTTCCTAATTCTGGACTGGTTTTAGCAGCAACTACTAAATAATCACTATAAACGCCATTGGTGATAAAAGTTTTAGAACCATTAATGATATAGGTATCATCTTTTTTGACGGCCGTTGTACGCATCCCAGCAACATCACTTCCCCCAAATGGTTCTGTAATACATAGACAACCAATTTGGTCTCCTGCAATACTATCGGCCAAATATTTTTCTTTTATAGCATCATCTCCTTCTTTATTAAGATGCGTCATTGCTAAATAGGCATGCGCCCACATCGCTGCAGCAAACCCACCAGAATTTATGCGCTGTAATTCTTCTAAAAATATAACGGTATAAAATAAATCTAAATCGAGTCCGCCATATTTTTCGGGATAGGCGAGACCAAAATAGCCCATATCACCAAACTTTTTCCAAATGAAGCGTTCTATATGACCCGTTTCTTCCCATTTATCAATATGTGGAACTACCTCTTTTTTCAAGAATTCTCTAAGACTTTCCCTGAATAAATGATGTTCTTCTGTAAAATATAAATTAGACATAAATTGTTGTTTATTATAGATGCAAATATAGCTTAATTATCTCGATTTTCTTGATGGGAAAATCTTCAACATTTGTTAATTCTTCCAAAGATTTAAAGCCCTCTCTTAAAGTGCGTTCTTCTATTATATTATTGGCCACTTCATAATCAATATATTGAATAGTAACCAACTCATCTCTTGTTGCCGTATTAATATTAAACTTTTCAATTGCTCTTGGTGTTTTTACTGTAAAATCAAAATTAATGCGTTCAATAACTTCGGGTGATAATCCGTATATTTCACTTAGTTGTACGTTAGACACAAAACCTCCTTTAAATTTATCTCGATATTTTATAATACGTTCTGATAATTTTTCGCCTACTCCATAGACTTTTTTCAGCTGACTTGCCGTTGCTAAATTCAAATCTACCTTTTGATTATACGTTTTTGGTTTTGCTGAATTTGAATATGAATTACTATAAGAAGTCTTTGGTTTTGGATTAGTTACCCAATCAGGGAATTTAAAATAAGGAGAAATGGTTGCTAAAAATGAATCTGACACCTTAGTTACCGATTGAAAATCCTTTGCGGAATTTATCCATTGATTTGTTTTTCTAAATTTGTGAAGCCTATCAATTTCTTCATTAGTCATACCTAAAGTATATCCTTTATAATCTGTAATGTAATTGGGATTGAAAGGATAAATTTTAGGTTTCTTATTCTCAATTTCAACTAAGCGTAACGAATCGATTTCATGTTTAAAGATCTCAAGCTCTTTTTTATTTTCAGGATGTTCATTCTTTGAACCAGCAAATAGTTTTGGCGCAAACCAATAAGCACATTGCAAAATCAGTATAATTGCCAGCAATAAAAAAATCCCATTCCGTTGTTGATTAGAAAACTGGAAATGGGATTTCATATAAAGTTAATTTTAGTTATAAAATTTCATTGAGATCTTCTGCCCCATCTTCAATAGCTTCTTCTTTTACACTTATAGCTTTATAGTATTTTTTTAATTCTAATTTTATAATTGGTGATAAAATAATAACACCAATGATATTAGGAACAACCATCGCAAAAATCATGGCGTCTGAGAAATTTATAACGGCTCCTAAACTAATGGAAGCACCAACTACTACGAAGAATAAAAATAATATTTTATAAGCTAAATCTGAAATTTTCCCTTTACCAAATAAAAACACCCAACCTTGCATACCGTAATACGACCAAGATATCATAGTTGAGAATGCAAATAATATTACTGCTACCGTTAATATAATTGAAAAATGAGGAATAACAGAATCGAAGGCTGTAGCTGTAATTTCTACACCCTCTGTAATCTCTACACCATACTGCATAAAGCCACCGTCGAAATTGGTGATTACAATTACTAGCGCCGTCATTGTACAAATAACCACAGTATCAACAAATGGTTCTAAAAGTGCTACAATACCCTCTGATGCCGGATATTTTGTCCGTACAGCGGAATGCGCAATTGCAGCAGAACCTACACCGGCTTCATTTGAAAATGCCCCTCTTCTAATACCTTGAATCATTACACCAATAAGACCACCAGCAATTCCCAATCCTGAAAACGCACCTTCGAAAATTAAAGCAAACGCATCATCGATAAGTGTAAAATTAGCACCTAAAATTATTAATGACGCCAACACGTAAATACCAGCCATAAATGGCACTACTTTTTCAGTAACTTTAGCTATACGTTTAATTCCACCAATAATAACCACCGCAACTAGTGCTGCCATAACAAGTCCGAAATAAAGGCCGGCATTAGATTCTGGATTTAATTCAAATAACTTTACAAATTGTGCGGCAGCTTGGTTGGCCTGAAACATATTTCCACCACCAAAAGATCCTCCAATCACGAAGATTGCAAATAATACGGCTAACACTTTACCAAAGCCTCCCATACCTTTGGATTTTAATCCTTTAGTAAGGTAATACATTGGCCCACCATAAACGGTACCATCTTCTCCTACATCTCTATACTTTACACCAAGTGTACATTCAGCAAATTTTGAAGCCATACCTAAAAGTCCTGCTACAATCATCCAAAATGTAGCACCAGGACCACCAATAGATAAGGCTACAGCAACACCTGCAATATTTCCTAAACCTACGGTTGCAGACAACGCTGCTGTTAAAGCTTGAAAATGCGACACTTCACCTTCTGCACTTTCGTCCCTGATAGTTTCTAGTACATCTTCACCTTCATTATTTGTACTATCCCCATATAAGGTATCTGCCCCTTTTATTTCTGTATCTATTAATTTACCATCTGAAACAATAGTAGTTGAATCTTCACCATATAACGTATCCGCTCCATGCTTCTCAATATCTTCGTATTGACCTCTCACAACTTTTATTGCCATTCTGAAGCCAGTGACATTAATAAATTTAAAATAGATGGTAAAAAACAAGGCGCCTCCCACTAACACTATTAATACCCAAGGAATACTAATATATGGTGCTCTTGCAGAAAGAACAATTTCTTGATTGTCATTGATATATTGTTGTGGTATTGCAACCGTCGCATCATCTTGAACATATACGTTTTGTCCCGATAGTACAGTTAAATTTGTTGCAATTTTAATACTTGGCATTTTTATTTCACTAAAATATACCGTATCATTTTTAATTTCTTTATTAAACGCCTGAATGTCTGTTGATGCAGTATTTAATTTTACGTTTTCTTCAATTTCACCAAATGGGATTTCCCAAAAAATACCATCGACAAACCAACCTGTATAATTTTTAAAGTTTCTATCTATTTTTTGAGAAGTTGTTTCTTCGGTAATAGGCTCTTGAGCAATAATTGATAAGGGTAGAATAAATGCAAAAAGGATAAGAAGATACTTCTTCATGAGTGTAGTAATTAGTTAGTTTTTGTTATTAAGGTTGACAAGATGCTAAAAAATATTGAGTTTTTAAAGTTTGACACCGTTAAAATAATTAGGGCACTTAAGCGATATTGTATTCAGAATTTAATTTTTGGATTTGTTCTGGACGCCCTAAAACTATAATTTTAGAACCAGGAACTAATTTTGTATCTGCTTCTGGATTAACAATATACTCACCTTTATCGTCCTTAAAACCTATAACCGTACATCCTGTTTTTTTTCGTAAATCTAAGTCTCTAATAGTCTTTTCGTGGGTAGCGTTATAAAGTTGTTCAACTTTTACTTCTTCGATATTAATATTGCGTTCTCCAACAATACCCAAATTATCTATAAATTCCACTAAGTCTGGAATAACCACCAACGAAGCCATGTGATCACCACCTATTCTGTCTGGTAATATTACATTGTTCGCTCCGGCTAACTTAAGTTTATTATATGATGTCTCTTCTGATGCCCTACTAATAATAGTCAGACTAGGATTAATTTGTCTGGCCGAAAGCACTACAAATAAATTATCGGCATCATTGGGCAAAGCACAGATGAGCGTGCTTGCTTTTTCTATGCCTGCTGTAAATAGTGATTCATCTTCGTTAGCATTACCAAATACGAATGATATATCCTCTTCCTGATATTTGTCAATAATAGCTTTATCGCGTTCTATAACGACGAACGGTTTTTGATAGGCAAATAATTTTTTTGCTGCCTGCTTTCCATTACGTCCATAACCACAAATAATTATATGATTGGTCATGGCATCAATTTTCTTCTGCATCTTACGTTGATTTATGTCTTCAAAATTATTTCTACTAAGAATATAATCGGTAATTATTGAAATCGCGTAGCCGACGATGACCACACTGGTTAAGATTAAGCAAATAGTAAAAATCTTAGAGGTTGGATCGAGTGGAATAACTTCTGCAAAACCGACTGTTGTTACGGTAATAACCGTCATGTAAATAGCATCTAACCACTCATAACCTGAGATTAATCGATAACCGAGCACGCCGACGCACAATAAAAAGACCAGCATCATTATTGCTGTATATATCTTGGATCTGTAAAGTCTTAGAAGTGGATTATCCATTGGTTATTATAAGTCGAAAACAGATGAGCGTTTAGTATAAACAATATCTTTAATTCGCATCCAAAACGCTAAAAATAAATACAATGCAAAACCAAAGCCAACAGTTACGAAGGTGAGATACATAAATGACGTTCTCACAATTTTTGCTCTAATCCCCAAACGGTCAGCAATACGCTGACAAACGTAATAGCCTCGTTTTTGAAAATACAGTAAGAGGTTGTAAAACCATTTCATTAGTTAAAATATTAAATTTTAAAAGATAATTTTGAATTGCGCTGAGAACGTATAAAACAAGTTATTTACGCATGTATAACTCAAACGAATTTAGCTATAGTAATATCTTAGCGCAAGTTATAGTATTTAATTAATTTTTCACAATTAAATTGTTACCAACTATACACTGTAAGCACTTATTATTATCACAATAATGATATTTTAATTGCAATAAAGCTTGTGAGTTCAATGCGTTTTTAGCCATTGGTTTTAAGCCCAAGAATTTAGTTACGATACTGTTGTTCTCAATTTTAACTTCCTTTATTAGATCAAAAATACTATCTTCTACTGATTTCCCTTGTGACTTCGCATAACTAAATTTAAGCGGAATTAATGTATTGATGATAAGCAAATCAATAAACGATTTGGTCAACGCTTTTTTAGATACTTTTGAGGACTTTGCAAAGGTATAATGTGTTCGCCAAAAACCAGTAACTCCTAAATTAAAGAAATTGTATATCTCGTCTTTTGTGTTCAACTTCATAACTTTTGAAAATAAATGCTGTTCTAAACTGTATAAGTTGGCAAATTGAGATAATCTTATGGTTGGAAAGTTGGGTGGTCTTAACCTAAAAAAATGTAAAGGGGAAACGCCGTTATTATTGAGATTAAATTTTTGTTTTAGGTAACCATAACGGTTCTTTAAATCTATGTAATAAGCGTCTTCTATCTGATCGTCTGATAGCAAACCCGATTGTCCAAAAAGTAACGCTTCTAAATTTAAAACATTTCCTTGCAGTTTTCTTATGAGTGTAAAATCGATTGAATTTGCCAAACTAAGAAAGGATTCACCATTCACTTTTAGTCCAAAATTCTTCATTAACATCTTAAATAATACCGCCTCCCAATCGTTATTAGATTTTTTCAACAATTGTTCAATCGTTTCAGATTTCCGCTCCAAACGCTCTATATATAAACGTTCTAACCAATTATTCAATAAGAAATCATTTATTTCAGAGAAACTAGTTTCACAATTTATCCACGTTTTCGATTGCAAAAGCCTATGATAATTAGTAAGTAAGTTTTTATCGACATAATGCTTTAATTCTAATGTTGGAATTAGAGTATTATTTTTTCTAAAAATTTCAGAGTCGTGCTCCCAAACGACATGAAGAATAACATTATCGTAAGCTGAATCTTTCTCATGATTATGCAAATACCAATCAGAAGATTTAATATGAATTTCCACATTGCCAGCCCAAAGTTGCCCAGCAATGCTCAGTTGTGCATTGAAAAAATCTGGGCCCGCATTATGGTTATGCCGCCCTAAATTAGCGATATTAATTAGATCTCCATTCGTTGTTTTTAGACTAAACGAATCGAAGGCTTTGTGTTTCCAGATGTAGTGAAGAAAATCTTCTTGCATGTACTAAAATAGGGAAATATCTATTGATTATAACTATACAACATGCCGTTTATTTTCACTATAGTGTTTAAGTAAGCTATGCAGTTCATTAATATCAAAAGGTTTACTTATATAACCATTCATTTTATAACGTTCTGTTTTGGCACTAACTTCAGATTTAGTAAACGCTGTTAAGGCGATTATAGGAATTGTAGATTTAATTTTATCATCCATTTTTCTGATAATCCTTGTGGTATCATAACCATCTAAAATTGGCATTTGAAGATCCATTAAAATAACATCGAAATTTCGACTTGAATAAATATCTAAAGCTTGTTGCCCATTTTTTGCTAACACAAAATCCACATTCCAATTTTTAAGTAATTTTCCTAATATTAAAGCATTAAACTTATTATCCTCAGCTATTAACACTTTTAAATCAATTTGCTCTCGTTGCGAACTAATGTTGTGCTCATCCGTTAGGACTTTTTTCGAAGTTTTAAAAGTAATATCAAACCAAAATGTAGATCCTTTACCAATATTGCTCTCTAAATGTAAATTACTATTTTGAATATTTAACAATTCTTTACTAATATGCAAACCTAAACCAGTGCCTCCGTATATCGTAGACGTATTATTACTAGCCTGTACAAAGCTTTTAAATATATCCTTTTGCTTATCATAGGACACACCTATACCAGAATCTTTTACACTAAACCTAATTGAAGCAGTTTCCTCTTTGGTTTGGATATTTTCAATTTTAAACACGACTCCGCCATCATGAGTAAATTTAAATGCATTACTTAATAAATTTTTTAAAACTTGAGACAACTTAAGACTATCCCCATTAAGGACCATGGGAATACTACTATCAATAATAGTCTCAAAACTTAACTTTTTATTCAATGCAACTTGCTTAAAATGAAGTTGTATGTTTTGTACTAATTCTGAAAGATTAAAATCCTCTTCCGAAATTTTTATTTCTTGGGATTTAAATTTATTTAAATCCAACAAATCATTAATTAAAGCTAATAAATGTTCGCTCGAATATTTTAAAACTTGAAAATTCTCTAATTGTTCAGGTAAAAATTTATCCATTAATAAAATATCGGACATCCCAATTACGGCGTTCAATGGTGTTCGAATTTCGTGCGACATAGTGGATAAAAACTCGTCTTTTGTTTTATTAGCTCGATTTAATTTTATCTCAGTTTCTTTTAATTGGGTGACATCATTAAATGTTCCTATATAACCATTTGCTGCGCCGCTTTCATCGTACGTTAAAGAAAGACGCAACTGAATCCATAAGGTTTTGTTTGAAAAGGTAGTGTGCTTAAATAATGTATTGAATTCAGTTTGCTTTATGGCTTCTAATTCCATTGCTCTTAACGCATCTTGATCCATTGAACTAAACAATAAATCTTTATAATTCTTATTTAATGCAATTTCAATAGGTATGTTAAAAACGTCCTCCCAAGCCTTATTCAAATATTTAAAATCACCATTTAAATCTGTTTTAAATATTACACCTTCAATGGTATTTACAATGGTGTTTAATTCATTTTTTACACTTTCTTTTTCAGTTCTTAAGTTTTTATTTAATTTGTATAGTTCATTAGAACTTTCTTCAAGAATTAATTCAATATGCCTTACATCGTCATCGAAACTTTTATAGGCATCGTTAATTACATTAAAAAAATCATTGAATTTTTCTAAATCCTGAGTGTCAAAATTTGCTTTGCGTATTTGTCTACGCAATAATCTGTGCATATTAGACATCATCATTCTGAGAGTGTAGTTATGGTCATTGTTTGGTTGTGCAATTCGCACGGAGAAAATAAGCTAAAAGGAGCTATTTCACCATAAGAATAAAATCCAGTTATTTTTGGTGCTTTCCCAATAATATCTTGTACGACTTCAACCTCTTCTTCAACCAATTGTTTAAGAACCAGCCTACGCCCGACGCAACTTATTAAAATAGCTAATTCGGTACCGCCGTTTGTACTGTCGTTTGCATTTCTGGCGGAATCTTCAGCACCACTGATAAGTCTATCTACATTTGCTTTCATTAACCTTACATAAGATCCTTCGGGAATATTACCGGCGAAAGTTAAACTTTGATCTGCTTCGTTAATTCCCAAAATGGTTCTCACCACTGGGGTATCGTGCTCATTAACACGCATACTTAATGGAAACAACAAGCCAGAGCTCGGTAAATTTTTAGCATTATGACCCAAATAAGATTTATATAACTCTAATGCAGGCAAACCATCTAACTCATACAATATATTATTATTAGATTTAGTTACTAGTCTATCAATACCGAAACTGTCCCACCCTCCTTTAGAACTAAACCCTACATTTAATTGATCGCCATAAAAACCGAGACCTACAATAAGTTTGTCTGTAATGGTATTATTGGCAACTACAAATGTTTCTTTAAATTCTGAACAGTCACCAGCTAACCCGCCTGTAATACTTACGTCCTTTAAAACACTTTTTAAACCAGAGACAAGTTCTGCTCCATTGACGTTAAGTCCATCACTAAACACTATTACATGTTTTAAATCTTTTGCGTTTAATTGATTGGCAAGAGCCATACCAGCATTTGAACTATCGGTCATAGACGTCACATGCTCTTTAACTAACTTGTGATTTACTTTTTCCAGTTTTATAGCCGTTAGAGATACCGTTTTATCAGAAACACTAATACCAGAAATTTCACCAGCAGTAGAACATCCTAAAATCGTCGCATTTGGATAACACTCTAATATTTTGTCGACCAAAGCACGCTTTTCCTTAAATAATGGTGAAATAAAAAGTAGAAAAATATTGGGTATAAACTTAATTTCAGACAAAGAACCTTCCCATGTGGCATCTTTTAAAGATAGCTGTTCTACTTTCATTATAAATTTAGATGGATTTTATTAAAGCATTTTGACGAACAAATATGCATTTCAGCTAAAATATATCAAATATTTGATATCACAAAGATTAATTTTAATTAAAAGAGTTTGCATATTAACGGTCTTTGGGCACCAAGTTTTATAGTTACGTAGCAAATCCTAACCAGCTAATAGTTTAATTTTGATTGTTGAATAAATTAGTCCAATTACGACTGCCCGAGGAAAATATAAAACAAAAAAATCTTGAGTAATACTCAAGATTTTTTAACTTACATTCATAATTATATTTTAACTTCAATACGATTAGTATCTTGTATAAAGCCATAAACTCTTAACTATTCAATATAATTCATGTCTTTCATCCACTGGTCATTAAACATTTTTCCAACATAGCGACTCCCATGATCATGAAATAACACGACAACCACATCCTCTGGTTTAAAATGTTCTTGTAATTGTAAAACGCCTTTTATGGCAGCACCTGCCGAATTTCCTAAAAACATTCCTTCTTCTTTAGCTAATCTCTGCGTATAAACCGCAGCATCTTTATCGGTAACTTTAGTAAAACCATCTATGATATCAAAATTAACATTCTTAGGTAATATATCCTCACCAATACCTTCGGTGACATAAGGATAAATTTCATTTTCATCGAACTCACCTGTTTCATGATATTTTTTAAAAACCGAACCATACGTATCAATACCCCAAACTTTAATATTCGGATTTTTCTCTTTCAAGTATTTACCAACACCAGAAATTGTTCCACCAGTACCAACACCTACGACAAAATGAGTGATTTTACCATCAGTTTGTTCCCAAATTTCTGGACCTGTACTCTGATAGTGTGCTTTGGTATTACTCAAATTATCATATTGGTTAACGTACCACGAATTTGGTGTTTCTTCTCCTAAACGCTTAGAAACTGAATAATAACTTCTTGGATCATCTGGCTCTACATCTGTAGGACATACTACCACCTCAGCTCCAACCGCTCGAAGAATATCCATCTTTTCTTTAGATTGTTTATCACTAATTACAAAAATACATTTGTATCCTTTTACAATGGCTGCCAATGCTAATCCCATCCCCGTATTGCCAGACGTACCTTCAATAATTGTACCTCCTGGTTTTAAACGGCCATCAGCTTCTGCATCTTCAATCATTTGCAAGGCCATTCGGTCTTTTACTGAGTTTCCAGGGTTAAAAGTTTCGTATTTTGCGAGTACTAAACACGGTAAATCTTCCACTAGTTTGTTCATCTTTACCAATGGTGTGTTTCCTATTGTACCAAGTATATTTTCTTTGTAATCCATAGTTGTTTTTTCGAAGTTGCAAAAATAAGGGAAAAGTTAAAAGTATATAGTTAAAAGTTCGTTATTATACCGTTCAGTCTTTCCGCAATGGGCTATGTCTTTTATTAAAAAAGTATAATCGCAATGTTAATTGCAAATTGTAAACATTTAACGGCACATTATCAATCAAATCGGATAGCCTTAACTGGCGAAATCTTAGAAATAATTATAGAAGGAATTAGCAGCATTAACAAACACGCTATAAAAGTACCTAGATTAAGCATTATAATATAATCCCAACTGATATAGACGGGCGCATTATTTACATAATAAGTGTCTGGATTTAATGGAAATAATTTAAAGTACTTTTGAGCAAACAGTAAACCTAATCCAATAGTATTTCCCCAAAGTAACCCCAAACCTATTAAGTATGAAGCATTATAAAGAAATACTTTTCTTATCGTCCAATTAGAACTTCCAAGAGCTTTTAATATCCCTATCATTTGTGTGCGTTCTAGAATTAAAACCAACAATGCCGTAATCATATTAATACCAGCCACAATTATCATAATGGCTATAATTCCATATGTATTGTTATCAAAAATTTTAATCCATTCGAATATCGTATAGTATTTTCTAGTAACTGGCACGGCATTTATTAAAGAAGGTATGACCTTATACACCTCTTCAGTTTTTTCTTCGATTTTAGAGAAATCGTCAATAAACACTTCGAAATTACCAATTTGGTCAGCTTCCCATTTATTTAATCGTTGTATATGCCTTAAATCAGCAATACAGAATTTTTCATCGAGTTCTTGAAAACCTGAATTATAAATTCCAACAATTTCAAAATTTATAATTCGAGGCAATCTATCTAGTTGCTCACCGAATAAGGTTTGGAACTTATCACCTATTTTAAACCCTAAGCGATTAGCGAGATATTCTGAAATTAAAATCTCTTCATTACGTTTATTTTTGTAATTTGGAAGTCGGCCTTCAACTAAAAATTCCTCAAAATAATTCCATTTATAGTCTGCTCCTACTCCTTTTATAACAACACCCTCAAAATCGGTCTCAGTTCTTATGACCGCAAATTTGGTAGCCACCGCCTGAATGTGTTTAATTCCATCAACGCTATTAAAGTTTGGGTAAAAATCTTGGTTGATTGAAATAGGCACCTGAGATTCGTCTGATGCATTAGTATCGTAGTTGGTAATTTCTATATGACCATTAAATGCCACAACTTTATCTCTAATCTTTTGTTGCAAACCCAACCCTGTGGCAATGGCTATTAGCATTACAATGATACCAACAGCAATTGCTGCGATACCAATTTTAATTATTGGTGCCGAAACACTACTTTTATACGTTTTATTGCCAATTATACGTTTAGCTATAAATAACTCAAAATTCAAACCTACTATATGCTTTTAAAGGATGTCAAAAATACAGTTTTATTCTCGATAATTATTGTGATATGTTGTCTTACGTTTTCTTGCGGAAATAAAGTTAAGTCTGAAACCCGATTAGAAAAAGCAGAATTTAAACGCAATGATCTTAAACCCCAAAGCATAAAGCTTGAAGGCACTAATAAAGAAAATATTATTGTAGGTTCAAATCGTACTGAACTGTATTTATCTCTATTAAACGGAAAACGCGTCGGTATAGTGGCGAATCAAACGAGTGTAATTTTTAATAACAGCCAGGGAATTACCGAAGACAGAAATTACACTCATTTAGTAGATTCATTATTACTTTTAGATGTTGACGTTAAAAAGGTTTTTTCACCTGAGCATGGCTTTAGAGGAACTGCAGATGCAGGCGAATTGGTAAAAAACGGTAAAGACACTAAAACCGGTTTAGATATTTTTTCACTCCATGGTAAACATAAAAAACCAACAGAAACACAGCTCGAAGATTTAGACATTGTGATCTTTGATATTCAAGATGTAGGTGTACGGTTCTACACTTATATTTCTACATTACATTACGTTATGGAAGCTTGTGCCGAACAAAATGTGCCACTTATTATTTTAGATCGTCCTAATCCAAATGGGAATTACGTCGATGGTCCTATATTAGAAAAAAAGCACCGTAGTTTTTTAGGCATGCATCCGATTCCTTTAATACATGGTATGACCATTGGTGAATATGCAAAAATGATTAATGGTGAAGCTTGGCTTAATGATGGAGTTCAATGCAACATAACTATTGTTGAACTGAAAAATTATAATCATGAATTGACTTACAATTTACCCATCCGTCCTTCCCCAAATTTGCCTAACAATCAGTCTATAATTTTATATCCGAGTTTAGGGTTATTTGAAGGTACAAATATTAATGCTGGTAGAGGAACAGAATTTCAGTTTCAACGTTATGGAGCTCCATTTTTAGATAAAAATTATTTTGAGTTTAGCTATACCCCAATACCGAATTTCGGGTCTAAGCATCCAAAACACAAAAACGAAATTTGTTATGGTGCTGATTTATCTAATATTGAAGCTGAGCGTTCTTTTACATTAAAACATATTATCGATGCCTATAAACATGCTAAAGATAAGTCCAAAGTTTTTAATACCTCAAACTTCACAATTCATGCTGGAACAGAAAAATTACAACAGCAAATTGAAGCCGGATTACCGGAAAATGAAATTAAAGCGTCGTGGCAAAGTGGTTTAGAAACTTATAAAAAAATGCGACGTAAATACTTAATTTATAATTAATTGTTTATTAAACTTTATTGAAGATTTTCAAGTTTGTTAATATTATTCATGCCAGTATTAAAATTAAAAATCGTCAAACTAACACGAAAGACATAGCATTGAGGATTCTAATAATAAACACCATCGTTTTGGCGATTATTTGACAAATGTTTTAGTAACAAGATTACGACCACTCTTAAAGTTGCAGAACCTCAATGAGCTTATTTGGGTAATCGGTGATAATACCATCAACTTGCCAAGCAATCATTTTCTTCATATCCTCTTTAGCATTAACTGTCCAAGGTATAACTTGGTAACCATCAGTTTGATAATTTGAACTTTCCTGAAATAGGTTGACTAAAAATTAAGCAATTAATTACAGTCACTTATGAAAACACAAAATGAACACTGGCGAAAAAAAAGCTATCAAAAAGCAACTTTAGAGACTAAACTTTTAGTCG
>NZ_JASDDK010000005.1 GCF_030407435.1 Winogradskyella bathintestinalis
TACCTGAACTTACGATTTAAGAACTGACCCAGTTCAAACTATTTTTTTGCCTTCTAAACGGCTAAAAAAAATCTTTTGAACGTCTAAATAGTAACCAAAAAGAGTCAACCTATTTCAGTATAATACATAATAGATTACATTTAACCTACGCTAATCAAAGCGATCAAGAATATTTGTCTATTTATGGCAAAGCAAAAATTACCGAAAATAGACAAAAAGTGGATGACCTTTGGTCTTCATTTTTAAAAGTTTGGTTCAGTGGAAAAGACGATCCAAATCTAGCGTTACTTTGTGTAACGATTGAAGATGCATACTACTGGGATCAAAAAAATAATAAAGCGGTGACTATTTTTAAAATGGCAAAAGCGGCGATCACTGGCGAAAAAAGCGATACTAGTGATAAAGGAACATTAAATATATAAACATGGCAATATTAGGAAACATTATTAAAGGTGTTATTGAATTAAAAGACACCTTTTCTTCGGAAACAGATCATGCAGAAGCACAAAAAAAAGTCTTAACAGATTTGCTTCAAAAAGCTAAAGACACGCAATTTGGGAAGCATTATCGATTTGAAACGCTCTTAGAGTCTGCAAATCTTCAAAAAGCCTTTGCCGAGCATATACCTTATTTCGATTATAATAAAATTAATAAGGAATGGTGGCACAAACTTCACGAAGAGGAATCAGATGTTACCTGGCCTGGAAATCCGTCTTACTTTGCTATAAGTTCTGGTACAACTGGTAAAACTAGTAAACGTATTCCTGTGACTGACGATATGATTGATGCTATTAGAGACGCCGGAATTAAACAAGTTTTTGCTTTAAATAATTTTGATCTTCCTGCCGATTTTTTTGAAAAAGAAATTATGATGTTGGGTAGTTCTACAGATTTAGACGAAAAAGACGACCATCTTGAGGGTGAAATTAGCGGAATAACGGCAAGCAATATTCCTAATTGGTTTCGTAGTTATTATAAGCCAGGTATTGAAATTTCTCAAATTGAAGATTGGGACGAGCGCGTGCAACAGATTGCAGAACGCGCAGAAGAATGGGATATTGGGGCGCTTAGTGGAATTCCATCGTGGATAGAATTAATGCTTCAAAAAGTCATAGAATATCATGAATTAAAAAATATTCATGAGATTTGGCCAAACCTTCAAGTCTATACCTCTGGAGGTGTTGCTTTTGGGCCTTATGAAAAAAGTTTTAATGCGTTATTAGGAAAACCCGTAACGGTTATCGATACCTATTTGGCGTCCGAAGGATATATTGCTACACAAGTAAGACCAGAAACCGATGCCATGCAACTCAATACGGATAATGGTATTTATTTTGAATTTGTACCGTTCAAACCGAACTATATAAATGAAGACGGCTCACTTAAAGAGGAAGCACCAGCTTTGGCAATTAATGAAGTGGAATTAAATCAAGATTACGTTCTAATTATTAGTACAGTAAGTGGAGCATGGCGTTATTTAATTGGCGATACTATTGAATTTACCGATGTAGAACGTGCGGAAATTAAAATTACCGGTCGCACTAAGTTTTTCTTAAATACAGTTGGTTCGCAATTATCAGTAAATAAAATGGATACGGCTATGCGCGAATTAGAAGAAAAATTTGACACTACCATTCCAGAATACACTATCTGTGCCAAACGTGGAGAGGATGATGAATTTTACCATTGTTGGTATCTAGGATCAGAATTAAAAGGTGTTGATAATTCTGAAATTGCCAATGCTTTGGATGATAGCCTGAAAAGCGCGAATAAGAATTATAAAGTGGCTAGGAGTAAAGCGTTGCACGGCGTAAAGGTGGAAGTGATCTCACCAGAACGTTTTTACGATTGGAATGAACGAAATAAGAAAAAAGGTGGCCAGGTTAAAATGGAACGCGTTATGAACGAAGATAAGTTTGCGGAGTGGGAAGATTTTGTGAAACAGAATTAAGTTATTAATTATAATTATTCATTATCCTTTCTTTCAACGTTACTTATAACTCGTTTCTAACTTGAAAAAATAAATACTTGCAAACGACTAAATGTTTAAAATAACCCTTAGAGGACACTTTAGGGGTGTTTTTCATTTTAACATAATATTCCAATTAATTTACGTCATTAAAGAATTTCATAAAATCAATTTTCAATCGCACTTTTTTCTGCATCACGATGCTCTACTAATTCCATTATTTCTTCGGGAGATAAATAATATTTTGAAATTCTATCTTTATAGGTTTGGGTGATATCAGCATGATTAAGGATAAAATCCTTAGTTTTTAAAATATAATCCTCCATACCGTGTTTAACCGCAAAACTATCTGCACAACGTTCTGCTTCCACAATAGAATTTTCTGATAATAAATACGTAATACCAAACCAAATTAAATTAAGCTTGCTTCGATCTTGGTAATCCATAATATGACCTAACTCATGCCCAATCCAACCAATAAAAATATCATCAGGAATATGTCTTGTTAGAAACTCCTTATCTGCAATTTTAAATTTTTCACTTATTAAAATTATATAATTTCTATTTTTTCGGCTTCTGAAAAAACTACCCACAGTTGGCCTCGCTTGCATGGTCGATTTTTTTATATTCTTTTTAAATCGAAATTCAATATTGGTGTTTTCTAATTCAGGATAGTAGGATAAAGCTGTTTTTACATTGGTTCTTATATCTTCAGGGATTTTGTGCTGTGCACTCATATTGTAGAATAAAATTAATAAAGTTAGGATTATGAAGTTTTTCATATAATCGAAATGTAAGGGTTAGGTTCTAATTATATTAAAGGGTTTCGTAAAATTTTTGACCCATTTGGTGGGATAATTAAAATGGGTTTAAATAGTTACGGGCGCAAGCAGCATAGTAGTCTATTGTCTTCCAATCAAGACAAATCAATAATAAATAAAATTTATATACTTACTACAAATAATAGCACTAATAAACTATTAAATGTAGTATTTTTGTTTATCGAAATTTTTATAGAAAAAGGAGGAATTATAATTGTCTTTTCAACGTACCCAAGAAAAATTAAAAATATTGGCAGATGCTGCTAAATATGATGTCTCGTGTTCATCCAGTGGAAGTAAACGAGCCAACACCAATAAAGGATTAGGAGATGCCACTGGTATGGGAATATGTCATTCTTATACTGAAGACGGCCGCTGTGTGTCGCTATTAAAAATTCTTTTGACCAATCATTGCATTTTTGATTGCACATATTGCGTCACTAGAAAGAGTAATGATATAAAACGTGCCGCTTTTAAAGTTCAAGAAGTGGTAGATTTGACCATAAATTTTTATCGTAGGAATTATATCGAAGGACTTTTTCTAAGTTCTGGAATTTTCAAAAGCGCCGATTTCACCATGGAACGTTTGGTGGCTGTAGCTAAAAAACTTCGCTTAGAAGAAAACTTTAATGGATACATTCATCTTAAATCTATTCCGGGAGCTTCTGATGAGTTGATGCGAGAAGCTGGCCTATACGCAGATCGATTAAGTGTTAATATCGAGATTCCCACAGAAGCCGGACTCAAAAAACTGGCTCCAGATAAGAAGCGCGAAGATTTTATTAAACCAATGGTTAAGGTAAAGAATGAAATCATTCAGTATAAAGCCGAAAAGAAAATCATAAAAAGCACTCCTAAATTTGCTCCGGCAGGGCAGAGTACACAAATGATTATTGGGGCGAGTGGTGAAAATGATTTTCAGATTATGCAAACCTCAAATCATTTTTATAAAAATTATAACCTGAAACGTGTGTATTATTCAGGCTACGTGCCTATAAGTTATGATAATCGTTTACCGCAAATAGGAAGTGCGGTCCCGATGCTACGAGAAAATCGTTTATACCAAACCGATTGGCTCATGCGATTTTATGGGTTTGATGTTAGCGAAATTTTGAATGAACAACATCAGCATTTAGATTTAGATATTGATCCAAAATTAGGTTGGGCTTTACGAAATCTTCATGAATTTCCCGTAGATATCAATACTGCAGATAAACGCATGTTGGCAAGAATTCCAGGTTTGGGTATGAAATCGGTGTATAAAATTTTAAATGCTAGACGTTTTAGAAAATTGAATTGGGAACATCTTAAAAAAATTGGAATCGCACTCAATAGAGCTCAATATTTCATGGTCTGTGAGAGCAACCTCTATGAGAAACGAGATTTAACTGCAGAAAAAATAAAAGGTTTAATTCTTCAGAATTCCACAAGTAAATATCAGAAAAGTTTAAGCAATCAATTAAATCTATTCGGTTAGATGAAATACAAAAACTTAATTTACGACGGTACATTTGATGGATTTCTGTCTGCCGTATTTTATGTGTTTGAATATAAATTAGAGACAGTTAATATTCAAAATGAATTTGTAGTTCAGCAGGGGTTGTTTTCGGAAGTGGAGCGCATTATAACTGACGATGTTAAAGCCAATAGAGTTTGGCAAGGTTTAAAATCTAAGTTATCTACGCAAGGAAAGTATCAACTTTATTATGCTTTTTTGAGTGAACAGATCGGTGTAGAATTACTATTGTTAGACTATATACAGTATGCATTTTCTAAATCTAAAAATGTGGACAAGGATTATGCGCATCCGTCAGTTTTAAAAATTGCGCAAATTGCTAAATCTGTCGGACGTGAAAAGCATAGGATGGAAGCTTTTGTAAGGTTCAGATTAACTAGTGATAACATTTACTTTGCTAATATTGAACCCGATTTTAACGTGCTGCCATTAATAGAAAAACATTTTAAAAGACGTTACGCTGATCAAAAATGGCTAATTTATGACAAGAAACGCCATTACGGATTGTTTTATGATTTAGAGAAGGTAGAAATTATACGCATGGATTTTCCAGAAAATTTTGATTTCACAAAAACAGATGATAAGTTTTTTGCCGAACAAGAATTTGAATTTCAGAAATTATGGCAAGACTATTTTAAAGCAACTAATATCGCTTCACGAAAAAATATGAAACTCCATATTAGACATGTCCCTAAACGCTATTGGAAATATTTGAGCGAAAAACAACCCAATTAATGCTCGAGCTTTGCCACATATGCTTTTGCCCAATCTACAATTCGTGGTCCAAAACATTCTAAAATCGCATCGACACCAATCACACTCCCTTTTGCTAATCGTCCTAAAACGGCAATCGGTAAATTAGGTTTATCATCAGGAGAAATAACATAGCCATCTGCTGAAGTTTCGATGCCTAGTTCTGAATGAATGGGTTGAATCAACTTATTATCAAGTAAATTCTTTACTAGGAGCGTTTTAATATCCAGTATTTTCGGCTCATCCAAAATACTATTGATCATAACGGTACACACGATGGATTTTTCTTTGGAATTCGTTAAATGCCATCCATTGGAAATTAAGTTTATTTTTGGGTCATTGACAAATGCTAAGCTTAAAACATTAGCATCAATCAAAGTCAAGATTTGCTGCATACTTTCAATGGGTGGACCATAAGAATATCGTTTACTACGTTCATCCAAATCAATAACTTTTTTAATAATGTCATTATTTAATTTCGGATGGGAAAAAGACTTGTATAATGTGGGTTGGCAATGTCTCCAAACTTGTCCGATGCAAAAATCTAACGAAACAGGAACTTTTCCCAATGCCATATTTATATATGCTTGAATCAACTGCTCAGTTGGTATTTTTTCATCTTGAAGTAATTTATCTTGATAATCCGCATCTGCTAACCAATTCAAAATCTTAACTTCAATTGCCGTGGCAGTTAACTTGTGAGCTACAGCATTTTCGTTTAAATCCATAAAGATGCGTGACGCTATTTTTGCCATAGGCGCAATTAAAAAGTTGATGTCTTTTGGGTTTATTTCCGATTGCGCAACTGTTTCAATTTCAGCCTTAAAAAATTCTAATTCCTGTGTAGTAGGTTCGTACCAGTTATCAATGGTTTCATTAAGCGGCTTTGGTACCAAGGGCAATCCATCTAAAGAAAAAGGGATGAGCGTTAACTGTTGCTTTTTTACCTTATAATAAACGGTTTCTAATGTTGCATTATCCACCACTTTAAAATTCCCATAATTATTGATAACGAGATAGCGCATAACATCAATCATTCCCAATCCGAATCCTCTAATCCCAATAGTGAGACCGGTATTGTTTTTAATATCTCTTAATTCTGAAATAGGATAAGGAGTGTCATAAAGTCTCAATTCATTTTGGTTTGTGGCATGCGATTTCCACATAAGTAATTGTTCTGAAAGCTCAGTAGGTTGGTGACCAATGGTTAAAAGGACGTCATCGCAGATCCACGCCTTATTAGCCGTTTTAATCTCAATTTTATAATTATCAGAATAATTTATGGATTTAACTTCAGATTTTATAAGATTGAATGTCGCTAAATTTTTTACAGTTTTCTCGATAGATGAATAACGTTCAACTAAATATTTTCCAAGCTTATTTCTTGGAGGAAATGTGTCAATTTCACTAGGTTTTAAAGAAAAATTGCACCAGTCGTGATAAGAAGGAAAAGGCTCTATAACAATATCGGCATAAGTTATTTCAGGTCTTTTTTCAATACCGCTTAAAGCCCGTTCTGTAATGTTAATCCAGTTAGAATCGGGTTGAGCATCATGCCACACATAGCCTGCACCAAGTTGTTCGGAGTTTTCAAAAACAATGATGTCCACAACTTTATTTGATTTAGACAACTGCTCCAGTAAATTTTCTAGTGCATAAAGACCTCTTGGACCTAAACCAATAATAGCAAGCTTTTTCATGAATCGAAATTAATAAAAAACCACCTTAAATAAAGGTGGCTATATATATTTAAATAGTATTTGTTTTACTAAAATTGGTATCTCACACCTAAGGCGATATCAAAATCTAAGTCATCGTTATAATCACCAAAACCAAGTTCTGGTCTAAAATCTAAAGACAATAAGAGCGGAAAATCAAAACTATATTCTACCCCGACATTACCTGCGATAAATACAAATGTTTCATTATAATCTCTACCATAATCGCGGTCAAACCCATTGTCAAAATCATAAGATCCAAGACCACCACCAGCTCCTGCGTACCAATTAAAATCGCCATCTAATTGCCAAACCCATTGGTAAAGACCAGCAACTTTAAAGCCATCGTAGTTATCTCCACTTCTCCAGCCTAAATCTACTTCCAATCGGTTGTTATCGCTTAAAGCGCGTTGGTAAGAGATTTCAGGTCCAAAACCATCACCTCCACCTAATCTTAAACCAATAGCATTTTTGGAAATGTCTTGAGCATTGGTAACCGTAGCAAATCCCATTAAAATTGTACTTAATAAAATTAATTTCTTCATAATATTTTGAGTTAAAAATTCTTAGTTTTAGCAATCTTAAAATTGCATATTATTGTAATGTCAAAATTAGCAGTAAATTGAATACTTAGCCATAATTTTAAGATAAAATTATAACCCGTCTAAGTCTATTGTTAACGCTTATGCAAAATGAAAACATTAAAGAATTACAAAATTTAAAATCGCAATTAAAAGGCGAGTTGCATTTTGATGATTTAATGCGAAAATTGTACGCTACCGATGCCTCGGTGTATAGAAAATTACCTTTGGCTGTGGCTTTGCCAAGAACTAATGGCGATATTCAGCGTTTAATAGATTTTGCGAAAACGAATAACACGTCTTTAATTCCGCGAACCGCAGGAACTTCTTTGGCCGGACAATGTGTTGGAGAAGGCATTGTAGTTGATGTGTCCAAATATTTTACTCGAATTTTAAATATTAACGAAACCGAAAAAACGGTGACCGTTCAACCAGGAGTAGTAAGGGATGAATTGAATAATTATTTAAAACCATTTGGATTGTTTTTTGGTCCAAATACGTCAACATCTAATAGATGTATGATTGGTGGGATGGTTGGTAATAATTCGTCTGGAACCACATCGATTCAATATGGCGTTACTCGCGATAAAGTTATAAGTCTAAAAACTATTTTGAGTGATGGCAATGAAGTAGAATTTACAAGTTTAACTTCAGAAGAATTTCAAGATAAAATAAAATTAACGACACTTGAAGGCACCATTTATAAAACGATTTATAAAGCTTTACAGCCTAAAAGCGTACAACAGCAAATAAAGGAAAACTTCCCAAAACCAACCATACACAGAAGAAACACAGGTTACGCTATTGACGAATTGATAAAATCTGATGTTTTCTTAACTTCAAATTTGACCGATAGTCATCGAGATATTAATTCGAATTCGAGTTTAGACTTCAACATGTGTAAATTGTTGACAGGCAGTGAAGGCACCTTAGCTTTCACAACCGAAATTACATTACAGCTCGATACTTTGCCACCAACAGAAAGTGCGATGATTGCGCTTCACTTTGATAGTATTGAAGCTTGTTTAAAATCGATATCTCATTTGATGCAGCACAATTTGCATAGCTGTGAAATGATGGACGATTCTATTTTAAACCTCACCAAGCATAATAAAACCCAACAAGAAAATAGGATGTTTATTCAAGGAAATCCTGTGGCGATTTTAATGTGTGAGTTAAAAGCAGATTCATCCGCAGAATTAAAATTACAGATTGAAGCGTTTTTGCAAACTGTTTCAATGTTAAATCTTAATTATGCAAATCCCGTATTAACAGGTGACGCTATAGATAAAGCTGTAGAACTTCGAAAAGCGGGATTGGGATTATTAGGCAATCTTATTGGAGATAAAAAAGCCGTGGCGTGTATTGAAGATACAGCGGTTGCACTTGAAGATTTAGATGCCTATATTTCAGAATTTACGGCTTTGATGACATCCTTTAACCAGAATGCGGTTTATTATGCACATGCCGGAGCAGGTGAATTACATTTGCGTCCTATTTTAGATTTAAAACAAACCAAAGAGGTTGAACTTTTTAGGGAAATAACCACAGCAGTGGCTAGGTTGGTAAAGAAATATAACGGTTCTATGTCTGGTGAACATGGAGATGGCATCGTTAGAGCAGAGTTTATTCCAATGATGATTGGCAACGCTAATTATCAAATATTAAAAACAATTAAAACAGTTTTTGATCCCAACCATATTTTTAATCCGCATAAAATAGTAGATGCTTATCCTATGGATAAAAATTTACGTTATGAAACCGATAGAGTAGAACCTAAAATTGAAACTCTTTTAGATTTTTCGAGGTCTGAAGGTATATTACGAGAAGTCGAAAAATGTAACGGTTCTGGTGATTGCCGAAAATTACCTGAATTTGGTGGCACGATGTGTCCAAGTTACAGAGCGACCAAAAATGAAAAAGATACGACGAGAGCGAGAGCAAATGCCTTACGTGAATTCTTGACGAATTCCGAGAAAGAAAATAAGTTCAACCATAAAGAACTAAAAGACGTTTTCGATTTATGTTTAAGTTGCAAAGCCTGTGCAAGTGAATGTCCGAGTAGCGTAGATGTGGCCAGTTTGAAAGCCGAATTTCAGTACCAATATCAAAAAACAAATGGTGTGTCTTTGAGAACGAAATTATTTGCTTACAATCATAAAATTAATGGTTATGCAAGTCAGTTTCCGAAGTTAACAAATTTTATATTTTCCAACGGATTTACGAGTTCAATAATAAAATCAATTGGCGGAATTGCTAAAGAACGTAGCTTACCTTTAATTTCAAGTAAAAACTTAAATAAAGAAAGTGAAAAAATTAATCAGAGATTAGTAAATAATAATTTTGTTAAAGAAGTTTACCTATTTAATGATGAATTTACCCAACACTTAGATTCTGATATTGGAATAGATACCATTGCGCTTTTGAGCGGATTAAATTATAAGGTAAATATCATTTCGCATGCCGAATCTGGACGCGCGATGCTCTCTAAAGGTTTACTTGAATGTGCCAAAAAAGTAGCGAATGAAAATGTATCTATATTTAAGAATTTAATTTCTGAAAACACCCCTTTAATTGGCATTGAGCCATCGGCAATTCTAACTTTTAAAGATGAGTACATTAGGTTAGCAGATGATAAGGCATCCGCACAATTGATTGCAAAACATACGGTTTTAATTGAGGAGTTCCTTCAACAAGAAATTCAATTAGGACATATAACTTCAGAGCAATTCACAAAAGATAAAAAAACAATTAAGTTTCATGGGCATTGCCATCAAAAGGCACTAACGAATCAAAAATCGAGTTTTGATGTTTTAAGTTTACCCGAAAACTACAAAGTTACACTAATTCCTAGTGGATGTTGCGGCATGGCTGGTAGTTTTGGTTACGAAAAAGAACATTACGATGTTAGTATGCAAATAGGAGAGCAAACTCTATTTCCTGCAATTCGTAAAGCTGCTGAAGAAACATTAATTTCAGCGAACGGTACAAGTTGTAGGCATCAGATTAAAGATGGTACTGGTAGAGTGGCAAAACATCCTATTTCCATACTTAAAGAAGCTTTACTTTAATTTATCTTTCTTCTTTTTTTTGGTTTCGGGTTGTTCTACAATTGTTATGGCGGCAATTAAATCTTTAAATTCCATGTCTTTAATGTCTTCGTCAGCATAAAATGCCGATAGTTTATCTTTATTATAATTGTAAATTTTCCAACGTTTAAACTGGTACTCTAAAGCCGTAAAATTCTCAATCCAATCACCAGAATTTAAATAGGTAGTCTTGCCACGTTTATTCTCTTTTATAAACATTTTTGGTTGATGGATATGACCACAAATTACATAATCATAACCGTTTTCAATTGCTAAATCTGTGGCGACATTTTCAAAATCACTAATATATTTAACCGCTCCTTTTACACTGTTTTTAATTTTTTTAGATAGAGAATAACGCTCTTTTCCTAATTGGTCAGAAATCCAATTTGCCATTTGATTTATAAGGATCAGAAAATCATAACCCCAACCTCCGAGTTTTGCCAACCACTTTGCATTTTGAATAGAAATATCGAACACATCACCATGGAAAAACCAAGCTCTTTTGCCATCTAAATCTAAAACGAGTTTATTAACAATAGAAACGTTTCCAATTTCTGTATTTGCAAATTTCCGCAACATTTCATCATGGTTTCCTGTAATATAAATCACTTCGGTACCATTTGCAGCGAAATCCATTATTTTTTTAATGACACTAAGGTGCGATTTCGGAAAGTAACGTTTTTTAAATTGCCATATATCTACGATATCGCCATTTAAAATTAATTTCTTTGGTTCAATACTATTCAAATAAGTCAATAGTTGTTTAGCATGACAACCGTAAGTGCCCAAATGCACGTCTGAAATGACAACAATTTCTACTTTTCGTCTTATTTTCAAAATTCAAAAATTTGTATATCAAAGGACTACAATATTTTAATGAATTTAGTTATCTTATAATTAACTAACTATGAGTAGAATGTTATTAAAGTATAATCTAAATGTTAAGGATTTCTTGTAATTGATTTGGATTAATAGAGTAGGAAATATCTTAAGGTATTTTCGTTTTTATAATAATACAATTACATTAGCGTAAAATAAATTGTAATGGCAGGAAATTCCTTCGGAAAATTATTTAAGCTTACCACTTATGGTGAATCACACGGAAAAGCAATTGGTGGTATTATTGACGGATGTCCGGCAGGAATACAGCTCGATTTTGAAGCGATTCAGAATGAAATGAATCGCCGAAAACCAGGACAATCAAAAATTGTAACCCAACGGAAAGAACCAGATACTGTAGAGTTTTATTCGGGTATTTTTGAAGGTGCAACTACAGGAACTCCGATTGGATTTATTATTCATAATACCAACCAAAAATCAAATGACTATTCGCATATTAAAGATGTATATCGTCCTAGTCATGCCGATTATACCTACGATAAAAAATATGGCGTAAGAGATTATAGAGGAGGAGGACGAAGTTCTGCTCGAGAAACGGCGTGTAGAGTGGTAGCAGGTGCGATTGCTAAACAATTTTTAAACGGTATTAAAATTAATGCGTTTACCTCTTCTGTGGGTGAAATATTTATTGATAAACCCTATCAAGATTTAGACTTTAGTAAAATTGAAAATAATGCTATTCGTTGTCCAGATGAAACAATTGCACAACAAATGATTTCAAAAGTTGAAGTTATAAAAAAACAAGGTGATACCATTGGTGGTACCGTTACATGCGTATTGCAAAATGTACCGTCAGGTTTAGGTGAGCCAGTGTTTGATAAACTTCATGCGGAATTAGGAAAAGCAATGCTCTCTATAAATGCTGTTAAAGGTTTTGAATATGGAAGTGGTTTTTGTGGCGCAAAAATGAAAGGAAGCGACCATAACGATAAGTTTAATGAAGATGGAAGTACACAGACCAATTTATCGGGAGGAGTACAAGGTGGAATTTCTAATGGTATGGATATTTATTTTAGAGTAGCGTTTAAACCTGTAGCAACAACCTTACAAAAGCAAGAAACGATTAACAGTAAAGGAGAAACTGTAGAAATGCAGGGCAAAGGTCGTCACGATCCATGTGTTGTGCCAAGAGCGGTACCTATTGTAGAAGCTATGGCCGCTTTGGTTTTGGCGGATTACACGCTACTACGCCGGCAGGAATCTAAGCAATGGTAGTTCTAGTCTAATAAAAACCAAGCGTCTAAAATTTGATGAAGACTATTCAAACAAAGTATATGACCAACTTATAGTATTAGAAAAGGATTAAAAATACAACTTAAATTAATTTATAAAATTACCGTTTTAGCGGGAATAGTTACTGAAACAAATTCAGCATAATATGAAAAAACTAGCACTACACTGGAAAATTATTATAGGAATGGTACTCGGTATCATATGGGCTTTGGTATCGAGCTCAATGGGATGGAGCGAATTTACCATTGATTGGATTGATCCGTTTGGAACTATATTTATCAATCTGTTAAAACTGATTGCGGTGCCTTTAGTTTTGTTTTCTATTATCAGCGGTGTGGCTAATATAGGTGATCCCTCTAGTTTGGGCCGCATGGGAGGAAAAACTTTAGGTATTTATTTATTGACTACGATAATGGCAATTTCTATGGGCCTCTTACTGGTCAATGTTGTAAAACCTGGAAAACTTATAGATGAACAAAGCCGTATAGATAATAGAATAAGTTATGAGATTTGGGCAGATGCTGAAGGGTATGAAATAAAAGATGGTATTAACTACCTTAAAGATCCTGAGTTTTTTGAACGCGCCCAAGAAATTTCAAGTTTGTCTAAAAGCGAATTAGAAGAAGTTTCTGTGGCAGATAAAATGGAGACTGTAAAAAGTAGGGAAGACACAACTCCGTTACAACCTTTAGTAGATATTGTTCCAAGTAATTTTTTCCATTCCCTGTCTAACAATGGTTTAATGCTTCAAATTATATTTTTCGCTATATTTTTCGGGGTGTGTTTATTGTTTATACCCTCAGTTAAAGCAAAACCTGTTATCGATCTTGTGGATAGTATTAATGAGGTATTTCTCAAAATGGTAGATATTGTGATGCAAGCAGCACCGTTTTTTGTATTCGCGTTATTAGCTGGTGTAGTTAGCAAAATGGCAGGTAATGATATTGGTAAGGTTGTTGAAATTTTTAAGGGATTAAGTTGGTATTCGCTGACTGTTTTAGGGGGATTACTCTTTATGATATTTGTGATTTACCCAATGATCCTAAAACTTTTCGTAAAAAAGATACCATATTCTGGTTTTTTTAAATCTATGAGTCCAGCACAAACTTTGGCCTTCTCAACCTCGAGTAGTGCTGCAACGCTTCCGGTGACTATGGAATGTGTGGAGCAAAATCTCGGTGTAAATAAAAAAATAAGCAGTTTTGTATTACCAATAGGTGCTACCGTTAATATGGATGGTACAAGCTTGTATCAAGCGGTGGCGGTTATTTTTTTAGCGCAAATGCACATGATAGATCTTACCCTAGGACAACAAGTTACCGTAGTTGTAACTGCCACCTTGGCGTCTATTGGTTCAGCAGCTGTACCAAGTGCAGGTTTAGTGATGTTAATTATTGTATTAGGTTCTGTAGGCCTTAATCCGGCTTGGATAGCTATTATTTTTCCTGTAGATCGAATTTTAGACATGTTTAGAACCGTTGTGAATGTAACTGGTGATGCTACAGTATGCTCCATAATTGCCGATGGAGAAAATATGCTCGATTATGAGGAGAAAAATAGCCCAACAGAAACGTTTGATTTAGATTCATAAGTAGAATTTTATCACGATAAGAGATATTCTGGACTATATTTTTTGTCAACATCCGTTAGATAATTTAAAGATAGGTATAGCTTTTTCTAGATTAATGTTGAAGAAATATTATTTATACGTCTTTGTTAGGTAACTAGAGTTTAGAATGTTTGATAAAGTCCGAACATGTTTCTAATACCTATTAAGTTACAACCAAGAGATATTCCTTTTTAAATTATAATAACTATTTAAGAAATTGATTTTGTGATATCAAAATCACATAAGTTGAGATTATAAGTGAAACTATAATTACTTTTTTAATTAACAACATTCATTCTGAATAGATCTGAATGCTATCCTTAAAATGGCCTAGTAATCTATTATAATTTTTGAATTTTAAATTGGCGCTATATTAATCTTGTGAAGCGCTAAAATTATTTCTAACTTTAAAGCAATTAATTCAAAATAAAACAACTAGAATGAATATTTGCTTTATAATGTACCCTTGGGAACAAATTGATCCTGAAAACGATACAAGTCTAGCCTTAATTAAGGAATGTGCAAAACGTGGTCACGGAGTCGCAATGTGTACACCATCTAATTTAACGATTAGAGACAGTGTAACCAATGCCTTTTGTAACGTTGTTGGACGAATGGATAAAGTGCCGTCCACCTTAAAATCATTTTATAACAAGGTAAAGTTACGGGAGGAAATGTTACCATTAGCAGGATTTGATGCGATTTTTTTCAGAGCAAACCCTCCCTTAGATCCATTGATGTTGAATTTTTTAGACTCTGTAAAAGATGATGTATTCATTATAAATTCACTTCAAGGTATGCGTGAAGCTAATAATAAACTTTATACCGCGGCTTTTGGAGATGCTCATAGTAACATCATTCCTAACACCCATGTTTCTAAAAATAAAAAATATTTAGTTCAGCAAATAAAAGAATCAAAGGCAGATAAAATGATATTAAAACCACTAAATGGTTTTGGTGGATCTGGAGTAATACTCATTGAGAAATCTGCAATGAACAATATCAATTCTCTGTTAGATTTCTATATTTCTTCTGGAGATGGTACTTCTAATTATGTTATTCTACAAGATTATATCGAAGGCGCAGATCAAGGTGATGTTAGAGTTTTATTGTTAAACGGCGAACCTGTTGGTGCCATGAAACGTATACCGGGTTCAGAAGATCATCGTTCCAACGTTTCTGCTGGTGGAAGCATTGCCAAACATACGTTGACGAAAGAAGAAAAAGCCCTTTGTAAACAAATTGGTCCGAAATTAGTAAAAGATGGTTTGTATTTTGTTGGTATTGATGTTATTGGCGGGAAGTTAGTTGAAGTCAACGTTATGTCACCCGGAGGTATTACGTATATTAATAAAGTTTATAAAAATAAAACCCGGGTAGAGGAGAAGGTTATCGATTTTTTAGAAAGTAAGGTTTTAGATCAATTACAAGCGTTTGATAGGCGCACTCGATTAAGAAAGGCTGTTGATGAAGCATAGAGTTAACTTGCTAGTGGTGTGTATGTCGCACAAGAATATTTAAATATGAAAATAAATAAGATTCCAAATTTAGTTTCTGCTGATTGGCTGAATAATAATATACATGCTAGCAACTTAATTGTACTAGATGCCACAATTAATAAAGTTATAGATGCCGCTTCAATAAGAATACCTAATGCACGATTTTTAGACATCAAAAAGAAGTTCAGTGATACTTCGGCACCGTTTCCAAGCACGCTGCCATCAAAAGAACAGTTTCAAAATGAAGCTCAACTTTTAGGTATTAATCAAGATGCTGTTATTGTGGTTTACGATGATAAAGGTATTTACTCCAGTGCTAGAATTTGGTGGTTATTCAAGGTGTTTGGTTTTGATACTGTTGCTGTTTTAAATGGGGGACTTCCACAGTGGCAAGAACTAGATTACTCCGTTGAAAGTTATAAAAATGAAACGTATGATCAAGGAAATTTTGTTGCTAAATATCATCCTGATTTAATGACAAATTTTAAAGGCATAAATAAATTTAGTATCGAAACGGATACGCTTATAATCGATGCACGTTCAGCGGATCGCTTTAATTGTAAAGTTGATGAGCCTAAGGAGGGTTTAAGACGGGGCACAATTCCAAATTCAAAAAATATTCCTTATACGACATTACTAAATGGATATGAGCTAAAATCTAAAGTAGAACTTTCAAAAATCTTGAATAACTTAGTAGATGATAAAACGAATTTGGTGTTTAGTTGTGGTTCAGGTATTACGGCCTGTATTTTAGCTTTAGCAGCAACCATCTGTGATTATAAAAATTTAGTAGTCTATGACGGTTCATGGACTGAATACGGAAGTTTAACTTAATATAAAATCACCCCTACTTTTTGGGTTGTAAGTATGAATACAATCGACTGGACAAGAGACGAACTTGTCGCTTATATTTTATTATTTGCTGCTAATGCAGATTTTAAAGAATTATATAAAGAACGGGAAATAATAATTTCTAAAATAGATAAGACAACATTTCAAGATATACATGACGAATTTAATGGTGATAATGACTATCAAGGCATTAAAAAAATTACGTTGAGTTTAGATCAGCATAATTATAACAAAGATGAATTGGATATGCTATTAGAAGATATAAAAGTTCTATTTTTTTCCAACAAAGAATTCACTGTTTTAGAGCAAAATATGCTACGTTTTTTAAAACGTTTATTAAAAAAGTAACTATGCAAAAACTTTCCATAGCGCAGATCATTTCAAATATTGAAAACGAAAATATTTTTCATGCGGTTGCCGACGACTATTCATTTACTTTAAAAATAGATCATTATGTACCGTATGCTTGCGCCGCTGTACATGATGGTCATCAATTTAGAAAAGAACTCTGGGAAAATTGTTTGCATAATCAATATGAACGTTGGTATGAAGAAGATCCCGAAACAAAGAACATGGTAAAGTCGCATCCGATTGTAATTGCTGGTTGCGACTCACGTTTTGAGTATGATCTCAATCGAACACCTGAAGAAGCCGTTTTTGAAACCGCTTGGGGAAAAGAACTTTGGAAACAACCTTTATCTAAAACAGAAAAAGATAAAAGTTTACAAAAACACGCTAATTTCTATAAGGTAGTTTTTGCTTTAATTTCTAAATTAGAAGATAAATTTGGCACTTGTGTCGTCTATGATATGCACAGTTATAACTGGAGACGTTGGGATAGGGAAGTACCAACGTGGAATTTGGGAACTGTAAATATCGATAATGACCGGTTTAGAAATGAAGTAGAATCTTGGAGAGAAGCCTTAGCAAGTATAGAGTTTCCACATAAAATAAAGCAAACGGCAAAAATTAATGACACCTTTCAGGGTAACGGATATTTTTTAAAGTACATCACCAATAATTTTAAAAATACCTTAGTGCTTGCAACCGAAATCGCGAAAATTTATTGCGATGAATATCAGCAAATTATATTTCCAGAAGTAGTTACTGCAGTTGAAAAGCAGTTAAAAATTCTGCTAAAGGAGCATGCCAATAATTTTTATAAATCGTATTCTTAAAGTATGAGTAAAACTGAAGTAAATATTATCGATCCATCTATATTAGAAGATTTATGTAACAATGTAACAGATGGCAAACCCGTAAATTTTGAGTTGCCTAATCACGGTATTTTACATATCGATAAATTATTACCATTTATATGCGTTTATAGATACAGTGAGCTCGATTTTTATTTTGCGCGTGTTATAAAAACACAAGCGTCTTATATTATTGTTGATGACAATACGGATATTTCACATCTATTAGAAGGCATACGGTTAATAATGTCAGCAAAATTCGAAACATTTTTAGTATTAGAATGTTGGCCAATATCGAGCGAGGATTATACGACTTTTGAGATATTTTGTCCTGCTGGAAAAGCTCCGAGCACCGTAAAAGCCTTAGAAAAAGGATTCAAATCCTTAAATGAAACCTATCCTAATATTGCTGTTGAAGTTAATGATACACATGCCAGATATCCAGATCAATTAGAGCCTTTACTTAATGTTGAAGAATCGAAGAAAACCGGAACCTTAGTTATAGGATTAGGAATTCCTACACTGTATAAAAACAGTAAAACAAATGAGCTATACGCCTTGTTTTTTCGTGAATTTTATTCAGTATTTTCAGAAACCATAAAACGTGCTATTCACGAATTTATAAGAGTGCAAACCACTGATGATTTTGAAAATTATTTGATGTTTGGTAAGACAAACATTGATGAAATTACGTTAACATCGGATGCCGAGTTAGCAGAAATCAGTGAAGGCATGTCCTTTTTGCTTCGTACAACACCAGTTAACAGTAATGAAGAGTGGACCAATTTTAAGAAAAATGAATTTAAGAAGACACCAGAATTCAAATATCGACTTATCTCTTTAGATTCCGAAATTGAAAAACGAAAACTCTATAATATACCTATTGATAAAGTTGATGATCCTACAATAGCGTTTATTTTAAGAGGGAAACGTTTGGAAATCGAAAAGCAGCTGACCATGCTCGAAGAAAGAGGAACGAAAAATTTTCGTTTCGTTGGTGAGAGTTTGTACGGTGTAATTAAAAAGAACGTATTAGAAGAAGCTAAACATATTTTAGCAGTTTACCCAAAGCGTGAAGAACGAAAAAGCAAGGAGCGCTTTAACTGTCACGAATTTGCAGCGCATGCACAAAAAGAGCTCGATTATTACAATACTAAATTTCCAAATCTAGATTTAACGTTAGAAATTAGAAATGATGTTGCCGGTATTATGGTTTCAAAATCAAAACTATTAATTAATAATGAAATTAATTTAGATGCTAATCGTTGCGATGCTCTAATTCAACATGAAGTGGGTACGCATATCTTAACTTACTGTAATGGAAAGCGACAACCGTTACAACAAATGTACGAAGGTTTTGAAGGTTACGATCAATTACAAGAAGGCCTCGCGGTTATTGCAGAATATTTGGTTGGCGGACTAACCGTGAACAGATTACGACTATTAGCTGGGCGTGTAATTGCGGTAGAATCAATGGTAAATGGGGCAACGTTTATTAGAACTTTTAACTTACTTCGTAAAGAATATGGATTTAGTGACCGTATATCTTATTACATTTCAATGCGTGTTTATCGTGGTGGAGGTTTAACTAAAGATGCTGTTTATTTAGCCGGATTAATAGACTTAATGGCCTATTTAAAAGCTGGTGGAAATTTAGAAAACCTTTATACAGGCAAATTCAATATTACCCATATTGAGCTAATTGAAGAGTTATTGTATAGAAAAGTTTTGAAACAACCAGAATTACCTCGTTTTCTAGAACGAGAAAGTGTAAAAGAGCGATTTAAAAAATTGAGAAATGGTATAGATATTACGGAGCTAGTAAACTGATTAAATCAAAACATTATGAAAATAGCTTTTATTATAAATGACCACGATACCGAAAAACCAAACTACACCACGCCAGGATTAGGATATGCTGCCTACAAAAGAGGACATGATGTTTATTTTATTGGTGTGGGGGAATTGTCTTACGCTTCAAAAGGGCACCTGTCGGTACGATGTAAAACGGCTAGTGAAGCAAAATTTAATTCACAAGAAACGTACTTTAAAGCCGTTCAAAAGGCAGAATTCACAAGAATAAGTTCAGAAAAATTAGATGTTCTTTTTCTAAGGAATAATCCTGCTGACGAAATTGGGACAAGAAGTTGGGCCTATAGCGCAGCTTTTATTTTCGGAGAAATTGCGATGCGCAATGGCGTATTGGTTATTAATCATCCATCGAGTTTGGCGGTTGCTGTGAATAAAATGTATTTTCAACATTTTCCAGAAGTGGTGAGGCCTAAAACTATTATTTCTAGAGATCATGATGAGATTAAAGCTTTTTTCAAGAAACAAAAGCAAAAAATGATTCTTAAACCGCTTCAAGGTTCAGGAGGAACAAATGTGTTTATGATGGATAAGAAGAATGAACACAATCTTTCTCAAACCATTGATGCTATTTCACGAGACGGTTTTGTAATTGCTCAAGAATACCTAGAGGAAGCTACAAAAGGAGACACACGTTTGTTTCTTATGAATGGTAAACCTTTAGAGGTTAATGGTAAGTATGCAATGATGCAACGGGTTAACGCTACGGACGATATTAGAAGTAATATCCATGCCGGTGGAAAACCCGAGGCCGTTAAAATGACCGATCAAATTATGGAGCTTGCTGAAATAGTTAGACCAAAACTTGTTCAAGATGGTATGTTTTTGGTGGGTATAGATATTGTAGGAAATAAATTAATGGAAATTAATGTATTCAGTCCTGGTGGTCTAAATGTTTCAGGACAGATGTATGGTGAGGATTTTTTCACACCAGTTATAGAATCCATTGAAAAGAAAGTTAATTTTAAGAAAATTTATCCCGATTACCTATATAACAGTAGGTTGGCTACGTTGTAAGTTTTAAATGGTATTTGTAGTATTAAACCGTCCATGTTTTTATGGATTTACTTACATTTTTCGAAAACTTTGATCTTTAGTAATTCTTAATGTTATATGATTTTCTTAATACTGAAGTGGCTGAATACTACATATTTCAGTCGGTTTCATGTCTTGTAATGCATAATCCCCAATTCTAACTCTTACTAATCTTAAAGTAGGATATCCAACTTTGGCTGTCATTCTCCGAACCTGTCTAAATTTACCTTCGGTTATAGAAATGGATAGCCATGATGTTGGTCCATGTTTTTCATCTCGCACAAAACGTTCGATAATATGCGATGTATCATCTAAAATATGTGCTTTACTCGGTTTTGTTTTATATAGTTTTCCTTCTACAGATATTTCAATTCCACGCTGTAGTTCTAAAACAGCTTTAGGTGTTATTTTACCATCTACCATAACATGATATTCTTTTTCAATCTTAGAACTAGTGATATGATTACTGAATTTTCCGTCTGTTGTAAGCAATAATAAACCTTCAGATTTTTCATCTAAACGACCGACGGCCATTACATTATCTGATAAAGTAAAAAGTTGGCTCAACAACTTTTTATTTCGTCTTTTGTTTTGGTGGTTTACAAATTGACTTAAATAACCATAAGGTTTGTATATCTTATAATAACTGTGTTTCATTACCACCAAGTTATGAAACATTTTTTAAGTTTAGTATTATTATATTTCAACCATAACAATGGTGAACGTTGTGATTTAATATGTTCTTCTATAATCACAATGGCTTCTGTATAGGGCAGCCATGTCACATTGTTATGAGGATTAATTAACCAATCTAATTTTGTTGGAATATGGAACTCTAAATCAACTAAGGTAGAAATTTCATTAAACGACAAATAAAAACCACTTATACACTCTTGGTTAAGTGGTTCTATATTAAAATTATCATTAGAATAAGGTAAAAAAAGTTGTGCTTTAAAACAAACGCGCTGCTTAGCATTTTTAATATCAACATTCAATTGTGATAAATGTTCGCTGGTCTCTTTTCTATATAATAACGGAAATTGCTTCGCTCTTAGTTTGTCTAATTTATAAAGTAATGTGTCTTTGCGATTAGGACCTATCCAATAAGCAAGTGGATCGCTATATTCATGAAGAGTATCGTACAAATAAAATTTATATACAATTTCTAAATGATATAATGTTCCGTTACTGGCATAAACGGCATCAAGTTCTCCAATTGTTCTCTGACCTTTTTGAATCTGAAGATTTTCTAAAATCCATTGAACAGCGTTATCATGTTTAAGTTGAAAAAAAACAAATTCCTCAACAAGTTTTCCTAAACGCGTATTCTGAAATTGTGTATTATTTAAGGGAGAGGTTGAGGGGTGGAGTAATACCTGCTCAAATTCAAATACGCTATCATTGTTAAATAAGACAGGTGTATTATTATAACCCTTAAAACGTAATATTGAACTCATTTTAACTAATGTCCATAATTCGATAAAAGTATGAATAATTTATTCACTTCTTTCGTCCATTTAGGTTATAATAATTTTTAATAATTGCTGTTTAAGGCTTTTTTATTTCTGCACTATCTATATTAAAGTAATCTAGAACTTCGGTAACATTTGTAATATGCTCTGTTTTTGATCCGTTAATAATGATAGCTCCAATAAATGATTTAGGATTATTTTCTAATATAGTCACGTAGTCATTGGTGCTAAAATTTGAGTCCTCTGTGGTATTTTCCACTCGAGAAAAATCTATAAAGTCTTTAACTTTAATATTAAGTTCTATTGATAAATCTTGCCATTGCGTAGGTGTTAACATTGTCTTGTTAAGATTAATCATGAGTATATCTTTTCCTGACGATTCTAAATAACCCTCTAGCTGTTTGCCAAAATCTGATTCACTTGCATAGATGCAATTAATTTGGTCTTTATCTCTACTAATTACTCCCATAACCTTCTTTTAAAACGTTTTCATTTTATCCTTACGCTTTTCTAATTGACGCAAAAGTTCATTTACAGTCTCAGAAATAGCGTCATTGAAGTTTTCATGTGATGACTCAGCAAATAGCCGAGGTCCAGGTGCACTTAATCTAATGCCGCACTTTTTACCTGTCTCATCACTACTCGTATTTTCTGATTTAAAAAAGACATCAGCTCTTATAACAAAATCATATCTCTCAAACAGATTTTCTAATTTCTCTTTCGCAAAAGTTTCTAATCTATCGCTTTTTGTAATATCGTGATATTCAAATATAATATTCTTCATAATTTGTAGTATTTTAATATTTATAAAATTAAATAAGTCTTAGGTGCTTAATTAACTTAAATAAGATAATCTTTGACGTAATAAAAGAGTTAAGGCCATTGGGGCTAAAAATAGATTATAAATAGAATTAAATTAAAAGCCACAATTTTTAGTTCGTGGCTTTAGAATAATCTTATTTAAAAAAAACGTGTTCAGTTTAAAGTTAAACTTATTTAATCATAAGTTTTTGTATGCGCTTATTACCAGATTCCGTTTTAAGTTCTACGATATAAATTCCAGAATTTAAGTGGCTAGTATTTATAATCTGCTGCGTTGAGGAAATATCTAATTGTTTTGTTACTACCGTACGACCATGAATATCGTACAGATTAAGCCATGTCTTACCTAATAATTCTCCAATTATTTCTACGGTACGATTTTTCTGATTAGCTATAATCATAAGGTCTTCAAACGAAACCTTATCAGTACTAAGTGTTTCACTTTCAAAATTTAAAAAGAAGCGCCCATTACTCGTTAAATTTGTAGTTGTTGTGAATGTGTAATTTTCTGAACTTAATAAAGTAAAAGTATTAGTGCTAGCGTCTTCTAAATACACATTTATAGAATCTGGTAAATTTGATTCAGAGATATTAATAGTAATTTCTTGACCTCTAATAGCATGTATTCCTAATGCTACTTTTCCATTTATTAGAGCAGAGTCATTTAATGATTGTATTGTTAACGGTGTATCGTCATTATCTGCTAAAAAAGTGTATAAAGAAAACGGAGGTGGTGTGTTGCCATAAAAAGCAGCGTCATAACCAGGGTCTAAGCCCGTTGAGGCATTATTATTAAAATATAAATCTGTATAAAAATCGGAATTTATGGTACTAGCTTTTAATTTCAAATGACCATAATTTTGTGATACCGTTCTTCCCGAAATAAAATCGTCCGCAGAGCCTTTAACCCGAATTTCGGGGGCGAAAGTGATGGTTCCTCCACCAGATTTGCTTTTTACAAAGAAACCTTGCCCTGGTGCAATTAATTGCCCTGTATCTATATTATTAAGATTTAGTATCGTCCATCCGTTAGACGAATCCCCGTCATACCCATATATAGCCTGATAGGCACCGATATTTAATTGGGTTCTAATAGTATTAAAAAATGTATCAAAATCGATATAAGAAGAATACGGATTACCGATTAAGTTCCATCCGTCAAAAGAAGATCCAGATGTTGTAATATTTCGAGATACAACTCCCGTTTCAATGCCGCCATAAAAAGTTAGAGTCGTGCCGTTTAAGGCATCTTCGGAGGTGTCTCTTGCGGCTCTATATCCTTCTCCATTGATAAGCGTGGTATTGTCATTGGCCATCGTTGAATAAATTTCATATTCACCGGTAAACTCGTTAAATGGACCGAATAATTTTTGTTGAGTGTTATTAGGATTTTCGTAAAGATTAGGATTGTTAGAGGAAAAATTTCCAAAATTTTCTCCAGTTAAAGGAGAAGAAATTAAATCATTCCCTGTAACTCCATTATAACCATTAACATGCCTCTTGTAAAAAATATTCCCTGTGCTAGAGCCATTAACAATTAAACTAGAATATTTGTTTGAAATTGAGTTTAAATTTACTTGTCCATTTACGGTTAAATTACCATTGACAGTTAAACTTCCACCTTCAAGAATTTCTATACTGCCTTCCGATGACACTTCGTAATCACCATTTATAATCATTGTTTCATCTACACCTATTAAAATGTTTCTACAATTAGAAGGGGCAGTAAATACATTAACGTCTTTATAGAAACTATTATAGCCATCGGTAAAATCTGCTTCTATATCTACTTCAAGTCCATCAGCATCTAAGCCCGTTAAAGTGAGTGTCTGTGGACTATTAGTGATAGGAAAAGTCTGTTCATTAATAATTAAAGTACCAGTTGCAGGTGGATTGCTATAAGTCACTGTTAACTCTTGTGAATAGGTATTGTCTGTAATATTACAAGTTGATTGAGTTTCTGCAACGATAGTATCAATGGTTGTAAAATTATCATAAGGTAAAAACTGCATTAAACTTGCCTTTGGAGTTGTATTTACATCTGCTCCGTTACTAAATTGTGTGTTTCCACCACGTCCTCTTAAGTGAATACGATACAAGTCGTTGGTACCATCACTATACAATTGTAATCTTAGAGCTTCAGCGTATACTGGTGCTTCATTGGTGCCATCCCATTCATATATTGCCGTATCAGACCAGTTATTACCGGTACTGTTATCAATCCATCCTCCTTGGCCTTCTTCAATGGTATGCCACACACCATTTCTCAAATAGCTAACGCGCCACATTGTATATTGTTGACGTTGATTAGGGTAGGAGCCTCCAAAAGTTATATAATTTACAAATTTAGGACTTGGCCAATCCACTCTCCAATAGAACCCATTCTCAGCATTTACGGTTCCTAAATTACTGCCAGATCCATTGAGCGGAACCCCATATTCAGAGAACTGTGTGATAACCTTATAATCATCTACCGATGGATCGTAAAGTATATCTAAAGGTGTGCCTCGGCCAGAACTGACCGATCCACTAAGTTGTGCTGAAGTTAAAAGTGCTAAATTACTAACAGGATTTGGTCCGTTAGGAGTATTTGTACTATTACCGTCTAACTGGTCTATCCAGGCTTCAATAAGATCCACTGCTGGTTGATCTATAATCGTTTTAGCCAGGGGTGGCATCATAACATTGGGATTAACGCTGTTCATGCGATGATACAATATAGATTTTGAAGCATCTCCTGCGTAAACAATTTCTTCGTTCGGATCAATATTTAAAGGGTTTAGTATTCCAGCCGTTAATAATTCTGTAGCTTCCAGACTATTAAAAACGCGCAAATCAAATTCGGCTCTATTACTATTGTCATGTCTGTGACAGTAAGCGCAATTTAAATCTAGGTAAGATCTTGCTTTTTCATTAATTGTTGCCTCTGGGTCTTGTAGCGATTTATTAGATAAAATATTAGGTGTATCAGTATCCGTAATAGGTTGGTCGAGAATGCCAAGATGACTTAATGTTACTAATTGATTGCTGATTTGACCAGATGAATCATGTGTAGAATAATCATATTCTGTATTTAAATATCTTGCTCTTAGTCCCAGATTACCTTTATTTGCATCATTGTGGCAATCTATACATTCTGAATTTGACGGAAAATGCCACATTTGAGTTCTAGTACCACCTCCAATGGTAGTAATTTCTACGGGCTCATTTAGGCTCGTGGTTTGCAACACGGCGTCGGTTTGATCATCATTCCAATTATAGGTTAAAAAATACATCTTACCGTCGTTACCCATAACGGAGAATCTTGTTTCTATTTTCTTTATTATGGACGAATCATTATCGTCAATTGGTAAGTCAAACTGTTTAATGACTACAGTACCTGGAGGAAATTCCCATTCACCATATTCAGAATATTTTATTTGTTCGGCTGGGCCACTATGCACTCCATCATTATTTGGAACGGCAATCCATCGTTTTTTTAAGGCCCCATCAGACCAAAATGACTCATAGAGTTCGTATGGTACAAAACCATCAATAGGGGTTAAGGTCGTTGCCGGGTCTAAAGTTGGTAAATTTGTAAATATACCTGTTTCAGAAAGTAATATAGGTGCAGCCCCTCCGCCATTAACATCATCGTCTATTAATTTGAAAATATTAGTTGGATTTCCAAGTTTTAAAAGATAGAGCTCTCCATCATTATCTTCTCCAAAAGAAATAACATCTGTTAATGTTGCAATTTCTACATACTGCCCTGTAGTAACATCTACAGAAAATATTTCATCACCACTTCCGTAATCTGCGCAAATATATTTCCCATACAATTCAGGTATGCCAGTGCCACGATAAACAAATCCACCAGTAATTGAGTTAGCATCACTACTGCTAAAGGCCGACATAGGTTGTTTATGAGGCATTAAATTAAAAAGATTACCGTTAGGGTCACAACCAGGCCCATCAATTAAGCCTTCATATTCCGGCCAACCATAATTTACACCAGCTTCTAAGATATCAATTTCTTCTTGAGAGTCTAATCCAACATCACCAATGTAGAATGTACCTGTTAACTTATCTTTGGTCATTCTAAAAGGGTTTCTTAATCCTAAAGCGTAATATTCTTCATAGAAATCGCCTACTAAATAAACATCATTAGGGTCTGATGTGGTTAAATTTGGCTGCCCATATATACTAGTTAAAGAGCCTGGTGTACTATCGGAAAAAGGATTATCATTTGGTATAAAATATTCTAATCCAGAGATTTCACCTGGTAAAAATTCTGGACAAGAAGGATTACCTGCATTGTAAAGTGGATTAGGGATAGGGATCGATTGTTTTTTTCTGATAGGTGCATGACTAATTGAACCACCCTTTTTATCGACATCGAGTCTTAAAACTCCTCCAGCAAGATTATTAGCAATATCTTGAGCTCTACTCCAAGATCCCATTTCGCCAGTTGTAAGATATAGAAAGCCATCGTTACCAAAATCTAAACCACCACCATAATGAGTAGTACCGTACATTTTATTCCTTAAAATCGTAGTACGCGAATTAGTCACGACAGTCATTGTATTAGGATTGACTTCAAACTTTTCTAAAATTAAAAAATTACCTTGAAATTCATTGTCACTGTATGTACAACTTTGACCAGTATATTGTCCAAAACCAGGAAGATCTTGACCACAACCATTTTTTGTAGTATAATAAACGTAGAAGAAGTTTTTTGGATTGGTCGGTGCATCAAATTCTGGATGTATCGTAAGACCTAAGAAGCCACCATCGGAAACTAAACCAACTTCACCCGAAAGATCTAGTAGAACATTTTTATCTGTAGTGGTTTCATCATTATCAAATGTAAAAATTACACCGTTAAGTTGCCCTAATACAACAGTCTCCTGATTAGGGACCATCTTAAAAGTAATAGGGTAGAAAAATGTTAAATTTGGAAATGCAACTCTATAAGTTGCGTCCAGTTCGGTATCAATAGATTCTGGAAAAACACCATTTGCAAATGGTGCTATCGGTTTGGCGGAATTTAAACCTGACCCTGAAAAATAGGGAATGGCATTAAATAAGAACACTGAAGTAAAAATGACTAAAGCAACTCTAACCTTAAAAGATTTGGACTTAATAAAGGATTTTAAACTTCCAAAGTGTTCTTTGGAAATATGATTTCTCATTATTTTACGTATATATGTTTGATTAATAGCAAAGTAAAGATATTGAATAGTGAGGAATAAAGCGATAATAATTATCATAAAGTATTGAACATTTCGATTAATGTTCAATAAAACCGACTAATGTAAGTATCACATTTTTAATGTTTTATGATAAAAAAATAAAAGAAATCTTAGTAACTGAGAATAAATGTTATCGTATTTTTTAGAAAATCATTGGATTATTAACTTTTCTATACGTTTAACATTTCCTTGAGAGACCACTTCAACTAAATAAATACCAGTACTTAATTGAGATACATCAATAATTTGTTCGGTGATGTAGTTGTCAAGTTTTTTAGAATTTACAATTTTACCATTAATATCGTACAAATTGAGAACCATTTGCTGTTGTATTAACCCATCTATAATTATAGCTTTTTGGGATGAACTTGTATAAATTTTTAAGAGGTTTATGGTATGCTCTTTTAAATGAAGTGGATTTAATTCAAATCTTAAATAAAAACGTCCAATTCCAGAAATATCATTGAAGGTGGTAAAGGTATAATCTTGATCTGTTAATAAAGTAAAAGTATTAGTTTGTGTATCTTCTAGATAAACATTTGTGGAAATTGGAAGCGTAGATTCTGAAATCGAAATTGTAACATCGTTACCCTGTTGTGCATTAATGCCTAAAGCTATGGGAATATTGTTAGAATGATTAGTTCCTAAAGCCTGTATAGCCATAAACGAACCTGCGTTGTCTTCTACTAATTTTGAATAGATTGAAAAGTCAGGTACATTGCCCTGAAACAGAGCGGCGTCATAACCAAGATCTAAACCTGCAGTGGCATTATTATGAAAATGAATTCGGGTATTAAAACGGTCTGAATTTGAGTTGTTTATTTCTAGTTTTATAAAGCCTTCTAGTGTGTTGTTATTAGAATTTCTACCTGAAATAAAATCATCAGAAGCTCCTTTTACTCGCATTTCTGATGTAAATGTTATAATACCACCTCCTGGCTTAGTTTTTACAAAGAAGCCCTGTCCTGGTGCTATCAGCTGACCAGTGCTTAGATTATTTAATATCGTCCAGCCGTTAGCGGTGTCTCCCTGATACCCATAAATAGCTTGATAAGCTCCAATATCTAATTGGGATTGATTCAAATTAAAGAATGTTGTGAAATCAATATAAGAAGGGTAGGGATTACCAATTAAGTTCCAACCACTGAATGACGCTAAAGATTCTGTAATTGGTAATGTAAAACCTTCTGTTTCTACGTTACCTGTAAACGTAATGGTCGTTCCGCTAATACCATCTTCATTAGCATCTCTTGCTGCTCTATAACCCATGCCTTTGTTTAAAGTAGTGGTTGCATTGGATGTTGTAGAATAAATGAGATATTCTCCAGTGGGTTCATCAAAAGGTCCGAATAATTTCTGACTTGCATTTTCAGGATTTTCATATAGATTAGGGTTTGCAAGTGAAAAATTTTCAAATGTTTGTCCGGTAAATGGTGAGGACACCAAATCATTACCAGCAGGACCATTTATAAAAGCATTAATATGACGTTTGTAAGACACATTTCCTGTACTTGTGCCTTTCACAATTAAATTAGAAAACTTAGTGGATATGGACTCTAATTGTAGCGCACCGTTATTGATTAGATTTCCATTTACAATTAAGCTAGCACCTTCTTTTACAATAACTGTAGCACCACTGCGTATTTCCATATCGTTAACCGTGGTAATATTATCTTCATCTATTATAAATGTGCCATTGGCGATAATAATATTTCTATCTCCAGAAAATTCATCTGGGGGACCATCGTTATATATCCATGTGCTATCGCAATATACAATAGTGTTGCTCGAAATAGGAACCCCACAATTATTGCCTGGCGAAAGATATTGTATTAACGTCGCTTTTGGTGTTGTAGCGTTATCATTTGTGTTATTAGAAATCCCTCCACGTCCTCTTAAATGAATACTGACGAGATCAGCAAAACCATCACTATACAATTGCACTCTCAAAGCATCTGCTTCTATTGGATTTTGTGTAGCTCCTCCCCATTGATATATACCGCTATCAATCCAACCTCCTTGACCTTGTTGTAGTATTATCCAATTGCCATCATACCGATAGCTAATTCTCCATTTGGTGTTAGGCTGAGGTTGGTTGGGGTAGGTGCCTCCAAATGTGATATAATTAATATATTTAACATTAGGCCAATTAACTTGCCATTTATAGCCATTATGAACATCGGGCCGACCGATATTTAAATTATGCGAAACCCCATATTCATTATAAGCCGTAGTTATAAAATAATCATTTATTGCAGGATCATATAAAATGTCTAGTGGCGTGCCTTTCCCTGAGATTACACTTCCACTTAAAGTGGCTTCAGGTAATAATGCCAAATTTATAGCGTCGTTTGGTAAATTATCTGGTATGTTGCCCAAGCTACAAATCGATGGAGCTTCAAAAGCATTTAGCTTTTCAAAGTTACAAGTAGGGTCATCGGTAAAAAACACATTTAAATCGACTTCAAATCCATTGGCATCTAAGTTTGTTAGCGTTATGGTTTGTGGACTTGTGGTTATAGGAAATAATTGTCCGTTTACATTTAAATTTCCTGTTGAAGGGGGATTAATATAATGAACAGTTATATCTTGAGTAAACGTATCTGTTAATTCATTACAAATGCCTTGAGCGGATAAGGAGACATCTAAAATTGGGCAATTATGATAGTAGATAATTTTTAATTTAGCAGGACTGTTACCTTCGTAAGAACCAGCAGTGCGTCGTCCAGAACCTGTAAGCATAAACGATATTGAATTTCCTGAGGTCCAGCCAGGCTGGGCTATAACTTCATCGATAATTGGTTTTAAATTTGGTGTTCTTTCATAAAATCCCGCAATATCATTTGATCCCCAACGTTTAATATTAGTCCACGACACTGAATTTATAGTTCTTTGTCTAGCAGAAATATTATTGATCTCCGAACTAAAAGTATTGCTATTAGATGCCAATTCTCCATGAATAACTAAGTCAGTAGGATCAAGATAACGACTATAATTATCTGAAGTAAATTGAACATATGCTCTAACTATTGTTGCCGAATTTGGAATAGAAAGTTCGTCAAATCTTACTCCCACTATTTGATCACTAGAATCATAAATTAATTCTAAATCGCTACTATCTAAATACATAGATCCGGTTGTTATATCTTCTTCGGCATCATCGTTACCTGTACTAACTGTAGTTGTGAATTCCTCAATAAGATTTATGTCTAAGCCATCGCAATTACATGTACCATCTTCAATATCGAAGGCTGTTAATGGGTTGCCATCATCACAAGGAATGTTGGCTTCTGGACATGTTGAGTCTACTGCATTCTTTATAGTTATCACATCGCCGGTGGTAGGAGAAAAAACATCTAGAAGTGACGGTAACGTAAAAGGGTCGGTATTAGAAACTTCACCGACTACAATTGCATTGTTAACATTAATAGTTCTGAATTCTATTTTAAGAGGATCAACAAAAATGAGTTTAAATTGATTAAATGACCCTGAATTTCTTGTCCAACTTTTGTCATCATCATTGGGTCTCAACGGTGCACCCCAACAGCCTTCACCTGTATAGACGGTACCATTAACTTGTTCAGTGACAAAACCTTCATCATTATCAGGGCCTGAAGTAGGCATAACAGGCCATGTGGTTTTGGACATATGTGAATCACATTCTACTACGAGACGCACTTGTTCATCATAAAATAACTGTGCCCATGCATTATATTGATTGTTGTTCTCTGCTTTCCAGGCGGAATGTGGACGCATCGGTTTGTGATATTGCGCCATTTTCCATTTCACGTTTGCGTGCGATGGTGACGATAGATCATTTTCTAACCAAGTTTTTTGATTTCCTAAAACTGAAATTTCAGTATTTAGAGTATAGGCTCTAATTAAATTATTTCCGAAGGTAATAGCATAATAAGAATCTGAATTTGGAGTATCAAATAAATTATATATTGTTGAAGCATCAGATTCGTGATTACCTCGCGCTGGAATAATCGGAAACATTCTGCCATCGCTTGCAATAGTTGCTTGCCAATCATCAAACCAATTTTGCCATTGGAAAGCATTATTATCATCGGTCATATCCCCACCGAAAAAAACGGCGTGAGGCTTTAATTTACTCACTAAAATGTTGGCATTTTCTCTTGGGTTTCTATTATTTCTAGAATCACCACCGGCAATAAATGAGAGTCGACTATCATCGTCTGGTGCTGTTCTAAACCAAAATCTTTGGCTCGTGCTATTGCTATCTTTTATTATAAAATAATAGTTGGTATTTGGGGATAACCCACTCAATCGGACAAATCGATTATCCATGTCTTTATAGAAAACTGTTCTGTCAACGGTTTTAGAGTTTGTATATAATAAGTGATTTGTTCCATGATCTACCGAGTCGAAATACACAATAGAATTGTTGCCTGATACTTGATTCCATCCAATTGTTATTGTCGATGAAGGATTATCTGCAATCATAATACGATACTTATCTGTGTCGGCGAAACCAAAAAACACACTTAAAAATAATAATGAGGATATGAGTTTATTAGTTTTCATGCCATTTTAATTTTAAGAGGTTGTTTTACACGCTTCATTTCTAACAAGAGAACGATTAGAGGCAAAATGCCGTGTGCCAATCTATAAACAGTTAAATATGTAGATCCATGTAAGGTGCTTGCTATGAAATCGCTATTAAAACCAGAAATGAGTCGAGCAAAAGCAGTAATGAAACCCCAAAATATCATGTATCCAAGTGCATATCTTGATAATTTCGGAACAAATGCCATGATTGCCATGAACACATCTAAAAAGCCTATCATAAATAAAAATTGAGAAGCTTGTGTTTCATTTACTCCGAGAAGTATTATCGTCATATCTATAAAATGTCCTGGACGATATGGAATTGCCATAGCTAACAATCCGTGCGGTATGAAGGTAAGCGCAATTGATACCTTTAAACTAAATATTAAATTCTTATTTTTTGGATTCATATTGACACCTTTCCATAATAAAAATGGTGCTGTCAATTGAATACTCATTTCAAAAAGTTGAAGAAAATCATAATTTCGATCTTTTACCATACAAATGGCTAAAAGCAATAATAACCATAATCCTAATCCAACAAAAAAGCGTTTTATAGGCTGCCATTTTATTTGATTCCAAAGCAAACTGCAAATTGCAGCCATTAAAAAAATTATACTATTTAATTTTGTAAAGCCTTCTATCCAACTATTAACGGGTGAACTTGTTGCATATTCAAACCAAGTATAATTAAAAACATCTTCAACAATTGGTGTTAATAAGCTTTCATCCCAGAGTATGGCTCTATATGGCCCTCCAAAAAAATAAAGCTGATAGGCTCTACCAATAAATACGGCAAATGCGCATATTTTTACGAGCGATATTATTTTGGGTTTATTCATTCACAGCACTTAAACTTAACGATTTTACCCTTTAACTGCTTTTATTATCGATTAATAGAATATAAATCCTTTGAATTGATATATTCTATTTACTTTTCCGTCAAAATATTTTGTAAAATATAGAAATCCAGTTAATTAGGACTTTTTTTTGTTTTGTGAGTAGCTTTTAATTGTACCAACAATTGAAATTATTATAGTAACAGATAAATAAGACATTATTCTAAAGCTTGTAAGCACATTTAAATTTTTTATGTCATAAAAAAAGTGACGAGTAAACGTCACTTTTTTAATTCTGTTAAAGACACTTCTATTAGGATTTCAGGAAATCTAAAAGCATAGTGTTTAATTCGTCTTTGTGTGTAATATTTAATCCATGTGGACCATTCTCAATAACTTTATAGGTATTGTTTTTAATACTTATAGCGGCTTGGTCTCCAGCTGTTGATTTAGGTACAATGTTATCTGCATCACCATGAACTATTAGTGTATGTACGTCCACATTTTTAAGTTCTGTTCTAAAATCAGTTTCAGCCCAAGCTTTGGCAGTTTGTATAGTGGCAACGGGTGAGGCATGAGGTGCAATACTCCAATCATAATGCAATTGGGCTTCACTAACCGTTATATCATTTTTTTTATAATTATAAAAATTCTTATGAAAATCCTTAAGAAAACCAACACGATCTTTTTGTAATGCTTCTACAATTTTATCTAATTCTTCTTTGGGTACGCCATCAGGATTGTCACCCTTTTGAGCAACTAATGGAATAATAGAACTTATCAAGGCAACCTTCGCGATATTTGCCGTACCATAATTACTGCAATAGCGTACAACCTCGCCGCCGCCCATAGAAAAACCAACTAAAATAACATCTTTAAGTTCTAATTGATCTATAATAGCTTTTAAATCTGAAGCGAGAGTCGTGTAATCATAATCTCTAAAAGGAGCATATGAGTGGCCAAATCCGCGACGATCATAAGCAATACACCTATATCCTGCTCGGCAATTGCCCACATTTGATGCTCCCATGATTTATGACTCAATGGCCATCCATGTATTAGTATAACGGGTTGTCCTTGTCCGTAATCTTCAAAAAATATATCGATATTTTGTGTCTCCGTTTTATTTGTTAAAAATGGCATAGTTATTTTTTTATTCGTGATTTTCTGAATCTTCTAAATGATCATTATGGCCACTTCCTTGACTGTAAAGTTGATTTTCTTCATCCTTAAGTTTATTGGTATTGGTGGCTTTTGTACTAGGAATATTTCGTCCTGGTACATCTAATTCTTTACCTGTAAAATCTACGGGACGTTCTCTATTTGTAAACTGAACATCATCTCCTTTGTGATCTGTGCGTTGTTCTACCGTACGCTCACCTAACTTATTTAAATCTTGTTTGGTAATATCTGCATTATAGCTTTTATCCGTTTTTTTCGATTTATTCTTATTGCTTTCCATAATATCATTTTTATAGTTTTTTAAAAATAAATCATATAGCAAATCTTAATTAGCTGATTTGATAGTAAAATTGGCTTGTTTGGTAAATAGCAGCGTAATCCTAAACCAATTAAGAACAAAATTTTATGTAGGAGAGCTAAATACCGTAATCGAAATTAAAGCTAAATATTAGGTGTGATTACGATTTAAAACAGCACATTTTAATTATCAATCAATATTGCTATAGTTTTTAAAAAGAAAAATTCAATGCTCAATATGAATATATAGGTCATCCAAAAGAATAGATCGATAACTTATAAAAAGATAGTGCCACTTGAAACTCAAGTGGCACCTGCTAATTTGAAAACTTTTTTTAACTATCTATAATAACTTTGACTAGTACCTTTCGTACAGGCACAATTACTAACACCTTGCAAAAAGTCTAGACCAATTGTTACCATGTGTGTCCCAGAATTATAACCAGATAAATCATTTAAAGTCAGTTGGTATGAGTATGCAAAAAAGAACTTATTGAAAGTGATTCCTCCAATAGGACCAACATTTAAAGGTTTAAAAAATTGATCATTAAGAAAGCGGTACGACCCTCCTACAAAATAATAATCTCCTTTTCTATTAAATTTTCGATATTTAAAATTTACATCTGTACTGGAACGTTTGTCACTATCGAACATTTGGACAAATACAGAAGGTTCAAATTCAACATCTTTGTTTTGTTTACTTTTAATAACTAACCCTGAATACAATTGATAATTTAAAAGTTGAATTGGCTCAACACCTTCATATTTTTCTATGTCTTTTTTCATGATGTTGTTAGCATTTAAACTAAAGTAGAATGCCTTCCATCGGTATAAGAAACCAGCATCAAAATTATTATTAGAAACACCTCTGTCATTCGTAATGGCAGGATCTATAATTGGAATATCGTAAGTGGTGTTAAAATCTTCAATAGCAACTCTAAAACTGTTAATGTTATATGACAATCCAAAGGATAAAAATTGTTTCGATTTATAATCTAACGTTAAATGGTGAGCAAAAGAAAATTTGACACCTTTTTGACGCGTATTTCCATTCTTATCGTTATATGCTGAAATACCAGCTCCCGATCTATTTCCTATCCTAATATCTCCATATATCGATTGGTTGTCTGGCGCATTTTTAATACCAACCCATTGGGTTAATCCATTTGCTCTAATTTTAACATTATCTCCAATACCAGCATACGTTGGAGAAATAACGAAATCGTTATCCGCTAAATATTGTGTAAATACTGGTAAGTTTAATTCTTGGCCAAAGCTATTCGCAAAAACCAATAAAAGAATGTATAGTGTGAATTTTTTCATAAGGTAATTTCTTTAATGTGCTTTGCTATTATCTGTAAAGGGTGAAATGTCCAACAAATTCTTTATCGTGATCAGAATCATTAGTTTGAACCACGAACCAATAATCTCCCATTGGCAATTCCTTACCATTATATTTACCGTCCCAAGCTTCTCCAACATGATATGTAGCGACTTTTCGTCCATAACGATCAAAGATGTCGAAGGTTAAATTCGGATAATTTTCGGTACAGCCTGGTGCCCAAGTATCATATTGATTATCGCCATTTGGTGTAAACCAATTTGGAATACATATATCTTCAAACTCTAATTCTATTTGTGCTGTTGCAAAACAACCACTGCTATCCGTTACCGTCACCGTATAAGTGCCAGATTCGGTTATGATATAAGAAGTTTCATCCCCGTAATCTTCATTGTTCAAAGTATATTGGTAATCACCTGCACCACCAGCGGCATTGGCTATAAATTCATTAAGTCCGCCTGGGGTTAGGGTTAGAGTTACAGGTACAGTTGTTTCAATATCAAAAAATTCTGTAGACTGAATACAACCGTTAGTATGTCTAACTTCTATATAATGATCAGTTCCAACGGCTACGTTGATAAATTTATTTTCCGCTTGAAAAGGACCGCCATTAAGTGAATAATCAAGCTGTGTGAGATCTTCAATAGAAGCATCAACACTTACTGTTACTGCGTTTCCTTGAATGTTGTTTTCACAAATATTTTCAACGAGAATTTCTGGTAAAATACTAACAGACTCTGGGAAAGTTATATTCCATTCAGATTCACATCCCTCAGCATCTCTCACAAAAACAACATGGTCTCCACCAACTAAATCCGTAAAGTCAAATTGAGTTTGTGTAGCGAACCCTGTGGTATATGTACCGTCATAATTATCTAAACTAACGCTATAAGGCAATGTTCCTCCTGAGATATCAATACTAAATTCACCGTCTGCATTTCCACTACAAACTTCAGGGAAAAATGAATCGGCTACAATACTTAATATTACAGGTTCAGGTTCTATAACATCGAAATTAAATGTTAAGAAACAGCCTAATTCATCTTGAACAATGATTTCATAATTTCCTGGCGCTAAGTCTTCGAAAACATTGGTATCAAAAAACTGATTGAGTTGTGGAGAAATAGCATACTTAATGATTCCTGTACCACCTGTTGCTGTAATCTCAACCGATCCATTATTGCTTCCAGCACAACTAACGTTATTAACTACAATAGTGGCATCAATTGGCTCGTCTGGTTCAGTAATGCTTATTGGAGCAGAAGTGGCATTACAATCTCCACTTTCTACGTATACAACATAATCACCAGCAAAAAGATTTGTAAAATATCCAGGTGTATTTTGAGTCGCTGTAATAGTGTTACCTGCATTATCTTGTAAAGTGTAAGTGTAATTTTCAAGCCCACCTAAGGCAGTTGCTAAAATAGAACCATTACTATCTCCTGCACAATTGATTGTTGGATTTGCAGATTCTAAAGTTACTTCTAATGTTGGAAGGGGATCTACTGTAATTTCATTAGATACATTAGTTACACAGCCATTCGCATCTTGCACATAATAAGAATAAACTCCATCTGATACCGAAAATGTTGTGGATGTAGTAAATGTTCCTAAAATTGGTGCAAATGATGCATTATCACTATAGGAATACATTCCAGTTCCTCCAGTAGCACTCAGTGTTAAAGTAGATTCCGTTAAACACGTTTGAGTGGTTGTTCTTACTAAACTCGATACAATTGGCTCTGGTTCTGCAATCACTATATTTACTGATGAAAACTCGCAATCGTAACCATCCGTGATTCTTACAAAATAAGTTCCAGGTCCTAAGTTTTCAAAGATGTTAGAAGTTTGTGGTCCAGAAACACTTGGTGTTGGTGAAACCGTATTTAAAGTATAGGTATAATTAGAACCTTGCCCACCGGTTACATTAGAAATTGTTATACGAGCATCTTGATCTCCAAAACAAGATAAAATTGTTGTGCTTGGAGTAAAAGTTGCAGCGATAGGATCTGGAGTTTCAAGTGTAATTACTTCAGAGACGATACAACCACCTGAATCTCTAACATTAACCGTATAATTACCTGCAGAAAGACCTGCAAACGAACCATTAGAAGAATAAGCTACCGTCGCATTTCCTGTTAATTCATATTCATAATCTCCCCAACCACCGGTTGCAATAGCTGTAATTGTGCCTTCATTATCGTTACAAGTTACATCAGAAGTTTCCGAAACGCTAAGCGTCATAGCCTCTAAAGGTGAAACAATAGTCACATTTGCAGTTGTAGAACAAAACGGAATATCGGTTTCTGTAATTACAACAGTATATATTCCGGCTTCCATTCCTGTTACTAATTCAGGGTTAGTTGAGGTGTTAGCAGTTACAATGCCTGAAACAGAAACACCTGAATTATCTAAAATTTCATAAGTATAAGCACCACTATAATTAGCAACATTGATTCCGAATGTACCGGAATTATCTCCGAAACAAGTGATTTCATTTGGTGTTAATGTCAATGTTGGTACTATCGCCTCTGAAACCGAAATTGAAACATCTTCAGTACATGAGGTTACTGTGTCGGTAATAGTGATTGTATATGTTCCTGAAGGCACTCCAGAAAATACATTTCCCGCAAGGCTTATTGAAGCCGGACTTGGTAAAATGCTATAAGTATAAGATCCGGATCCTCCAGAACTTGTTACTGTAATGGCTCCATCATCATTATTACAAGATGGCGATGTTGTTACTTCTGGGGTAATGGTGATTGGTGCAACAATATCTAATGACACTGTATTACCACAACCATTTACATCTTGAATCGTAATAGAATGCGTTCCTGAATATAAATTTGAAAGTGTAAACGGGAATGTTTGAGTTTGAAATACACCACCGTTAATACTAACACTATATGGAGGAATTCCCGCCGTATCTAAGGTCACATCAATTTCAAAATCACCTTCTCCAACGGTACACTGGTTATTAAAACTAGCAGAAACCACGGGAGTTGCGTCCATATCCAAAACTTGAACCGGACTAGTAACGATACAACCATAAGCATCTATAACATGTACGTAATAACTATCAGCATCTAAATTAAATGTACTTGAAGCATTCCAAGCAGCATCCGAAGGAAGTGGAGCAGCAGGAGTTGTTGTGATTTGATATTGATATGGAGGCGTTCCGTTTGAACCTATAGCACTGATGATTCCTGAATTAGGATTACAATTTGCATTCTGATCAATTGAAACTGCTAATTCTAATAAGAAAGCCGATTCTGTAATATTAAAAGGAACAGTAATAACTCCACAACCAGCATTTGGTCCAGAAGTTTCACTAATTGAAACAAAGTAGTTTCCGAAAGGTAATGGTCCTAATTCTGTAACGTTTAATGATCCGTTTGCTGGTACAGATCCTGAACCTGTTATGCCAGTTGTTGTTAAACTTAACGAATCAAAAACTTCATAATTTACAGAAACGGTACTCCCATAAACACTATTAACTGTAAATGAAACATTACCATCTGCGCTTCCTGTACATGTAATATTATTAGCACTAACGGCTGTTGCAGTTAAGGTAGAGTTTGTTGGTATAGCAATCGTTGCTGGCTCATAGTAACTGCAGTTTGTAGATTGGTCATACACAATAAATGTATATAATACACCAGGTATTAAGCCTGTGAATGTTGCAGATTCACTTCCAGGGGTATCTTCTGCTAACCAAGTACCTGTTGGATAGTCAAAACCAGGACCTTCATAGATACTGAAGAAAAATGGCCCTGCACTTGTAAGCGTTGAACCTATGCTAACTTCAGCTTTACCACCAGTAGAACAATCTACAGTTGTAGTCACATCAATATCTAAATCCGTTGGAGGAGAAGCTACCAATACATCTTGAACTAAAATAGAACAACCATTAGCATCAACGATATTGATTTGGTACAATCCGAAATCAACAACATTAAAATTAACCGAAGTAGTCCCTGAATTATTAAGTTCAAAGTTTGAATAACCATTCGTTCCTGTTACAAAATAATTATAAGGAGATGTTCCACCTGTAACTGAATTAACAATTACAGAACCTTGAGAAACTCCTCCAACACCACAGGTAATATCAATAGCTTCATGGTCTACTACTATAGCATCTGGTTGGTCAATTGTTACGGTTTCAGTTGTTGTACACATTTTTGAATCTGTAAGTGTAACCGTATATGTTCCTGCTGGTAAACTAGACGTTTGTGTACCATAATTTGTTCCTGTTGTATCGTTATTCACATTAATAGTAAAAGGAGGCGTTCCAACAGACATATCGATAGTCACATCAATGGCTCCATTAGAATCTCCATTACATAAAATAGGTTGTGTTTGAGCTACCAAACTTAGAGCCGGTAATGATATTGGATTAACGGTTAGTTCTGAGGATTCTGCCGTACAACCATTAGCATCGGTAATTTGAAACTGATAGGTTCCTGCCGTTGCAGTAGTATAGGAAAAAGAAGTCCCTGTAGACCCTAAAGGTGTGTAAGTTCCACCGTTAATAGATACTGAATATGTATAAGGTGCTGGACCAGTAATGTTTCCAGTAATAACAGCGTCTGGTGAAGCTGTACAATCCAAGTCTTTTGTTAAAATAACAGCTAACGTTGGAGTAGGAATAGGGGCAATAGTATAAGATTCACTATACACACAATCATTTTCATCTTTTACTTGAAAAGTATAAGTGCCAGGTTCTAGATTTGCAAAATCAGTAGATTGTTGATAAACTGTTGCCGCAGACGCAGGAGCACTAATTTGATACTCTAATGTGCCAATACCACCAACAGTACTGGTGATGGAAACAATTGTTGTATTTGTAGGACAAGTAATAGGGGAATTATTAAAAGTTAAATCCGTTGGAGGGTTTAAAGCTTCTACGTCTATTTGATTCATGGCTGATGAACAACCGCTAGCATCTTTTACGATTATAGAGTATGTACCTTGAGTTAAATTATTAAAAACATTATTGCTTTGAAAATTAACTCCATCAATACTATACGTGTAAGGCGCAGTGCCTCCTGTAACTCCTGTAACTGTAATCGTTCCGTCTAAAATACAAGTAAAAGGAGCGGTTAATTCCGCAGTACCAGTAATAGCAGTGGCAGTATTTATGGTAGCTGATTGTGGAGTAGTTTCACAAACATCAGTGCCAGAGGTATATTGAAGAACTACATTGTAATCTCCAACTGGTAAACCTGAAAAAACATTTGAATTAACAAACGTAGTTCCACCATCGATACTATATTCAACGTTAGTACCATTAGCGTTGGTTACATTGATGGTTAATGCGCCTGAATTAATATCGTCTGCACAGGCTATATCCGTAATATCTATATTAAAATCTGGCTGAGGTATAGCATCAACTGAAAGTGTAACCTCTGCACTACAATTATTAGAATCTACAACTGTGATATTATAAACTCCAGCCGTAGTTACAACAATTTCAGGTACAGTTTGAAAATCTGTTGTACTATTTACAAAATAATAATAAGGTGGCGTTCCACCTACAGGATAAACTGTAATCTCACCATCAGAACACGATAATGGGTTTGTTAAAGCCGCAGTAGCAGTTAAAATTGGTGGTTGCGTAATGGTGATTTCTTCAGAGAATATACATCCATTTTCAGAAGTTATTGTGGCGGTATAAGTTCCCGAATTCAAGTTTTGAAACGTGTAAGTGTTATCAATTCGAGGGCCAACATTGTTTACTAAAGTTCCATTTTCAAAAAGTGAAAATGAATATTGTGGATCTATATCATTTGCTGCTAAATTTATTGATCCTTTATCATCATGACAAAGTGGTTGTGTAACAATTGATGAGCCCGAAAATTCACGCTCTCTAATTTGTACATCTGGCACAGTAAAAACACAAGGGTTCGACGTAACACCGACCTGTCTAATGTAAGCCGTGTAAATTCCTGCTGAGTTTACCGAAAATACGTTGCTATTTTGAAAATTGGAACCATCTAAACTGTACTCATAACCCGATGGTACACCGTTTACTGTTATGCTTCCAGCGGTAGTACAAATTATATCTGTAGCGTTAACAGTAGCATTTAAAAGATTTTCGTAGACGTTGAAATAAAACTGAACGAAACAACCTCCTGGATAATTGATGGTTATTCTATATTGACCTGAAGTATCAGCTAAAAAGTTAGAATCATTTTGTACTTCAACCCAAGTACAGCCAGCATCTTCATTTGCACAATCGGAATTGGAAACAGCAGGACAGCTAGATTCGTCAAGCTTTTCCCAAATAACAGAAGTAGATTCTGAAATGTTTGTTTCAATTAATCTAGAATCTTCCGCTCCACATAAGAAAATATTAGGTAATAATTTTCCGTCATTAGGACACGTAACCACCTCATCTGCATAAGGAATTACGGGATTTACAGTGTTTTCTCCAAAAATTTGAACTTCAAAAATTTGAACTATGGATTGGCATGGTGCAACGGCAGTATTAAATGAATAATAGGTACCCGTTTCGGTAACTGTTATGGTTTGTGTATTTCCTATAACAGGTGTTCCGGTTTCACTGGTAGACCATGCATAAGAATCGTAACCATTGGCAGCAGTAAGTTCTACACTTTCACCACATAAAATAATCTCTTCAGAAAAAGTACAATTTAAATCAGCTAAAAAATTAGTAGCTCGTGGTGACAATAGACATCCTGTATTACTACTTAAACTTGGATCATCTGTAATTGAGAAATTTGGATTGTAAAATCCGTTGTAAGACGCATAAGCTTGATTACTAATGATATTAGAACAGGCATCTATTAATAAATTACAAGATTCAACGACTTCGACTTCAATTCTAATTTCGTAAACAGGGTCGTTTTCTTCAACTAAATCATTATCAATTGCAAAAATGATTTCTCGAGTTACAGGATTGTAACTAGAGACGGTAACACCAGCAGGTAACACCAAATCTTCTGGATAGTTAAATATAATATTTACAGGAAGAATATCTCTAATTTGAAAATTAGTAGCATTATCATTCCCTGTATTTTGAAAACCAATAACATAGTTTAAGGAAGCTCCCAGACCCACATATTCATCACCAATATCATTTCCGGCATCATCTTCCACAATCTTAGTGAGTACAATATTAGGCTCTATAATTTCTACAGCAAAGGCAAAGAAATAAGGGAAATAAGTATCACCACTTGTTTCTAAGCGGATAGTACCAGCCGTTGCGTCATTAGCAATAACTGAATTTCCTGGATTAGGAATAGCAATTACTCCTGTATCAAACCCTAAGGTATTTGTACTATTGGGAACTCTATCATTGACAGGTGTGGCATCTAATTGTGTTACCGAACTATTGAAAAAATTAGCAACTGGGCGATCTGCAGTTGATAAACTAACACCGTTTAGTCTTAAACGATCACCTAAAATAGGACTATCACCTTCTAACGTGGCAAAGGCAAAATTAGCTCTAACTGGAGCAGGAGCAGGAACTGTTCTAAACCCATCAACAGGAATATCTAATGCAGGATTTCCACCTGCCACACTAATGGCACTAAAACCATCAAAACTTGTAATTGATTTACCTGGTAGAGTAGGATCTTCATACACCACAAATAAGGACCACCCAGCAGATTGCCCCGTGCCGTTATAAGGACTGAAAGTAGCCGTTTCGCCTTCGGCTGAAGATACGTTGGCAATGGTATAAGTTCCTAAATCTACACCAGACCCATAGCTGGTTACAATAGAAGTTACATCTGCAAAACAGGCATATGAAAAACTATCACCACCGTCTACACTAGAACTACCGGCGTCATAAATCACCGTCCCGCTGATATCATTATAACCACCTACTGGACCTTTAAATTTTACCTCTGTGATAGGTTCGTCGCCAGGGTTTACTGCGCCCCAATACAATCCGGCATAAATTATTTTGTAGCAATTAGGATTTGGAATATCTAAATCTGCACTAGAGGAACTAAACGTAGATGCATCGCTATCTATATCAATATAAGTCATATCGACTTGATGATTGTATACTGAATTGTCGTTAAAAGCATTATTATTTGGTCCAAGAATATTGTTTCCAATAAGAACAATATCCCCTTTTAAATCCTCGTTAAATCGCGGAGTAAAAGGTTCGTAGTTTTGAGCAAATGCTTGCTGTCCAAAAATGAGTATTAGAACAATTATGGCTATTCTAGAAAAAGTAGGTTTTTTCATGATATAATTTTTAAATTCTAGACTTTTTCTCGGGGCAGAGAAGACAGTTTAGAGAGGCTTAACACTTATTTAATTTTCAATTTTAACTATAGACATATTTCCATTATATGGTTTACTTCCTTTAGCTTTTAAGGCTTCATTGGCATCGCCAATGTAATCGAACTTGTCATAGTATATGTAATATTTACTTGTATTCACATCATGGAAGAAATCAATATTAGATTTTCCAGATGCTACCATATTGGTCAAAAACTTATTTCTCCGGTCGGTATCACTATGAACTGCAATGATTACATAATAACCGCTTTCAACATTATCAATATTCTTTAAAATTTTAATATTATTTCCAAGAGTCTCACCGAAATCAAAGTCATCAGTTTTTAATGGAGAATCACTCATCTGAGTGGTCTGTTTTATACTTTTTAATAGTGCTCTATCTTGGCTATATCGATCTTCTTCGTTGTTAAAGGCCGCTCGTTTAATTCGTCTTCTTTTTTCGAATTCTGTGGCGATTTTAATCGCTTCGAGTTTTTTATCTAATTGAATTTTCAGTTCGATAGCCTTTAATTGTTCATTTTTTAATCTCTTTATTTCTTTTTTATAGAATAGACTCACTTCATCTAATGCAAAGGTTCCTATAGCTGTTCTTTCTTCATAAAGCTGATTTAATTCATCAATTTTTTCACTTCGTGATTTAATCACATTTTCTAAATCTGCTTTAATCGCCTTAAGTGCATTATTTTCAGCAGTAACACTTTTAAAAGGTTTTGGTTGTACTGTAATTCCTTGATCACTTAAATCATTTTCTTCTTTAAGATCCTTAAGATCTTGGTCTTTAATGTTAACAATGTCGCTGAATTGTCTAAATAATTCATTTTGTATTAACCTAGATTCTTCAGCTCCTTTTGTTATGTTGTTCATAGATTTAGCCAAATCATCGGTAGCATTAGGGATGACATCTGCCTTAGCTTGTGCATCAACTTCTGCTTTAGCTTGTTGTTCTGCTACTAGTTTTGCTTGTACATCGGCTTCTTCTTTAGCTTTTTGCTCGGCTACTAGTTTCGCTTGTGCATCGGCTTCTTCTTTAGCTTGTTGTTCTGCTACTAGTTTTGCTTGTGCATCGGCTTCTTCTTTAGCTTTTTGCTCAGCTACTAGTTTCGCTTGTGCATCGGCTTCTTCCTTAGCTTGTTGTTCTGCTACTAGTTTTGCTAGTGCATCGGCTTCTTCCTTAGCTTTTTGTTCTGCTAATAGTTTTACTTGTGTATCAGCTTCTTCCTTAGCTTTTTGTTCTGCTAATAGTTTTGCTTGTGTATCAGCTTCTTCTTTAGCTTTTTGCTCAGCCACTAGTTTAGCTTTTGCATCGGCTTCTGCTTTAGCTTTTTGTTCTGCAGCTAGTTTAGCTTTTGCATCGGCTTCTGCTTTAGCTTTTTGTTCTGCAGCTAGTTTAGCTTGTGCATCAGCTTCCGCTTTGGCTTTTTGCTCAGCCACTAGTTTTGCTAGTGCATCGGCTTCTGCTTTAGCTTTTTGTTCTGCAGCTAGTTTAGCTTGTGCATCGGTTTCTGCTTTAGCTTTTTGTTCTGCAGCTAGTTTAGCTTGTGCATCGACTTCTTCCTTAGCTTTTTGCTCAGCTATTAGTTTAGCTTGTGCATCGGCTTCTGCTTTAGCTTTTTGTTCTGCTATTAGTTTAGCTTGTGCATCGGCTTCTGCTTTAGCTTTTTGCTCAGCTACTAGTTTAGCTTGTGCATCAGCTTCTGCTTTAGCCATCTGTTCAGCTTGAATTCTTTCTCTTGTTTCCGCTCTTGCTTCTGCTTGTTTATCAGCTTCAATTTTATCTAATTCAGCTTGTATCTCGGCTAGTTCTTTAGCTTTTTGTTCTTCTATTAGTTTGGTTTGAGCTGCAGTTTCTTGTTGTGCTTTTTGTTGTTCTGCTAATATTTTATTTTGGTTAGCTTCAGCTTTGGCTTTCGCATTTTGTGCAGCCACTAAGTTGGCTTGTGTATCAGTTTCTGATTGTTCCTTAGGCTCATTTGTTGCTTTTCGACTTGAGACAACTCGTGATTTGGACGGTTTTGATACACGACGTCTCTTGTTTCCACTAGAAAGAATACTGCTAACTTCATCTTCACGACTGTAATCATAGTAATTATCGTTTTTGAATCTGTATGCTAACGTTATTTCGTGAGACGATCCAAAATTATTTAAATCCCCGAAACCCTTTTCATAATTATACTCAATAGCAATTTGTTTTGTAATATTGATTCCTACACCACCAGATGCACCATAAAGCGAATTGTAACCAACTTGTCCCCAAATTCCTTTTGGAACTGTTACCATAACGACACCAGAAATGACGGTTTCGTCTTTCTGAAAATCTGATTTTAATAAGCCTGTAAACTTGCTTTCGTCAAAAAAACCTCTACTACTCATGTAGCCTGTATACATTATATGTGCCTGAATACTTTGTTGCGGATTATCTTCTATTAAAGTCGAAGATTCAAAATTATATAAGGCTAAATTGTTAACAGATAGTCCAAAATCTAAAAACTGGGTGCCATAGTTAATACCTGGATTAATTGTTAATAGTAAATTCTCTGGTACATTTTGTAAAGATGGATCGTCGAAATTTGTAACCACATTCCCTGTATTAACACCGCTTTTATAAGCACCGATATTAAGACCGAAAGTTAGATTGCTATCGTGAGCTATCTTAGCATTGTATGCAAAGTTTAAAATACCACCGAAAGTAGTAAGTACGCCATAATTTTGTTGAAACAAACCAATTCCTGCTCCTATATTTTCACCAAAGCGGCCAGAATAACTTGCTAAATAGGTGAGTGGTGCGTCTTCAAAATCTACCCATTCTCGTTTATTATAGACGCTGATAAATTTTGTTTGTTCTCTAACGAAACTGAAAGTAGGATTTATGGAATACCGATTAAAAGTTAAAGAATTCCTAGTTGGGATGGCAAGCGAAACCACTCCATCATCTTCTTGAGAATAGAATGTCTGTACAGAACAGATACAAATTATTAATATCAAAAGATATTTTTTCATATCACTTCAAGACGGTTATAGAACCTTTTTTTGTTTGGTTATCAGTTGTGGTGATGATATAATAGTACACTTGATTAATACTAGTAAGGTTTAAGTCGTCTTCTGGCCAATTGTTCAAATAATCGTTAGTTTTTAAAACCACTTTTCCGCGGTTGGTCATTATAATAATTTCAGTATTTGTGCCACTTACATATTCTGAAGGTATAATCCAGGTATCGTTGATTAAGTCACCATTTGGACTAATAATATTTGGAATTTTTTCTACATCAGGAAAAAGATCAAACGCTTCTTCTATAACGAATACATATTCTATTGAAGCTTCACAACCAGAGGTTTCCGAAATTACGACTGAATAGTCTCCAAATTCTGAAGCTTGAAAAGTAGCTTCTGTTGCACTTGCAATACGGTTATTATTTAAATACCATTCGAATATTGGATTTTGAGCCGTTGTAGTAACGTTAACTAATAAAGTTTCTTCCGACTGCATTTCATTATATTCGGCAACATCGATGGAACTTTCAAATAATTCACTAATCAAGTCTATAGAACCAGAAGCAGAACAATCTCCTAAATCAACTTGCACTGAGAATGTACCTGATTCGTTAGTTTGGTACATTTGATCTGTGGCATTTGGAATTATATTTCCATCTTTAAACCATTGATAAGAATTTCCTCCAATAGTACTTAATGTTGTGAAGCCTTGCTGCGGACAAAATGGATTTCCTAAACTCGAAGCAATAGTTGCATTGGCTTCACCAGCTATCGCTTCGCTAATAATAACGCGATTAGAAAATGAATTGGAAGTACAGGTGCCATAATTTGTTTCTGCAAAATAGGTGCCATTGGTATTAACAGATAAGGTTGGGCCTTCAGCGATAAAAACCGAAGTTGTAGGGCTCGTTTCTTTGTACCAATTAAACGTAAGATTAGGATAAAGCAAGGGTGAATCGTTAGAACCATTGCCAGGATTGTCAATCGTTAATAAATAGCTCCCACCAGAACAAAATGCACCTGTTGAAACCAAATTGTTAATGGTAAAAGGGGAATCTTGGGCTTTATAATAAGCTGCAAATGGGATAGATCTAGAACTGGTAGCTACAGGAGCACTACTTTTTATTCTAATACGATAGCCTTCTCCAGCTACTGTTTCTGGCAATGAAAAGCTAAGCGTCGTCGGTGACACTATAACTTCACCTGCATTAGTGGTATGTATAATTACTGGATCTGAAAAATCACCTTCCGCATCGGATAATTCTATTGAGAACTGATTGCTTTCACCTATAGCAGACGCTGGCGAAAAAATAAAAGTAGTATTAAAGGTGTTAAATGATTCGCTCGCACATGCCTGACTGAACCCTAAATTTGGTGTACTAATTACAACCTGCGCATTAGCACGTTTCGACATAAAAACGGTAATAAGGCAAATTCCAAGAATGAATTGGGTTAAGGGAGTAGGTATAAGCATCAGTTTGGGAATTGTATAGTTCTAGTCTATATGCTATTTAGGTTTTAAAATTGTGATTATATATTTTAGGTTGCTATTATTCATCTTCTTGATCATCTTCATCGAATAAGTTGTTTGATGCGATAATTTTGTTGATTCGTAATCTAAAATCTGGCGATCTATTGTTTTCTGAATCAATAAAAGTTTCAGAATCTGGACCCTTTGAATAGACATTGTCAAAAGCGCGACTTCCGTACCAACTTTCTAAATCGTCATTGTTTGTATAGTCTTTTCTGAAAATGTTTCCTTTACAATTGTTAAAATAAGAGCGCGTAAATTGAATCTTTTTAAGATTTTCGTTATTAATGGCAATTGAAGCATCTAAAATTACGGCAGGTTTAAATCCTGATATTACACTTTTATGAATATTAAATGATGTATCTGGTCCTATAAAAATGGCCTCTTGTACCAAACCAACTTTAATATCTGATTTTAAATCATTACTAACATTAAGCAACGTGAGGTTTTCAGCCGTAATAGAAGTCTCTTTTTTAGAAGCGTCTGCATTTTCTTTAATATCATAAGAATGAATAGACATACATCGCGATCCATCTGCACTAGAGATATAGGGTGATCTTACGGCTAAAGCATTTTCAATATGCGCCTGTGTACCAAAATTAAAAAAGTAATCATCTCTATTAGACCTATAAGAAATAGTTTTAAACAAATCGACTTCACCACCCAATATATTAAAAGAGTTGCCTTGACAATAACTTACCATTACATTGTTAATAGTTGTTCGTAATCCTACTCCGGCTAAAGTAAGTCCGCTATAATTTCCGAATTCTTTTGTTTTTTTTCCAGCATATTCAATTCTAACATATTGCATGTTACCAGCGTCACTATCGCTATTATCTCCTCCATAACTGATATGTTCTGTAGAGGAATGTTTTAATCCAAAATTTAAAGTAGCCACTTCACCAAAGGTATTAATAGGTGCGTTGCCTAATATAAAAAGGCCTCCCCAATCTCCTGGTTTTTTATCTGTTTTACTAGACGTAAAGATTATAGGATCAGTAGGCTTTCCTTCAGCCAAAATTCTGGAACCATTACTAATAGTTAAAGAACCTTTGGTTTTATAATCGCCTAAGATTACAGTACCAGCTTCAATGGTTATTGTGGTGCTGTCTGTAACAAATACATCACCTAACAATAGGTAAGTATTACTCTTCGTTAAAGTTGTGTTTTCAGTTATATTACCAGTTAAAATTTGTGTTGGTTCTTCATAACTAGTTTTATTTGGTTGAAAGTCTGTCCATGTGTCTAACCAGTTGTTGTAGCCAGTTATGCCTTTTTCTTGTTGGGCAAATAAATTACCAAACACTAAAAGAAAGAAAAGTGTAGAGGGCGTAATTTTTTTCATAGTAGGTAAATTTAAAGTTTAGATTTAAGGGTTATTTAAACTATATGAGATCAAACATAAAGAAAATACCCATGAAACACAAATAATATCGATGAAATGCTTAACATTATTTAATTAGTAAGTGCTTTCTCTCATTATATTACTTTTTATCGAGTAAAAATGGTTTTATTGAATTTTGTTAAATTATGAGGCCAATAAAAAAACCTCGTCAATTAATTAACAAGGTTTTTAAACACATATAAATAAAACTAACTAATCTTTTTTCAAATCTTCGTATGTATGTAAAGATTTTAAGGTCGACTCATAAAATAGGATTGCGGCTATTAAGTCTTTAGTATCTGAATAGGGTAATATCGATTTTTGAAACTCTATAGTACTATCAAAATAAGTAATAGAAGCCTCAATGTTATCTTCCAAAGCTTTCTTATTATCTTTTGTATCTGGAATCCCTAAAGATTTCATAGTAACTCCAGGTTTCGTCGCAAACGCAATATTTGGTAGAATATTTACGATAACTTCAATTCTTTCTATATATAGTACTAATAGATCTCCTTTTTTTAATTTTTTTAGGTCTTCTCGACTGTGATATTTTGCGATGTTAACTTTGCCACTAATTATACTCTGAGTCTCATTCTTTTTTTGAGCAAAACTCATGCTAATCATTAGAAGAAAAATAGCACAAAATAAAGTAGATTTGGTATTCATATTTACGCTTTTAAATTAATCTTAGTAGAACAAATCTATACAATTAATTACATAAAACAATTAAATATTGACATTTTAAGAAAATAATTTTCACTCATGAAATACAAATTTAGAGGATAAACTACGTCTTTGCTAGGTAAAATGCATATTTTATCGATGAAATACTTTTTTTTAATTACGCCTGTTCTTTTCCAATTGTCTCACATAATTTTGATAAATTATATAATTATCGTCTATTGGAATACATTGAAAATCTTTCTGAAGAATTAGTAGTTTTCTTATATGAATTGGACATTAAAATTATAATATAGATAGAAGGGATAGTCCTTGTTTTTTAATACGTTATGCATTAATTAATTCTGATATTTTAAATGCAATAATATTACTTTTTAAAACATAATATTTTAGACCTAGTATTTCATCGTGAAAATTTGTCACTTATTTCGGTTTGTCGTTAAAATAATGCATAGAGAAGATTTTTAAGGGATTAACCTATAAAAAACAGCAATTTTGGTATAAATCAAAAGTTTAATACCATGAAAAGCCTTATTCTGTTTTTTTGTTTTATTTGTTTCAATAGCAACCTCAATCCTATTTTTGCACAAGATGCTATTTCCGATCTAAACACACTTATTTTTGATCGATCTGAAGATCAATTGAAGAACACTGATACGATTCCTGATTTTAGATCAAAAAATAATCAATTAAAATTAACAGGTATTATCTATCAGAGCGATGGTGTAACTCCTGCTAGTGATATTATTCTATATATTGAACAACCCGATGAACATGGGGATTTCGAATTAAGAAATACAGGTAAAGACCGATATGTTATGCATCGAGGTTGGGTAAAGACTGACGCAAACGGTAGGTATACATTTTATACGTTTGTGCCAGGAGGAGATAGAAGATTTAATCAATTACAGCAAGTACATCCCATTGTAAAAGAACCTTCTAAGGATGCATACGCTATTGAAACATTTCTTTTTGATGATGACCCATTATTAACAAGAACTTGCAGAAAACGCATGGCTAAAAAAGGAGATCCTACTAGAATATTATCAACTAAAGTGGTAGATGGCATATTAGTGGCTGAACGTAATATAGTTTTAAAGCAAGATACCGCTTCTATGAAATCGTAATATTCCATCTCCTTAACATCGTATAAAATGTTCTAATAATTAATTTGGAGCATTTTTTTTTGTTTTTAATAATCAATAAATATTTAAAATTAGAGTCACCTTTCATTTAAAATTTTCTACTTGGTGCTTAGTTTTATAGATGTGCTAATACATCATGTTATGATATAAGTCCTGCATATTATTGACGCTCATACTTTTATTAGAAACGCCCAATTATCTCTATAAAAGGGTCTCTGTCTTATTTAATTAGCTAAATAATAAGATACAATTAATGTTACATAATTCGTATTTATTTACTAATTTAGTAACATTAGATATAATGCGTAATTTTTAATTAATTGAATCATGCCAGAATCAAATGAAACCAAAAGCAAATTGCTTAGAGCATCAAAAACATTGTTCTGGAAATACGGCATTAAACGTGTTACGGTTGAGGAAATAAGTGAGCAGGCCGAAGTTAGCAAAATGACTTTTTATCGGCATTATAAAAACAAAGAAGCTATTGCAGAAGCTGTTTTAGAACAGGTCTTTAATAAATCGATGAGACGTTACACTAAAATTATGAGCAGTGATGATGATTTTCGAGTAAAAGTAGATGCCATAGTAAAACTACAGTACGACGATGCTAAAGGAATTAGCGAAGAGTTTATTGTCGATATTTTAAAAAAAGATAACAGTCCATTACATAAAAAATTAGAAGAGTTAAATCAAAATTCTCTACAACAGGTTAAGAAAGATTTTATTGAAGCACAAAGGAAAGGTGAAATTAGAGCAGATTTAAACATCGATTTTATGATGTATATGTTGAATGATTTAAACACGAAATTAGTGGATAAGCAACTGATAAAATATTATAATACGGAAGAGGCTTTAATTATGGAATTAACAAATTTCTTTTTCTATGGTATACTTCCATAAATAATTCATATTGAAACAAATAGTTCATATAATGTTATTTATGTGCTTCTCATTTAGTGTTTTAGCACAAAAGCACCTTGATTTTAGAGGGCAATTATCTGTGTTGTCCAGTTATAGTCCGAACAATGACTTAAATGGTTTTATAGGTGCACGTTATATTCCCGAACTGTCTTACAAAATTGATTTGGATTCCATTCAATTTATAGATTTTGAGGCTTCGGTAAATTCAAGTGCTTCGATTTTGTTTCATCCTTTTGATGCATCAGATACCGATGCTGATATTAACCCTTATCGGATTTGGGCGCGTTATTCCAATGATCAATTCGAGATTCGTACTGGTCTTCAAAAAATGGATTTTGGTGTCGCTACTTTATTGCGTCCCTTACAATGGTTTAATCAAATTGATCCAAGAGATCCACTACAATTAACCAATGGTGTTTATGGCGTTTTAGCACGTTATTACTTTCTGAACAATGCAAATATTTGGATTTGGGGTTTGTACGGAAATGAAAAAACCAGAGGTTTTGATGCCTTGGAAACTAATGACAACCAACCTGAATTTGGTGGTCGTTTTCAACATCCTATTCCTAGAGGCGAAATTGGAATATCGTACCATCACAGAGCTATAAATACAACTTCTTATGCTGGGTTTAAAACGCTTGATGATATTACAGAAAATAAATATGGTATAGATGCTAAATGGGATGTAACCGTTGGTCTATGGTTTGAAGCAACATACAGCAAAAAGAGCAAAAATTTGGGGCTATTGACCAATCAAGCGTTACTGAATATTGGCAGTGATTATACTTTCGGAATAGGAAATGGATTAAATGTTATTGTAGAACATCTTATGGGTTCCTTTGATGAACAGGCTTTTAATTTTAATAATACCACTAACATTACTGCCATATCATCAAATTATCCATTGGGTTTATTTGATACTATAAATACTTTCTATTATTACAATTGGGAAACTAATGACAATACCATCTTGCTCAATTACGAACGACAATTCAAAAAAATTACAGGTTATGCCATGGCATATTACAATCCAGATGGTCAACAGGGCATTCAGGAAAACAATTTAGTTAACAATTTCTCAGGTCCAGGCATCCGGTTGATGCTAGTCTATAATTATTAATATTTTTCAATTATGAAAAGGAACATTATAAGTCTTAAACATATTACCAAGCGTTTTAAAGTTGGTGAAGGCGAATTTACAGCCTTAAAAGACATCAATCTCGAATTTAATAAAGGCGAATTTGCTGGCTTTGTTGGTCCAAGCGGTTCAGGTAAAACCACCCTGCTCAACATTATTGGATCATTAGATAGTCCAACAGAAGGTGAAGCATTGGTCATGAACAAAGATATCGCAACACTATCCCACAAGGCATCAGCGAAACTTCGCAATCATCATATCGGATTAATTTTTCAGGTGTATAATTTATTGCCAGTTTATACGGTTTACGAAAATGTGGAATTTGCCTTATTGCTTCAAAACCACACCAAAGCCCAACGTCATAAAATGGTAATGGAAGCTTTGGATTGGGTGGGTTTAACCAATTTAGCCAATAAAAAACCAGATAAGATTTCGGGAGGTGAAGGCCAACGTGTTGCTATTGCAAGAGCGATGGTAAAACGGCCAGAACTGGTTATTGCGGATGAGCCAACAGCCAATTTAGATGCCGAAAATGCTCATATCATTCTAAAAATGATGAAAAAACTAAACAAAGAACTCAACACCACTTTCTTGTTTTCTACACACGACGAAAAAGTAATGAAGTACTTAAATCGAATTGTCTCGTTACGTGATGGCGCTGTAGAAAAGGATGAAATTATTGTTAAAGAGGCTTATCAATAATGTAATGTATGATGGTGATTAGAGATGAGAAATTACAAACAATAAATTTTCATAGGTAGCATTCATTAATGAACTTTTTACTAAACACTAAACACTAAACACTAAACACTAAACACTAAACACTAAATACTGAAGACTGAATTATAAATTTTAAAACAAAAAATTATGATTAAACTGAAAGAAATAAAAAACGCCAACATTTTTGAATTTTCAATTGAAGGAAAAATTGAGAAAGAACATATTCAAAACTTGAATCAATTTTTCGAACAAAAATCAGAACAAAACGAAAAAGTAAAACTTCTGGGAACTATGAACGAGTTCCCCGATATTGATTTTTTCAAATCCTTTGGAAAAACCCTTAAGATGAAAAAGGCAGCTATGGAAAGCATTAGTAAATATGCGGTGCTCTCAGATCGCGACTGGACTGAAACCATATTGCCAATAGGTAATTTTGTAACCCCAAACATTCCCATTAAACATTTTGACCTTGACGAACGCGACGAAGCCATTGCATGGTTGAAAAATGATGATGATAATACGGTGGATGAAGATAAATACCTGACTAAAATGAACATCAATAAAATTGAAAATACAGATATTTTTACTTTTACCGTAGATGGGGAAATTGATGAAGCTGGTATGACTGCACTTTACAATATCCTTAAAAACAAGAATGATAATGAAAAAATAAACCTCTTGGGTTATTATAAGGATTTTGATGGCTTTGATAGTTTTAAAGCTTTTACAGAAGCTATGAAAGCTGATTTTGCGGCTTTAAGTAATATGAAAAAATTCGCCATTGTTACGGATAAAAAATGGGCTAGAAAGCTTGCCGAAGTAGAGTCTAAAATAATCCCAGGAATTTCCATGAAAGGATTTGCGGCGGATGAAGAAACTGAAGCCATCAATTGGTTAAAAATATAGACTTGGTATAATCAATGATATTGAAACTCATGTCATGAAACATCCATGATTTAATTTTAATCGCGCAGAAAATGTTTCCAAAGATGTTTCATTTAACTTTCGATAGCCATCGGAATTAAAAATCATGCTTGCATTGGGGCAGGCCATAAAAAACGCACATGAAACTCACTCTACAGCTGGCCTATAAGAATCTCATTGGGGCGGGACTACGCACCTGGCTCAATGTTGCGGTGTTGTCATTTGCATTCGTCATTATCATTTTTTTTAATGGATTAATGGATGGTTGGAATCAACAGGCAAAACAGGACACTATTGCTTGGGGATATGGTCATGGCCATCTGCGTAATAATAATTACGATCCATTTGATGCGTTTACCCTGCAAGATGGTCATGCTGAGATGCCTTCACAAATAGAGGACGTCAGACCAATTCTTATTCAACAAGCAAATATTTATCCTGAAGGGAGAATGGTCCCTGTTTTATTAAAAGGTATTCATCCAAACCAAAATGTCATTAAAATCCCAACCGAAACGTTTCAATCAAGTTCGGTAAGGTTTCCTGCCATCATAGGAAAACGAATGGCAGAATCCGCAAACCTGAAAGTAGGCGACGAGGTGTTGTTACGTTGGCGCGATAAGAACGGTACGTTTGATGCGTCCAACATTTTCATCATAGAAATTTTTGACACCACCGTTGCGAGCGTTGACAGTGGACAAATTTGGCTGCCAATAGAAACGCTTTGGGACATGACGGGTTTGCACAACCACGCCACCATGGCTATTGCAAATTCCAATTACAAGCATTCCAATATTGAAGGTTGGAATTTTGAAACTCAAGCCGAAATGCTTCAGGATTTAGATGCTATTGTTAGTATGAAAAAGTACAGTTCATCCATTTTATATCTACTGTTGCTTGCCATTGCACTGCTCGCTATTTTCGACACGCAAGTGTTGTCCATTTTTAGACGACAGAAAGAAATAGGAACCTATATCGCTTTAGGGATGACACGCCATCAAGTGGTACGATTATTTACCGTAGAAGGTAGTATGTATAGCTTTTTGGCCATGATAGTAGGATGTATCTATGGAATTCCTTTGTTTATCTATTTAAACAAAACAGGCATTGGAATGCCACAGGCATCACAAGATATGGGTGTGTCCCTAGCTGATAAAATCTATCCTGTCTTTGGTTTACAGCTTATTATAGGTACTGTATTGCTGGTAACCATTTCAGCAACCATCGTCAGTTTTATACCAGCAAAGAAAATTTCTAAAATGAATCCGGTCTTAGCATTAAAGGGTAAACTACAATGAAGCTAGCCTTTCAATTAGCCTATCGAAATTTAATTGGCGCAGGATTGCGCACTTGGCTCAATGTCATTGTGTTGTCCTTTGCATTTATCATAATTATCTTTTTTAATGCCCTATTGCAGGGTTGGAACAATCAAGCCAAGGAAGACGGCATTGATTGGGATTATGGTTATGGTCATATTTTAAATGAAAACTACGACCCTTATAATGCTTTTTCCATTCAAGATGGTCATAATTTAATACCTGAAACTATTGATAATGCCATACCAATTCTAATACAACAGGGCTCTATTTATCCTGAAGGTCGAATGGTTTCTGTGCTTTTAAAAGGTATAGAAACGGACCAAAATGTGCTCAAAATTCCTACAGAAAAATTTAAACATTCAACAGCTAATATTCCAGCAATTATAGGAAAACAAATGGCTGATGCGACTAAATTGGCCATTGGAGATGAAGTAATTTTACGCTGGAGAGATAAAAATGGGGCGTATGATGCGTCAAACATTACCATCATCGACATATTTAACACTACAGTAACATCTGTTGATGCTGGTCAAATCTGGTTGCCGTTAGAAAAACTTTGGAATATGACGAATTTGCATAATCATGCCACCATGTTTGTCAGCAATAATGAATATCAAGTAAAACCTTTGGTTAACTGGGAATTTGTGACCCAAAAAGCATTGCTAAAAGATATAGAAGATATTATTGCTACAGAAAGCATTGGTTCTGCCGTTATGTATTTAGTGTTTCTACTGATAGCATTATTGGCCATATTCGATACCCAAGTTCTTTCTATTTTCAAACGACAAAAAGCAATCGGCACTTATGTCGCCTTGGGTATGACACCATCTAAAGTGGTCTCATTATTTACTATAGAAGGCACCATGCATAGCATTTTCTCTATAGTTGTAGGTTGTATTTATGGAATGCCTATTTTTCTATATCTCAACCAATCTGGAATAAAAATGCCTGAATTTGCAGGAGATATGGCCATTGGATTAGACAAAGCTATTTTTCCAGTTTACGACCCGCTCATAATAGGATTAACTATAATATTTCTCATCTTGGCCTCTGCGATTGTAAGTTATTTACCAGCCCGTAAGATTGCAAAAATGAATCCAGTATTAGCTTTAAAAGGAAAATTACAATGATAAAATTTTTATTAAAAGGTATTTTACGCGATAGGAGCAGAAGTATACTGCCTATTATCATAACAGCTTTAGGTGTTGGACTAACGGTATTGCTAAGCGGTTACTTAAAAGGGGCTTTTGGCGATATCATCGATCAAAACGCACGTTTTGAAACAGGTCATGTTAAAGTGATGACACAGGCTTATGCCGAAAATAAAGACCAGGTTCCAAACGATTTGGCGCTGCTCAACGTTTCGGAATGGATGGATACCTTACGAGCCGATTATCCACAAATGCAATGGATTCAGCGTATTAAATTTGGTGGGCTGATTGATGTGCCAAACGCCGAAGGAAACACAAGGGCACAAGGGCCAGCAACAGGTATGGCCCTCGATTTATTTTCAGGTAAAAGTGGCGAAAATAAACGTATGAATCTTGAAGCGTCTCTAGTCACAGGAACAATTCCAAAAGATTCTGGAAATGCTATAATTGGGCACGATTTTTCAGAGAAATTAAATTTGAATCTTGGAGATGAAATTACACTTTTTGGTTCAACAATGAATGGAAGTATGACCTTTAAGACCTTTATAATTAGCGGCACTATTAGATTTGGAACATCGGCAATGGATAAAGGCGCATTAATAATCGATATATCCGATGCACAGCTCATGTTGGATATGGACAATGCGACAGGAGAAATTTTGGGGTATTTAAAATCTGGTGTTTACGAGGAATCCGAAACCAGTAGCGTAGCAGCTTCATTTAATGATTCCTATAAACAATTTACAGATGAATTTTCACCTGAAATGCTGACGCTTAGAGAGCAAAATAATTTGGCGAGTTTATTGGATTATGCCGATGTGATGTCAGCCCTATTTATTTTTATATTTGTTTTAGCCATGTCAATAGTGCTCTGGAACACGGGTTTATTGGGAGGATTAAGACGTTATCAAGAATTTGGTATTCGGTTGGCATTAGGAGAATCGAAAGCAAACATCTATTGGTCCATGGTGATGGAAGCAGTTCTAATTGGTGTGATTGGTTCAATTTTAGGTACCATTATTGGGTTAGGAATAACCTATTACATGCAGGTAGTCGGCATAGATATTAGCAGTTATTTGGATAATTCGTCTATGATAATGCCTTCGGTTTTACGTGCCAAAATAACACCAAGTCTATTTTATATTGGATTTATTCCCGGTGTTTTAGCGATGGTTTTTGGTACCATGTTGGCAGGAATCGGAATTTATAAAAGAGAAACCGCTAATTTATTTAGCGAGCTTGAAGTGTGATTCATAAGAAGCTAGAACATAGAGATCTAGACAAAAAATTAACTATAATAACCAGATTATAAAAATATAAAACTATTCGAACGTTCAAATTGTCCACTTCACATAAGAATTAGTGAGAAACAAAGAATATTTTGTTTTGAAACTACCGAACGAAGCTCATTAGGGGTGTTTTTAATTTCAAAAGGAAGAACAATGATAAAATTCACACACATTTTTACACTATTACTATGCACCAGTTTTGTGGTACAATTAACTAAAATTAGTCAAAAGCTTACTGCTAAGGAAATCATAGAAAAAGTTGATGACAATATGAGTTCAGATACCCAAATAACAGAATCTGATATGGTCATCCATGGCAAGCGGAATAGTAGAACCATAACCTCAAAAACTTATATTAGAGGAAAGCATGATTCGTATACGGAATATTTAGCACCAGCACGAGAAGAAGGTACTAAAATGTTAAAATTAGATGATAGATTATGGATTTATTCACCATCAACGGATAGAAGTATTCAATTATCAGGACACATGTTGCGGCAATCTGTAATGGGTTCAGATTTGTCTTATGAAGATATGATGGAAGATAGGGAGCTGACCGATATTTATAATGCAGAAATTGTTTCGGAAGAAGAAATTGATGGTCGTAATACCTGGAAATTAGAGCTCATTGCTAAGGTAAATGACGCGTCTTACCACAAGCGTATGATTTGGGTGGATACAGAACGGTTTGTGCCACTAAAGGAAGAGTTATTTGCTAAGAGTGGTCAGTTGCTAAAGGAAACCATTATGAGCAATATCACTAAAATCGATGGACGTTGGTATCCAAAAAAGATGAATTATAAAGACATGCTAAAATCAGGAAAAGGAACAGATTTTATTGTGAAATCCATAGAATTCAATGCTGAGATAGCAGCGCATATTTTTACAAAAGGATCTTTGCGAAAATCTTAAGTTAATTGCGTTCGTATTTATAGGTATTGGGTTAAACCATACTAAGAATTTAAGCTTACTTACGCATTCAATTAAAATCAACATATATGTCAGCTATTCAACAAACCGCAGCAGAAACTGTTACAGAATCTATTCATGATTATTACAACGCTTTTCTTGAAATTTTACCAAGAATAGCCCTTGGGATTCTAGTGATAATTGTCGGAGTGTTGATTGCAACATTGCTTACTAATATTTACAAAAAACGTATTTTAAAGAAAGCTGAAGATCCGTTAATGGCGAAATTTTTAGCGCAATCTATTAAATTGGTATTAACAGTAATTGCTATTTTAATAGCACTACAGGTTGCTGGATTGAGCGGAGTTGCCACGGGTATTTTAACGGCAGCTGGAGGCGCAGCCATCGTATTGGGTTTTGCATTTCAAGATATTGGAAAGAACTTTTTAGCAGGTATTATTTTGGCTTTTAATAGACCATTTAGCATCGATGACACCATTAAAGTATCAGATTTGTTTGGAAAGGTTAAAGCTCTGAATTTTAGATACATGCACTTAAAAACTTTCGATGGAAGGGATATTTATGTTCCCAATAGTGATGTGCTTACTAAGCCTGTTGAAAATTACACTGCCGATGGATTTTTTAGAAATGATTTCGTAGTTGGTATTGGATATGAAGACGATATTGATAGGGCGAAACACATTATTCAAAGTATTCTAAATGAGAATGAATACATCGTACATGACAAAGATCATGAAAATTTTGTCTTTGAAGATGAATTGGCCACAAGTACTGTCAACTTAAAAGTTTATTTTTGGGTCAACACTTTAGACTATAAAAAATCTGCCATTGTTGTAAGAGGTAATTTAATCCGGGAAGTGAAGCAACAGCTTGAAGACGAAGGTATTAATCTGCCTGCTGACATCCAAGAACTCAAATTGTATGGCAATGAAAAAGATATTCCTTTACGTATGATTCAGGATCCTGGTAATATTGATAGAATCGAAAAAGAGGGGTAATGTTTTGTTGCCTTTTGGTTCTATTACAAATCTATTATAAATTGGGCGAGTATACGAATTAATTTATAGTCTCATTCTGCAGAAACTAGATTGTTAACTTCCAAATTGACTAATGTTTTATGAGTTATCGAAACTATTACCGTTGGGAGAAATTGCTTTCCATATCATTGATAAACTTTGAGTTAAACCTTGCAATTGTTTAGTTTAAAGGATTGCTTTAAAAATAATTAATCGCATAACGAGCTTACTCAAAATCCATGAGTTTTTATTTTTTCACCCTTATTGGCTTTAACTTAATAATGCCAAACGTATCTAAAACCTTAATAATAACGTAAGTAACATCAATTTCATACCACTTAACTCCAAAATTTGCTCTGCTGGCGTGTTTATGATGATTATTGTGATAGCCTTCGCCCATCATTAAAAAGTCGAAACGAAATAAATTCTTACTCGTATTTTTCATCTTAAAATTCACATACCCATAAATATGACCAAACCAATTAATAATAACACCGTGAATCGGGGCCATTAAAAAAGTTATAGGTAATAATAGCCATTGCCACCAAGCTGTAGCGAAAAACGCAAAGAATAAAACATATAACGAAATCCATAGCACTCTTGAAAAACGGGAACTTGCAAAACGATCAAAACTTTTCCATTGCGGCACATTTTTAGTAAAACGTTGATCGACTTCAATACGTTGTAGATTAATGTCTTGATAAATAGTTTTTGTTTTCCACATCATAGCAAAAACATTATCATCGTAAGAAGGAGAGTGCGGATCTTTTTCGGTATCTGTGTAAGCATGGTGCATACGATGCATAATTCCGTAGCCATAGGCACTCAAATAACTAGATCCTTGAAAAATCCATGTTAACACAAAAGTAATACGTTCCATTGTCTTAGACATGGTGAAAACTTGATGTGCCGCATAGCGATGCAAAAAAAATGATTGAAAAAATAAGCCTCCATACCAAAGTATCAAGACAAAAATAATTATGGCCATAACTTTTTGTTTGCAAAGTTAAGTGCATAATACGTGCCAAACAATGAACCTAAATCAATTAAATCCGTTTTCTAATTCGGCTTAATGCTTGCGCGGTTACACCAATATAAGAACCAATGTATTTTAAAGGAATATCCTTTAGAACTTCAGGACGATCTTTAAAGAGCTTAATATACCGTTCTTCCGCTGTGAGATTTAATAAATTTTGTTCGCGTTTAGATTTTAAAATAAAAAGGCGTTCTGCAGTTAATCTACCAATAAGATTTCCAATATGAGTATGGTTATAAACCAGTTGCAAATCGTTATATGTGATACTTAAAAGCGTTGTATCGGTGAGCGCTTGTAATTGATAGGCTGATGGTTGCTGTGTTAAGAAGGAATCATAAGCACTTATAAATTCATTTTTAAAACTAAAACCAAATGTAATTTCCTTATCAGGATTGTCTTTAGGTATAAACAAGCGTACTGCGCCAGATTCTATGAAGGAGATATGGTTTTCTATGGCATTGAGCTCTAAAAAAATAGCTTTCTTTTTAATTTCACGCCGCTGCAATTTGGACGTAAAATAATCCCAGTCTTCTTGCGAAATGGTTGCTATCTGATCTAAATAGGCTTTTATTTGTTCCACGAGTTAAGTCTTAAATTTATAGTGAAATCAGTGATTCCAAAGTTTTCCAAACGGTATTAGCCACAATTTTGTGACCTTCAACTGTGGGATGAATTCCATCACCTTGATTCAGTTCGGCAATACCTCCAACATCTTTTAATATAAAGGGTATAAATTCGACGTCATTCTTTTCTGCTAGTTGGGAGTACATGGCTCTGAATTCCGACGTATAATCTTGGCCCATATTGGGAGGTAATTCCATTCCGGCCAGTATAATGGTGGTTTCTGGGCTTTTTCGTTGCACTTTATCAATAATGGCCTGCAAATTATCTCGTGTTTCAGATAAAGGCACTCCTCGCAAACCGTCATTTGCACCAAGTTCTAATAAGAAAATTGAAATTGGTTGGTTTAAAACCCAAGCAATTCGGCTTTTACCCCCAGCTGTGGTTTCACCACTTACGCCCGAGTTGACTACAGTATAATTTAGATCGAGTGAATCAATTTTTTGTTGTATTAGACCTGGAAAAGCATCTTCACTATCGTCCAACCCATAGCCAGCAGTGATACTGTCCCCAAAACATAAAATAGTTTTACTGTCATTGGCTTCATCTACAGACATTTCATTTTGATCCGTAATTGATGTTTCTTGAGTCGATTTTTCAGATGTATTATTGCCACAAGCGCAAAGTAAAACGGCCATAATAAAATAACAAAACTTTAGGAGTTTATGCGTTGATGAGATTGGTAGATTTAACTTGATTTGTTTATTTTGAGCCTTCGACATAAGTTGTATCTAAATTAGAAATTTATATGCCAAAGATATTAAAGATAACTGGGTTGGAAAAGACATATTCCAGCGGTAACAAACAATTAACGGTTTTAGAAAACATTACATTTGATGTAGATAAAGGGCAGACGTTTTCTATCATTGGCCCATCAGGAAGTGGCAAAACAACTTTATTAGGATTGTGCGCTGGACTGGACGAGCCTAATTCAGGAACGATAGAATTATGTGGACAGGACTTATGCAAGTTAAATGAAGATCAACGCGCCCAGTTGCGAAATAAAGAAGTGGGTTTTATTTTTCAGAATTTCCAATTATTACCAACACTTACAGCACTTGAAAATGTTAGTGTCCCTTTGGAATTACAAGCAAATAAGAACGCGGTTAAAACAAGTATGGACTTATTGGAAAAAGTGGGCCTAGCGGATCGTTTTCATCATTATCCGTCGCAGCTTTCAGGTGGAGAACAGCAACGTGTGGCCTTAGCAAGAGCCTTTGCTAATGCGCCTTCTATTTTGTTTGCCGATGAACCAACAGGAAACTTGGATGAGGAAACTGGTGAAAAAGTGATTAAATTATTATTTGACTTAAACAAAGAGGCCGGAACGACTTTGGTTATAATTTCCCACGATCTGGATTTGGCCAATCGCACACAGCAAATTCTTCGACTAAAAGGCGGTAAAATTCTAACCAACGAACGTACGGCAGTACTATAAATTCCATTTAGCTTACCAATATGAATCTAAATACAATCTGGCTATTTAAAATGGCATGGAGAGATGCCAAAGCGAGTAAAGTACGACTATTGTTATTTATGGCTTCAATCATTTTAGGGATTGCGGCCGTGGTTTCCATTCAATTGTTTAGTACCAACCTTAAAGATAACATACAACTGCAATCCAAAGCCCTAATGGGTGCAGATTATATCATTGACTCCAGAAAAGTTCCGACCGAACGCGCCCAAGCAATAATAGATTCTTTAAAACCAGATGCTTCTGAGGTCAATTTTGTATCTATGATTGCGTTTCCTAAAAACGGAGGTACTAAATTAGTTAAGGTGCGTGGTATGGAAGGTGGTTTTCCTTTTTACGGCACTATTGATACCCAACCGGAATCAGCTGCAACGACTTACCAAGAGTTAGGTGGAGCATTGGTTGATGCTACACTTTTACTGCAGTTTAATATAGAGCCCGGCGATTCCATTAAAGTTGGGGAGTTAACCTTGCCAATTGCAGGAGCACTAAAAGCCATTCCTGGAAGTACAGCTATTTCAACTTCTGTGGTACCTACGGTTTTAATTCCCCATGAATTTATTGATGCTACTGAATTGTTACAATTTGGAAGTCGAAAAGAATATCAATATTTTTATAAGGCTCCAGATACCTTAGATTTGGAACGTTTTGAAGCCAAAATGAATCCTATTTTAGAGGCTGAAAGTGCAGACTTAGATACCCACACCAGCACGAGTAGCCGTTTAGGAAGACGTTATGATAATGTTGGAAAGTTCTTAAATTTAGCCGCTTTTATCGCTTTATTGCTGGGTTGTATTGGGATTGCGAGTTCTGTTCATATATATATTAAGGAAAAGTTGAAGGCCATCGCTGTTTTAAAATGCATGGGTGCCTCCAGAATGCAAAGTTTTCTAATTTTTCTGATTCAAATTGCGGGAATTGGAATTGTGGGAGGCTTGATAGGTGCGCTGATAGGTATTGGCGTTCAAGAGTTATTTCCTTATCTGCTGCAAGACTTTTTACCATTTAATGTTATTGTTAGTATCTCAATACAGCCAATTTTAATAGGGGTTTTTCTTGGATTGTTTATGTCGGTATTGTTTGCACTTTTACCGTTACTTAGAACTTGGTATGTCTCTCCTCTGGAAGTCCTTCGGGTCGATGAAAAAGCAGCACAAGAGCCAAGAAAAATACGGTTGATGGTATTCTCGGCTATTTTAGTTTTTCTATTGTTGTTTTCATTTTGGTTGCTTAAAGATATTTTTTATGCCTTCTATTTCGTGGGAGCCACATTTATAACCTTTAGTATTTTAGCAGGTATTGCTTTACTATGTATAAAAGGTATACGGAAATTTTACCCCACAGGCTGGAGTTTTACGTTGCGTCAGAGTTTGTTGAATTTATTCCGTCCAAACAACCAGACCGTAGTATTGATTGTTGCCATTGGTTTAGGAACATTTTTAATCAGTACTTTATATTTTACCAAAGATATTTTATTGTCAAAAACCGAAGTCGGACAAATGACGGGGAATGCCAATATGATTATTTTAGATGTACAAAGCGAGCAACGTCAAGCCCTTAAAGAAACTATTGAAGCTAAAGGCTTGAGCGTTCTCGATAATATTCCGCTGGTGACCATGCGAATGCATCGCTTAAATGATCAGTTGGTAAATGATTTGCGTCAAGATTCTACAAGTCAAGTGCGTCGATGGGTTCTCAATCATGAATTTAGAACCACTTATCGTGATTCATTGATTGGATCAGAAGAGATACAAGATGGCGAATGGGTGCCGCAATTACAGCCAGGTGATCCTGTCGTCATTTCTATTTCAGACAATCTTGCTGATTCTGCTAAATTAGGAGTTGGTGATACAGTGGTTTTTAATGTGCAAGGTGTTCTTATGGAAACTACGGTTGGTAGTATTCGAAAAGTGGATTGGGGAAGGGTTCAACTAAACTTTACAGTAGTCTTTCCTAAAGGGGTTTTAGAAGATGCACCTCAGTTTAGTGTGTTTTCTACTGCGGTTCCAAATGCTCAAAGTTCTGCGGATTTGCAACAAGAATTGGTTGCGAAGTTTCCTAATGTTTCTATTCTCGACTTACGACAAGTTTACACCATTATAGAAGATATTTTAGATAAGGTCTCATGGGTGATTAATTTTATGGCGTTCTTTAGTATTCTCACAGGTATTATAGTGTTAATTGGTTCAGTAAGAACTAGCAAATACCAACGGATTAAAGAAAGTGTTTTACTCAGAACGCTAGGGGCAAAGAACAAACAGATTTTACAGATTACAGCTTTTGAGTATGTGTTATTAGGTTTAATTGGTAGTTTGGTCGGTATTTTACTTGCTTTAGTCAGTAGTTTTTGTTTAGCGCTATTTGTATTTCAAGAGCCATTTGTACCGTCTTTAATTCCGTTTATAATATTTTTACCTGGTATTACATTGCTAGTTTTAGGAATTGGCTTAAGCAACATTCAAAGCGTTCTTCGAAGTTCGCCATTAGAGGTTCTAAGACGAGAAGGCTAATGTATTAGTCAAAAATATTAAGATTCGCCTATTGATTTTATTATATTTGCACAGCAATTAAAAATTTTGACCAAAGTCATTAATACAAAACCAATGTTTAAAAATTTATTAAATAAATTATTCAAGTCCGATAAAGCTAACGGAACTAAAGAAGGAACCGTGAAATTTTTTAATTTCAAAAAAGGATTTGGATTTATAACTCTTAAAGATTCAGACGAAGAAATCTTTGTACATAAATCAAATCTAGTAGATAAAATTAGAGATAAAAATCGTGTTTCATTCAACATAGAGCAAAGTGATAAAGGTCCGATTGCTACCAATGTGCGCGTAATTAAAAAATAGAGCTTTTAAAAAAATTATTGAATTTAAACCATCAGAATTGATGGTTTTTTTGTGGCTTATATTTATGTTATTAAGTATCCTTATGAAGGTTACCTAATTGGAATTAAGTTTATTAGATTCAAGTAATCTAAAACAAAGAATAAAAAAATGGATTAACAACATCAACAATATCTTTAAAAAAAAATAAGTACTTTTAATGATATCTTAAATTTTTTTATATTGGTATTGAAGCACTATTTAGTTATATTTTTTATAAGCATAATAGTTACCAGATTATGTGCTCAAAATAATGCGCATACTAGTGAGGGAGCTTTTACGCAATTTATGCGATTAAGTGACTCTATTTCGGCTTCATTTCCGGAAGATGATATAAAAACCTTTAGACGAGCTTCCTTTTCAGAATCTCAATTACAAACTTATTTATCCCTACATTTTCAGCGTCTAGACTTATTAAAATCATTTAAAGGTCATCATAGTTTTATCTTGGACAGCTACTTACATTCAGGCAACTGGTTTAGGGAAGTAGGGTTTCCGAAAGAATCCATAAATTCTTACCGGGATTTTTTTAATTATTATCAAAAAAACGAAAGCCGTCTTGCACCTGCGGAAATAAAAGGCTATATAGAAATGCAAACCTATGCACGTAGTATGCTAGCAGAAAGTTATGCAAAACTTGGTATTCTAGATAGTGCTGCTAAAGAGCATAAGGAAAACATCAAGTTTACAAAAAATAGAGGCTATATCTATTATCCATCGGCTATTAATAATTATGGTTTGTTCTTATACTGGCACAAAAAAGAGTTAGATTCTGCTTTATATGTTTTCAATAAAGCTTATGCTATTGTTCAGGAACAATTTAGTAAACATACTTTGATAGGTAGTATTAGAGATAATATAGCTGATATAAAGTTTGATCAGCAGAATTATTCAGAGGCACATTTTTTATATAGTGCTAATTTTGAATTCTTTAAGATTGCTGTAAATGAAATATCCTTGGTAAAAGATATTCCACGTTTAATAAGTGCAGGTACACAATTGGTGACTACAAATATAAATTTAAATGATTTAGAGGAAGCACAACGGGTATTCAATGACTTAGAAAAAATTGTCCATTTTCAAAGTCAAATTAATGATTTAGAAACTGGTTCTAAATTAGAGTTTTTAAATGTTAAAGAATCATTATACAAAAAATTAGACCGTATAGAAGAAGCCTACCATACATCTGAAGAAATTAGACACTTATCAGATAGTCTTCAGCAAATAGCCAATAATATCGATAAAAAATGGCAAGAAGAACTTAATGACGTTACTATAGATAGAATTGCACTTAATTTTAAATTAGAGCGTATTCAAAAAGAGAATAAGATTAGAAGTCAGAGAAACAAATTGTGGTTTAGTGGCTTGTTATCTTCAATTTTTATCATTTTATTAGTTGCTCTAATTATTAATCGTCGTCAGCATTTAATTAATGCCAAAAACAAGCAGTTGTTGGCAGAACAAAGGTTGGAGAATTCGGCACTCAAGGTTGAGCAACTTAATTCAGAAATTAAATCTAAAGAGCGAGATTTGTCTGATTTTGCTATAAAATTGACACAAGATCAGGATTGGGCAATGGAATTAGCGGATAAATTAGAGGCTATAAAACAAGCATCGCCTAAAGATCGCGAATCTTTACTACAAGAATTAGATTTGGCTATTGCTAACAAGGTCAACGTAGATAGTGATACGCAAGATTTTTTTAATCGCTTAGATAAACTAAGTGATGCGTTTTATAGTAAGCTTACTAATAGCTATCCTAATTTGAGTAAAAATGAGATTAGACTTTGCTCATTAATTCGTTTAAAAATTGAAAGTCGAAGTATTGCTACTCTTCAAAATATCACTTTAGCTTCACTTAATACGAGTCGATATCGTTTGAGAAAAAAACTAAACTTATCAGAAGATATAGATTTAGATTTTTTTATATACAACATGTAACTAGTTGCAATACAATTAGTTGTATTGTGTTTTAATTGTTTGTCTATCAATTGTCTATGGCTTGTTCATTGACAGTCTATTCCAATTTCATGGTAATAAGAGGCATGTCTTGTACCTTAGTCATGTCCTAATATCCTATTAATTACAACCTGTAAAAATCATAATAAGTATAACTCATAAAATTGTATCACTCATGAAAAAATGTATTCTTGGTTTATGTATATTAGGACTAACCAACCTTATCTGCGCACAAAATGATTTAGCCATGGTAACTGCCAACGTTGACAACTTAACTGCCAAATCGGTAAAAACTTCTGAAATCAATAATGCTAAGTATTTATACAGTAGTAACCTAGACGCTCAGAATTTAGCTTTAAATATTAAGAAATTACAAAAAATTGCAGCGGATTACGACATTAAAAATGATGTTGTGTATAGTAAAAACAAAACGATTACTTATGATGTTGTATTTAAAGATAACGCAAATATCATTAATGCAGTTTACGATTATAATGGAATAATTATTAGTTCTGAGGAATATTATGAGAACGTGAGACTTCCTTATAGTCTTACAAAAGCATTGGCTAACGAATATCCGGGATGGTCCTTTGCCAAGAGTAATTGTACCATTATGTACTCGAAGAATGGTGAAGTAAAATCTACATATAATATAAAACTGAAAAAAGGAAATAAAATGAAGCTGATTACACGTTAATCCTAACATTTAAATTAACCAACATTAAAGCAACATCTATTACAGATGTTGCTTTTATTTTGAGATATGCATTAATACATGTCGTTGTTTTTTTTGAATTGCTAAGAATGGTATTCCTACATTTGCAATAAGTTGAAAAAGAAAAGAAATTGTAATGGCAAATAATATTAAGGAACAACAAGAAATTCTCGAAAAATTAAATATTTATGCTCTCAATGCTATGCAAGTTCAGGCATTGGAGGTGATTGATAATAATGAAAAAACAATTCTTTTATCTCCAACAGGAACAGGAAAAACGTTAGCGTTTCTATTGCCATTACTAGAAAGATTAGATCCAGAATGTGAAGAGGTTCAGGCTTTAATAATTGTACCATCAAGAGAATTAGCGATTCAAATAGAAACTGTGGTTAGGGAAATGGGGTCTGGTTATAAAGCTAATGCTATTTATGGAGGCAGAGCTATTTCTAAAGATAAAATAGAATTGAAACACACTCCAGCTATTTTAATCGGAACCCCGGGACGATTAGCAGATCATTTTGAACAAGCGCGTTTTACTACTAAATTTATAAAAACCTTAGTAATTGATGAGTTCGATATTTCGATTGAAGTTGGTGCCAGTGGTGAAATGAAATTTATAATGAGCTATTTAGCTAACGTAAACAAACGAATTTTAACATCAGCTACGGAAGGTACATCGATTCCTGCCTATTTAAAAATGAATGGTGCTAAAACCTTAAATTTTCTAAACGATAAGAATAGTACGAAATTGGCGATTAAAACGGTAATATCTCCATCGGCAAAAAAGCATAATACCTTAGTGGATTTGTTATATTATTTAGGTAATGAGTCTGGTATAATATTTTGTAATAAAAAGGAGCGTTTAGAAGATTTAAGTCGGTTTTTGGACAAACGAAAAATTGCACATGCTTGTTTTCATGGAGACATGGAACAACGAGATCGAGAACGTGCATTAATAAAATTAAGAAATGGCAGCGTTTCATTTTTAGTGGCAAGTGATTTAGCGGCTCGAGGTATAGATATTCCAGAGATGAGTTACATTATTCATTACGACATCCCAATAGCCAATCAAGAATACACTCACAGAAATGGTAGAACTGCGAGAGTTGATGCCAAAGGTACCGCCTATCTAATTAAAGATGATAAAGAAATACTTCCTGAGTTTATAGAAAATTCTAAAATCCTAACAGTATCTAAATCTGGTGAAATTAAACCACCATTTTGGACCACAATATTTATATCTGGAGGTCGAAAAGATAAAATTTCTAAAGGTGATATCGCAGGACTATTTTTTAAACAGGGAAAATTAAACAGAGATCAATTGGGAGTAATTGAATTGAAACAAGATTGTGCTTTCGTTGCAGTACCACAGAGTATTGCCGATGGTTTAGCTGACGCGCTGAATAATGTGAGATTGAAAAAGAAGAAAGTCAGAATATTTACGATATAATTTATCATGTTGCTAATTCCTTTTTAATTAATAAAGTACATTTAAATAAACATTATATTTACTAAAGGCTATTTTTATTTAGTTATGAAATCATTTCAAAACGTATTAGATTATGTAATTTTTACAATGGGTGATTATGCGTTTAGAGTCAGTATGATTGTAAAAATTTCGTTGATTATTATTATCGCCATAATATTATTGTGGATTATTAAAAGAATGCTTTTTAGACACTCTGAAGTAAATGAACATCAAAGAGGCAATATTCAGGCCGTGTTCCAGATGTTACGTTATCTTGTATGGGTAATTACTTTTGGATTAGTACTAGAAACCATTGGAATTAAAGTTACACTTTTGCTCGCTGGTTCGGCAGCACTTTTAGTTGGGATTGGTTTAGGTTTACAACAAACGTTTAATGATGTAATTTCGGGTATAATTTTGCTCACCGAACGGTCTATTAAAATCAATGATGTATTAGAAATCGACGGTAATGTCGTTAAAATACAATCCATTGGTATCAGAACTTCCAAAGGACTTAACACCGATGATATTTCAATTATTATCCCGAATTCTTTAATAACAACAAGTAAAGTAATCAACTGGAGCCATCAGAATGATAAAACCCGTTTTAGAATCGATGTTGGTGTTGCTTATGGTAGCGACGTAGATAAGGTAATTCGTGTTTTAGAAGAAAGCGCCTTTGAGCATCCAGATGTTTATGATCGAGAATTAACGCAAGGTAGACTCATGGGATTTGGGGCATCTTCATTAGATTTTCAATTATTATTTTTTAGTAAAAACACATTCGGAATCGGTTCTATAAAAAGTGATATTAGACGTAATATTGTAAAGAAATTTGATGAAAATAATATTATTATTGCTTTTCCACAATTGGATGTCCATGTGAACGCAATAAACAAAACTTCTAAGAAAACATAGATTTTAAAATTTAAAATCTTTAGGTATTATATACGTCTTAGACTTTTTTTCCATAGATGAGAAAATTAAAGCTTACCTATACAGAAATAAAAAAGATGGCGACCTTTTTTTGTCTTGAGATATCTTTTCAAAATAGGTTATGGAATAGGAAAGAATGCCGGAGTGGGAGCGTAGCCATTTTATTAAAACAAAAAAGCCATATCACTCAGAAAAATCTGTGCTGACATGGCTTTCATTGAAACAGTACTAGCGTGATCTACATAGCTTAAACTAACTCGACTGATTGACGTAAGTCAACAGTATTTCGATTCAAGCGTTTCTATTTCAAAATCGAAACATTTCATATCTTTCAAAATGTATTGACCTGATATTACTTTGCTTCTTAGGTCTATTTTTCTTGATGTTTTGTCTATTAATTTCCGAATTAACGAAAAAATAGGTTTAAAACATTGCTTGTACTTATTCATGTTCACTTTCGATTCCACTACTTCTTCGAAGCTTTCCACTTTATTAATGTAACCTACAAAAGCATGCTACAGAATTAAAGCTTCATGACTGTTTCACAAACACTTGCTTTCACAAGCTGCTATACAATCTCAAAAAACAACCTCAATATATAAAGAACGAATCTTTAATAACAATTTAACACTAATTTGAAACAAATTTCAAAACCAAACAAAGTTTGTTGTTAATTGTCTAGCTAAATTACATAATTATTTTAAGTATATCTATAGATTTAACATTTTAGATATCAACAAATTATAAACGGTAGTTATTAACAATTGTTTACAACCAAAAAAGCCTTCTTATTAAGAAGGCTTTTAAAGGTATTATATAAGTTGGAATTATCTTCTAACTTCTTTAATTCTTGCTTTTTTACCAGTAAGACCTCTAAAGTAGAAAATTCTAGCTCTACGTACTTTACCACGTTTGTTAACTTCTACTTTTTGTAAAGCAGGTAAGTTAACTGGGAAGATACGTTCTACACCAATTGTTCCTGACATTTTACGGATAGTAAAGGTTTCAGAAGATCCACTTCCTTTACGTTGTAATACAACCCCTCTAAAAAACTGGGTACGTACTTTTTCACCTTCTCTAATTTCATAGTAAACTGTGATAGTATCACCAGCACCAAATTCAGGAAAGTCTTTACGGGTTACAAATTCGTCTTGTACAAATTTTACTAAAGAATTCATTTTCTTTTATTTATAATAGTTGATTCAAAGCAACATTCACGATTCTCGCCAGAGGTTGGTCTAAATTGGTTTGCAAAAGTAGTGCTTTTTTGCTTATACGCAATGTATTGACAAAAAAAATTAACCTTTTGTCTCACTCACAGTATCTGGTTGGAGCTAATGTTTTATATGTCATTTTATACGAAATAGAAAGATTAAGCTTCAATGGTCTTGACTATAGAAACTTCCACTTTATGGAATTCGGAATATAACCACTAGAACTGTATATCGATTTAATCCTCTAAAAGATCGGGTCGTCTCGCCTTAGTCCTTTTGTAGGCTTCATCTTCTCTCCATTTTTCAATCTTAGCAAAGTTACCGCTGAATAGTACTTCTGGAACCTTCATGCCGTCGTACTCTCTGGGTTTGGTATAAATCGGTGGTGCTAATAATCCGTCTTGAAAAGAATCGGTTAGGGCAGAGGTTTCATTGCCTAGTACACCAGGTATTAAGCGAATCACAGCATCGCACAAAACGGCAGCTCCTAATTCGCCTCCCGATAGTACGTAATCTCCAATCGATATTTCTCTAGTTATGAATTTATCACGAACTCGTTGATCGACCCCTTTATAATGTCCACAAAGAATAATGATATTTTCTTTTAAAGAAGTTTGATTAGCAATACTTTGGTTGAGTTGCTCTCCATCTGGTGTCATATAAATAATCTCGTCGTAGTTGCGCTCGTTTTGTAATTTAGAAATACATTTATCAATGGGGGCAATACTCATTACCATGCCTGCGCCTCCACCAAATTGTGTGTCATCAACAGATTTGTAGCCTCCTGTTGCAAAGTCCCTTAAATTATGAAAGTGAACTTCTACTAAATTAGCTTCTATAGCACGTTTTAGAATTGAGGCTTCAAACGGACTTTTTAAAAGTTCAGGTAGTACGGTAATGATATCTATGCGCATGATGTCTTAAAAATTGGTTGCAAAGATAGGATTTATTGTGCTGATTTTGGAACTGGAATTTAATGGTAGTTTTTAATGCAATATGAATTAAACATTGCTGAATCTTTTATAAATTCCACGAGAATATTTTTTCAAATACCTCTGCTACAAGCAATGGATTTTAAATCTACTATAATATAAATAAGGAATCCCTATTTACTTCCATTTAATACCACAACCAACACTGGGCTTTTGGTTTGGATTAACGGACTTATTATTAATTAAAGCATCCATCGCAGTTCTGATATCTTTTCCTGTTACAGGGATGTCGTTTCCTGGTCTGGAATCGTCTAATTGTCCGGTGTAGACTAATTCTAAATTTTTATCGAATAAAAAGAAATCTGGAGTGCACGCTGCATCGTACGCTTTGGCGACTTCTTGAGTTTGATCATATAAATATGGAAAAATATATTCGTTATCAATGGCAGTTTTCTTCATTAATTCTGGACGATCTTGTGGATAATTGTCAACATCGTTGCTTGAAATAGCAATACAATTAATACCTTTTGAGACATAATCTTTTGCTAATTGGGATAATTCTGAACTAACATGAATTACAAATGGACAATGATTACATATAAACATTACTAAAGTTGCAGTAGTACCTTTTAGTTCTTTCAGAGTTTTTTTTCTATTATCTACGGTATCGATTAGCTTAAAGTCAGGAGCTTGTGTGCCGAGAGGTAACATATTAGATTCTTTACGAGCCATTGGAGTTAAATTTATTAATTTTAGAATTTTACTAATCAATTATAAGATTCCCACTGTCGTGAGAAAAAAATATGGAAAAGATAATAACATTTGAAGACTTTACCAAGGTAGATTTACGAATTGGAACCATTATTGACATTAAGGATTTTCCTAAAGCGCATCGGCCAGCATATCAACTGACCATTGATTTTGGTGATTTAGGTATTAGAAAATCATCCGCACAAATTACAACGCTGTATCAAAAGAACGATCTGTTACACCGTCAAATTGTAGCTGTGATAAACTTTCCAAAAAAGCAAATAGCTAATTTTATGAGCGAATGTTTGGTTGTTGGTGCTGTAAAAGCAAATGATGTAGTTTTATTGCATCCTGAAACTAAAGTTAAAAATGGAACTATAGTTTCCTAAACAGAATCTTTGAAACTTTTATATAAAATGATGTGTCATATACCAGCTTAATGACCAACCTATTACATTTCTTCTCTAAAGAAAATAGCATTCATTAAAAGTTTATTTGTACCATACCAGAACGCTCTAAAATTAGTGTTGTCGGTAAAACCTATAATAGTTCCTCTATTAACTTTAGCGATTTTTAATGGGACCGTTCTACTAATGCTGTCTAAATTTTGCTCAGAGATATAGCCACTTAACAAAGGGTTCTCGGTATACTGAATAGGGTTATTAAAACTGTTTTTATCTGCATTAACGAAAATTGTAGAATTTCGAAATAGTGCTAATTTATCATTTTTATATCCAAAATTAATAGGATGTGAACGATCTAATTCGGCTTCAAATATAGCTCCACCTATAACTTGTGCTCCTCTATAATCGCTACGTTGTTCATAACTGATATTTTTAGCATCTCTTTTACTCTTTTTCATATTAATCTTCATTAATTTTTTAGAGTTCAGCCATTTTAAAGCATTTTTATAAGCGATTAAAGTACCACCTTCCTTTATCCAAGATTGAACTTTTTTAGTGTTATTAGCATCCAAGCCAGAAGAGTTCACCATAATTATGGTATTATAACGACTTAAATCGGCTCTCCTTAATCTTTTGGTGTCGAGCTTAGTTGCTGTAATATTGTAACGTGTATCAAATAAATGCCAAATCTCACCAGCATCGTAAGACGTAATACCATCACCAACTAAAAGAGCGATTTTCGGTAGCTCTAAAGCTTTAAAATTGCGACTACCTAAATCAATACCATCGTTTAAGCCGGTTGAAACCGCATCTACATTTATATGGCTCTCTTGTGCTTTTGAATTAAGAAATGTATATAACTCCGAAGTGGATATATCTTGATTTTTCGCAGGAATCATAATTGTACCATAATCGTAAGATTTTCCGTTAGATTTAAAACGTTTCATGGCAACTTTCGCTCTTAATCCTTTCTTTAATATTTCATTTAAAAATTTTGGAGTGTAATACTCGTTCCATTCAAATAAATAAGCATACTCGCTTTGTGAACTAACACCACCTTTTTTCTGTTTGAGATTAGTTACCTCATTTCCTGCATTTGCAGTCGTTGTTTCAGCATAATCCAAATTAAAAGCCAACGGAAATGTCCATGCCGAAATATCATAAAATAAACTGTCTTGAAACGTAGTTCGTTTTTCGAACATGGCATTTATTAATCTTGTATTTTTCTGGTTTTTAGGGACTAGATAACTATATTCTTTCTTGTAATTTTTACCATCTTTAGTGAAATCGGATTTTAAATCGTAGAACTTTATTTTATGTCGTTTCAATATTTCTGCTAAATGAAAGGTTTTAGAGCCATCTTTTTCATCACCAAAAACAATAGCATTTTTGCCTTCTTTAGCAGCTTCCGCTCGTGCATTTTTATAGAAATTATGCTGATAATCTAAAATTTCCTTTCGCATGCCATTAGCTGCAGCAAGTGTAGATAAAGATGCGGTAAATTGATTTTTTATTGTGAAAGGAAAGGTTAAAATACCATTTTCACTCTCTTGAGCATGACCACGTGAACTTGCTTGTTCAAACAAAATACCAATACCACCATTAATATCTGGAAATGTAGATCCTTTACCATAGTAAAAATCGTCAAAACTTTCTTCTGAATAATATAAGGATCCAATTTTATCAAAGGCTTTAGCATGATATGTTGCAATCTCTTTGGTTAATTCTTGGTTTAATTGTGGTGTTAATGGATGCGTACGAGATGGTATACCAGGTTGAAAAAAGAAACTTGCATTGGTACCCATTTCATGGTGATCGGTTAAAATATTTGGTAACCAATTGTGAAAGGTGGTAATACGCGCTCTCGATTCTGGTAATTGCACTGGAAGCCAATCTCTATTCATATCAAACCAATAATGATTGGTACGACCTCCTGGCCAAACTTCGCTATATTCTCTATCGTTCGGATCTGGATTTATATTGATGTTTTTATTAGTGTTTGCCCAATATGCGAAGCGTTGTAAGCCATCTGGATTTAAAGATGGATCAAATAAAATTACAGAATTAGCTAATAAATTCTGAATCTCAGAACCTTCTGCAGCTGCTAAATAATAAGCTGTAAGTAACGCCGCATTAGAGCCACTTGGTTCATTGCCGTGAATAGAATAGCCTTGATAAACCACAATAGGTCTGTTGTCAGAGTTTGCCGTATTGGTTTCTGTAGCGTCAATGTGCGCCGTTTGAATAGCTTTTATGTTTTTATGATTATCCGGTGACGTAATTGTCAATAAGAGAAGTGGTCTGTCTTCGAAAGTCTTTCCTCTGTTTTCAATAGTAATACGATCTGAAGCCTTAGCCAATGCTTTCATATATTCAACCAGCTTATCGTGTGTAATATGCCAATCTCCGACGTTATGACCAATGATGCTTTGTGGAGTTGGAATATTTGAATTATACTCAATATTTTGAGGTAAATAATAGGATAAGTCAGTTTTTGTTTGTGACCATAAAGTACTGGTCGCTAATAAGAAGAAAATAAAGAAGCGCTGCATATTTGGTGATGTTATTGGTGGTTAGTTTAATTTAAATGAACAAAACAATAATATTATTTTAAAAATAAAAAAACCGTTACTAATGTAACGGTTTTAAGTATAATTTAACAGAAAACGATTCTAGATATCATCGAAACTTATATCTGTAAAACTTTCTGTACTTTTAGTGTCTTCTGGAGTTTTTGCTTCTTGTGCTACAAAATCATCTTCACGTTTAAAGTCTCTTTGATGGCGCTCACTAATAACTTCTGTACCTTTTTCATTAATGATGTAGTCTGTCATTTCGGCTAAAATTTCTCTAAACTCATTAAAATCTTCTTTATATAGATAGATTTTATGTTTTTTATAATGGAACGAACCGTCGTCATTGGTGAATTTTTTACTTTCCGTAATCGTTAAATAATAATCACCAGCTTTGGTAGCTCTAACATCAAAGAAATAGGTTCTTCGTCCAGCACGTAATACTTTAGAATAAATTTCTTCTTTGTCCATCGTTTCATAGTCACTCATAACTCAATCTTGTTTTAATTTCAATCCAAAAATCTAAAAAAAAAGTAAGCTAAGCAACAAATAATTACATTTCTTTTTCTGAGAGTTGTTTAGTGTATAATTCTTTATAATAGCCGTCTCTATTAATGAGACTATCGTGATTGCCAGACTCTATAATCTTACCATCATCTAAAACAATAATCTGATCTGCATTTTTAGCTGAAGATACACGATGGCTAACGATTATGGTAGTTTTGTTCTTAGTTAGCTTTTCTAGATTTTTTAATATTTTTTCTTCCGTTTCGGTATCTACCGCAGATAAACAGTCGTCAAATAATAAAATATTTGGTTTTTTAATAATGGCCCTTGCTATAGACACTCGTTGTTTCTGTCCTCCGGATAGTGTAATACCTCGTTCACCTAAGACAGTATCGTAGCCTTTGCTAAAGTCCATAATATTTTTATGGACTTTGGCATTTTTTGCCGCTTCAATAACATCTTCATCGGTAGCATCTTCTTTTCCGAATTTGATATTGTTCTTTATGGAGTCTGAAAACAAAAATGCATCTTGTGGCACATAGCCAATACTTTCTCTTAAGCTAAACAGATTTAAATCTGAAATAGTAGTACCATCTATTAAAATAGAGCCTTTTTTAACATCATATAATCGGCCAATTAAATCTAAAATTGTAGATTTTCCAGAGCCTGTTTTTCCTAATATCGCTAAGGTTTGTCCTGATTGTATGCTGAAGCTTACATCATTTAATGCTCTAATATTAGTATCTGGATATACAAAAGATACATTTTTAAACTCAACATATCCCTCAACAGGAGTAAGTTGATTTGCTGTATTTTTAATGTCTGGTTCGGTATTTAAAAATTCATTGATTCGATGTTGCGAAGCTTCGGCTTGCTGTACTAATGAAGTTACCCAACCTACAGTTGCTACGGGCCAGGTTAACATATTTACATAAATAATAAACTCTGCGATTGTACCAATATTATCAATCTTCCCGCTCATATATTGCATACCTCCAACATAGATTACAATAAGATTACTGACACCAATCAATAATATCATGAGTGGAAAAAATAAAGCTTGCACTTTGGTTAGGTTAATTTGTTTCTGACGGTTTTCTGCTGATAACTGTTCAAATTCAATAGTTGTACTCGGTTCTATGCCATAAGATTTAATGACAGAAATACCACTAAACGTTTCTTGTGAAAAAGTAGAAAGTGTAGAAAGTGATTGTTGCACAATGGTACTTCGCTTATTAATCAGTCGGCTTAATTTATAAATGGCAACCGAAAGAAAGGGTAGAGGTAGTAACGTATATAGCGTGAGTGAAGGAGATCTATCAATCATATAAATAATGGCGACAGCAAACAGTGTAATTGTGTTTATGGTATACATTAATGCTGGTCCAACGTACATTCTAACTTTACCAACGTCTTCACTAATACGATTCATAAGATCGCCAGTTCTATTAGATTTATAGAAATTTAAAGACAATATTTGGTAGTGTTGATATATTTCATTTTTAAGATCGAATTCCACAAAACGAGAAACGTTTATGATCGTTTGCCGCATTAAAAATGTAAAAACCCCAGCAACAACTGCGGCACCGATTAGATACAAAATATTAATGGTTAAATCGTTTTTAAAAACCGCCTCTGTAATTTTACCATCTAATCGGTCTGAAACTATATTGATGGAAGCTCCTACTAATCGAGGAGTAAAAAGGGCAAATATTTTTGCTATGATTGTAATTATGATACCCACTATTAAGCGAGATCTATATTTATAAAAGTATTTATTGAGGTGTTTTAGTGCTTTCATATTGTGTTTGGTATTGAAAAGATTTAAAGTTTTACTGATCAAAATAACAGGACAAATGTTAGTTAGAATAGAAATAGTTTAAATCAATTCAGCTCAAAAGTATTGCGATAATCGTATTTTATAGTTAATATTTTGCTAATGCTCCAATTATAATATATTTTTGCATGCTGTTTTTAGAATATCTTTAAACACCCAAAAAAATAATTAAAATGACTTCAGAAATTATATCACCAAAAGAATTGAAAAATATGGATCCTGTATTCGGACAACATTCTTTTGACGATCATGAACAAATCGTTTTTTGCAACGACAAAGATACTGGATTAAAAGCTATAATTGGTATTCATAATACAGTTTTAGGACCAGCTTTAGGTGGTACCAGAATGTGGAACTATGCTAACGAATGGGAGGCACTCAACGATGTGTTGCGTTTATCTCGTGGTATGACTTTTAAGTCTGCCATCACCGGATTAAATTTAGGTGGAGGTAAAGCTGTAATTATTGGTGATGCCAAAACTCAAAAAACCCCAGAATTAATGAAGCGTTTTGGTGAATTTGTACATTCGCTGAGCGGTCGTTATATTACCGCTGAAGATGTTGGGATGACTACCGAAGATATGGATACGGTAAGAGAAGTTACGCCATACGTTACAGGTATTTCAGAAAGTAAAGGCGGAGCTGGGAATCCATCACCTATTACCGCTTATGGTGTGTTTATGGGAATGAAAGCCGCAGCGAAATTTCAATATGGTTCCGATATTTTAGAAGATAAGAATATTTTCGTTCAAGGTATTGGTAATGTAGGTGAAGCATTGGTAGAACATTTAGTTAATGAAGGTGCAAATGTTACTATTGCAGACATAAGTCAAGACCGATTAGAAAAAGTACGTGCTAAATATGGTGCTACAATTTATGGTGGTAATGATATATATAGTGAAAAAATGGATATTTATGCTCCATGTGCTTTGGGCGCGACAATTAATGACGACACTATCTATAAATTAAATGCTAAAATTGTAGCTGGTGCTGCAAATAATCAATTGGCTGAAGAGAAAAAACATGGTCAAATTTTACAAGAACGAGGTATTGTATATGCACCAGATTTTTTAATCAATGCAGGTGGTATCATTAATGTTTACGCAGAGTTAGAGAATTATGACAGACAAGAAATAATGCGTAAAACGGAAAATATATATAATACGACACTCGAAATTTTAGATAATGCTAAAGTGAATAATTTAACCACACACAATGCGGCATTAAACATTGCTAGAGAGCGAATTGAAACTCGTAAAAGAGAAAATTTGAAATAGAAGAAAATAAATTTTTATTTCAGAAGTAATTAATAGTATTTTTGCAAGGTGAATTTTTAGGAAATTCACCTTTTTTATAACCAAAATCTAAATGCGTTCTTATACATGCTAAACCGAAGACATATCAGAATTAAAGTTATGCAATCCATGTATGCTTTTAAAGGTACAGAAAGTGATAATATAATTAAAGAACAAAAGTTTTTGCTTCACAGTTTAGATAGCATGTTCGACTTATACCTTTCACAATTAGCCTTGCTTACAGAACTTCTCAAAAAAAGTCAAGACTACAACCAAAAAATTCAAAATAAACGGATAAAATCTGATGCGGATCGAAACCTTAGTTTAAGGTTTCAAGAAAATCAGCTATTACATCTTATCAGTGGTAATAATTTACTTCAAGAAGCTATATCTAATAGAAAACTGAATTTTTGGGATTTAGATTTTGAGTATGTCGATATTATTTTTAAAGCGATCTTAAATAGTGAGTTGTATAAGACCTATATAGAAGACGCTGACACCAATTTTAAAAAGGATAAACAATTTGTTATTTCTATTTTTACGGAAATTATCGCTCCAAACGATAAGCTTTACGATTATTTTGAAGATAAAAAACTTACTTGGGTAGATGATATCCCTGTAGTGAATACTGCCATTCTAAAAGTGCTACGAAAGCTAAAATTAACATCACCTGAAACAGCATTATTGCCAGAATTGTATAAAGATGATGAAGATAGAGAATTTGCTATCGATTTATTTAAAAAAACCTTTCTGAATAGTTCTAAACTTGGTGAAGAGATCAGCAAAAAAACCACAAATTGGGATGCCGAGCGCTTGGCTAGTTTAGATGGGGTTTTACTAAAAATGGCCCTTTGTGAATTTCAAAAATTTTCATCAATTCCATACAAAGTAACTATTAACGAATATCTCGAAGTGGCAAAAGAATATTCTACCCCTAAGAGTAGTTTGTTTATCAACGGAATTTTAGATAAAATAGTGAAGGAATATCAGTCTGAAAACATTTACCTTAAAGCCGGAAGAGGATTAATGTAATTATGTAAACATGTTGAATGGTTTTATTATTGTGCAATACAACCGCATTGAAACTTGGACTCGCTTAAAAAATTAGTAATTCTTACAATTATAAAAGAAAGTTGTTTCTTACGTAAATCTGTTAAGAAAGGGCTAAAAGTTTTAATTCAACGAAATAAATACTAACTTTGCGAGCTGAAAATAATTTTTAAACTTTAAAATTAAAATAATGAAAAAAGTAATTTTAGGACTTAGTGCGTTATGTATGGTCGCTTTTACATCTTGTAAAGACGATGCTTCGAGTAAAATTAAATCTGAAAATGTTGCCGTTGCTGCAGAGAGAGATGCAAATGCTGGCGATTTTCCTGTAGTATCTTTTGACAAAAAAGAACACGATTTCGGAACTATAGAAAATGGAACTCCAGTAGAAACTACATTTCAATATACTAATACTGGTAATTCAATGTTAGTGGTAAGTAATATTAAAAGTACATGTGGTTGTACAGTGCCATCTAATTGGACAAAAGAAGTTGCTCCAGGAGAAACTGGTGAATTTGTTGTAAAGTTTAATGGAAAAGGAAACGGAAATAAGGTAAGTAAGTCTGTAACAATGACTACTAATACAGAAAAAGGAACTGAAGTTGTTAAAATTTCTGCTTTTGTAGAAAAAGATCCTAATGCACCAGTAAAAGGTACGACTAAACAAGCAGGACAGACCTCAATTAATCCTTTAGCAACGCAAGAGGCTGCACCAAGAAAGTACTCTACGCAACCAGGACACGAAGGACATAACCACGATTAATTTTTACTGATAATTACAGAATGGAAGGAATAGGATCATTTTTACCGTTTATTGCCATTTTTGCTGTGATGTATTTTTTTATGATAGCACCGCAAATGAAACGTTCTAAACAAGAGAAAAAATTTGCTGCAGAATTAAAACGTGGCGATCGAGTGATAACTAAAAGTGGTATGCATGGAAAAGTTGTAGACCTTAATGATAAGGATAATAGCTGTGTTATTGAAACATTAGCAGGAAAAATTAAGTTTGACCGTTCTGCAATTTCTATGGAAATGAGTACAAAGTTAAATACACCTGCAACTGTAAAGTAATCAAAATTAGTTCTAATTGCTTATCCTAAACTAATTTAGGATTTGTTAATTATAAAATAAAAAAAGACTATTCATTTATTTGACTAGTCTTTTTTACGTTTATACTATTAAATTATAATCTCAAGATTGAAATATTTTTAGAATTATAAGTATGGTCAATTGAGCAAATATATTTGTTGTGAGAAAGTTTCACCAATTATATTGGGGTCTATTTCAAGAGAAAAGTTCAGTTATCTGTGGTTGCTGCCGTAGCTATAGAAGTGATGATTACCAGATAATAAATATCGAGAGTTACGTACAATACTGAAAATTGAGGTTTTCAGATAATCATGCCGTTGGTAGATATAATTTACAATTCATAAACCTAAATCAAAATAAAAGGTCGTTATAACGATAATTTTAGGTGGAAGTTAAGTACGGCTCTATATTTACATCAACAAAATAATGTGCTATTAATCAAATTTTTATTTTCCCTCATAATAATAGATTTGTAATTACAATTTTTGATTTAAATTAAATTAGTTTAAGTAAGTTGTTAAATTTAAAAAGTCCTTTCACTGGTTATGAAAGGACTTTTTTTATACATGTAAACTAAGTAATATTAATCTAGAAATTTTGCTTTTAACTCTGGTGTTGGAATCATGCAAGATTCTTTTTTTCCGTACCATTGGTACCGATTTTTTGCAATATAATTGTAAACCCAGTTTCTAAGAAATGTAGGTACAATAAAAAAAACGACTAACAAATTTACAGGAAAACCTAAATGCTTTGCAATGTGAATTGCCGCTGATGACTTTGATGTTATAGTTTCGTTCTTAGCATTGTAAAGTAATATGGAATCTGTTTTATTTGTATCTATATTAAATTGTTTTATAATTTCTTCACCTATTTCACTTTGTAAAGGAGCAAATAGAAATTTATTTTTTTTATCTCGTTTTATAACATATAATACACTGCTGTTACAGAGATTGCAAACTCCGTCAAAAAGAATAAGTTGTTTATTTTTGGGTATTTCGGTCATGTTTAATATACTATGCTATTGTAAAGTTATTCGGTTCGTTGTGCAGATAATAAATATAGACTATTACCTTGTTAACTGTTTATTTCTTTTTAGCTTCAACCAATTCCAATTGATCAATACTTACATTGGTAGTAAACATGCCGTAATTTACATTAGCTTTACCTTTTTCAATGCTATCAATAGTACCAACAGCTCTACCATCTTGCATTCTAACACGATCATTGATTCTTAAGATAGGTTTCGGTTTTTCAACTTTAGTTTCCTTTTTCTTGGCGGCTTTTTTCTTTTTACGGATGACTTCCACCTTCTTTTCAGCTTCTTGTTTAACTTGTTTTTCTTTGTGCTTTTCAGCGCGTTTTTGTTTTGCTGAGAGCTTTTTGCGTTTAGAGTTTTCTATTTGTACCAATCTAAATAGTTCAGCCATTAACTCTCGCTTTTTTTTGTCTTCAAAATATTTCTCTGAAATATCGTTAACTTTTTGACCTAAATAGATTAAACGTTGATTAGAATCATATAACTCTTGAAAACTTTCTAATTTCTTCTGTACTTTAGCATTAACTTCTTCAAGTTTATCGGCTTCAGATAGTTTCTTTTTTTCATTTTCTTTTAGTGAACGTTCAGTACGTTCTAATTTGCTTCGTTCTTTTTGAAGTTTAGCAATCGTCGCATCGAACCGTACTTTACCGCGCTCAATTTTCTTTTTAGATTTGTTAATTAGACTATACGGAATGCCGTTCTTTTGTGCTACTTCAAACGTGAATGAACTGCCTGCTTGCCCAACCACCAGTTTATACATTGGTTCTAAAGTTTTCTCATTAAACAACATATTAGCATTTTCAATGTGAGGCAATTCATTGGCTAAAAGTTTTAAATTAGAATAGTGTGTTGTTATAATACCAAAGGCACCGCGCTCATAAAAAACTTCTAAAAATGTTTCTGCTAGTGCACCACCAAGTTCTGGGTCACTTCCAGTTCCGAATTCATCAATTAAAAACAAGGTTCTATTATTACACTTTTTCAAGAAATAATTCATTTGTTTTAATCGATAACTGTATGTGCTTAAGTGATTTTCTATGGATTGATTATCACCTATATCACTTAAAATTCGATCGAATAAACAAACATAACTTCTTTCATGAACCGGTATCAACATTCCACTTTGTAGCATCACCTGTAGTAAACCTACCGTCTTTAAAGTAATACTTTTTCCACCTGCATTAGGTCCAGAAATTACAATAATTCGACTATTGCTATTTAAACCCAAGGACTGTGGAAACGTTTTTTTGCCATTTTCTTTATTGGTTAAATAAAGGAGTGGGTGGTAAGCATCGCGCAACAGCATACTGCGATCTTTAGAAAAATCAGGTAAAATACCATTCATGCTTTGTGCATATTTTGCTTTGGCCGAAATAACATCTATATGTGTTAAAAATTCTTGATATTGATGGAGAAGCGGCAAAAACATGCGAACGTAATCGGTAAGTTCTTTCAAAATTTTTATAACCTCTTCCTTTTCTTCGTATTCTAAATTATTTAGTTCTCTTGTATACTGTAGCGTGGTTTCTGGCTCAATATAAACAATGCTCCCTGTTTTACTACCACCCATAATAGCACCTCTAACTTTTCTACGATACATGGCTTTGACAGCAAGTACACGTTTATTTTCTACCACAGATTCCCTAATATCATCTAGATAATCTAAATTGTGATAGGTGTTTAATGCAGAAGAAAAACTACTGTTGATTTTGCCTTTGAGTTGAGAAATAGATCTACGTAAACTAGAGAGTAAAGGTGAAGCATCATCTTTTATATCGCCAAAGCGATCGACGACCGCATCAACTTGGTCTATCATTGAGGTATTTATTTCTATAGGTTCACTAAATACCTGTAAGTTTGGATAATAGGTTTTAAACTTTTTTAAAAATTTTAAAATTGAATTTACCGTTATTGATAAACTTACTATTTTCTGAAGGCTAGATATCTCTAAATACGTGTTTTCAATTTTTAATAATCTTAATTCTTTGGTAATTGAATCGAATCCGTGATTAGGAATTCTATTACCATTTTCAAATGAAGATAAATATTCATTTACGTAGCTAAGTTGCTCCATAAGTTGTTCTTCCTTTTGAAATGGTAAAATAGATAAGACAGCTTCCTTACCTAGAGCTGTGATTGCAAGTGTACTAATTTGATCTAAAACCGTAAAAAATTCGAGATCTTTTAAGGTTTTTTCATGAATGTTTATCATGTACTTTTATTCTTTATGAGCCTCACAAATTTAGGGTAATTGTGCTGATATGCCTAATGCTACATATGGCTTTTATATTTGATGACTTTAAATTAATAATATTCGATTAGCGATATAAAAAATCTAATAAATATTTCCATTATAATTTAAAACCGAATAACGAATGTTTGGTTATTTTTGAATCTAAAAATATTTTATACATGAATCTTGACATCCATGAAAGTTGGAAAAAGCATCTTAATAGCGAGTTTGAAAAACCTTATTTTAAAGCGTTAATTGATTTTGTAAATTTTGAATATCAAGCTCATGAATGTTTTCCCAAAGTATCCGAAATTTTTAATGCATTTAATCAATGTACGTTTAATAATGTTAAAGTCGTAATTATTGGTCAAGATCCATATCATGGCATCGGGCAGGCCAATGGTTTGGCTTTTTCTGTTAATGACGGTATAAAACATCCACCCTCTTTAGTTAATATTTTTAAAGAAATTGAACAAGATTTAGGACTACCTTATCCAAAAAATGGAAATTTAATGCCGTGGGCAAATCAAGGAGTATTGTTATTAAATGCGACTTTAACGGTTAGGGCACATAATGCGGCAAGTCACCAAAACAAAGGTTGGGAACAATTTACAGATGCTGTAATAAAAACAGTTAGTACTGAGAAAACAAATATTATATTTCTACTTTGGGGAGGATTTGCAAAAAAGAAAAGAAAACTAATTGATACTGCCAAACACATTGTATTAGATAGCGGACATCCATCACCGTTAAGTGCCAATAGAGGATATTGGTTTGGTAATAAACATTTTAGTGAAACTAACTCCCGGTTGGAGCAAGTTGGCGATTCTTTAATTGATTGGAGACTAGAGTAGGTGACTTTTCAATCGTTGAATTCTCGGTTTTTAAAGAGCGAGGCAATCTTTGATCAACTTTTTTAGTGGTTTTATTACAACTAAAAATTAACAGTAAGAAGTTTAGCGCAACTAAGAAAGATAAAATCAAAGAAATGGTAAGCATCATAAACGTTCTGTTGTTTGTTAAACAAATGTTAATCAAATATACTTAAATTATTTGAAATTTTATAGTTATCAACCAATTAAGGCTTTTTATTAGGCCAAAAATCGATGAACTGCACACTTACAAACAGTTTATAATAAACTTATATTTTATGAATTAATTCTGAATACTTTACTTTTTCAGGAATAATATTTAAGTCAAAAAGTTGCTCTTGAACATTTTCAACGGTCTCTTTATCCAAAATTGTTTGCGACCATTCTGTCAGTGATAACCATTCTTGTACATCTTCCAATTCTTGTTCATACCTATTTGCAATAGTTTTATCTATATTAGGGATGGATTTGAAATCGGCTGTAGTTTTATTAATAATATCTAAAATAATTTTAAGTTCGTCTTCATGGTTCGCAATGAATTCATCTCTTACAGCAATTACAAAACATGGCCACGGAGTCGGTAAATTAGCAATTCGTCTAAAAACGCCGTTATCAACAATCGGTTTTGTGGTAAATTTTTCCCACATAAAATAATCCGCTTTGCCTTCAGTTAATCCTCTGATGGCTCCATCTAAATTTTTTATCACTTCAAAATTAAGATCTTTATCTAAATTCCAATTATTGTGTTTTGCATTAATATAAGCCATAAGATGTGAGCCAGAACCATATCTACTGATTGCGGCTTTTTTTCCTTTTATGTCTTCGATAGTTTTAAATGATGAACCATTTGCAACATGAATTCCCCAATTTAAAGGAGTTTCTACAAAAGTTTGTACAATTTTTGACGGATTTCCGTCAATAATGTCTTTAATAATGCCTTCCGTTAATATCACAGCCATATCGATTTCACCCGATCGCAATGCTTTGTTCATTTCGCCAGTTCCACCATGATAGTCGTGCCATCTTAAGTTGATGTTTTTGTCCTTATACTCACCATTTTTTAGCGTTAAGTACCAGGCTAAATTGAAGTGTTCTGGTACTCCTCCTATATTAACTTTTTTCATTATATATTATACTTATTTCAATATTCCTGCCCATTAAATTGGGCAAATTATTAAATTAATCGTTTAGATGTTTACAATACGTTCTAAAGCAAATACGATTAATTTTTCTACAATTTTTTTCGGATCTTCACTAAATTCACCGTTCGCTCTATTTGCAATAATTGCATTTAATGACAGCGCTTCGTGACCTAGTAATTTTGAAAGCCCATAAATTACAGAGGTTTCCATTTCGAGATTAGTAATTCTAAAATCTTTATAACTAAAATTATCTAATTGAGAATTAAGACTTGCATCTTGCAATGGTAATCGCAACACGCGACCTTGTGGACCATAAAAGCCACCAGCGGTTGCTGTCATTCCTTTAAAGATGTTTTTATCTTCAAAATATTGTTCTAAATATTGACTATTGTTAATGATTATTGGTCTCGATTTGTTTTTATCCCAATTGGTATGTTCTATAAATTTATTTTCCACTTCAGGGTTGCTAATTCCTTCAACCTGGTAAAAATGTAACATTCCGTTAATATCTAGTGCGTGTGAACTAATTAAGAAAGCATCTACGGGAATATCTGCTTGTAAGGAACCAGAAGTACCAATTCTTATAATATTTAAACTAGATAATTCTGGTTTAATTTTTCGAGTTTTTAAGTCTATATTAACTAAAGCGTCTAATTCGTTTAATACAATATCTATGTTATCTGGTCCAATTCCGGTAGAAATTACTGTAATTCTTTTATCTTTATAATAACCTGTTTGGGTTTTAAATTCACGTTTTTGTGTCGTAAATTCAATACTGTCAAAATGTTTGGTTATTTTCTCAACACGGTCTTGGTCACCAACAAAAATTATGGTGTCTGAGATATTTTCTGGTTTTAGGTTTAAATGATAAACACTACCATCTGGGTTTAATATAAGTTCTGAATTTTTAATTGCCATTAGTTACGGTTTTTACAAGTTTGTTTTGTTTTTCGTTAAATTGATAGGCCAAGCGATTTAGACCTCCATAAACCATATCATTATTTACCTCTAAAGCAAAATTGTGTTGTTTTAATAACGCCTCATGTCCTTTTCTATTAAGCGTAATGCTATTTTCTGATTTATTAAAAAACATAGCCAATTCCTTAATTTTACGTTTAAGTTGCATATCACCATAACCATAATACCCCTGATAGTTTAAGCAATATCCAAGCAAATGATTTTCCGATTTAACGTTATTTTGTTTGACCAAATTTAAGATATGTGCTTCAAGTGTTCCTAAACCACTTTGGTGATGTGGGAAACGTTTTAAATGCGCTTTGAGGCAATTACTCATATATTTAAAATTTGATTTGGTGACAATATAAGGTTTCAGAATGTTATGATCTTTGCCGCAATAAGTTCTCCACAGTGCAATGGTCATATCAATATCTTCTTTAGTGAGCAAAATCTTATTTTTATAATGAGATTTAATTTGTTCGGGACTTAATTCACCTAGAGTCTTTAAGTTTTTTTCACCTTTAACACGTCCACTACATATAAGATATAAAGGTTTGTCTATCTCCTTTTGATGTAATAAATTAATAACACCTATTAAGTTTATATGACAGAATAAATCATACTCAAACCATAAGTTGATTTCGGTATATTGATCGATATGATTTAATATTGATAATTCGGCCTGAAGTTCATTAGAATTAACCTCAATGTCATAATGAGAATTGAGAAACTCGCTACGTAAATCGAAAAATTCTTTTGAATCGATTTTCGTGATGGTTGGACCTTCACACAGCATTTCTTGCCATGTAAGTATATCTTCCTCAAAATTTAACTCTCTTAAATAGTTAGTAAGACTATTGCCGTTAGTAATATGTAAACAATTTTCAGCCATATAATTAACCGCCAACTCGTTTCACATTAAAACCTTTTTCTTTGAGCAACGTCATAATTTTATCTCTATAATCTCCTTGAATTATAATTTTGTCATCCTTAAAACTTCCTCCGACACTAAGCTTAGTTTTTAATTCTTTAGCTAATTTTTTAAAATCTTCTGTAGCCCCTGTGTAACCTTCGAGAATAGTGATGGGCTTTCCTTTTCGCTTTTCATACTTGCAAATAATAGGATCATCTTGCAGCCATAGATTATCTTTAGAATCTTCAGAATTGTCTGATAGTTCTGGTGCATGGTCCGGAAAAAGGTTTTTTAATTGATCTTGTAAATCCATGTTTTTAGTCTTCAGTATTTAGTTGGCAGTATTCAGTATTTAGCACGTATTATTATTATTATTATTATTAACTTTTTACTGAAGACAGCCGACTGCTCACTATTTTTTAATAAGTCCAAGCTCAATTAAACGTTCGTTTAAAAACTCACCTGCTGTTATATCATCAAATTGCTTTGGGTGGTTTTCATCAATACAACTTTCTAAAACATCTAATTTCATTTCACTAATGGGATGCATAAAAAACGGCATAGAGTAACGAGATGTTCCCCAAAGTTCTCTAGGTGGATTTATAACGCGATGTATGGTCGATTTTAATTTATTATTAGAATGTCGAGATAACATATCTCCAACATTGATCATTAGTTCATCTGGTTCTGCAATGGCATCAATCCATTCTCCATCATGTCGTTGTACTTGTAGTCCACGACCCTGTGCGCCCATTAATAATGTTATTAAATTAATATCTCCATGCGCTGCAGCTCTTACCGCGTTTTTAGGTTCTTGCGTTATAGGTGGATAATGAATTGGACGTAGAATGGAATTACCGTTGTGAATGTACTTATCGAAATAGGTTTCTTCTAAATCTAAATAAAGTGCTAAAGCTCGTAATACGTATTTAGCTGTTTTTTCTAGCATTTGGTAGGTTTGTTTTCCTACTTTGTTAAAGTCATCCAATTCTTTTACTTCAACATTTTCGGGGTACTCTTTTCGTCGCTCTTCATCATCTTCTACGTACTGTCCAAAATGCCAAAATTCTTTTAAATCACCTTCTTTTTTACCTTTTGCGCTTTCTTTTCCAAAAGATACATATCCACGTTGGCCACCGATTCCAGGTATTTCGTAGCTCTCTTTTGTTTCTATCGGTAAATCGAAAAATTTCTTAACTTCACCATATAAATTATCGACTAAAGTGTCATCTAAGAAATGGCCTTTTAAAGCCACAAAACCTATGTCTTCATAAGCTTTTCCTATTTCGTCTATAAACTTTTGTTTACGTTTCGGATCATCTGAAATGAAATCCTTTAAATCTACGCTAGGTATTCTATCCATTGGATTGTTGTTTAAATATTTGTCAATATACAAATGTAACAATAATAGTGCGAAAAAAATAGGTCGTATTTAGAGACAAATTAAAGTCTATAATGGTTTATTGGAGCAATTTTATTTAAATTTGATTCATAATTTAATTATCTATTTTAACTTTTTATAAATGAAGAAATGGATTAAAATATCGATTTAATGGATTTATCCGTAAGGATACATCTACCCTTTGGTTTTAGGGATTATTGGAAATGTAAAGCCATTTAATGCTATAAAAAAAATAATAGATTAGACCCACACTATATGCCAACAATTACAAAAAGCAACATTGCCTACGATAAAAGAAGTTTAAGTGATAAAGCGTTATTAAAACTTTATTATAACATGCTAAAACCACGCTTAATTGAAGAGAAAATGCTCATTCTTTTACGGCAAGGTAAAGTTTCAAAATGGTTTTCTGGAATCGGACAAGAGGCCATTTCAGTTGGTGTTACCATGGCGCTTAAGTCCACAGAATATATTTTACCTATGCATAGAAATCTCGGTGTTTTTACTACGCGAGAAATTCCTTTACATCGTTTATTCTGTCAATGGCAAGGAAAAGCGAGCGGATTTACCAAAGGTAGAGACCGCTCTTTTCATTTTGGAACACAAGATTATAATATTGTTGGAATGATTTCGCATTTGGGACCGCAATTAGGGGTGGCAGACGGAATTGCCTTAGCAAATTTATTAAAGAAAAACGGAAATGTTACTGCAGTATTTACTGGTGAAGGAGGTACGAGTGAAGGTGATTTTCATGAGGCTTTAAACGTCGCTTCAGTTTGGCAATTGCCTGTTATATTCTGTATTGAGAATAATGGTTATGGGCTTTCTACACCAACTAATGAGCAATATCACTGTAAACATTTAGCAGATAGAGGAAAAGGTTATGGCATTGAATCGTTTATTTTAGATGGCAATAATGTAATAGAGACGTACACTAAGGTTCAAAAATTGGCTGAAAGTATTAGAAAGCGACCACGACCGATTTTAATAGAATTCAAAACCTTTAGACGCCGAGGGCATGAAGAGGCAAGTGGCACGAAATATGTACCTCAAGAGTTAATGGAAGAATGGGAAGCGAAAGATCCCATAGAAAATTTTAGAAGTTTTTTATATAGTAAAAAAATATTAAGTCCAGCAACGGATGAAGCTTATAAGGCTGAAATTAAATCTGAAATTGATGTCGCATTAGAATCTGCTTATGCAGAACCTGAAATTATTCCGAATGAAGACACAGAACTTAATGATGTCTATAAACCATTTGATTATAAGGAACATTCACCCAATAATGAAACCAATGAGTTGCGTTTTATTGATGCTATTTCAGAAGGATTAAAACAATCTATGCAAAAGCACAATGATCTTGTAATTATGGGACAGGATATTGCGGAATACGGAGGGGTTTTTAAAATTACTGAAAGTTTTGTAGAAGCATTTGGAAAAGACCGTGTAAGAAATACGCCTATTTGTGAATCTGCAATTGTAGAAACAGCTATGGGTTTATCGATCTCAGGAATAAAATCAGTTGTTGAGATGCAATTTGCAGATTTTGTGTCCTCAGGTTTTAATCCCGTAGTTAATTATTTAGCAAAATCCTATTACAGATGGCAACAAGAAGCCGATGTTGTGGTGAGAATGCCTTGCGGTGGAGGCGTCGCTGCTGGTCCTTTTCATTCGCAAACTAACGAAGCTTGGTTTACTAAAACCCCAGGTTTAAAAGTAGTATATCCAGCATTTCCATTTGACGCTAAGGGTTTGTTGGCAACAGCTATTAATGACCCAAATCCAGTATTGTTTTTTGAGCATAAAGCTTTATATAGAAGTATCCGTCAAGAGGTGCCAACGGATTATTATACTATTCCATTTGGTAAAGCTGCTGTCTTAAAGGAGGGAGAAGCTGTTACTATCATTACTTATGGAGCAGGGGTGCATTGGGCTTTAGAAACCTTAGAAAACAATTCTGATATTTCAGCAGATGTAATTGACTTAAGAACGTTACAACCCTTAGATAAGGAGGCTATTTTAAATTCTGTTAAAAAGACAGGAAAAGCAATTATTTTACAGGAAGATTCATTATTCGGCGGAATTGCTAGTGATCTCTCAGCTTTATTAATGGAAGAATGTTTTGAATATTTAGATGCACCCGTAAAACGTGTGGCTAGCATGGAAACTCCAATACCATTTATTGGTCAGTTAGAAACTCAGTATTTGGCAAAAGGGAAGTTCGAAGAATCTTTGCGAAATTTGTTAGACTATTAGATAAACAAGAGTAGAATGTAAAAATTAAAAAAAGTCAGTTTCTCATTTACGAAACTGACTTTTTTAAATTAGATTAATTCTAGAAGGTGATTAAACTTCAGTCTTAAATTCTAATGGTTGCTAAGTCATCATCTAAACTATTAGATGTATTGACAATTTTTGATAAAACTCTCATAATTGTTGATGTATTTGATTGATGATTTTTTTTTGCGATATTATCTATATCGTCTCTTACTGTTCCAAGCGAAACTTTTAGTTTCTATTGATGTACTCGATAATTGATTGTTGTTTAATGTTCTCATGATTATTGATTTTTATTGATTGATGATAATTTCTAATTAGGATCTAAAGCGTCTTCTACTGTTCCAAGTGAAACTTTTAGTTTCTACTGATGTGCTCGATAATTGATTGTTGTTTAATGTTCTCATGATGTACGTTTTTTAATTGGTTATATTTAATAGACGATAAACAGTTAAATTTGTTACAGTACTTTGTATAACATAGTACTTTTTTAACAAATTTTAACTATAATCAATGTATCTTTATTGATATGAAAATTACATTATATACTATAATACTATGCTCCATTTTTATTTATAGTTGTAAAACTAGGGAAGATGTTAAGTGTGAAAATAAGACTCTAGAAGTTATTGCTACAGCATATAATTCACTCGCTTATCAAACTAGCTCTAATCCCTCTATTACTGCTTTTGGTGATAGCTTAACACCAGGGTTACGCTATATAGCTGTCTCAAGAGATTTATTGGATTCTGGTTTAGTCCATAATACTAAAGTAAAAATTCAAGGTTTCGATAGTTTGTTTATTGTTAAGGACAAAATGAACCGTCGCTATCGTAAGCGCATTGATATTTATATGGGTAATGATGTGAAAAAAGCAAAAATTTGGGGCAAAAGAAAGGTGAATATTGACTATTGTTTACCGCGTAATGATTCAATTATCCTAAAATAATTTCAAAATTAGAATGAATTCAATAATATCATCTTAAAATGTTGTCTCGTTCACAATAAAAGAGGTAAAAAAAAATTAAATTTGGTTTTGGATTTACTCATACGAGCGTTTCACCATTATTTCAGAAACCTTAAATGGATATGCTTTCTGTACCAATTTTAATTCTTTATTTGTCAGTTCAACAGGACTTTTATTAAACTTTTGCTCTGCATATCGCGTTCTTAAATCGTAGTAGGCTTTAGTAATTTCGTCTTGTACAGAAATAAAAGCATCATATTTAGTGAATGCATCATGACTCAAAGAAATCACAGCTTTTTCCGGATGATCTGAAGATTCCACCGCTTGCGCACCGGTACAATAGTCGCATGCATTAAGTCCGTTATTATCAATAAATCTTTCAACAATTTCCTTAACTTTTGTGAGTTCTACCAGTTCGTTGTCAATCATAATTTCTTGCTTTTCATTCATGGCAATATGTAATAAATTACGCTCATGAATATCTGTAGTGCAATTTGCTGTTTCACATACTGGCGGTAATTGTCGTAAAATACCCTTGTCTGCAGAAATAGTTGTAGTTACTAAAAAAAAGATTAGTAATAAAAAAGCAATGTCTGCCATGGATCCTGCATTGACCGCTGCAGAATGTCTTCTAAATAATTTCATGATATTAGATTCAAATGTTAATACTTTCTTAACAACAAGAACAGTACCAATCTAAAATTCATTAATACGGAATAAATGGTTTCAAAAATTATTGTAACGCCAATTAAAGCCGTTTTTAATTAACTTCATCTACAAATGAAATTTAATCACTGGTAAAAAAAGGTTTTTAAAAGATTGATTTGTTTAGTGAATTGATGGTGCCAAATTGACTTCATTGTAAAATCTTGTTAACAATCCATTCTAAAACCCTTTCTAAGTGCTATTTTTGCAAAATTAACTAAGAATTAAATGTAATTTATGTCGTCAGAAACTGAAACCATACAAGAAAATGCAACGGAAAAGAGTCTTTATGATTATCAAATAAAGGACTTAAATCGCATTTTTGATGTTATGCAAAATGAATCTGATGATTTTAATTTGCTTTATCAATTACCGACAGGAGGTGGTAAGACTGTTATTTTTTCTGAAATCGTAAGACGTTACGCTGAACAGCACAATAAAAAGGTGGTGATTTTAACGCATAGAATTGAGCTTTGTAAACAAACCTCTAATGTGTTGTCTGGGTTTAATGTAAAGAACAAAGTCATAAACAGTAAGGTAAAAACGCTTCCAGACCAAGACGATTATCAGTGTTTTGTGGCAATGGTAGAAACCTTGAATAATCGTTTGTCTGACAACGATTTTGAATTAAAAAATATAGGTCTAGTTATTATTGATGAGGCCCATTATAATTCTTTTAGAAAATTATTTAAGTTTTTTGAACAGTGTTTTATTCTTGGAGTTACAGCAACGCCATTGAGTAGTAATATTAAACTACCAATGAAAGATAATTATAACAAACTTATTGTTGGGGATGATATATCAACACTGATTAAAAATGGTTTCCTAGCCAAAGCCGAAGTTTCTAATTACGATGTTGGTTTAACCTCATTAAAAATTGGTATAAATGGAGATTATACGGTAAAATCGTCAGAAGCCTTATATACCAATTCCTTAATGCAATCCAAGCTATTAATGGCTTATGAGGAAATGGCGAAAGGTAAAAAAACTCTGATTTTTAATAATGGAATTTATACCTCAAAAGAAGTCTACTATACTTTTAAAAAAGCAGGTTATAACGTTCAACATTTAGATAATACGGCAAACAAACAAGAACGAAAAGATATCTTAAAATGGTTTAAAAACACACCAGACGCAGTGTTGTCGTCAGTTAGTATTTTAACTACCGGTTTTGATGAACCTTCTGTGGAATCCATTATATTAAACAGAGCTACCCGTTCTTTAACCTTATATTTCCAAATGATTGGTCGTGGTAGTCGAATTTATAAAGATCGAAAATCATTCCAGGTCATTGATTTAGGTAATAATGAAGCAAGATTTGGTCCTTGGGATCAACCTGTTGATTGGCAACATATCTTTAAACATCCAGATTATTACTTAGAGAATATTCTTGATGATGAATTATTAGAACGCGATTTTGTTTATACCATGCCAGATTCGCTAAAAGTAAAATTCAAAAAATCGTTTACTCTAAATTTCGACGTCAAAGCAGAATATAAAGATGTGATTAATTCTGGTAAAAAATCCTTTACAGTTATCGAACGTTCTATTGCTCAGCATTCTCAAATTTGTATTGATAATAGCGAAGATGTTTATGATGCGAGAGAGTTAATAAAGGACCTGCAAGATGAAATTGCTTACAGAATTAAACAGTACTGTTATTGCATAATGAATAGTACCCAGAATTATAAAGATTGGCTTTTTGAAGAATACAATAGAAAATTAAGAATTAGTTTTAACGGTAAGTTTTAACTTTTTTTTGTAAGGATTTCTATTTTTATGCGTTTATTTTGAAATAGGAACAGTTTTTGTATTCATACAATACATTAATAATATAACATGAAAACCATTAAATATATCGCATTTATGTTTTGCTTAATTTGCAGTACATTGGTTTTTGCACAAATTAAAGATAAAGAGAATAAATCTATTCGTATTCCTGCAGAAAAATCTGAAACAAAAAAAGACTCAGCTTTAGTTAAAGTTAAAATTGCGCCTATTTTAAAAAAGGACGACGATAAGGCAAGTGGCAAGTCTAATGAAGAAGAAAAATTTGTTATTAGAGAAACAGAAAAGCCATTTTCTATGACAGAAAACGACGGTCTAAAAAGTCCGAGTGAGATTTATGAACAGCGTTGGAAGAAAGAGGCTGTAAAAGGTGGATACGTAAAAACAATGTCCGATCAATTTTTAGGTGAACATAATGTAGATACCAAATTTGTAAATATTGTTTGTAGAGATCATCAATTCCCTGATGGTGACCGTGTTAAGATTTTAATTAACGGAGATGTTGTTAAGCACAGTTTAACACTGACTAGTAGTTATAGACGTGTAGAAGTGAATTTGGCAGATGGTAAAAACACGGTAGATATCGTTGCTCTAAATCAAGGCGAATCCGGACCAAATACAGCTGAATTTGTAGTTTACGATGATAAAGGTAATTTAATTTCTTCTAAAGAATGGAACCTCTTAACTGGTGTAAAAGCGACTATTATTTTTAATAATGAAAAGGTAGTTATTAAAGAAAAGCCTTCTGAGGAAGAAAAAGCGCAAACAGCTTCTAATAACTAACACAACTCTCAATTCCAAATATTTAACAAGTCCTATACTTATCGTTTAAGCCAACGCCATTTAGTACCAATGGAATAATTTTTTCTAGACGTTTTTGCTTTGTGACATCGCGCTTGGCTTCAGAAATATAATCAGAATAGTCTCGCTGTTTTGATGGGGTAAGTGTATTAAATGCGGTTTTAAAGTCAGTATTGGTATCTAAAATTTCTTTAAGCTCCTTTGGAATTGCCACAGTTTTATTGGTTCGTTGAGGCTGTAATTCTTTTCCTAGATGCTGATTTTCTATAGCTTCTTTTACGTACGTTAAAACTGCAGCTTCATTAATATCATTTTTAGTTTCAAATCGCATCTGTCTCATAGCTTTTGTTTTTTGCTCCTGTGCGTTTTTTAGTAAGCGCAGTTCATCTTTTAAAAAAACTCCTTGATGAAACCAAATACAAAAATGATTCTTAAACGCCGCAAGACCTAAAACATTCTTACCTTTAATACAATAAGTTGGCATATTCCATTTTATGGTTTCTTCTAATGCTGTTGAATTGATGATGTTTCGTAAAATGGTAATCTCTTCTGAGAAATGTGGATTGATTTCTATGTATTCCTCTACTGAGGTTGGTTTTTTCATGTTTAAAACGGTTATATTAGGAATGTTGATTTAAGTTTATTTTTAAAACTATTATTAAAAAACAGAGATAACATCAAGAGAAACTTCTACTTAAGTCGTTCGTAAAATTTTGTCCATTTTTCGTCCTTTAGCTATTTCATCGACCAACTTATCTAAATATCTTACTTCTCGAGTTAGTTTAGTATCTATATCTTCTATTCTATATCCACAAATGACACCTTTAATTAATTCAGCATTTGGGTTTAATTTTGCTCTTTCAAAGAATATTTTAAAAGTGACTTTCTCTTTAATAAGCTCCTCTATTTTATTATCATCAAAACCAGTTAACCATTCAATCACTTGGTGTAGTTCTGATTTTGTTCGGCCTTTCTTTTCAACTTTAGTAATATAGTGCGGATAAACGGATGCGAAGGTTAGTTTTGCAACGCGCTCATCGTGTTCTGGTGTTGTTGTGCTCATAATTTTGTTTAAGAAATTGTAAAATAAAGATTTTAAATTTAAGCAAAAAAAATAAGCAGTCAACTAAATATAATGGCGTACTGCTTACTTAATAATAAATACTATTATTGAAAATTGAGACTATTCTCACATTAACTTTCCAGTTTTATGATCTTTAATATATTTAAAAGTTTAACATTTAATCTTTAACAAATTTAAAAGTATTGTAAGATGTGATGTTTAGAAAATATGTTCCTTTTACCAAGTTTTGAATATTTATCCTGTTTTGATTGGTAGCTTTCCCTTTCATAACTATTTTGCCATTGATATCGAAAACTAGGTATTCAACTTCTTCCGAAATTCCTTCAATATGAATAAAGGCAGATGCTGGGATTGGATATACTTTAATAATTTGTGAAGGTCTATCTACATCAACGATACTCAAATTTTCATCTCTTGCCTGAATATTATCAATATCTAATATGGCTTCAATAGCGTCTGCTTCCCAACTTGGTGTATCATTGTGAAGAATACGTATTTCGGTAATAGCGCCAAAACTACCATTGTAAGAACCAGTATGTCCAAGTCGCGTCAATGAATTCTCGTCAATCGGAAATACAATGGTTTGCCAGCCTTGACCAGGAACAACGGCAATTGGGTCTATAGAACTCCATTTAGGATCATTGGTCCAATTATCATTTTCAAACGCTAATCTTAATATGATAACGTTTGAACCAGAATTTCTTACGTCCATGGAAATATAGGTAACTCCAGCATCGACATAATCGCCCAACCATTGCGCATTATTGAATGTTACTAATTTAGAGTCAGATCCACTCCCTCCATTAGATTGTACTCTCAAAAAGTTATCATCAGTTCCAGTAGGACCGTCTGTGCTAATATTTTGATTCAGTAATGATGAAGAAGTCCCTTTTGTCCAATTCTCAACAGTCACTCCTTCAAAATCATCTATTAGATTTAATGATATTTTAGATTTTCCTGAATCTGCTAAACCCATATCGCTATTTCGTGCTTGAATATTATCAATGTCTAATGTAGCTTCAATAGAATCTCCTTCCCAGCTTGGTGCATCATTATGAATAATTCGTACTTCGGTAATATCACCAAAATCTCCGTTATATGAATTATTATGTCCAAGTCTCGTTAATGAATTCTCATCTATAGGAAATATAATGGTTTGCCAGCCTTCACCGGGAACTACTGCAATTCCATTAGTAGAACTCCATTTTGGATCATTGGTCCAATTATCATTTTCAAATGCCAACCTTAGTGTGATTAAATTTGAACCTGTATTTCTAACGTCCATAGATATATAAGTGACTCCAGCATCGACATAATCGCCCAACCATTGCGCATTATTGAATGTTACTAATTTAGAGTCAGATCCACTCCCTCCATTAGATTGTACTCTCAAAAAGTTATCATCAGTTCCAGTAGGACCGTCGGTAATAATATTTTGATTCAGTAACGATGACGATGTCCCTTTAGTCCAATTTTCAACAGTCACTCCTTCAAAATCATCTATAAGATTTAAAGATATTTTAGGTTCTCCCGTATCTACCGTTCCCATATCATTATCTCTAGCTTGAATATTATCAATGTCTAATATAGCCTCAATAGAATCGCCGCCCCAACTTGGCGCGTCGTTATGAATGATACGTACTTCGGAAATATCACCAAAATCACCATTATATGAATTATTATGTCCAAGTCTAGTCAATGAATTCTCATCAATAGGAAATACAATGGTTTGCCAGCCTTCACCGGGAACTACTGCAATTCCATTAGTAGAACTCCATTTTGGATCATTGGTCCAATTATCATTTTTAAACGCTAATCTTAATATGATAACGTTTGAACCAGAATTTCTAACATCCATAGATATATAAGTGACTCCAGCATCAACATAATCACCCTGCCATTGAGAGTTATTGAATGTCGTTAAGTTAGAATCAGATCCGCTGCCACCATTAGATTGGACTCTTAAATAATTATCATCAGTTCCGGAGGGACCATCAGTAAGAATATTTTCATTAGGTAATGAAGAAGAGTTCCCTTTGGTCCAATTCTCAGTAGTAAACCCTTCGAAATCATCTATTTGGTTTAAATTTATTTGAGAAGAAGAAAGTATGGGTAAAAGTAATAGGCAAATAAATGTAGATTTTTTCATTTTTAAAATCTCTAATTGTCTCATGTTAATAATGCGTAATTTAAGTAAATGACCTGGGGATATATAAGCGTTTCAATTTTCAATATGTTATATGTAAAAAGAGAGCGAAGGTAACAAAATTTTCTATTAAGTCAAGTTGATCTTTTTAGCTTTGACTGGTCGTCTGAGCTTAAGTTTTATGGGGGCTCATGCCATCCGTGGAATCTTGCCTATTAAACGTCCTTTAACCTATTTAATCATTAATTTAACCAAACATCTGGCTTTCCATTTTAAATGGGTTTCAGCATCTTCAAAAAAAATAAACAGTGGACTAATCGTTGCGTCCACAATCTATAATAAACAGTTCTTAAACTTAAGTTATCAGTCATTTAGTTGATAAAAAATATTACGACAAGAGTATCAGCTAAAATTCAAATTTAACTTTGCTCACTGCTCACTGCTCACTGCTCACTGCTCACTGCTCACTGCTCACTGCTCACTGCTCACTGCCGTCAACTCAGCAATCTTAACAATAACTTCAACTGCTTTCTGCATACTTTCCACTGGGACATACTCATAGCGTCCATGAAAATTGTGACCTCCTGCAAAAATATTTGGGCAAGGTAAACCCATATAAGATAATTGAGAACCATCAGTACCACCTCTTATGGCTTTAATTAATGGTGCAATTCCAACTGCTTTCATAGCTGCTTCAGCAATATCTACAATTTGCATCACAGGCTCAACTTTTTCTTTCATGTTGAAATACTGATCTTTCAATTCAAGTTTAAAAACTTCGCTTTCGTACTTAGTATTTAAATCGTCCACAATCTTCTGCATTAAAGCTTTTCGAGCTTCAAATTTGTCCTTGTCATGATCGCGAATAATATATTGTAGCATCGTTTTTTCAACGTCTCCTTCTATATTATGTAAGTGAAAAAATCCTTCATAACCTTCCGTATGTTCTGGTGTTTCCGTTCTAGGCAGACTATTTATAAATTCAGAAGCATAATACATGGAGTTGATCATTTTACCCTTGGCATAACCCGGATGTACAATTTTTCCTTTTACGGTAATTTTAGCACCTGCCGCATTAAAATTTTCATATTCCAGTTCGCCAACTTGGCTACCATCCATGGTATATGCCCAATCGGCACCAAATTTTTCAACATCGAATTTATGAGCGCCTCTACCAATTTCTTCGTCGGGTGTAAAGCCCACTTTTATGGTTCCATGTTTAATTTCAGGATGATTAATAAGGTGTTCCATGGCCGTAACAATCTCCGTAATACCAGCTTTGTCATCAGCACCTAGAAGCGTAGTTCCATCTGTTGTAATCAAAGTTTGACCTTTGTACATTAGCAAATCCTCAAAATAGTCTGGGGATAAAACTATGTTCTCAGTTGCATTGAGTATAATATCTTTTCCATCATAATCTTTAACAATTTGAGGTTTTATATTCGCTCCTGTAAAATCTGGTGAGGTATCAAAATGTGAAATAAATCCAATAGTAGGTACAGCGTGATCAACATTGCTTGGCAAAGTCGCCATGATATAAGCGTTTTCATCAATGCTAACGTCGCTTAAGCCAATAGCTTTTAATTCATCGACTAACTTATTGGCTAAATCCCATTGTTTTTTAGTACTTGGAGTGGTTTCTGAATTCGGATCAGATTCTGTATCTATAGTAACGTAACTGATAAAACGATCTATAATATGCTGCATACGAGTGTGTTTTTAACTTTTTAAATTATTATCGAAATTATTAAAATTTCTTTAAAGTTTAAAGGTAATAACCGGAAGTTTACTATGGTTCACCACATCTTCAGAAATACTGCCTCCAAAAAAATGACTTAAGCCTTTTCTACCATGTGTAATCATCGCAACAGCGTCTGCCTGTTGTCTTTTTGCAAAACTTAATACACCATCTTCTACATTATGATCTGAAATACGAGCAATTGAAACATCAGAATCTGATAACTTTGCGGTTTTTAGAAAGATTGAAATTTTTTCATCAATTTCGTCTGTACTTAAAAAGCCTAAATTTGGTGCATTGATATGTAATAAGGTTGTTTTTACACTCAATTCGTTGAGCAATTCCAGCGCATTGTTAACTGCAGAGACACTTTCTTCAGAAAAATCGCAAGCTAGAACAATGTGTTCAAAATCGACAGCTTTGAGTCCAGATTTTATAACTAAAACGGGAGTATTACTGTAACGGACAACTTTTTCAGTATTAGAGCCTGTAAAGACACCATCGTAATCGTTGTGGCCTCTAGAACCCATAACAATTAAATCAGCTCTCTCTTCGCTGGCCACCTTTGCTACTTCTTTTAAAACTTTATGATATTTTATTAGAGGTGTTACTGTAATATCGTCTAGATACGGTTGATCTAAAAAGGTTTCAAATTTCTTGTTAGCAACCATCATCATAAATGCATTTTCTTCGCTACGTTGTGCCGTGCTAGCAGATATAATAGATTCAGACATTTCTAACATATGCATTACAATCAATTCGGCATGATGTTTTTTGGCTAATGCTGCAGCTGTTTCTAAAGCATATTCTGAGTGTTTCGAAAAATCGACAGGAACAATAATTTTTTTCATGATATTATAATTTTGATTAGGACTCCAAAATTAAACAAATAAGATTCTATGAATTATGACAAATGACAGTTTATGAAAAAATTAATACTTCTTAATTTAATATGAGATGCTTACTTTTGTAATGCTAAAATCTTTATATGTATAAAGCGATAATCCGACCGATATTATTCAGTTTTGATCCTGAGAAAATTCATTATTTCACATTTTCTTTGATTCGTAATTTATCGAAAATACCTGGTGTAAAACGTTTATTTAATTCTCAATATGTTGTTAATGATAAACGATTAGAGCGCCATTTGTTCGGTTTAAAATTCAGAAACCCGGTAGGTTTAGCGGCTGGTTTTGATAAAAATGCGGTATTGTATAATGAATTGGCGAACTTTGGATTTGGGTTTATTGAAATAGGCACGGTAACACCTAAAGCTCAAGAAGGCAATCCTATACGGCGTTTGTTCAGATTGAAAGATGATAAAGGTATTATAAATCGTATGGGTTTTAATAATGAAGGATTAAAGGCTGCGATAACCCAACTCAAAAAAAATAAAGGACAACTGATCATTGGCGGTAACATCGGGAAAAATACCAAAACGCTTCCTGAAAACTATACCCAAGATTATCTCGAATGTTTTAACGCTTTGCATCCGTATGTAGATTACTTTGTATTGAATGTAAGTTGTCCTAATGTTGGAAGCCATGCGAAGCTTAATGATAAAGCGTTTTTATTAGAGTTAATTTATAGTGTTCAAAGAGCAAATTCCATTTTTAAGAAACAAAAACCAATTTTGCTAAAAATCGCTCCAGATTTAAATGACCAGCAATTAGACGAAATAATAGAAATAATTGCCGAAACACATCTCGATGGGGTCATTGCTAGTAATACTTCAGTTGACAGAACAGGCTTAAAAGCAACAGAAAAAAGACTCTCAGAAATTGGTAATGGTGGTCTCAGCGGGCAGCCCATTAAGGAAAAATCGACGAAAGTAATAAAATACTTAGCTGATAAAAGTAATAAGGCATTTCCAATCATTGGAGTAGGAGGTATTCATTCCGCGGAGGATGCTTTAGAAAAATTGGACGCAGGAGCAGATTTGGTTCAGATTTATACTGGGTTTATTTATGAAGGCCCAAAATTGATAAAACGGATTAATGAAGCGTTGTTAAAAGAGAAATAAAATTAATTCGAAAAAAAAATTAACCAAGAATTTCACTAGTTTTTAAAAATATATTGAGTTGTTTGTACATGAATGTAAAGTGTTATTCATTGTATTTACACATTAATTAACTTGTATCTATTAGTGTCTAAAATATTTTAATCTGAATTTCGAGATCCTTATATCATTCGCATTAGCAACATCAGCTTTGGCAATTTCGCCAGGGCCAGATAATATTTACGTTTTAGTGCAAAGTATAAGTAACGGCAAATCTCACGGAATGGCAACTGTTTGCGGATTAATTTCAGGTTGTATTATGCATACCACATTATTAGCTTTTGGAGTGTCTGCAATTATTAAAGCCAACGACAATTTATTTTTTGGAATAAAACTTCTAGGTGCCATTTATCTACTATACCTAGCGTATATAGTCTTTAAATCTGATGCAAAAATTACCTTCGATTCAGAAAACGTTCCTAATAAAAGTTTAAAAAAATTATTCGTCCAAGGGTTTTTTATGAACGTTCTCAATCCAAAAGTCACCATATTCTTTTTAGCTTTTTTTCCAGGGTTTTTATTTAGCCATTCTATGAGTACTGTGATTCAGTTTTATATTTTAGGAGGAATTTTTATGCTGGTTTCGTTCATCATTTTTACTACCATTGCTCTATTAGCAGGACAAATAAAAACCTATACTTTAAATCATAAAAATTCAGGATTTGTTTTAAAATGGCTACAGATTGTTGTTTTTATAGGAATTGCCGTTTTCATATTAATTTAAAAAAGCGTTACTTCCATTGACAAGTGTTTTGCGTATAATCTGTGAGAATCTGTCCATTATATAAGAGAAATATATATGACGATTATAATTCTGTCAGTTTGATAAATATCGTTTTCAAATCCTCAACCTAAACCGTATATTTGAACCAATGAACAAAGACGTTAAAATAATAGAATGTCCCAGAGATGCCATGCAAGGCATTAAGGATTTTATTCCAACAGACCTAAAGGTACAATATATACAATCCTTATTACGAGTAGGGTTTGATACTATAGATTTTGGGAGTTTTGTGTCTCCAAAAGCGATTCCGCAAATGGTAGATACAGCCGAAGTTTTAGCGCAATTAGATTTAAGTAAAACCCATAGTAAACTATTGGCTATCATTGCTAACACTAGAGGAGCATCGGATGCCTCTGTTCATAAAGAAATTGATTATTTAGGTTTTCCTTTTTCAATTTCAGAAAACTTCCAAATGCGAAATACGCATAAAACCATTGCTCAGTCCGTAGTTATATTATCTGAGATATTAGAAATCGCAGACAAAAATAATAAAGAGGTAGTGGTTTATATCTCCATGGGGTTTGGAAATCCGTATGGTGATCCGTGGAATGTAGACATTGTAGGGGAGTGGACGGAACGATTATCTAACATGGGAGTTAAAATTTTATCATTGAGCGATACTGTCGGTAGTTCTAATGCTGAGAACATTAATTATTTGTTTTCAAATTTAATCCCGAAGTATTCAAATATAGAATTCGGCGCTCATTTACACACTACACCAACTACGTGGTTCGAAAAAATTGATGCAGCCTATAAAGCGGGATGCAGACGTTTTGATGGTGCTATACAGGGTTTTGGTGGTTGCCCAATGGCAAAGGATGATCTTACCGGAAATATGCCAACAGAAAAAATGTTATCCTACTTCACTCAAAAAAGAGCACATAATCTTAGTGCTATGAGTTTTGAAAGTTCTTACAATGAGGCGACTAAAATATTTGGCGCCTATCATTAATAATACATCTTCATTTTATACATGGTTGGCATTACATAATTCATTTTTAGAGAAGGCCACTTTGGCGTAAGTCGAGAATCTGAATCTTGGTTTTAAAACGTAATTCATTTATATAATTCTTCTGATGATAAATAACGAATGTCATCATTTCATTGTCAAAATTTTATTAGAGATTTAAGATTATGTTATTTATATTAATCATTAATGTTTATTTAAATTAAATCTAAATAAACTTTGTGTAATTCTATTTCTATTTTAAATTTGCAACTTCAAATGAGAAATTATTTATAACAAGTCTTAATAAGAATAATAAATTATCTAAAATAAAGATGAAGAAAGTAGCCTTAAGTTTATTTGTAATCGGGAGTTTAGTTACCTCATGCTCTAGTGATGATGACAATACAACAAGTGAAACACAAATAGCAGCTCCAGCAACCTACCAATTTGAAAGAAACGGAACTTCAACCGTAAGTTATGGTGGACAAACTACACGAATATTAATGGCAGGGGAATTAGTTTCAGGTTTTAGTGATACTTCAAAATCAGAAACAGATATCAGTGCTATGTTTGCACATGTAGAAGGAAATAATGACTTTTCTGATGTCGATTTAAATGCTTCCAATAAAAGTGTACGTAGTAAAACTGCGGCTTCTACAGACTACTATTCTGCAAACACTACGGCTGCGGCTGCGATAAAGGCAGATTTTGATGCTTTCATTACGGATCAAGTCAATAACGTATTCCCAAACTGGTCAATTGATGCAACTGCTGGAAATGCAGGACAGATTCAGCAAGCAGGTGGTGGTTCCATTCGTTATGTAAATGCTAAAGGTTTGGAAAACAATCAAGCTTTTGCAAAGGGATTGATTGGCGCATTGATGGCGGATCAAATACTTAATAACTATTTAAGTGTAGCTGTGTTAGATGCTGGCGATAATAGAGCAAACAATGACGCAGATGTTTTGGATGGTTCTAATAATTACACAACCATGGAACACAAATGGGACGAAGCTTTCGGTTATTTATATGGAACTGACGATGCTTTGGCACCACAGTTAGGCGCAGATAATTTTTTAAATAAATATTTGGCACGTGTGGAAAGCGATGAAGATTTTACTGGTATTGCTCAAGATGTTTACAATGCTTTTCAGTTAGGTAGAGCAGCAATCGTTGCTAAAAACTATACCGTTAGAGACACACAAGCAGATATTATTAGAGAAAAAATTTCAGAAGTTATTGCAATAAGAGCAGTTTATTATTTGCAAGCTGGTAAAGTTGATTTAGGTACGGATTACGCTTCTGCTTTTCATTCTTTATCTGAAGGTTTCGGGTTTATCTACAGCTTACAGTTTACACGTCAGCCAGGAACTGATAGTCCATATTTTTCAAAATCAGAAGTTGATGCTTTTACAACAGAATTAATGGAAGGTAACGGATTTTGGGATGTTACCTCTGAAACTTTAGACAATATGTCTGAAAGTATTGCTGCACGATTCAACTTTACAGTTGCACAAGCAGGAAGCTAAGCATTAAACAAAATTTCAAAGCATAAGCTGTCATTAGGTTGATAGCTTATGCTTATTTATATTTGCAAACTGAAAAATTTATTGAATATGTTTAAAAAAGCACTATTTCTAATGGCTATTATTTCTGTAGTGGCAGCCTGTAGTTCTTCGGATGAAGGTTCTGGAAATAACAATGATGATTTTGATAGAACAGCGTTATTGACGAATCTGTCCAACAATATTATTGTGCCTGTTTATCAGGATTTGAATACAAAGCTTGCAGATTTGGTAACTCAGAAAAATGTTTTTATCGCTGAACCAAATCAGGTTAATTTAGAGGCGTTTAGAACGTCTTGGTATAATGCATACAAAGTTTGGCAATCTGCTGAAATGATTAATATTGGTAGAGCAGCGGAAATCAACTATGTTTTTCAGATGAATATTTACCCAACAAATGTTTCTGATATTCAAAATAATATTCAATCACAGAATTACGATTTGGCTCATGTAAATAATAACGATGCGGTTGGTTTTCCAGCTTTGGATTATATGTTATATGGTTTGGCTGAAAATGATGCTGATTTGTTAGGTTTTTATACAACAAATTCGGAGGCTCCAAAATATTTGGCTTATACGTCAGATTTAACGGACCAAATGAACGCTTTAACACAAGATGTGACTTCAAGTTGGTCTAGTTATGCACAAACATTCATTAATAATTCGAATAATACAGCAACGGGCTCCATCAATAAGTTGGTCAATGATTTCATTTATTATTACGAAAAAGGATTAAGAGCGAATAAAATCGGAATTCCGGCTGGTAATTTTTCCGCAACACCTTTACCAGATAGAGTTGAAGCGCATTACAGAAGTGATGTCTCTAAAGCCTTAACTACCGAAGCGGTAACAGCAGTTAAAGACTTTTTTAACGGAAATTCTTATAATGGAAGTGCTTCTGGCGAAAGTCTAGCTTCTTATTTAGATTATTTGAATACTATTAAAAATGGCGAGGATTTAAGTACGCTCATCAATAATCAGTTCGATACTGCTCAATCAAAAATAGATATCTTAGATAGCAATTATATCCTTCAAATTAATACAGATAATACGAAAATGACTGAAGCTTACGATGCTTTGCAAATGGCAGTTGTGTTATTAAAGGTAGATATGTTGCAGGCATTGAATATTAGTGTTGATTATGTCGATGCTGATGGCGATTAAAATCAATTAAAATTTCAAAAGGGTTCTCAAAAATGAGAATCCTTTTTTTTGCTTTATGCTAAATAAACTTACTTCATATTTTAATACAGAAACTAGCGCAGCACCACTAGCTGTATTTAGGATTGGTTTTGGTATCATGATGTTGGCAAGTATCATTAGGTTTTGGTCTTACGGTTGGATTGAAAAATTATATATCGAACCAAAATTTCACTTCTCTTATTATGGGTTCGAATGGATAAAACCGGTTGGGAATTACACTTATTTTATTTTTATCATCTGTGGCTTATCAGCTCTTTTTGTGGCTTTAGGTTTTAAATACCGATTGGCAATTATAACCTTCTTCTTAAGCTTCACATATATTGAATTGATGGATAAAACCACCTATCTCAACCATTATTATTTTATAAGTGTGTTGAGCTTGTTATTGTGTTTTCTACCAGCAAATGCCTACTTTTCTTTAGATGCTATTAGAAGAAAGAAACAATACACCCAAATTCCAAAATGGACCATTGACAGTATAAAATTGTTATTAGGCTTAGTTTACGTTTACGCAGGATTAGCAAAAATAAACAGCGATTGGTTATTGAAAGCCATGCCCTTAAAAATCTGGTTACCTTCTAAATACGATTTACCATTTATTGGCGACAGCATTTTACAACAAGAATGGTTTCATATTGCTATGAGTTGGTCTGGAATGTTGTATGATTTAAGCATCCCATTTTTATTGCTTTATAAACGAACACGAATTTTTGCGTTCGTACTCGTTGTATTTTTTCACATATTTACGCGAGTTTTATTTCCAATCGGCATGTTTCCGTACGTTATGATTGTGGGAACATTGATCTTCTTCGATGCGAAAGTGCATGAACGTATTTTGAATATTTTCCGAAAACTTTTTCAATTTTTTAATTTGAAAGCTGTAAAACTTAAAGCTTCAAGCTATAGTTTTTCAAACCAAAAGATTATTCTACCAATTTTAGCTTTGTTTTTCGCTATTCAATTACTTTTGCCATTTCGTTATGTTTTGTATCCAAATGAATTGTTTTGGACAGAGGAAGGTTATCGTTTTTCATGGCGTGTGATGTTGATGGAAAAAGCCGGTTATACCGAATTTAAAGTTGTGGATGCTGAAGCAGGTCATTCGTTTTCGGTTAATAATTCGGGTTTTTTGACAACTTTTCAAGAAAAGCAAATGAGTACACAACCCGATTTTATCCTAGAATATGCTCAGTTTTTAGAGCATCATTTTAAATCGCAAGGACATCAAAATATTGAAATATATGTGGACAGTTATGTGGCACTCAATGGTCGCTCTAGTCAGCGATACATTGACCCAAAAGTAGATTTACTCAAACAAAACGAATCATTTAAACCCAAAAATTGGATTTTACCATTTAAGGATGAAATTAAAGGCTTATAGATTATTAATTGTATTTGTAATGTTATCTATTGTTGCAGTAGCGCAACAAAAAGTTTCAGGTGTCATTAAAAATAAACAAACGCAGCAACTACTAACAAATGTTGAAGTATATAGTAAAGTTTCAGGATTATTAGCAAGAACAAATGCTGAAGGTTATTATGAATTCACGACCAAGAAAGAGACACTTACTTTAATATTCTTTTCTTATGATTTTCAAATTTCTGAAGTTGAAATCATAATTAATGAAGATATTTCTTTAAATCAACAATTAGAACCAATTGGCGAAGCATTAACAGCTGTAGAAATCACATCAAGAAAAGCGAAAGTCTTTGAATTATCTCGATTACAAGACGTTGAGGAAACCGCCATTTATGCCGGGAAGAAAACGGAAGTCGTTTTGGTGGAGCAATCCATGGCAAACTTAGCAACGAATAATGCCAGGCAAATTTACAGTCAGGTGGCTGGATTGAATATTTACCAAAATGACGATGCAGGTTTACAGCTTAATATTGGAGGCAGGGGATTGGATCCAAACCGAACGGCAAATTTTAACACCAGACAAAACGGTTACGATATTAGTGCCGATGTTTTGGGCTATCCAGAAAGTTACTATTCTCCAGCGTCAGAAGGATTGAGTCAGATTCAAGTTATTCGTGGTGCGGCATCATTACAATATGGAACACAGTTTGGAGGCCTCATAAATTTTGTGATGAAAAAACCAAATCCCAACAAACCATTTGAGTTAATCACAAGAAATACCTTGGGAAGTTTCGGCTTATATACCAATTTTACAAGTATAAGTGGCACTAAAAATAAGTGGAGTTATTATACGTTTTTCAATTATAAAAAAGGGGATGGATTTCGACCAAATTCAGAATTTGAATCGAAAAATATTTACGCTCATATTGGTTATCAATTTAATAATAACACATCGGTAACAGGCGAATTAACTTACTTGAATTATTTGGCACAACAAGCAGGTGGCTTAACTGATGCGATGTATAACGATGATCCCTACCAAAGTAACAGAGCAAGAAATTGGTTTGAAGTAGATTGGTTATTGTACAATTTTAAGTTTGCCCATCAATTTTCTGAAGCGACCAATTTTACATTTAATTTTTTCGGTTTGAATGCTTCAAGAGACGCCTTAGGTTTTAGAACCAATAGAGTAGACCAACAAGATCCTGACAATGAACGCGATTTAATAAAAGGTGATTTTAATAACTTCGGGTTTGAAACACGATTATTAAGCCAATATCAAATTTGGGATAAAGACGCGACATTTTTAATAGGTGCAAAATACTACAATGCGGACAATAGCCAACAACAAGGACCAGGTTCTGATGGAAGTGGAGCAGATTTCAATATCAGGACGGATGTATTTCCAAACTACCCAAGCCAATCGGAATTTGACTTTCCTAATTTAAATGTAGCCGTTTTTGGGGAAAATATTTTTTATTTAAACGATAAATTCTCGGTCACGCCAGGCTTTAGATTCGAATATATTAAAACCCAAAGTGAAGGTTTTTACCAACGCATCAATACGGATGCAGCAGGCAATGTCATTTTTGAAGAAACCGTAGAAGACAATCGCAATTTCGAAAGAAACTTCGTGTTATTAGGTTTGGGCTTAAGTTATAAGCCAACTACAAGTTTAGAAGCTTACGGAAATATTTCCCAGAATTATCGTTCAGTCACATTTTCGGATATAAACATCAATAATCCTGCTTATGTTATTAATCCTAATATTACAGATGAAGATGGATTTACTATCGATTTAGGTTTAAGAGGGAATTACAATTCTTTTATGTCTTACGATGTTGGAGCATTTGCTTTGTTTTATAATGGCAGAATTGGTTTTGTTCAACAAGGTTTATCGGATGGTAGAGTAGTGAGTGAGCGCGGTAATATTGGTGATGCTGTAATGTATGGGGTAGAATCACTATTCGATTTTAATCTGAAGAAAGTGCTCAAAATGAATAATGATTTTAGTCTCAACTATTTTATAAACACTTCTTTTATAAATTCAGAATACACAAATTCTGACCAACCAGGAATTGAGGGCAACAATGTAGAATTTGTACCGGATTTAAATTTAAAAACAGGAATACGATTTGGTTATAAAAACCTCATGGCAAATGTGCAATACACCTATTTAGGTCGTCAATTTACCGACGCCACTAATTCTGTAGAATCCAATCTAAGTGGTGTTATTGGGGAAATACCTGAATACGATATTTTAGATGTATCACTTTCCTACACTTATAAAAGGTTTAAATTTGAAACAGGACTTAATAATGTATTAGACAATGCTTATTTTACGAGAAGAGCTACAGGTTACCCAGGTCCGGGAATTATTCCATCTGCACCACGAAATTGGTTTACGACTTTAGAAGTAACGTTTTAATGAAATAAAACCTTAGCATTCTTGTAATATAATTAACGACTGTCGGTGAATGTCAATTAAAAAAAGTCCTTATTTCTCAATAAGAACTTTTACTTTAATGCTTAAAGTTAGTGTAATAGGCTGTATACAAATTCGAATTCCACGTTCGCCACCCGCTTTAATCAGTGCTATGGATTACCGTTACTAGATTTCCATCTGTATCATTAATATTATAGAACAAATTATTTTAAATGAAGATAATGCGTTCAGACCTTAACCGTGTTTAAAACTGTCAGTGAAATATCAGGATCCTTAGAATAAAATAGTTGAGCGACCCATTTTGGCAATGGCACGATGATATGATTCAAATTTGACCAATAGGCAATATTCTGAGCAGCTACTTTAATTATCTGTTTTCTATTGATTAAAATGATAATATGAGTTAATATTTTAATAGCTCTCGGATTTTGTTTATCACAAATAGTGAAGTCATTTAGGGATCCTATTAAGTAATAGCTACTTACATAAACTTTTCTAGAACGAAAAACTTGCTAAAGGAAAAATAGAAAAATAACTCAGATTTTTATTTTTAATTAGACTCATTCTATATAAATTTGTCACAATTATGCATAGCTATATTAATTCATTCTAAATAAGAATAATTTATTTTAATTTTATCTAATTATCAATTCACTTGTAAAAATGAAAAGAGTAGTATCAGCCTTAGCACTTATCTTAGCAGTTACTTTACCTGGTAATGCTCAAAACAAGATAATGAAAGATCAAGACGCCATTAAGGCAATGTGTGGTTGTTTCGAGGTCACGTTTAACTTCACCGAGACATTTTCGTTCAGTAAAGATTCCTTGTATAGACCATCTGAAACTAAAACAGATTTAGGCTTAGAATGGGCACAACTAGTTACGGATGAAGACGATAAAATTTCCATTCAGCATTTACTGCAAGTGGGTACACCAGACCAACCAATGATTATTAAGCATTGGAGACAAGACTGGTTATTTGAAAATACAGATTTTTATAGGTATAACGGAGATAACGAATGGGTTTTTGAAGCTAAATCTAATGATGAAGTTGAAGGTCAATGGACTCAAAAAGTTTATCAAGTAGATGATAGTCCACGCTATGAAGGTTCTTCGACATGGGTGCACGTCGATGGAAAAAGTTATTGGGAAAATATAACTACTGCGCCATTACCTAGACGAGAACGTACCAAACGAAGTGATTATAATGTGACGATAAGAGGAAATAGACAAGAAATTACAGATTATGGTTGGTTACACGACCAAGACAATGCTAAAGTTATTAGAAAAAACGGTAAAAAAGATGTTGTTTTAGCTAAAGAAAAAGGGTATAATACTTATGTAAAGGTTGATGATAGCAGATGCCAACCAACAATTGATTGGTGGAAAGCCAACCAAAATAAATGGGCATTAGTTAGAGCTAAATGGGACGAAGTTTATGGAAGAAATAAAGATTTAATTCTAAACACTAAGGTAGATAATAAACCACTTTATAAACACCTGTTTAACGAAGATGTAGTAGAGCAAAAAGAAATTAATAAGACAATTGAATCATTTATAAAATAATTATATGAAATATTTTAAATCAAGTTTAGTAGGACTAATTTTAGTATTATCGTTGCACGGTTTTGCACAAGAGAATAAATTTTTAGATCGAAAATTTTGGGATTCAAAACCGAATGTAGAAAGGGTTAAAACAGCAATTAAAAACGGTAATAATCCGGCTGAAGCCAATAGCAATAATTTTGATGGTGTTGTTTATTCTATTTTGCAAGAAACCCCTTTCGAAACTATTACGTATCTAATGTCTCAAAAAGGAAATGATGTCAATAAATTAACACACGATGGAAGAACTTATATTTTTTGGGCTGCTTATAAAGGCAATGTTAAATTAGTACAATACCTCTTAGAAAATGGTGCTAAAACAGATATTACTGATGATAAAGGGAATACTATAATTCATTTTGCAGCTGGAGCAGGGCAAAAAAACACCAAAATTTATGACCTTATTTCCGCAAAGAATTCAGAATTAATTCATCAAACTAATCCTAGTGGTGCAAATGCATTGTTACTAGCTGCACCAAATGATACCAATTTTAAATTGATTCAATACTTTCAATCAAAAGGCTTAGATATAAATAGTGTTGATGCTCAAGGTAACGGTATTTTCAACTATGTTGCAAAAAATGGCAACGTTGAATTAATGAACGCCCTTTTAGAAAAAGGAATTAAAGGGACCAATCAAGCTTTCCTTTTTGTCGCTGCTGGAACTCGCGGAAAAACTAATGGTATCGAAATTTATAAATATTTAGAAAGTGTTGGTTTAAACCCTAAAGTGTATAATGAAGAAGGCGTTTCTGCATTACATATTATCGCTTCGAGAAGTGAAGATGTAGACATAATCAACTATTTATTAGAAGCAGGTTTAAAGGTTAGCACTAAGGACAATTATGGTAATACTGCGGTAATGAATGCGGCCTCTAGAAATAATCTCAAAGTGGTTAAGTTATTAGCAAATAAGTTAGAAAACATCGATAATGTTAACAAAGAAGGACAATCAGCTTTGACATTAGCGGTAGAAAATAATACTTCTGATGTGGTGGACTTTTTAATAAATAAGGGTTATGACACTACCATAATTGATTTAGACGGAAATAATCTAGTCTATTATTTAGTAGATTTTTATTCACCGAAAAATAGAGATGAGTTTTTAAAGAAACTCAATTTATTAAAAGACAACAATGTCGATTTATCTGCGGTGCAAAAAAACGGAAATACGTGGTTTCATTTAGCGGTTGAAAAAAATAGTATTGATTTGTTAGAATTAGCAACAACATTACAGCTAAAGCAAGATATAAATGCTAAAAACAGTGATGGCAATACTGCCCTGCATATAGCAGCAATGAAAGCCACTGACGATGCGGTTCTTAAATTCCTTATTGATAAAGGCGCAAATAAAACATTGGTTACTGATTTTGAAGAATCGGCTTATGATTTAGCAAAAGAAAATGAATTATTAGAAAAAAATAACGTTTCAATCGAATTTTTAAAATAAAATTAAATATGAAGAATATAAAATTGGTGAGTCTATTTGTCGTTCTATTTCTAAGCTTAGTATCTTTTTCAACCTTAGAAGAAAGTTCAAAATATAAATGTATGATTCAAATGACGAATTATACAGGTGAAGGTGCTTATGTTGTTATTTCACTAATAAATCCTGACGGTGAATACGAAGAAACACTATATGTACAAGGTGATGATGATGAGTGGTACAATACAGTAGAGTCTTGGTGGAATTTTTACGGTAAGAAACGTCAAAACATAGATGCCATTACAGGGGCCACTATAAGTGGAGGACAACGTGCAATTACGGTTATAGACATAGAAGATAATAAAATAGATACTGGTTACAAACTTAGATTTGAAACAGCTGTTGAAAATCAAGAATATTACACAACTGATGTAGAATTTGAACTTACCTCAGATAACGTAAAAACCAAAATCGAAGGGCAAGGTTTCATTCGTTATATCCGAATGCTACCGCAAAACAACTAAAGTTATGACCATTTCTATATGGAGATATAGTCATTTAATTTTGGCTGTAATATCATCATTATTCATATTAATAGCATCAGTCACTGGTGCTATTTTAGCGTTTGAGCCTATCTCCAACCAGTTACAGCCATTTGCTATAGAGGATGGAAATATGGTTTCACTTGCCGAAATATTGCCAACTTTACAACAAAATTATGACGAAGTTTTTACAGTTGAAATTGATAAAAATAATTTTGTTAGTACTTCCGTTATTACTAAAGAGGGGAATAGTGAAACGTTTTACATCAATCCATTTACAGGAGAAAAATTAGGTGAAATAATAAAAAAAGCACCGATTTTTGAGTTTGCTACCAATTTACATCGATCGTTATTTTTAAAAACAACAGGTCGGATTTTAATAGGGGTCGTCTCGTTTCTACTATTTATTATTGCAATTACAGGTATACAATTAATACTGAAACGCCAAGGTGGTTTAAAACGTTTTTTCTCAAAGGTTGTTAAAGAGAATTTTGAACAATATTACCATGTTGTAATAGGGAGATATACTTTAATTCCTATTATAATTATTACACTTACAGGCGTATTTTTATCACTTGAAAAATTTAATTTACTTCCAGACTCTAAAATTTCTCACAATTATCCAGAGCCAACCGAAATTGATAATCCATTAGAAATAGACAATTTTACAATCTTTCAAGATATAAAACTTAACGATGTAACAAGTGTTGAATTTCCATTTTCAGACGATATTGAAGATTATTTTATTATTAAATTAAAAGGCAAAGAATTACTCGTTAATCAATTTTCTGGTGAAGTTGTAAGCAATCAAAACACATCATTCGTTGCCTTAATTTCTAATTGGAGCTTAATTCTACATACCGGACAAGGTACTGTAATTTGGTCTATAATATTGTTAATCGCCAGTTTGGCAATTTTGTTTTTTATGTATTCTGGTTTCGCTATGACTTTAAAACGTCGAAGAGCAACTTCAAAAATCAAGAATAAATTCACAAAAGATAATGCGGAATATATCATTCTCGTAGGTTCAGAAACAGGTCACACATTTAATGCCGCCAAATTGTTTTATAACGCGCTCATTGAAACCAGCCAGTCGGCATATATTTCAGTTTTAAATGATTATTCAACTTATAATGAAGCTAAACAACTAATTATTTTCGCCGCTACTTATGGAGAAGGAGAAGCGCCAAATAGTGCTTCAAATTTTAAACAATTATTTAAGAAAGTAAATCCGCAGCAAAATATTCAATATGCTGTAATAGGCTTTGGTTCCTTCATGTATCCCGATTATTGTAAATATGCAGTTGAAGTGGATTTGTTGTTGCGAAATCACGAAAAATTCGATGAGAATTTACCACTTTTCAAAATAAATAATCAATCATTTGAAGAATATAAATTGTGGATAAACCAATGGAACCATCAAAACAATCTAGATCTAAAGATTCAATTTAAAAGACCTAAAATTAATTTAAAAAATTTAAAGGAATTCAGAGTTGTTAATAAAACAAAACCCAATATAGACAATTCGTTTTTGGTGCAATTACGGCCACTTAAAAAAAGTAAATTTTCATCTGGAGATTTATTGTCTGTATTTCCTGAAGTTGATTTTATTGAGCGCCAATATTCCATCGGAAAAATCGAAAACGATATTTTATTAAGCATTAAAAAGCATGAGTTTGGCGTATGTTCTACCTATTTTAATAATTTAAAAGTGAACTCAATTGTAAAAGCTAAAGTGAAACGAAATTTCGATTTTCACTTTCCTAATACCACCAGTGAAGTGGTAATGATTGCCAACGGAACGGGAATCGCACCATTTTTAGGAATGGTTTCCGATAATGCCAATAAAATTAAAACACATTTGTTTTGGGGAGGGAGAACGAAAGACTCCCTTAAACTTTATAAGAATATCATAGACGAGGCTTTAAATGAACAAAAGCTGACCAACTTTTATACCGCCTATTCTCAAGAGCAAAAAGATAAAATTTATGTTCAAGATTTAATTTTAGAACGTCAAGAACTATTGTCTCAAGTATTAGATAACAACGGCATCATAATGATTTGTGGTTCTATAGCCATGCAAAATAGAGTCTTAGAGGTTTTGAATATAATAACAACGAGACATTTAAATAAGGCATTAAGCGAATTTGAAAGCAACAGTCAGCTTAAAAAAGATTGTTATTAATCGTCAATAGATTAAGAACTGTTGTAAATAGCGTTTTATTTGTAATATTTTGTAAATATAAATTGTACTTTTGCGTGCAATTAAATTCTAATTGCCATGAAAGCACACGAAAATAAAATTGTGGGAGAAGGTCTCACATACGATGATGTACTCTTAGTGCCAGCATTTTCAGAAGTTTTGCCTCGCGAAGTCAATATTCAAACAAAATTCACCCGAAATATTACTATTAACATTCCTGTGATTTCCGCAGCTATGGATACGGTTACGGAAAGCAAAATGGCAATTGCCATGGCGCAAGAAGGTGGTATTGGTGTGCTTCACAAAAACATGACTATTGAACAGCAGGCAGATAAAGTACGTAGAGTTAAACGTGCTGAAAGTGGTATGATTATCGATCCGGTCACTTTGCCATTAACCGCAACTGTCTTTGATGCTAAATCAAATATGGCTGAGCACCGTATCGGTGGAATACCAATTGTAGATGATAATGGAAAACTAAAAGGCATAGTGACCAATCGCGACTTGCGTTTTGAGCATGAAAACCAAAAGCCTATAGTTGATGTTATGACTAAAGAAAATTTAGTTACTGCAGCAGTTGGTACTTCTTTAAAAGATGCCGAAAAAATTCTACAACAGAACAAAATTGAAAAATTACTCATCGTTGATGATAATTATAAATTAGTTGGACTGATCACTTTTAGAGATATTACTAAAGTAACTCAAAAGCCAAATGCCAATAAAGATTCGTACGGAAGATTACGTGTGGCTGCTGCCATCGGAGTGACTGGTGATGCTGTTGAAAGAGCATCTGCCTTGGTGAATGCAGGTGTAGATGCGGTTATTATTGATACGGCCCACGGCCATACGAAAGGCGTAGTCATGGTATTGAAAGATATTAAAAAGAAGTTCCCAGAACTTGAAGTTATAGTCGGAAACATTGCAACCGGCGAAGCTGCCAAATATTTAGTAGAAGCTGGTGCAGACGCGGTTAAAGTTGGTATTGGACCTGGCTCAATTTGTACTACAAGAGTTGTAGCAGGTGTTGGTTTTCCACAGTTTTCTGCAGTTTTAGAAGTTTCAGCGGCAATAAAAGGTACTGGTGTTCCCGTAATTGCGGATGGAGGTATTCGCTATACAGGAGATATCCCTAAAGCAATTGCAGCTGGTGCAGACACAGTAATGTTAGGTTCACTACTAGCCGGTACAAAAGAGAGTCCGGGAGAAACAATTATATACGAAGGCCGAAAATTTAAATCCTACAGAGGTATGGGATCGGTTGAAGCTATGAAACAAGGTAGTAAGGACCGATATTTTCAAGATGTTGAAGACGATATTAAAAAGTTAGTTCCTGAAGGTATTGTTGGCCGTGTACCTTACAAAGGAGAATTGGTAGAAAGTATCCATCAATTTGTAGGCGGACTTAGAGCAGGTATGGGCTATTGTGGCGCAAAAGATATTGAGACTCTAAAGGAGTCGGGTCGTTTTGTTAAGATTACAAGTTCTGGTATTAATGAAAGCCACCCTCATGATGTGACAATTACCAAAGAGGCACCGAATTATTCGCGTTAATTTATCTCTACGAAATCAGAAATCGCAATTTCATATTATAAAAAAAAACAGCATCGTTACTACATGCTGTTTTTTTTGTTTGGTAAAATTTTCTAATTTATTTAACTAGTTTAAATGTCTTAGAATTTTCAATTTTCAACATATAAATGCCCTGAGTCAATTGCTTTGCATCAATATAATTATGGTTTTGACTGAGTTGAGTTTCTATGATCATTTTACCATTAATATCGTATAGTTTAACTTCGGTGTTTTTTAGTAGTCCGTTTACCACAATTTGATCATTAGAGCTAAGAACCGAAACATCATTGGTATTAATATCTTCAACCGATAATGAGGAATCAACAATACTTACAATTCTTCCGTTGCCAGCTTCTTCTAATATCATATAAATAGTATTTCCAATTATAGCAACATCTCTAAAATTTGCATTGAAATCCATTCCATCGTTAGTTTCATCTTGGTATGTAGTGTTTTGTGCTACGTTCTCTAAATCTGAAGATAAATCATCTAAATCTATTTTTTGAAGTAAATAATTTGCTGAAATGTACAATTCGTTGCCTAAGACTGTAAGACCTCTAGGAGTACTGAGATTTATTAAAAAATTATCTACAGTAGGTTCTATTTGATTTGCGTTGAATTTGTGTACAGTAGCGTTGTCTATATCTGAGACGTACAAGTCATTATTATAGAACACTATATCTTGGGCAACACCATCACTAAGATCACTTACTATAACTGTAGCAGTAGGGTTTGGTACTGAAACATCAATTTTATCGATATGTGTGGTAAATGGTTCATAATTAGGAGGATTGTCTAGTGTCTCAGCAGAAAAATAAATAGTATTTCCGTTTATGGTTAATGCATTTATAAATTCAGTAGTGGAATATATTAATTCCAAGGAACTCGATAAATTGTCTAAATCGAGTGCCATAATTCTAGACCCCAAGAAATTCCCAGTAGATTCTTCGTAATTTTCTATAGCCATATATAAGGTACTTTCGCTGAGCGTTAGGTTATACATAAAATGATCAGGCTCAGGTGTGTAAATTACTGTGGTCGTAGGTGTCGGTGTACTCGTATCAATTTTGTATAAATCTTCGTAGCCAAGGACATACAAGTCGGTCCCATCTGCAATCATTTTAATTGGCTCAGTTAAATTTTCTACGAAAGGGGAGACCTCAGTTTGAGAGTTAACATTAAGTGTTGCAATAATAAATGTTAGTACATAAAGTAGTTTTGTTTTCATAATAGATTTAGGTTATTAGGTTAAAAAAATTATTAAGATTGTTGCGTAATCAATTTTAAAACATAGGAAATATTTTACAGAACTTATCTTTTTTATTTCACATAAATAACAAAAATAATTTATAAAGCAATGAAAAACAGTTAAATATTAATTGCTAGAAATTTTATATAGTTTCAGAAAGTGAACGTAATTCGGTTTAGAATAAGCTGCAATTTTTTAATATGCGCTAATATAATTCGCATCTAAGACAAGAAATATCTACGTTCCAAATTAGCTTTGTATTGAACCAAAAAAAATAAAAAAATGTCTATACTTACTATTATTCTTTGCATTCTTTTGCCACCGTTGGCAGTATTCTTAAAACATGGATTGGGAAGTGAATTTCTTATTAGTCTATTATTAACGTTAGTGGGTTGGCTCCCAGGTGTTATATATGCATTTTATGTAACTGGTAAGTAAAAAAAATAAATTATGGAAAATATATTAATAGCTGGTGCTAATGGTACTACAGGAAAACATATCGTTAATCTCTTAAAATCCTCACAATATTTTAAACCGGTAGCAATGGTAAGAAAAGAGGAACAGTTAAAACAGTTTGAAGCAGATGGTGTATCTGCTGTTTTAGCAGATTTGACTGAAGATCTTACCCATGCTGTAAAAAATGTAGATAAGGTAATTTTTGCAGCTGGATCAGGAGGGAAAAATGTAGTGGAAGTTGACCAAGAGGGAGCAAAACGCTTAATGGCAGTTTCTAAAATGGCGAATGTCAACAAATTTGTAATGTTAAGCTCTATGGGTGCAGATCAGCCAGAATCGGTTGACGATTTAAAAGACTATTTAAAAGCGAAGCAAAATGCGGATAATCATCTTAGAAATAGTGGATTGAAATACACCATTGTTAGACCAGGAACTTTGAATAATTCTGAACCTACAGGAAAAATTGAACTAAAAGAAAATTTAAATAAAAAAGGTGAGATTAGTCGAGAAGATGTAGCACAAACATTAGTAAGATCATTAAATGATGACGCTCCATATAACACTACTTTTGAAATTTTAAAAGGCGACACTCTTATTGGTGAAGCTTTAGATACTTTGAATAGTAAATGATTTAAAAAATTTAGAACACCGCTAGGTGTAGTAATAGGAAGAGGTACTTTAAACAAAGTACCTCTTTTTTTATTTCAAATGAGTATAAAAGCATGTTAACTAATATAATTCCAAATATTTCGATATTTACTCATTTGTCTGTAAGTACTAAGTATAACGTTGTGTTCTGGTTGACTTAGGCTAGGATCTGATTTTAAAATATTTTTTGCATAATAGCGTGATTGTTCTAAAATATCCTTGTCTTTTACAATGTCGGCTATTCTAAGATTTAAAATGCCACTTTGTTGAGTGCCCATAATATCGCCTGGACCTCGAAGTTTTAAGTCAACTTCGGCAATTTCGAAGCCATCACTACTACGAACCATAGTTTCAAGTCGTGTTTTACTATCTTGGCTTAATTTATGGCTCGTCATAAGAATACAATAACTCTGTTCTGCACCACGTCCAACACGTCCACGTAATTGGTGCAATTGAGACAAGCCAAAGCGTTCTGCACTTTCAATAATCATAACCGAAGCGTTAGGGACATTTACACCAACTTCAATCACGGTTGTAGCCACCATAATTTGAGTTTCGCCGTTTACAAAACGCTGCATTTCGTAATCTTTATCAGCGGGTTTCATTTTTCCATGAACAATTGAAATTTGGTAATCAGGCATAGGAAACTCTCTAGAAACACTTTCATAGCCGTCCATTAAATCTTTATAATCCATATTTTCGCTTTCTTGAATTAACGGATAGACAATATAAATTTGTCGTCCTAAAGCGATTTCATCTTTCATAAATTTAAAGACTTTCAATCTATTATTATCAAATCTATGTACCGTTTTTATCGGTTTTCTTCCTGCTGGTAATTCGTCAATTACAGATATGTCTAAGTCTCCATAAACAGACATTGCTAACGTTCTCGGAATTGGAGTTGCAGTCATAACTAGAACATTGGGAGGAAGCTCATTTTTATGCCATAATTTTGACCTTTGTGCAACCCCAAATCTATGTTGTTCATCTATAATTGCAAGCCCTAAATTTTTGAATTTAACCTTATCTTCAAGTAAGGCGTGAGTACCAATTAAAATCTGCAAATCACCATTTTCTAAATTTTGATGAATAATTTTTCTATCTGAAGTTTTAGTTGATCCTATAAGTAGTGATATACTGATACCTAATGGTTTACATAGTTCATATAATCCTTGGTAGTGTTGAACTGACAAAATAGCAGTAGGGGCCATTAAGCAACATTGGAATCCGTTATCAAGTCCCATTAACATTGACATGAAGGCGACTATGGTTTTGCCTGAGCCTACATCCCCTTGCAAAAGTCGATTCATCTGCGCATTACTCCCTAAATCTTGTCTAATTTCTTTCAGAACACGTTTCTGCGCATTGGTCAATTCAAAAGGTAGATGATCTTTATAAAAGGTGTTAAAATATGCTCCAACGGTATCAAAAGTAAAACCTTTAATTTTCGATTTATGAATGAGATTTTTAATAATTAATTGCAGTTGAATGTAAAATAATTCTTCAAATTTTAATCGAAATTGTGCCTTAGAAAGTAACTCTGGAGTCTTTGGAAAATGGACATTGAAAAGGGCGTCAGATTTCGAGATTAATTTTAATTCACCCATCAATGTTTTTGGTAAGGTTTCAACAAATCGGCCCTTAGTTTCCAAAAATAGTTGTTGCATAATTTTGGTGACCACTTTAATCGTGATTCCCTTATTTGATAATTTTTCTGTTGATGGATAAATAGCTTGCATAGCTGAACGTAAATTACTTTCGTGCTCAGATTGAAGTTCAATTTCTGGATGTGGCATACTATATTTACCACTAAACCAATTTGTTTTTCCAAAAATCACATAAGGTTGACCAATTTTTAAGCTTTCGCGTATCCATTTTTGACCTCTAAACCAAACGAGCTCCATTGTACCGGATTCGTCTTTAAAAGTGGCGACTAAACGTTTACCACGCTTCTGTGCCACCTCTTTAAAACCTGTAATAACACCGATAATTTGAACTTCTGCATTATTGCGCTGCAGTTCATTGATTTTATAATGTTTAGTACGGTCGATATAACGGTTTGGAAAAAGATTAATTAAATCTTGATAGGTATGAATACCCAACTCTGAGCGTAATAAGTCCGCTCGGTTTGGACCAACACCTTTGAGATAATCAATGGGAGTTTGTAATTTCACACTCATAATTGCGAATTTACAAATTCCTGCGAATGCAGGAATCTCTCGCGTTGAAGAATTTAATATGTTTTAATGAATACCCCTTTTTTTTATCGTTTAGTTAATATAGAGAATGACTAATTATCTGTTTTAGATTTTAGTTCTTGTGATTTAAATATTGAATTTTGTAATTTGGTCTCATTCTAGCTCAAATCTCATTTATGAAGAATTTCCAAATTATAATTTACTTATTAATTTTTAGTTTTTCCTCTGCGCAACAAACTGAATTTCTCGATTATTTAAAATTAGATGCAGATATTAGGTTTAAACCAGATTCAGCAAAGGTGTTAGGATCGGGTACTTACGCATTTAAAATTCTAAAAGCTGTTGATTCTATATATTTAGATGCCAAAAAAATAAAATTTGAATCTGTAAAATTGCTAAACGAAGCATCTAATAATTTTAGTTTTAAAAATACGGAAGACAAATTATGGTTAAAATTTAATTTTCAAAAAGATAAAACTTACCAATTATCTTTTCAATATGAAGCCACACCTAAAAAAGCATTATACTTTATAAAGAGGAAACGCGACTGGCAAATCTGGACGCAAGGTCAAGGGAAATATACTAGCAATTGGTTGCCTAGTATTGATGATGTAAATGACAAAATAGAATTCGATTTGTCAATAACATATCCAAATGGTTATCAAGCCTTGGCAAATGGAAAATTAATAGACAAACAAATAGGAGATTCATTAACACGCTGGAGTTACGATATGCAAAAACCAATGTCTAGTTACTTAGTGGCGCTTGTTATTGGCGAATACAAAAAGAAAATAGAGACCTCCGCAAATGGCATTCCATTAGAGTATTACTATTACTCAGAAGATTCCTTAAAAGTAGAGCCAACGTATCGCTATTCTAAACAGATGTTCAATTTTTTGGAAGAAGAAATAGGGGTAGGCTATCCATGGCAAAATTACAAGCAAGTGCCTGTGCATGATTTTTTATATGCTGGCATGGAAAATACAAGTCTTACTATTTTTTCAGATGCTTTTGTAGTGGACGCTATTGGATTTAATGATAAAAACTATGTGAATGTCAATGCACATGAGTTGGCACATCAATGGTTTGGTAACTTGGTTACAGCTCAATCTGGTGAACACCATTGGTTGCAGGAAGGTTTTTCTACATATTATGCTGCTCTAGCAGAACGTGATGTTTTTGGCGATGATCAGTTTTATTTTAATCTACTTGAGTCAGCCATAGACTTGGGTAAGCAAGATATTTCTGGTAGCGGGACGTCACTTTTAAATCCTGAGGCGAGTAGTTTAACGTTTTATCAACGTGGTGCATGGGTTTTGCATGCCTTACGCACTAAAGTGGGTGATCAAGTGTTTAAGGGCGCCATTAAAAATTATATCGCAAAGCATCAATTTAAAAATGTGGAAACTTCAGATTTTATAAAAGAAATAGAACGTTTATATGGACAGTCATTATCTGGGTTTGTGAATTTATGGATTAAACAGAAAGCGTTTCCTGTGGATAATGCTTTTGATATTTTGCAGCAGCAATCAACTTATATCAATGAGTTTCTAATGGTAGATTGCCAGGCAAAATCCTCGAAATGTGCAGACTATTTAAAATATTATGTTTCCGAAGAAGCGAAAGCAAAAATTATATCTCAGGTTCCAGAATTAGTAACTCCCGCTACGTTTAATAATGGCTTAATAGTGCGGCAGGCGATTTCACAATATGTTCGTCAAATACCCAAAAGTTTAAAGGAACGTTATGAATCGTTATTAGATGATGCATCATATATTACCATAGAAAATGCCTTGTACAATTTATGGACTAGTTTTCCTGAAGAACGGTCAAAATATTTATTTAAAACTAGAAACATTCAGGGTTTTCACGATAAAAATGTAAGACTATTATGGATTGTTCTAAACCTAAGCACACCATTTTATGATGCGGATAATAAACAGGCTTTATTTAATGAGTTGGTTGATTACACTGGCGATGCTTATAATGCAGATTTAAGAATGAATGCATTTCGATATTTAAAGATGATAAACTCATGTAAAGAAGAGTGTCTGGTTAATTTAGAAAATGCAAAATCGCATCATAATTGGAGATTAGTTAAGTTTGCTAAACAACTTACTGAAGAATTACAACAAAAAAACTAAGTAATGCGCGCATTGGTCATATCTGGGGGTGGAAGCAAAGGAGCATTTGCAGGTGGTGTGGCGCAATATCTTATTGAAAACAAAAAACACGAATACGATTTGTTTATTGGTACATCAACAGGAAGCTTGTTGGTGTCTCACTTGGCCTTAAAACGTGTTGAAAAAATAAAAGACGTTTATACTAATGTAAATCAGGCTTCGATTTTTGATAGTTGTCCTTTTATAACTAAAAGAAAAAAAGGTGTAGTAACTATTGGTATTAATCATATAACGGTACTTTTAAATTTGTTTAAAGGCTATAAAACTTTTGGAACAAGTGTAAATCTTAAAAAACTTATTAAAAACACATTGTCAGAAGATGAATTTATTGCACTTAAAAAAGGCAATGCAGATGTTATAGTTACGGTTTCAAATCTATCACTAAATCAAGTGGAATATAAATCGATAAAAGATTTTGAATATGAAGCGTTCTGTGAATGGGTTTGGATATCTTGTAATTATACGCCATTTATGTCCTTGGTGAAGAAAAACGGTTGCGAGTATGCGGATGGAGGCCTAGGCTCTATGGTGCCAATTGAAGAAGCTATTAAACGCGGTGCTACAACTGTAGATGCAATTATTTTGCAAACCGAAGTATCTCAACTCAATAGAATGCCTTCTATTAATGCTTTTTCATTATTGACCAATATGTTTGCCTTTATGTTAGATAGAATTGAAAGTCAAAACATCAGAATAGGTAAATTTGTGGCATCAAATCAAAAAGCTATCATTAATTTTTATTATACTCCGACGGTTCTAACCACAAACTCCTTAATATTTGATAAAGTTAAAATGACCAAGTGGTGGAAAAGAGGTTTTCTTTATGCTAAATATAAAAATGAAGAAGTGAGTCAGTTGGAAACCGAATAATCGAATGTTGTCTAGATTTCATATATGATACTATTAAATAATTTAAAAATACGTAATTAGCCCATGCGAGCATTAGTCATTTCAGGCGGCGGAAGTAAAGGAGCGTTTGCGGGAGGAGTAGCACAATACTTAATAGAAATCGAAAAGCATAATTATGATATGTTTTTAGGAACATCAACAGGGAGCCTTTTAGTACCGCATTTAGCGGCAAATAAAATTGGTAAACTCTACGATATATTTACCAATGTACAACAACACGATATTTTTAGTGTCAGTCCTTTTGTACAGCGCAAAAAAGGAGATAGAGAATATGTTTCTATAGATTTTGTGAATTCGATGTGGCAATTTATAAGGCGCAGACGAACATTTGGAGAGAGTAAGGCGTTACGAAAAAACATTAGAAAAAATGTCACGTACGAAGAGTATTTAAAAATCAGAAAAGACAAGCACGATGTTATAGTAACGGTGTCTAATTTATCTATGAACCGAGTGGAGTATAAATCGATACAAGATTGTTCTTATGAAGAATTCTGTAATTGGATATGGATTTCGTGTAACTATATTCCCTTTATGTCGCTAGTAAAAGTCGATGGTTATGAATATGCAGATGGTGGTCTAGGAAGTGTTATTCCAATTAGAGAGGCCATTCAGCGTGGCGCCACAGAAGTTGATGCCATTGTATTAGAGGCTGAAACTTTAGGTAAACAAAAAGTATTAGGTAAAAATCCATTTTCATTAATGATAAGCTTATTTGGTCATTTGCTAAATCAGGTAGAGCGTAACGATATTATAATAGGAAAATTAGCGGCTAGAAATAAAAATGTAAAATTGAATTTGTACTACACGCCAACCAGTCTTACTGAGAATTCTCTAATTTTCAGCAAAAGACTCATGGAAAAATGGTGGATAGAAGGTTTTGAATATGCCGAAAGACGCCATGAAAAATAATATATTTTTTCAAAATTTGACTGTTGTTTTAAAAGCATGACTTCAGTGAAGAAAAATGGTTTGTTTGGACTAAATTAATAATGATACGGAGTAATTCATTGGAAAATTTATATGTTCATTTGCACCTTAATATATAATATGACCATTCTTACTTGTATGTTTTTTGGATTTGTAATTGCTTCAACAGGAAGTATAATGCCGAGCTTTTTAAATTTAACGGTGGTTAAGTTTAGTTTAAAAAGTGGTAAAAAATCAGCTTTTTACTTAATTGCTGGTTTTGCTACAGTGCTTTTTTTTCAAGCTAACATTGGAGCTTATCTATCTAGTGCTCTTATGGAAAACTCGGAATATATAACCGTCATTCAAAAAGTTGGTACGGCAATTTTAGTTCTTTTATCAATTAATTTTTTTCGATTGCATTTTAAGTCTACAAAGAAGCAGCATAAAGAAGAAATTGAAAAGTCTAAAGCTTATTTACACGGTATAGGCATGTCTTTGTTAAATACATTTGCCATTCCTTTTTATTTTACATCTATTTCTTTTCTAATAGGCTTAGAATATTTTGAATATTCATTACTTAATAGCCTGTATTTTTCAATTGGCTCTACAATGGGTTCATTTTTTCTATATGCATGTTATGCTACAATTGCAACTAAAATAGAAGATAAGCTTACTTATATTGCTAGTAAAATGGATTTTATCTTAGGCTGTCTTACAGGTGTGGTGGCTATAGGTAATCTCATTTATTTACTTTAAATAAGGACTGAGTGCATTTGTGGATTTGCGCAAATAAATATAAACTTATTATGATGACATGATAAGAAAATAATTTAGCTTTACAATTCAACTATTGTCTATTTTGACTTTTCTTCCTTAAATGAGAAGTTAAATGACGTCTTACAATAAAATCAGCATATTGGCAACATACGATTATATTATTTTAGGAGCAGGCGCTTCAGGATTAATGCTGGCATACCGTATGTCTCAGGATACGTTTTTTGATGATAAATCGATTTTAATATTAGATCAGACAAAAGACAAAGGTAATGACAGAACATGGTGTTACTGGGATAATGGAGTAGGAGAATGGGATGCTCTTTTAACCAAAACTTGGGATACCATATTTTTTGGAAGTGAGTCATTTTCTAAAACGATTTCAATTTCACCATTTCGATACAAAATGATTGAAAGTAAAACATTTTACAAATCACTTTGGAAAAGCATTAATCTAAAATCTAATTTTCGTTTTGTTGAAGATACCGTACATGATTTTACGGAACTGGAAAAAGGAGTTCAAATTATTACTGAAAATGGTGTTTATTTTGGTGCTAAGGTTTTCAATAGTTTACCTAAACCAGAAGTCTATAATTCTCAGGAAAAATATCCTGTATTGCAGCAACATTTTGTCGGTTGGTTTGTGAAAACCAACGTGAATACCTTCGATGATTCCAAGGCAACTTTCATGGATTTTACAGTACCACAACTTGGCAATACGCGATTTATGTATGTGTTACCAATAGATAAAAAAACGGCTTTATTTGAATACACCTTGTTTTCAAAAGACTTATTGCAATATTCTGATTATGAAAAAGCTATAGCAAGTTACTTAAACGAAAACAATATATCTGAATACGAAATTATCGAAAAAGAACAAGGCAATATTCCCATGACGGCCTTCAATTTTCAAAAATTAAATTCTAAGCATATTCTCAATATCGGAACTGCGGGCGGTTGGACCAAGGCTAGTACGGGGTATACTTTTAAGAATACTTCAAAAAAAACTCAGCAAATAGTTGATTTTTTAAAGAAAAAAGATGACCTGTCTCAGGTAAACAATAGTGCGAAATACAGGTTTTACGATTTAATTTTTCTAGATGTTTTAGCAAATCATAATGATGAAGGTGCCGCATTATTTTCGTCCATGTTCAAAAGTACTGATACTATCACTTTATTTAAATTTCTCGACGAGGAATCAACTTTATATGAGGACTTAAAGGTCATATTGTCCGTTCCACCAAAACGGTTTATTCAGAGCTTATTTAAACGATTTTTTTAACTTTTTTATAAAATTCAAATCATCATATTTCACTATAAAAAATCAGCTTTCAGAATAAACTTGCCCGCGATGTGGTTTTAGCGTATCTCTTATTGGTTTCATTTCAGATTCGTTAACTACCAAAAACGCTAAACTGTGCATGTCGCTTAAGGTTTCTACTCCTGTTATAGAGATGTCTAATTTGTTATGGGTAATATATTCTTTAAGGTGAATTAAATGATGTTCGGCTGTTTTCTGTCCGGCTGGTCCTTTAAAGTCCCAAATCAATTTTAATTTGCGCATGGCTATAATTCTAAATTACGGTTTGTAGATGGTAGTTCCTTTTTCAACAAAATTTTTAAAGTTCGTCATATAAGTTTTTGTCTGCTTTTTAAATGCGCTTGGCATAATAAATAGCATTAAACTCATTACAAAATTGGTGGGTTGAAAATCGCTTACAGCTGTCCATTTCGTATAATTAGAGGCTGTTGGTTTAAAATAATTTTCTTGAATATTGCGAACTCCCTTTGTGGTATAAGTAGCATGCAATTCGTTTGGGAAATTTTGTTTTGTTATCGTTTCTATTATCTCCATTTTGCGTTTTCCAAAACTATAATTAAATTTCATTTTTGCCCCAATTTCATTAGGGATTCCAGAAATATGAGCCGTACTTACTAAACCTTCTTGCCAATGTTTTAAATTATCAATTGAGCTTAATTGCTTTATAACTACTGAAATTGGTTCTTTTATTAATACTTCGGTGGTATACCGCATGCTGATAAAATTTGATTAAATGTATAAAAACGGATAATAATAATTCTATCTAATCGACGTTAAACAGTTTTAATTGTTAAAATCATTACAAAAGAATATCCCGTTGTATTGCAGTATGATTTTTACTACATGATGAGCGTTAATAATTAAAATAATGCGTTTCAAACAACTTGTTAAATAAGCTATTTATGTTATTTTTGCTGAGTTTGAAAAACGAATTCACTATATAATAATATTCTATAAATTATGGGTTTTAAATTCCAATGGTTGTTTCTAGTATTTATCGCGATAAATTATTCTTTTTCTCAAGATAAAGACCAGGTGCTTTTAAAAGTAGATGGTGAGCCGATAATGACTTCAGAATTTTTAAGGGTTTATAATAAAAATTTGGATTTAGTAAAGGATGAAAGTCAAAAAGATATTGATGGCTATTTAAAGTTATTTACTGAATACCAGTTAAAATTAAAAGAAGCGAAACGTTTAAAGCTTGACGAAGATAAAAATTATCAACGAGAGTTTTCAAGATATAAAAAACAATTAATTCAAAATTACATTTCAGAAAACAAGGTTACTGATGCATTGGTAAAAGAAGCTTATGATCGTGGTAATATAGACATCAATGCCACTCATATTTTAGTGCGCTTAGATGCCACAGCCAAAGATACTCTAAAGGTGTATAATGAAGTTTTAGCTTTACGAGAACGTGTTTTAAAAGAAGGTTACGATAAAGTTAAAACTGAAATGCATAATGGTAACACCATTTTTTTAGAGGATTTGGGCTATTTTTCTGCATTTAAAATGGTTTACGATTTTGAAACTGCAGCTTACAATACTCCAGTTGGCGAAATATCAATGCCTTTTAGAACTCAATTTGGTTATCATGTAGTACAAGTAAAAGATAGACGTCCATCACGCGGAACGTTATCAGCGGCGCATATTATGGTTAATTTAAACTCTAGCGATTCACTGCGAGATCCTAAACAACGCATCAACGAAATTTATAAAAAATTAAATCAAGGTGAGAGTTTTGAGTCTTTGGCCAAGCAATTTTCTGAAGATAAAAGTTCAGCTAAAAATGGGGGAAAAATAACACCATTTAAAAGCGGACAATTAAGTTCTACAGTGTTTGAAGATGAAGCTTTTGCTCTTAAAAAGGATGGGGAGGTTAGTAAACCTTTTAAAACAGCTTATGGTTGGCACATTGTAAAGCGAATAGAATTAAAACCAATAGAATCGTTTGAAGATTTAAAAGTTGCTTTAGAAACTAAAGTACAAAGAGATTCAAGATCTAAGTTAATTAACGAAGCGCTATTAGACAAGTTAAAAAAGCAATATAAAGTAACCTATAATACTGAAGCGAAATCTTATTTTGAATCTATATTAACAACAGACTTTTTTAAGAGATCTTGGTCTTTACCAACTAGTTTTAAAAACGACAATGTTGTATTCACAATTAATGACACCCCTTTTAGCTACGAAGCGTTCGGTAAACATTTAGTTTCTGCACAGCGCATTTACACTGGTAAATCCATGCCTTTTTCTAGCGTTATAACTAAAGAATTCGATAGCTTTTTCGAAAAATCAATTTTTCAATATAGAGAAGATAATTTAGAAACTGAAAACGAAGAATACGCAAATATCCTTAAGGAATATAGAGATGGACTGTTATTGTTCGATTTAATGGAAAAGGAAGTTTGGAATAAAGCCTCTAAAGACACTGTTGGTTTAGAAACTTTTTATAAAAATAACCAATTGAAATATCAATGGAGCGATAGAGTAGAAGTTCTTATGGCAAGTTCGGCAGAGAAATCCAATATGAAGAAAATTCAAAAACTGATGAAAAAAGGAAAGTCCGAAGATTTTATAAAAACGGCTTTGAATACATCAGACAAACAAAATGTAATATTCACTAAAGGTATTTATAGAACGGATGATACTATTTTGCCTTCAAATTTTAAAGTAGAAAAAGGAATTTCGGAGATATACGAACATCATGATGCTTTTCATGTTATGGATGTGATAGCCATATTGCCAGCAGGTCAGAAAACCTTAGAAGAAGCTAAGGGCAATGTTGTTAATGATTATCAAACACAAATAGAAGCTAATTGGATTGCTGAGTTATATGATCGTTTTAAAGTTGAAGTTAACCATGATGCTTTAAACGCTATTATATCTAAAACAGGAAATTAAGTCACATTTTTTTGAAAAATATTTTATACATATTACTAATAAGCTCAATTTTTACCAGCTGTGATTATTTTAAAAGTTCAGATGATTTAGATCCTGTGGCTAGAGTTAATGACAATTTCCTCTATAAAGACGATATTAAAAATATTGTGCCAAAAGGGACTTTTAAAGAAGATAGTACACTCATTGTAAACGCATACATTAACCGGTGGGCACGGCAATTACTATTAATGGAAGGTGCTCTCGTAAACCTATCTGAAGAAAAACAACAAGAATTTTCTAAATTGGTAGAACAGTATAAAAATGATTTATATGCAAAAGCCTACTTAGAAGGTTTGGTTAAGAAAAATATTGACACTATCGTTCCGAGTGAGGAAGCACAATTGTTTTATGACGCCAATAAAGAGTCTTTTAAATTAAATGACGATTTGATTCAATTTAGATATATAAGTTTGCCACTTAACCCCATTAATTTAGATACTATTAAAACACGATTTAAACGTTTTAAGGCTAAGGATAAGGTATATTTAGATTCTATATCTGTTCAATTCAGATCCTCATCGTTAAACGATTCTATTTGGATTAAATTAAATCGTGTGGAAGAAAAAATTCCTATAATAAATAATTCTAATAAAAATCAACTGTTAAAAAAAACTAATTTTCTACAGCTCAAAGATTCATTAAACCTATATTTGATGCAAGTTAATGACGTACGACTTCAAAACGATTATGCACCTTTGGATTATGTACATTCGTCTATTAATAAAATAGTTATAAATAAGAGAAAATTAGAGCTCATCAAGCAACTCGAAAATGATATTACAAAAGATGCCATTAAAAACAATAAATTCCAAATTTATAATTAAAGCCGCTTTAATAGTTGGTTTTATTTCATTCAACTTTAGCAATGCTCAGGAAATCATTGCTGATGAAAATACAGAACCTGTTGTAAAACAAAAAGATTCTGTGGCTAATAAATCGCGCATTAAAGCGGATGGTGTTGCTGCAGTGGTTGGTGATTTTATTCTTTTAGAATCTGATTTAGATAGAGAAATAGAACAATTAGAGGCACAAGGTGCAGATTTAAAAGGTTTAACAAGATGCGAACTTTTTGGTAGTTTGTTAGAAAATAAACTTTATGCACATCAAGCTATTCAAGATAGTGTGATTATTAATGAGTTGCAAATAAAATCTCGTGTAGACCAGCAAATTCAGGGTATTTTGTCTCAGATGAATGGTGACATGGATCAAATGCTTAAATATTATAAGAAAGATTCAGAGCAAGCGTTAAGAGATGAAATGTACGAGATCAATAAAAATGGTTTTCTCGCTCAAGAAATGCAGGCTAAAGTTACTGGAGATATTGAGGTTACCCCTGAAGAGGTTAGAACATTTTTTAACGATATTCCTAAAGATGAACGCCCTACTTTTGGTACTGAACTAAAGTTAGCACAAATTGTAATTATACCTGAAGTTACGGAAGACGCAAAACAGGCAGTTATCGATCGCTTAAAAGGCTTTAAAAAAGATGTTGAAGAAAACGGCTCTAGTTTTACTACTAAAGTATTGTTCTATACGGAAGATTCTGGTTCTAAAGCTGATGGTGGAAAATATACTTTAAACAGAAAACGACCTAGAATGGTTAAGGAATTTAGAGATGTCGCTTTTTCGATGCAAGAAGGTGAGATTTCAGAACCTTTTGAAACTGATTTTGGATATCATATTATATTATTAGAAAAAATTAGAGGTCAAGAATACGATGTAAGACACATTTTGTTACGTCCAGAGCTTACTCAAGAAGCGATCAAAAAAGCTAAAGATGAAATTGACGAGGTAAGAGCAAAAATTGTTGATGGTACTTTAACTTTTGCTCAAGCGGCAAGAGAATTTAGTGATCAAGAAGAAACGAAGTATGAAGGTGGACAAATGACCAATCCTACGACACAAGATTTTAATTTTGAACTCACTAGAATGGATCCTGAATTATATTCTCAAATTCAAGATTTAAAAGATGGTGAAATAAGTGAAGTCTTTCAAGATGAAGACCGTGTAAATAGATTAAAATTTAAAATCTTAACGGTTACTGATCGTATTGATGATCATGAAGCGGATTTTGCTAAAGATTATTTAAAAATTAAAAATTTAGCTTTACAAGACAAGCAGATTAAAGCAGTTGAAAAATGGCAAACAGAAACGATTAAAGATACCTACATTAAAATTAATGGGGAGTATAGAGATTGTGATTTTCAAAGTAATTGGCTAAAAAAATAATCGTATATGTCTGATGTTGCTAAAATTGAAAATTTCGTTAAAAAATACGCTGCCTTAAAGCAGGAAGTTGCGAAAGTTATTATAGGACAAGATGATGTCGTTAATCAAATTTTAATTTCAGTTTTTTCCGGTGGTCATTCCCTATTAATAGGCGTCCCTGGTTTGGCAAAAACCTTAATGGTTAATACTATTGCCAAAGCACTTGGTTTAGATTTTAAGCGTATTCAGTTTACGCCAGATTTAATGCCGAGTGATATTTTAGGAAGTGAAATCTTAGATGAAAACCGCCAATTTAAATTTATAAAAGGCCCCATATTTGCAAATATAATTTTAGCTGATGAGATAAACAGAACGCCGCCAAAAACTCAAGCGGCGTTGCTAGAAGCTATGCAAGAACGATCAGTTACAGTTGCAGGTCATCAGTATAAATTAAATTTACCTTATTTTGTTTTAGCTACTCAAAACCCTATAGAGCAAGAAGGAACGTATCCGTTACCAGAGGCCCAATTAGATCGTTTTATGTTTGCAATTAATTTAGAGTACCCATCATTTCAAGAAGAAGTTGATGTGGTAAAAGCGACAACTACAGATTCAAAAATCGCAGTAAATTCATTATTCACAGCTGAAGAAATCATCGATTTTCAAAATGTTATTCGTCGTATTCCTGTTGCCGATAATGTGATAGAATACGCTGTTTCTTTAGTAGCTAAAACAAGACCTAAAGCTAACACAGCTGCAGATATAGTTAAAGAATTTGTAGATTGGGGTGCCGGCCCCAGAGCTTCTCAAAATTTAATTTTAGGAGCCAAAACGCATGCGGCGATTAATGGAAAATTCTCTCCAGATATTGAAAATATACAAGCTGTTGCAACAGGCATTCTGAGACACCGAATTATTAAGAATTATAAAGCAGAAGCTGAAGGTGTAACGGATGAGAAGATTATTCGGAGTTTATTTTAAAACAGAAACACTATTGTTATTATAAATTAAATAGCATGTTTCTACCCATGAATCGTTTCCCTATTACCAAGGTCTTTCATTATGCCGGCTTCATGGTTGAGTAGGGCTTCCCACTTTTCGTCTACTTCTTTTCGATCACCATATTTCCGAGCAAAATTTAAAAACATCGTGTAATGGCCTGCTTCACTAATCATAAGTTTCCGGTAGAATTTGGCTAGTTTTTGATCTTCTAATTCTTCAGATAATAACCTAAATCGCTCACAACTACGCGCTTCAATTAATGCGGCATATAAAAGTCTATGTACTAATTGAGTAGTTCTACTTCCTCCTTTAGGGAAAAATTTTATGAGCGCAATAACGTAATCATCTTTACGATCCCTGCCAAGTGTCCAACCGTTTTCTAAGATTCTATCATGTACCATTTTAAAATGGCTCATTTCTTCTTCAACAAGATCAATCATTTCTTGAACGAGTTCGGTGTATTCTGGAAAACTTACTATTAAAGAAATTGCAGTACTTGCTGCTTTCTGCTCACAATAAGCATGGTCAGTTAAAATATCTTCAATATTCTTTTCCACAATATTAACCCATCTTGGATCGGTTGGTAATTTTAGTCCTAACATATTTATTTTAATTCTTCTTGAACAATATTTGATTGTCCTTTATCATCAATAATTAAAGCATGAGAAACATTTTTATCTGATTCAGGAATGGCATACATAATATGTATGAAAACCTTATTTTTATAAATAAGATCATCATTAACTTCTATCGATTTTAATACCGCAAGAGTATCAAAGTTATAAGACTTTAAATCTCTAGTTAAAGTATTATCAAAATTAAAGACTTTATTCACTTTTTGCTTATCGAAATGTTCTTGATAAACTTTTACATTATTCTTAAAAACACTCACCTCAAATTTAAAGTTTCTATAATGAGTTTGATAATTTATAGTATCTTTTATCTTTGAAAAACGAACCGCTTTAGAAAGATCTGTATAGGTTTTTATCTTTACGCGAAAACCATTGCTCATCAATGTATCTACTTCGTGTTCAAAATAGGTTTTTGGAATAAAAACATTAGTCTCAAAATTTACGGTTTTTTTGAATGCGGCAATGCTCTCCGTTAAAGCTTGACTCTGAGATTTTCTACCTTCGCAACTAGTTAAGGCTATTATTGAGATTGTAAGTAATGCTAGTAAATGTTTCATCAGTTTAAATTTTCTAAACAATTAATTTATTTACTCCTTTTTTTTCTTTCTCTAATAGTGAGAACCATAGAAAAAATAATAAAAACACTTGATATGTTTGACAACCAAAACCCACGATCAAATTTTTCAGTGAATATAAAATTGGCAATCATTAAAATTGCGCTAGCAATAATAAGGATTAAAGGTAAGTTTTTTTTCATAAGGTATGGTTAGTTATATTAAAGGTCATTTACTATTTAAATATCCAACCCAAAAGTCTGTCGCAATACTTCGATATTAGGATTCTTTTCTTTCAGCTTTTCATATTTTTCCTGAGGAGTAAAAGCGTATTTTTTAGCGACCTCTTCATTAACTGTAATATCTAATTCTAAATCGTAATTACGTAATTTCTTTTTTATAAATGCCATCAACGGAAATGCAGCACGTTCTAATTCAATCTTGTTGGTATTATTAGAATAGATTAAATAAATGGTGGTACCTTTTAGTTTAGGCTGATCCATTTGTAGTATTGATGCCATAATTTTTTCACCCTTCTTATCCATTTTATCTGTATAAATTTTCCAAGCGTCGTCAAGAGCTTCTTGAGTCACAGGCTCTCTTGGTAAATTTTCTTCATCAATAACCACATCCATTTGGCGTAACTGATGTCGTTTCTTTTCCCGAATACTTTTTAAGGATAATCCAGAGGTCGATTTTTTAGGTTGATTTATGGATATTCTTGGAATTTTAACTACTGGTTCTGCGACCTCAGTAACAGTTTCCTTTGGTTTTTCTTGAGAAATCGAAGTTTTTTCTGAAGCTTTTGCTTCTACTTTTGGTTTTGTAACCGGAATAGGTGTAATGCCTTTCGCTTTAAAATACGACGGCGAAATTATGAAGTGCTTACGATTTTTTTTTTCTCCATCAAAAGTGATAGAGGCGAGTTGCATAAGAGTTAATTCAACTAATAAACGTTGATTTTTACTAGTTTTATATTTAAGATCACAGTCATTGGCGAGCCGTATACCTTCCATTAAAAGACTATGCGACGTTTTCTGAGACTGTTCTTGATATTTTAAACTGGTATCTTCGCCAACTTCTAATAAAGGAATGGTTGAAGGATTTTTACAAACCATTAAATCCCTAAAGTGAGACGCCAATCCTGCAATATAATGATGACCATCGAACCCTTTAGATAGAATAGAGTTGAACTGAATTAGTAAATCAGGAATTTTATTTTCTAAAATTAAATCTGTACCGGTAAAGTAGGTTTCATAATCGAGCACATTTAAGTTTTCGGTCACTGCTTGTCTAGTAAGGTTTTTACCAGAAAAACTTACCACCCGATCAAAAATAGATAAGGCATCGCGCATGGCTCCATCTGCTTTTTGTGCAATGATATGAAGCGCGTCATCCTCGGCAGTAATACCTTGTTCTTTCGCGATAAATTTTAGGTACTCTTTGGCATCTGAAACCGTAATGCGTTTAAAATCAAAAATCTGACAACGTGATAAGATTGTCGGAATTATTTTATGCTTTTCAGTCGTCGCTAAGATGAAAATGCAATGCTTTGGTGGTTCTTCTAAAGTTTTCAAAAAAGCATTAAATGCCGCTTGAGATAACATATGAACCTCATCAATAATATATACTTTGTATTTTCCTACTTGTGGAGGAATCCGAACCTGATCAGTTAAACTTCTAATATCATCAACAGAATTATTAGACGCCGCATCTAATTCAAAAATATTGAAAGCAAAATCTTCATCTTCACTCGTATTTCCGTCACTATTTATCATCTTAGCAAGAATACGCGCACAAGTAGTTTTACCTACACCACGAGGTCCAGTGAATAATAAAGCTTGAGCTAAGTGATTATTTTCAATAGCATTCAGCAACGTATTGGTAATAGCCTGCTGCCCCACGACATCCTTAAAGGTCTGGGGTCTATACTTACGGGCTGATACTACGAAATGTTCCAAGTTAACTGAACGAATTAAACATCTAATGATGCTGTGAAATATGATAAGTTATATAAATACAAATTTAAGAATAACCTATAAATTGTCCATGCTACATGGCCAAAATTAAGAGGAGTTATTAACATTCGAAGTTCAAAATATGAGACTTCAAGTAAAAAGTTCACAGTTTGATATTTAGTATTTAAAATTAGTTTATTGTAATTTTGCATTCTAGTAGATCGCCTTATCGCTTTTGTGCTGAACTTGTTTTAGAAATTATTTTCAATTTTTAAGTTAATCAGAAAAAGTTCTGAAACAAGTTTAGTACTTAAGAGGAAAGTCCGAACACCATAGTGTAATCATAGTGGTTAACAGCCACCAGTCGTAAGGCTAGGAAAAGTGCAACAGAAAGAATGTACAGGTAATGCTGTAGTGAAACCAGGTAAACTCTATGTGGTGCAATGTCATGTAAACTAACGTTTGAGCGTACACGCGCGATGGTTAGAGGGTAGGCAGCTAAAGTTTGCTGGTAACAGTAAACGCAGATAAATGATAAGGTAGTTTTATAGTTGTTTTTAGAAATTTTCTGAAAACATATAGAATGAACAGAATTCGGCTTATAGATTTACTTAAATAAACAAGCTCTTTGTTAATGCAAAGAGCTTTGTTTTTTTTTACAGATGGATTTCTATTCTTTTGCTGGTGTTAATGTTAATCCTTGACTTGTTGCAATATTTAACATGTCGTAGTAATAACGAATGAAAACAATTTTGCCATTCGCAACCATCGAAGCAGTATGATATGGAATAATAATTTCCTTAGCAGTTTTTTTATTGGTAACCGTATTAGTTCCCCAAGATAACAACCATTCGCCTTCATTCCAATTATTCTCTACTTTTACAGGTAAGTATAAATCTCCACTAATTGAATGTGTAAATTCATTGGTGCTACTGGTATAGTATGCTTTATGTTGTGTAATATTTAATGAGTCGAGACCACCACCTAATCCATAAATCATGGCTTTTTCATCGAGTTGAGCATTCATTGTGGTAACGTCTCCTTTTTGTAATGCCTCCGTATAAGTTCTAATGAGTTTCTCTGCAACTGCTGAATTTTTAAAATCGAGAGTTGCTTTTTGTTCTTGCGCATTAGCATTGATACTAATTCCTAAAATTAGTAATGCCAGAATAATCATTCTTTTTGAAATTTTCATAATTGTTTGGTTTTAATTAATAGCGTTAACCATAACAATAGAATAGAAAGTAGTAGATAATTTGGCCGAAATAAGTTGCCAAGGCTTATAAATGTACGGAATATATTTAATTAAGAATTGCGCTACAAAATTGATAATCAATTATTTTGTAAAGAAGCTAAACATATTTCCACCATAACTTTTAGAATGCGAATAATATTTTAAATCCCTAAGATCAGTATGTTTTGAATGCTCAACAATGAGTAAACCATCGTCTTCAATTAATTCATTTTTAAATACTAAATCTGGTATTTTAAAAAACGCTTCAAGTTCAAAATCGTAAGGGGGATCGGCAAATATGATGGTATGTTTTTGTTTCGTTTTTACTAGAAACTTAAATACATCACTCTTTATTGTACTGATAGACATGTCGAAAGCATCAGCGGTTTCATTAATAAATTTAATACAGCCATAATCCGCATCGACAGCCGTTATTTGTTCTGTACCTCGAGATGCAAATTCATAACTAATATTGCCAGTGCCAGCAAATAAATCCAAGACAGATATATCATCAAAATAATATTGGTTATTTAAGATATTGAATAGCGCTTCCTTCGCCATATCTGTTGTTGGTCTTACAGGCAATTTTTTTGGAGCTGTAATTCGTCTACCTTTAAATAATCCAGAAATAATTCGCATTAGAAGGAATTTAAAATTAAATAATGTTGGTGTAAATAACGTCTATCAATATCAGACGTGATTTCAAAATTATATTCTTTTTCTATAAAATTAACGTGTCTAATGTAAGTGTAGAGTGTACTGAATATTTCATCCCCAATTACAATGTTTCCACATAGCTCAACTAACGTGGTTTCAACATCTAATTTTAATTGTTCGAAAACAAATAATACATAGTAAATAAAATCTTCTTTGCTATAATATTCAAATACATTAAAGAGTTGAAGTTTGTTATCTTCTAATACTAAAATTTCGATGGTATTTTTATTGACATTGATACAAAATTTAATTTCATCTGAGGTTTCAAAATTTTGTAATACAGATTCAATAAGAATGCTAGAAGAATGTTTATAAATAAACTCGCCGAACGTTTCAAAAATATAATTATTAATATTTACGTAGGGTACATAAACGTTGATACTTTTATTCACTGAAATTTTATCTTCAGTAATAAAATCGTTACCTAAAATTTTAGAGTTGAATTTTAAATAGTCAACTTTATGTTCTGGATTATACAATTCTTCAGGAATTAAGGTTGCCAATTCATTCTGATGAATCACTAAAACTGCATCAAAGTCTTCTGAAAAAATAGTATCACTACTCAATTCCATTTTTAAACGGTTGAGTGTATCTATTGGATTTAACTTATGCTCAAACTCAACAGTTTTTAAAAACTCAACGGTATTGGAAGTTTTATTTAGAATACAAAAATAAAGCCCATTCAAATTAATTTGAATGGACAGTTCCTTAATAACGTTTATTTTCAAACTATTCTTTATTTGTATAGCTCTTCGGCCAATTTCCTTTAGTGAATACTTCGTCCATAGAACCTACTTTTAAAGATGGTCCGTTAACACCGTCTACAGAAACGACTTGTTTTTCTTTTTCTATTAAGTATTTTTCCTGATCATCTAAAATGACAGCTTTATCAACACTTGCTTCAAAAACCGAGAATTCGTCAAGTTTACCCGCCTTCATTTCAAATGTAGCACCTTCTTTTCCAACGCCAACATTCATCATGTTTTTATAACGATCACTACCACCGAAAATTGAATCCTTAACAGAATAATAACTTAATGTATCAATTAAAGTTTCGGTTTTCATCGTTTCTACACCTCCAAACGCTTTAGTTCTTTCTTCATCTAACACTAAAGTGTCACGTCTTTGTGTAATTGGCACTTTTCCCGTTTCTACAAACTTTATTAATTTGTCAAAACTATCGGTGTAAGTTCCATTAACGTCTTTGTAAGCTAATTGAGCATCTCTAATATCTATCAGTCTATCGATAACTACTGCAAAACGTTTTTCTTTTAATGTGTTGAATTGTATTTCTTTATAAACAGACATGTAAGTCATATACCCTAAAAATATAATTAAAGCCCAAAGTAAAATATTAATAACGGGTTTAATTTTTCTTGGTACAAATTTATCTATTAACCATACAATTCCTATGGTTAATACTATAATAACTACAATTGCTATAATTACATTCATGTTGTTTATTTATTAGTTATGGTCTATCGCAAATCTACAATTTTTTTTTGTTCGCTAAAACTATCTAAAAAAAAATAATTAAAAATATATAAGTTATTAAGAATACAATCTTAAAAACAGAGAATAATGTTATCTTGCTTTATAATTATTTCTATATGATTTCTAATGCATCTGCATTCTATTCCCTATTAAAATCAAAGTTTCCTTTTGCACCAACTTCCAAGCAAGATATGGTATTGATGCAATTGTCACAATTTATTTTCGATTCCAATAAAAATTCAATTTACCTATTAAAAGGATATGCCGGAACTGGAAAAACCAGCATAATTGGTACTATTGTATCTAATTTGTGGCAGGCTAAAAAAAGTGCTGTTTTATTGGCTCCAACAGGTCGTGCTGCCAAAGTAATTTCTAATTATTCAAAGAAAGAAGCCTTTACCATTCATAAAAAAATCTATTTTCCTAAAAAGGACAAAGGTGGTGGTGTTAATTTTGTAATGCAACCAAATAAGCATCGTAATACTATATTTATCGTTGATGAAGCTTCAATGATTCCTGATATACCATCGGACTCACAATCATTTGATAGCAGCTCGTTATTAGATGATTTAATGCAATATGTGTATTCTGGGCATCAATGTAAATTATTACTTATAGGTGATAAAGCCCAATTGCCGCCTGTGAAATCTGATTTAAGTCCAGCCCTAGACGAAAATAAACTCAGTTTAAATTATAGTAAAGATGTCATTGGTATCGAACTTGATGAAGTGGTGCGACAAGAACAAGATTCAGGTATCTTAAGTAATGCCACTGAGTTACGCGCTGTTTTAGAGTCTAATTTTTATGAGAGTTTTAAATTTAATTTAATTGGTTACACGGATAGTGTCCGCTTAATTGATGGTTATGAAATAATGGATGCCATTAACGACGCTTATAGCACTAATGGCTACGAAGAAACTGCGATTATCGTTCGGAGCAATAAACGCGCCAACGCTTACAACCAGCAAATAAGACAGCGAATTCTATTTAACGAAACTGAGTTGTCCGCAGGTGATTATCTTATGGTGGTTAAGAATAATTATTTTTGGATTAAACCTACAACAGAAGCGGGCTTTATTGCAAATGGCGATATTATTGAAGTCTTAGAGATTTTTAGTATTAAAGAACTATATGGTTTTAGATTTGCCGAAGTTAACATAAGAATGGTTGATTACCCCCAGATGAAACCTTTTGAAACGGTTCTGCTATTAGACACTATTGAAGTAGAAAGCGCCTCACTTAGTTATGAAGAATCGAACCGATTATATCAGGAAGTTTCAAAAGATTATGAAGAAGAACCTTCTAAATACAAACGATTTTTAGGTGTAAAGAACAATAAGTTTTTTAACGCGTTACAAGTAAAGTTCTCTTATGCAATAACATGTCATAAATCTCAAGGCGGACAGTGGAATACCATTTTTGTTGAACAACCATACTTGCCAAATGGTATGGATAGAGATTATATTCGTTGGTTATACACAGCGATAACTAGAGCAAAAGAAAAGCTTTATTTAATTGGATTTAAAGATGAGATGTTTATAGAAAAAAATTAAGTTTAACTGCATTTCTTTATGTTGAGAAATAGACGTCATAAAGCAACTAATAATCGAATAAAAGTTCAGAATTAATGGTCTCAAACTAACTAGATAGTGATGACAGAAACAATTCTAAGTATATTTTTAGGAATCGGACTATCGGCATCGGTAGGATTTAGAATTTTCCTGCCTTTGTTTGCGCTAAGTTTAGCAGCTTATTTAGACGTATGGGAACTCAATGAATCTTGGTTGTGGATAGGTAGTACAACTGCTTTAATAACATTAGGAATTGCAACGGTGGTAGAAATTATGGCTTATTATATTCCGGTGGTGGATAATGCTTTAGATGCCATCGCCATTCCGCTCGCAACCATTGCCGGAACTGCTGTTATGGTGTCCACTATTGCAGATTTAAGTCCGGTTATCACATGGGCTTTAGCAATTATTGCAGGTGGCGGAACAGCCGCCGCCGTAAAAAGCTCTGTAAGTACAACTCGATTAGGCTCTACAATTTCAACCGCTGGTTTTGGAAATCCGATTGTAGCTACCTTTGAAACAGGGTCGTCTATCGTTATGTCTATAATTTCGATCTTTTTACCCATATTGGCGGTTATTTTAGTGCTACTAATATTCTTTTTAATATACAAACTTTACAAAAAGCTTCGTCCGAGCCGATCTAAATAATCAAATTTCAAATTGAATCTATAATGTCATTTTTAAACCTTATTTTTGAAATTATACAAGTACAAATTACATAAATGAAAATTATATCCATGATTCCTGCACGTTATAGTGCGTCGCGATTTCCAGGTAAATTAATGCAAGACTTAGCAGGGAAATCAGTAATCTTAAGAACTTATGAAGCTACTGTTGCCACTAAATTGTTTAGTGAAGTTTATGTAGTGACTGATAGTGATATCATTTTTAATGAGATCGTAGATCACGGAGGAAAAGCCATAATGAGCATTAAAGAGCACGAGTCTGGCAGTGATAGAATTGCAGAGGCTGTAGCTAATGTAGATTGCGATATTGTTATTAATGTTCAAGGAGACGAACCATTTACGGAGCGTGAAAGTTTAGCCAAAGTAATAAATGTATTTGAAGATGATGGTGCCAAGGAAATCGATTTAGCATCCTTAATGGTGCAAATTGAAGATTGGGATGAAATTAATAATCCAAATACTGTTAAAGTAATTGTAGACCAACAGAATTTTGCGTTATATTTTTCAAGAAGTGCTATTCCATTTCCTAGAGATAAAAATGCAGGAGCAAAATATTATAAACATAAAGGTATTTATGCTTTTAGAAAACAAGCGTTATTAGATTTTACAGTTTTGCCAATGCAATTTCTGGAAGCTTCAGAAAAAATTGAATGCATCCGATATTTAGAATATGGCAAGCGCATTAAAATGGTAGAAACTAAAATACAAGGTGTTGAAATTGATACACCAGAAGATTTAGAACGTGCCAAACGATTATGGAAGTAGATCGCACTTCACGCAAATTATCCTTATAACAAAGAAATACATTGACTAAAACCTATAAAAATATAAAAGTAATTGGTTTTGATGCAGACGACACGCTCTGGGTTAATGAAACCTACTTTAGAGAAGCCGAAGAAGAAGCAGGCAAATTATTATCGCTTTACGAAACACCAAACAAAATAGATCAAGAGTTGTTTAAAATTGAAATTAAAAATCTACCGACCTACGGTTATGGTGTAAAAGGCTTCATATTATCTATGATAGAACTGGCTTTGGAACTATCAAACGGAAAAGTGTCTAATGATGTGATTGCGCAAATGTTAAAAATTGGCAAAGACATGATTAATAAGCCGATTGAACTTTTAGATGGAGTAGAAGATGTTTTAAAAGAATTGTCTAAAAAACATCGATTAATTGTGGCTACAAAAGGCGATTTGTTAGACCAAGAGCGGAAACTAGAAAAATCAGGATTGTTAAAATACTTTCATCATATTGAAGTATTGAGTGAAAAGCACGACAGTAACTATAAGCAATTATTAAAGCGTTTAGATATTGAACCAGAAGCATTCTTAATGGTAGGAAATTCTCTAAAATCAGATATATTACCACTAGTAAAAATTGGATCTCAAGCCATACATGTACCATTTCATACCACATGGCAACATGAAACGGTAACAATGAAAGAGGCCAATGGATCCGAATACGCAACCGTAACAAGCTTAACTGAAATTTTGGACCTTATCAATTAGAAATTTGAAAGTACTCGATAAACATAACTGGGACAGAAAAGCGCATTTCGATTTTTTTAACACATTTGATGATCCGTATTTTGGAGTGACTTTTAAAGTCGATGTAACTAAAGCTTATGAGTTTTCACGTACCAATAATTTGTCATTTTTTGTAAAATATTTACACTCCACGATGCAAGCTATTAACGATGTAGAAAATTTAAGATATAGAATAAACGAATCTAACGACATTGTAGTTTTCGATACAATTCATGCATCGCCAACCATCCTTCGATCTAATAATACGTTTGGCTTCACCTTTATTGATTATGATGAAGATATTTTTAAATTTCAATCGAATTATTTAAAGGAAAAAGCTCGTGTATTAAATTCTGAAGAATTATTTCCTCCTAAAAATACTTTAGACTGTGTGCATTGCTCAGCTCTGCCTTGGGTAAATTTCACTGGGCATAAAGAACCATTTAAAGGAGGTAAAGATTCTATACCTAAAATAGCATTTAGTAAGATGGAAAATTTAGGAAAAAAAAGAGAAATGCAAGTGGCAATAAGTGTTAATCATGCGTTGGTAGATGGCTACCACGTAGGACTTTTTAATGAAAAATTACAATTTCATTTAAATAAGTAGTAATTATAAACTAAGTTGTTATTTTTGCTAAAGATATAAAGTAAATGATATACAAAAATTATCCCATGGTGTCTAATGTCGTTTTCGGACGAGGAAGTTTCGATCAACTCGAAGAAATTCTCGCTTCAAAACGCAAGGGACGTAATGCACCATTTATTTTTTATGTTGACGATGTCTTTAAGGGTAATCATTGGTTAACCTCAAGAATTACATTGTCTTACAAAGACAAAATTATATACGTACCAACCAAAGAAGAACCTAGGACAGAACAAATAGATCAATTAGTTGAAGACGTTATATTAGAATTTAGCGAATTACCTTCAGGCATAATTGGTATTGGTGGAGGTATAGTTATGGATGTTGCAAAAGCAGTATCGCTAATGTTAACCAATAAGGGTGAATCTAAAGATTATCAAGGTTGGGATTTAATTAAACATCCTGCGATTTATCATGTCGGAATTCCTACAATTTCAGGAACAGGAGCTGAAGTATCTAGAACTACGATTTTAACTGGCCCGGTCCGTAAATTAGGTATTAATAGTGATTATACTCCTTTCGATCAGGTTATATTAGATCCAGAATTAACTAAAGATGTTCCTAGAGACCAATGGTTCTATACTGGGATGGACTGCTTTGTGCATTGTGTAGAATCTCTAAATGGAACATATTTAAATGCATTTAGTGAAAGTTACGGCGAAAAAGCTTTTGAACTTTGTAAAGAAATCTTTTTAGAGAATTCTTTATCAGATGAAGAGGCTCAAGATAAATTAATGATGGCCTCATGGCATGGTGGGATGAGTATTGCTTATTCTCAGGTCGGTGTAGCCCATGCGATGAGTTACGGTTTAGGGTATCTTTTAGGTATAAAACATGGTATTGGTAACTGTATAGTTTTTGACCATTTAGAAGATTATTATCCAGAAGGTGTAACGATATTTAAACAGATGAAAGCCAAGCACAATATAGAGTTACCTCAAGGTATTTGTGCTGATTTAGACGACGATCAATTAAATACGATGATTGATGTGGCATTAAGTTTAGAACCTCTTTGGGAAAATGCAATCGGCAAAAACTGGAAGACTGTAATGACCAGACAAAAGCTTTTAGAGCTTTATAAAAAAATGTAAAATGCGCTGGTTAGCTAAATTCATATATTTTAAATTAATGGGTTGGAAGGTTGTCGGAAATACTAATTTTTCAAAAGACACCGTAAAAAAATCAATCATTATAGCAGTTCCTCATACTAGCTGGCACGATTTTATAGTTGGTATTTTACTCAGAAAAGTCGCGGACGTAAAAACTAATTTTGTAGGTAAAAAAGAATTGTTTACCTGGCCATTTGGTTATTATTTTAAAGCGGTAGGTGGTAAAGCTTTAGACAGAACTTCTGGGCAAAATAAGGTAGAAGCCATTGCGCAGTTATTTGAAAATGAAGAAGAATTTAGATTAACCTTAGCTCCTGAAGGAACAAGGAAAAAAGTCGAAAAATGGAGGACAGGATTTTACTATATAGCCAAAGCGGCCAATGTACCCATTATAATGTTTACATTAGATTTTAAGAATAAACAAAATAAAATTTCAGAACCGTTCTATCCCACTGATGACATGGAAGCAGATTTTAAAATTATGAAAGCTTTTTTTGAAGGAGTAGAAGGAAAGGTAAAAGCATATAGTTAGAATTTGCAGCCCTTTATTTGGCACAACTTTTGAAACGTATGTAATACAATGAAACATAAAGTAAACGTAAGTCCCTAAAAAGAAACATTGTTCAGAAAAGAGATCGTCTATAATGCGATCTCTTTTTTTATATATTCTAAGCTGATTTAATTCGTATTAGCGGAAAAATTAATTTGGTGTTGCGAATTAAGCCAGTTGAAGATTTTAAGTTTTTAAATCGCTATATCAAGCTTTGTAAAACAGTTATATAACTTTTAGGATGCAACCTGAAGCTTCGCAATTAAATTAGAATCCCACTCTAAAATCACAACCACTTTTATAATTGCTGCAACCGTACGCAGTTTTTCCTTTAAGTATTTTGCCAATTTTACATTTAGGACAAGAGTCACCTACTTTAATCGTTGCTATTTTTGCCGTTTGTTTAGGCTCAAATTTTAGCTTGAAACTATCATTAAATCGTAGTAAACCTTCCACTAATGCATTTGATCCCGAAGTATCGATTTTAAAACCTTTTAAATTAACTGTAGAACCTTTGGTAAGTAACCGAATGTATTGTTTTTCGGAAATTTTCTTGCTAGCATAACTAAACGGCAAAGTGAAATCGCAAGTTTTTCCAAAATGACTACAACCATAAGCCGATTTTCCTTTTAAAAGATTACCAGATTTACATTTCGGACAAGAACTTCCAACTAAATTCGTAGATTTCTTTTTAGTTTTCGACTTTGATTTCGTTTTTCCGACAGGCTTATTATTCACTGAAGAAATTCGGGTTTGCACTTTTTCACTGCGTACTTCATACACCAAAGCATCTACCATACGTTTCATACCTCTTATAAAGGCACTTGCGCTAAATTCACCTTTCTCAATATCTTTAAGTTGCTTCTCCCATGAACCTGTAAGTTCTGCAGATTTTAATAGCTCATTCTGAATCGTATCAATCAGTTGAATGCCTGTAACTGTAGGTAAAATTTGTTTTTTATTTCGCTTTATATATTTTCGCCTAAACAACGTTTCTATAATATTCGCACGTGTGGACGGTCGGCCAATACCATTCTCTTTCATTAAGTCTCTAAGTTCTTCGTCCTCAACTTGTTTTCCTGCAGTTTCCATAGCACGTAGGAGAGAGGCTTCCGTAAATTGATTTGGTGGTTTCGTCTGTTTTTCTAAAAATGAAGGTTCGTGTGGTCCTTTTTCACCTTTAACAAAAGAGGGCATTATGTTATCTTTTGTCACACCGGGCCTTTCGGTTGCGCTAAAGTCAGGTTTCGTAGAAGTGTCTTGTTTCTCAAAAACCACGCGCCAACCTTTTGATATAATTTCTTTTCCGGTCGTTTTAAAATTAACTTCTGCTGCTTTTCCAATAACTGTAGTATTAGAAACTTTACAATCATCATAAAACACAGCGATAAAGCGTTTAACTATAATATCATAAACTTGCTGTTCGTTATATTGCAAATGTGTTTGCATTCCAGTTGGAATGATAGCGTGGTGATCCGTTACTTTTTTATCATTAAAAACTCGTGAAGACTTCTTTATCTTTTTGTTTAAAATAGGTGCTGTAAGATTTGCATAATCAGTCAGTTTAGACAGAATACCTTTTACTTTTGGATACACGTCATTGGGTAAAAATGTGGTATCAACTCTGGGATAGGTTACGGCTTTTTTCTCGTATAATTTTTGAGCTATTTTAAGGGTATCGTCCGCAGAAAATCCAAACTTAGTGTTACAGTATACTTGTAAACCTGTTAAATCGAATAGTTTTGGTGCGTATTCTGTCCCTTTCTTTTTGGTTATAGAAACAATTTCAAATTCGTGCTCCTTTACTTTATTCGCTAAAATTTCGCCGTCTTCCATTTTTAGAAAACGACCCTCCTCATAATTAAATAGCGTATCTCTATAAAGTGTTTGTAATTCCCAATATGGTTGTGGTACAAAATTTTCAATTTCCTTAAAACGATTCACAAGCATGGCAAGAGTAGGGGTTTGAACTCTCCCAACAGATAAAACCTGCTTATAACCTCCATGTTTTACGGTATATAATCGTGTGGCATTAATTCCTAACAGCCAATCACCAATTGAGCGCGAAAAACCAGCATAATATAGATTATCATAATTTTCGGCAGGTTTTAAGTTTTTAAAGCCTTCTTTTATTGCTTCTGTTGTTAAAGACGAAATCCACAAGCGTTGCACTTTACCTTTATAATTGGCTTTATTGATAACCCAACGCTGAATCAGTTCTCCTTCTTGGCCAGCATCACCACAATTTATTACAACATCTGCTTTATCAAATAAACTTTTTACAATAAGGAATTGTTTTTTAATCCCGTCATTACTCGCCACTTTAACCTGAAATTTTTCTGGCAACATCGGCAAGTTGTTTAAGTCCCAACTTTTCCAATAAGGTTTGTAATCCGCTGGCTCAAATAACGTACAAAGGTGACCAAAGGTATAGGTTACTGCATAACCGTTACCTTCATAGTAACCATCTCGCTTGTTGTTAGCTCCTAATACAGACGCAATTTCTCGGGCAACACTGGGTTTTTCGGCAATACAGACTTTCAAATTAATGTGATTTTTTTAAAAATGCAAAGTACTGAAATTTCAAAATAATTAGCGAGAAATATAGAAAGAGATTATTGTAAATTTCGCTATGAAATAAGGATATAGAATAGGAAAAAAATACTCGGATTTATCCACTATTTAAATTTCACATTCAAAAGATAATTGCATCATTGATTAGGTAAAATATTCTTTTTCTAATTCTGAAAGCCTAGTGTCAAATGAATTTCCTTTAAAGCTCTAAAACTAATTTCTGACCAATTTTTAAAGTTGCATTTTGTTTAATGGCATTGGTGTTGCATAGCATAGCAACAGACATGTTATTACGTTTGGATATGCCGTAAAGTGTATCTCCTTTTTTTACGACATAGAATTTTGGTTGCTTAGCTAAACTAACTAATGCAGCTTCGTCTGCCGATTTTATGACTTTTACTTTACTTAATTGTCTTGAGTTATGATATCTGGCATGTGTCCATTTTTGTGTTACCCAAACCTGCTCTGCGCGAATAGTATTTTTAGGAGAAAAGTCAAAAAGATATTCCGGATGAATCGAATGGCCCTTGTAACTCAATTCTAAATGAAGATGACTTCCTCTTGAATTACCAGTATTGCCACCTTTACCTACATATTGCCCTTTTACTATGGAATCATTTGCTTTAACCCCGATTTTAGACAAATGTGCGTAAGTTGATTCTAAACCGTTATAATGACGTACAACAACGGTATTTCCAAAACCTCTAGTATACTTGGCATAGCGTACAATGCCATCAAGCACTGCAGCTACGGAATCTCCAGTAACTAAATCAATATCAATACCTTTGTGTGGTCGTCCTTTTCGCCAGCCGTAATGTGACGTCACCACTTTTGGATGGGGAACCGGAGAAGCGTAAGTGCTATCTTTAAAGTTTAGTACTAAAGGAAAATTTTGCAATATATTTTGATAGGGATTATAAACTGTAGTGTCCCAATCTTCAGCCTTGATATCGGGTTTATCAGTGGTAGATGATATAAACGGAATTTCAACGGTTTCAAACAGCACACCTTTGCTGAATTGCGCAGTTGGTAACTCTATTTTTAGTGAATTAATTAACGAATCGTTTTGAGAAGATGTAGTATATGTAATGCAAACTAAAGCAAAACAGAAAAAAATGTATTTCATAGAGGGGAAAAAATAATCGAATAAGCTAATGAAACGTAAATATAGAATAATTATTATTTTATAAAACTCATAAATAATGAAAAAAAATATATGGATTACGAGTACCTCTTTTTCAAATGAATTAGAACAACTTGTATATGAGCAAAACATACACCACAATGTTTATTAATTTTGAACCATAGCAAAAATAATTTGCATGAAAAAGAAAACAATAAGCGTGTTTCAAAACGTTATTGGTTAGGTTGAAAAAGCATCAATTCATTTGGTGCTTTTTTTGTGCGCTAAAGTGTTGTAAATTTGCAAATTCAAAAAGAATACAAATTAACCCGAAATTATTTTATGTCTGAAACAAATCAAGCTGTTCAAGAAAAGAAAACCGATAAAGAATTATACGATTATCAACAAGGGGCCATAAGCCAGATTTTTGAAAAATTTGATTCCGAACGCGACGATTATCACTTATTGTATCAATTACCAACAGGTGGTGGTAAAACAGTAATATTCTCAGAAATGGTGCGTCAATATCTTAAAAACCACAATAAAAAGGTTTTAATAATGACGCATAGAGTGGAGCTATGTAACCAAACCTCAAAAATGTTAGATGGTTTTGGTGTTACCAATAAAGTGGTTAATAGTAAAGCGAATTTAGATGATCAGGCCGAATATTCGTGCTTTGTTGCGATGGTTGAAACTTTGAATAACAGATTGAATGATGATAAACTTGATATTTCTGATGTTGGTCTGGTAATTATAGATGAAGCGCATTACAATTCATTTACTAAACTTTTTAAGTTTTTTGAAAAATCCTTTATTCTAGGCGTAACAGCAACCCCATTAAGTTCTAACAAAGAGTTACCTATGAAGGATAACTACGATGAGCTTATTACCGGTGAAACCATTGAAAATCTTATTGAAAATGAGTTTTTAGCACGGGCAGAAACTTATGCTTACGATATGGGTTTAACCTCTTTAGAAGTTGGTTCTAACGGTGATTATACGGTTAAATCTTCTGAAGATTTATACTCTAGTCCGGCAATGCTTCAAAAGCTAATTGATGCTTATAAAAGACATTCGTTAGGAAAGAAAACCTTGATTTTTAATAACGGAATTAACACATCGATAAGTGTATATTATGCTTTTAGAGAAGCAGATTTACCAATTATGCACTTGGACAATACCGCAACCAAAAAGCAACGTAAGCAGATTTTACAATGGTTTCATGAAACACCAAACGCAATTTTAACTTCGGTAAGTATATTAACCACTGGATTTGATGAACCTACAATCGATACCATTATCTTAAACAGAGCAACAAAATCCTTGACTTTATATTACCAAATGATAGGTCGTGGCTCTCGAATTCTGAATAATAAATCGAAATTTACTACTATCGATTTAGGAAATAACTTATATAGATTCGGACCATGGGGAGCTGATTTAGATTGGCAATTAATTTTTAAATCGCCAAATTGGTATGCTGATCGTATTAAGGACGATGAAGCCATCGAATCTAACTTTAAGCATGATTTGGCAGATGAAATTAAGGACGAATTTTCAAAATCTGAAGACACCTATTTCGATATAAAGCAAACGTATAAAGATGCTGTAGATGCCGGTGAATCTTCAAAAGTCGTCTTAGAACGGTCTATAGAACAACATGGCAAAATATGTATAGAAAACAGTGAGGATGTATATGATGCTCTGGCTTTAGCAAAATTGCTGAAAGACGATATTGATAATAGAATTGCTGTTTATGCCAAATGTATTAGTAGAAGTACACATAATTTCTTAAAATGGTTAAAGGATGATTACAAGAAGAAATTAAATTCTTATATCAGAACAAATTTTGATGAAAAATTCGAAGAAATTCACGGGTTTCCACCAGAAGATTAAGTCATTAATAATTAATATAATTAAATAGATTTTGTCTTATTATTTAGCGTAGTTTCGCGCCACAAAATAAAGCTCTTAAAATGAAACGTATTAATCAATATAAAAAGTTATTTTCTATTGAAGAATCTATAGATTTAAAAACGCTAAAGAAAACGTATAGAAATCTAGTAAAAGAATGGCATCCAGATAAGTTTCAAGATGGCGATGTTGGGCAGGAAGAAGCTGAATTAAAAAGTGTCGAGATAATCGATGGCTACCATTTTCTTGTCAGTATTGCACCAGAAACAAAAGCGGCGAATTTGGAGGAGTATACAGCCACAATTACTAATTCCACGATTTTAGACTTTCAGCATAAGGGTCAACTTTTAGAGATTACCTTTTTAGACGGTGCCACTTATGAATATTTTGGGGTCCCTAAAGGCGTATTTATTAAGTTCTTAAATTCAGATAAACAAATGCGTTTTGCAAGACGAAGTATTTTTAATTCATATTTATACAGAAAATCTAAGAAAGAATTACAAGAAGCATAGAGTAGAGGTTGGATTTTATAAAATTATCTTATAATCGCTATAACTCTGATTTCCTTATTATCAATAAGAATTATCAAAATATGAGTAGTGAACCAAAAAAGCAATTTACGGATATCTCAACAGAAGAGATAGAAAACTGTATTTCTATATTAGAACGTTTAGTTGCTGATACTGATCAAATATTTGAAATTCCAAAACCACAACGAACCGCTTTAATTAAAGCCTCTGGGCAATTATCTCGTCCAAGTCGAGAAGAATTTTCTCGACGTAAGAAGGACGCCAAAAAAGCAGCTAAGAGAAAGCAAGCGGCCAGAGACAAAAACGCTCGTAAAGAAACAGGCATACGAAGCGCTAGAGAGGCACATATTTTTGTAGCACCGAAATTATTACCTGAAGCTGAGCTTAAAGCTAAAGAACAATTAGAATTAGAATCTCCACGCAACTGTTACGTCTGTAAAACTCTATTTACTAAACTGCATCATTTTTACGACACCATGTGCGAAGACTGCGGTGATTTTAATTATGCTAAACGTTTTCAAACGGCAGATGTAAAAGGGCAAGTTGCCGTAATCACTGGATCTCGATTAAAAATTGGCTATCATATAACATTGATGTTATTACGTGGAGGAGCAACCGTTATTGCTACAACACGTTTTCCTGTTGATTCTGCATTACGATTTTCTAAAGAAGAAGACTTTACAGAATGGGGACACCGCTTAAAAATTCATGGTCTAGATTTAAGACATATACCGAGTGTAGAGATTTTCTGTAACTTTATTGAACAGCGTTACGATAAACTTGATATTCTCATCAATAATGCTGCACAAACGGTAAGACGACCATCTGGCTTTTACAGCCATTTAATGCCAAACGAGGAGCGACCAACTGAAGAGTTACCTAAATTTGCGCGCGATCTATTAAATGATCATACTGAGTGTTTAGTAGAATTAAAAGAACTGACCTCCGGTGCATCCTCGACTAAAAATATGCCTGTTACTTGGCATGGTCCCGAACCAGGTATTGGTTTAAGGGCTTCAGCTAAATTATCTCAAATACCATATAGTTTTGATAATACATTGGTGTCTCAAGAGGTTTTTCCTGAAGGTAAACTAGATGCAGATTTGCAACAGGTAGATTTACGAAAAACCAATAGTTGGAGGTTAAAACTAGGTGAGATTGAAACGACTGAAATGATTGAAGTGCAACTCGTAAATTCTGTGGCACCATTTGTTTTATGTAATCGTTTATCTGAGGTAATGAAAAAAGACCAAACAGGTCAAAAACATATTATTAATGTGTCGGCAATGGAAGGTAAATTCCATTCGTTTTTTAAGGAAGATCGTCATCCACATACCAATATGGCCAAGGCTGCTCTTAATATGTTAACACATACTGCTGCCGGAAGTTTGGCTAAAGAAGGTATATATATGAACGCCGTCGATACTGGTTGGGTTACCGATGAAGATCCTGCAGAACTAGCAAGGCGTAAACAAGAACTACATGATTTTCAACCTCCATTGGATATCGTAGATGGAGCAGCACGAGTGATGGACCCTCTATTTGACGGTATTAATACTGGTAAACATTGGTCTGGTAAATTCTTGAAAGATTATCGTCCTATTAGTTGGTAACGGTATAATCTTCAATAAACAGTTCATTTTTTTTAGTTGTACTTTGTAATACACAATTTACTATTTATGTAATAGATTGTTAATGTCATTGTGTTTTCTTGGTATTGGTCTTATCTTAATGCCATTATGATTAAAAGTTTAAAACATAAAAAATCGAGACTCCTGTTTAGCGTCGTTATTCTAAGTTTATTATTATGGCAATGTAAATCTCGCAATATCTCTAAAGACGAATCCTATAATAGCGATATAAAGGTGCTCGAAAGTTTAAAACAAAACGAATCCTACTACATAGATGTAGAAGTAGCCTATCCGTTTCTAACTACAGCGACGCAGCAAGTGGCAAATGCAATAATGACAAGATCGGGTAATAGTGCTAGTAGAATTGATGTACGTGGGGATGGTCATTACATAAGTATAAAGACTGATTCAGTAAAAAGTGATTTATCTTTTTTTGGTGAAAGCCGTCTGAATAGTGGCCATTATGGAAATTCAACTGGAGGCATCAAATTCGATGGTCCTCCTAGCAATTATGAAAAGTCAATTCATAAACAGAAGAGAAAGCTTGTTATTAGATTTGAAATCGGCGCTGAAGCCAACGAAAATTATAATGTCATTCTCGAAATATTTCCTAATAATAACATTACGGCTAACATCACTTCTAATTTCCGAACAGTTATGAAATATTCAGGGACACTTAAATCTCAATAATATTGTGCTATAAATCTTCTTATAATCATTCAGATTTTATTAAAACTATTTATATAATGGATAAGTCGTTTAAAATAGATATAGGGTATTTTTAAAGAAGACATTTAAAAGTAATATTGATTCATAGTGAACACCTGTATGATGGAAGTTAAAAATATAATTACCATAACCTGCTATTATATAGTGGTATAATAATCTCTATTGCATCTATTAATTCAATGTTAAAATTTATAAATTTGCGTTAAGTTTTCTTAATTTCTTTGAATAAATTAAGCTAAACTCTTATATTTTATATTGAATCAAATGAGTCAATATTATGAAAACTACACTATTTATAATTACATTTCTATTTACTTTTCATCTTTCAGCCCAAGATCCAATTTTACAGAATAGAGATAAAGCTTTAGAAGCGGTTGCTACTAAAATTACAACAACTTATGATGACCAATTAGGTTTGGATGGTAAACAATTTACCTTATTCGAAAAGAAAGTGGAAGAATATCTAATTCGTGAAGAAAAGATACATGAAGAATTTAATGGTGAAGACAAATTGTCCAAACTTTATAAGTTAAGAAAAGCGGAAACTATGGAAATGCGTAATATTTTAACCCAACCGCAGTTCGATTTATATAAACGCATTAAATCACAATTACAACCGTTAGCAGTTATAGATTCTGATGGTAACGATTATAAAGAGAATTAATAATCTATGATTTCTTAATTAATAAGGCATTCTAAATTCGTTTAGAATGTCTTACTATTTTTATTTAATAATAAATTGACGTTATAAGTTTAAAATAAAGCATATAAATTACCTTTGCACAATATTATATCACTATGTCAACATTTTCAGAATTAGGAATTCACAAATCATATATTAGAGGGTTAAAAGAATTAAATATAATTAATCCTACGGAAATACAAGAAGCTGTAATTCCTGTATTATTAAATTCTAAAACCGATTTAATCGGCTTAGCTCAAACAGGTACAGGAAAAACTGCTGCGTTTGGATTACCAGTTTTACACGCTATTGATCAAAACTCTTCTGAGGTTCAAGCATTAATCATTGCACCAACACGTGAGTTAGTTCAGCAAATACAAAAGCAATTATTTCGTTTTACGAAGTATATTGATGGGAAAATTTTCGCGGAAGGTGTTTACGGTGGTGAAAAAATTGATAAGCAAATTAAAAACCTAACCAGAACAACACATATTGTTGTTGCCACACCGGGACGTTTGCTCGATTTGGTAGAACGTGGTGATGTTGATATCTCTAATGTTAATACTTTAGTATTAGATGAAGCTGATGAAATGTTGAGTATGGGTTTTAAAGAAGATTTAAATAAAATCCTGAAATTTAACACCTCCAAAAGAAACACATGGCTGTTTTCTGCCACAATGCCTGATGAGATTAAAAGCATCATTAAAAATTACATGTCTCCAAGTGCGGTTAGAATAGAGGTTAACAAAAATGCATTGGTGAACGAAAATATTTCGCATCATTTTATTCAAACATCGATAAAAGATAAGTTGAATATGATTATTCGTATTTTGGATAAACGCCAAGATGAAAGAGGTATCATTTTTTGCAGAACAAAAGCAGGTACAAAATCTTTAGCCGATCAATTACAAAATGAAGGCTTTGCTGTTGGTGCTCTAGAGGGCGACATGCAACAAAAAGAACGAGATAAAGTTATGCGTGCTTTTAAAAACGAGAGCTTACAGGTATTAATTTCTACGGATGTCTCAGCAAGAGGTATCGATGTTAATAACCTCGCATTTGTACTGCATCACCAATTACCAGAACACTTAGATTATTACACACACAGAAGTGGAAGGACAGCAAGAGCGGGTAAAGTAGGGCAATCGATTGCTCTAATTATTTCTGGGGAAATGCAAAAAGTATTAGAAATTCAGAAAGCTTTGGGAATTGTATTTAGAGAGATTACGTTGTAAAATCTCCTAATTCAAATCTTTAATTATTTCTTTCACTTAGACTGTAAAACGCATTAGTACAAGTAATATATGGTCAACTATTTTGTTTTAAGAATCATTTAAATAATTTAGCTCTATCTTGTTTGTCTAATTAACAATAATACACAAATGAAAACTTTCTCAATAGAAGATATAAATGCCATAATTAATGGTAGCGTTGTAGGCCAAACCACTAATAAGATTACAGGTTTAGAGCAGATTACTAAAGCTAATAAAAATCAAGCCACATTTATAGGAAATCGAAAATTTGCAACACTTTGGAAAAATTCAAAGGCCAGTTTAGCAATTGTGAATGATAAAATAGCGCTTGAACCTGGTGAAAATCGTGTGTTGATCAAAGTGAAAAATGCAGATTTAGCAATGGCTAAGTTATTAGAATCTTTCACACCTGTCACTCCTTATTTCGAAACTGAAATTCATCCTGCAGCAACCATTGATAAATCGGCTAAAATTGGTAATGGTAGTAGAGTAGGAGCTGGGTCATTTATTGGTAGAAATGTGATTTTGGGTAATAATGTTACAATATATCCTAATGTAACAATATTAGATGAAACTACGATTGGGGACCATACAACCATATGGTCGGGAACTATTATCAGAGAACGTTCCGTTATTGGTAGCCACTGTATTTTTCATAGCAATGTAAGTATTGGGGCTGATGGTTTTGGTTATCGTCCTAATGATGATGGTAGAGGTTTGGTGAAAATTCCACATATCGGAAACGTAGTGATTGGTAATGCCGTTGAGATCGGTGCAAACTCTTGTGTGGATCGAGGTAAATTCAGTTCAACGATTTTAGGAGATGGCTGTAAGATTGATAATCTAGTACAAATAGCTCATAATTGTGTTCTTGGCCGCTCTTGTATTATGGCAGGTAGTTCAGGACTTGCAGGTTCCGTAACTTTAGGAGATGGAGTTGTTATTGGCGGCTCAGCATCGATTAAAGATCACGTCACTATTCATTCTGGTGCAACCGTTGGTGCGGGATCAGGAGTTATGAACGATGTTCCAGCTGGAAAAACCGTTTTAGGCTATCCTGCTGTAGACTCTAGAGAAATGTTAAAACAATGGGTTGCTCTTAGAAAGCTGGCTAGATAGTGTTATAAATAAATTTAAAGTATGAGGTTATTACAGAAATAATTGAATTATAGTTGTGCATTAACCTCATAACTTGTAAATAAAATTATGCAGATTTCTGTTCTACATTTTGTTTTAAATGTAAGAGACCAGCAACCATTCCGTCCAATTCATTTTCTAAGAAAGTAGCGTTTCTCTTACTAAAACCTTTTATAACGTTGGTATAGAGTTCTACGCCACAATGTTTAATGCAGACACTATAAGTGTCATTTTCTGCATCTAATTTCACTGAAGTTCTGTAATCGCTTGACACTAATAACCAGTAACATAAACTATTAATCTGGTTAAACAAAGAGAATTTTGTTTCCATAATATTTAGATTTAATAGATAGAGGGAGATCTGATATCGAAGTTATAGATTATTGTAATTGATGGCAAACTTGCTTGTTATAGTTACAAATTTTATCGTTTACCTGTTCTTAATTACGTTAAAATCCGACAAATGACCACATTAACAATAAGATATTGTTTTGTGTTTATGGCCTTCTTTTGGTGTTATTTAGCAATATTATTTTAATTAATATTCATACTAGCAAGTTTTGTATCTTAATAAGCGGTTTAATTTTTGAGTAACTTTGACTTTCAATATTATAATTGGTAATTAACCCTGAAAAACAAATTAGATAAAATGAACAAATACAAAATATTAGGGCTAAGCCTTTTATTTGATGCAATAGGCCTCGTTTCATTTATTATTCCGGGAATCGGTGAATTCTCAGATATTGTTTGGGCACCACTTTCAGGATGGTTAATGACAAAATTATATCGAGGTAGGCAAGGAAAAATTGCAGGAGTAATTTCTCTCGTTGAAGAAGCATTACCTGGTTTTGATGTAATACCAACATTTACCTTGATGTGGTTCTATACTTATATTTTAAGAAAAGAAAGGGAGACTAAGATCAAAAGTTGAAGAAATAATGATTGTCATAATAAATATAGCCGAAATATACTTTTAGATATCTCGGCTGTACTCAAAAAAAATGACTTATTTATTACATGGAATATGTAACTCCTACATTTACATTCCGTCCCATATTTAATATACCATCCGACTTTAATCGCGATAAATGGTGTATATATTCTGTATCAAAAAGATTAGTTGCTGAAACTGAAATATCTAAATCGTTTTTAAATATCGTTAATGTACCACCAGCTCCTACGCTAAATAGATTATAATTATCTGAAACAGTTTCATACGTATTCACATTGTTTTGTGCAAAGGTTGATCGCAATTTCACAAATGCATTAATATTTTTTATACTTGTAGTGTTAAACTCAGCACGCAGTGTATTGGTCAACGAATTTGCAGGAATTAATGGCAAATAATTGTCATTATCCAGTTTACCTGTTACAGTTTCAAAACTACTCTCTAAATGCAACCAATGAATAGGGTGTGGGTGTAAATGCAACCCCAGTTCTCCACCATATAAACTTGCATTTTGCTGTTCGTATAAAAAGACAGGATCTTCATTAATCAATTCACCATTTGGATTTAAGAAAATATAATCATTTATTTTATTATAAAAAGCATTCGCGAAGAATTCAATATGCTCATTCTTATATTCTAAAGCTAAATCAATTTGAAAATTTTGTTCGTTTGTGAGATTTTCATTTCCTATTTCATAGCGGTTTGTGCCTTCATGTGATCCGTCTGACGCTAATTCGGCAAGGTTGGGTGCTCTGAAACCGGTGGCTAAATTTAATCTTGCAGTTATATTTTGAAAGATGTCAGTTTTAAACCCTAATGCACCATTAAAGGAGTTGAAAGTTTTGTCAAAATTATCTTCAATATTAATTGACCGAAAATCATATCGCGCTCCTATTTGAACATCAATAGTTTCAAAATGTATATGAGACGTTGCTAAAACACCAAAATCATTTGTCGTTGCATCAGGAATTAAAATTTCTTCTCCATAATTAGAATTTATCTGATTCATGCCTTGGACACCAACAATGGTTTCAAATCTCCCTACAGCGGGAAGATTGTATTTAATGTCATAATTAAACGTTTTTAACTTCATATTTAATGCTGCCTCTAAACGCTCTTGTTCATCATGATTTTCTTCCTGTTCCTCATGTTCCTCATGTTCATCGTGCTCGTCATGGTCATCGTGTTCGTCGTGTTCGTCGTGATAGTCGTGATCGTCGTGGTCATCGTGATCTTTATGCTCATGATGGTGATGATGATCTTCAAATTCTTTTCGATTATTATAGATATAACCTAAACTCACCTCTAAGCTAGAGTCTTCAAAAAATAAAGTTGATTTTGAACTAAAAATATGATTATCAACACTTTGATAGGGTAACATTGGTGTTTTTGCAGTAGACTGAATGCCAATCTCTTCTGGTAAACCTAATTTTGAATTATTCAAATTATAGCGAAATTCGGTTTTAAAATTTGAGGCTTGATAACCTAATCCTGCTTTTAAATCTTGTTCTCTGTAACGTGTATTTGTAACGCGGTATTGATTGGTGTCGTAATCCGAATGTTCAGCTAAACTTCCTCGTATCAAAAATTTAAATCCATTACTGGAAGATTTATAGCCAACATTGGTTGAATAACCTTTTGTGTTGCTAAAATAATTGACAGAAGCGTCCCCAGAAGACGTATCCATATTAGCAAAACGCTCAGGATTTAGATATAATACACCTCCTAAAGCATCACTCCCATAAAGTAGGGAAGCTGGACCTTTTATAACTTCCACACTTTCTATACCAGCATCATTAATTCCTAATCCGTGTTCGTCTCCATATTGCTGATTTTCTAAACGCACACCTTGAGTATAAACCAAAACACGATTAGAGCTGAGCCCTCTAATTACAGGTTTTCCAATACTGTTACCTGTACTTACGCTTTCTACACCTGCAATGTTTGTAATGCCTTCTGCAAGAGTAAGTGCACCAGAAGCTTTTAGATCTTTTATCTTTTTTTGTTCAACTTTCATAACGTTTTCACTCTGCAATTTGTGAAAAGGTGTAGACACGATGACTTCTTCCATTTCCATGGCAGATTCTGATAATTCAATTGTTAAATAATCTTTAGTCGGTACTGAAATATTCTGAGATTGGGTACGAAAGCCAATATATGAAACCACGATTTTATAAGTGCCTTTTGGCAGTTCAATAGAAAATTCACCATTGTTGTTGGTCACAGTTCCTGTTTCTAATTCGGGTAGATATATGGTTGCATAAGGTATAGCAGTTTGAGTTGTTTGCTCTAAGACCTTACCTTTAATAGGGTTTTGAGCATAAATATTTGTGCATATTATTGCACATACTATGAATAGTAATCGATTCATAAATAAATGATTTAATAATTAATAAAAATGTGTAATGCGAATTATTAAATCATTTGAGGAGGCCCTCGAAGCGCTATTTGAAGTTTCTGAAAATCACTTACAAATTGGTACTGGGAATCGGTAATGTTGAAATTATCTTCAACAGATGTAAGTGTTTCCGTATTATGTTGAATATAAAGCTGTTTTGAAAGTTTGAACTTATAAAAATCACACTCTAAATCTGATTCATGAAAGTGAGTATCTGATGAACTATCATTTTGGCAAACAACATGAGTATGATGCGTAAATACATGACTAAATTTTACCGCCGAAGGTAGTAAAACAACAATTACGAGTATTATTGCGAGAAGTTTAAATAATGTTGTTATTACTGTTTTCAAATTCAATCTAAAAATCGTTTTAACCCAAACCGTCTGAGCATTTTCTTTTCAAATTCCCAGAAAAATTGGAATTGCCCAAAAAGCCATCCGAAGGTTACTAAAAGTATCTGATAGAAAATTAGCCCAATGATAATGTATAAAATCCAATAGAGCATGGGATTTAAGTTTTCTTTAGTAATTCCAATAAATTTAATTATAGGTTTGCCTATAATCAAAGACGAAGAACCGGTTACAGCAAAGACCATAAACACGCGGATCATTTCCCATTTATAATCTAAAATCCATTTTTTTTCTAATTTTTTAAATAAGAATAAGGTTAATTTCAAAAGAGGGAAAAAGAAGATTATCGCTAAAAGAATTTTAAAAATAAAATTATAATCCGATAGAATGGCATTTGCAATTTTATAAGCCGAATACCCTAAAATCACTAAACCAAAAAAGGGAAATAACAACTGCCAATTGTGTTGAATTTCCCAATGTTTTTTAAATTTTTCCATAGCACGATTTTCGTGCTGCAAAACTAAGAAATTATGATGTATTACAAATTAAATCCTGGGTCTAAAAGAAGAAAGTTGTTGTTTGTATTTAAGCTGGAAATAAATAAAATAATTATATAATTTATAATTAATATCATAACCATAATCGGTATGGACGTCATAGTCTATACGAAGTTCATAAAGATTGGGGTCGTAAGTCATGGGTTGCGAATTTCTTTGATTCCAACCTTGTACAAGTAAAGCATTTCTCGATTCTAAAAATTGTTGAGAATAATATCCTTCTGGTCGTGCTGTACCTGCTAGCCATGCATTAAACCCTGGTTCAATAATAATTATTTCGTAATCATTTTCATCACTACTAATAGAAACGGTATCATTATCCACCAGACCGCTAGAGTTACCATTATTTATGGTCTGGTTAGTGTTGTAAGATTTACAACTTGCTACAAGTATAAGTACAATTAAGAAAGAAAAAATATGCTTCATAGTAGATAAAGGTATTAAAATTTTGTTATTGGAAATCAGTTTTTTGGTCGATTTAACACCACAAAGTAATACGATTATAGATTAGATATTAAATCTAAATTTGTAAATCCGTAATTTCACTGAGTGAATAAACCCGTTTAGAAAGTTAATGATAAGTAACTCAAATAAAAAGCAGCTCTCATAGAACTGCTTTTTTATAATTTATAAAATAATAAAATTTACTTTCCGAATAAACCTCCTAAAGCTCCACCAATACCTCCTGAACTTTCATTTTTACCACCTAAAAACATTCCGGCTACATCGTCAATCACACTGCCGTCTCCATCAGCGTCTAATATTTTTTCTAAAAAACTTTGCTCAGTGGTTACAGGGCCAGATTTACTTGCTCCACCAAGTAAACTACCTAATAAATCCGTAATCCCACTTTGAGAATTCACGTTATTTTGCTTAGCTTGTTTACCTAAAATCCCCATTAAAATAGGAGCCGCAACTCTTAAAATATTACTAACAGAACTAGCATCTAATCCTGCTTTTTGCCCAATAACTTGCTCAACGCCATGTTTTTTACTGCCAAGTATATGGTCTAGAATGCCTTCGCCATCTTGTTTTACAGACTCGTTAACTCCACCGCCAAACAATCCACCGAGATTATCAAGTATGCTACCATTATGCTTATTGTTTATCGCTCCCATTAAACCTTGAGCACCTTCGGGTGTGGAGGCGTTACGCTCCATAGCTTTCATAAGTACAGGTAATGCCATGGTAAGTACGCTACTAGTTTTAGCTTTGTCTGTTCCGGTAGAACCAGCTACACCACTAATAATTGTACTTCCCATTTCACTGTTTAATAAATCTAAAATTCCTGCCATTTTTATATATAATTAAAGTTAGTAAATACATCGTTTATAAGGTACAAAAAAAGTCCCACTTTAGTAGGACTCATTTATTCTGTTTTGGTCACATTTTATATTAACCAAGAATAGCAATAATCTGTTCTGCTAGTTCAACACCAATTCTATCTTGTGCTTCATTTGTTGCAGCACCCGTATGTGGTGTTAATGATAATGCAGGATTCATTAAAAGCTGAACTTCTGGCTTAGGTTCTTTTTCATACACATCTAATGCTGCCCTTGCTACCTTTCCACTTTCTAATGCTTTAACTAGCGCCACTTCATTTATAACTCCACCGCGAGCGGCATTAGCAATTATAACACCATCTTTCATTTGATTGAATTCGGCTTCATCAATAACGTAATCTTTTTGAGCAGGTACATGTAATGTTAAAAAATCAGATTGTTTTAAAACTTCTTCCTTAGAGATAGTTTCAATTTCAAAATTCACTTTCTGTCCATCGAAGAAATCTAATTGTAAATCAGCTTTATCTAAAAACGGATCGAAAGCTACTACTTTCATTCCCGCGCCCAGAGCTACTTTTGCTGTAGCCTGACCAATACGGCCAAAACCAAGAACACCTAAAGTTTTACCTTTTAATTCTGTTCCCTTAGCGTAAGCTTTCTTTAATCCTTTAAAATTTGCATCACCTTCTAATGGCATATCGCGATTAGAATTGTGTAAAAAACGCGCTAAACCATAAAAATGACCAAAAACTAATTCGGCAACCGAGTGAGACGATGCTGCTGGAGTATTAATGACTTTAAGGCCTTTACCACGTGCATATTCTACATCAATATTATCCATACCAACCCCTCCGCGACCTATAATTTTTAGGCTAGGGCAGTTGTCTATTAAATCTTTTCTTACAGTGGTTGCACTTCTAACTAGCAATACATCGATGTTATTTTTATTGATATAATTTTGTAATTGCTCTTGGGCGACCGTTGTGGTGATAACTTCGTAACCTGCAGTTTCCAAGGCTGTAATGCCACTTTGAGAAACTCCGTCGTTTGCTAATACTTTCATTGTTTTATTCAAAATTTAAAGCTTAAAATTCAATATTTCAAATTTGAATTTTAACTATTAATATTGCCTGATATATTCAAGCAAAAACTGTTTTATGCTTTACTCTCCAATTCACTCATAATCTCAACAAGTGCTTTTACGCTATCTAAAGATAATGCATTGTACATAGAAGCTCTGTATCCGCCAACACTTCTATGGCCATTTATACCATTAATTCCTGCTTCTTTGCACATGGCATCAAAGGTTTCTTTGAGATTTTCATTTTCTAAAGTGAAAGTAGCATTCATTTTAGAGCGATCTTCTTTGGCCGCATACCCTTTAAATAAAGGATTTAAGTCAATTTCAGAATACATTAAACTTGCTTTCTTCTCGTTTATTTCTTCTATAGCTTTAATACCGCCAAGATCTTTAAGCCACTGTAAATTTAACATGGAAACGTAAACCGCGAATACTGGAGGGGTATTAAACATACTGCCTTTTCCGATATGAATTTTATAATCCATCATTGACGGAATTTTGCGAGATACTTTTCCTAAAATGTCTTCCTTTACAACGACTAAGGTTGTACCTGCAGGACCCATATTTTTTTGTGCTCCGGCATAGATTAAATCGAATTGAGTAAAATCTAATTGACGCGAAAAAATATCACTACTCATATCACATACCATTGGAATTGGTGACTTTGGAAAACTTTTCATTTGGGTTCCAAAAATGGTATTATTAGACGTGCAATGAAAATAGTCGTAATCTTCTGGAATTTCGTAGCCTTTTGGGATGTAATTATAATTGGCATTTTTTGAAGAGCCTACTTCATAGATATCATCATAAATTTTAGCTTCTTTAATGGCTTTATCCGCCCATGTACCCGTATTTAAATAACCCGCTCTTTTTTCTAAAAGGTTTAAGGCTACCATAAGAAATTGAGTACTCGCACCTCCTTGTAAAAATAACGCTTTATAGCCTTTGCCTTGTAAACCTAATAATTCTAAGGCTAAAGATCTGGCATTTTCCATAACATCCACAAAAGGTTTGCTACGATGAGATATTTCTAAAAGTGATAAGCCTTGATCAAAGTCTAAAACAGCTGCTGCTGCTTGCTCCATTACTGATTTTGGTAACACACATGGTCCTGCGCTAAAATTATGTTTTTTCATTAATTCTAAATTTATATCAGGACAAATCTTAAGATGTTTTCCTGAGTTTAATTATTTAAACAGCTACAAAGGTGCTAATTTATTGGTAAAATTTAGTTACGAAATTGATAATTTTTCGACTATATTCTTAACAAGAATTCAATAGTATCCACATTATCTGCATAATCCCAAAGCTGTGGGTTCTGAGTATTGCCGAATTCTATTTCGTCCTTAGAGAATTCTTCAGATACAATACATTGAATATTACTGTTATTTGAATTTAATTTTTGTTTTAATTCCTCACTAGTGGTGTAGTATTCATAAAATAGAGTGGCGATCGGTGACGCATAACTCTTGTCCTCCTTTATCATAAGAAAGCCATTTTCTAGCATGGCAAATTCACTCATTAAATATACCGCTTTATTATAATCGTAGTTATTAGCATATTTAGATTCGTTGATAATAGAGTGCCACTTATATATTGCCTTAAAAAAGGCATCAAAATTATAATCCTTCGGTACAAACAATTTAGATACATTTCTACACCCTAAACCATAATATCTAAATATATCATCAGATAAATCTTTAAGCTGTTCGTCAGATTCATTACCTGTTAAAACGGCAACGGAATTACGATTTTTTCTTATTATGGCTGGCTTGTCTTTAAAATAGTATTCAAAATATCGTGCCGTATTATCACTGCCTGTGGCGATGACAGCTTCAAAATTGGTAAGTTTTTCTTCAGCGAATGTAATCTTGTTTTTAAAACCTGGTTCAACAACTTCTAAGTATTTCGCTAAAAAAGGTAATAGATGTTTATCATTTGAAGACTGTTTTACCAATACAGAATGACCAGTAATTAGAACGCATAAAAAATCATGAAAACCAACTAACGGTATATTACCAGCCATAATTATGGCCACTTTTTTAGTGGTTTCATTATTAAAGTTATACTTGCCTATCCATTTGCTAATATTGCTTCTAGTCAGAGCATTAGACCAATTGATTAAACTGAAAGAAATATTGCTTTTTGTGAACCATCCATTTGATTCTTCAGCTAATTTTATTTGATGTTTAAAACCGTCATAAAATAGATCATTGGCTTCGATATGATCGTGTTTTATACTTTCGGTTTTTTGAAATTGATTTAAAAACGCACCTAATTTTACAAAAGCGTTAATTCTTTGCTGTAAATCCATATATGGTTTGGTTATACGATGTTTTGGCTTTATTTTTGCATTTGTGTTTGCCGTTATAGCAAGTGCAAAATTACGGAAACGAAGTGAGCAAGAAAAAATTTTTGCGCATTCAATCGGTCATTTATTATTTATAAACGGTCAGATTAAATAAGAAAAAGATAAATATACTATTATGGCAATAATAATCACAGACGAATGTATTAATTGTGGAGCATGTGAGCCAGAATGCCCAAATACTGCTATTTATGAAGGAGCCGATGATTGGCGTTATTCTGATGGTACAAGTTTGTCAGGTAAAGTGGTCTTACCAAGCGGTAAAGAAGTTGATGCAGACGAAACGCAAGAACCTATTGATGACGAAGTGTATTACATTGCACCAGATAAATGTACCGAGTGTATAGGTTTCCACGAAGAACCTCAGTGTGCTGCCGTTTGTCCAGTGGATTGCTGTGTCCCAGATGAGGACCATGTTGAGTCGGAAGAAGTCTTACTAGGGAAACAAAAATTTATGCATCCTGAAGGCTAAAGTACTAATGTAATATCACAAAATAATAATTGAATCCTGAGTCTATGGCTCGGGATTTTTTTTTATATAATTTCATAATTAGTTTAACGAGTTAAATAGACATATTGATACTTAAATATGAATTGTTTAGATAATGCTCATTCTTCTGTTGGAGCTAAATTAAAAGGTTCATTATAATGTTGTACATTTAAGTGAAATTAAAAAAACACCATCATGAAATCAAAAATTTTAGCATTAGGCGTATTGGTACTCATGCTTTCTTGCAAAGATGAGAAAGCTGACAAAGCACAAGTGGATCGCGATATTAAGCAATATTCGATCGAACAATTTATGGATAATGAAGCTATAGGTGGAGGAAGTTTTTCAGCGGATAATAGTAGTTTACTTATTTCTAGTAACCGCTCAGGAATCTATAATGTATATACAGTCTCTTCTACAGGAGGTGATTTAACGGCAATTACTTCGTCTGATAGCACTTCGATTTTTGCAGAATCTTACTTTCCTAAAGACAATAGAATGTTATTGAGTGCTGATGGTAACGGCGACGAAATAGACCACTTATTTGTAAGGGATTTAGAAGGAAACATTAAAGATATTACACCAGAATTGGGAGCGAAAGCCAGTTTTTATGGATGGTCAGACGATGATAAGTATTTGTATTTTGGCTCAAACAAACGGAATCCAAAATATTTTGATGTCTATAAAATGTCGATTGAAGACTATACTTCAGACATGATTTATCAAGATGATACCGGTCTCAATTTTGCTGGTATGTCGAGCGATGAAAATTATTTTGCATTAACGAAATCCTTAAATACGAATGATAGCGACCTATTTCTCTATAATGTAAAGTCTGAGGAAATGACAAAACTTAATGACAATCAAAGCAAAAATTCATCACAAGATTTCTCTAGAGATAATTCTAAATTCTACTATACTACAGATGATGGTGGCGAATTCTCCTATTTAATGTCTTATGATCTCAACACTAAAGAAAAGGAAAAAGTTTTAGAAAAATCTTGGGATATCGTAGGGAGCAATTTTACGTCCGATGGTAAATACATGATTGTTTATGTCAATGACGACGGAAAAAATGCAATCGACGTTTTAGACTATAAAACCATGGAACCTATAGATTTACCAAATTTTGAAAATAAAAGTATTACCAGTGTTGGTTTTAGCGATGATGAAAAATGGATGCGTATGTACGTGGGCGGTTCTAATGCGCCTTCAGACTTATATACCTATAATATAGACACAAAAGAGCAATATAAGCTAACCAATGTACTCAACGATGCTATAGACGTTGAAGATTTAGTGACCGCCAAAGTGATTCGTTACAAGTCCTTCGATGGTGTAGAAATCCCCGCAATTTATTATTTGCCTCACCAAGCTTCAGCAGATAGTAAAGTTCCGGCGATGGTTTGGGTGCATGGTGGCCCAGGTGGTCAAACACGACAAGGGTTTAGCTCACTGATTCAGTATATGGTGAATCATGGTTATGCTGTTTTAGCGGTTAATAATCGTGGTAGCAGCGGATATGGTAAAACTTTTTATCAAATGGATGACCTAAATCATGGCGAAAAAGATTTACAAGATTGTATTGAAGGAAAGAATTGGTTGGCTTCGCAGTCTGAAATTGATGGCGATAAAATTGGTATTATCGGAGGATCTTACGGTGGTTATATGACTATGGCTGCCTTAACGTTTACACCCGAAGAGTTTGATGTAGGTGTCAATATTTTTGGAGTGACGAACTGGATGAGAACCCTTAAAAGTATTCCTCCATACTGGGAATCCATGAGAGAATCATTGTATTTAGAATTGGGTGATCCGTTTTCGGCAGATTCAGTTCGGCTGAAGCGTATTTCTCCATTATTCCATACGGATAAAGTGACCAAACCTTTAATTGTATTACAAGGCGCACAAGACCCCAGAGTTTTGCAGGTTGAGAGTGATGAAATTGTTGAAGGTGTACGAAAAAATGGAGTTCCTGTAGAATATGTTTTATTTGAAGATGAAGGCCATGGTTTTGTTAAAAAAGAAAATCAAATTGAATCGTATAGTCGAATTCTCAAATTCTTGGATAAATACCTTAAAGAAGATAATATACCAAGAGATGGTGCAACAGAAAGTACTGAAATTGAAGCGCAATAAAATACGCTAGAGTTGTATATAGAAATCCTGAGTCTTTGGCTTGGGATTTTTTTTTCTGATTTTTCGCAAAGATCAAAGTAGTACAAATAAAACAAAGCATTATGTTAGATATTTAAATCGTATTAATTCATTTTTTATTATTTTAGTCCTTATCGTATATTTTTTTTTACGTTAGAGTATTCAAAATAACGCTCAGTTTTTATAGTTTATTAAGGTGTTTTTTTAACATTCTTTTTTATTGAATATGTAATCTAGGACACTTATTTTTGTTTAATCAAAAAAGTAAACCATCATATATGCAATATTATGCGTTAGATAGTATAAGTCTATAATTTAATAACAAGAAAAAAATGAATCTTCACCTTTTGCTTGCTGATGACGACATTGATGATTGCGACTTCTTTAAAGAAGCCATCGACGAAATAGGACAACTTACACTTTCTATATTAAATGATGGAGTAGAGTTAATGAATTTTTTATTAGCTGAACCCGCCAATCGTCCTAATTTAATTTTTTTAGACTTAAATATGCCTAAAAAATCAGGTATGGAATGTATGGAAGAAATTAAATCCATAAATAAATTAAAGGATATTCCAATTATAATTTACTCTACGTCTTTAGACAGAACGGTTGTAAATCATCTTTACGAAATGGGAGCGCATCATTATATTCAAAAACCTGGAGAGTTTTCTAATATAAAAAAGGTGGTAGAAAAAGCAATTTCATTATTCACATCCACAAATTCTCAATTACGTTCTAAAGAACAATTTATTATTTACCCTTAACGATTACATGAGTATTAATACAACAGCGCATATTTTTTTAGAAGGAGGAGGAGAAATGGGGGAACTCATTAGAACTAAAGATTGGAGTAATACCCCAATTGGTAATCCCGAAGTTTGGCCCGAACCCTTAAAAACCATGGTAAGTGTATTACTTAATAACCCTTTTGGGATGTGCATTGCTTGGGGTAAAGAGTTGACTCAAATTTATAATGATGGTTATCTCCCTATTTTAGGGCCACGAAAGCATCCACAAGCTTTAGGACGGAGTAAAAGAGACACTTTTTCTGAAGTTTGGGATATTCTAGGTACCATGCATCAAGATGTATTAAAAGGAGAATCGGTGAGATTCTCTGATTTTATGTTGCCTTTAGATCGCAATGGTCGTATAGAAAATTCTTATTTCGATTTTTCTTACAGTCCCATTAAATTAGCGTCTGGTGATGTTGGTGGTGTTTTAGTGACGGTGTTAGAAACCACACATAAAAAGAAAGCCGAACTTAATCAAATAGATGACAAAAATGAATTGGAATTTGTCATAGAAGCTGCTAAACTGGCTACTTACGACTATAATCCAATAACCAATACATTTGCTTGTAACGACAGATTAAAAAATTGGTTTGGATTACCTGCTAACAGAGAAATTGAGTTATCCCACGCGCTTGAAGTTATTGTAAATAAAGACAAACAGCGGGTTACCGATGCCATAAAGTCTGCACTTCAAAATGAGCAAGGTGGAGATTATGATATAGAATATGCAATAATCAATGAGCTTACTAAAAAGGAAACTATTGTACATGCCAGAGGTAGAGCATGGTTTAATGACAATAATGTAGCATACCGCTTAACCGGAACCTTAGAAGACGTTACAAATAGGGTAATGGCTCGAAAAAAAATTGAAGAAAGTGAAAGAAATCTAAAACTTATGATTCTTCAGGCTCCCGTGGCTATTTCAATATTTAGGGGTCCTGATTACCGAGTAGAGATCGCTAATAAATATGCCTTAGAACTGTGGGGAAGAACTGAGGAAGAGGTACTGAATGTTTCCATTTTTAGATCCATGCCAGAATTGGCATCTCAAGGAATACAAGAATTATTAGATGGTGTTCATAAAACGGGCGAACGTTTTGCAACCGCAGAACGCCCTATAGAATTAGTTAGAAATGGCAAGTTGGGAACTATTTATGTTAATTTTTCCTATGAAGCTCTTTATGATGGAAAAGGAAATATCAATGGCATTATGGCCATTGGTTATGATGTAACTTCACAAGCTAAAGCCCGAAAAAAAATAGAAGAGAGTGAACAAAATATACGAGCATTAGTAGAAAGTGCACCGTTTCCTATAGGAGTCTACGTGGGTGAAGAAATGCGAATATCACTTGCCAACCAATCCATTATGGATGCTTGGGGAAAAGGTAATAATGTCGTAGGCAAATTATATACTGATATTTTACCAGAGTTAGATAACCAAGAAATATTTAATCAAGTTCGTGCTGTATTACAATCTGGCGTTCCGTTTCATGCTGTAAATCAGCGTGTCGATATAGAAAAAGATGGTGTTTTAAAACCTTACTATTTCAATTATAATTTCACACCATTATTGGATGCTTCAGGAAAAACTTACGCCGTTATGAATACGGCTGCCGAAGTTACCGAATTGCATGAAGCTAGACGTAAAGTAGAGGAGAGTGAAAAACGCTTCAGGGATTCCGTAATGCAAGCACCTCTGGGCATTATTATTTTTAGAGGCTCAGATCATATTGTCGAAATGGCCAATCAATATTACTTGCAAATTGTAGATAGAACGGAAGAGCAGTGTATTGGACAGCCACTTTTTAAAACCTTACCCGAAGTAAAAGACGTTATAGCACCAATTATTGATGATATCTATAAAACAGGCGACGCCTTTTATGGTAATGAATTTCCGATAAATTTAAACCGACATGGTAAAAATGAGACAACCTATTTTAACTTCGTTTATTATCCTTTAAAAGAAAATAATACTATCACAGGTATTATGGTTGTAGCAACGGAAGTGACTGCTACGGTAAAAGCTAAGCATTTAATAGAAGAGAACGAAGAGAAACTTAAATTAATTATAGAGGCCAGTGAGCTCGGTATATGGGATTTAAACCTTCAGACCCAAGATATTGTGGCGTCTGATCGTTGTTATGATATTTTAGGTTTTTCGAATGAGAATCACTTAACGCAAGAAAAAATGATTTCTCATGTGCATCCAGACGATCTTGAAATTAGAGCTACTGCCTTTGAAAAAGCCTTTAAAACAGGGACACTACATTATCAAATTAGGATATTTTGGGAAGACCAGACCTTACATTGGAAAGATGTAAAAGGCAAAGTGTTTTATGATGATGATAACCAACCCGAGCGTATGCTTGGCACAGTAAGAGATATTACTGAAGAACGCAATTTTCAGCAACAGTTATTAGATCGGGAAGAAAAATTCAGACTTTTAGCCGATTCTATGCCACAGTTTATTTGGACATCTGATCCGGAAGGAAATCTCAATTATTTTAATCAATCTGTTTTTGATTTTTCCGGATTAACGTTAGAGCAAATTAAAAAAGACGGTTGGCTGCAGATTGTTCATCCTGATGATCAGGAGGAAAATATTAGGGAATGGACCACATCCGTAAACACAGGTAGCGATTTCTTAATAGAACATAGGTTCCGCAAATTTGATGGAGAATACCGTTGGCAATTAAGTCGTGCGATACCTCAAAAAGATGCTAATGGTGTCATTAAAATGTGGGTGGGTAGTAGTACCGATATTCAAGAACAAAAAGTTTTTACCTCAAAGTTAGAAAATATGGTAAAAACGCGTACTAAAGAATTGGAAAACAAAAATGTAGATCTAGAAAAAATGAATAAGGAGTTGCAATCCTTTGTCTATATATCTAGTCACGATTTGCAAGAACCGCTACGTAAAATACAAACATTTGCCTCACGAATCAAAGAAAAGGAATTGGATAAACTGTCTGATAATGCGAAGAGTTATTTTTCTCGAATGCAGACCTCAGCACACCGCATGCAAACGTTAATACAAGATTTAATTGCGTATTCTAGAACCAATGTTCAGGAAAGTACTTTCGAAATTTATAATCTTGAAGATATTATTGAGGACACCAAGGAAACTTTGAGTGAAGAATTAATGCAAAAAGATGTCACTTTTGAACTCGAAAATATCTGTGATGTCCGTATTATTCCTGTACAATTTCAGCAGGTGATATTAAACTTAGTGAGTAATTCAATCAAATTTTCGAAATTAGATACTCCCACTACGATAAAAATTAGTTGTGAAATACTAAAAGGAAAAGAGACTGGTATTGCGTCTTTAAAGAAGAAAACAACTTACTGTCACATTCGTTTCTCAGATAATGGTATTGGTTTTGAACAACAATATCACGAAAAAATATTTGAAGTTTTTCAACGTCTGCATAGCAAAGAAGAATATACTGGTACGGGTATTGGTTTAGCTATTGTAAAACGTATTATAGAAAACCACGAAGGTTATATTGCTGCCAGAAGTGAATTTAATAAAGGGGCTATTTTTGATATTTATCTTCCTGAAGCTTAAATTTTGCTGATATTTTTATTAATTAATATGGAAATCCTTAGTCTTTGGCTTGGGATTTTTTTTGTTTACAACTACTTATAATTATGATTTTTAACTCTTTAGGTATGATTTAATTTAGCACAATTAATAATTAGTCTATTTACTATGAATTTTGAAGAATATCATCAGTCAACAACCAAAAAAAAAAGGAGTTCATAGATTATAGTATTGCAGCAAAGAATATTTCTGAAAGTGAAAGAAATAGTGCTGAAGTTCAAGACTTAAAAAAAACGTTTAATAAAAAACCTAATTTTTGGATTACCTTGGTTGCAACTTTATTACCGATCATTTTAGCAATAGTAGCTTTCTATGGAACGAATGCTAGAGAATTTTTTGATAATAAAGTAAAGGAAGTAAAGCTTGAAAAAAGAGAATTAAAACTTCAAATAGATTCGTTAAACAGAATTAAAGAAAAGTATATTAAAGATAGTTTGTTTATATCACAAAAATATAGACACAAAATGACAAAGAAGGTCATGACTTTAAAATAACAAAAGGCCAAAGATTCCATTATGAAAACCAAATTAGCAAAAGAAAATATGGTTTTAAATAATAAAATTCTCAATTTAAATTCAGATAGAGCAAAATCTTCTAAAACTTTGAAAGCGGATTTAATAAAAGCTTTAGACGAAATAAAATTAAAGAATAAAAGAATTGTAGAACAAGGAAACAATTTAGGTGAGTTAAGATTTGAGTATTCTGAATTAAAAATGGAAATGTCTGAACTTAATTCGTACAATGAAAACTTGAAGCATAGAGTGTTTTACATTGAGTTAAGATGTATAGCAAAATATATGTATTCTCAGCATAAAGAAATATTAAGCTTTGAAGAAATCAAACAAAAAGTTCTCTTTTCTGTAGACGATGAATTAATTTTAAAAATTATAAATTATTATGATCCATTAATTGCCATGAAAGATGATGGGAATTCAAAACAATATCTTGCTTTGAAAGAGGGCGAAAGTGTGCAGAGTTTATTTAACTACAATTATTAATAACATCAATAAGTATCACATATTATTTCTATTTATTAACTACATTTGCACTCGCAAAAAAGAGATTTCCGTTTTACGGAAACGAACTAATAAATTTACTCGATGAAAGCTGGAATTGTAGGATTACCAAACGTAGGAAAGTCAACCTTATTTAACTGTTTATCTAATGCCAAAGCGCAAAGTGCCAACTTTCCGTTTTGTACTATAGAACCTAATATTGGAGTGGTAAATGTACCAGATCCGAGATTACAGAAATTAGAAGAATTAGTAAACCCAGAACGTGTAATGCCAGCTACGGTTGAAATTGTGGATATCGCAGGTTTGGTAAAAGGAGCATCTAAAGGTGAAGGTTTAGGTAACCAATTTTTAGCTAACATTAGAGAAACGGATGCCATTCTTCATGTATTGCGTTGCTTTGAGGATGATAATATTGTTCATGTTGACGGTTCTGTAGACCCAATAAGAGATAAGGAAACTATCGATATGGAATTACAGCTTAAAGATTTGGAAACGACTGAAAAGAAGTTAGACAAAGTGAAGCGTGCGGCCAAAACAGGTAACAAAGAAGCACAAAAAGAAGAAGCTATTCTTCTTAAGATCAAAGAAAACTTAGAAGCTGGTATTTCGGTAAGAGCTTTAGAATTTTCAGAAGAAGATTACGAAGAATTTGTACAACCAACTCAATTTATTACAGATAAACCTGTAATGTATGTTTGTAATGTGGACGAAGGTTCTGCAACTACAGGAAATGCATTTGTAGAAAAAGTTAGAGAGGCGGTAAAGGATGAAAACGCAGAAGTTTTAGTATTGGCAGTTGGCACAGAAGCCGATATTAATGAATTAGACGATTACGAAGAACGTCAAATGTTCTTGGCTGATATAGGTTTAGAAGAACCAGGTTCTGCAAAATTAATTCGTTCAGCTTATAAGCTATTAAATCAGCAAACCTATTTTACGGCTGGAGTTAAAGAAGTTAGAGCTTGGACGGTTAATGTTGGGGCAACAGGTCCTCAAGCGGCTGGAGTTATTCATACCGATTTTGAAAAAGGTTTTATTAGAGCAGAAGTTATTGCTTACGAGGATTATGTACAATACGGAAGTGAGGCTAAAGTAAAAGAAGCTGGTAAAATGAAAGTAGAGGGTAAGAACTACATTGTTAAAGATGGCGATGTGATGCACTTTTTATTTAACGTATAATCTCTAACGAAAGCAGAATTTCTCTAAGGCAGAATTAACATTAAATGATGTGTTTTTAATCTATTAATGCGCTCTTTTAGTGGTACACATTTTTTATTAATCAGTTCCTCATATCCAAGATATGGCAACGTCTAGAATTTCGTGATGAATTGAGTTAATATCACTGATGGTCTAAAAGTTTATCCGTGTTCTATTTTTATAAGTAATAAAACTGAATTTTAAATGTATTACTTACTATTAAAAGGTATAATTTAAACTCAGCGCCTGATAAGAATCTCCAAAACGCGTACGTCCCATAACTGGTGTTAATCCAAAATTAGATTCATCCTTTCGTTTATGTAGTTCTGGGATATAATAACCTGCTAAGGCTCCTAATCCGTACCCTAAAAGTACATCGGTCAAGAAATGTTCACCAGCTTCGAGACGTAAGTAACCCACAGCTGCTGGTAAAATAGCGGCACCTGCCCACACATATGGAATGCCTGCCGAATCTGGATTAAAATCCTGAAATGCCTTAGCCGTAAAAAAAGTGGCTGTTGCTGTTGCTGCCACATGACCCGAATAAAAAGAGCGTTGTCCGTTTTTAGATAATCTTCTAAAATCTGAATTATCAGTATCGTAAACATAAGGTCGTGATCTATTTGCTAACCCAGCAGTTATTGTATACAAAGCCCCAGTGGTGGCCATACTCTCGAGATAAATTCCTAAAACCTGAGCGGTGTGATCATTGACTTCATCATCAAATAATAATACAAGTGGAGCTGCAAAAGACAGCGCAAAAGGAATGTCACTTATACTTCTAGCATTATCAGAATTATTTCCTGCTACCCAACGGTCTATAAAATTAATATCATCTCGTTTTTCCATGATGCTTTGCAATTCGCTAGTAGATATGTCATCTTTATTTTTAATCAGCGTCAACCCATAAAAGCTAGCTCCTAATCCGGCAGCCGTCCAAATACCATCACGTTTCCATTTCCACTCGTAAGGAGATGTTGCATTTTGTTGTATGGTTCTCTGTTGTGCAAAAACCGCTGAGTTAATAAGTATAACTAATAATACTAGAAGTGAATTTTTCATGGAATTTTTTTACAAAAATATTGATAAGGCTAACAGATAGTGTGCCTAATAGAAATAGAAATTAACGCTTTTGCAAAGTTTTGGGGTTTATACCAGTTATTAAGTGTTATTGTTAATTACTTTGTTAAAACCATATTTCATTTTTTAAGCTATAGTCTTATATTAGCCTCTCAGCAATAATCTCTACTATGCCCATGTCAGAACAGTCTAACTATACCGAAGATAATATACGTTCACTCGATTGGAAAGAGCACATCCGAATGCGACCTGGCATGTATATTGGAAAGCTAGGCGATGGATCTTCTCCAGACGATGGGATTTATATTCTTTTAAAAGAGGTGTTAGACAATTCTATAGATGAATTTGTAATGGGTGCTGGAAAAACCATTGAAATCTCAGTACATGGAGAACGTGTTATTGTTAGAGATTATGGTCGTGGAATTCCACTAGGTAAGGTCGTCGATGTGGTGTCTAAAATGAACACTGGTGGAAAATATGATTCTAAAGCTTTTAAGAAATCGGTTGGTCTTAATGGAGTAGGTACAAAAGCCGTGAATGCGTTATCATCGTATTTTAGAGTAGAATCGACTAGAGATAGTAAATCGGCTTCAGCAGAATTTGAACAGGGCAACCTTACCAATCAAGAATTATTAGATGATACTTCTAGACGAAAAGGCACTAAGGTTTCTTTTATTCCAGATGAAATTATATTTAAAAATTACAAGTATCGTAACGAATATATCGTTAAAATGCTTAAAAATTATGTGTATCTAAACCCTGGATTAACGATAGTTTTTAATGGTGAAAAGTATTTTAGCGAAAATGGCTTAAAGGATTTGTTATCGGAAAACATCAATGATGCTGATATGTTGTATCCTATAATCCATCTTAAAGGTGATGATATTGAAGTGGCCATAACCCATAGTAAAACGCAATACAGTGAAGAATACCACTCGTTTGTAAATGGGCAAAACACCACACAAGGTGGAACACATTTAGCCGCTTTTAGGGAATCCGTAGTAAAGACCATAAGAGAATTCTATGGTAAGAATTACGAAGCATCTGATATAAGAAAATCGGTTGTAGCCGCTATTGCAATAAAAGTGATGGAACCTGTTTTTGAAAGTCAGACTAAAACAAAATTGGGTTCTACAGATATGGGTGGCGATTTGCCAACGGTTAGAACGTATATTAATGATTTTGTAAAAACCTATTTAGATAATTTTTTACATAAAAATCCGGATTCTGCTGAAAAGATTCAACGTAAAATTCTTCAGGCTGAACGTGAGCGTAAAGAGTTATCCGGAATTAGAAAATTAGCAAAAGATAGAGCCAAGAAAGCGAGTCTTCACAATAAAAAATTGCGCGATTGTCGTGTACATTTTGGCGATACTAAAAATGAACGGTATTTAGAAACCACCTTATTTATTACGGAGGGAGATTCAGCTTCCGGTAGTATTACAAAATCAAGAGATGTAAATACACAAGCGGTATTTAGTTTAAAAGGGAAGCCGCTAAACTGTTATGGTTTAAGCAAGAAAATCGTATACGAGAATGAAGAATTCAATTTGCTTCAAGCAGCTTTAAATATAGAAGAATCGCTAGAAGATTTACGATATAATAATGTCGTAATTGCGACGGATGCCGATGTCGATGGTATGCACATTCGGTTATTGTTAATTACATTTTTCTTACAATTCTTTCCAGAAGTGATTAAAGATGGTCATTTATACATTTTACAAACCCCGTTATTTAGAGTCCGAAATAAAAAAGAAACTATTTATTGTTATTCTGAAGAAGAACGACGTAATGCTATGGAAAAATTAAAACCTAAACCAGAAATTACGCGATTTAAAGGTTTGGGTGAGATTTCACCAGACGAATTTGTGCATTTTATAGGAGAAGACATTCGTTTAGATCCAGTAATGCTAGATAAAGATATGTCTATTGAAGAGTTGTTGTCCTTTTATATGGGAAAAAATACACCTACGCGACAAGAGTTTATTATTGATAATCTGAAAGTTGAATTAGATGTAGTTGAAGAAAACGCATGAGAATAGATAACCGAAATATTAAGAATACCATAATTTCTATATATTTTTTATTGGTAGCAACCGCTATATTACTGGCAACGGTTTTTAAATCTTTTAATTTTTTTGAAAGTAGCTCAATATATATTATAATAGGTCTACTAATTGCAGTGGTTATCGTGCATTTCGTAGCTCGGTATTTTGAGTATGATAGTGATGGGGCTAAAATTGTAATAACCAATAGTGGACTTATAGTTACTGAATATTTAAATTACAGAGAGAAGAAACTTGATATTGTAAAACGTAAATTGATTGGTTTTAAAATTAGCAACTATTTATTTTATAGAGCGCTAATCATTGTAATAGAGCAGAAGGATGGTACCTTATTAAAAGAACGCTTTAATATTACATTATTAAAACGCAGAAAATTAAAATACGTAAAGCAATCCTTACGAAAGATAATAAAAGAGAACTTAAAGCATAAAGAGGTATAAATGTCAGAAGAACATGAAGCGTTAAACGAAGATAGTGGTAACCAAGAAACAATCACTAAGGTTACCGGAATGTATAAAGAATGGTTTCTCGATTATGCATCGTATGTTATCCTAGAGCGTGCTGTACCTGCCGTTGAAGATGGATTTAAGCCTGTACAAAGGCGGATTATGCATTCAATGAAAGATTTAGATGATGGACGTTACAATAAAGTAGCGAATATTGTTGGGCATACTATGCAATATCATCCACATGGTGATGCTAGTATTGCTGATGCCATGGTACAAATCGGTCAGAAAGATTTATTGATAGATACCCAAGGGAACTGGGGAAATATTCTAACAGGCGATAGAGCAGCAGCTTCTCGTTATATTGAAGCAAGACTTTCTAAATTTGCCTTAGATGTAGTTTATAATCCTAAAATTACAGAATGGCAGGCGTCTTACGATGGTAGAAGAAAAGAGCCTATAAATTTGCCAGTTATGTTTCCTTTGCTTTTGGCACAGGGAGGCGAAGGTATTGCCGTTGGTTTATCCACAAAAATTTTACCTCACAATTTTATAGAGCTTATTGAAGCGTCCATAAAACATCTTAAAGGCAAACGATTTACAATTCTTCCAGATTTTCCAACGGCAGGAATTGCTGATTTTACCAATTATAATGATGGTATGCGTGGTGGTAGAGTTAGGGTACGAGCTAAAATTGCGCAACATGACAAAAATACTTTAGCAATTACTGAAATTCCTTTTGCAACAACCACATCATCTTTAATAGATTCTATATTAAAAGCTAACGATAAAGGAAAGATAAAGATTAAAAAGATTGAAGATAATACAGCAGCCGAAGTTGAGATTTTAATTCATCTTCCTTCTGGATTGTCACCAGATAAAACCATTGATGCACTCTACGCCTTTACGAACTGCGAAACCTCCATTTCGCCACTAGGCTGTGTTATAGAAGATAATAAACCTTTCTTTGTTGGTGTTACTGAAATGTTACGTCGTTCCACTGATAATACCGTTCAACTTTTAAAAAGTGAATTGGAGATTAAATTGGGCGAGTTTCAAGAACAGTGGCATTTTGCTTCGTTAGAACGTATTTTTATAGAAAACAGAATCTATCGCGATATTGAAGAGGAAGAAACCTGGGATGGAGTCATCAATGCTATTGATAAAGGACTTCAGCCTCATATAAAGCACCTTAAACGCGCGATTACGGTTGAAGATATTACACGTTTAACCGAAATTAGAATTAAACGTATTTCAAAATTTGATATTGATAAAGCGCAACAAAAAATAGATGCTTTAGAAGATCAGATTGCTGAAGTAAAACATCACTTAGCGCATCTAATCGATTATGCTATAGCGTATTTTGAACGTTTGAAAAAGGATTACGGTGAAGGAAAAGAAAGAAAAACCGAAATCCGCATTTTTGAAGATGTTGATGCTACTAAAGTAGTCATTAGAAACACTAAGCTTTACGTAAATAGAGAGGAAGGTTTTGTGGGCACTTCGCTTAAACGCGATGAATATGTTTGTGATTGTAGCGATATCGACGATATTATTGTATTTACAAAAGAAGGCAAAATGATGGTATCTAAAGTAGATTCTAAAACTTTTGTTGGGAAAAATATAATTCATGTTGCCGTATTTAAGAAAAAAGATAAACGTACTATTTATAATATGATTTATCGCGATGGTAAAAAAGGACCATCTTATGTTAAAAGATTTGCGGTTACTAGCATGACGAGAGACCGTGAATACGATTTGGCTAACGGTAATAAAGGATCTATGGTTTGGTATTTTTCAGCAAACCCTAATGGTGAAGCTGAAGTAGTGTCTATTATGTTGCGACAAGTAGGCAGTATAAAAAAATTGAAATGGGATCTCGATTTTTCAGATATCCTTATTAAAGGAAGGTCGTCTAAAGGGAATCGCGTTACCAAACATGCAATTAAACGTGTGGAACTAAAGGAAAAAGGAGTTTCTACCTTAAAACCACGTAAAATTTGGTTCGATGATGCCGTACAACGTTTAAATGTAGATGATAGAGGGGAATTGATAGGAGAGTTTAGAGGCGAGGATCGTTTGCTTATTATTACGCAGTCGGGAATGGCAAAAACTATTATTCCAGAGCTCACTACACACTTTGATAGCGACATGATAGTTATGGAAAAATGGGTGCCTAAAAAACCAATTTCTGCAATTTACTACGACGGTGAAAAGGAACGTTATTATGTGAAACGTTTTTTAATTGAACAAGAAGGCAAAGAAGAATACTTTATATCAGACCATGCGGACTCACAGCTCGAAATTGTTTCTACAGATTGGAGACCCATGGCCGAGGTGGAATTTAAAAAAGAAAGAGGTAAGGAGCGCAAAGATAATATGGAAGTAAATCTTGAAGAATTTATTTCAGTGAAAGGAATTAATGCTTTAGGAAATCAGTTAACTAAAGAAAAAATAAATCAAGTAAGCTTGTTAGCTTCCTTGCCTTATGAAGCACCAGAGGAGATTCATGCTGATGAGTTGGAAGTTGTGGACGAAGAAACAGTTAATAATGACCCTAAAAAATCTACCACTGAAAAGACACCATCACCTGAAGATTCTAATAATAATGACGATGAGGACTTAGATGTAGATAACAAAGGTCAAGTAACTCTTTTTTAATTTAATTTTTCTTTTTCACAGCCTTGAAATTCAAAAACTCAACAAAAAGTGAGAAGGCTATAGCAAAATATAAATAGCCTTTTGGTATAGCGCCAACCGTTTTGCCGAAAAATTCAGCGTGCGATAAATGGGCTGCTTCGGTAATAAGCATAAAACCGATAAGAATTAAAAATGCTAAACCCAAAATCTGGACACTTGGGTGTGTATCGATAAACTTTCTTATAGGATTAGCAAAGCCAATCATTATCCCTATAGAGATCATTACTGCAATTATCATTAGCACCAGAGTGTAATTATGGTTGGGGTGTAATCCGTTGGTCATTCCAACCGCAGTAAGGATTGAGTCTATTGAAAATATAAAATCAATTATCATAATTTGAACAATAGCATTACGTAAGGATTTGATTTTTTTTGATTTCACTTCATCTTCGTCATGAGAAGGGTCTTCAACTTTTTCTCTAATTTCCGACGTACTTTTATAAATTAAAAATAAACCTCCTAAAAACAGAATAATAGCTTGCCAGCTGACTCCAATCGATAGCCAACTAGTTTGAATCGTATAAAAAGGTTCGCTAAGCCCGACTAAGAAAGACACAAAAAACAACAATATTATACGCTGAACCATAGCTAAAACAAGACCAATATTTGTGGCTTTATTTCGCTGATGCTCTGGTAGCTTATTAGCGGCAATAGATATAAATACGATATTATCTATTCCCAAAATAATTTCTAAAAAAGTTAGTGTAAGGAGTGCTAAAATAGCTTCAGAAGTTAGTAAGAAATCCAGCATAATTGTTGTGAGTTAATCGTTGAGCCAATATAAATCAAACCATCAGGAATTGACAAATACAGAGCATAAGATGCTGTAAAATTATCTGATTATTTAGAGCATTGGTGCTCTAAATAATTAATTTATTAGCGCAATAACTATTTGTATGTACTAAAATCTATTTTACCCTATAAGCGACACCTTTTTCAACGTTTAAAGGTTTATTAGGACGCTTTACAGCGAGTTTGTATTCAAAGGTATATGAATCATCGGAAGTAGATAAAATTTTCATGTGAATAGCATCTTTCTCAGAATTAGTGGTAGGATGTAATTTCTTTAGCACAAACTCACAATTATTAATCCAACGAATAGATGATGAATCTGCCTTACCTTCATGGTAATCTATATTAAACGTTTCTGTTCGTTTAAAACGAGAGGTTTGTTCAACACCATCAATAGTGTAAGTAAATTCAAATGTGCCTGTTTTAAAATCGTCACATTCGCGCTCTATATTGTAGCAGCTAGTTAAAATCAGTAATGATCCTAGCAATAAAAATAATCTCATATTCATCATTTACGCAAAGATAAGGAATAGCCTAATCAATTTTAAGGGTTATAACTTTTAAAAGTACCATCAGTATAAAAGATGACAATTTTTTCAATTTCCGAATCTGAATTCGATTTTGAGACTGGTAATTCTATTGACGATTTTTGATGCGTAGCGTCTTTTGTTACTCTGGCATTTGACGAGTTTATCATTTTTGGGTCGCTTGGAAAATTACCTTTACCATTCATTAACCAATATAAATCTACTTCTGGATAAGAGTGAAGCACCTTCATAACAAAGTCTAAACTTGGTTTGTTTCTACCGGACAAAATATGTGAAATACTCGAACGTTGAACTCCTATTTTTTCGGCAAAACTAGACGCTGATTCACTATAGAAATTTATGATTTTTTGTAAGCGTTCTGTAAATTCAGAAGATTTTATCATTGTAAACATAGAGTTTTAATATCAAATGTTACAAATGTAACAATTAGCATTCATTAATTCAATTAAGTATAGAATTTAGTTTGTATTTACATAAACAATAGGTTTGAAAACACTATGCAATAAACTGAATAACAATAATTTAGAACATTGTAATAATATGTGTTAGATATTTTGCTTAGCGTGAGAGAATAATAAACAACAACGCTGTTGTTTTTGTTCAAACTTGTAACAAATGTAAACCTTTTAGTTGTTTACAATTGTAAACCTACAATTGATTACATTTGTAACCTGTAAATTATTTGTATGCAATTAGAGACATTAAACCTTGTATTTCCTTCTGTGAAAAATTCAGAATTATATGGTCGGTATCTTACCAATTCTCATATAGAAAAGTGTATCGAAAAACTTCCGAAATCGAGAATTTCAACATTAGGGTTTTCAGTTGAGTCACGACCTATTTATGGTATAAAATATGGTAAAGGATCGATTAGAATTTTATTATGGTCGCAAATGCACGGTAACGAATCTACATCGACCAAAGCTCTTTTTGACTGTTTTAATTTATTTGAAAAGGAAAATGAATTAGGGAAGAATATTTTGCAACGATGCACCTTAATGTTCATTCCTATATTAAATCCTGATGGAGCTGAGAAATATACACGTGTCAATGCAAACAAAATTGATTTAAACAGAGATGCCCAAAACTTATCGCAACCAGAAAGCAAAGTATTACGACAAGTTTATGAAGACTTTAAACCAGATTATTGTTTTAACCTTCACGGCCAACGTACTATTTTTAGTTCTGGTGACACCAATAATGTCGCTACACTTTCATTTTTGTCTCCTGCAGAAGATGAAGAACGTTCGCTGACCGCAAATCGAAAAGAAGCCATGGCAATTATATCCCAAATCAGTAAATTTCTTCAACCCGAAATCCCGAATGGCATTGGTCGCTATGATGATGGTTTTAATCTCAATTGTGTAGGTGATACGTTTCAGCGTTTTGGAATTCCTACTATATTATATGAAGCTGGTCATTACCATGAAGATTATCAAAGGGAGGAAGTGCGACGCTTAATGTTTATTGCCTTGATGAAAGGTCTTGATGTTATTACAACCAGTACTAATACTAATCATTACGATGATTATTTTAATATACCCGAAAATTCTAAATGTTTTTATGATATTATAATAAGAAATACCAAACTAAATCTGACTGACGACGGATTAATTGATATAGCCATACAGTATCAGGAAAAACTCATAAATGGTCAAGTACATTTTATACCTGTTGTACAAGAAATTTCGAAATTACAAAATAAGTTTGGTCACAAAGAAATAGACGCTCATGGTGTGCTATTAGAAACTGATAATAATTCTACCTTAACTATAGGTAACGAAATCGATTTCGTATTGTTGGATAATAAGAAAACATCACTAATACCTTAAAATAATTCAATTATAATATATTATTCTTAAATTAAATGTTCTATTTTTGCATTTACTTTAAAGATTTTATAAAATATGGCTAAATTTAAATTAGACGAAGTTGATCACCAAATTCTAGATATGTTAATCGATAATACGCGAATTCCTTTTACAGATATTGCGAAAAAATTATTGATTTCTGCAGGTACTGTTCATGTGCGTGTTAAAAAAATGGAAGAAGCCGGTATTATAAAAGGGTCTTCTTTAACCTTAGATTATCAAAAGCTCGATTATTCATTTATAGCTTACGTTGGTGTTTATCTTCAAAACACATCGCAAACTAAATTTGTATTAGAACGGATTTATGATATTCCTTATGTTACGGTGGCACATATAACTACAGGAAAATTTAATATTTTCTGTAAAATTAGAGCGAAAAACACTATGCATGCTAAAGAGATTATTTTTATGTTAGATGATATTGATGGAGTTTATAGAACAGAAACTATGATTTCTTTAGAAGAAAGTCTAAATGATAAGAAACGATTAATGCATACTATTTTTAACGAATTGTAGAACGATTAAAACATTAATATAAGTCCTTAGTAATTTAAGCTAGGGACTTTTTTTATAACTTCATTTTATGCGATTAAATTCAATTGGTAAAAAAGAATACCATCCATACTACAAAACTTATTTAGATAAATCTAATGCGGAAGGCGGAATTGTAGAAGGGTTAAGTCAAAATTCTGAAATTGTAGCTTCATTTTTTTCAGACATTCCAAAAGAAAAACATAGTTACGCTTACGCGGCAGGGAAATGGACTATAAAAGACGTATTACTTCATATAATAGATACCGAACGGATTTTCGCGTATAGAGCGTTACGTATTGCACGACGAGATAAAATACCAATGGTTGGATTTGAGCAAGATTCTTACGTTGAACATGGTTTTGCGGAAACCAGAACTATAGAAAATCTTGTAAATGAGTATAAAACAGTAAGACAGGCTACAATTTCATTATTTAGTAACTTTAGTTCTGAAACACTATTAGAAATAGGAGAGGCGAGTGGCGCACCATTTTCTGTAAGAGTATTGGGTTTAATTACTATTGGTCATGAAAATCACCATATCGAAATTATACGTGATCGCTATCTTTAATTTGAATAATAATCAAAAGCTTCGAGTATAAGTTCATTACTTACTACACAATCTAGCTTTGGTTGACCAATAGCTTCTAACAATACAAATTTCACAATGCCATGACTGTTCTTTTTATCGTATTGTAAAAGATCGATTATATGTTTTTGATCGTTTTTAGTGATGTTTACTTTAGTAAATGTTTTAAGAATACCTTCATTAATTATATCCAATTCCTTGACACTTAAGCCGCATATTTTTGTAGACAAATAGGACTCTAAGAGCATACCAATGGCAACAGCTTCTCCATGTAATATTGGAGTTTTATCTGCATTTTCTAAGAAATAGCTTTCAATGGCATGGCCCAAGGTGTGTCCGAAGTTTAATATTTTTCTTAGACCTTTTTCACCGGGATCTTCGGTCACTACTTTATTTTTAATCACAACAGAGTCATAAATCAATCGATCTAAATCTGATATATCTAATTTTTCGAGATGTGTTAAAATATTCCAATATTCTTTATTGTAAATTAAGCCGTGTTTTAGCATTTCGGCAAATCCAGAAACCATTTCGTTTTGTGGAAGCGTGTCTAAAAATGTAGTATCTATACCCACTAATGCACCTTCATTTATAACACCAATTTGGTTTTTTAACGCTCCTAAATCTACCCCGGTTTTTCCACCAACCGAAGCATCAACCATAGCTAACAAAGAAGTTGGCATATTAATATATGCGATACCGCGCATGTAAGTACTGGCCACAAAACCACCCAAATCTGTAACAACACCACCACCTAGATTAATTAATAAACTTTTGCGGTCAGCGTTATATTCTGATAAAGCTTCCCAAACCCCTGTACAAATATCTATAGTTTTGTGTTCTTCTCCATTCGGTATTTCCATAACTTCGATAATGATATCTCCAGTCGGCAGGCGTTCTAAAAATTTAGGTAAACAATAATCGTGTGTATTAGTGTCTACGAGAACAAATATCTTCGATGGATTTGTAGTATTTATATAATCATTTAGTTCTGAATATACGTCAGAATTAAAATAAACAGTAGCGTTTTTAGTTGATATGGAATCCATTATATATAATCTGAATTGATGCTGTGAAAATACTTCCTTTTTTGAAAAAAGTAAACTCATAATAAATATATTTGCATATATTTTTTAGCTAATGATAGATCACTCACTCTTTGAGAATACAAGTACTGCTTTTACTTTGAAATCTGATTCCGAATTAGACCGTGCTTATTTTTTATTCAAAATGATTTCTTCGCAACCGCTTGTTCGTATAGGAACAGCTGCGACCAATTTTGCACTAAAAGCGCATTTACCGGTAGAAAAATTAATTCGTGCAACGGTTTTTGATCATTTTTGTGGTGGCGTTAACGAGGAAGATTGCTTGCCAGTAATTGATAAATTATACACTGAAGGTGTTAGTTCTGTTTTAGATTATTCTGTTGAAGGCAAAGCAGAAGAAAACCAATTTGATAGCGCCTTAGAGAAAATCTTAAAAATCATAAATTTTTGTGATGATAGAGAAGCGATGCCCATTGTGGTGTTTAAACCTTCTGGATTTGGTCGTTTTAAATTATACCAAAAGAAAACGGAAGGAGTAGAGCTGACGACAGAAGAGGACGCTGAATGGGACAGGATTGTAAATAGATTTGATACGATATGCAAGTTAGCTAAAGAAAAAGATGTTGAAGTACTCATTGATGGTGAAGAAAGTTGGATGCAAGATGCTGCGGATGATTTGGTAGAGGAAATGATGAGACGTTATAATACAGATGTAACTATTGTTTATAACACATTACAATTATACCGTTGGGATCGTTTTGACTATTTGAAAAAATTGCATCAACGTGCCACAAATAAAGGCTTTAAAATAGGCATGAAAATCGTTCGTGGTGCCTATATGGAAAAAGAGCGAGAAAGAGCGATACTAAATGGTTACGATTCACCCATTTGCGAAAATAAAAAAGCAACGGATGATAATTTTAACAAAGCTCTAAATTATATTCTAAATAATTTACAAACTATTTCTATCTTTATTGGTACACATAATGAAGCGAGTTGTTATTTGGCCATGGAACTAATGGAAAAACTTAATATTTCTAAGCAAGATAATAATGTATGGTTTGGCCAATTATATGGTATGAGCGATCATATTAGTTTTAATCTGGCTGCTGAAGGTTACAATGTGGCTAAGTACATCCCTTTTGGTCCTGTAAAAGATGTGATGCCTTATTTAATACGTAGAGCAGAAGAGAATACTTCAGTTTCTGGTCAAACTAGTAGAGAATTGTCACTCTTAAAGTCAGAAAGAAAACGGAGAAAAATATAGGTTATTTACTAATTTTCTCTTTTATCATAAATCCTAATTTTTCTGCTAGGTATAAATTTCTATTAAATCTTTTGCCTTCATGTGATTTAAATAGATTCACCAAAAAATTAGAACGTTTTATGTGATAGTTGTTTTTAGAAGTGGAGATGAACGAAGTCATCGAAACGCGTTTAATTTTTTTGTATTCTGTGTAATCCTTGGCATACGGTTTATTTTTTAAAGATGCCGTTGAAGCTTTATAACCAGCTTCTATACATAAATCGATACTCAATTTATTATAACCGCCACCAGGCCAGCAGAAATAATCAATTTTTTTATTGAGCTTTTCTTCCAAAATTCGCTTACTTTCAAAAATCTCGTAACGATACCTCTTTTCCATCTCTTCGTCCGTTTCAAAACGGCCAGGGTAATCATTAAGTTTCTCGTTTAACTCATGAATTAACATCGCATTATCTTTATTTTTAGAATAAATTTCAGCAGCATATTTTATTAATTCTTCGTCCGGAAAGTAACGACGTAAGCTTAATGCTCTATCATATTCAAAAATTGGGCTACCTTTAGGAACGTAGTCTTTTTGATTCTCTAGATTATAATATGGTTTTCGGTCGGGTCTATGAATCCAAGGCATCCAATCATAATGAGGTTGACCTGTGTATACATCTTTAATTTTATTAGAGCAAAAATAGAAATCGTGACTCATGCTGTGAGACTGGATATCTATTACACCACTAGCTTCCATTTCTTGCAATTCTGCCCAATTAACAAACCCTAGTGGTGATAATTGATTTCTTTCCACCTTTTTATTCCAGACGTCATCTAGGGTATATCTCACTTTTTCAGAACCATCAATAAATTCTGGATTTATAAAAATGGTGCCCTTCAAATTATATTTTTTTAATATAGGGTAGGCGTAAACCCAATTGTCTAAGTAACCATCATCAAAAGTTAAAACAATTTGTTTTTCCGGCTTGCTGTTTGCGACTTCAGAATTATACCATTCGTCAAGAAAAACAGAATTATAATTTTCTTTTACTAAATATTGGCAGAAAGTATCAAAATGATCTAATGATACTGATAGCCAATTTCGATACCAATCTTCATTTTCACAACCAATACTATGGAACATTAATAAAGACATACAACGTTAAGTATTTTGAAATTAATAACTATTTTTTAGAAAATTGGTACCATTTTTTCGTCTTGTTCGGATTGTTTCCGTAGCCATAGCCATAGCCATAACCCTTTTTAGCAAAATCAGTACCATTTAATAGTAAATTGACATTTGGTAATCGCTCATCTTCATATAAAGGTTGAGCCACCGCAGCCAACTGTCTTTTATCAACATTATTAGCGCTCACTACATACACAAATATATCTGCAAATTTTGAAATAAGTAATGTATCGCTTACGAGTCCAACCGCTGAAGTATCAACAATTATATAATCGTATTTCCCTTCAAAATAATCGAATAAATCTTTAACTCTCTCACTCATCAATAGCTCTGATGGGTTAGGAGGTATTGTCCCTGAAGAAATAACATCCAAATAGTCATTATTATTAATTTTATTAATGATCTGATTTGGTTTAATTGATTTATTAGCAATATAGTCAGTTAAACCTTCTTTTGTAGACGGCTTTTCATTGAGATATTGCATTATTTTAGGAACTCTAATATCCATTTCTATAAGCAATACAGATTTTTCAGAAAATGAAATAGACATCGCTAAATTGGTACTTGTGTGCGATTTACCTTCCTGAGCTCTTGTAGATGTAATAAAGACTTTTTTGGTTTCAGAATTATTATTCCTTAATATAAAATCTATATTAGATCGTATAATTCTAAATGCTTCGGCTTTAGGTGAATAATCTACTTTCGAAATTAATTTCGTTTTTTTACTCGTTAATGGAACATCGCCAATATAAGGCATCTTCAGAACATCTAACAGGTCATCTTTATCATAAATTTTAGTATCTAATAATTTTCTAACGTAAATAAAGCCCACAGGTATTGCAAGTCCTATTAGGAATGCTGACAAATAAGTAAACATTTTATTAGGTGAAACAGGAGTGTAAGAGGAATAAGCCTGATCAATAACCTTGGCATTAGGGGTAAACATACCCAGCCTAATTGCGGATTCTTCTCGTTTTTCTAACAAATATAAATAAAGCGACTCCTTAATACTTTGTTGACGTTCTATATCCCTTAACTGTCTTTGTTTAGTAGGAGCAGTGTACAATTGCCCTCTAATTCTAGCATCTTCACGATTAAGATTATTAAGCGTGATTTCACTAGATTTTTTCATGTTGTTTAAAGAACTCGCTAAATTTTCCTTTAAAGCACTAATTTGATTGTTAAGATTTATAACAACCGGATTACTTTCGGTAGAGTTCTTTAATAATTTATCACGTTGTGCCACAAGTTCGTTATGACTCTTGGTAACTTGATTAATGCCTCCATCCGATATTCCAATATTAGATGGTAAAAGATCAGAACTTTTATTCTTATCTTCTATTTCTTGCTGCATATAATCAATAAGTTGAATGGTATTAGAAGTATTGTTTATTTGAGCTTCATTTTGTCTTTCACTTTGTAAATAAATATCTGCTTGAGATCCAAGTGCGGTTAAATTATTTCGTTTTTGAAGTTGTTCTGCAGAGAAATCTACTTCTTCCAATTCTTTAAAAACAAGTTCTAAACGATTATTAATAAATTCGGAAGTTACTCTTACAACTTCTTCTTTATCGGAAATAACGTCATTATTATATTCTAGAATTAATTGGTTTAGAATATCAATTGCTTTTTGAGGAATATTGTCTCTAAGACCCAATCTTACAACACTAGATTCAGAATCTGTAGCAATTAAAAGATTAGATCTGTACTTACCTACAATAGAATTAGTGGGTTTGATAGAAACTTTTAAGTTGCTGCCTATTCTTGGACTGTATTTTCCAATGTTTGGCACAACTACAAGATCACCAAATCCGGTTTTAATGCGGTCTCCAAATGAAAAGCTTTTACCTTCAGAATCGTCGCGATCAATAAGCGATTTTGCGTCATCCTTAAACATTAAGAACTCAGAAGGTGATTTTATTTTAATAAAAAGAGTGGTATCTACTTTATGTATAATTGAATCGTTCGCAAAGAAGTTTAAACTTATTGGAGGATTTTTATAGATTTCAACCTCCTTTATTTTGCCTTGTTGAAAGTAACTAATATTTAAGTCTAGATTCTTTACAATATTGGAAAATAAAGTTCTAGAGGATAAAATTTCAATTTCATTTTTTATTGTATTTGATCCACCAGATAATAAGCTACTGCCATTGAGTTCAGATAGACTTGGTAATTTCTGAGATTCTTTATCATCCTTAATTCTTATAATTGCCGTCGCTTCGTATTGATAGGTAGTATACCGTAAATAGCTATAGGCTAGTGCAAGCGCGATTATTACAAAAAACGAAATAAATTTCCATCTAGATAGATATAAGGAGATTACCTTTTTTATTTCTTTTATAGAAGTTACATTTTTAGATTCCATGAGGAGCAAATATTATGAGAGCAAGAATTATTTTACTATGAAAACAGCAATGATTGTAGTTAATGTTCCAATAGCAGAAATTAAGACTCCATTATTTTGGTTGTAGGTTGATGATCTAATTTTTGCTTTATTAGGTTCAACATAGATAACATCATTTTGCTGCATATAATAAAAATCTGAATTTACCGTATTTATTGAAGTTAAATCAATTTTGGCAAATTTCTTTACACCATCTATTTCTCTAATTAATAATACGTTTTTTCGTTTACCAAATATGGTTAAGTCATTTGCATGACCCAGCGCCTCAAGTAACGTTATACTTTCGTCTTGAATGGTAAATGTTCCTGGCCTAGCTACTTCACCAATAACGGTAATGGTAAAATTTGCTAGCCTAATATTAATAATTGGGTCATTAACCATAACTTTAATTCGATCGGTAAGTAATTTCGTTAACTCAGTACGTGTTAAGCCTTCAACTTTTATAGTCCCTAATACCGGAAATTCTATATTACCGTTATAATCTACTAAGTATGTTTGTTGTTTGGTAGAGTTTTGTGCGGTGATTAAGTCGCTAGTGTTATTTGATACCGTTGGCAGATTAAATGGTCTTACCGTATCTGGGTCTAATGCAGAAACGTTAATAGTTAAAATATCATCTGGCTTATAAGTAAGCTGTATAGGTTCGTTTGTTAGTTGTCCTTCTTCTAAGGCCTCATCTTGAAAATAAACAATGTTTTTTCGTGATGCACAAGATGTAATAGTTATAAGAGCTAATATTGAAATAATAAGAAAACGTGTATTCATTGGAGTTTATTTATAAATTTAAAGAAAGACTTATTTTTTTTGATCTAAAACTTCGTAGGTAGAATTATTAGAAATGTATTCTGGTATTAAAAATTTTATCGAAGATACTATTTCTAGTGGTTGTGTTAAAGAGTTTACCTTAGTAAGTTTGTTAATTTGTTTTTCTACATGATCGATGTCTACATGCCTTGATTTTGCAATCATTATTTTGTCATGGTATGTTTTTTTGGTGTTTTCACCATCCGCTAAGAGTTCTTCGTAAATTTTTTCACCAGGTCGCAATCCTGTAATTTTAATATCTATATCCTCAGGATAGCGTAACCCTGAAAGAATGATCATATTGGTGGCTAAGTTGAAAATTTTAATAGGTTCGCCCATATCAAACACATATATTTCACCACCATTGCCCATCGCTGCAGCTTCTATTACGAGCTGACATGCTTCTGGTATGGTCATAAAATAACGCGTAATATCCTTATGCGTCACTGTTAACGGACCTCCTTTTTCAATTTGTCTTTTAAATAATGGAATAACGGATCCGTTGGAGCCTAAAACATTTCCAAACCTTGTAGTAATGAATTTGGTATGTCCTTTTCCTTTAAGACAAGTCACGTAAAGTTCTGCTATACGTTTGGTAGCCCCCATAACATTGGTTGGGTTTACGGCCTTATCGGTAGAAATTAAAACGAACTTATCTACACTATGTTTAACTCCTAAATCTGCTACATTTTTAGTACCACCGATGTTTACACTAACAGCTTCAAACGGATTGTTTTCCATTAAAGGAACATGTTTATAAGCAGCAGCATGAAACACAATTTTAGGTTTATACTGATTGAATATTTGATCAATTCTCGTTCTATTACGTACGTCGGCAACAATAGCATCTATTTTTTCTAAACCTTGTTGTCTAAATTCTTGTTGAATATCATAGAGTGCAGACTCTGCATTATCAACAAGGATTAATCGCTTATAATTATACAGACTAACTTTTCTACAAATTTCACTTCCAATCGAACCAGCAGCTCCAGTAATTAAAATAACCTTATTGTCATATTGCTCTTCTAAGTCAGGATTTTTTATACTGATAGGATCTCGTCCTAAAAGGTCTTCAATTTTTACTTCTTTAATTTGACCGACACTTAAATCTCCATCTATCCAACTTTGAACCGGAGGCACAATTTTTACTTTAAGTCCGAGTGAAAAAAGACTTCCAGTAATTTGAAGTAACCTTGCAGGGTCTATATTCTGAATAGAAATAATAACCTCCTCAACCTTATTCTTTTTAATAAAATTTTCGTCAATAGTATCAATACTATAAACGTTCAATAAGTTTATCTTCTTATTAATTTTACGTTCATCATCATCAATAAATCCAACGACTTCTACTCCGTTTTTAGTATCATTTCTAATGGCGTCATACGTTAACATACCCGAATTACCAGCACCGAATATTAGTACTTTGGAAATGGTTTTAAAATCTTGTGTGATATGATTGTAAAGTGACTTTATAAATAATTTAGCTCCAATTAGAAATAAAATATTTAATAATAAATGAATATATATAATTGATCCTGAAATATTTAAAACACTAGATTCACCTATAAATTTTCTACTAAAAAACGTGCAGCAAATAAGAATTGTGGCCAATATATTAGCCCCAATAATAAGATTTACAATATCTTTAAATCCTGTAAATCTAACAACTCCTTTGTAAGACCCAACAGCTATTAAACTAATTGCGGAAACCACAACAACGTAGGGGATCTGCTTTAATAGAGTAATAAAATCGAATTCAAATGCAAAATTAAATCGAATTATATACGCCATAAAGAACGTTACTACTATGATAGATACATCAAATAGTAAAACGAGCCATTTTGAAGCATATTTCTTCGAGATTTTATTTAGAAATTCGACTATCATACTGCAAAATACGTATTTATTGCAGATATTACCCGATCTAATTCAATATCAGTTAAATTTGATCCACTCGGTAAGCATAACCCTTTTTCGAACAGATCGTCCGACACACCATTGAGATATCTTGGCGCATCTTTAAATACAGGTTGCTGATGCATTGGTTTCCATAATGGTCTTGATTCAATATTTTCCTTTTCTAACGCTAATCGCAATCCTTCTCGTGTTTTTTTAGAATCTAAAAGAATACAAGACAGCCAACGGTTAGAGAAATAACCTTCGGGTTCTTTTAGAAAAGTGATTTTTACATTATCTTTTAGCGCGTTGCTATACAATTCATGGTTAGATCGACGTTTTTCAACATGACTATCTAAAATTGTCATTTGACCGCGACCAATACCTGCCACAATATTAGACATTCTGTAATTATAACCAATGTGAGAGTGTAAGTAATGCGGAGCATCATCTCTAGCTTGTGTGGCCAAGAAAACAGCTTTTTCTTTGGTTTCTTTAGTTTTAGTTACTAATGCGCCTCCACCAGAAGTAGTTATTATTTTATTACCATTAAATGATAATATTGAATAAGCTCCGAATGTGCCACATTTACTCCCTTTATACAGACTTCCTAAAGATTCGGCACTGTCTTCTACTACAGGTATATTATATCTTTCAGCAACAATATTTATTTCATCAACTTTATAGGGCATCCCATAAAGGTGCACAGCTATAATGGCCTTTGGCTTAGTTCCTTTATCTATTCTATCCTTTATCGCTATCTCCAGTTGTTCAGGACATAAGTTCCAAGTGTCTTTTTCGCTATCCACAAACACAGGAGTTGCTCCTTGATAAACAATTGGGTTGGCTGAGGCAGAAAATGTTTTGCTTTGGCAAATAACTTCATCTCCAGTACCAACACCTAATAATATAAGACTCAGGTGTAATGCTGATGTTCCGGAAGCCAAAGCCGCAACATGAATGTCTTCATTAAGATAAGATTGTATATCGTTTTCAAAGCCGTTAACGTTAGGTCCCAATGGTGCTACCCAATTAGAATCGAATGCTTCTTTTATGTAAGTTATTTCGTTACCACACATGTGCGGTGATGATAGCCATATTTTAGGTTTCATAAGTAAAAAAATTGCTAAGTAAAGTCAAAAAAATTACTATTCAATTTCATGTCAAAACAGGGATCTGGGACACGATCTAATTAAGGGTTAAATATGCGTTTTTATCTTGAACCCACCAAAATTAAAACGTTTAAAAGCAAATATTTACGTTAATTACTGTAATCTATGAATTATAACATTATATTTAGTATTGCAAACCTGTATTATGTCATTGAATAACAGGTAGTAACGAGGTAAATACAGCCAGATTTTTACTGATAAATATTAATTAGGAAGATGTCTTTCTAAGTCACTTAAATATTAATTTTAAATTCTAAAACTTATATTTGTTAAATATTATAATAATATGCCAATTAAATCAATCGCATGAACATTTTAATTACCTCGGCAGGACGCAGAGTTTCGTTAGTAAGATCTTTTCAAAAGGAAATAAAAAAGACGAGCATTAACGGTAAGGTTTTTGCCTCGGATGCTAATCCTATGTTATCGGCGGCTTGTCAAATTGCAGACGAATATTTTGAGGTGCCAAAATTGAACGATGCAAATTATATAAATGTATTATTAGATATTTGTAAAACCAATAATATTAGTCTAATAATACCTACTATTGATACTGAATTATTGGATTTAGCCAAGCATAAATCTCAATTTAATTCAGAGGGTATTGAGATTGCTATTTCATCCGTAGATTTTGTATCTCAATGCCGAGATAAGCGCGCTATACATCGATTTTTTGAAGCACATAATGTAAATGTTGCTAAAGAATATAGTAAAAGTAATTTTGAATTACCACTTTTTATTAAACCTGTAGATGGTAGTAGGAGCGTTGATACATATATTATTAAAACCAAAGACGACTTAACGGACTATCATTTTAATAATGATAAACTAATGTTCCTAGAATATTTAGATCACACCGAGTATCAAGAGTACACCTGTGATTTATATTATAATAAAGCGAATAAATTGAAATGTGTAGTTCCTAGAAAAAGAATTGAAGTTAGAGACGGGGAAGTTTATAAAGCACTGACCTCCAATAATGCTTTGGTAGATTACATAAAGAAAAACTTAAACGAGATTGAAGGTGCGGTAGGCTGTCTTACTGCACAGTTTTTTATTCATAATAATGATGATAAAGGTATATATGCTATTGAAATAAATCCGAGATTTGGAGGTGGTTATCCACTAACGTATTTATCTGGAGCTAATTTCTCTAAGTGGATAATTGAAGAGTATATGTTAGACAAAACAATTGATGATAAATTTGATGTTTGGGAAAGTGATTTATTAATGATTAGATATGATGATGAAATTTTAGTCCATGGATATAAAGGTTAGTAGTAAAACTGTCATCGTTTTTGATTTAGACGATACTTTATATAATGAGCTAGATTACCTAAAATCTGCTTATAAAGCAATCGCCATATCTGTTGAACCTACTGATTGGCGACCTTTGTATTCTAAAATGTTTTCGTTATACAGGAATAAAATTAACGCTTTTGATTATATAGCCGATTTATATAATACCAAAATTGAATTATTAGTAGAGATGTATCGAAATCACCAACCGAATATTCAATTATTTGATGGTGTACTAACCATTTTTGAAGCCATTAGAGCGAAAAATGGAAAAATCGGCATGATCACGGATGGTAGATCTAGAACCCAAAGGGCTAAGCTGCAAAGTTTAAATATTTTAAACTTTATAGATAAAATTATAATTTCTGAAGAGCTAGGTACAGAAAAACCACAAACCGCTAATTTTGAAGCTATGCAAAATGCACTACCAGCTTCAGAGTATTGTTATATTGCAGATAATTTGAAGAAAGACTTTATTGCGCCAAATATTTTGGGGTGGAACAGTGTTGGATTAATAGACAATGGTAAAAATATTCATTCTATATCGCATCAATATATGAATGACGAAAACAGGCCTCAACATTTTATTATAGATTTTAATGACATAACTATTATATAACTTTATATAAAGTTTATTCCTTAGTGCCCGTAAATACAGGCATATCATTATTCTCAGAATTATTAACGTCTTTTCTATTAATAACCTTTTCAATGGTCATAAAGATTATTTTTAAATCCAATGAAAAAGATTGGTGGTCAACATAGTAAACATCATATTCAAATTTTTGTTCCCAACTGATCGCATTTCTTCCGTTAACTTGAGCCCACCCTGTAATACCTGGTGTAACTTCATGTCTTCTGTTTTGTTCTTTATTATAAAGTTTTAAATAGTTAGGCAACAGTGGGCGAGGCCCCACTAGACTCATATCCCCTTTTAAGACATTCAATAATTGTGGAATTTCATCTAAAGAAAACTTTCTACAAAAATTTCCCACTTTTGTAATGCGGTACATTACGGGTAAAAAATTACCTGCTTTGTCTTTTTTGTCGTTCATTGTTTTCAACTTAATAATTGTGAAAAGTCTACCATCCTTACCAGCGCGTAATTGATAGAAAAAAGGCTTACCATTATTAGAAATCGATAAAATAATAATTAATGTTAGTAATAGCGGTGATATAATAATAAGGCCAACAAAAGCGGCCAAAAAATCAAAAAAACGTTTTATTACTATTGGATATAGTTTCATGTGATGAAATTATAAATGCGCCATAATGCGCTCGTTTATATATTGTAAATTTAATTAAGAACCTTATTTATTAATCCGATTAAGTCGTTATTAATGATGTCGACATCGAAGCGTTCTTCGGCGTATTTCCTACTGTTTATTCCCATTTCTTTAATTTTTTCTGGATTAGTAATAAACAGTTCCATAGATTTTATTAAAGCTTCTAAATTTTGAGGCTCTATTAAAAAGCCATTTACTCCTTCTTTCACAGATTCTCTGCAGCCTACAGAATCTGTAGTAATAATAGGATTTCCACAAGCACAGGCTTCTAAGGTCGTTCTAGGTAAACCTTCTCGGTAATAACTAGGCAGTACAAAGACATCGTTATTATGAAGATGTTCTTCAATATTTTTTTGCTTACCATGAAAAACAATTATTCTCTCCTTATGCAACTTATTAAGTTCATCCTCGCTAATAGCAGACGGCGAGGTTTCGGGTGCTCCGATTAAATGAAATTCAGCTTTAGGATATTTAGCTTTTAATATTTTGGCAGCATCCATATATAATGCAATTCCTTTTTCTTTAATTAATCTCGCTACTAATAGAAAACTAACATGGTCTGATGGATGCTTTTCTTTAAACGAAAATTGGTTAAGGTTAACACCTGACCCACTAACAAACGCTACTTTTTGATGTTTGGAAATTACATTTCTATCTAAAAATAATTGGTGATCGTCTTTATTTTGAAATACGATTATTTTATTTTTTCTAATGGATAGTTTGTATAGTGTTTCGTTAAATCGTTGTAGGGTTCTTGCTTTAGTAGAAAGACCTGTAAATGCATAACCCAATCCTGTAATTAAAGAAATAACAGGAACTTTACACATATTGGCTGCCATCGATCCATAAATAACTGGCTTTACCGTATACGGAAACACTAAATCTATTTTGTTTTTTTGCATAATAGATTTCAGCTCGAGTATAGATTTAAAATCTTTTACTGGATTCAGTCCTGTACGTTGTAAGTTAAACTCAACAGGAATTGCTCCCATAGCTTCAATTAACTTACTGTTTTTATCCGTAAAATGTGGTGCTGCCGTGAATACGTCAAAACCACTGGTTATTAAGCTTTTTATAAAATCACCTCTAAATCCAATAAGAGAACCATCTAATGACGCAATAATTAATATTCTTTTCTTAGTCATTTCGGTTTAGTTTTGTTTAAGGAAATTATATTTATACCATTTTTGAAAACAATAATAATTCCACACCCTAAACGTGCTGTCTTTTTTACTATCTAAATGATCTTTTACCAAATTTGTGATGATTTCTGCATTAAAGATCCCTTGCGACTTAAGTAGTTCGGGTTCAATATAGCTTTCTAACTCTGATCTAAGACTTTGCCTTAACCAATCGCCCGTCGGACTACCAAATCCGCTTTTTCCTTTTTCTAAAAATTCTTTTGGAAACTGATCTCTAAAAGCTTCTTTCAGTATGTGTTTTTTATTCCAGCCTTTCATTAAATAATTTTCTGGTAAGGTATTGGCAAATTCCCATAAATCCTTATTTAAAAATGGGGCTCTACACTCTAAGGAAGTCATCATACTGGTTCTATCAACTTTCGCTAACATACCACCTTCTAAACTTAAAATTTGATCGACTAATCTAAAATCGGTAAGTGTTTCTATTTTTTGTTTTCCTAAAACGTCTTTATATTCTTGAAAAATATTGGCTTCATAATAATCTGGAGACATAATTTCGGACAACTGATTGCTTGTGTTTGCTAGAGAAATAATATTCCAATAAAAATCACCTTCGTAATTAATGGCATTCAATAATTTATTAATCTGAAATTTTTTACCTCTCGAGTCATCTTTATCAATAAGATATTTGTTACTTAATTTTGAAATGCTTTTATGAAGTCCTTTTGGTACAATACTAGAGTACCTACTGTTCATTTTGCCAATATAATATTTGTTGTAACCACCAAAAACTTCATCTCCACCATCTCCGGTCAATGCTACAGTCACATGCTCTCGAGTTTTTTCTGAGAGTAGGTGAGTAGGTAGGGCAGCTGTATCTGAGAAAGGTTCATCAAAATTCACCAATATTTCGTGAATATTATTCTTTAGATCGTTTTCATCAATTATAAATTCATGATGATTGCTTTTTAACATTTTAGCGACAACTCTAGATTTGTCAGTTTCATCGTAGGATGCTTTTTTAAACCCTATAGAAAAAGTATCAATTTTCTTATCTGTAGATTGCGCTAAACAAAGCGAAATTATAGAAGAATCGACTCCTCCCGAAAGAAAAGTACCTAAACCTACATCTGCAATAGAACGACTATCTACACTCTTATAAACTAAATCTTTGGTTTTAGCTTTGGCATCTTCAAAAGAAATATCAACGACTTTTGGTTTTGGTTCCGTATTTATTTTATGAATAGCGGTATGGTGTGATACCAAATCATATTCGATATAATGATTCGCTTCTAGCTTAAAAATGTTTTCATATATAGTGTGTGGTGCAGGAATATAGGTGAGTCTAAAATAAAGGTTCAGCCCTTTTTTAGAAATATTTGGTGTAAAATCAATGGTATTAATTATAGATTTTAATTCTGAAGCCCAAATAAATTCTTTGTCCGTATGTGTGTAATACAAGGGTTTTTCACCGAAGAAATCACGTGCAATAAAAAGTTTGTTGATGTTTTTGTCATATATGCTAAATCCATACATCCCATCTAGCCATTGAAAAGATGCTACTCCAAATTTCTCATAAGCCTTAAGAATAACTTCAGTATCGCTTGATGTTTTGAAAGTTACACCGTCAGCTTCAAGTTTAGATTTAAGTATTTTATAATTGTATATTTCACCATTGAAAACAATAACAATCTGTTTATCATCTGAAAATATAGGCTGTTTACCTGAAGATAAATCTATAATAGACAATCGTCGCATTCCCATACCAACAGTAAATTGATCATTTTCTTCAGAAAATAATCCATCCTCATCAGGCCCTCTATGAATAATTAAATTATTCATAGCATTAAGGGTTGCTGTTATGTCGTCTTTATTTCGATTGGTTTTGGCGATAATGCCGTTAATTCCGCACATTTATTGTCTTGTTAATTCTGTATAAAGTGGTTAAATTTTGTATAAATACTATCTAATCGGTATTCTTTAGCGCGCTGTACACCAAGTATGCTAAACCTTACTCTTTCTTCTGGATTACTGTGAAAATAATCTAGGGCCTTAGATAAGCCTATATGATCATCATTATTAACTAGTAAACCGTATTTGCCAATAAAATATTCCCCATCTTCAATATTAATTTCTTTATTCTCATTTAATAATTCTAAAGGCCCAGAGAGACAATTGGTTGATATACTTGGTAAACCGATTGCCATAGCTTCTATTAAAGCATTTGGAAATCCTTCAGTAAACGAGGAAAGTACAAAACATTGACTGTTTAATAAATAATCATTAACATTTTTTACTTTTCCTTTAAGAAATATACTGTCATTGAGCTGAAAATTTCTAATCTCTTCTTGTAAATAACCCTGTAATTCGCCAGCTCCTAGTATTAAAAATTTATATTTTAGACTTGAAGCTTTAAGAGCACGAACCACCATAATCTGATTCTTTCTTTTATTTAAAGTGCCAGCAGTTATAATATTTAGAGCGTTAAAAGGTCTAATCAAAGTACTCGAATCTATTGTTTGCCCAGGTATCTCTATGGGATTATAAATGACCTCCATTGGAATGTTTACATCAAAATTCTCCTTTAAATCTCGATTTATATGAACTGAATTTGAAAATAACGCATCACATCTATTATAGAAAATAGGGTAGAACACCTTAGAAATATAAAAAGAAAGTTTACTAGTGACATTATCTGACGGGAAACCTCTTTCACTAATAATTGTCTTTACATTTTTTGTCAGCATTGAAATCATGCCATTGATTAAATTTGGAAATGCTAAAAAAGAAATAGAAATGGTAATATTGTTTGTTTTAACAAAGCGGTAATATTGTATGATAAATTTAAACGCATCTGTAATTTTTGGAAAGAAAGATCGATCTATGCCTTTATTAGAAAGAACAACTATCTTAGCCTCTTTGGGAACTGGAAAGTGAATAACATCATAAAACATAACTAAGGTCACATTATAGTCACTTATTAGTTTTTTAAGAAGAAGACTGATAACCTTTTCAGCTCCACCACTTCCTAAAGATATGCAAAGAATGCTAATGTTTTGTTTTGAATTTGGGGACATAATTTATTCATTATACCAGAATAATTATTCAAAAAAAAATTTTGAATGGAATAAACAGTATTTTATTTAAATATTGGATTCAAATATAATACGTAGTTGTGTTAAATATTCATTTCTTCGATTTTTTGAATGTTTTTGATGTTTAATAGCTTAGCTAAGTCTTAATTTATAATGTAATTCTATTTTTCTTGACTATACTAAGGCTTTGTTTTATTTAAGCTTTCCCAATTTAATCCTTTAAAACATGGTCCTTGAATGGTCTCATTAAATGTAATTGAATTATGTCCACCATTCAATTCTATTAATCGAACTTTGTTATCCTTGTCAACTATAATGTCCCAACCAACTGATCGAATAAATGGAATACAATTATGCATTCTTTTAACTTCATTTATACAATCATGAAATGACGGCAATGTTTTTCCTGCAAATAAGAAATTGCTTCCTGGGAGGTGTTTTGTTGAAACCCAATTAGGAAAATAAGCCTCTTCACATAACTGACCATTTTTAATATTTAATGCTATTTTCATGGCAGAATCAGATTTTACATGTGTATCTTTCTCTCGACCAAACCTTAAGTAGCCGGCTTTAACGTCAATATTACCATTAAGGTCACAAGTAGAAGTAATACGGATAGTTGCTACGGATGAATTTGTAAATTCAGAGAAAAAGGGATGTTGGTCTATATATTTTTGAAAAACACCATTCCCCAATTTTTTAATTTCGTTCATTTGAAATGTGTTTTTATCAAAAAAATAAATTCCTTTACCTTGGCGTGAATCTTCGAGCTTATAAACTACTTTTTTGTTTTCAGTAAACAGTAGTTTTCTTATTAATTCCTCGTTTAGAACTTCATTATTCAAATTTAAAAACAATTGATTGACAAAATAGCATATATCTAAAGACTGAGACTCCTTTACCAGTTTACCTATTAAAGCACTTCTGTTAGATATTTGCCCATACTCTCCATTTATCTGTGGAACAACAATTTCTCCATAAAAATTATCTGGGATCCAACCTTCTTTAAAATCGCCGGCGAAGGCACAATAGGTATGTAACCATGGCGCATAAATTTCACTACCAAAAGTATCATTGGCATAATCTATACATAATTTTCGGTTTTTAGGATCAAGCTTTCCCTTGTCCCTTTCAATGGTTTTAAGAACATTTCGAGCATAGTCGTTTTGTTCTTTATGAAAGACGAACATTTTGCCTTTTTCAATCATATTTTTAGCAATATGTTTTACTATTCCCATTTTTTATCTATTTAGAATGATCAACTATTTATTATACAATTTTAATAAAGAATTGTTCGTAATCGCTTAGTATTTTATTTCCATTAAATTTTTTATTCACAGACTCTTTAATTTTTTCCGGATTCCATTTTCTTTCATCATAGAGTCTTTTTAAAAATTCATCTTCGTTATTTACCAAAAATCCATTAATCTCATTTTCTACAATTTCTTTAGTACCGCCAGGGACATCAAAAGCTAAAACAGGTACTCCTACAGCACAACTTTCTAACAAAGCATTTGGAAACCCTTCTGTGAATGAGCCCTGTAAAAACATATCGTGATCTATTAGATGTTTATAAACGTTATCTGTAAACTTTATATAACTAACATTTTGCTCTAAGCCCAATTCTTTTACTTTTTTAAAAATCTCATCATAATATGATCCTTCTCCAATTATAGTATATTGAAATGAAAAAGAAAGTTGACTCAACATTTTTAAAATTCTCTCGTGTCCTTTTAACTTGCTCAAACGACCTATAGTAATATATTTTCTTGTTTGGTTATGATGGTTATTTGATTTTATGATATTAGTCTGTGTTATGGGATTGTTAATTACTTTGATTTTATGACTATCAATACCATAAGCAGTTATAATACTTTGTTTCATGTCAGCAGATTGGCAAATAAAATAGTCTAACTTTTTATTCCCGTAGTCCCAGTAGTCAAAAACTGATTTTAGACTTAATATCTTGTTGTTTTGTAATTTATCAGCTTCAGAGGGAGTTTTAGTAATGAAGGTATGTCTTCCCACAAAGATTGTGTTAGAAAATAAAATAGATATTAACCCCATCATTACATTTAAATTTGAAATTGAACTGACTACAATTTGAGGTTTCTGTTTAGAAATTATTTTTAACAGTTTAAACAAACTTTTAAGTACTCGTGATTTATTAAGATAAATAGTGTTGGCATTTGAGACTTCATATTTATTATCCTTTTTAAATCCTATAACTATTAATGTTGAATCAAACTTTTCTTGATTGAGATTTTGAGACACAAATGATATCACACGCTCAGCTCCACCAGCTGATAGCGTAGGTAAAACAAAAAAGACTTTTATTTTAGATGTCATTATTTTTTATATTTAGTAGTTGTCCAAATTTAAAATCACATTCGTGTGTATAAAATTTTTGGAAACCAGAGGCATGGTGAAATGTTAATTCTCCAAAATAAATGGCTCCTCTTACCAGGTAAAAATCAACTCTTACATAAGTGAAATCTTTCGACAATGTTTCTGCGAGCAATTTCATTTCTTCAAAATTAGAAGGTTTCTTCACTTCTTTGCCATAAGGTCTTCCCCAATTACAAGGTATTAAATTCCAATTTGGATCGTATAAGTTTCTTGTTCGTTTATCGGTATGACGATCAAAATCTATCATTACAAATACTAGTTTGCCATTAAAACAATGACACTTATAATCTTCAGGAATACTACCATCCTCATAGGTTAATAATTTTTCTACTACAATTCTTGGTTCAATATTTTTGTACTGCCATTCTATAGAACTATAATAATGATTCTCTTTTAACAGATGTTTAAAACGTTTCCTCGTTGAAACCCAATCTATTTCAGATGTATTCCTTACTATAACTCCACCAGAACTATCATGGTTAGTTTTAATAATAAAATTGGAATCGGGCAAATTTTCAGGTCTTAAATCCTTTGGATTCTTAGTATGGTAGAGCAGAGGAATTAAATATTTACGACCTATTTGGTTTTCGACATAGTCTCTTACTTTATATTTATCAGCTACTTTGGTATGTAAATCTTTTCTATCATAAAGTTTAAGCCAATTTATTTTTTCGTTTAATGTTTGTGGGTTATCTAAATTGAGATTATATCCCATATGCTTTTTAAAACTTCTTTTAATAATTAATTTATCTGGAACAATTCTTAAACCAAATATATATAATTTATAAAAAGGTCTCATAATAAAATTTCCGACAACGGTATGTCTATAGATATCAGAAATTCTATTTCTGAGTGTTTTTCCTTCCTGATTATACATGCTTTATAATTGTGTTTATTTCTACCTCACCTATAACTTTGGCAGGAATACCTGCAATAACTGTATGTTCTTTTTCGAATGATTTATTGACAACAGCGTTTGCACCAATCGCTGTATTGTTTGGTATTGAAATATTGCCAAAAATTTTGGCACCAGGTGCTATATAGACATTATTACCAATTTGTGGAGCTTCTACTTGACCACCAGTAGCTCCAATATTTACACATACATGTATTCTACAATTAGCGCCAATTTTCGCAGCACTATTAACAACGATTGTCCCATAATGCGCAATTGAGAGTCCAGGTCCAAATACGTTAGGAGGTATTGAAAATCCTAATTTTACTGAAATGGTTTTGAATCTGTACTTTAAATAATATAAATAAATTTGATTTAAATAACCTTTTTTACAATTTTGAAAATATTCAACTTTTCTTAGTAACTTTTGAAATTTCCAAATCGGATTGGGTGATATAACGTTTCTTATAATATTTGAGAGATTTAATTCTTCAATTTTTAAAGCTATTCGATCCTGCTCATTATAGTAGTTATAATCTAATTTTGACTGTATCATAATGAATTGCTTAGACTTCAATTTTTTTTACGTTATGAATATGGGGTTTATAAATAAGACTATCAAAAAAGGCTAAAGAAATTAATAAAGCTCTAGTATAATATATATAATGCGATACAAAACCTTCAAAAAATAATAGTGCTAAAAATATTAGATAGTAAAATTGGTCTCTTTTAAAAGAGAGCTTTAATCCTACCCAGAAATAAATTAAATATAATATTAATGCTAAAAAACCATAATTTACTGCTAAAAACAAATAATAATTATGCGTGTTTAGAGGAACTAATCGTTGATCTGAAGTATAAGCAGTTCCATAACCAAGTGGATTTTCTATAAATTTATCAATATACATAAATAATAGGTCAGCTCTTCCACCTCCAGAACCCGAATCTTCAGCTATAATATTATCTGTATTTTTACCAAGTAATAAATCTAATCTTTCACCAGCTGCTCCTCTTGTAAATGCGGGGACATTCTCCCTAATAACTCCTGCAAATAGAACAAGTCCTAGATATAAGCTTACAAATAAAATTATCATTTTAAAGACGCTCTTAAACAAAACAGGAGTGGTAATTTTAAAATTGACATTCCAACTATTTGCTGTACCAAATATTAAAATTAAAATTACAGAAACTATACCACTTCTCGACATCGTTAAAAAGACAGAAACTACCATGACCCCAATAAATAAAATCTTTTTAGTTTTAAATTTAGAGAGAAAAACTAATACTCCTAAAGCTAAAAATTTTATTCCCGATGATGCCTGATTAGGGTTTTCGCCAAACCCTCCCTTTCGTACGGCCTCTCCTAGTTTAACACTATATTTGGGCAGACCAATAAAAAAATCATACCATACACTTCCCGCTAAAGTTACAAATGCACCAAACATAACTAAAAAGACTAACCATTTGTCTTCTGTTCTAAAAAATTGAACTGCAAACATATATAACAAGACGGCAATGGCATCTAACGATATTTTTTTTACAATTAAATCCATAGGTGCAGGACTAACAGCTGCATACACCATAGCAAAAAATAAAATTGAAGCGAGTATTTTAAAAGAATGAGACTTTACTAGATCTCCAAAATCTAAAACAGAATATTTTAAAAAACCTATAACTATAAACAGGGGAATTAAAAAGGAAGAAGGCTGAACAGGTATTATACCTATACGAAACAAGAAAATATCAGCATACGAGGCAAACAATACAAGTAAAATGGCTAATATATATTTCATAGATAATTTTACTTAAATTTTTTAATCATAATATCGTAAAATCGTTGAATTAAATCCTTAAAACCACGACTAAATACTGATAATATTGAAAAGTAAATTAAAAAGAATAATAAACCAAATTTCAGTAGTTCACCAAATAAAGAAAATAAATTTAAACTAAGATTTTTAGAGAAAATCATTGACACATAGAAATAGCTAATATATGCTAATAACAGGTAGAGTAGATGTAAACAAAATCCCTTCCAGTAAATTCCGTGACTTATCTTAAAGCCATATTTAAACATGTAAAATGGTCTCCATAACAGAACTATGATAAATTGACTAATCATAGTGCCTATAAACACTCCCAAAACCCCATATTTTAGAACAAAAATAATTGAGAAAAATAGATTAATAATACTTTGTGCTACTGGAGCCCAGGTATCATCATAGAGACCATATGCCTGTTTAAAGCTATCTATAGGTTGTCTCACTTGTAGCATAAAAAATATAATAATTAGAGTAATTAATATTTTATTAGACAACAAATAATCTTCTCCGAGCCATAATCTTATTAAATCATCAAAACCTATATAGAGCAAAACTGTAGAGCATCCGGCGATAAAAAATCGTAATGCCATAAACTCCCAAAAGACCTTAAGCATGTTTTTTAAATCATTTTCTGCTACTAAATTACCTACACTCGCATTAGTACCATCAAATAATTTACTTACCAGTAGATTTATATTATTCATAATCATTTGATAATTTCCAACAAACGCAACCATTGCTGGATTGACCAAAGAATAAACAATTATATTATCTGTACTGTTACTCACAAAAGTTCCTAGTTTATGAAAACTTAACTGCTTTATTTTTTTTAATAGCCCCTTATGATTATCCCGTATTACCTTTGTTATCTTAAAGTTAAGGATTAACCAAGGATATGTTTGTCTAACTTTTTTTCTTAATATAAAAATATAAATAAAAGGTGTTAGCAACTCTAACAAAATCCATAGCATTACATCCTGAAGATAAATTAGCACAATACATTGTAAAAATAGCCTTAATATAAAAACGGATTGACCTATTGTAATATTTATATAACCTTTTTGATCAGCCTGGAATAGAAATGTATAATATGCGAAAAAGTAGCTAAGTAAATTGCTAATAAGCAAAGCAACAAACAGAAATATAATTACTCCAAGATCTACAGTTGTATTGTCGAAAAAATACGGAAAAAAGATCAAAAGAAGCATTGAGGCTCCAAGCACAAAGAAACCAATGCGTTTATAAAGAAAACCTAAATAACCAACAATCTCATTAATTGTATCTCTATTATTATCATAAATAGGCTTGTAAAGTGCAAATCCAACGGCAGTACCGATTCCCAATTCAGAAAGGTTTAAAAATTGTAATATGCTTTTAAGTGTGTCAACGGTGCCGATAAAATCATTTCCGAGATTATCAAGAAATATGTCTCTTGAATAAAATTGAATTATGACATATAGTAATTGGAAAACTAGTGCTATCCATGCATTTTTCAAAGTTAGTGCAACTCTAGACATAACAGTTATTTAGATGAATATGAGTTATATCTTGAAGAAATTATCTCCATAAGTTTAATTGGTAAAACTAAAATCATAAAAGGTCTCAACCCTGCACTATATAGAGTGGTCGAAGACCAAACAGCCTTTTTTAACTTCCTTCTATAGTGTTGATCAGGATCAACTTCAGTATTTCTAGATAATAAGAAGAAATGATCGGTATAATAGGAAGTTATATAGTTATTGATAGTTGTGGTCAGTTCTGGATTTTTAGGAATATTGTTTGCAATATATTCTGTAGCCATTATTCCAATCTCAATTTTATTTTGAGAATATTTGCTTCTTATTATACTTTCGTTGCTAGTATTATAATAATAAAGTTCACTGTTTAAATATCCTAATTTCTCTACCCTGTTTAAAACATCTATAGTAAAAAACACATCTTGATGAATAATTTTTGGAATAAAACGAAGGTCCTTAATAAGCGAAGCTTTATATAATCGACACCAAACAGAGAAAGTGGTACTTTTTATAACTCTTTTAAAAGCCGAAATTTTATCCTCAATTATAAAATTATTATACGATTTTGTCGTATTATTCTTACTAGCTGGCGCAATTTCTATAACGTCTAACTTGTTTTTTACTAATTTATCCAACATTTTCTGTAACATAGAATCATAAATGTAATCATCGCTATCTACAAAAGAAACATATTCACCTGTAGCGATATCTAAACCAGCATTTCTGGCACAACTAGAACCTTCATTTTCTTTATGTATAACAATAACTCTATTATCTTTAGATGCATAGTCGTCACATATCTTTCTAGAATCATCAACAGAGCCATCATTCACTAAAATTATCTCTAAATTTTTGTGTGTCTGATTAATGATACTATCAACACAGCGATTTAGGTAATCTTCAACATTATACACCGGCACTATGACGCTAATTTTGTTTTCCATTTCAAAAGAGGCTTAGGTTCTCAAACTTATAGAGAATTTATGATTTTTATGTCTTGTTAACATTTTTAAACACAACAAGAATTAAATATACGGTATAGCTCATCAAATTAATCTAAAAATATTAGAATTAATTGTAAATAGGGAAATACTAGCAAACTTAGAAAGTTGAGGATATAGAATATAAATTAAATATGTTGGTAAGAAATTTTTATTTTCTTTTCTCAATTTATAGGTCATTTAATTTGGGATAATTTAGAAGAGTATTACAAATATGTTTAAAATGTTTTATTTATAATAAATTTTTATATCAATTTCCTGATTTCAACGTTAAACATCGATTATAACTATAAATTTATCAAAGGTATCGGCAATTTCATATTCTTTAGTTAATTAAAACTATAGTTTTAATTTTATTGATCTTCTCTAGTATTAGAAATTAAATTCATCATACCATTTACTTAAAACAAACAACTTCCAAATATAAGTAGTATGATCTTCTTTCTCACTCATATGCTTCTCATATAGTTGTTTAAACTTATTAACATTAAAATTTGGAACTCGATTCAAAAATTTATCATTCAGAGTACGGTCAAACTCTTCTCTTAGCTCATTCCTCATCCAAGTTCCTATTGGTGCCGCAAATCCTTGCTTTGGTTGATTAAAGACCTCTTCGGGAATATATTCTTTTAGTATATCTCTTAATATTTTCTTCTGCCTGCCTTTTTCATATTTAAAATGCATTGGAAGCGTTCGCGCATATTCTATTACCCTATAATCTAAAAATGGACTTCTAACCTCTACAGAGTAGGCCATACTCGCTCGATCTACCTTAACATTACTATTGTTTTCCAACCATAATTTTATTTGTAAATCTGCGGCTTTTTGTAAAAAGATATTAGACCATTTTTTATAACCTTGGTAATGTTTCATCCAATTTTGTCGTTGCTCTTTTAGTAAAAATCCTTTGCGTGTGTAAATATTCTCAATAAAATCATTTCTTGTTTTCGTTTTTAGAGCATTTCTTACACGGTGGGAGTTTAAACCAAAAATCTTTAATAATGAAGGATGAGCTAAGAACTTTCTAATGGAATAAGGAATATCAATTATAAACTTATTTCTTATTAATGAATCGTAATAAGGATACCCTATAAAACTTTCATCGCCGCCATCACCAGAAAGTGCTACAGTTACATATTGCTTAGTTATTTTATTTAATAGTAAAGAGGGTAGGGCAGAACTATCACCAAAAGGTTCATCATAGACTTCAGTAAGCTTTGGTATTAACTCCATTATATCACTAGATCTACAAATTGTAGTGGTATGATTGGTTTTGATAATTTTTGCATATTGTTCAGCAATTTTACTTTCATCGTACTTTGGATCTTCAAATCCAATCGAAAAAGTGTTGATTTGTGTTGGTGAAACGTTTGAAGCTATACTAGACACAAGTGAAGAATCAATACCTCCAGATAAAAATGAACCTATAGGAACATCTGATTGTAATCGAATTTTTACGGCATCTTTCAATAAATTATGTAATTCTTTTTTGGCGTCGTCATACGAAATGTCCTGAATTTTAACTTTCTTTAAATTCCAATATTCACTAATTTCTAAACTATTAGTTGTAAAGTCAATCTCCATATAATTGCCTGGAGGAAGTTTAAAAACGTGTTCAGCAATGGTGTAAGGGCTAGGAATATAATCCGTATCTAAATAAATAGATATAGCTTCCTCATTAATCTTTTTGTTTTTTAGAAGCGGTCTTATTTGGCTACATATTTCTAACTGACCATTTTGCCAGTAGTAGTAGAAAGGTTTAACTCCTATACGATCTCTGGCAGAAAATAATTTATTGGTTCTAGAGTTATAAATACTAAAAGCAAACATGCCATTAATTCTGCTTAACAGTGTTTTGCCCCAATGTTTATAACCAATTAAAAGCACTTCTGTATCACTTTCTGTATTAAAATTATATCCTAAGTCTCTGAGCTCTTTTTTTACAGTTTTGTAATTATATATTTCTCCGTTAAAAACTAAAGTTAGATTTTCAAAAGTCATAGGTTGATTAGACCTAGGATCTAGATCTAAAATGGATAAACGTAGATGACCAAAAGTAAGGTCATTCACTGTCTCTATACCAGTATAATCTGGCCCTCTAAATGAAATGGAATTTAATTTCTCTTCTACTATACCATTTTCATATGGGATGTTGGTTAAATATATGCCGCACATTATTTAATTAAATTTCGTTAACAAAAAACACATTTATAATTCATCTTTCGTAATATTAAAATAAACCGAACTAAAAAGGAACTAATACCTTTTAAGCCTGTTTTTTTTACACTTTCAAACGCTTTTGGGTTTCATACTCCTCTCTAGTGTATATGATATACATAATATTAAAAACGGAATAACCCAAATAGCAACATAGGATATTTTTTCAAAATAATATTTGTTATTACCACTATACTCTCTGACACCATCCGTTATAAAATTTCCGTCAGGTCCATATATATCTATTAGTTTCATGATGTCTTCATTACTATATCCGTGTTGTGCATAATACATCCTTATTATTTCTGGTTCTTTTTCTATCTGAGATATACTATGTTCGATTACAACACCATAATCAGGATCTAATACCCAATATTGACTATTTTTTTTATCAATGTTTGCCATTACAACGACGTGTCCGGATAAACCGATTATCTTGGAGTCAATATTATTTTTTTTCAATATTTCAGATAATATTATCGAATGCTGTGAACAAAGACCTACGCCTCTTTCAAGAGCTAATTGGTAATCACTAAATTCGTATTTCATAAAGCTGGCTGGGGAAGTGTAACTAGCCAAATATAAAATATAGTTTTCAAAAATTGGAACTCTCAAATTATATTTATCAATACCTTCATCCATCCAAAAATGGGCGATTCCTTTATTTATAGCATCGTTAGCTTTAATAGCGAAATCTTTATCAGAACCGTTCTTTTGACTTAATATTTCTAACAGTTGCTCTTCTGTTAAGCCAATATCATTTTTAAAAAAAGTGTTACTTTCAGCATATATTTCAGAATTTCGTAACGGCATAAAAAAGCCTATGAAATTAATCCCTAGTAAAATAATTGCAGTGGTTTTAAGTGAAATAATTAATATTTTAAATTTCATATGTTTTCATATTTACATCATTAAACTCTCATAACTAACTGATAATAAGTCTTATTTGTTGTTAGATACTTCCTCAGTGAATAATTTACGTACCACAACACTAATTATTTTCTGTATTTTGTTTTTAGCCCGATAGCTCTCCTTCACAATCATCTCTCCTTCACAACGTTTATTTTGTTATTCTATACTATACATATACTTTTTCCATTCAAAATTTTATGTAAAAAAACGGATTTATTTTTTAAAATATCCAATAATAGAAAAAATCTGTTTAGAATAAGCATGAATTAATTAGTGTTATGTAATTGGATTCTTCAAAAAGTTAAATCTTTATTTAAAACGTCTAAAACATGTATTTGGTCGTAATTATATTAAATAACCTATGTTGTGTAGTTTTATTCATACAATAAAAACCCTTTTATCGAATATATAAACCTTTAAACCTTTTGTGTTTATATATTTTTATAAATTGGTCCTAATTTTATAACTAAAAATTAATTACCCCCAATGACCTGCCCTACAATTCTTAAAAAGTCAATAATTATATTATTGACAAGTATGACTTTATTTTCTTTTTCTCAACAATCAGATATCTATTTATCTAAAAATTTAGATTTTATATCGCATGAAAATAATATAGGCTGTGTAGCCTCTCTAATCAGAAGTTCTGTTAGTGATATTACATTACCTTTAACTGTTTATTATACGGTTAGTGGTAATGGTATTAATGAAGCAAGCATTTCTACTGGTAGTGCAGTAATACCTGCTAATGAAAGATATATTGAAATACCTGTTAATCCAATAAACAATCCGAATTCCATTTCTGCAGATAGACAAATAAATATAAATATTATACCAAATTCATCTTATAATATTCTTCGGGGATCTATTGAAATTGCGATTAAGGATAACTTACCTTTAAGAGCTTTTCCTACAGCAGTAGGCGGTGGAGCTTACGCAACAGGAGGTAGAGGAGGTAATATTTATCACGTTACCAATCTTTTAGATGACGGTAGCGAGGGGTCTTTTCGTTGGGCTTTAGATCAACCTAGACCTGCTACTATAGTCTTTGATGTTGCTGGTATTATAAATATGCCCAATGCATTAAATATAGGTGGTCATGATTTAACTATTGCAGCGCAAAGTGCACCGCAAGGTGGTGTTACATTAACCTATCCCGCATCTGGAAGAATAAATATTAACGACGGAAATAATATTATAACTAGATTTCTAAAAGTTAGACCACAGTTTCAAGGTGAAGTTGCCTTAGCTGTTAAAACAGGTAATGGAGAAGATAGTTTTGGTAGTAATTTAATCTTTGATCATACTTCAATTAGTTATGGTTCAGCAGGTTTTTCTGTAACAGGACATGACACCTATAATATAACATTTCAAAACGGATTAATTGGAGAATGTAATAGAGGAGGGCTTTTTGGTAATTCACAAGCATATTTTGCTAATTACAGCTATAACAACACATTTACCCAAAGTATGTTTTATAATATTTCCCATAGATTACCTAACACAGCGAGTGGAAGGTCTGATATATATAATAATGTTATTTATGATTGGATAAATAGATGGACAACAGTAAAAGCAAACGCACAAGTTAATCATTTTAATAATTTCTATTTTAAAGGAAATAAAACCTCTTTATTCTATCAATGGCAAAATAATTCACCTAAATGGTTCGTAAATGGTGTAACTAATGAAGACCCCAGTATTCCTCCAAGAATATATTCTGCAGGTAATATAGCTCAAGATCTTTTTATGGATCCAAATGCCGATAATACTCAGACCTTATGGATTGAACATGCTTATAGTTCACAAACAGAAAGAGTGGAACCTGAATTATTTACCGACACACGATATGCAATGATTGGTTATACTCCGCAAATAATGACAGCGGTAGAAGCTTCTATTGCAGTACCACAAGATGCGGGGGCTTACAAATACCTAAACGCAGATGGTAGTTTCGGTATTCATAGAGATGCACAAGATACACGATATGTTAGTAATACTATTAATGACACGCCAGAAGAGTGGGGAACAGGCACTGGTACTAATGGGCATCACTCCTCTGTAGATGGACAGCCTTATGCCGATTTCTTAACTTTAATTACAGGTAACCCAACCAATACAAGACCAGATAATTTCTACAACCCAGAAAAAAGCGAACACATTCCAGAACAGTTTTATGACTTATATATGTCACCGGGGGATACGCATAATGATATTGCTCCTAGCGGCTATACTTGGATGGAAGAGTATTTAAATAGTGTTGATCGAAATGGTACTAGCGTGGCTATTGGTGTAGTAGGTGTAGAAGTAGAGCCTGGTACAGCAAATTTACAAATGTCTGAAACCATGTCTTTGACTACGACATTTACTCCCACAGATGCCTCAAATAAAACCGGAACATGGAGCTCTAGTGACGAAGATATTGCCATTGTTGATGCTAACGGACTAGTCACTCCAATCTCAGAAGGAGTAGTTACAATAACCTTTACAACAAACGATGGAGGTTTTACAGATACATCCCAAATAACGGTTTTTTATGAAGCGCTCCAAGCGAGCGCAGGTAATGACCAACAGATTTGTGAAGGCGAAAGCACCACACTTTTAGCAAGTGGAGGCACAAACTATCTATGGAATACTGGAGCAACAACAGCTTCTATCGAAATTACACCCGAAATCACTACAACATATACTGTAACCGTCTCTAATGATAATAATCAATCTGAAGATGCTAGTGTCACTATTACTGTAAAAGATGCTCCAATAGCATATGCAGGTGAAGACCAATCGATATGTCAAGGTGAATCAGTATCGTTAACAGCGACTGGTGGAACTTCATATTTATGGAATACAGGCGAAACAACAGCAACAATAGAAGTTAATCCAGAAGTTGAAACTATTTATAGTGTTGAAGTAAGTAATGATGAGTGCTCTAGTACAGATGAAGTCATCATATTTGTGAATGAAATACCTGAGATTACGGTTTCAGAAGATAGTGTTATTATGAAAGGGGAAACAATAACACTTTATGCATCTGGAAGTGATAATTACCAATGGAGTACAGGAGAAACCACAACGTCTATAGAAGTCACCCCATTAGTAACTACTACATATACGGTAACAACTATTAATGACACTGGTTGTCAAAGTAATTCAAATGTAACGGTTACTGTAATCCCTGAGCTCGTGATCAACGCAGGTGAAGATGTGTCCATTTGTAATGGAGAAACAGTTACCTTATCAGCTACGGGTGGTGCATCTTATACATGGAGTACAGGAGATATAGGTCCAGAGCTCATTATTAATCCTACGGAAACTACCACATATACCGTTACTATCGAAGATGCGTATGGTTATACTGATACCGATGAAGTTACTGTTTTCGTAAATGAAGCTCCGCAAATCACAGTCACTAATGACCTTGTCATTGTAAACGGTGAGTCTGTGGTGCTTAATGCTTCAGGTAGTGATAATTATCTATGGAATACTGGCGAAACTACGGATTCAATTACGGTTAACCCTAATATTACTACTACGTATACAGTTACTACTAATGGAACAGGTGAATGTTCCAGTAGTGCCGATATAATAATTACCGTTATCCCAGAGATCACTGCTTATGCTGGAGAGGATCAAACGATATGTAATGGTGAAACAGTGACATTATCTGCATCAGGTGGTTCTACATATATATGGAATACAGGAGATAACGGATCTGAACTTACAGTAAATCCAACAATTACAACGACCTACACGGTTACTGTTGAAGATGATTACGGTTATACTGATACAGATACAATCACCGTTTTTGTAAATGAAATGCCGACTATTACCACTAGTGATGATCTTTTTATAATGATTGGAGATTCTGCTACACTTTCGGTGAATGGTGCAAATACTTTTACGTGGAATACTGGGGAAACGACTTCAGAAATTATGGTAAGTCCAGAATTTACTACAACTTATACAGTTATCGGTGAAAGTGAGCAAGGGTGCCAAAGTTCCGCTGAAATCACAGTAACGGTAGTCGAACAAATTAATGCTAATGCAGGAGAAGATATTTCAATTTGTATCGGAGAAAGTGTTACATTAAATGCCTCTGGAGGTATAACTTACACGTGGAATACAGGTGAAACAGGTGCCACACCAACATTAGTACCAGCTGAAACTACAACTTACACTGTTACAGTTACTGACGGATTTGGTAATTCTGATTCAGATGATGTTACCGTGACTGTAAATCCAATCCCAACAGCTTATGCTGGTGAAGACCAAACGATCTGTCCGGGTGAATTGGTTACTTTAACAGCAACAGCAGAAGGAGGTGACTCATATTTATGGAGTACAGGTGAAACCACGGCTTCTATCGCGGTAAATCCACTTGAAGACACGACTTATACCGTTGTAGTTTCTAATAACTTCTGTTCACATAGTGATGATGTTACAGTATTTGCTGTCCCAGCACCAGAATTAAGCCTAAGTGATAATGTTGTCATAATCAATGGAAATTCAACTACACTTGAAGTCTCAGGTGCCGATTCTTACCTTTGGAGTACAGGTGAAACTACACCTTCTATAACTGTAAACCCAAATGAAACAACAACATACTCGGTTACAGGATACTCAGAAAATGGTTGTGAAAGCATTGCACAGGTTATTGTAACAGTAGCTCCGCAATTAGTAGCGAATGCAGGGAATGACGTTTCTATTTGTGCTGGTGAGAGTATAACTTTAAACGCTACAGGAGGCAATAATTATTTATGGAATACGGGTGAGACTAGTGCATCAATAGCTTTAACACCGACAACGACTACCACATATACAGTAACAGTAAGTGATAATCAAGGAAATTCAGATTCGGATACCGTAACAATAATTGTAAATGAATTACCAATTTTATCTATAAGTGAAGCTATTACCATTTTTGAAGGTGAAAGCACAGTTTTAACTGTTAATGGTACTGACACGTACCTTTGGAACACGGGCGAAACCTCAAATGCCATTGAAGTAAGTCCGTCAGAAACAACCACTTATTCAGTCACTGGAATTTCAGCTAGTAATTGTGAAACTTCGCAAGAAGTGACGGTTACAGTTTTACCTGAAGTGAATGCAAATGCAGGAAACGATATTTCTATTTGTGCAGGAGAAAGTATCATCTTGAACGCTACAGGAGGCAGTAGTTATTTATGGAATACCGGTGAAACTACTGCATCAATAACTTTAGTACCAACAACAACTTCAACATACACAGTTACAGTAAGCGATGAACAAGGCAACTCGGATTCAGATAACGTAACAGTGATTGTAAATGAATTACCAAGTATTACTGTGAGTGAAAATATAACCATTTCAATAGGAGAAAGTACAAATCTCGAGGCAAATGGTGCTGAAACGTTTATTTGGAGTACAGGCGATACAACAAATTCAATAGTTGTTAACCCCACCCAAACTACAACTTATGCAGTATCTGGTTCTATAGGCTCTTGTAGTAGTGAACAGGCTCAAATAACAGTAACAGTACTTCCATTATTTTCGGCGTCTGCTGGCACAGATGAATATGTTTGTGACAATCAGTCTTCTGATGTTATTTTAACTGCAAATGAAGGAGATTCTTATTTGTGGAGTACCGGAGAAACAACGCAAAGTATTGAAGTCAATCCACTATCTACTACATCTTATACGGTAACAGTAACTCTAGAAGAGCAAGCAGCAACAGATGATGTTACAGTTTATGTTGATCCTAGCCCAAATGTAGTTGTTGCGAATGGTGAAAGTGTAGAAATATTGAATGGCGATTTTATAACACTATCAGCTTCTGGTGCCAACCATTACGAATGGAACAATGGGGCAACTCAGCCAAATATAGCTGTAAGTCCATCGATTACCACAACCTATGAAGTGAGAGGATTCATAGGAGAGTGTTATGATAATAAGCAAGTTACCGTAAACGTTTTGCAACCCGTTATTGCAGATGCCGGTGAAGATGTGCAAATTTGTTTAGATGAAATGACAACGTTAACAGCTAATGGTGGCGAAGATTATGTTTGGAGTACAGGTGAAACCACACAGTCTATACAGGTTTCTCCGGATGAAACAACAGATTATATGGTTACAGTGTTTAACAATTTAGATTTTGACGAAGCTACAGTTAGGGTAGAAGTAGATGCCAATTGTGCTGAAGATCTACCTATCCCAACTGGAATTCAAAAAGATTTTAAATTTAATGTATTTCCTAATCCAGCCACAGATATCGTTAATATAAAGTTTTCAGGAGTACTGACAGTTTCAGATGTTAATATATTTGATGTGACTGGAAAATTAGTACATCGTACAAAAATATTGAACGAGAATATTGGAACAAGTACAACAAAACAAATTGATATTAGTTCACTGCAATCTGGTGTTTACTTTGTGAAATTAATCGGACAAGCAAAAGATATTACCGAAAAGCTACTTGTGAGATAACCAACGAATAAAATAATAAAAAAGCACCAAAATCAACTTTTGGTGCTTTTTTTATATGATAAGGTTTAGCGTTATTTACCGATTGAAGAATATTCAAAACCAATCTTAGTCACTTCTTCTTTATCCAGGATATTTCTGCCATCAAAGATAAATGCAGGTTTTTTCATATTATCATAAATTTTTTGCCAATCGTAGCTTTTAAATTCATCCCATTCTGTCATTATGGCGATAGCATGAGCATCCTTAGAAACTTCGTATGGATCGTTATAGGATTTTACTAAATCATTGTTTTCCGCTTCAGATCTTGTATTGAGATAATTAAGATCGGCCTGGATTTTTTCACTGGTTACTTTCGGATCATAAACAGCAATATTAGCTTGTTCATTTAATAAGTGATCTGCCACATAGATTGCTGCCGATTCTCTGGTATCATTAGTATCCTTTTTAAATGCCCAACCTAACATTGCAATCTTTTTACCAGATACAGTGTTATATAGAGTACTTATTAAATTGTCTGAAAAACGTCTCTTTTGATGATCGTTTAAAATAATGACTTGTTCCCAATAATCAGCAACGGCATTTAAACCATAACTTCTTGCAATATAAACAAGGTTTAAAATGTCCTTTTGAAAACAGGAACCTCCAAAACCAATAGAAGCATTTAAAAATTTCGGACCAATTCTTGAATCCATGCCTATAGCTTTTGCAACTTCATTTACATCTGCCTCCGTATGCTCACATAACTCTGAAATTGCATTTATGGAAGAAATTCGTTGTGCTAAAAATGCATTAGCAGTTAATTTAGATAATTCTGAGGACCATACATTAGTTCTCAAAATTCTGTCTTGAGACACCCAACTTCCATAAATATTTGCTAAACTTTCAATAGCATCTTCAGATTCACCACCAATTAAAACGCGATCTGGATGTAACAAATCTTGTACTGCGGTTCCTTCTGCTAAAAATTCTGGATTAGATAAGATATCGAATTTAACATCGCTGCCAGTATTGTGTAAAATACTCTTTATGGCTTGAGCTGTTCTAACGGGTAAAGTCGATTTTTCAACTACAATCTTGTCGGTAGTCGCCACTTCTGCAATATTTCTAGCACATAATTCTACATACTTTAAATCGGCAGCCATACCTTTTCCTTTACCATACGTTTTAGTCGGTGTATTGACAGATATAAAAATCATTTCAGATTCCTTAATTGTTTTATCAATTTCTGTAGAAAAGAATAAATTTTTTCCTCTAGTTTCTTCTACAATTTCAGCTAAACCCGGTTCGTATATTGGTAATTTTGAGACGTCATTGTCATTCCAAGCTGCAATACGTTCTGCATTTATATCTACGATTGTAACTTTTACATTAGGATTCTTTTTTGCGATAACAGCCATCGTAGGTCCTCCTACGTAACCAGCTCCAATACAACAAATATTTGTGATTTTCATGTTTTTAATTTTATAGTGATTTGAGTCAAAAATTTAAAATTTGCACAAATTTGACTTAAATAATCTAATTGAGATAATTAATTATATAAATAACCTCTTTTTACGATAAATTTCATATTCAGACATAAAAAGAGACTTTTCTTTAGTATTAAGAGTTAGTTATAATAGTTTTTAAACCAGTCGATAAAAGATTTGACACCATGTTTTATAGTCGTATTCGGACTATAATTATAATCCTTTATAAGTTCGTCAACATCTGCCCAAGTACGTTCTACATCTCCTGGCTGCATTTCCATCATATTCTTTTTAGCTTCCTTACCTAAGTTGACTTCAATTTCTTTTATAAAATCTAATAATTTTACGGAGTTGTTATTTCCAATGTTATAAACTTTATATAAGTTATTAGATGCAATTCTTTCTGTAGATGATTTTTCAATGATTCTAACGACACCTTCTACAATATCATCTATATACGTAAAATCACGTTCCATTTTCCCATGGTTAAATACTTTTATTGGTCGATCATTCACTATGGCATCAGTAAACAAAAACATAGCCATATCTGGTCTTCCCCATGGACCGTAAACAGTAAAAAATCGTAAACCTGTGGTTGGAATTTTAAACAAATGGCTATAAGTGTGTGCCATAAGTTCATTACTTTTTTTGGTTGCAGCATAGAGACTTATAGGATGATCTACATTATCATCTGTAGAAAATGGAATTTTTTTGTTCATGCCATAAACGCTAGAGCTACTGGCATACACCAAGTGTTTAATAGTATTGTTTCTACAGCATTCTAAAATATTAAGAAATCCAACTAAATTTGAATCAACATAAGCCTCAGGATTTTCTAAACTATATCGCACTCCAGCTTGGGCAGCTAAATTACATACTATGTCAAACTTTTCTTGTTCAAATAACTTTGGAAGTGATTCTCGATCTTCGAGATTCATTCGTATAAACGAAAAATTACCGTTGGTATCAGCACACTTTTTATTAAATATACTAGCATTTTCTTTAGCGATTCCTAATTCTTTTAATCTTGAAAATTTAAGATTCACGTCATAATAATCATTTATATTATCTAGACCCACAACTTGATGACCTTTTGATAATAAAACTTTGGACGTGTAAAACCCAATAAAACCAGCTGCACCAGTCACTAATATTTTCATGTGTTTATATTTAATTCTTTAGGAAACTTACCTGTTGTTCAAATGGGATCATCATATTGACATGATCGTTTGAACATTTGTGTTTCACTTTAAATGATTTATTTTTTGAAAATTATTTCCAAATATGAACAATTAGATTTTAATTTCTAAATTCTTGCTTATCTAATTTTATATAACTAGCTGTTTGTATATTTTATATCTAAGAGTGTAGCTAAGGAATCGCAATTTTTAATCTTAAGTTTCAATTCTTGTTCCTTATAACTGTTCTCTATAAAATAGTTATTGCACGAATCTTTTTTAGTTTCGGTTAGTGAAAAATCAACATCACCAAATTTCACCAAATTCCTCACCGTTGACGAATCTATAGCGTGTTCTATTATAAATAAAGAAGCTTTTTCTGAATAATGTATGGGTTTAGAACTGATATTTTTTGTTGTTCTGGCATTAGGACCATAATCACAAGAGGCATCTTTTCCATTAAGAAAAAACATAAGAAGTACTAGCCCAATAGCAAAGCCACCAAGATAGTAGCCTAAACGATGTATAAATTTCATATTTAGAAAATCAATAGATTGGCATCACTATATTCTAAACCAAACCATTCTGCAACTGATTTGTTGGTTAAAATGCCGTGGTAAAAATACAACCCATTTTTTAAACCGCGATCAAATCGAAGTGCATTTTCTATTCCACCATAATCTCCAATTTCTAAAAGGTAGGGAGTACAGAAATTACTGATGGATACTGAAGCCGTTCTCGAGTAGCGTGCGGGAATATTGGGTACGCAGTAATGTGTTACTCCGTTATACTCAAAAGTAGGTTTGTCATGCGTAGTCACTTCACTAGTTTCAAAACAGCCTCCCATATCAATACTTACATCGATTATAACCGAACCAGATTTCATATGGCTCATCATGCTTTCGGTAACCACAATAGGAGCGCGATTGGTTCCTCTAACGGCGCCAATAGCTACGTCGCAACGTTTTAAAGCTTTTAAAAGGTTTTTTGGTTGCATGGTAGACGTGTAAATTGTGCGCCCTAAATTATTTTGAAGACGACGCAACTTAGTAATGGAACTATCGAAAACTTTAATATTAGCGCCCAAACCAATAGCAGAACGTGCGGCAAATTCGCCAACGGTACCAGCGCCTAAAATAACAACTTCCGTTGGAGGCACACCATTAATATTCCCCATCATTAAACCGTTACCACCATTAACATTAGATAGCAATTCTGAAGCAATTAAAATGGAAGCCGTTCCAGCAATTTCACTTAATGAACTCACTGCGGGATAGGCTCCGTCATCGTCCTTTATATACTCGAAGGCTAAAGCGGTAATTCGTTTTTTTGCTAATGCTTCAAAATAAGATTTGTCTTGGGTTTTTATTTGAAGCGCAGAAATTAAAAGCGTCTGCGGATTAATTAATTTTATTTCATCTAAAGATGGGGGCTCTACTTTTAAAATAATAGGGCAGGAGTACACCTTTTCAGTATCTCTGGTGACTTCTGCCCCAGCTTCGCTATAATTTTTATCTTTAAAATTAGCACCTTCGCCGGCACCAGATTCAAATAATACCCGATGGCCGTTAGCTGTTAATGCCGATACGGCATCTGGTGTTAAGCACACTCGACGTTCTTGAAAATGAGCTTCTTTAGGAATTCCTATAAAAAGATCTCCTTTTTGTTTTAGAATTTCTAAAGTTTCTTCTTGCGGTAATAATTGGGCTTTGGTAAATGGTGATAAGGATATACTCATTTGAAGTTGGTGACTTTAGTTGACCATTGCAATATAGCGAATTAGGCCATAACAATGTTAAATTTATCTAACTTCAAATTACGAATAAATAATAAATACTGAGTGGTCAATCTAAAAATACTGCGTAATCTTACCCCAAAGACCTTTGGGTTTAATTTTAAACTCTTCTTCGAGTTCTTCAAGCGTTTTATCAGCATTGTTAATCTTATTGAACATTTTTGCTCTGATAAGATAAATAGAGGGAAAAACGAGAGCCATAATTGGTAGTAACCAAATTATATCTGCTACATCTAAATATCTAGCATCAAAATTTAGCGCAACAACACATTGATAAGAGAACATAGTAATAGGCACTAGTAGCGCATGATACCACCAATGGCGACAAGTAAAGAACCAAATCAATGACAATAATAAAGGAATAACCTTCATAGCAAGTACCCACATTGCAACATTTGCACTGCCATATTCAGAACTTCTATAAGTCCCAAAAATGGTTTCCCATTCTTGGCTATCTGGGACATACTCATATAAATAAAATACAAAGGGAGTAGCCGCTACTAATGTTGCAACGATACTCCCAATGAAAATCTTTTTATTGTAAGACTTTTTATCCTGCTGGTGGTATTTTAAGTTTTCTTTTGTCAACTTGGCTTGTAGTTTGTCCATCTAGGTCAATAATGTTTGTAGCTTGTACAGTGAATAACATGCCTCCAAAAATAGCGATTGCTAGTAAGAGATTTTTTTTAGTTTTCATAATTTAAGGGATTTTAGTTAATTAATACTTCAAATTTAAGAGCATTAATAAACTCTTTCAAATCAGAAATTGTTAAAATCAAATAAATTGAGAACTTTATTTACGGTTTTTCCGTAATACTAGTTAATTTTTGTAGGAATAATAATAATATTTTGTTTAAAATCTCACTGTTTTTTGGCTTATTTCTCGGCTAAATGATTGGTGTTTATGGTTAATTTGAGGTTTCTTTTTTGATTTTCCAAAGTAGTAATGGTAATTGTTTCTATATTTTCTGGAATCAGTTCTTCAATGCGTTCTGGCCATTCCATAAATAACCAATTATTACTGTTTAAATAATCTTCTATTCCAAAACCATAAGCTTCTTCTACGGATTCTATCCTATAAAAATCAAAATGAAAAACCTTATCACTAGGTAAATTATATTCATTTACTATGGAAAATGTTGGACTGGTGGCAACATCATCGCTTTGCATTACCTTTAGCAATGCATTGATAAATGTAGTTTTACCAGAGCCCATATCACCCTTAAAAAGTACGGTTTTAGAGTCTAAATGTTTGAAAACACTAGCTGCTATCTTATCAATATCAACTATGTGATACGTATATTCTATTGTTTTCATTTTTTTTTCTTGAAATTCAAGTTTACAAGATTAAATAAAATAATTTGAATAACCAAAGCAAAAGCGCATTTCGTCGATTATTTGTGCGTTTTATGGATTTGAATTAATATGTAAGTCGCGTTTTTAAAGAAAATAACTGATAATAAATTCTTTGAGGTATTGATTTTTTGGACATTAAATAATTTTATAGCCACCTATTTAGGGTCCATAACCACGAAAGGGATAACCATTTCTTCTAAAGATACACCACCATGTTGATAAGTATTTCTATAATAGCCTACATAATGATTGAAGTTATTAGGATAAGCCAAAAACAAATCTCCCTTTGCAAAAATAAAAGAGCTACTCATGGTCAGGGCAGGCAAATGTATTGATTTAGGGTTTTTAACAGCCAAAACGTCTTTATCTTGGTAGGTTAAACTTCGACCTGTTTTGTAACGTAGATTTAAACTAGTGTCTCTATCTCCTATAACTTTGGTAGGTGATTTTACGTTTATTGTGCCATGATCTGTAGTTAAAATTAATTTGAAGCCTAATTGCTGTGATAATTGAATCATTTCGAGCAGTGGAGAATTCTTAAACCAACTCACCGTTAGGGAGCGATAAGCCTTATCATTCGAGGCGAGTTCTTTGACCACTTCCATTTCTGTTTTGGAATGCGAAAGCATGTCTACAAAATTATATACTATCACATTTAGATCGTTATCCTTTAAAGATCTAAAATTCTCTACCAGTTTTTTTCCTGTTTTAAGGTTTGTAATTTTATGATATTCATGCTTTAGATGCCCTAATCCTAAACGTTTTAATTGCTCCCTCAAAAAGTCACCTTCGTGCATATTTTTCCCTCCGTCGTCGGTATCGTTTTTCCAATATTGCGGAAATAGACTTTCCATGTCAGCTGGCATTAATCCAGAAAAAATGGCATTTCTTGCATATTGTGTTGCTGTAGGTAGAATGCTATAGAAGGCAAGTTCAGACGCTTTTTTATAATAATTGTTAACTATGGGTTCGAAGGCTTTCCATTGATCGTAACGCAAATTATCAATTACAACTAAAACGGTTGGTTGTTTATCACTTAATTCTGGGACTATTTTATCCTTAAATAAGGTATGAGACATTACAGGTGCATCTGTATTGGGCTGAAACCAATCTTCATAATTTTTCTCTATAAACTTACCGAATTGCATATTGGCTTCAGTTTTTTGAGATTCAAGAATGTCAGTCATTCCGACGTCTTCAATGCCTTCAAGTTGTAATTCCCAATAAATTAATTTCTGGTATAAATCTACCCATTCTTCATAAGAGTTAACCATCGATAAATCCATGGCAATCTTTCTAAATTCTTGCTGATAATTAGAAGTTGTTTTTTCTGATACTAAACGTGAATGATCCAAATTCTTCTTTAAACTCAGTAATATTTGATTCGGATTTACAGGTTTTATTAAATAATCTGCAATTTTATTACCAATAGCTTCCTCCATTATGTATTCCTCTTCACTTTTTGTGATCATTACAATCGGTAAATTAGCACGTTTTTCCTTTATTTCATTCAGCGTTTCCAGACCAGTTAATCCAGGCATATTTTCGTCTAAAAAAACAATATCAAAATTAGTGTCCGTTATAATTTCTAGGGCTTCCGTGCCACTTTGGCATTTGGTAACGCTATAACCTTTTTGCTCTAAAAAAATAATATGTGGCTTTAATAAATCGATTTCATCGTCAACCCAAAGAATATTTATCATGTTATGGTATATTTGTTTATTAATTTTGAATTCTATAAATTTTGCCTACAAATAATAAGCTTAAAATCTTTAACGATCCAATTTACGGATTTATTACCATTCCGAATTCGTTAATTTTTGATATTATTCAGCACAAATACTTTCAGAGATTACGGCGCATAAGTCAAATGGGATTATCTTATTTGGTTTATCCAGGTGCGCACCATACGCGTTTTCATCATGCATTAGGTTGTATGCATCTTATGCAAAAAGCCGTCAATGTACTACGTTTTAAAGGGGTTGCAATTTCTTCAGACGAAGAAAATGGCTTATTAATTGCCATTCTTTTACACGATATTGGTCATGGCCCATTCTCTCATGCTATGGAACATAGCATTGTAAATGACGTTTCGCACGAAGAAATTTCGCTGCGATTTATGGAAGAGCTCAATTCAGAGTTTAACGGAAGTTTAACGTTGGCTATCTCAATTTTTAAAGGTGAATATCCACGACAATTTATGTGCGAGCTCATTTCTAGTCAATTGGATATGGATAGAGCAGATTATCTAAAACGTGATAGTTTTTATACTGGTGTGGCCGAAGGTAACATTAACAGCGAGCGATTAATTACCATGTTAAATGTCGTAGACGACCAACTAGTCGTTGAGGAAAAAGGTATTTTAAGCGTTGAAAAATTCTTAATTGCTAGACGTTTTATGTACTGGCAAGTCTATATGCATAAAACAGGAGTTGTAGCAGAGCAGTTATTGGTAGGTGTTTTAAAACGAGCTAAAGAACTTGTGCATAATGGAGTAAAATTAAAATGTAGCGCCCCCTTATTTTATTTTCTTTCTTCTGAAATTGATGCTGAAAATTTTAATGCTGAGACTTTAGTTATTTTCTCAAAATTAGATGATTATGATATTATTGCGGCCATGAAAGATTGGCAAAATCATGATGATTTTGTATTAAACCATCTATGCAGAATGCTATTAGACAGAAATTTGCTGAAAGTAAAATTGAAGAATAAACCTATAAAAATTTCGGATTTAAAAATTCATGCAGAAGCATTGATTAATAAATTCCATATAACTAAACATGAAGCCTCCTATTTTGTCTTTCAAGGAGAGTTAATAAATCAAGCTTATCAGAATAATTTTCAAAAGATTAACATATTATTCAAATCAGGAAAAATAAAGGATATTGTTAAGGCATCAGACCAATTAAACTTAAAAGCACTAAGTAAACCTATCACTAAATATTATATGTGCTATCCTAAAAAGAAAATGTAATCCTTTTTTTCTATTTTTGTGGAAACCAACCATGACTTTAAAAACTATTAATTGAAACATACATATATAATACGGAATACAATAGAATATTTATTTGGAATGTTTCATGTGAATTATAAAAACAATAGATAAAGACACATGAAATTTACAGCAGAACAAATCGCAGGTATTTTAGAAGGAACGGTTGTAGGTGATCCTAATATAGAAGTTTTTAAACTTTCTAAAATTGAAGAGGGCACGCAAGGTTCCTTAACATTTTTATCAAATTTAAAATATACACCTTATATATATATAACTGAAGCATCTATTACAATTGTTAATATAGATTTCGTACCAGAAAAACCACTTCAGACCACCCTTATTAAGGTAGAAGATGCCTATGAAGGATTTTCAAAATTATTAGAATATTACAATCAAATTAAGTTAAACAAATCAGGAATTGAACAACCCACATTTATTTCAGATTCCGCAAAAATTGGAGATCAGATATATATAGGAGCGTTTTCATATATTGGAGATAATGTAACCTTAGGGGATAATGTAAAGATATTCCCGAATGCTTATATCGGTGATAATGTAACCATTGGTGATAACAGTATTGTATTTTCGGGAGGTAAGGTATATTCAGACTGTATTGTTGGTAAAGGATGCGTTATTAATTCTGGTGTTATTATTGGTGCAGATGGTTTTGGTTATGCACCGAACAAGGAGGGTGGCTATGCAAAAATACCTCAAATTGGTAATGTTATTTTAGAAGATTATGTAGATATTGGTGCGGGTACAACCATAGATCGTGCTACAATGGGTTCTACCATCTTACGATCTGGTGTTAAATTGGATAATCAAATACAGATTGCACATAATGTAGAAATTGGTAAAAACACCGTTATTGCTGCACAAACAGGAGTTGCGGGCTCAACTAAAATTGGTGAAAACTGCCAAATAGGAGGCCAAGTTGGTATTGCAGGTCATTTATCGATTGGTAATAATGTAAAGATTCAGGCGCAATCCGGTATTGGTCGAAATGTGAAAAACGACGAAGTATTACAAGGCTCTCCAGCATTAGGATATGGAGATTATAATAAATCTTATGTGTATTTTAAAAATTTACCGAAGATTGTAAAAAATATAAACGAAATTGAAAAAAAAGTAGATGGCAATAATTAAAACGGAAATCAATCAAAAAACCATTGAAAAAGAAGTAACCTTGGCAGGTGTAGGGCTTCATACTGGTGCAAATGTAAATTTGGTATTTAAACCTGGTGCAGAAAATTCTGGATTCGTTTTTCAACGCACAGATTTAGAGGGTAGCCCAAAAATTGAAGCAGATGCTAATTACGTAACAAGTACACAACGTGGTACTTGTATGGAGAAAAATGGTGTTACCATTCAAACCTGTGAGCATGTTTTGGCTGCTTTAGTAGGTTCGGATATTGATAATGCAATTATAGAGTTAGATGCTTCTGAACCTCCAATTTTAGATGGTTCATCTAAATTTTTTGTTGAAGCTTTAGAAGAAGCAGGTATTGTAACACAAGACGCATTTAGAGAAGAATATGAAGTGACCCAAGTCGTTTCTTATACCGACGAAGAATCTGGAAGTGAAATCATTTTAATGCCAGCAAATTCTTATCAAATTACAACCATGGTAGATTTTGGGACCAAGGTTTTAGGCACTCAGAATGCAACACTTAATACCATTGCAGATTTTAAAACTGAAATTGCAGATGCTAGAACATTTAGCTTTTTGCACGAGATTGAAATGCTCTTAGAGCATGGATTAATTAAAGGTGGCGACTTAAATAATGCCATTGTTTACGTCGATAAAGAACTGTCCTCAGAAACGATGGATAAATTAAGAGTCGCTTTTAACAAAGATAATATTGCTGTGAAGCCTAATGGCATATTAGACAATTTAACATTACACCATCCCAATGAGGCCGCTCGTCATAAATTATTAGATGTTGTTGGTGATTTGGCGCTAATTGGCACTCGAATTCGTGGGAAAATAATTGCGAATAAACCTGGGCATTTTGTAAATACTCAATTTGCAAAGAAAATGTCAAAACTTATAAAAAACGAGAGAAGAAATAATGTGCCGCAGGTCGATTTGAATTCTCCACCTTTAATGGATGTGAATCAAATTATGGATATGCTTCCACACAGACAACCTTTTTTATTATTAGATAAGGTGTATGAATTAACGGATAATCACGTTATTGGTGTGAAAAATGTTACCATGAACGAAGAGTTCTTTAAAGGACATTTTCCTGGCGCACCTGTTATGCCAGGCGTTTTAATTGTTGAAGCTATGGCTCAAACGGGGGGTATTTTAGTACTGAGTACAGTCCCTGATCCTGAAAATTATTTAACATTTTTCATGAAAATGGATAATGTAAAATTTAAACAAAAAGTAGTACCAGGAGATACCTTAATATTTAAATGTGCATTAATTTCTCCAATCCGAAGAGGCATTTGTCATATGCAGGGTTATGCCTATGCCAATGGCAAGTTATGTGCAGAAGCCGAATTGATGGCTCAAATTTCAAAAGTAAAATAAAACACGTTGAATTAAAGTTAAGAAGTTTGTTGTTTAATATTAAAGTAGAACGAATTTTCAACAAACCGCTAACTCACAAATAATTTAAAAATGAACCAACCGTTAGCATACGTACATCCAGGAGCAAAAATTGCTAAGAATGTAGTTATAGAACCTTTTACTACCATTCATAATAATGTGAAAATTGGAGAAGGTACTTGGATTGGAAGTAATGTAACTATTATGGAAGGTGCTCGTATAGGTAAAAACTGTAATATATTTCCAGGGGCTGTGATTTCAGCAGTTCCACAAGATTTAAAATATAACGATGAAGATACCACTGTAGAAATTGGGGATAACGTTACCATCAGAGAATGTGTCACTATTAATCGTGGTACCACAGACAAAATGAAAACCGTAATTGGTGACAACTGTTTAATTATGGCTTATTGCCATATTGCGCATGATTGTGTTGTTGGTAATAACTGTATTTTCTCTAATAATAGTACCCTAGCAGGTCATATTACCGTCGGTGATTATGTAGTTTTGGCAGGTATGACTGCTGTTCATCAATTTTGTGCTATAGGAAATCATGCATTTGTCACAGGGGGTTCTTTGGTGCGTAAAGATGTGCCGCCTTTTGTGAAAGCTGGTAGAGAACCATTATCCTACGTTGGTATTAACTCTGTGGGCCTAAGACGAAGAGGTTACAGTACAGAGAAAATCAGAGAAATTCAGAATATATATAGAATGCTCTACCAAAAAAATTATAATAATACTCAAGCTTCCGATTTAATAGAAGCCGAAATGGAAGCAACACCAGAGCGTGATGAAATTCTTCAATTTATAAAGAATTCACATCGTGGTATTATGAAGGGCTATTTCAAATCAAATTAAGTTTGAAAGACTATCTATTGGGGCCAGAAATTAGAAAGCGGTTTACCACATAGATTCGAAAATAATACCTTCAAATTTTTCATCTTATTTATGCTTAGCGAAATCTATGCATAAACAGAACCTAAATTGGCTAACATTAATTAGCCTGAAATAAAAAAAATATTAACTATTAAAAACGACCCACTTTTTGCGGGCAATATTATGGCAAGTACATCAGATATTAGAAACGGATTATGTATAAGATACAATAATGATATTTATAAAATAATTGAATTCCTTCATGTAAAACCAGGTAAAGGTCCTGCTTTTGTAAGAACGAAAATGAAAAGTGTAACTACCGGTAAAGTTCTGGATAATACGTTTTCAGCAGGACATAAAATTGAAGATGTACGTGTAGAAACGCATAAATTTCAATATTTATATAATGATGGAGAATTTTATCATTTTATGAATGAAGCGGATTATACGCAAATAAGATTGTTAGAATCTGCTATCGACAGAACGGATTTAATGAAAGAAGGGGAAGTGGTTACAATTCAAATAAATACAGAGGATAATATGCCGCTTTCTGTAGATTTACCAGCTTCTGTAATTTTAGAAGTTACAGCGACAGAACCAGGTGTAAAGGGTAATACAGCAACAAATGCAACAAAACCCGCTACGGTTGAATCTGGTGCAGAAGTGAATGTACCGTTATTTATTAACGAAGGCGACAAAATTAAAGTCGAAACAGACAAAGGAACATATAAAGAGAGAATCAAAGAATAATGAGTTTGAAATTTGCAGAAGACAGCGTTCACTGTTTGCTGAGAATTATCTACTGAAGATTAACAAAATGAAATTCCCGAAACCACATACTTTAAAACAAATTGCAAATCTTATAGATTGTAAATATAAAGGTGCTGACGATTTTGAAATTTTAGGCATTAACGAAATTCACGTGGTTGAACCAGGTGATGTGGTTTTTGTAGATCATCCCAAATATTATGACAAAGCTTTAGCATCTGCAGCAACTATAGTTTTAATTAATAAAGATGTGGAATGCCCTGAAGGCAAAGCACTATTAATTTCCGATGATCCGTTTAGAGATTTTAATAAACTTACCGATCACTTTAAACCATTTAAAACCTCAAATTCTGCAATTGCAAATGATGCTAAAATTGGTGACGGTACCGTTGTACAGCCTAATTGTTTTATAGGTAATAATGTTACCATTGGAAAACAATGCATTATTCATGCTAACGTAAGTATTTATGATGATACTGTTATTGGCGATTATGTTACTATTCATGCAGGAACCGTATTAGGAGCTAGTGCATTTTATTATAAAAATAGACCCGAGGGCTACGATCAGTTAAAATCTGGTGGACGCGTTATAATTGAGGACCATGTAGATATTGGAGCCTTGTGTACAATAGATAAAGGAGTTACAGGCGATACAACTATAGGTAAAGGTTCAAAAATAGATAATCAAGTTCAAATTGGTCACGATACTGTAATTGGAAAAAAATGTCTTATAGCCTCTCAAGTAGGAATAGCTGGCTGTGTAATTATTGAAGATGAAGTAACCATTTGGGGGCAAGTGGGGATTATTAGCGGAATTACCATTGGAAAAAAAGCAATCATATTTGCCAAGGCCGGTGTGAGTAAATCTTTAGAGGGAGGTAAAACTTATTTTGGTATTCCTGCTGGTGATATCAGAAGTAAATATAAAGAGATTGCTTCTATCAAGAAAATTCCAGAAATATTTCAAAAATTAAAAAATATATAATGACAGCGAAAGAGATTGTTAAAGCATTTTATAATTCAGATTTTGCTAATGATGCCCAAATTGTCTCACAGTTTTTTCATAAAGATTGTGAATTACATTGGACGAGTAGTAGAGGGTTCGTTTTAATGGATTATAAGGATTTAAAAGAATTTTTTAAAGGAACGCGTGAGTCTTATAATAGTATTCGGTTTGAGTTTACACATTTAATTGAAGCTGGTAACTATGTTACGACGAGGCACACACTTTTTGGACATACTATAGAAAATCCAGATACTGAAGCCGCTTTAGCACATTTCTCTGCAATATGGGAAGTTAAAGAAGACAAATTGTACAGAGGTTATGAGATAAGCCATCAGGCTGACGAAAATGACTATGCTAGTATTGCTTCTTATAAAGAAATAAAAATTTAAAAGAGGTCGCTTTTGTTTTTTAAATCTCTTATTTTTGTGCAACGAAATACATAATTCATAAAATCAATTTTATCAAATGAGCGTTTTAGTTAATAAGAATTCCAATATTATAGTTCAAGGTTTTACAGGTAGTGAAGGTACATTTCATGCTGAGCAAATGATTGAATATGGAACAAACGTTGTTGGAGGTGTTACACCAGGAAAAGGTGGTCAAACACATTTAGACAAGCCTGTTTTTAATACAGTTTCTGAAGCTGTCGAAAAAGTAGGAGCTGACACAACAATTATTTTTGTACCACCAGCTTTCGCTGCTGATGCTATTATGGAAGCTGCTGATGCTGGTATCAAAGTTATTATTACTATAACTGAAGGTATTCCTGTTGCAGATATGATTAAAGCGTCTAATTATATTAAAGGAAAAGCATGTCGTTTAATTGGGCCTAACTGTCCAGGTGTTATTACACCTGGTGAAGCAAAAGTAGGTATTATGCCAGGTTTTGTTTTCAAAAAAGGAAATGTCGGTATTGTTTCTAAATCTGGAACATTAACTTACGAAGCGGCAGACCAAGTTGTAAAACAAGGATTGGGAATAACAACTGCTATTGGTATCGGTGGAGATCCAATCATTGGAACAACTACTAAAGAAGCGGTAGAATTATTAATTAACGACCCAGAAACAGAAGCTGTTGTAATGATTGGTGAAATTGGAGGTCAATTAGAAGCTGATGCTGCAAAATGGTATAAAGAAAGCGGTAGTAAAAAACCAGTAATTGGTTTTATTGCAGGCGAAACTGCTCCTGCCGGTCGTACTATGGGTCATGCTGGAGCCATTGTGGGTGGTAGTGATGACACAGCTCAAGCTAAAAAAGCAATTATGAGAGAATGTGGCATTCACGTTGTAGATTCACCTGCTGAAATAGGAAAGAAAGTAGCGGAAGTTTTAGGCTAAACCGCGTATTAAAATATAGACCTATTTACATTAGGTAAAAATTGTTAAAAACCTTACAAATTATTGTAAGGTTTTTTTTCTTGCAGTTTGTAATTGGTATATTTGAAATGTAGTGACAACTGAATTTTTCCGTTAGAAAGACTCTAATACGACCTATTCGGATACATAAATATTACTAACTTTAGAAACTAACAATCAATTATAAGTTATGAACCAAATTTCCTACTAATTGGAAATACGGCATGACCATATTAATTAAACAAACAACTATGAAACTTTTAGAAGGAAAAACAGCCATAATCACTGGTGCAAGTAGAGGAATCGGAAAAGGAATAGCTCAGGTTTTTGCGGATCATGGCGCAAATGTAGCGTTTACGTACAGCTCATCTGTTGAAGCTGCAAATGCATTAGAAAATGAATTGAATTCCAAAGGTATTAAAGCCAAAGGTTATCAAAGTAATGCTGCCAATTTCGATGAATCTCAAAAATTAGCTGAAGACGTTCTTTCCGAATTTGGTGCCATCGATATTTTAGTAAATAATGCTGGTATCACCAAAGATAATCTCTTAATGCGAATGGGAGAAGCGGATTTCGATAAAGTGATAGAGGTGAACTTAAAGTCTGTTTTTAATATGACAAAAGCTGTACAACGTACTATGTTAAAACAGCGTAAAGGTTCAATAATCAATATGAGTTCTGTAGTTGGTGTAAAAGGCAATGCCGGACAAACGAACTATGCCGCCTCTAAAGCCGGAATCATTGGTTTTTCTAAATCAGTGGCATTAGAATTAGGCTCTCGTAATATTAGAAGTAATGTAATCGCCCCAGGTTTTATAGAAACCGAAATGACCGCAACACTCGACGAAGAAACGGTAAAAGGCTGGCGGAATGCCATACCATTAAAACGAGGAGGCTCACCAGAAGATATCGCCAATGCTTGTGTATTTTTAGCTAGTGACTTAAGTGCATATGTTACTGGACAGACTTTAAATGTTGATGGAGGAATGTTAACATAATACGGTATTACGAAAGCGGGAATCTTATGATTTTTAAGATAAAAATTTAATGACTTCAGAAACTGTTATTTACATAACACTTGCTGCAATTACAGCGCTAATTTTAGCGCTGTTTCAGTATTTTTATAAATCGAAATTAAATTCTCAACTTAAGTTAGTATTGACTGTCTTGAGGACAATTTCAATTTTCGCAATCTTATTGCTACTGATTAATCCAAAATTTGAGTCCTTTACTTACTTCGATGAAAAACCAACACTGGTCGTTGCTGTTGATAATTCGGAGTCGGTTATATATTTAAACCAAGATGACAGGGCTAGGGAAGTAGCCAACATTTTGCTAAATAATTCAGCTATCAATGAACGTTTTGATTTACAGCCTTATCATTTTGGGAAATCTGTTCATTCCTTAGATAGTTTAAATTTTAATGAAAGACAATCTAACATAGCTTTAGCTTTAACGCAATTGGGGGACGTATATGCTGACCAAACGGCTCCAATTGTAATTTTGAGTGATGGGAATCAAACTTATGGTTCGGATTATAGTTTCATGTCACAAAAGGTTAACCAACCTATTTATCCAATTATCCTTGGAGATTCTTCAGTTTATTCAGATTTAAGCATCAAACAATTAAATGTTAATCGTTACGTCTATTTAAAGAATAAATTTCCTATTGAAATTATTGCTAATTACAATGGAAATGAAACTATAAATACAGAATTAAAAATTTGGTCTGGTAATTCTGTAGTATTTAGAAAAGTATTGCAGTTTGACGCTTCAAATAATTCTGAAATTGTATCTACTGCGTTAATGGCAAATAGTGTTGGAGTAAAAACATATAGAGCAGAGTTACTAGCATTGGATAACGAAAAAAATAAGGTTAACAATTTAAAGAATTTTGGAGTAGAGGTTATTGATCAGAAAACAAACATCGCTTTAGTTTACGACCGAATGCATCCCGATTTGGGAGCCTTAAAAAAAGCAATTGAAAGTAATGAGCAGCGTACAGTTTTAATATTAAAACCAGTAGATTATTTAAGCACAATAAATGATTTTCAATTAGTTATACTATATCAACCAAACCATAACTTTAAGCAGGTTTTAAAAAGTGTTTACGATCAAAAATTAAACTCTTTCATTATTTCTGGTAAAACCACTAACTGGAATATCTTAAATGGAAGTCAAACATATTTTAAGCAAAAAATAACCCAACAGACGGAGAATTTTCAGCCTAATTTAAATCCAAATTATGAAACCTTTATTGTAGAAAACCTTAATTTTAATAGTTTTCCTCCGTTAGAATCTGAATTTGGCGCTCTAGAAATTTTAGTACCACACGAAACGTTGTTGTATAAAATGGTTGACGGCATAACCACTGAAGATATATTATTGGCCACCTTAGAAGATAATACAACGAAACATGCAGTGCTTAATGGTGAAAATATATGGAGATGGCGCGCACAATCCTTTTTAAATACCAACACCTTCAATAGCTTTGACGAGTTTATTAATAAACTCGTTCAATATCTAAGTTCAAATAAGAAGAGAAAACGTATTAACATTGATTATAAATCTTTCTATAACGGTAATGATGACGTTATTGTATCGGCTCAATATTTTAATAAAAATTTTGAATTCGATGATACGGCTTCGTTAAGCATTACATTGAAAAATAAGGATAATGCAAGTATTAGGCAGGTCCCGCTTTTACTTAACAACGGAAATTACAGGGTGGACTTAAGTGGTATTGAGCCAGGCGATTATGATTTTACCGTTAAGCATAATCTTGAGTCAGTGGCTACTTCTGGCAGTTTTCAAATTCTAGAATATAATGTAGAGCAGCAGTTCTTAAATGCAGATATTTCTAAACTTAAATCTTTAGCAAATACTAGTGGAGGTGAAGCTTATTTTCCTACGGAATCAGAGTTGTTAATAGAGCATCTACTAAGCGACAATCGCTATAAAACTATTCAAAAAAGCATTAAAAATATCGTACCTTTGGTGGATTGGAAATATTTACTCGGTTTAATAGCTTTAAGTCTTTTTATGGAGTGGTTTATTAGAAAATTTAACGGATTAATTTAAAAAATAAAGAATGGAAAAATTACCAAAGGTTGGATTACCGATATTAATCGGAATAGTATTATTAATAATTATAATTGCAAAATCTGCCGTTACAATAGATTCTGGAGAAGCTGGAGTTTTATTTAAGACATTTGGAGAAGGTGTGGTTATTGATGAACCACCGCTGGGAGAAGGATTTCATATCGTTGCACCATGGAATAAAGTGTTTGTCTATGAAGTGCGTCGTCAAGAAATTTTCGAAAAAATGAAAGTATTGTCTTCGAATGGATTAGATATTCAGTTAGATGCTTCCATTTGGTATCAACCAGATGAAAGTCAATTAGGATTGTTACACAAAGAAATTGGTGATAACTATTTAAACCGAATTATTCTACCAACAATTAGATCTGCCGCACGAAGTGTCGTTGGTCGTTATACGCCAGAACAATTATATTCTAGTAAGCGAGATGCTATTCAGGAGGAGATTTTTGAAGAAACAAAAAAGATAGTCGACGGTCAATTTATAATGATCGACGAAATTTTAGTTAGAGATGTTACTTTACCTCCAACAATTAAAGATGCTATTGAGCGTAAATTAAAACAAGAACAAGAGTCTTTAGAATACGAATTTAGACTGGTTACTGCAGATAAAGAAGCACAACGACAAATTATTGAAGCGCAAGGTAAAGCAGATGCTAATAAAATTCTAAGTGCTTCGCTCAACGATAAAATTTTACAAGATAAAGGTATAGAAGCAACGATTAAATTATCTGAATCACCAAATAGTAAAGTTATAGTTATTGGTTCTGGTAAGAGCGGTATGCCTATTATATTAGGAAATCAATAGACTCTATAACTAGAGACAATTATTAATTTATAAAAGCCCTTTTGATAATTCATCTTAAGGGCTTTTTTATGCCTTAATTTTTGGATAAAAAATTAAAAATGAACCGTTTAACGATTATATTCAATATTTTAATAATTTCATCGTTAATAAAGGTAATTTGCCGACATTAAATCCCAAATCTTATGAAATTTTTAAAATCGACCTATTTATTATTAGGTGCATGTCTATTTTTTACGTCTTTTTATGCGCAGCAACGCTGTGGGTTTGATGACCAAAGAGCAAGTCAATTACAAGATCCTAGTTTTGCTGCTATGTCAAAAGCTGCTGAGCAAAGAATTCAGACCGCAATAGAAAATAGAAGTTATTCTAGAATGGCTGGTACAGTATTAACTATACCGGTCGTAATCCATGTATTGCATTTAGGAGAAACAGTCGGTACAGGTACCAATATTTCTGATGCTCAGATACAAAGTAGTATCGATAATCTTAATGATTATTATAGGGGCCAAATTCCGAGTAGTCCTGTAGATTTTGAAATCGAATTTGTCTTGGCGAAAAGGGATCCAAGCTGTAATGCCACCACAGGAATTAATAGGGTTGATGCTTCTGGACTTCCAGGCTATTCTAGTAATGGGGTTAACGTTAATAACTCTAATGGTGCTAGTTATAATGATATAGTAACTTTAAGTAGTTGGCCTCAAACTGAATATTTTAACGTTTGGGTAGTTTCTGAATTAGATGGAAATAATGGAGGTTATGGTTTCCAAGGCTATGCCTATTTTTATAATGAAGGTTTTGGTGGTCATGGGTCTGTAATGATGTCGACCGTTTTTGGTTATGATCCTGGTAATATAAATGGTTGGGGGCTTAATTCCAATGGAGATAATAGTACCGTTGTTCATGAAGTCGGACACTTTTTTAATTTGTATCATACTTTTCAAGGCGATGGCGATGGCGAGACCTGTCCTGCTGATGTTACGGTTGGAACAAACAGTGATGGTTGTGCCGATACAGTCCCACATAAAAGAGAAACGAGTTCATGTCCAACAATTAATAGTTGTACGCTATCACCTTGGGTTGATAATAATACTAGAAATAATATTATGAGCTATTATAATTGCGCTGATAGATTAACAAATGATCAGAAAACAAGAGCTCGTGCCGCCATGGAAGAGACCTCAATTATTAACTCTAAAGGAGGTATTGCTCCAGACCCTACATATGCTGCGCCTGTAGCAGCATGTGCGAATAATGCTACTTCAAGCAATTATTCTGGTATTACCAATGTAGAATTAAATGGTGTTAACTATGGAAGCTGGACATCAGCATCTGATGGAGGTAATTTAGATTTAACGGGTGACTGTAAATTATATTTTGAAATAGATTCAGATACTTCAAATACATTAAATACCACAGTGCTTAGTGTAAACATCCAACAATTAGGGGTTTGGATTGATTGGAATGATGATGGAGATTTTGAAGATGAGGCTGAATTACAATATTTAGAAAATGATATTAACGCGTCTATATCTAATGAAGTCTCAATAAGTATTAACTTACCAAGCACAATACCTTATGGCGATTATGTAAGAATTAGATTAATAACTGATTTAGATTATGATGAATATGGAGATGTGGGCCCTATAAATTCGGGCTGCTATACATCATTAGTTTATGGTCAATCTGAAGATTATTCTATTTATATAAAGCCTAAAACAGGCGGAGAAACATACACCTATAATAATGATTGGTCACCAAGTAATCCCGTAGGCATATCTACTTCTATCGATTATATTGTCATTGAAGCTGGTGCGGCTACTATTTCGGCTAATACTGTTTGTAGTACAATTACGGTGAATCCTGGTGCAGCTTTAACAATTGATTCTGGGGTGAGCGTAACAGCAGTAGCTGTAGATCTAAATTCTACTTCTCAAATGTTTTCTAGTTTAATTTTAGATGGCTCAATTACTGGAGTGGTTAATTATAATAAACATACATCAATAGTAGGCACTAATGATTTAATTTCTGCCCCAGTTTCTGGGCAATTATTTCCAGCGTTTGAAATTGTAAATGATAATTTGGCTGCTTCTGGTAATATCAGAGCTTTTGCACCATATAATACCTCGGTGGGTGAATATCAAAATTATGATTTACTTACTAATGTTTTAACTACAATAGATGCAGGTAAAGGTTATAGGGCTGCAACCACCGATGATGGTAACTTAACATTTACAGGTGTTGTAAGGTCTGATGATGTTCTTGATGTTCCAATTTCAGATGCGGCAGCAGGCTTTGCTTGGAATCTAATTGGGAATCCATATCCCTCTTATTTAGATTTTGAAGTCTTTTTTACGACCAATGCGAGTCAATTAGATGCGAATAGTGAATTTCAAGCTATTTATGGTTATGATGGCAATGCATCCAACGAGTGGACGGTTTGGAATTTAGCGACAATCGCAGATAAAACAGTAACAGAACTTATTGCACCAGGACAAGCTTTCTTTGTTAAATCTAAAGCGACAGGCGGTTTAGTTGATTTTACCACTAATATGCGCCGAATTGGTAGTTCCGATGATTTTATTGTTGGTCGTAATAATAATAATAATAATAATGTAGCATTATGTGAACTGAATTTAACCAGCGCGAATAATAATGCATCTACAAAAATCTATTTTATAGAAGGTACAACGAGAGGATTAGATGTTGGCTATGATGCAGGAGCATATCGTGGTAGTGCATCTGAATTTTCAATATTTTCTAATTTGGTTGAAGATAACTCTGGTTTAGATATAGCTATTCAGTCCTTACCGTTTAATGATTTAAGTGATGTCATTATTCCATTAGGTATTAATGCCCCAGCAAATGAACAATTAACTATTTCCATTGCTGATGTTTCAACTGTACCTTCTGGCACCAATGTCTACTTAAATGATACTTATGAAAATACGTATACTTTATTAAATACTTCTGATTATATATTTACACCAACAGAAACATTAGATGGCACAGAACGTTTTAATATTCAATATGCCACTCAAACATTATCTAATGATGATAATGAATTTACTAATTTACAAATCTATACTACAAAAACACCTAGACAAGTAATAGTTAAAGGTGAATTAAACCATGCGACGTCCGCAAACTTATATGATATTCAAGGACGTTTGGTTTTAAGTTCAGAACTAAATAGTTCAAATAGATTGAATTCTATAAATGTTTCAACTTTAAGTACAGGGATTTATATTATAGAGCTAAACAGTGGTGATGACCGTAAAAGAACGGAAAAGTTAATAATTAATTGATAGTTGAGTAGAAGTAGCTCATGTAATATAAAGCTGCCATATTCGCTAAATATGGCAGCTTTATTCTTTCAAAATTTATATTCTGGTTTATTCTTCATAAAGAACCACTTTTAAACTAGGATAATTTCGTTTAAGTTCTTTTTCTAAACCAATAACATGCGAGGCACCTACTATAACTATATTTCGTGCAGAATTTGAAGCGATAACTTGGTTAGCAATATTATTGGCCATTCTCATATTTCTTTCATTCCAATAACGTTTTCCATCCGTACAGCCTTTCGTTGCCGTACGCACATAATTAAAAGAACTTAAATTATGTAAACGTTCTAACGATTTGCGTTTATTAGTATGCTTGCCAAGTCCTCTGAATAAGGCAGGTATAATAGCCGCATTATATTCTTTCTTGTTGAGTTTAATATTTATTGCATTATTACCGTTAGATTGACCTTCTTTAGAACATTTAGACCATGCAGCATGATACTCTCCATTGGTTTGCTGATCGTCCATAGATTTTAATAATTTAATATTTTCAGCTAACGCAAGTTTAAAAGTTAAATCACCATCCTCGTGTCGTGTTGGTTTTTTAACTCCCGTATAACCATGCTTTTTAATATAATTGTAAAATTCATAATTAGCATTATCTCTTTGATAGATGAACGATGAAATCATAAAATCTAAATCTGCAGCAGACATATCCTGAAATGATTTTTCTAAAATAGCATTGTATTTTTCTAAATCAGGATTAAATATGTTCTTAATAGAATCAGACAATTGATAAAAAGCTTGATAATTTTTGGACCAACCATTTTTTAAATACGACCAACTTAAAGAATCATTTCCTTGTGGACTTTCAACATAAATAGCAAGAGGACTGTATTTTTTAGCACGTTTTAGTATCGGTTTGTAACTATGCTTAACGATTTTTGGAACCGTATGCATCGTTCCAATAATTAAGACTTCTTTTTGTTCCATTTGTGCATTTACAGTTATAACTGACATGGATATTACAATAATAGAAATTAAAATAGTTTTCATAATAAGGTGCTTTTTTATATAATTTATGTTGAAGCAAACCTAATTACGAAATTGCTGTTACACCAATTAAATACGGTGTTTGGGGCGAAATGGCATCAATTTGTGGCGGAATTAATCGTCATTTTAATATCTTTCTGGTAAGTTTTAGAAATTGGCACTTCTATTTGGTGATTGAGTATAACGAAAAGTTTGCCATTTTCAGTTTTCCATTGCTGAAAGTGAAATGGATTAATGAGATATGAGCGATGTGCTCGAAGTAACTCTGGAAATTCGTTCGCAATAACCGAAAGTTTATTTCTAATTAAGGTTTTTTTTAGATTAGTTCCCGAGAGGTAAAAAACTTCGATATAATTATCTGAAGACTGTATGCTAATAATTTCATTTAATTGTAATCTCAAACCTTCATAATTACCTTCTCCTTTAATTTCAACTTTTTGATCTTCTAGTCTTTTTTCATAATATTTACCAAATCCGAAGCGACCGATAAGTATAATAGGTAAAATAGTGGCTAATGCAGGGAAGAATATCGTGGTTAACATATATCCTAGTGAATAAGGATTAGGTTCATTCGCTACAACAACGAACAAATAATAACATCGCGAAATTATAATGGTAACCACAGAGAACGTAATTATAAATGCTAATTCACTAATCACTTTCCATTGTTTTTCAAACCTATGGTATAAATAATATTGAAAAGGAAGAAACAGCAAATAACAGAACGCAGCTACCAAACCATAACCGGGTAAAAAAATCAATTTTTCATTATTCGGTAATTCGTTAACGTCTAAAGGTTCTGTGAAATATAAAAAAACAAATATCCAAATCCCCAGTAGCAAGCTAATTACTACATGATGCTTTAATAATGGATCAAAAGGATAAAGTCTTTTCAAATTACGTTTTTTCAATTATAAAAGTAAGCATTGCTTTTGGAATCTTAAAGAAATTAGCGTTCTTGCTAGAATGTTTGACAAGCGTTATTACTATCTTATTAAAATACAATATTTAGGCTATCGATTTCACGGTTGGCAGAAACAACCCGATGTTAAAACGGTTCACCTAATGATTGATCGTACCTTAAAGTATATTTTTCAAGATATTAGATTCAAAACTTTAGGAGCAGGTCGTACGGATGCCATGGTCTCTGCCAATGAAGCAGCATTAGAGCTATTTATCTATAATGAACCCATTTTAGATTTTGAGTCATTTCTGGACGAATTTAACCATAATCTACCTCAAGATATTAGGGCTTTAACTATAGAAGAAGTTGATAAAACTTTTAATATTATTCAAGATTCTAAACTGAAAGAATATCATTATGTATTTTCCGAAGGTCAAAAAAACCATCCTTTTTGTGCACCAATTTTAACCACTATTTTAGAGCCTCTCAATGTTGATTTAATGAAACAAGGAGCAAAATTATTTGAAGGATCGCATAATTTTAAAACGTACTGCTATCGCGCTACTGATAAAGGAGAATACTTCAGGACTATTGAAATATCAGAAATTATTGACAATACCATCTATACGGCTAATTTTTTTCCTGAAAAATCTTATGTTTTTAAAGTAATTGGTAAAGGATTTATGCGTAACCAAATTAGATTGATGTTTGGCTGTCTGATTAAATTAGGAAGAGGTGATATCACTCTCGATTATATAGAACAAACCTTAAAGCAAGAAAGTACAGAGGTTATGGATTATATTGCACCAGCTTCAGGTCTTATATTACATGCGGTTGATTTTCAATGATCGCATTTGCAATCTTAATGTTTGAGCAAAATAAAAAGGTATTAGAAATTTTCTAATACCTTTTTTTATAACTCAATATTATAGAAAAATATTTTTTATAATGATACTTTAGTAATTCTAATTTTATTAAATTAAAATTGCGCGTAGTCATCATTTAAAATATTATGACATAACATTTCTGTGAAAATCATTATTACAGAATTATTCTGCAACATGAAGTTTTGGCTCTTTATCTACAAATTTTCCATTAACAGATTCGCCTAAAATAATCACTTCTTTAGAGCGTTCATACATTTTAATAGCACGGTGCATCTGTAATTTTGTACCACTGTATAATTTTACACCTGATCTTGATCCTTTGTTTCGAATTTCAATATAAAAACCGTCTTTAAGTGCTGTTGGTCTTGTTGCTGGTCTACCCATAAATTTTAATATAATGTGTTTTAAAAGTAGTGCATAATAGGAAAAAATATTTCAACTCACAAGTTTATCACATAACATTTTCAAATACCGTTATTTGAATACTCAAATTCTTTTATATATCAGGACTTTATAATCCTTAAATTCAAAAGAAAAAAACAGACTTTTATATAGTACTTTCTATTAAACGTGACTTGTTTTATGAATTTATTAAATAACTATAATAATACAGACACTGAATTGTATTTTGAATTACGCTAAAACTCATAGGATAAGAGCTAAAGACGTAAAGATAACATTAAGATATTTGTTTAAGAGTCAAGAATTAACTAAAAACACCTTAACTAAACTAAATAAAAACAAGAAAAATGAAAGACCAATTTAATACTGCTTTAGGAAATTTAATCGACAAATTAATAGGGTGGTTTAACGCCATAATTGAGAGTATTCCTAATTTAATATTAGCTATTTTAGTATTAATAGCCGCCTATTTTGCCGCTAAATACGTTAGCCGATTAGTCGGAAAAATAGTAGATAAAAGAGTGGAGCAAGACTCTATTAAAAGTGCAATTTCTAGGGTTAGTGCTGTAGTAGTGGTAGCATTAGGGCTATTCATTGCGCTTGGAGTTTTAAATCTTGGTAAAGCGTTAACATCATTACTTGCGGGTGCAGGTGTTGTAGGTTTAGCTATAGGTTTAGCTTTACAAGGCACTTTAGCTAATACTTTCGCCGGGCTAATTTTGTCGTTTAGAAAAAAAATACAAATAGGCAACTGGGTTGAAACCACTGGTTATTCGGGTGAAGTAGTTGATATAAACCTTAAAGATTTTACATTAAGGGAAGCCGATAATAATATGGTTATTATTCCTAATAAAACTATTTTAGACAACCCGTTGAAAAATTATTCTCTAACGACCAGAATGAGAGTGTTCTTAGAATGTGGGGTAGGGTATGAGTCAGATTTAGAAAAAGTGCAGCAATTAACTAAAGAAACAATTGCCAATACATTCGATCAGGTTGAAAAACCAGAAGATGTAGAATTCTATTTCACTGAATTTGGTGGAAGTTCAATAAACTATTTATGTCGTTTTTGGATAGATGCAGAAAGCATGCTAGAAAAATTAAGAGCAAAAACGGAAGCTATTATCGCGATTAAAAAAGCCTATGACCAAGAGGGTATTAATATTCCATTCCCAATAAGAACCTTACAGTTTGATAATAATTTAAATATAAATTCATCTGATTCTAAAGAGTCATAAACATAATGTCATTATCTCTAAATTACAGAAACCAAATTTAATAGAGTTAAAACTCTTAGGATAAGAGATAATAAACTTGTAAATTGTAAACGATATTTGTATATATCTAATCACTAATAATTAACCAAAAACTAAAAACAATGAAGAAATTAAGTTATTTATTTATAGCCTTATTTAGTTTAAGTCTAATGACAACTAGCTGTAGAGAACAAAAATCTACTGGAGATAAAGTTGAAGACGCCATTGACGATACAGGAGATGCAGTAGAAGATGCAGTTGACGACGTCGGAGACGCAATTGACGGATAATAAAAATATAATTACATTAAATAGTTAAATAAAAAAGTCATCATTACGATGGCTTTTTATTTTTCTAAAAAATGAAGTTACCTTTACCTCAATTAATGTTTATTTTAATCTAATTATCACATGAGTCATTCTATCCCTAAAGAAATACTGACATTTTATAAAAAACTCGAAAAAAATAACAATCGTGATTGGTTTAATGAACATAAATCAGAATACAAAGCCATTGAAGCTCAGGTAAAAGAAGCCTATAACCATTTAGGAGAATTACTTAACACGCACGATCAGATTGAGAAGATTAAAATTTTCAGAATTTATAGGGATGTTAGATTTTCTAAGAACAAACTACCTTACAAAACACATTTTGGAGGCTCCTTTGCACGTAAAAAACCAGAACTTAGAGGTGGATATTATGTGCATATTCAACCCAATAATGAATCTTTTATAGCCACTGGGTTTTGGAATCCGAGTAAAGAAGATCTTTTCCGTATTCGAAAAGAATTTGAAATGGACGACAGCGAAATGCGAGAGATTCTAAACGATAAAACATTTAAAAACACTTGGGGAAGTTTTACAGGAGACACATTAAAAACCGCGCCAAAAGGTTTTGACAAAGAACATGCTGCCATAGATTTAATACGCAGAAAACAATTCAATTTTGTAAAAAATTATACGGATAATGAAGTTCTCGCTGATGACTTTTTAAAACAAGTCAATGAAGATTTTAAAAAAATTAGACCGTTTTTTAATTACATGAGCGATGTCTTAACGACAAATTTAAACGGGGAATCAATGATCTAAAATGTCTCTAAAGTTTTTGGATGTTGAAATATCTGTATACTTTGTATCAGTCGCTCCTTTACAATAGTCATCATGCGTTTATTCAATGCAGAAGAATTCTGAATGTAAAGTTGGTATTCTTCAATAGTAAACTGACCTATAATCATTCCTTTTAAAGAATTTCTAAACTTAATATCTTTTTGAATCGCATTAGAAATATAGTTAAACTGTTCTTCCAGAATTAAATTGAAAAATACATTTTTATGTTTTGCGATATAATTTTCGAAAACAGCGACCAATAAATTATGCTGTAACTTTATAATAGGTCGTAGGGTTTTATTTTGAAATGCTTCCTCTGCACTTATACCATCGTAAATTTTTGCAGATAAAATTTGAGGCCTAATGGATAGTAGGTTATTAAATCTTGACTCCATAATCTTATATAGGGTTTAAATTCGAAACTAAAATTAAGGAAATAGGCAACACTTCGTTTTAGTCCAACAATATCTTGTTAACGGTCTTATTAACAAATAAGCGATTAATCATCATAATCGGTTATTTCTTAATTTCAAGTGCGCTATTGTGAAATGAGCCTTCTCTCTTTCTTTTTACAGTTGCATATTAATCTTTCAGATTCCTTTTATACAAGGACTCATATCGATTTAAAATAAACTCAAAAGTTTATTCTTATTTTTACAAAAAACATTAGAATGTCTATTATTGAAAAATTGAAATGGCGCTATGCCACTAAAAAATTTGATGCTAACCAAAAACTTTCAAACGCTAAGTTGGAAATTTTAAAAGAGGCTTTTAATTTAACGGCTTTATCCTATGGTTTACAAACCTTAAAATTGGTTATTGTAGAAGATAAAGACGTACGACAATCGTTGGTGGACATTGCTTACGGTCAACGTCAAGTGGTAGATGCTTCTCATTTATTAGTATTATGTATTCAAACTGAAATTGATGGTGAAGATGTTAACAGTCATTTTAACACCATTAAAGAAATTAGAAATACTCCAGATGCTATTTTAGAACCATTTAAAGCGGAAATGAAATCTCGAATTAAGAATATGCATCCCGATAAAAAAGTAGGTTGGGCATCTCGACAAGCTTATATAGCCTTGGGTAATTTAATGACCGTATGTGCGATTGAAGAAATAGATAGTTGCCCAATGGAAGGTTTTCAACCAAAAGAATTAGATGAAAAGTTAAAGCTAGATCAACTTGGTTTAAATTCTATCTTATTATTACCGGTTGGCTATAGAGATAAAGATGATATGTTCGCCAAGTTTAAAAAAGTGAGGAAGCAGATGTCAGAAACTGTTATTGAATTGTAGAATTATAGTTTATTACGATATAAAGTATATCAAACCGTTATATTTGTTATATTAAATTTAAAAATTTTTTATGCCTGGATTTGAATTATTTGGTGACTTAGAGAGAAATGAAGTTAATGATGTACTAGACAACGGAGTATTAATGCGCTATGGATTTGATGGCATGAGAAACGGCCATTGGAAAGCTAAAGACTTAGAGACTGAACTCCGAAATCAATTAAAAGTAAAGCATGCCCAACTTGTTTCGAGCGGAACCGCAGCGGTGTCAGTTGCACTGGCATCAGCCGGTATTGGCTCTGGTGACGAGGTTATAATGCCTACGTTTACTTTTGTAGCTAGTTTTGAAGCGATTATGATGCTTGGTGCTATCCCAGTACTTGTAGATATCGACGATACACTTACTTTAGATCCTGAGGCTGTAGAAGCGGCTATCACTCCCAAAACTAAAGCCATTATGCCCGTACACATGTGCGGAAGTATGGCAAATTTAGATGCACTACAGACGATTTGTAAAACGCACGATTTAATTTTAATTGAAGATTCATCACAAGCCACTGGAGCCACCTACAAAGGAAAACCTCTAGGAAGTATTGGGGATTTAGGCTGTTTATCTCTAGATTTTGTTAAGATTATTACTGCGGGTGAAGGTGGTGCCGTTCTCACTAATAATGAGAAGTTTTATAAACATGCCGATCATTACTCAGATCACGGACACGATCATGTTGGAAAAGACAGAGGAGCAGAATCGCATCCCTTTTTAGGTTACAATTTTAGAATTTCGGAATTGCATGCCGCTGTTGGTTTAGCGCAGTTAAGACGATTAGATGAGTTTGTTGCTATACAGAAAAAAAATTATTCTATTATAAAAGAAGCCTTAGCCGAAATTCCTGAAGTGACCTTTAGAACGGTACCTGAAGGTGGTGAAGAAAGTTATTCGTTTTTAAATTTCTTTTTACCAGATTTAGAAATTTCTAGAAATGTTTCAAATACATTCAAAACAAATGGAGTAGATGCATGTTTTCATTATTTCGATAATAGCTGGCATTATATAAGAGAGTGGAATCATCTTAAGAATATGAAGTCACTTTATCCAATATCGGAAGAAGTAAAAAGAGGTTTAGCTTATTTACAAACAAAAACTTTTGATCAATCCGACCATTATATAGCGCGTAATATATCGTGTTTAATTAAATTGACATGGACTGAGAGGCAAGTAAAAGAGAAAGCTGAAAAAATGGTAACTATTATAAAATCCCATTTAAAACAATAGTCAATGATCTCAAAGATGAGAATCACTCGTTCGTTTTCACCCCTAAAAATGCGCAACAAAATTTTACATATCGTTTAAAAGGAACAAAGAGAATGAAGATTTTTAAGTCTTTATTCTCTTTGATATCATACATTCCTACCGTTGGCATTACCCGTCGAAGTACAATGGGTCTATTTTCAGCTGTTTAACTTAAGCACCCCAAATATGATATTACTAATTTACGGAATATTGTAATAAGTTCCAAATATTTATAGGAATTTTAATCTATAATCACTTATAAGACAAAGGATTTAAGTTCAGATCTCCTTATTTAAATCCTGTTAAACAATTAAGCGCATTGAATATATAATTAATTTAATCGTTATAAGGACTTTTCGAGTTCAAAGTATAATACGTAACTTATAACTCTAGTAATCGCTGTCGTAAAATTTTCTGAACATCAATACTATTTTTTTGCGGAATAAGAAACGCATTTAAATCATCTATATGATTGATTTGTTCCTCTTTATTAACAAAACCGTAACCTAAATATTCTCCATCTTTTATCATTATAAAGGCGTCTTCATTACTATGTCTGCCTTTTTCCCTCATAATTACATCATTTTTATGATCGGCTATACTGTGAATGGCTTCAAGAACTCTATTATTATAATTCTCTACGGATTCATCGTTCCTACAAATTCCTTTACAATTTTTAATATTATAATGCGAGCACTCTGATACAGCTTCTTGCAAATGGCAGTATTTTGGACAAAGATTATATTGTTCGCATAATTTTTCCATAAACGTGCGAATATCTCTCTGATTAAAAAATGTAAGAATAGGATCAGGTACTAACCGGGCCTTGTTACTCGCTAAATGTAAAATGCCCTGACGATCCATATAAGAGAATATGGCATAGGATTGAATTGTGCGTTTCGCTACAACATTATGAAACGGAAAATGATGTTTTATTGCTGCATCTTCCATAAGCAAAGCTACTATCTCGCTACCCGAAACTTCGAAATCAATATCTCTGGTTTCTCTAATCATTTCTTGAGACTTTTTCGTTTTACTATAAAAATGACTCAAGACTCTTTTTTGAATATCTTTGGCTTTCCCGACATATATTACCTTTCCTTTTTTATCTTTAAAATAATAAATTCCGGCTGTATTTGGTAGCGCATTAAAAACAGCTTTAGGGAGGTGTGGAGGTAAGGTAGCCTCTCTAGAATTCTTGTTCAAAAACTCCGTGAAAACGTCTTTGGAATGGGGCTGTTTCAACAACAATTCAAATAGAATCACCGTGGCTTCTGCATCGCCTCGTGCCCTGTGTCTATCTATTAAATTAATGTCTAGAGCTTTACACAATTTTCCTAAACTGTAGGATCGGTATCCAGGAATTAAGCGTCGAGATAACCGTACTGTACACAACTTCTTTCTGGTGAAGTCTAAACCGATACGTTTAAATTCGCCTTGAATTATTCTATAATCAAAATTCACATTGTGTGCGACGAAAATACTGTCTTCTGTAATGTTTATAATATCGTCAGCAACATCCTTGAACAACGGTGCATCAGCAACCAAAAGATCATCAATACCAGTTAAAGCTGTAATGTGCTGTGGAATATAACTTTCAGGATTTATTAATGTGGTAAACTCATCAATAACTTTATGCCCATCATATTTGAAGATGGAAATCTCGGTCATGCGATTGCCTTTACCTGTAGTTTCAACATCGATGATGGTATATATCATTCTTTACGTTCTTCTATCTTTATTATCGGCCATATTATTCTGAATTTCTCAATTATTAATTTGCCGGATGCAAGATAATTACTTTTACTGAGTTTTGAAATTGTAACCATTTTCAGAAAGGTATTAGCGATGGTAATTTTTAAATACAAAATACTAAATAACTAGTTTAGATTACAATCAACTGGTGGTTGTAAAATATCTACTGAGTGCTTAGAACATATAGACTTTTCCAACCTAGAATAGCATTTTTTTCTAGTGGGTTAGTATAAAGTGTCTCATTTGGAAAAAAAATTCTTAGTGTAAATTTCTGCTTGAAGATTTAAAAAATACTTAATTCTGAATGAGTTGTAACATTTTCTAATAGCTCCATCCCCTTATAAGAATTACCGTGTTTATTTAATTGCGGACTCCAGACTGCAATACTGTAATTGTCTGGATAAAGAGCTACAATACCACCACCAACACCACTTTTTCCTGGCAATCCTACTCTAAATGCAAATTCACCAGATTCGTCGTAGAATCCGCAAGTTAACATTAAAGCATTAATACGTTTGGTCTTGTTTTTTGAAATAACTTTTTTTCCATCAGATATTTTAACCCCTTTATTCGCCAAAAAGGTAAAGGTTTGTGAGAGTTGTTGGCAGGTCATTTCTAAAGAACAAATGTCAAAATAAAAATCAAGGACGTCATCTGGTTCATTTTTAATATTACCAAATGATTTAAGAAAGTTACACAAAGCTACATTCTTATAACCTGTTTTCTTTTCGGAATCAGCAATTTTATCGGAGTAGGTGAGGTCCGGGAGATCACTGATATCTCTAATAAAATCTAAAAATTCTTCTTTTGCATTATCTAATAAAGAAATCAATATGTCGCAAATGACTATAGCCCCAGAATTTACAAACGGATTCCGAGGAATACCTTTATAAGTTTCTAATAAAAGTAGTGAATCAAACTTTGTTCCTGAAGGTTCTACATCAATACGTTTCCATAAATCTTCTCCAATAATTTTATAAGCTAAGGTTAATGTAAGCACTTTAGCAATACTTTGAATTGAAAATTTTTCTAAATAATCTCCTGCACCAAAATTTGAACCGTCAATCTTTGTCATGTGCACCCCAAACATAGAGGGGTCTACATTGGCCAACTCAGGAATATAGGTTGCTAATTGCCCTTCATCCTTAAATGAATTAATGTTTTTATAGGCTTTAATTAAGATGTTTTTATATGTGGAATCCATTTAAATAAATTGTTATAGTGTAAATGTTCTAAGATAAATTATAATATTGATTCTCGATTAAAAAGTTAAAGAAGATTTTATAAAATGAACAAAGGGAATAAAGATTTTTACATCTAAATTCCCTTTGGTATCATAAATCCTTCAGTTGGCATTATCCGACGAAGTACAATGGGTATAATTTCAGCTGTTTAACTTAAGCACCCCATTATGATAAGTACAAGATATAGTAAATAATCGTTATTTCCTAATTATTAATGGGTTAATGTATTGCTACGTGATATATCTCATATTAAAATAATTTCTTTCGTTATAAGTCTGAAAAAAAATTAAGTTTTTGTGCTGCATTCCCCAGTTTTCACCTGTAAAACACAATTTAACTTACATTACAATTTATGACTTATTGCATCAAGATATAAATCGATTGCGATAATTAAAGCTCTAAAGATGCTTTATTTTTATAGTAGTAAATCATAGCGGTTTACGCCATAACAATTTAAAACTCAAAGATTATGTCTAAACCATGGCAAGATAAAGCAAAAGGCAATTGGAATATTGCTAAAGGAAAATTAAAACAAGAATGGGGTGAACTTACCGATGATGATTTGGATTACCAAGAAGGTAAAGAAGATGAGTTAGTAGGTAGAATTCAAAAACGTACTGGAGAAACTAAAGAAAATGTAAATAATTTTCTTAATGACCTTAAGTACTAAAACTAACACTTTCTTAAGAAAGTAATTGTATAAAAGAATCCCACGATAGTGGGATTTTTTTATTAATACTATTTTACTAAAAAATAAAATAATCAAGATGTATATTTCATTGATACTAATCTACAGGAGATGCCCCTGCATTGGCGATGTTCTGTAAGGCATTCGAAATAGTGGTTAATGTTTCATTATTATTGTCAATATCATGTCTGTCGGCCATATAAAATGGATCGTTATATATAATAAACACTTCTCCATTATTATTTTCATAAACTAACATTTTTTGCGGTAAATCTAGGGCCGCAGTTTTTGATTCTACCATTAGTGGAGTTCCTAGAATAGGATTGCCGAATATTATAAGTTTTGCCGGCATTAAATTGAAATCAACACTTTGTGCGTTGGCTTGATGATCTAATTCTGCCATAATAGTAATGTTATCAATACTATTCAATTTATCGATAATTGAACTATAAGTACTATTAAAATCATTATCACTAGCTAGGGAAATAATACCTTGATCTTGTTCGGCATTGGAAACATTTATAGTAACGTCTTTTTCAGTTGCTGTATTCACAATGTTAGCAAGTGCATTCTTAATCATATCCGTTGTTTCAACATTGCCAATAGCATGTCTATTAATAATATAATCAATAGAATTATAAGTAACTACAGTATCGCCATCTTCATCAGTATAAACTGTAATACGCTGTGGTAAATCTAAACCGGCTTGAATATTACTTTGCATCACAGGTGTTCCTAAATTTGGATTACCAAAATATATTGTTCTTGTAAAATCTAATGCTAAACCATTGTTTTCTGCATTAAGAGCATGGTCTACTTCCGCAACGATGCCTATTTCATTATTATTATTCAAAATGGTAATAATAGCATTATAAATTGAGGAAGGTGTGTCATTGGTTTCCACATATCCTATACCTTCCGTTTCTGGGCTATTATTTTGTGGTGGTGTGTTATTATCATTATCATCTTTACAAGCTGTTGATAATAATAGCGTACTAAATAGTAGCGCAGTAATAGTTCTAGTTTTCATAATATATATTTAATTTAACCGTTAATAAAAATGGTGTTTTTATATTTGAATTTAACAATTTTGCCTGAGCATGGGTCGTATTTTACGTTGCCGTTTATAACCAAATCGACACGAAAAGATGAACGAACTTCAATCCTCTCAAGGTCATTAAATTCGTTCATTAATCAGAATGATCACATGTAGCTTACGCTAAGGTTATTGACGATTTTTAGCCTTTATCCGTATCATCTAAATCTAATTCGAGATTTTCGTTATGATCACTTCCCAAACTATGGTGACGGTTTTCTTCGTCGGGTTGTCTATTATTTGTCAAAGGTCTCGCATTTCTACCTCCTGGAATATCTAGGTTTTTAGCCGCAAAATCAGGTTGATTCTCTCGTTTTTTTAGTATCTCGTCATCACCGTTATCCTGTCTTAAATTTCCGGATTTGTCACCTAATATTTTTTCGTCCTCTTTAGTGATATCTGAATTGTATTTGGTTTTATTTTTTTGCTCTTCATTTTTCATAATTTCAATTTTAAAATTCTCTTTTAGTTATTAATTAGCTTTTATAAGGATCATCTTCTACACCCAAAATTTTAATGCGATTAATAAAAAAGTTCAAACCTTTTTATATTCACATCTATTCTATAGTGTGCTCATCCAAACTATGAAACCTTAACCACCATTTTTCCTTTATTTTTCCCATCGAATAAATCTATAAACGCTTGTGGAATGTTTTCAAATCCTTCCACAATAGTTTCAGAATAAGTCAATTTTTCTTCATTTAACCAAGTGGTTAATTCTTTCATGGCCTTGGGAAATTTATCCTCATAATTAGAGACAATAAAACCTTGCATTGAAGCGCTATTCTTAATTAAAAATGGACGTACACTAATACTTTCTGGAGTTTCTGTTTCGTTGTAAACGGCGATCGCTCCACAGTTAATAGTACGTGCAAATTTGTTAATGTTAAACAAGACTGCATCTGAAATCGGACCACCAACATTATCAAAATAAATATCTATACCTTTAGGTGCCGCATCGGCTATGGCAGATTTCATATCGTCCGTAGTCTCATAGTTGATACCAGCATCAAATCCGAATTTCGATTTTAACATCTCAATTTTTTCATCTGTACCAGCGATTCCAATAACAGTAAGGCCCAAAATTTTACCAATTTGTCCTACAACACTTCCTACTGCACCTGCAGCTCCTGAGACAATTAAGGTTTCTCCTTCTTTAGGTTTACCAATTTCGGTCAATCCACAATAAGCGGTTAAACCTGTCATGCCTAAAATGCCCAAATAAGCACTTAAATCTGCTTTACTTGAATCTACTTTAGTGAGTTCTTCACCTTTAGTAACTTGCTTCGTTTTCCAATCGAGCATACCTCTAACATAATCGCCCTTGCTAAAGTTTTCGTTTTTTGACTCGGCTACTTTTGCTATTACAAGTGAGTGGATAGGTTTACCGACTTCAAACGGATCAACATACGATTTAGCATCACTCATTCTGCCTCGTAAGTAGGGGTCCACGGATACATAATGAGTTTCTAATAGTAGTTCCCCGTCATCTATATTTAGTTCAGCATCATCTTTTTTAAATTCGAAATCTGATAATTTTGGTTTTCCTTCAGGTCTATTTTTTAATATAATTGTTTGTGTCATGAAGTATGTTTTTTGAGTTATTATTTATAGTATGATAATATTATAATTAAAAAGATAAATGGCTTGTTCATCTGAGCTAAATATTAGCTGATATACTAGAGGTGACAATATTTAACTAAATCATAAAAATAATGTCGACTGGCTGCGATCTTATAAATTAAAGTCGTTAGAAATTTTATATCTTAGGTAAACCTTAAAATTCATACTTATGTTACACAATGTTTTATTGCCACGCGACATTTATATATCAGAAGAGCACCAAATGATGCAGCAGATGATACAGGATTTTATTAAAAATGAAATCCTAGAGGCCACTGACGACTGGGAAAAAAACGGAATGGTAAGCCGAGATATTTGGGAGCGCGCAGGTGAATTGGGTTTATTGTGTATTGATATGCCAGAAAATTATGGAGGCAGTGGTTTAGATTTTAGCTTCAGCGCTTTATTTATAGAAGAATTAGCAAAGGAAGGCGTTACTGGTCCAGGGTTTTCTTTGCATTCAGATATTGTAGCTCCGTATCTACTGAAGTATGGAACAACATCTCAAAAGGAAAAATACCTCCCACAAATGGCATCAGGGAAAATGATAACATCTATTGGAATGACAGAACCAAATTGTGGTAGTGACCTTAAAGCATTACAAACAAAAGCAGAAGATAAGGGGGATCATTATTTAGTGAATGGACAAAAAACGTTTATTACGAATGGTCATATGTGCGATATGTCTATCGTTGCCGTAAAGACTAATGTAGGTACTGAAAATGAAAATATTTCTTTATTAATAATTGAAACTGCATCTGAAGGATTTAATAAAGGAGTCCCTTTCCAAAAAATAGGGTTAAAAGCACAAGATACTTGCGAATTATTTTTTGATAATGTAAAAGTGCCTAAAGAAAATCTGTTAGGAGAAGAAGGGATGGGTTTCAAAATTATGATGACGGAATTAGCAAGGGAACGCTTAACGGTTGCATTGCAGGCCATAGGTGGGGCAGAAGGGGCTATTGAAAAAACTATTGCGTACACATCGACAAGAACTGCTTTTCAACAACCTATTGCCAATTTTCAGAATACCCAATTTAAATTGGCAGAATGCACTTCGCAATTACAAATTCATCAGGCGTTTTTAGATCGGTGTATACAATTATTAGCCCAACATAAACTTTCAGCCGAAAGTGCATCGATAGCAAAATATTCGGCCACAGAAATGCACGGAAAAGTAGTGGATGAATGTTTACAGTTATTTGGAGGCTATGGCTATATGTGGGATTATCCTATTGCCAAAATGTATGCCGATAATCGCGTGGCTAGAATATATGCCGGATCCAACGAAATTATGAAAATATTAATTGCCCGTGGTTTATTTAAAGAGTTATTTCAACAGATGAAAAAATCGAAAAAAAATTAAAATGAAACTACTTTAGCAAAATAATCTACCTATAAATCCAAAAACTTATCGGCTCTTAAATAGTTTTTTTATGGCCTTTAACAGTTTATTTTCTAATACATTATATGATTTTGGATTTGTAGCTTTTAAGGTGGTCGATGCGATTGGTTTATCTTCAGATGATTTTGCTATGTCGTAAACTGCAGCCTCAATGGTGTATGTAATTATTTCTTTTTCATCATATTGTAATTCCTCTTCATTCTTACTACCACTTGTCATTTTTAAAGGCTCCAGAGAATTCATATAATTATGTAAGGTCTTAGCGCGGACGGTATCAATTTCTATAGACTTTTGGGAGGCCAATAATACTTTATCAATATTTTTTTCTTTACATCGAATTACAAATTCATTTATTTCTTCTTGTGAGTGATTTTCTTGGTACTCAATTTCAGGAAATAATTCATTCATTTTTAAAGGTACAATGCCTTGCTCAGAAAACAACTTAGCCAATTTTTCTTCAAAACGCACTTGTAGCGCTTTATCGTCGGTACTAGCATAAACTAATAAACGATTGAAATTATGCGCTTTAAAGGCTTTAGATTGCCATTGCGATGGTTCAATTTTAGTAGATGCGCAACTGGTACAAATTAATAATATGAGAAAGAAAAGCGTAGTGATTTTCATAAAATAAGTTTTGTGCAAGATACTAAAAATGATTATTATTTTTATAATTTAATAGTCGCATTGGACGCTCAATTAAGGAATTCATTAAAGTCATTATTTATATATCATATATTTTTAAAAAATTTCTTGTACACAGAATATGTTTCTTTTATAAAGTTTTTCTAATTACATTATAGGGACTATTTTTAAGCGTAATATGTTGTAGGGTTATGGTGATTTCTACGACATACTTAATACACGAAAACACAATAGCGAAACTTTTATTTTATATATGAATTCTAATCAAACTCTTTATTCCATATTAGATCTAGCCTTAGTGTCTAAAGATAATACACTAAAACAAACCTTTAATGATACATTAAAACTAGCACAAAATGCTGAAAATTTTGGTTATACACGTTTTTGGTTAGCAGAACATCATAATGCATCAAATATTGCTAGTAGCGCAACGTCTGTATTAATTGGTTATGTGGCTCAAGGTACCAAGACGCTTAAAGTGGGTTCTGGCGGTATTATGCTGCCAAACCATTCACCTTTAATTATAGCCGAACAATTTGGAACCTTAGGATCGTTGTATCCCAATCGTATTGAATTAGGATTAGGACGAGCGCCAGGAACTGACAGAGCTACAGCAGAAGCAATTCGATCGGATTTTATGCAAGCTGCTCATTCATTTCCTAATGAATTGGAAAAAATACAAACTTATTTTTCCAACGAAAATGCCAATTCAAAAATTCGAGCTACAGTGGCGGAAGGAGTAAACGTTCCTATTTACATATTAGGTAGTAGTACAGATAGTGCTCACCTGGCTGCAAAAAAAGGATTGCCTTATGCTTTTGCGAGTCATTTTGCGACAACACATTTGTTTGAGGCTTTAAAAGTTTATCGTGAAGAGTTTCAACCTTCAGAAGATTATAAACAACCTTATGTTATAACTGGTGTTAATATTATCATTGCCGATACGGATGCGGAGGCTGAACGTTTATCGACGTCTTTAGTGCGTATGATTGTAGGTATATTTACAGGAAAACGCGACTTTGTGCAACCTCCGACTGCTATGACGAATGATTTAAAAGAAATTATGCAACATCCACAAGTGCACCAAATGTTGAAGTATTCGTTTATTGGAAGTAAAGCTACTGTTAAGAGCCAGATAAAAGAATTTCTGACACAAACCAAAGCTGACGAATTGATTGCGGTGACTCATCTTTATGACATAAATGACAGAATACGTTCGTATGAATTATTTGCAGAGATAATGCAAGAGTTGAATTAATGAAAATAAAAATTACTATGGTTTACATTGGAACTACACTGTATTAATTGCCACTATTCCCTAACATTATCTTTGTGGTAATGTTTGAATTACTTAACTTTAAGATCTAGAATTAAAAAAAAAAGAATGATTAACACCTACAATTATCTTCGTATACAAGTCCCAGGTGGCACACCAAATCCTGGCGAATCACAACCTTTAGATTTTTCGGATCCGTTTGAAGTGATCGTCTTTATTATTTTGCCAATTCTATTATTTATACTTTATTTTGTTTGGAGAAAAAGTAATAAACGAAATGACAAGTAGCATTTTTATTTATAGCTACACAACTTTTTATACAAACAGCTCTAAGTTTAATTAGGGAGAGAACGTATCGAAAGTTTTTCTAAATAAATTAACTATTCATCCAATAACAGTATAATCAATTCACCTATATTATTTTACAGTTCAAAAAATTAACGATATATCTTTCTAAAAACATGAAATATATTGTTTTATGAATAAATACTTATAAGCTTGTTAGAAAAAAGACCACAATTTCCCCAAGAACAAATCACAGACATAGATTATTTTATTTATTGCTTAGAAGGAGTAGGTGACGTAGACGTCATTACAGAAACCGAAGCACAACACAACTTAGAGCAATTGGCCCTCAACTATGACATTGCCAGTATCTATAAAACCTGCGACACCATTGAAGGCTTAGAAGATAGCTTAAACGCATTGGTACTAGATGATCATAATTTTAAGGATTATGAAATCATCTATTTGGTGATGAGGGGAGAAGCCAATACCATTTGTCTAAACGACTACTACTATAGCTTACAAGAAATTGCAGAACTGTTTGAAGGCCGATTAGACGGAAAGATTTTACATTTTTCAAATGCCAAAATTCTGGATTTAGATGAAGAAGAAGCCCAATTATTTTTAGATATCACGGGCGCCAAAGCCATTTCTGGCTATGGTCATGCCTATAACGGCATCGCCAGCACAAAACTAGATGAAGCCTTCTTTAATTTATTTAAAGAAGACGATGATATGTTTGCTGTGGTAGAAGAATTGCACCAAAGACATTATAACGCCTGCAAATTACTAGATTTTAGATTGTATTATTAAGCGCAGTTAGACATACAGGTTACATATTTATAGTCATACTGAATGGTTCGAATTTTATGACATCGTGCAACTTAGATTTTATATAATTAAAGAGTCGTTGTTTAATAAGGCATCATCTTACAAGGGTAGTACCTAAATTATCAATTTTTATTTTACGTTTTGATTTTTATAATGAAAACACTTGTTTCTGAGTGTTTTACATACTTTTCAAATGAGAAGATCCTGAGGATGTTTTTATTATAAAACAAATTATGGTTACTATTTTATTAAGAGCTTCTAATCGTTTTAATATTTAATCATCCACTGGATAGTCAAATATTAAAAGTGTCCTATAAAGTAATTGCGTTATGTAAAGATGGGCTTTATTCACAAGATTTCTATTTTAAATTAAAGAGTTCATGAATCTCGCAAACTCGATGTGGTTAAAAGCGCATCTTAAATATTACTTTTCTTTATTTTTTTCTTCTAAAATGTTTCTCTACTCTGTTAATGAAACCGAGGAACGAGGTTCATAAGCACCTCTAAAACAATATAAACTTTGCGAATAAACACTCTTTTTCTGAAAGGGCAGAGAAGTGGTGGAAAATGTGTGTGGAATGGTTATTAAAAAACATACTAAAATATCGACTTAAATAATTAATGTTTGTTAAAAATGAATTGCTATTTTTACAATAGTGTCATTAATTTAATATTTATAGTAAAACACTGATTTAAATCAGGATTCAGAATAACCGAGATATGTTAACAACAGAAATTAAAAGTAAAATACAATCATTATGGGATAGATTATGGGCTGGAGGTCTAGCAAACCCAATCACAGCAATTGAGCAGATTTCTTTTCTTTTATTTATGCGTAGACTTGAAAATATTAATGAAGGTGTCTTAATTAAGGATAATGACAAATTAAAATGGAGTAAATTCAAAGAATTAGAAGGATCTGAATTAGTTGATAGAGTCAAAAATGAAGTTTTTGAATTTATTAAACATGATTTATCAAAAGAAGATGAACCATTTTCGAAAGCAATGCGTGATGCTACATTTTCTATTAACAATCCTTTACTTTTAAAAGAGGCAATAAATTATATTGAAGAAATTTACGTTGAGATTGAAAAGCAAGAAAATAAGCACCAACATTTTCAAGATATCCAAGGTGATGTATATGAATATTTATTAAAACAAACCAATGAGGCTGGAAAAAACGGTCAATTTAGAACACCACGACATATAATTCAAATGATGACAGAATTATTAGATCCAAAGATAGATGGGAAAATTTGTGATTTAACTAGTGGTTCATCTGGTTTTTTAGTCGGTGCGTTTCAATATCTATTAAAGGAAAATTCTAGTTTTAAGGAAATTGATGAAAATGGCTTAGAAAAAGGATTAGATGGAGATTTACTTTCAAAAAACGATTTAAAAGACCTTAATGAAGACACTTTTTATGGTTTTGATATAGACCAAACCATGGTTAGGATAGGAACTATGAATTTGATAATGCATGGTATTACTAAGCCAAATATTAAATATATAAATTCTCTATCTGACGAATATGAAAATGAATTTCAAGAATTTATTGTCGAAAAAGATGAATTTATCCCAAAGTTAAAATATCCAATTGATAGAGTAGGAGAAGGAGAATTTAAGTATGTCTTAGCCAATCCTCCATTTTCTGGAAAACTCAATTCCGAGCGAGTAAGTAAAACTCTGAATAGAATTTATGATCTTAAAAGCAAATCAAGACAAACGGAGTTGTTATTCTTAGAAAGAATAGTTTACATGCTAGAATTGGAAGGTAAAGCTGCTGTAATTGTACCTGAAGGAGTTTTGTTTAATGCAAGTAAAGCTTATAAGAAAACGAGAGAAATAATACTTAAAGATTGTAAATTGGAGGCTGTTATTTCATTACCAAGTGGAGTTTTCCAACCATATACAGGTGTTAAAACATCAATTCTTTTATTCACTAAAAAGCAATTTCTTAGTGATGAATATAATACAGAAAAGGTATGGTTTTATGGAATGGAAAGTGATGGTTATTCCCTTGACTCAAATCGTAAAAGAATAAAAAATGACAATTCATTAATAAAATCAATAGAGATTTTTAAAAAAAGAAATAATTCTAAACAAGAAGATAGAAAATTTAAACATTTTTTCGTACCAATTCAAGATATAGTAGATAATGGCTATGAGTTAAATTATAACTTATATAAAGAATTTGAGTATGAAGAAGAAAAATATGAGCCACCAATAAAATTATTAAAAAAACTTAGAGAATTAGAAAACGATATTTCTGATGGAATTAATAACTTGATTGAGGATATTAAATAATGAAATTTTTATCTTATAAAATCGGTGATCTTACGGAAGATATTAAAACAGGGAAAACTCCTTCTACCAAAAATGATGCTTACTTCATTAATGGTAGAGTAAACTGGTTAACACCTTCTGACTTAAAAGGACAAAAAATAATAAAAGAATCTGAAAGAAAAATTACTCAATTCGCTATTGAAGAAAATGCTGCTTTTTTATATAAAACAGGTACCGTTTTAGTATCGACGATTGGAGATATTGGAAAAACATGTATTGTTGATGAGCCTGCAGCTTCCAATCAACAGCTAACAGGCATTTTATTGGATGATAGCATAATTTTACCAGAATTATTTTATTATTGGGTAATTCGAAGTAAAAAATTGCTTAACAATAAAGCTAATAAAGCAGTAATCTCTATTCTTAACAATAAGCTTTTAAAAAAAATTGTAATTACATTCCCTAGTGATTTAGGTAGTCAAAGGAAAATAACAACACAACTTAACCAGATTCAAAGTTTAATTGATAAAAGAATTAAAAGTATTAAAATACTTAATGATTTAGTCCAATCTTTCTTTGTCTACTATTTCGGAGATCCCGTCCATAACAATAAATCGTATACTCTATATAAAATAGGTGATGTAGTAGAAAACATTCTTTCTGGTTGGAGTGCTCAAGGTGAAAACAGAGAAAAAGTAAAAGGGGAATATGGAGTTTTGAAAGTGAGTTCTGTAACTGACGGTGAATTTTTGCCAGAGCAACATAAAGCAGTTTCAAGAAGTATTATTAAAAGAAAATTACTTCATCCTGTTGAAGGTGACTTATTAATGTCAAGAGCGAATACTTTGGAGAAAGTTGCTGCTGTAGCTATAGTAGATAAGACCTATGATGATATTTTTCTACCTGATAAATTATGGAAAATCATTTTGAACAATGACGAAGTCTCTACTTACTATTTTAAGGCCCTTTTAGCACATAAAGGTTTTCGTGATTCTTTTGTAAACAAATCAACAAGCTCTAGCAGTGGATCAATGGTTAATATAACTCAGGATAAATTTTTGAATTATCAATTTCCTAAGCCTTCATTAAATCTTCAAATGAGATTTGAATCAGTATATAAAACAATTGAAGATCATAAACTTGAATTAAAAAAATCTTTAAATTTATTAGAGAATTTGTTTCAAAGTGTACTACAAAATTCATTTGGTGAAAATTCATTTATTGATGAAGAACCCATTTTCGAAGAGTTACTAAAAGATTTCTCAATCGATGACTTAAGTAGAAATAACGATCGTATTAACTATCTCATTGATTTTTTTAAACAAGAAAAATTCACTAGCGAAGAAAGTTATACAGAAGCGATTGAAAAATTACACAAACTAATTGAAAATAAGGAAGTTAAACAGTATTATAACAAGAAAAATAAAACTGTAGATTTAAAAAAATAAAATGAAATTAGTAAGGCTACTTGTAAATAGTAAATTCCGAAGTCTATATGAAGGTTTTAAATTAGATTTTAGAGAAGAAGATCCAGATAAATCTTGGGAGGAATTTCACCCTTTTTGTTTCGCTGGTCTAAATGGTAGTGGAAAGTCAAATGTACTTGAGGCTTTATCAAATATTTTTTATCATTTAGAATGCTGTACATTAAATAAAGGTCATTCAAGTTACTTGAAAGAAGATTTTAACCCAGTAAAATCAGATCCTTTAGCATTTGAATTAGAATATTTAATAATACCAAGAAATAGCAGTCTTGATAAAAAATCTTTCAAAAGCTATACTAGAGTTATTATCAGAAAAGAACAAGATAAAATTCCACAGATTTCATATACAATACCAGGCGAATTGTTAGGGAAATTTGAAGATGTAAATAATTCTATTAGAACATTTTTGCCAGAACTAATTATAGGTTATTCCTCTGGGGAAAATGAAATATTAAGTCTTCCTTTTACAAAAACTAAGTTTTTGCAGTTTGATGAATATCTTAAATACTTAGATGACTCGGTAGAATTAGTTGTCGATTATAATTTAGAGGAGAAACCAGAGAGTAGTTTGGTATTTATGGATTATAACATGAGTCAAGCAATTTTATTATCCAATTTTTTACTGCAAGACAAAAGTGTTCTTGAGCCTATAGAAGAGCAATTAGAAATTGATCGATTATATAGTTTTAGATTAGTCATTAATGATTTAGCTCTAAAAGATTTTAATGATAAAGGGGAGGAGATTGAAACAGTAGATAGTTTGCTTCCCTTGGCTGAAGTTTTTATAGAACAATTAAAAAAATGTTCTACATCTTCTTATAAAGAAAACAATTTAACGCTTTTAGATTTTTATGTAGATGATAGCACTAAGAAAGCTTTTAAGGATCAATTTAGTACTCCTATTAAATTATTCAGAGCTTTTCAAGTTCTATTAATGCTAAACCTTAGAAATGTAAATAGGAAATTGAAAAGGGAAATTTATAATTCTGAAAGTTTATATGCTTCACAAAAAATTCCTATTCCGCCTGCTAATGAGCATATTTTTTATTTTAATCATTTTAAAATCAAAAAAAAGTATTCTTCAGATGAAATGCTAGTTAAGAGTTTTTCTGATGGCGAACATCAGTTTTTGCATACAATGGGTATTTGCCTTATGTTGAAAGACAAAAGTGCATTATTGCTTTTAGATGAACCAGAGACTCATTTTAATCCTGATTGGCGTTCTAGGTTTATAAGTCTACTTAAGCAAAGCTTAAATATGAGCGGTACGAATAATTTAATGAGAGATATACTCATAACTTCTCATTCACCATTTATAATTTCCGATTGTTATCCTGATAGAGTAATATTATTTGAAAAGAATAAAAAGCCTAAAAATTCAGCTCAGTTTAATTTTAGAACATATGGGACGTCAATAGATATTATTATGGAAAATATTTTTAAAAAAAACAATACTATTGGTGATCTGTCAAGAAAGGAAATTGAAAACATTGAAGAAGAAATTAAGAATAAAAAAAAGCTTTCAGAATCTCAAGTATTGGTTTATAAAGAAAAGATAGCTCACCTTGGGGATTCAATGGAAAAAATTTTGTTATTCGCTAGATTGAATGAATTAAAAAGTAAGAAATAATGCTATTAAATTATAAACCGATAAAGCATAATATTTTTGGTGCACATCTGCTAATTGAACACTTGGTTTTAGAAGTATTTTGTAAAGCTAATAAATCATCTTATAAGAGTAAATTAAACAGTGAATTAAAAATTTTAATTGATAAAAATAAATGGTTCGATCAGTCTATAAAAAAGATATATGTTATATGTAGAGATTTGAGTTCCGATGAAAAAAATGCTTTAAAAACAGCTTTTATCACAAATAATAAAATTAAAGATCTTTGTGCTAATCCAACCTTAAAAATATCATTAGATACTCTAAATGAAGAATTACTTGATGAAGTAATTCCTTTTTTTAAAGAATTATATAAAAGGTTTTTGACTTGGGTAGATGTGAAAAATAAATATGGTAGTAAGAAAGAATATTATGATGATCTTATAAAATATAATAATTTAAAGTTTTGTCCGTGCTGTGGTTATGGACAAATTAAGACTATTTATGATAAAGGGCATTCTGCATTTGATCATTATTTACCTTTAAAGTACTATCCGTTTTCAGTAGTCAATTTCAATAATTTAATTCCACTTTGTACAGTATGTAATAGCGATTATAAAGGGGAAACTGATATTTTAAATGGTAATAAGAAGGTTTTTTACCCGTTAACCAATGATATACAAGACATCAATGTTTCTATAGATTTTGATAAGGGAATATTACCCAAGTTGATTATCAAAACCGAAGAGAAAGCGGACAAATTAAAAGAAAAAGACATTACCGTAAATTTTGATAAGAGTGGGGAAGAGGTACTTTCTTGGAACTCAATATTCAATATAAAAGGAAGATATTTTGGAGAAGTTGGAACAAATAGAGTAAGTTGGCTGAATGATGTTAGATCTGCTTATCGAAAACCAAGAATACTGACTTATAATGATGCTTTCGATGAGATAATTGAAGATGATTCCAATAAATATCTAGGATTTTTAAAATCCCCATATTTGAAAAAAATGAAATCATTTAGCTTTCTTGTTCAAGCCATGGATGAAGTATCTGGTGATTATATTATGTAAAATAGAATCTCGATGTTTAGCTAGGCCTCATAAAATTTTGGTTAAAACAATAGGTGAAGAGCGTACATATTTTAGGGAGTTAGTAATACATAAAGTAATATACTCTAACTATAAATAGGAATTCTAAGCAATCTTAATCAGTTCAGAAGTTTCCTAAAATATAGCGAATGAGCCGTAATTGTTTCCAAAATTATATACTATTTTAAAGAATTGATTAAGTATCAATTTTTAAAATACCTAATGAAGAATTTTTGTTTTAGTAATAATTTAAAATGTCTACCAGACATTCTAAATTATTAGTGTTTCAAGACAAAAGATATTAGAAACTAAAAAAAGACTATTTGGAAGTCTAAATATAACAAGTGCATAGAAATTATCGCTTCGCGTAATTTTATGCTCTTGTGGCAATCCACGAGACATGCTTAGCATTCACGAACTCTTATAACAATATTAACCTTGTGAGTAATCATCTAAAATTTTTCATCACGTACATTTTGTCGTTTATGCGATTTTTCAATTGTAATCAAAAGCTAGCTTTTATTGTGCGGCTGGCAAGCTGCTGGAAATTATTCGCTAGATTTCTATTGCTTTAATAAAGAGCTCATGAATGCTGCGCATTTGAGTTTAAAAACAATCGAGCGTTTGACAGCGGACATTTTACATAACGTCAAATTATAGGATCTAATGTTCTGTGTTTCCTAAATTCTAAAATATAATAAAAGGATAAAGTTTAATGACCCAAGTTCTGTGTATTGTAATGAAAACAAATTATACTTCCGATTGTATGAAGAACTTCTAATCGTTTTAATATTTAATCATCCACAGGATAATCAAATATTAAAAGTGTCCTATAATTTATATTATGTAAAATAGAATATAATTGAGCCTATACTATCTTCTACGAATCATACCTTTACGATTCTAACATTTTCTGATAACATCTAATGCTAATAAACTCTGCAGGCTTTAATATAGCAACATACACATCGACAATCATTAATCCATTTAAAATATCTGTGTTAGACATGGTTTGTCCCAGTCCAACGGAGACACCAAACGCATCGGTAGCTCTAGATCCGGCGAAAGCTCCAGATTTCCATAGTTCGGTTAAGTAATTTTCGATCATAATTTTTACCGAGGTCCATGTGCTGACTGTATTTTGTTGATACTGAAACGACAATAACGCCAATTTAATAGATTGTTCTAGCATTATTACAGTACGTTTAACGTTAACGTATTTCCATTGGCTATGATTTCCATCAAGTGTTCTTGCTCCCCAAACCATTAAACCTTTACCCGGAAATGTCCGTAAAGCATTTATTGATTTACCAGAGCTAGAATCGAAATTAAGATAGTCTTGATCACTAGCTGAAATTTGTACCGATGGACTAATTACTGCCGCAATATTAACATTAGCTGGTGCTTTCCAAACACCTCGATTGCTATCCACTTGAGCGTAAATACCTGCGATGGCTGACGACGGTGGTAGCCTATTGAGAAGCTTATATATTCCATTCATAAGCTCATTGTAAACAGGGCTAACCGCTAAAAGTCCTAAATGTAAATTGTTATCATCAATTTTTGTCGGTGTTTTATTTTCTATAAAGTCCTTTATCAAATATATCACTTTGGGTTCTGGTAATAATGTTGCTAATTCCCTTAATTTTAAATTAATATGTGAAAAGTTGAAATCTCGTTTGTTCTTGAAATTAGTATTTAGCCATGGATAATATGCCACACCAAAACCTAAATGCTTAGATCCTATACTTTTTCTAAAAGTTTTAATAACATCTTTAGTGCCCCTTCCCCTATTCTGCTTTTCATATCCACTATGAACATCTAAAATTGCAATTCTATTTTTAAGGGTGTTACAATGATTCATAACCTCTTGATAAAGTTGATAACATTCATTAGCTTCAAGGTTCACCGCATCTGGAATAATAACCATAGTGGGTTCTTGCTCTTCTTCTAAGATTTGCAATCCGTTAGAAAGTGCATCTTTAGATAGTTGAAGTGACGTCGTATTCTCATAAGTACCGACAGAAATTATATAGCATGTATCACCACCATTGGCAAAAAATAGCTTGAGACTTTTATACATAAAGGCCTTAGTATGTTTTGTAAAGTCGATAACCTTATCTATTCCATTGAGATTAACTGTAGTTCTAGTTTCATTAGGTTCAGGATCGAGAATATCAAACTTAGCCGTAAAGTCCTCACCAAAATGATCAATGTAATTTTGAATTGAATCAATTTTGACGGGTTTGTTTAGAACAGATTTCCCCTGATTTATAGCCTTTTCTGTATAACCAATAAAAGCAGGAATTGCGGTAGGCACTTCAACAATTCTAGCATCAGAAAATGAATGAACCTCTTTTATATAAACCCCAGGATATTTGAATTTCGCCGCCATATATTCTAATTTGCACCATTAAAATTAAGCAATTATTTTTTAAATTACGATATATAAATAGCTCATCAATAGGTTTTTAATCCGTATTATATCTTTTTAGTTCAATCAAACTATTTTAAATTATGTTCAATTAATTATGCCATTATAAAATTGATAAAATGTAATTATGAATAATTAAGCGACAAAGGCAACCCATAATTAATGAAATATTCGCTTAAGTGATATGATCATCCTCTATATATTTATTAGCATATTGCTTAGTAAAATAAGCACCATATAATAAAATTAAACTAGAATAAGATACCCATAACATAATCAGTATAATAGAGCCCGCAGCCCCATAGGTTGAGCCCGGTTCCATGGTGTTAAAATATAACGCTAATAGATACTTTCCAATCATAAACATAATTGTAGTTAAAGCTGCACCAACTCGGACCGATTTCCAAGAAACTTTTGCAGAGGGTAAATATTTAAACATGGTAGCAAAGAGTATATAAATAAAGCCTACAGAAACCAGAAAGTCAATTATGAATAAATAATCGAACATATTTTCTGGAAGAAAACGGTTCAACTGACTGCTGAACGTACTAAGAAGTGACGTTAAAATAAAGCTCGTTAATAATAAGAATCCAAGAATCAATATAAAACCGAAACTTTTAACCCGACTCATTACTGTAGCTAAAATATCATTCTCATAAGCAGGCTCTTGTTCCCAAATATGATCTAAAGCGGATTGCAGCTGAAAAAAAACACCTGTAGAACCATAAAGTAAGGTGCCGATACCTATAACAGTTGCAAAAATAGATGTCGTTTCACCACTTTGGTTCACAATCATGGTGCGAATGGCCTCTGCAGCTTCAGGACCAATAGCAGCCGAAATTTCACTCAACAATTGCCCTTGTACAATGTCTTCACCCCAAAAACTACCCACTACTTTTAGAATAATAATAATTAAGGCCGGTAAGGATAAAATAGCATAATAAGCCACAATAGCACTACGTTGAAAAGGTTCTCCTGCAAACCATGCCTTTCCTGTTTCTAATAATAGTTTTGGAAGATGTTGAATTTTGAATTTTATGGTGTCACTCATAGATTAATTTAATATTGTTGTGATATAAAGAAACACTGATCTTGTTCAACCAGTGTTTCATTTTAAGCTCTGTAAAATATTTTAATATATCAATTTACGCTTCTCCACGTGCTGGATAATCTTCTTTCAACGTAAATTTAATAGCTTTAATCATGTCGTCCAATCCTGGTCTAGCAAATGGCATTGTCTGTATGGATGCGCAATACAATTCTTGATTAGGACGTATTAAAAATAATCCTGGTTCAATGAAAGTTTCAGGTTCATCTTTAATACCCTTAGAAATGAATAATCCCCATTTTCGAGCTTCTTCAATCGGAAATTCGTAACCTAAAGGCACATCTCCAATATCCCATTCATCGTAAGTTTTTTTAGCAGTTTCTTCAGTATCACTACTAACAGCAATGATGTTTACTCCTAAATCATCAAATTCAGATAATTTAGTTTGTAAATTTTCTAAGTATTTTTTACAAACCGGGCAATGTAAACCTCTATAAACTATTACTAAGGTAAAATTTTTCGGATCTTGTTGACTTAACGTCCACTCGGTTCCATTTATAAGATTAATATTTAAATCTGGTGTTTTTTCTCTTGGTTTAATCATCAGTTTTGTTTTTTAAAATTCAATTTATTCTAATAGTGTATTATACTGAAATAGGTTGACTCTTTTTGGTTACTATTTAGACGTTCAAAAGATTTTTTTTAGCCGTTTAGAAGGCAAAAAAATAGTTTGAACTGGGTCAGTTCTTAAATCGTAAGTTCAGGTA
>NZ_JASDDK010000006.1 GCF_030407435.1 Winogradskyella bathintestinalis
TCTCTTGTTTTAAATCAACCGTTTCCAGTTGATTCTTACGCTGTCAATTCAATATGTTAATGAACTTATTTCTTTACTTTCTCTTAACGTTGTTGCGCTAAGCGGGTGCAAATATAAAACCCTTTTTCAATTCCACAACACTTTTTTTAAATTAATTTCAAATTATTTTTCAAAACTCTAGAATACAGTATTTTACATATCGAATTTTTTTGCGTTTTCTACCGTCGTTTATATACTTACTTATTAAGGTTATTCGATAACTTCAATATATATGTTATATTATTTCAAGATACTTTAGAAAAGTTATGGCCTACTACTAATTGTAATTTGTTCTATAAAACCTATAGCATTGCAGTTTTATAGCATGACTTATGATATAATACTTAGTGACGATTTTAAAGTCCAGCTATATTACTATAGATTATTTTAGAAACTAATTTCGAATGTATCCGAAAGAATGTATGTGGATAACGTAATTTTTCCTAAATTAAAAAAAGGTTGAGAATACTACTTCTTTATAAAAAGAAATCCCATACTAGTCCGAACCGAATAATAAAGTCTCTATATGGATGATTTGGAGCTGAAAAATAATCGTAACCTGTGAACGATGAATTGAAGTGTTCGGCTTTAAAGAAAATGCGCGTTTGTCTTACTTTAGCATTAATAAAGAAATCTAATCGCGGGAACCCTCCTAATTCCGTTTCGTTTTGTGTATAAAATTCTGCTAGCAACGGATCGTAACCATCCATTCTGTATTTTGTGAAATAGTTGAATGTTACGCCTGTTTGAAGCGTCATTGATTTCTTAAATAATTGATCCGTATAGTATAATGTGTTTCGGCTAATAATGTCTGGTACATTTAAAACAGCATCGTCACTAACTACATTTTGATACATGATTGTATTATCTAGGGCAAAATTACCTAATTTAAATTCCTTTTGAAGTTTTAATCTTACGTATTGAAGTGGTTCATTATATTGTTTAGGTTTTACCACATTTATCCCATCTATAATTTCTTCTAAATTAAAATAGGTAAAATTGTCTATATTAGATATATCGAGTGCGGCGTTAAAATACTTCTCTGATTGAAGATTGAATTTTATTTGTTGCGTGTTAATATTCGCGAAATTGTCAAAATTATTCCAGTTATAATTAATATAATCACTTTGGTATAATAAATAATTATAATTAGCAATGCGCGAATTGATTGCTATACCACCAGAAATAGCAATATCCTCATTCAGTCGCAAACTGATCGTTCCGTCTAAAAAACTACCAACAAAGGTGTCGGATAGATTGATAGCTCCTTGTCCATAAATACTAAATCCCTTATAGGTTTTTGAATATTTTCCATCAATACCCAAGAAATTAGATTTAATTCTATTAGGAATGGTTTGTTGGTCTGGAAACAATACGACACTATTGTAACCATAATTGACATCTGTATAATTTACTGCTACGCCAACCTTACCCAAGGTGCTATTTGAATAATCAATACCTACTGAAGTAGAAAAGTTTTCAAACTTCACTTTATCATCTATTTCTGTTGTAAAGGCCTCTCCAAAGAAATCATTTGCAGTAGTGGATTGATTATATTGGTAATATTTATCTTCAAAAGTAATTTTATTGAATAGGGTAATGTTATTATTATCGATAGAGTCTTTATCTTTTAAGATATTATAGGTATGCTCAAAATAAAAACGTTTTCCTTCAAGTATGTTTTCGGCATTTTCGAAATTTGGATCAAACACCGATCGGTCTGTAAATTCTTCATTTCCGGATGTGAAATTTTCTAAATCCTCATTCTTTATGCCGCCATTTTCCTGGTTTAATAAATCTTGCATCACTACATAGCCCTTCGCATAATATCTTTTGTTTTTAGAATTGTAATTTGAAGTAAAACGGAAATTACCTGAACTGGTTAAAGCATTCTGATATTTACCTAAAGACCTAAGTCCTTTATAAGCCAATGAAAAATTAAATTGTTTGGATAAATTAACTGTAAAAAAAGCATCTAAAAGCTGACCTTGGTCAAAAGCTGTTTTATAGGTCAGTCGCGACCAAGGAGTGGGCACTTGATAATATAAAATATCGCTATGTTCTAAATAATTGAAGTGTCGCGCTCTTGCACCAAAAAGAGGTTTTATTTTATTTTCTGATGCATCAAAACTCAATTTATTGTATGATTGCCCAATATTAGAAAAGGGCATTAACCCGAAATTATCTTTTTGCAAGTAATTAAATTTATAATCTTTTCTAATGGCCAATGTGGTATCTACTTGCAAAGAATCTAAACTATTCTTAAACTTTAGATACATATCTATAGTTGCAACATCTTTGAAACCTTTAGACCTATTTATTAAGGTGGTGTCCTTAGATGATTGAAAATTATTAAAGGCTTCAGAATTATTGTTAGACTGCTCTAAAATTTGTGAATTCAAAACAATTGAAAATAAAAAAGTGATATAAAAAAGGGAGAATTTCATAAAATATTCATCATTGTTAGCCGATAAGAAACAAATGCTTGTTGTAGCATGTGATTTATATTCTGCTTCTTTGCTCTCAAAATACCGAATGGCAACTTGTTAAATTAGGTTGTATTTTAAACATGTTACAAACTGATATTACTTCAAAAGAGATAATGCTGATTAGTCAGGTTAAATGTATTCAAAAAAAGTATAGTGTAATTATAAATATTTCACAACGTTAAAAATGGTACTAAATATTAAATCACAAAAATACTTTTAATCGCACAGTAAATAAAATTTACGACTTTTATATTTTCTGACAATATATTATTTAGAAAGCCAACTACACCCAATTGTAAAGATTATAAATAACACTAAGTTTAAAAACGATTAACTTATAAAAGTAGTTCAGAAAAGAATAAGGATAATCGTGTCTCGTATTACATTTTTTGGAGATTACCTTATGTGATATCAATAAAGCATCTAAGCTAAAAACCAAGTCTTCATATTTCAAAAAATAAAAAAGTCTCAAGAAGAACTGTTCTTGAGACTTTCATAAAATTTAGTATACTTATATCTTACAAAGCAACTGCACTAAATGTAATAGTTGTATTACTAGCAGAAGTAAATGTAAATACTCTATTTGAGAAAGCATTAAGTGTCGTCGGCTGATCTACATACAAGCCGTTTGGATCTAGAAGAACATCTAGAAGTGGCTGGATAGCAGTTGTAAAAAATTCTGGAAGTGTAGTACCTGTTATGGTTAAATACACCTTGTCATCGATAATTTCTTTACTTATATTATAATTTCCTCCACCAATGCTAGATCCAATATATAATGTTGCAGAATCGGTATTGAGATCATTAAAGTCAATTCTCTCAATATTAAACATCGTGATTGACGTATTTAAATCAGCTATTAGAGTATCGAAACCAGGACTCGTTAAGTCTGGAGTCCAATCATCAGCTAAAGAATTTAAGAACGGGTTGTGTAAAATAAGCCATTCTGGTAAATCTAAATAGCCTAATAAAGGAACTGCTGGAGTTGTTGCATAACCTATAATACCTGTAACTCCATTAACTTCGGCAACATATTGCAACGTTGGAGACGTTGTATCTAAAAAGAACTCTTCTAATAATTCACCATCCACTTCAACAGCCGGATTTACAATAATACTATTTTCAGTAAATAGCATACCAAAAAATGAGGAGGTAAACGTATTATCTTCTTCAAGAAATCTACGCTCAGCAAAAAATTTCGATTTATTATAATTAAGTGCGTATTTTTCTACCCCATTGCTAGAGGTTATTTGCATAAATGGAAAAGGAGTTACCGTTGGAGAATCAACAAACTCTAATCTATTCTCATAACTTTCTTGTACGCTCGCTAAACTTTCAGAATCAAAATCCGTAAAATTTGTTGGAGTTAATACTAAACTCGCAGTATTTCGCTGTCTAACATCTCTGAAGGTTAATACCCCGTTATCATTAGAAAAGAATTGAAAATTACTGTTTCCTTGAAATCCATTTCCTAAATCTATAATATCACCATAAGCATCTTCTGCTGTAGGATTCGTAGCTTTAGTAATATGATTTCTAGTTTTAAAAATTAATTCTGTAGTAGTTCCTTGTCTTACTTCGAATGTAGAGTTTTGTAAATCAAAATCATCATCGAAATCCGAAGTTTGTCTAACTGTTCCGTCACTATTGAAATTTAAAAATACAGTAAAACCACCATATTGATTACTATTAGTAAAGTAGGAAGCTTCATAGCCTTGTTGTTGTGAAAGCAAAAGGGTTGTTAGCTCATTAATACTAATTTGAGATCTTACACCTGGCAATTCACTAAACACTTGGTTGTCATCGTCAGAATTACATGAGACCATTGTAAAAACAGCTACTAATAATACCAACGTTTTATATAAAAAAAATCTTTTCATAGTTCTTATTTTTTAAAGGTTTATAAGTGCATCATAAGTTAGCACTTGTAAGTCGTAGAAGTTAATATCAAAACTGTTTTGATAATACTCTACTACCAAAAGTTCCTTTCGTCTAATGTTTTCCTTAGCCTCTTCGCTTGAGATACTATCTACAAGTGCATTCCAATCGGCATTAGAACGTGTTAACATTTGAGACACCATTTCAGCAAAATCCTCACCAGCTTGACTTCCTGCATAGGCCGTAATAAAGCCATCTTCTCTCGCTTCACTATCACTTCGCTCGGTCCAGTTAGACAAGTAACCTTCAGGATTTACTTCTTCAAAAATAGGATCGTAAGGCACTGTTTGATTTAAAATGTGTAAATATTCATGATGCATCGTTTGAATAGGCGACACTACGCTAAAAAGACTATTGTAGTCTAAATTATCATACACCAGTTCATCTATGTTAAAAAAAGTAATTCTAGCTCCTTGTTCTGCAATTCCTAATGTAATTGTAGGACTATCCGGGTTATAGTTAAACCCTCCAGAAAACACAAACTCACGAGGTGCTAAGTTCTTAATAAAGTCTTCGCCACCAACCTCGTTATAAGGTTCTATCCATGTTTTGGTAATCGCTTCAGCTAAAGGCTGTACATTATCAAGATATGGTGGGTGAAGATATCTTCCTATTGCAACATTGTATATATCCCACTGGTATAATATATCTATATTATAAGTGTCTACAAAATTATCTCTAAGCCATATATCAAGGCTATTAAGAATTGGTTGTGAGGTATCAATTTGGCTTTCTGTAAGTGCTTCTTCGTCGCCATCGCAAGAATAAACGAACGTTAGCGCTACAAACGAAAGCATTAAATAAAATTTTAGCGAATTTTTCATAGTTATAATTTGATGTAAATATAAATATTATAAATTAATTGTTCTTTCGATTACCTCGGGTTGGCTTCAATTTCAAAAGCTTGAGCCGTCGCTGGAATTTGCAGCGCTTTACGAGGGTCATCTTTACCTAAAACCCCTATCTCATTGTTGAGATAGTCTAAATGTCTTACCTCTATCTCATGACGTTTGATATCTAAAAAACGTAATCCTTCATGATAGAAAATTGTACGTTTCATGGATAATACTGCATTTACATACGGTAATGCATCCGCTGGTATAGTGTAAAACGGTGTATACAAATTACTGTCTTCTACCTCATAATAAGTCGTTACATCCTCGTTAGAAAGTACATTTACACTTGAATAGTTCTGAATTTTAGTAGAGAACATTAAATTAATATCATTTAATGCATTGTCATATTCACCTAGCATTGCATACGCCTCTGCTCTATTCATTAAAGCTTCGTCCGTAGTTAATAATACAAATGTAGAAAAAGCAAAACCAATACCTGCTGACGCATTAGTAGTTCTAAAATACTCTACATATTTATAAGGTGCTGTTCCTAAATCTCCACCAATATTTAAAAGTCTATAATCCCAATCACCACCAGTTGCGTTACCAGCATATATCTCATCTTGTACAGAGGTAGTTAGTTGGTATCTCGCTCTAAAGTTAAATCTTGCAAAAGTAGAACTTCCTGCTGCTAATAATAAATTAGCACGCTCGTCAGTAGAAGAGTATAGTCTACCTTGTTCATCAAAGTTAGATTCTCGATATACAGACATATCTCTTAAAACTTCAGGGCCACCAGAACCTAAGGCCATTGTGCCATGATCAATAACCTTTTGCCATTCACCTAGAACCAAATAAAAACGTGATGCAAAAGCATGAGCCGCTTGTTCTGTAAAATGGTATTGAGGAACCTCAAAAGATAATGAAGCACGCTCATAAAGATCTAAAGATTGTTCAACATCGTTTCTAATGTTATCGTAAACTTCACTAACTGTACCTCTAGAATAGATTTGTATAAAATTAGTTTCAGGCTCTAATAAATATGGAATTCCCATATCGGTATCTGCCGTTGCCGGATTATAAGCTTGCGAAAATATATTCACTAACATAAAATGTGCGTAAGCTCTACACATAAGTGCTTCAGCTTTTACACCGTTTAAATCTTCACCAGAACCAAGTTCTTCAATAGACTCCAAAGCTTGGTTTGCATGAGAAATAGCTTCATACGCAATGTTCCAATAATTTGTTGGCGTATCTTCATCTATATCATCTAAGTCTCTCCAATAATACATTTCTTCATTAACTCTGATATTTTGTAAAGCCAAAGGCCCTTTATCATCAGCATTATCTGTCATTGGTTCTAAAAATGGAGCGTAACCACCTTGTGGATATGCACCAACAAGTAACTCACTTATTTTTTCTTTAGAATCTATAAACGTTCTATTATCTGGAACCTCAGATAACGTATCATCACATGAGTATAATCCCATGAAGACTGTTAATAGTAAATAGATATATATATTATTATTTTTCATAGTTTATAGTATTAAAATCCGACATTAAATGAAAACGTAAACTGACGTGTAATAGGTGAAGCAACACCACCTGTATTAAAGAATTCAGGATCTTGACCACCAAGTTTAGAATCTGAATAAATAAGAAAGAGGTTCGTGCCTTGCAAGCTCATACGCATAGACGTTAATCCTAAGCCTTCAATCAGACTTCTGTCAAAGTTATAACCTATAGAAATATTCTTCATTCTTACAAAACCACCATCCGCTATACGTTGATCAGAATAATTATAAGCATTATAAATTTGACTCATATTAGTATTACCATAAGAGAGTAATAATTGTCTAGATGGTATTACAGGTATATTCGTTGTAGCTTCATCACCAGGCAATACCCATCTATTAGTAAACTCAGAAGGGAATACCGATAAATCATTATAAGTAGAAGAGTAAGCTGGATCTAAACGAATCTTATTACCCGCTGAGAACGAAATAAATGCACTTAAATTCCAATTCTTATATTTGAAGTTATTTGAAAAACCACCAGTAGTTGTTGGCAATGATGGACCATCATAAACTAAATAACTTAATGGTTCATCTGTATCTTGAAAATTAACTCCGTTATTACTATTTGCACCTTCACCAAGATCGAAACCTGGTACACCAAATTCATCTAATCCAGTAAATCGGTAAGAAAAAAGTGCGTTAGGCGCATAACCTACAGCATTACCTAAACCTAATCCACTTACAAAATCAAAAGCTCTTGGTCTTTGTCTAATAGCCGTAATTTCTTGATCTATAAAAGAAATATTAAAACCAGTTCTCCACTGAAAATCTTCAGTATCAATATTAACGGTATTTAACTGAAATTCTAAACCTCTAGTCGTCATTTCTGAGTTGTTTCCAAGTTTTGTAACCTGTCCACCAATACCTGAAGTACGTACAAGATCAATTAAATCAATTCCTTTTCGAGAATATAAATCAGTTACAATCTGAATACGTTGATCAAACAAACCTAATTCTATACCTAAGTTGACTTCTTTAGTTAATTCGTAAGTTAAATCTGAATTCTCTAAATCTTCAATATCGATAAAGTTTTCACGATCATCTGGATTTAAACGGTCAGTAATCTGATTTCTAAAGATGGCTAAATTGTTACTAGCATTACTTGGTATTAAACCAATAACACCATAACTAGGTCTTACCACAAGACTAGATATTGCATCTGAATCTTCTAAAAATGATTCTTCATGCACATTCCATCGACCACCAATAGAGTATGTTGGTATCCAACGTGCGCTAGAAGACTGCCCCGCTCTGTTCGAACCTTCGTAATTACCTGTTAAATTAAGTATGTATTTATTATCATAATCATAAGATGCAGTCATAGCAAATGATACTTCACGACTACGAGTTTCTTGTGAAAAGAAATAATCGTTACCCTCTAATATCACCTTTCTTAAGATATCTGGATCTGTAAAAATAGAACCACCTCTGTTGAACTGATAACCATATCCTGTAAATGACGATGCAGATCTATCAATATGTCTATATTCTTGATTAGCATATAAGTTTATACCATGTACATCATTAAATGTTTTAGAATAATTCAATGAATTTCTAAATGTATAGGTAGTTAAGGTATTAGTTGTTTCAGTTAAAATACCACCAGTTTCTAATACAGATCTTGGAATTGCGTTTGGCTGATCAGGATCTGTAAATAAAAATATGTTAGCATTTTGTACTATAGTATTCTCATCTGCTCTGTACGCTGAAACTACATTTGAATTTTCTCTTGCCGCTAATTCACCATTAGAAGTTGCATAACGTGCAGAACCTAAAAACGTATATTTTAAATCGTCAGTAATGTTGTAATCTGTTTGTAATTGAAATTTAACATCTGTTACATTCTGTTCTAATGTATTATTCTCAATTTCATTAACAATATTAAATGGTGCCCAATTGGCTCTGTAATATTCTAAATTCCCATTATTATCTCTTGGTCTAAGAGCTCTACTCGTTGACAATGCATAACTAAACGGGTTAATATCAAAATCACGATTAAAAGAACCAAAGAATGGATCGTTATTTCTAGTCTGCGCACCAGGTGCTTTTTGATCTCTAACATTAGCTGACAAAAATGTAGTAATTTTCAATTTACTATCAGCTAAGTAAAACGTATTTCTCAAGTTTGAAGTTAAACGACGTACGCGTTCTGCAATAGACCAACCTGCATCGGTATAATAACCTAAAGATGCATAAGTCGTAGAATTTTCACTACCACTTGAAAAACTAATATTATGAGTTTGCGTCGGTGTCATTCTAAACAACTCTTTAAACCAGTCGGTATTATTCATTTCATAGGTTTGCAAAAATGCAGCTCTATCTTCAGCCGTATTAGGAATACCAAAAGCACCATTTGATTCATCATATGAATTTATAGCTTGAGCTCTAATATTATAAACCCCGCCATTTCTTAAATTAAGAACGTCTGGGTATCTTAAAAAACCTTTATTGTGCATTTCCTCATATACAGAAACTGTTTCTTGAGAATTCAATAAGTTATATTGACTGTATCTCGGGCGATCTCTTACCAAAAATTCACCTGAATAATTAAACTGAGGTTTTTGATTTTTCTTACCCGATTTTGTAGTAATTACAATTACCCCATTTAATGCTCTCGCACCGTACAATGCAGTTGCTGAAGCATCTTTAAGAATTTCAAAACTATTGATATCTGTTGGATTCAAACCTGACAATGCAGAACTTAAGATTGTATTTGGATCACCAGATACCAAATCTGCAAAAGATACATCAACAATAGATTCCTGAATTACACCATCAACAATCCATAATGGTTTAGTATCACCTAAAATTGAAGACGACCCTCTAATTGTTATACGGGGTGCAGCTCCAAATGTACCTGTAACATTCTGAACAGCAACACCAGCTGCTCTTCCTTCTAATGCTTGAGATATATCTGGCACACCGTCTAATTTAATATCAGCCGCTTTTACAGTTTGCGATGCACCTGTAAATAATGCCTTTTTAATATCTTGATATCCTGTTACTACAACAGCATCTAAGCTTTCAGCATCTTCTTGCATGGCAACATCAATAGTAGTGTTATCAGCCACAGTTATAGATTGCTTGGCAAAACCTATATAACTAAAAGATATTATTTCGCCGGTAGCAGCAGATATGGAATATTTTCCATCAAAATCTGTTTGTGTACCTTTGGAAGTACCCTTTACTATAACATTAACGCCTGGAAGTGGCAAACCATCCGAAGCGGTGGTAACAGTACCTGTCACCGTTTGTTGTTGTGCAAACGAAAATTGCATAACAAAGGCTATAAAAAGCGTTAATAACCATGTTAATTTTAATTTCATAAAAACAATTATTTGAGTTAGTCTAGCTGCAAACATCTTAATTTAATATTAAATAAGCAAACCTTTTGCTTAAAAAAACGTTAACATCAAAATACCCTCTAAACCAATGAAGGAACCCTATTTACACCCATGCTTTTAAGCCTTAACATAATAGTGAGATGCAAAAACATTATAAGGGTTGCGTTAAAATTTTAACTTTGTCCAAAATTTAACATTTTGGCTCTAAAAACTCGGTATTCTACTTTTAATTTAGAATGTGGCACAGACGAAGCTGGTAGAGGTTGCTTAGCTGGCCCGGTTACAGCGGCCGCGGTAATCTTACCTACTTCCTTTAAATACTTGTTATTAAATGATTCCAAGCAACTTTCAGAGAAAAAACGTGCTGTATTAAAACCATTAATTGAAAGTGAATGCATCTCTTTTGGAGTTCAACACATTTATGAATCTGAAATTGATTCCATTAACATACTCAATGCTTCAATAAAAGCAATGCAAGCTTCTATTTCTCAATTAAACCCAATACCAGAATATATTATTGTGGATGGCAACCAGTTTAAACCTTATGAGTCCACTCCTTACACCACAATAGTTAAAGGTGATGGTAAATATTTGAGTATTGCCGCCGCTTCAGTTTTGGCCAAGACTTACAGGGATGCGTATATGGCAAAAATTCATGAAGAATTTCCTATGTATAATTGGAAACAAAATAAGGGCTACCCCACAAAAGAACATAGAGCGGCTATACAAAAATATGGTATCACCAAATACCATCGAAAATCGTTTCGATTATTGCCAGATCAATATAAATTAGAAATTTAAATCCTACTTCATTCTTAAAACTTGTAAGTCGTTCTGTTTCCTTTTTCATGCACTTAAAATAAAGAGGTTGAGCAAGTTTTAATTTATTATTAATTCTAAAATATGATAACAAATTATAAATTTGACATATTGAAATTAATGTAGGTTTAACTTTTTATATTTGTAATCTAAACACAGTTTTAAATGAAGCGACTCGTCTTTTTATCTATTTTATTTACTATAGTACTTGCCTGTAAAAAAGACTACAATAAAACTAAACAACCCTATAAATTTATTCCCAGTAACACCAATGCTGTTATTAAGGTTAATGAAATTAATGACTTTCTAAGTAGTGTTGAAAATAATGAGATTCTATCGAACTTATATAATAAGGAGTTACAGAATGTTGCTTTAACACTAAAACATTTTAATACTACGAAGCAAGTCTATGTGGCATTTGACAACAAAAGCAACTCGGATTATATAATACTTACAGAAAAAGACAGTTCCTTATTTTTATTAAAGGATATCCCAAATCACATTTCGGAAACCTTAGAAGACTTCAATATTGTAAAAACACAATTCAACGAACAAACCATCTATCATAAAATTATTGGAAATACATTTGCTGGATCAAATAATTTGGAACTTTTAAAGACTTTAGACGATCAAAAAGAAAACCATGAGCTTAGTAAATTAATTGAGACTACAGATAAAAAATCGGTAGCTTCTATCCTATTCAACTCTAAATCTTCAAATTATTCGAAACTTTTATTCTCCGACCTAGTGAATAAGGATAGTCCTAGTTTTACCACGTTAGATATTGACTATTCTGAGAAAGGTATAATTTATAACGGCATATTGTCTTTAACAGATTCCATACCCAACCATTTCGAGTCCTTTAAAAATACCGTGCCACAAAAAATCAATACTCCCGCTATTGCTCCATATAATACGAGTTCACTACTTAGTATTACCTTCGATGATTTCTTTGAATTCAACAAAAACAATACTAACGTCAATGACAGTATTTCTATTAGTTCTCAATCTTTCTTGAAATTTTCGAATGAAATTGCGCTTATTAACGATGCTCTCATTCTTCATTCTTTAGATACCAATTTAATTTTAGAATCCATTGAAGATAAATCGCATTCGGAAACTTTTAGAGATATAGACATCTATGAGTTTGGTGATCCAAGGTTTTTTAATTCAATTTTAAAACCATTTATCAGTTTTGAAAATGCCACATATTTTTCAATTTATAATAACTTTATAGTTTTTGCTGAATCTGAAGACACCCTAAAATCCATATTAACAGAGGCTTTAAATAATAATACTTTAGCCAATGCAGATGCTTTTAAAAATATTAATGAAAATTTAAGTGATGAAGCTTCTTTGTTTATCTTTAAAAATTCGGAGGGTATATCTGAAATATTTGGAAAAAACATGACAGGTTATAATGCTAATGCTGTTCAGTTTATACATGAAGATAATTACACACACATCAATGGTGTGATTGAGAAATTTAAAAAGAAAGCCGCTACAAATTCTGTAACCGAAACATTTGCCACTTCATTAGAAGCTACTATTTTATCGGCACCTCAAACTGTAAAAAATCATATAACTCAAGCGCACGATATAGCAGTTCAAGATGTCAATAATAAACTATATCTTATTTCAAGCGCTGGCAACATTCTTTGGACAAAACAACTACAAGGAAAAATTTTAGGGCAAATTGAGCAGATTGACATGTACAAAAACGGCCGATTACAATTGGCTTTCACAACCCCGAATCGTCTGTATGTGTTAGACCGCAATGGCAAAGATGTTTCTCCATTTCCATTAAAATTTAACGATGCTATTACACAACCACTTGCTGTTTTCGATTACGACAATCGAAAAGATTATAGATTGCTAGTCACACAAAGTAAAAACCTATTAATGTATAATGATAGAGGTCAGTCCGTCAGTGGTTTTGATTACAAAAATACCGAATCGGAAATTAGCTCGCAACCCAATCATTATAGAGTTAGCAATAAAGATTATATCGTTTTTAAGGCAGGCGAGAATCTCCAAATTTTAAACCGACAAGGTAATATTAGAATTAATGTGAAGGATAAAATTCGTTTTTCAGATAATAATGTTTATTTGTACAAGAATAAATTCACAACCACCAACACTCTCGGTCAGCTCGTTCAAGTAGATACAAAAGGCCGCATAAACACTACAGATCTAAATCTCACCGATAAACATCAAATTACCACCACTAGTAAAACTTTGGTTTCCTTACGAGAAAATCGATTAATTATTAAATCGAGAACCATTGATTTAGATTACGGTGATTATACAGCACCAAGAATTTTTTATTTGAATGATAAAATATATGTCTCTACTACAGATTTACAATCTAAAAAAGTATATCTATTTGATAGTCAAGCGAAATCAATTCCAAATTTTCCTGTTTTTGGTACAGCTAGTGCGACGTTAGAAAAATTAGATGGGGAACGAGGTTTAGAACTTGTTACACAAAGTGATGACAAAACAATTGTAGTTTATAAGTTACACTAACCACACGTTAACCGTCAACATTGAAGCGAATTCATTTGTCTATTTTTTTGCGTTTACAATCCCCACTGGTAAGACCATACAATTAATTCGTAATCTCATTTTCTTTAAAATAGCAAAATTTAAGCGATGCTCTTCAAACCTTAAATGATATAGATCTCTAACCATTTTTACTATTCATTTTTTAATTCCAATAGTTATTCTTAAATTTAGAGTGCTATTAATCAATTATTTAAGATGAGACATCAACGCATTTCACCTCCAACAATCCTTACATTTTGTTTTTTATTTATTGTTCAATTTGCTATTGAGGCACAGACAAAAAAAATAAAGCGTCCAAAGAGCAAAGTTGGAATTTCTAGTGTGGATAATTTTGTACAGACCTCCTTTAATCTTTATGACAAAGTCTATAAATATGATGGCTATGCTGCAACTGAAACTCCGTTAGAAGACGAAGATCTTGATGTATTAGAAGAAGCTTTAGAAGAAGTAAGATTACTAAGCGAAAGTGCTCCAGACATTTTAAATGATATGGATGGAGCTGGCATGATAAAACAAGGGAAAGCGACCCTACAAATTAATCGTGCTAAAAATGCGCTTAAATACAGCATTAAAACGGCCAAGGAATTGCTGCTAGGCGAAAAAAATAAAAATCCTAATACTGATACCACTACAGAAATACCTGAAGAATTAGATTATGAAAAGGATGACAGCACTATAAATTCGGAAAATGATATTACAACTATCGATGAACCAAACGATGTATCTAGCGGTCTTGAGGTTTATAGCAAATATGATTTTGTTCCTGGGGATAAAACTTTATTCTTCGATGATTTTTCCCAAGCTTTTGTTGGTGATTTACCTAGTAGATGGAATACAAACGGCTCTGGCGCTATCGTTAATTTTAATAAAGTTGAAGGCAATTGGTTTGAACTAAAAACAGGTTACCGTTTGTATATCATTCCAGATCTAGCAGATCTTCCAGAAAATTATAGTATTGAGTTCGATATTCTTTCGTCAGGTATTTCTAAAAAAACCCCTGCTGGAGCTCGTCTATTTGTAATTTTAAGCGATACTGATGCTTTTAACGATGGAAAATCACATTACGCCTCAGTTTCAATTCCTTTCGGACAAAATGCTCCATATGCCATAAACACTTTTAACTTCTTTAACGGCAAAAGCGGTTCAATTAAAACGTCTCTAGCTGCCGATATTAGAGACGATGTAAAAAACCAATCACACATCGCTATCTCAGTAACCAAAAAGCGCTATCGATTATGGATAAACGAAGTAAAGTATATAGACGTTCCCAGGTTCATCGAAGAATTAGACGTTCTAAATTTTATAAAATTTCATGCGAGTGGTCTAAGAGATGGTGAAGATCGTATTTTTATTAAAAATCTTAAAGTCGCTGAAGGCGGAGTAGATTTAAGGCGTAAATTACTTACCGAAGGTAGGGTTTCAACAAATGGCATTTTATTCGATTCTGGCGCTTCAAACATTCAACCACAATCTCTTGGTATTGTTCGCCAGATTTCACAAGTATTACAACGCGACCAAAACATAAAACTCAACATCATTGGACATACAGATGCTGATGGTTCTGAGGACTCTAATTTAAAACTTTCTCAAGCTCGAGCTAATGCTGTAAAAGACGCATTGGTCAGTTTATATCAAATTTCCGCCAACCGGTTAACAACAGACGGAAAAGGAGAAACTCAACCTATTGGCGATAATGCTACTGTTAATGGGAAATCTCAAAACAGACGTGTTGAATTTGTAAAACTTTAATCATTATCTAATTTAATTCATTGGGTTGGAAAGCGTCAAAATAATATTGACGTTTTCTAAGTTTTAACGGTTGTGTTTTGTAGTATTGCAACTCATATTTTATACAAACCAAAAACACCGATATTGTCCTCCTTAAGGACAATTTAAAAAGTATGATAAAACGACAAAAAGCCTCAATTAAGAGTTGTATAATCCACAAAGTTGGTAACAAATTTAATGGCACAAAAAATGCATTTTCTGATGCTATAGTGCATTTTGATGAAGCTACCTACAGCTTAATGCTTCCTTATCTTTTAAGACCATTTGTAAACGTCGCAGAAAGTTATCGATTCCATCATCACAGCGATGTTGGTCTCAATGAGATTAACAGTTACAGCGAACAACTTTTTAAAGATGACGCGGATTTTGTGGAGGTATCTAAACACATTGTCACCCACTTATTTGAGCAAAGCAATTCGGCTCAAATTAAAACTGGGGATGTGCTCATTTGTCATTTTGAAAACATCCAATACGAAGACTATTTTACAGACGCTATTGGCATCTTTAAAATTGAAAATAAAACAGAATTTTTTCAGACCTATTTAGAAGATAATAACTACGATATTTTAGTTCAAAAAGGTATCCAAGCTAAGAAGGTAGATAAAGGTTGTTTAATTTTGAATACATCTGATATGGAAGGCAAAATTGCGTTTAGCGTGGATAACAACACTTACGACACGCAATATTGGATAAAAAGTTTTTTGAATATTAAATACCCTGACGACAGCAACCAGCACACAAAAAACTGTATTGAGTTGTGTAGAGAATTTTCTAAAGAAGTTTTGCAACCCAACTTTGGAGGACAAGAGCAAAGTAATTTTTTAGCAAAAACCGTTGATTTTTTTAAAGAAAATGAAATTGTAAATATCGACACGTTCAAAGAAGAAGTATTTGAGGAAGAAGACAAAATTCAACTCTTTGAAGATTACAAAAAAACGTATGAAACAGACAATAAAGTTCTGATTAGAAATCAGTTTGATGTTTCTGAAGTTGCCTTAAAAAAACAAAAGCAAAAAATTAAAACCGAAATTAAATTAGATACCAATATTCAGATTAAACTAGATGTTGATGCGCCAGATGCTTCCGCAGAATACCTAGAACGTGGTTATGATGAAGAAAAGAAAATGCACTTCTATAAAGTGTTTTTTAATGATGAAGCTTAAGTTAACTCACAGTAGTGAATGTTGAATCAAAAAGCACACTAAAATGTTTTAAAATCTTTTGCTTTACTTCAGTTTCATCCACTGTATCTATACCTAATTCATTATTTAGTGTTGTAACGGCCTTTCCTCGAATACCACAGGGAATAATATTATCGAAATAACCTAAATCGGCATTTATATTTAAGGCGAATCCATGCATAGTAACCCAACGGCTTGCTCGCACTCCCAAAGCACAAATTTTACGTGCAAATGGAGTACCAACATCTAACCACACACCTGTTTCACCAGGACTACGTTCTGATTTTAACCCATACTCCGCTAGTGTGAGAATAATAACTTCTTCTAGAAAACGCAAGTATTTATGTATGTCTGTAAAGAAATTATCTAAATCTAGAATCGGGTAACCTACAATTTGGCCAGGACCATGATAGGTAATATCACCTCCTCGATTTATTTTATAAAAAGTCGCTCCTTTTTCTTCGAGTTGTTCCGCTGTAAGTAATAAATTAGATAAGTCACCACTCTTGCCCAAAGTATACACATGTGGATGTTCTACAAAAAGAAAATGATTAGCCGTTTCTAAACCAGCATCCTCTCTTCTATTCTTGATTTTTGTATCGAGAATGGCTTTAAAAAGCGTTTCTTGATAATCCCAAGTATCCTTAAAATCTTTTGCTCCTAAATCTTGTAGCTGTATTGTTTTATTCACCATTTAATCTTCTAAAACCACATTTAAATTCATTGACGACGCATCTTTTTTAAGTGTGTTCCATGGTACTTTGTAGGTCACCGTTTTTCCGTCTTTAGAAATCACTGCATTCTCTTTAGAAACTGACTTCACCTTGTTTTTAAATTTATAAATTAAGGTGTAATTAGATTTAGAGAATAATTTTTCGAACTGCATTTCAAATTGTTTGGCATAATCATTATCATCATCTTCTGCAATCTCTTCATCGAGATCATTTTCAATATCCTCTGTTTGCTCTGCAACTGCATTAGGCATAACACGTGAAAATGTATTATTTTCAAAGGCATACACAACCTTATCAATTTTAGTAAGTTCATTTAATTGCTCTTCAGGAGCTTTTGCGTCTTTATTACCAATATCCTTAGCAATATTCATAGCATCATCTACCTGTTCATTTATGTTTTCTAAATCAGAGAAATTAAAGAAAAATTTTTTCATATTAAAATCGAAGGTACTCGTTTCTTCATCCATGCGAACTTTCAATACCATTCCCTTCAGCTTCTCTAATCGATCGCGTTCTGCTTCTGAGAGTGCAGCAATACTATCCTTATAATTTTCAAATAATTCATTAAAAACTATCGTTGTATCCACTTTTTCTTTTCTAGGTCTGTCTTGAGTATTCGGTCTAGTTTCATTTGCATATTTTAGCATAGGGCTTAAATCAAATGACGTCATATACTCTCCGCTCATATCCTTATTAAATACAATTGATTCTGTAACATTACAGCTTACTAGAAGACAAAAAAGCCCACCTATTAAAATCAGTTTCCTCATTAGGTAAAATATTGATTGAAGCACAAAGGTAAGACTTTTATCGTTCAGGATTATTCAATATTACCAACGCGGCAATCACGCCTGGCACCCAGCCACAGAGCCATAATAAAAAAGTAATTAGAATTGAGCCACAACCTTTATCTAAAACAGCTAAAGGTGGACAAATAATAGAAAGAATAACCCGCCAGATACTCATAATACATGTCTTGATTTGATGTAATTATATGACGTTAACACACACTAAATGTTACATTAATTTTATTCTATGAAAAGAAATTTATTAAAAATCCAAGTAATATTCCTAATCATAAATTATAGAAGATACTATTTTTTCGCATTTCTTGCTGAGCGTATCAAAATTCTTTCCATCATTTTAATTATTCCTTCAGTTTGAAAAAATCACCAATCTAAATTCGTGGGTTGTAAAATATAAACATTAAATTATTTTCAAAAACATAATATCAGCGCCAACTAAGTACATGAGTCTTAAAGCAGCAGTAGTACGAAAGAAAGATTGAAAAAATATCTAAAAACCTAATAGATAAATCCTAAAATTAACGGATGGAGGTAAAAATTAATGCGTTAAAATCAATACAAAAAGGTGTTCGCTAATATTCTGAAATAATGTAATTTTGCAAATCTAAAATTAATTAGAATGCAACTTTCAGAACAAGAATTGGTAAGACGCCAAAAATTAGAAAAGCTTAGAGCTTTAGGGATCAATCCTTATCCAGCGGATTTATTTCCAGTTAATCATACGTCAAAACAGATAAAATCTAATTTTGAAAATGGTAAACAGGTGATTATTGCTGGTCGTTTAATGGCAATTAACATTCAAGGAAAAGCGTCTTTTGCACAATTGCAAGATAGCGAAGGTCGTATTCAAGTGTATTTTAATCGTGATGAAATTTGTACAGGCGAAGACAAATCACTTTATAATGATGTCTTTAAAAAATTACTCGATTTAGGTGATTTTGTTGGTATTGAAGGAGAGCTTTTTACGACTCAGGTTGGTGAAAAAACTGTGATGGTTAAAAACTTTAAATTATTGAGCAAGTCTCTAAAACCTTTACCAATTCCGAAGCAAAAAGACGGAAAAACCTATGATGCATTTACAGACCCAGAACAACGTTATAGACAACGTTATGCTGATTTAGCGGTTAACCCACATGTAAAAGAAGTCTTTATTAAACGCACTAAATTATTCAATGCCATGCGTCAGTTTTTTAATGACGCGGGTTACTTTGAAGTAGAAACTCCTGTATTACAACCAATACCTGGAGGTGCAGCTGCACGTCCGTTTATTACGCATCATAATAGTTTGGATATGCCGTTATACATGCGAATTGCAAACGAATTATACCTAAAACGATTAATCGTTGGTGGTTTTGATGGTGTGTATGAGTTTTCTAAAAACTTCAGAAATGAAGGTATGGATAGAACCCATAATCCAGAATTTACAGCCATGGAAATCTATGTATCTTACAAAGATTATAATTGGATGATGGATTTCTGTGAGCAATTGCTAGAGCATTGTGCAATGGCTGTAAACGGAACGTCTGAAGCTACTTTTGGTGAACATAAGATTAATTTTAAAGCGCCATATAAGCGCATTACGATGCGCGATTCAATTTTAGAATTCACAGGTTTTGATATTTATGATAAATCTGAAGACGAAATTAGAGCGGCAGCAAAAGGCATGCACATTGAAGTGGATGAAACCATGGGTAAAGGCAAACTGATTGATGAGATTTTTGGAGAGAAATGTGAAGGTAATTACATTCAACCAACCTTCATAACTGATTATCCAAAAGAAATGAGTCCGTTATGTAAAGAACATAGAGACAACCCAGAATTAACAGAACGCTTTGAGTTAATGGTTTGTGGCAAAGAAATTGCCAACGCCTATTCTGAGTTAAACGATCCTATTGATCAACGCGAACGTTTTGAGCATCAATTAAGTTTAGCAAAAAAAGGCGATGACGAAGCTACTGAGTTTATTGATCATGACTTTTTACGTGCTTTAGAATATGGCATGCCACCAACCTCAGGAATGGGTATCGGTATGGATCGTTTAATTATGTTCTTAACCAACAATCAAAGTATTCAAGAAGTACTTTTCTTCCCCCAAATGCGACCAGAAAAGAAGAAAGTAGATCTTAGCGATAACGAAAAAACGATTTTAGAAATCCTTAAGACTCAAAAGCGAATGGATTTAAACGTTTTAAAATCACAATCTGGTTTAAGCAATAAAGGTTGGGACAAGGGTATTAAAGGCCTAGGTAAACATGGTTTAACTAAGGTTGAAAAGACGGACGATGGTTTGTTTGTTGAGATGGTTTAATCATGCCATTAAACTTTTATTTTGTATACAAAGATTTTCAGTACATTAGCACTCGCCATAAATTAGAAAAACGCTTCTCATGTTAAAAAAGACCTACTTCATTTTCGCCCTTGCTTGTATTATTTTTTCCTGTAGTGAGGATGCAGATGATTTTATTCCAGTTTGTGATAAGCCATTGAATATTTCTTCAAGTTCTATTGCTCCTAATTTTGCAACAATCACTTGGGAGGCGGCTAATGTTTCAACTAACTATATTATTGAATATGGTGTTTCAGGATTTACGTTAGGTAATGGCTCTACAGTATCAGCCTCTGATACAAATATTGAACTTACAGGATTAGAAGCAAGTACAACTTACGACGTCTATATTCAAACAATTTGCGCCTCAAATAACACTAGCCTAAACTCAGATGTTTATAGTTTTACAACCTCTCTACCAAATGTAGCTACGGAATTTAGCCCAGTTTTATCTCAAATGAATTTGTTTGTAGGGAATCTTGAAGATCTACAAATAACACCTTATGCATTTGAATATAACCTAAACACTACACTATTTTCAGATTACGCACACAAACAACGAATTATTGCTCTACCGGAAGGCACAAGTATGGAGTTTGATGGAGATGGTCTACCTATTTTCCCAAATAATACGGTCATTGCTAAAACGTTTTTTTATAATAATGACGAACGCGACCTCTCGTTGGGCAGAAAAATTATTGAAACTCGAGTATTAATTCGATTAAATGGGGTCTGGGAAGCTGGAGATTATAAATGGAATGATGATCAAACTGAAGCTGTATTAGACGGAGAGGGCAGCACATTACCTGTTACTTGGATTGATGCTACAGGAAATTCAAATTCAACAACATATAAAATCCCTTCTAATACCGATTGTTTTACCTGCCATGGTAATAATAACCAAATGTTACCCATTGGTCCTAAATTGAGATCCATGAATTTTAATATTAATGGGGTTAATCAACTACAACAATTTATTGACAATCAAAAATTAACAGGGTTAACGAACAGCGCTTCAGTTAGAGTTCTCCCTAATTGGGAAGACACTTCTTTACCTTTAGCTACCCGAGCAAGAGCTTATATGGATATTAATTGTGCCCATTGCCATATTCCAGGAGGCACTTGTGCTGACGAGTCTTCTTTAAACCTTGCCTTTGAGACACCTCTAGCAAACAGTAATATTGCTGATCAAAGTGCACTTATAGCATATAGAGTGTCGTTTTATTCTGATGGTGTAAGTATGCCTTTTATCGGAACCACAATGAGACATACCGAAGGGTTAGATATGATTATAGCGTATCTCAATACACTTTAATTTTCCTTAATGTCATCTAAATTTTTCATAGTTTAAAAGAATATTCCTGCTGGTGACAGACACCTTATCTATAAGATTTTTGTTTCCAATTACAGGACTTACCATGCACTAAAATTTTCTACTTTATTTTATGTCTTTATTAATTCAAAACAATAATTCAAATCTGAATTTTTCATAAACTTTACACTTCAAATTTTGAGTTAAATTAAAATTTTGAGAATCGCGTTAAAAAAATATTAAATTCTGTTATTAAAATATCAGATTATTAATAGAATCAGTATTTTCATCAAAATTTAATAAAAATCAACTAATTTGAAACACGTATTCATCAAACTACTCTTTGTAGTTTCGGCCTTTTTGGCATTTTCATGCTCTACTGCAAAAAATGCTGGAAAATCAAAAAAAGATGCCACTGCAATGGCAAAACCTTCAGGAAAAAAACCTGGTAAGAATGACCCTAAACCTTATGACAAAGTCATTACTAAAGATGCCAAAAGCGATGAAGGTTTGTTTACCGTTCATACTTTAGACGACAAATTTTATTACGAGATACCAGATTCGCTTTTTAATAGAGAAATGTTAATGGTTTCACGAATATCTAAAACAGCTTCAGGCCTTGGCTTTGGAGGCGGAAAACTCAACGAACAAGTATTGCGTTGGGAAAAGAAGGGAAAAAAAGTAGTGCTTAGAGTAGTCTCTTATAATGTAGTTGCTGCAGATTCACTTCCTGTAAACGAAGCCGTTATAAATTCAAATTTTGAGCCTGTTTTATACACATTTCCAATTAAGGCCTACAGCAAAGATTCTACAAAAACTGTAATTGATGCCACACCATTGTTTGAAAAAGATGTGAAATCACTAGGTTTATCACAACGAGCGAGATCGCCATATAAAATCTCACGTTTAGAAAGTGATAAATCATTTATTGAAACTATAAAAAGTTATCCTAGAAATATAGAAGCACGCCATGTAAAAACGTATGCTGCTGGGAAACCTCCATCAAACTCTAGTACAGGTACAGTTTCAATAGAAATCAATAATTCTATGGTATTGTTACCAGACAATCCTATGAAGCGTCGTTATTTTGATGAACGCGTAGGTTGGTTTACAAGTAGTCAAACCGATTATGGCTTAGAAGTTCAAAAAAGTGAGTCTGTAGAATTCTTAGACCGTTGGAGATTAGAAGTTAAAGAAGAGGATATTGAAAAATTTAAACGTGGTGAATTAGTAGTACCTAAAAAACAAATTGTTTACTATATTGATAGAGCTACACCTGAAAAATGGAGAAAATACCTTAAACAAGGAATTGAAGATTGGCAAGTTGCTTTTGAAGCGGCCGGATTTAAGGAAGCTATAATTGCTAAAGATCCTCCGTCAATTGAAGAAGATCCAGAATGGAGCCCAGAAGACGCACGTTATTCTGTAGTACGGTATTTAGCCTCACCTATTCCTAATGCTAATGGCCCTCATGTAAGTGATCCTAGAACTGGCGAAATTTTAGAAAGCGATATCAATTGGTACCATAATGTTATGTCTTTGCTGCGTGGATGGTTCTTTGTGCAAACAGCAGCAATAAATCCTGATGCGCAGAGTCCACAATTTAAGGATGAAGTTATGGGGCGTTTAATCCGTTTTGTATCGGCACACGAAGTTGGTCATACACTTGGTTTACCTCATAATATGGGTTCTAGTACGGCGTATCCGGTTGAAAAATTACGTGATGCAGAATTTACTAAAAAATATGGAACAGCTCCATCTATTATGGATTATGCACGCTTTAATTATGTAGCGCAACCTGAAGATCAAGGAGTGGCTTTAATGCCAGAAATCGGAACTTACGATAAGTATGCTATCGCTTGGGGATATAGACCAATTCTTGATAAATCGGCTGAAGAAGAAAAGCCAATTCTTAACGATTGGATTATGAAACATGCCGGCGATCCAATGTATCGTTTTGGACACCAACAAGCCGGTGACGTTGTAGATCCGAGTTCACAAACTGAAGATTTAGGTGACAATGCCATGTTAGCTAGTGCATATGGTATTAAAAACCTAAAGCGTATTGTACCTAACTTAATTGAATGGACCACCGAAGCTGGTGAAGACTATGATGACTTAGATGAAATGTACGGACACGTAATATCACAATTTAACCGTTATATGGGACATGTTTCTAATAATATTGGTGGTGTCTATGAGCATTATAAAACATCAGATCAAGAAGGTGCTGTTTATACTGCTGTACCTAAAGCTCACCAAAAAGAAGCTATGGAATTTATGCAAAAAAACTTATTTGAAACCCCACAGTGGTTAATTGATAAATCTATTTTTGATCGTATAGAATTTTCAGGATCTGTTGAGCGTATTAGAGGCTTGCAGGCAAGAACGCTAAATAATATTATGAGTTTAGGTAAAATGCAACGTTTAACTGAAGCACATACTTATGATGATAAATCATATGCCTTAACAGAAATGATGAGCGATTTACGTAAAGGTATTTGGAGTGAATTACGGACTGGAAAGAAAATTGACACTTACCGACGTAACTTACAACGTGCGCACATCGATCAATTAGAGCGCTTAATGACAGCCAAGAACCAAAGTGGAAGATCTGGTAGTCCTTATGTTAAAATGACAGCAGTAAACACTAGTCAATCAGATATAAAAGCGGTAGTTAGAGCTGAGTTAAAATCGTTACGTAGTCAATTGCGTTCAGCTCGTGGTGGAGATGCTATGAGTAGAATTCATATTGCAGATGCTATAGAACGTATCAATCTTATATTAGATCCTAAATAGTCTAAAACATAAGGTTTAAAAATTCAGCCGTTGTTTATTAATTAAATCACATTTTGGATTATATGACGCTAATGTTAAAATTCATGTTAAAAATAAATTCTTTGTTAAACGTTTATACTTAGTTGCTGTCTAAACTCATATAACAATAAAATAAAAACGACATGAATAAATTAGTAATTATTGCCATTGCATTTGCAACCTTAAGTTCTTTTGCTCAACAAAAGCAACCGCAAAAACTGGATAGAGAAAATCGTGCTGAATTAAGAAAAAGCATGACTCCGACCGAAATTGCAGATTTGAAATCTAAACAATTGACTTTAAAATTAGATCTCAATGATGAACAACAAAAAAAAGTACATCAGTTAATTTTAAATGGTGCTGAAGACAAACAGAGTTTAAGACAAGATAACAAAACAGAAAAAGATGACACTCGAAAGAAACCATCTAAAGATGAGATGTTAAAAATGAAATCGCAAAAGCTAGATATGCAAATAGAAATGAAGCGTGAAATGAAAAAGATTTTAACCGAAGAACAATTCGCTAAATTTGAAAAAATGCAACCTAGAAAACAGAAAAGAAGAGATTTACGTCATAAGACAAACAAAGTAAAGCTCGAAGATAAAAACTAGTTTTTCTATTGGGAATCTACATAAAAAAGTATCGCTTAGTCGATACTTTTTTCTTTTGTTGAATAAAATTATTATTTTAGTATCCAATTTAATTAAACGATCCAAAAAATGAAAAAGGTAATTACAGTATGCTTATTTACATTTGCACTATTTCTTAGCCACCAATCTGTGGTAGCTCAAAATAGCAAACTAGACGCTAAAAAAGAAATAAATGCTGAAGCTTCCACTAAAACTGAAGCTCTAAGAAAATACGTAAAGTTTGATAATAATCAACGCGATGAAATTTATATTGCCTTTAGAACCTATGGTCAAGAAATGGTTAGTTCTAACAACAAATCGATTTCAAAAGAAGAAGTAACAAAATATAAAAATCGATTAGACGATAAAATCAAATCGATTTTAAACGATGACCAATATGCGCGATATAAAGCATACCTGTCAGAGAATTAGTATAAAAAAAGCCTCGCAAATTGCGAGGCTTTTTTATTATAAGGTATTTGCTATCCGCTCTACAGCAGCAATAGTGGTATTGAGATCTTCGTAAGTTAAGGCGTCAGTTATAAACCAAGTTTCAAAAGCACTAGGTGCAATATAAACACCTTCGTTTAACATACCATGAAAGAATTTTTTAAAGGTCTCATTATTTCCTTTCGCTGCCGAATCAAAATCTACTACCGTCTGATCAGTGAAATGAACGGAAATCATAGAACCAATTCTGTTAATGGTGTGCGTCACATTATTTTTATTTAAAGCTTCGGCAATACCGTTATGAAGATATTTTGTTTTCTCTTCTAATCTATTCATTAAACCTTTATCCGTGTTAATCGCCTTTAACATGGCTAAACCCGCGGCCATAGCTAAAGGATTACCACTTAACGTTCCAGCTTGGTACACAGGACCAATTGGCGCCAAATAATCCATAATCTCATTACGTGCAGCAAAAGCCCCTACGGGCAAACCACCGCCTACAACTTTACCAAAACAAACGATATCCGCATTAACATTTTTCAACGCTTGCACTCCCCCTTTTGCCAATCTAAACCCTGTCATGACCTCATCAAAAATCAACAATATGTCATTGGCATCACAGATTTGTCTTAAATTTTCTAAAAACCCATCAATTGGAGGAATGCAGCCCATATTTCCAGCCACGGGCTCGATAATGATTGCTGCTATTTCGTTTGGGTTAGAAGAAATAAGTGCATTAACAGAATTAATATCATTATATGTAGCTAACAAAGTATCTTTAGCAGTTCCTTGAGTTACACCAGGACTATTTGGCGTACCGAAAGTAACTGCACCACTTCCTGCCGCAATTAAAAAGGAATCACTATGACCATGATAGCAACCAGAGAACTTAATTATTTTATCTTTTTTCGCAAATCCTCTCGCTAAACGAATCGCACTCATACAGGCTTCTGTTCCGGAATTCACAAATCTAATTTTATCAATATTAGGCACCATGGAAATGGCCAATTCTGCAATTTCAGTTTCAATTGCTGTGGGCATTCCGAAAGAGGTACCTTCCTTGGTTTTTTCAATGACAGCCTCTACAACTGGAGGAAATGCATGCCCTAACAACATAGGTCCCCATGAATTTATATAATCTATATAACGATTACCATCTTCATCAAAAACATAAGCTCCTTTAGCTGATTTGGCAAAAATAGGTGTTCCACCAACGGCGTTAAATGCCCTTACGGGAGAATTTACTCCACCAGGAATAACAGTCTTGGCCTCTTTAAACAATGCGCTACTTCTTTGATATATCATAAATTAATTGGGAATAATGAGTTGTTGACCTATAGATAAGTCATTCGATTTTAAATTGTTTTTAGTTTTTATCGCTTCTACCGTCGTTTTATATAATCTTGAAAGTGAATACAAGGTATCACCCTGAGACACAATGTGCTTATTTGCATACGGCTTTTTCTTACCTTCAATTATGGTAGTTGACGATCTTGAGGATTTATTATTCGTTCCATTAAGAACCTCCTCGTCATATTTATATAGTTGATAACGTTCAATTAAACTAATCAGTTTTTGCGGATATTTTCTGTCGGTTGCATAGCCAGCAGCTCTCAATCCATTTGCCCAACCTTTATAATCATCGGGTTTTAATTTAAATAAGTCCGCGTATCGGCTTCGTCCTGTTAAGAATTCTGAATGATCTTCATAAGACATTTCAGCTCTATCATATTTTCTAAAACACTCTTGAGAACGATCATCGTCGTGGTAGATTTTTGCGCCTTTCCAACCATGACATTTTATTCCAAAATGATTATTCGCCTTTACCGCTAATCGACCTCGACCAACACCAGATTCTAAAACTCCTTGAGCCAATGTAATACTTGCCGGTATTTTATGAGATCTCATTTTGTTCTTGGCTATTTCGGCATAAAGTTCTATATAAACATCTACTATACTTGGTGGAGCCGAATTTTTAACAACAGGCTTTACTGTAACTTCTTCTCGTTCTTTAACTACTACGGTTTTCTTAGTGCTACTGTTTTTTCTTTTTGTCACAATGCCTTTTTTAGGGCCACAACTTAATGCAAACAGCACACAAACTATACTTATATATTTAAACTTAAATTTCATTCTATAAATCTATTAAAGGTCCGCCTTTACGTTTTAATTTCGCATTTACACCAGCTATCCCTTGCAAACCACCAGTATGAATGACTAATATTTTTGAAGCTTTCGGAAAAAAATCCTTCTCAATTAAATCAAAAATACCAAATAGCATTTTTCCCGTATATATTGGATCTAACGGAATATCATAATTATGTTTAAACCTATTGATAAACGCTATTAATTCGGGCTTTATTTTACCATAGCCACCAAAATGGTAACCTGTTATTAAATTCCAATTTTGTTGAGTTGCAAATTTACAAATATCTTGTTGTAAAAAATCACCTTTTAGAGCCGGAAAACCTAATATTTTCTGATGGGTTTGGGACGCATTGATTATTCCCGAAATAGTACCACCTGTTCCTACAGCACAACACACATAATCAAAATGAAAATCTTCAGTTTGTATAATCTCTTGACAACCTTTAACCGCCAAATCATTGGTACCACCTTCTGGTAATAAATAAAAATTTCCAAAACGACGTTTTAAGGTGGCTATAAAATCTTCGCTAGTCTTCTTTCTATAATCGTCTCTTGAGACGAATTGAAATTTCATCCCGCAAGCTTTAGCAAATTTTAAAGTTGGATTTAAATCTTTTTTTAAACCTAATTCTTCACCTCTTATTATTCCAATAGTTTTAAAACCATACGCTTTACCGGCATAAGCTACGGCGGCAATATGATTTGAATAGGCTCCTCCAAATGTTAGCATAGATGTGGCCTTAATTTCTTTAGCTTTCTCTACATTGTATTTTAACTTTCGATATTTATTTCCCGAGATAAAAGGATGAATTAAATCTTCACGTTTAACTGTAATATCAACTGAAGTATTAAGAATGGATAAATCCTGATTATAGGTCGTAGCGTTCAACACATGCTATTTTTTATTTTAACAAAGTTAATCGATCGGCAACAAACCATAGCCGAATTTATTTATTAATAAAGTTGATTACGTTAAACAATGGTCGGGATTTTAAATAAAAAAAGTCCTTTTCATGCTTATAGGCTTCACGTTCAAAAGAAATATTTCTATAGGCCAAATGCCAATCTTTATATTGAATTAATCGTATTAAAAATTCAATTGTATAAATGATATAAAAAGGAAAAATGAATAATTCTAATTGTTGTCTTAAATGGATTTTTTCATGATTTATCAAAATCCTATTTTCTTTTAACCCCGATGTTTTTAAAAACATAAATGGAAAAACGGTTAAACCTAAATAGCCTTTCGGCACCAAGTATTTTGAAATTAAGATCATAATTCGTTCGTTTCAAAAATCAAACCAAATTACATTATCTTTGTTTAATATGAAAAAATACGTCCCAATTGAAGACGGAGACTACTATCTTACACCAGAAGGCTACCGTTGTTTTACAGAGCAATACCATTTAAAACGTGGTTATTGTTGCGAAAGTGGTTGCAGACATTGTCCGTATGGATTCAATTCTTCCGTTTCGCATAAGACCAATAAAAACACATTAAAATAAAAGTAATGCAGACTACCAAAATCTCGTTTAAAGATCAAATTTTAGAAGGTATTCCTAATATATTACCAAAACCGAAACCGTATGATTCAAATATTAATCACGCACCAAAACGAAAAGCCATTCTCTCTAAAGAGGAAGAAAAACTTGCTATAAAAAATGCCCTTCGTTATTTTAATAAGAAAGATCATAACACATTATTGCCCGAATTTAAAAATGAACTAACGACCTATGGTCGTATTTATATGTATCGTTTAAGACCGGATTATAAAATGTATGCCCGACCAATTGAAGACTATCCTGCCAAATCTTCACAAGCAGCGGCTATTATGTTAATGATTCAAAACAATTTAGATTATGCGGTTGCACAACATCCACATGAACTTATTACCTATGGAGGTAATGGTGCCGTGTTTTCCAATTGGGCACAATACCGTTTAACCATGAAATATTTGGCAGAGATGAATGATCAACAAACTTTAGTGATGTATTCTGGTCACCCAATGGGGCTATTCCCTTCACACTCAGAAGCACCTAGAGTTGTGGTCACTAATGGCATGATGATTCCTAATTACTCTAAACCAGATGATTGGGAGAAATTTAATGCTTTAGGCGTTACCCAATACGGTCAAATGACAGCGGGAAGCTATATGTACATAGGGCCACAAGGCATTGTACACGGCACAACAATTACAGTTTTAAATGGATTTAGAAAAATTAAAAAAGAACCTAAAGGCCATTTATTTGTAACTTCTGGTTTAGGAGGCATGTCTGGTGCACAACCTAAGGCAGGCAATATTGCAGGCTGCATTACGGTTTGTGCTGAAGTAAATCCTAAAATTACACAAGTAAGATTAGATCAGGGTTGGATCGATGAAAAAATTACCGATTTAGATGAATTAGTTCTAAGAGTGCGTAAAGCAAAAGATGAGAAGGAAACCGTTTCCATCGCTTACTTAGGAAACATAGTTGATCTCTGGGAAAAATTTGATTTAGCCAATATACAAATCGACTTAGGAAGCGATCAAACTTCCCTTCATAATCCTTGGGCTGGCGGCTATTATCCTGTTGATATTGCCTTTGAAGATGCGAACAACATGATGGCGAACGACCCTGAATTATTCAAAGAAAACGTTCAAAAATCCTTACGTCGCCATGCAGATGCTATTAATAAACATACGGCTAAAGGCACTTATTTCTTCGATTATGGAAATGCATTTTTGCTCGAAGCCTCTCGAGCGGGAGCGGATATAATGGCTGAGAATAATATTGATTTTAAATATCCTAGCTACGTTCAAGATATTATGGGGCCAATGTGTTTTGATTATGGTTTTGGTCCTTTTCGATGGGTATGCGCCTCTGGAAAACCTGAAGACCTAATTAAAACCGATAACATTGCTTGTAAAGTTTTAGAGACGATTAAAAAAAATTCACCCGAAGAAATTCAGCAACAAATGGCCGATAATATCCAATGGATAAAAGGTGCTCAAGAAAATAAACTTGTCGTGGGCTCGCAAGCCCGAATATTGTACGCAGATGCTGAAGGTAGAATGAAAATTGCTGAAGCTTTTAACCAAGCTATCGCTAATAATGAGATTGGAACGGTTATATTAGGTAGAGATCATCACGATGTTTCAGGAACCGATTCTCCTTATAGAGAAACTAGCAATATTTACGATGGCTCTCGATTTACAGCAGACATGGCGATTCATAATGTAATTGGAGATAGCTTTAGAGGAGCGACATGGGTCAGCATTCACAACGGCGGAGGTGTCGGTTGGGGAGAAGTTATAAATGGCGGCTTTGGTATGGTTCTTGATGGTAGTATAGAGGCATCAAAACGTCTCAAACAAATGTTGTTTTGGGATGTTAACAATGGAATTTCAAGACGAGGTTGGGCCAGAAATAAAGGAGCCATTTTCGCTATTAAACGGGCTATGGCATCTGAGCCAGACCTAAAAGTAACCTTACCAAATTTTGTTGATGATGAATTATTAGAAAATTTATAATTTAAAAAAAAGCGCTATGAAACATTTAATGAAACCACTCAAAATTGTACCAGCTTTACTTTTATTGTTTGTACTCTCATCTTGTAGCTCAGTAAGAGTTGCAACGGACTACGATAGAGAAGCTAATTTTGATGCTTACAAAACTTTTGCATTTTTTAAACCAGGCATTGACAAGGCAGAATTAAACGATCTCGATAAACGAAGAATTTTAAGAGCTATTGAGGCCGAATTGATGGCCAAAGGGTATATTAAATCTGAAAATCCCGATATGTTAGTTAGTATTTTCACCAAATCTAACCAACGAGTAGATATTTACAACAATGCTTGGGGCTATGGAGCCTGGGGTTGGGGAGGATATGGTGGCTGGGGATGGCGATCTGGCTGGAACAATAACCAAGTTTCTACTTCTACAGAAGGTGTATTATTTATAGATTTAATCGATGCCCAAAAGAAAGAATTAATTTGGCAGGGCTCTGGCACAGGTAATCTTGAAACTAGAAACATGGAAAAGAAAGAAGCTAGAATTAAGGAATTTGTATCTGAAATGATGATGCAGTTTCCTCCAGAGAAAAAATAAGGGCAATTTTGATAATTATGAAAAGCATTGGGAACCCAATGCTTTTTTTTGCTCCCTATTTAAGATGTGTTATAATCAAAAAATTCAGTTCATAGCGACTTATTGTGATACCTATAAATACCTCCTTCACCTCTCATAAAACCATATTTTCCACACAGGATGTTGGGAAAACATAGAACTTTTTATCAATTAAATTCAAAAAGTCTATCTTTGCCGACTTTTAATTTGAAGAATTATGATGCTTGCCAGAAACACCATTAAAAAAATCACTCAAAACCCTAAGAATGATATTCTTGCAGGTATAACCGTTTCTTTAGCAATGATCCCTGAGGTTGTGGCTTTTGCATTTGTGGCTCAAATAAGTCCGATTGTAGCACTTTTTGGAGCGTTTGTCATTGGAATTATTTCTGCACTTTTTGGAGGTAGACCTGGACTAATATCCGGAGCCGCTGGAGCTGTAGCTGTTATCTTTGTATACATGATTCAAGAAGGCCACGCTAAAGGACTTCTTTTCGATACGCCCGTAGAAAATATGGGCTATTTCTATCTGTTGGCCGCCGTAGTATTAATGGGTGTAATTCAGGTATTAGCAGGCGTTTTTAAACTTGGAAAGTTTGTGAGGTTAATTCCACACCCGGTAATGATGGGATTTGTTAATGGATTGGCCATAGTTATTTTTATGGCGCAATTAGGCATGTTTAAAGAAAATAAAAAAGATGTTTTCGGACAAAACATGCGCGACACCGTTTCTAAAGAACTGGTTTACAACGTAAGTGGTAATACAGTAAAAGATTTAATTTCGGGTACGGAGTTATTTTCTATAAACGGCCAGAATATAAACAACATTAATACAGGTGAAACCATTTTTATAATGTCAGACAATCAAGTTTTTGATGTCGACACTAAACGAGTTGTTTTTAACATAAAGAATAATGGCTTTTATGCTGTTAAAGATAATGGTGTTGTAAAATCTTTAATGCAAGGCCAAAAGCTGTATGTAATGATAGGCCTAGTATTGCTAACCATGTTAATTATTTGGGGACTACCTAAATTAACAAAAAAACTGCCTGCAGCATTAACAGCAATATTAATAGTCACCTTAATTTCAATTTTTGGCGGACTGCAGTCTATCAACGTTGGAGAGTTCATTAGAGACGGTGGTGGCGCAGGACTCAATGGATTTGATGAATTATCTAGTAAGCTCAATCTTCTAGAATTATGGAGCCATTTACCTTTCAACTTAGACACTTTAAAATTTATTGCCCCTTATGCTTTTTTAGCTGCCTCTGTTGGTTTAATAGAAACGCTTATGACTATGAATCTTGTTGACGAATTAACAGATTCTAGAGGTAACGGAAATAAAGAATGTGTCGCTCAAGGAGCCGGAAATATGCTTAGTGGATTATTTGGAGGTACTGGTGGCTGTGGAATGATAGGACAAACGGTAATTAACATTAATGCAGGCGGTAGAGGGCGTTTATCTGGTGTAATGATGGCATTAACTTTACTGAGTTTTATATTATTTGCAGACAAATATATTGAGCAAGTACCAATCGCGGCATTAGTAGGAGTTATGTTTATGATGGTTATAGAAACTTTTGCATGGTCCAGTTTCCGAATTATGAAAAAAATACCAATGTCAGACGCTGTAGTGCTCGTAATTGTTTCTGTGGTCACCGTAATTTTCGATTTGGCCATTGCCGTATTTGTTGGTGTTATTATATCGGCTTTATCCTTTGCATGGGAAAACGCCAAAAGAATTAGAGCAAGAAAACGTATGCAACCAGATGGTACAAAAACTTATGAGATATGGGGACCATTGTTTTTTGGCAGTATTACCTCTTTCAATGAAAAATTTGATATAAAGAATGATCCTAATAATGTAGAAATCGATTTTGTTGAAGCCCGAATTTCAGATCATTCCGCTATTGAAGCCATATTTATTATCGTTGAAAAATACCAAGCCATGGGTAAAACCATTAAGCTTAAACATTTAAGTGAAGACTGTAAAATATTGCTTTACAAGGCTAGCCCTAAATTTAGAGACGTTATTGTTGAAGCTATTGACGATCCTAGATACCATTTAGCAGAAAACCCTGAAAAATTCACCAAACCACTGTCAGAATATAATATTTAGTTTTTTATTGCACTTTTAGTACTACTAAAGACTAATTTTTAGACACTTATATAGGCCTTAAAAATAATAGACTCAAAATATTTGATTACCAACTAATTAGATTACCTTTGTTTTTTAATTAAATAATATATAATATGAGTACTGGTACAGTAAAATTTTTTAATGACTCTAAAGGTTTTGGATTCATAACAGAAGAAGGAAACGGAAAAGAGCATTTTGTACATATTTCTGGTTTAGTCGATGAGATTAGAGAAGGTGATAATGTAGAATTCGATTTAGCAGAAGGAAAAAAAGGATTAAATGCAGTAAATGTAAAAGTTATATAATTATATATCTTACAACCTTTTTAAGTATAAAACCTATCTTATTAGATAGGTTTTTTTTGTGTTTAATTTGAAACAAATTTTAAACCAACAATTGAAATAATTAAGGTAGTTATAAAAAATAATCTCCAAAAAGTAGCTGGTTCTTTAAATATAAATATGCCCACTAGCACAGTTCCTATGGCACCAATACCTGTCCAAACTGCATAAGCCGTCCCAATAGGTATTTGTTGCGTTGCTTTAACCAACAATAACATACTTATAAATAAACATATTAAAAAACCAATATACCAATATGTGGTTTCAGTACCTGTAGCTTCCTTAGCTTTACCTAAACAAGCTGCAAATGCTACTTCAAATAATCCTGCAACAATAAGTAAAATCCAATTCATGTAAATACACTATTTTCTCTAAAACCTTATAAGTTTCCTATTTTAGACAATATAATCAATTTACACCTGATGATTAATTTTTTATAAAATTGTTTTATCTTAAATTTACCGACTTACAAAAAACGTAATTCTTTGATTTCACAAAATTCCATAGCACAAGTATTTGAAACAGCTCGCGTAGAAGAGGTTATTGGCGATTTTGTTCAACTCAAAAAATCGGGTAGTAATTTTAAAGGTTTAAGTCCTTTTAGTGAAGAGCGCTCACCTAGTTTTATGGTGTCTCCTGTAAAACAAATCTGGAAAGATTTCTCTAGTGGAAAAGGTGGCAATGCTGTTACTTTCTTAATGGAACACGAACATTTCACTTACCCAGAAGCGATAAAATATCTCGCCAAAAAATACAATATTGAGATAGAAGAAACTGAGCGTACCGATCAAGAAAAAGCCCAAGCAGATACTAGAGAGAGCTTGTATTTGGTTAGCGAATATGCAAACACCTATTTTCAGAAAGTACTTCATAACACCAATCAAGGAAAAGCAATAGGCTTAAGCTATTTTAAAGAACGTGGTTTCACAGAAGAAACCATTAAAAAATTTCAATTAGGCTATTCCTTAGACGAGTGGCAAGCCTTTACAGATGATGCATTAGGAAAGGGCTATCAACTTCAATTTTTAGAGCAAACTGGTTTAACTATTGTTAAAGGTGAAAAACGCTTCGATAGATTTAAGGGCAGAGTTATGTTTCCTATTCATAGTATGAGTGGTCGTATACTGGGTTTTGGTGGCCGTATATTAGTTAACGATAAGAAAGCAGCCAAATATTTAAATTCACCAGAGAGCGAAATTTACCATAAAAGCAAAGTTCTCTATGGATTATATCATGCCAAACAAAGTATTGCAAAAGAAGATAATTGTTATTTGGTAGAAGGTTATACAGATGTTATTCAGTTTCATCAAACTGGAATTACGAATGTAGTTTCCTCTTCTGGAACAGCGTTATCGGCTGACCAAATTCGTTTAATTAATAGGCTTACAAATAATATTACAGTACTTTTTGATGGTGATGCTGCAGGAATAAGAGCCTCTATTCGTGGTATCGATTTAATTTTGGAACAAGGCGTTAATGTAAAGATTTGCACATTTCCAGATGGTGAAGATCCAGATAGTTTTTCAAAAAATAATACATTAAAAGAACTTACCGAATATCTCAACGACAATGCCAAAGATTTTATTCAGTTTAAAGCGTCTTTATTAGTAAAAGAAGCAAATAATGACCCGATTAAAAAAGCTGAGACAATTCGTGAAATTGTAAACAGCATTGCCAAAATCCCAGATCAGATAAAACGTGAAATCTATATTCAAGAATGTGCGCGAATTATGGATATTAGCGAAAACGTTCTGTTTAGTACGCTAGCACAAATTAATAAGAAAGAAACTCAAGAAGCCAGCAAATCCTATAAACAAGATCAGAAAGCATTTCAGGTTGTTAAAAATGAAGAACAGACAAAGAAGAAGGTCGATATTCAGTTTGAACTAGAACGTAAAATTATTGAGATATTAATGTTATACGGAGATCGAACCGAACAATTTGAGGATTTAATATTAAGGGAGGAAGAATCTTCAGGCGAATTAATTTTAGAACCTACCATGCATGAAACGCGTGTATTCGAGAAAATATACTTAGATCTTCAAGAGGACGAAATGCAGTTTTCTAATCCGCAGTTTAAAGTACTCTACTACTCCATTATTGATAGATTGAACCAAGACGACAGTTTCTCTACTAAAAATTTCGTTAATCAATTAGACCAGGAAGCTGCAAGTACCGTAACAAGTATCTTAATGGAAGATGAACGTTACAATCTTCATGATTGGGAACGCAATCAAATTGTGCCTAAGGAAAAGAAAGATTCTATTTCACAATTGGTAAGTCAAACCATTTTAAGTTTACGTTGTCACCTAATTGACAAAAAAGTAGCTGAGTATAAAAATGAAACTTTAAACCAAAATGCAGATACACGCTCAATCATAGAAGATGTAAAGGATTATGTTGGGCTGAAAATGTTATTATCCCGTAAATTAGGTAAAGTTGTGGGTTAAAAGATGATTAAGCTAAATTATGGTGTTTCGCTTGGTGAACTAAGTCAACAATATTAGTAACATTAAGTTTCTTAAATAATCGCGCTTTATAAGTGCTCACTGTTTTTTCATTAATATCTAGTTCTTGAGCGATTTCCTTATTTTTGCGTCCTATGGATAGTAATTTTAAAACTTCCACCTCTCTAGTTGATAATTTTTTAAACATGCGACTGCGACTCTTTCGAGTGTCTTCATATCTAAAATGTTTATCCATTTTTTCGCTTAGAGATGTTTCACCATTACTGACTTTTCGGACTGCCACTATCAATTCTTCAATACTCGCAGATTTGTTTAAGTATCCAGAAGCACCTGCTTTAATAGTACTTATGGCATAAATTTCTTCTGGCTGATGACTAAACATTAAGACATTTACGTCATTATTTTCTTTTTTTATAGCTCTTAGTGCAGTTATGCCATTAAGTTCTGGCAAATCGATTTCGGAGATTATAACATCTACTTTATGACGTTTTACAAATTCAAAAATCTCGATCCCACTACCCAAACTACCTATAACTTCAAAATCAGATTTATTGCTCAAAACCAACTCTAATCCGGTTCTAACGATTGGATGCCTGTCCACAATTAAAATATTTATCATAACAATTGTATTTTGTTTTCTTGGTTAGGGTTAAAAATCTATTAATTAATAGCGTAAATAAATACAAAAGTGGAGATTTGTCTAACAAAAATAATCAAAAATTAAATAATTTAAGACTTTTAATTGCTAAAACACAAAAATTATTTTAAATTACTAGGAATTTCGCAAATTGGTATCGCTATCATTTTATGTTTATTGGATGTATTGTAACGCATAAAAATATCAAAAACCTCCCGATTTCTTCCTTCAAAATCTGTTCGTGTTTTACCTTCGTCTTTCATTTGCATGGCCCATTCCAATTCTGGATAGGAGGCGCCAATTTGATCTTCATCACTTCTTGCATCACCAAACAAACCATCACTAGGCGCAGCATTCATAATGGACGCTGGTACTTTTAAATACTCCCCTATTTCGTAAACTTCAGATTTTAATAAATCTGCAATTGGACTTAAATCCACGCCTCCATCACCGTATTTTGTATAAAAACCCACTCCAAAATCTTCTACTTTATTACCTGTACCTGCTACCAAAAGACCTAAAAGTCCTGCATGATAATACAATGTTGTCATTCGCAAACGCGCTCTTGTATTTGCCAAAGCCATATCTACTGTAGCTTTTTTACCGTCTAAACTGACTTCGGTTTTAAACTCTTCGAATACGGGAGTTAAGTTAACAACCTTATCTTTTACGTTAGAAAAACGTTCCTTTAATTGAGAAATGTGCTCTTGTGCTCTAGTTACATGACTCTCAGCTTGATGGATAGGCATCTCAATACACAAAAGATCTAAACCTGTTTTGGCACAAAGTGTAGATGTTACAGCAGAATCAATTCCACCAGAAATACCAATAACAAAGCCGTTAACACCTGCCTTTACGGCATAGTCTTTTAACCAATCTACTAAATGATTTACAACCTGTTCCGTTTGCATAGTTTTTTATATTTTATATAAATTCGTTAATACTTTTTGATTCCATAAATTCTGATAATTAAAAACCTATATAAGCCATTTCTATTCTTTCACCATCAAGAAGGAAACTGCAATAGAACTAGACACAATTATTTGCGCTTAAACTCAAAAAATAGAAATGAGTTCATAAAGAAGTGTACCTTTGCACAACAAAAGTAACGCAATAGTGTTAAGATTAAAAATGTTTTACAAAATGCAAATCAAATTTAATATTATAATTCTATTCATTTTAGTGCTACTATCCTGTGATGATGACTCTAAGATTGAAAAAGAAATCGCAAAAATTGAAACTGATTTTACTGTAGAACGATTTGATAAAGCATTTTTCGAAGCCCTGCCCGAAAATTTGTTAGAGTTAAAAAGCGCCTATCCGTTTTTCTTTTCTAAACACATTCCAGACTCAATAGTAATTAATCGAATGGAAGATTCATTACAAAACAAATTACTAAACGAGGTGCAACAAACTTTTCCAGATTTTAAAACCTCTAAAGAAGAGTTAGAAGGCTTATTTAAACACTTAAAATATTACGATAAAACATTTAAGGCTCCTAGAGTAATTACGCTAACGAACGACGTAGCTTACCGAGATAAAATTATAGTTAATGATTCTTTAGTACTTATTGCATTAGATAATTATTTAGGTGCTAAGCATGAATTTTATCAGAACATACCCATGTTTATTGCCGCAAATTTGAATAAAAATCAAATTGTTTCGGATGTGGCCAATGGTTATGCTAAAAAATTCATCTTTCAAACTCATAGGAAAACACTATTAGATGAAATGATTTATTTTGGAAAACTACTTTATTTCAAGGATATAATGATTCCGTTTAAAACAGATGCAGAAAAAATAGGCTATTCTGATGTTCAAATTAAATGGGCTGAAGCTAATGAAAGTCAAATATGGAGCTATTTTATTGAAAAGGAATTATTGTACAGTACCGATCCTAAATTGCCAAATCGTTTTATTGCAGATGCACCTTTTTCAAAATTTTATTTAGAATTAGACAACCAATCGCCAGGTCGTTTGGGTCAGTATATGGGTTGGCAAATTGTTAGGTCTTATGCCGAAAAAACAAATGAGGATTTATTAACAATTATGCAAACAGAACCTCAAGATATATTTAATAAAGCAAAATTTAAACCAAAAAAATAATGTCTAAAGTTATAAAATCTAAAATAGTTCTAAATGTCGAACTAGACGAAAATCGTGTTCCCGAAAAATTAAATTGGTCTGCCCAAGACGGAGGTGTTAACCACGAAGAAGCAAAAGCAATAATGTTATCGGTTTGGGATGGTAGTGCTCAAGAAACATTAAAAATAGATTTGTGGACCAAGGATATGCCTGTTGATGAAATGAAATTGTTTTTTCATCAAACCTTAGTGACTATGAGTGATACATTTTTAAGGGCTACCCAAGATGAAAAAATGACCGCCACAATGAAAGATTTTTGTGATTATTTCGCCGAGAAATTAGATCTTAAAAAGAAATAACACAATTTTTTGTTGATTTAAATACCACTCCAAAATTAAACAAGAAAGGCTATAACTGAAAATCTCAAAGAAAACACTTCTTTGAGATTTTTATTGACTTCTTTTATTTAACTAAAAACACTAATTGGTTTCTACTGAATTAACTTTTTTATAATACGGTTTTAACTGAAAGCTTTCTGAGGCGATATTCATATAATCAGTCTTGTGTTTCCTTTTATGCTGCACAAACATAGACGAATCATAAATAGCCCAAACAATAAGTTCATTTAATCTCCCCGTTTTTGTAGTTAAGTCTATTTCATTTTTCTTAATTAAACGATCAACAGCTTCTTGGTCACTCATTCTTTGAATTTTTTCAGAGCTCTGACCATTGTTAATTTTATAAACCACCCAATATTTTTTATTCGGTTTTGAGATTGATCCTTTTGCTAAGGTGGACTGTGACGAATTAGCTCTTATCGATGTTCCGCGTGCCGCAGTTGCTCTTTTTCCGGCTACTGCCAAGTCCGTTGTACTTGTATTGTACTCTTCTGTAAACGCATCTTTTTTAGACAAAACCAATTGATTTGTTTTTTCAATATAATTTTCTTCATCAGATTGCATTTTAGTTTTTGGTTTCGTAAAATGCGCTACGAGATGTTTTTTAATTGGTCGGGTACTGATAATGTTAGAATTACCAGTTATTAGTGGAGCAGCATCAAGCAAATCAAAAGGTTCGTTTCTAAGTAAAGTTATTACAATTAACTTATCTCTAAGTAGTACTTCTACAATATATTTTCCGACAGGCAAATCAGCGACAGGAATGACAGCTTCATTGTTTCTAACCTTTATTATGCGCTCAAAATCGTCTTTAAAAATTGCAACCTCAAAGATGGTTCTTTCACATTTAAAAATTAGACTATCGCCAGATGCAGTCAGGTCATGTTTTAGCTCTTTGGCTCTAACATTAGTATTTTGGAACAATGTGGTTTTTTGACCATAAACTATAGTCGTCAAAAAGACAAACACAAGTGTGTATAGTAGTTTCATAATAAGTAGGTTTTGTTTTTGGGAAACAATTTTAACACCGAAAAAGCCTCGTAAGACTTCTTAGATGTTAACTACAAAGTTATTAGATTTTCTGTATTGATTTTTAAAATTCAGTTATGTTACTTGTTTTGTAGTTAATGTGTATCGGGTGTCGACATAACACAAAAATCATGGCATAAACACACATTAACTCACAAGCTATCATTATTTAACCTGCTGTATCGTGCTTAAAGATTTACCACTTTATTATTAGTAGAGTAATATGGAATTGTATTGAATAAATCCGAGTTTAATGAATAGAAGAAATCGGGATTTGAAACCTGATGTTCCATAAATTTGGATGTATCATAAACTTCCCAAATCATCAACTCACTATGGCGGCCTGCAACTCTTTTTAACTGTTCCTTATGTTTTAAAATCATTCTATCCACAGAGGTCTTGTCTAATAATTGCATGGTTCTATTAGCACCACTTTTAGTATTTATTTTACGTACCGCCCAATAAAACTTTTGATTTTTATAAGTCGGATGCTTCGGCTTAGAGCCTGTTAAAATAAATGCAATACTTTTATTCGGTACTTTCGTTATTACCTTCAAACTTTCATCTAGCATCATACCTTTACCCTCATTAATGTCCTTATTATAATGGATTTCTGATGTCTGCAAATCAGTGTGTCGCATCAACCCTATTAATACCACCTTATCTTCTAATTTGGTTTCTAGCACAAATTTGCCTTCCGGAATATCTCCCAAGTAAATTTTTGCTTCATAATTATCTATTATAATTATTTTTTCGAAATCTTCATTAAAAATATCAACTTGGAGGATTTTAGTCTTACAAGCTAGTAGAATACTATCCTTGGCGGCATTCAATTGATGCGATAAGTCTTTGGCTTTTGGATTATTGTTTTTTAACAATGTAATGTTTTGACCGTAATTATTTACAGCCACAAGTAGGATGACGAGTGTACAAATGTTTTTAATCATAACATTTACTTTTAAAATTTGTGGGCTAAAAGCAAATACCTGTGAATTAAAACATCAATATTTACCTTTCTAAAAGCAAAGTTATAATCATCGGACTACGCTAAAATATTTCTAAGACATCTTGCAGCTTTTTTAGATAAGGCACAAGCACACACGATGTAAAGCAAAAAATAAAGGTTTAATTTAACTCCAATTTTGTTGAAGTTTTTTCTATTTGAAAGAGATATAGAATTTTTAAATTGACAATTTAAAGTTATTCAAACTATTGTTTATAATGAGCAAAAGACAGTTGAAGAATATAAAATGATGTAAAAACAGTCATTAAGGTAATTCATCTGTATCGAAATTCACATTCGCCGATGCATAGTACGGTTTTCCATTAAATATTTTCGAATTGTCAGATGATTTAAAATAGGTGGGTTTTCTTAACTGCTTACGCATAAATTTTGAAGAATTATAGACTTCATATACAATCAACGTATTATTTTTTGCAATTTCAGTATTCAATTCCAGCTTGTTTTTTGAAATCATTCTAGACACTTCATTTATATTTTCTAAACTCATAGATTTATAGGAACCTGAAGACGTGTTTTTTTCATACACCACCCAATATGATATTTTCTCTGAATCTAATTCTTCACTTGTAATATTTTCGCTTACCAAGGCGGAGCTGTCATTAGAAGTTTCAACACTATTATCTGTTTGAGCAACTGCGGAGTCATCATTAATATTTATATCTAAAATTTCAGGATCGGGAACAATTGGTCCATTTTTTACTAAGTACATTATAATCCGTTTCCTACCAAGTCTGGCCTGAACGATATACTCGCCTACCGGTAGATTTCCAACTTCAATTTTAGATTCATAATTATTTACAGGAATACTTTTCATGTAATCGTTATTAAAAATATCTACTTGTCGAATTACTTTATCACTTTTAAATATTAAACTATCCCCTTTCTTATTAATATTTTGCTCTAGTCCGCTAGCCGCTCTGTTGTGATTTTTTTCAAATGTGACATCTTGACCATAAGAGAAGATGGCAAAAATTGTAAATAGTAGAATAGAATATTGTTTAATCATGATTTTATAAGTCTAGAGTCGTTTAGTCGATACTTTACGCCTTCAAAGATACTTAGATCCAAGTCTTTTCTATAACGCTATTCGTCAATTATTTAATTCATATAAGCGAAATTATTACATCAAAAAAATTAAGACTTAAAAATAATTTGAGTGATATTTAACATTAAATATTTAAATTAGCTTATGCGAAAAATACTATTCGGTGTTATAATTACATTAGTTGTTTTATTCACTTTTAAATATTGTGGAGACCAAAAAGATGATAAAATTATATTACAAGAAAATTCTGCTTTAATACGAGAACAGCTTAAAAATGTCAGCAAACTAATAGTAACTGAAGGTCACTTTAGTCAAGTTTTTTCATATAGTAAAAAGGATAAAGTAATTTTTGATCGGTTTATTGAAGTCGAAAAGAAAGCTTTAGTCGTAGTTAATGCAGATGTTACGGTTGCATACGATTTAAGTAAAATTGAATATGAAATAGACGAACTAACTAAAACGCTTCGCATAATAAGTATCCCAAAGGAAGAAATAAAAATAAATCCAGATTTTGAATATTACGATGTTCAAGCTGACTATTTAAGTCAGTTTGAAGCTAAAGATTATAATGACATTAAAGTGACGGTAAAAAAGCAGTTGATGAAAAATATTGAAGCTTCAGACTTAAAATCTAATGCACAGAACCGCTTAATTAGTGAACTTTCAAAATTTTATATACTTACTAATTCTTTGGGTTGGACATTAGAATACAACGAAAACCCAATTGAATCCTCAGAAGCATTACAGAAACTTAAACTATAATTAGAGCTTGCTTTTTAAGCTCAGCCAGCCACCACCATTGGTTGCCTCAATGTTATTTAAATTTAAAAATTTTGCAGCTTTAGCAGAACGAACACCACTTTGGCAACACGTAATAATTGGTTTGTTCAGTTGTTTTACTTCACCAACTCTGTTATTAAGTTCGTTTAGCGGAATATGAACAGAATTTTCAATATGTCCATTGTCCCATTCTTTTTGTGTTCTAACATCTAATATTACAGCATCTCTTGTAAGATAATCTTTAATACGACGCTTTTTAGCGCCAAAAATAAATTCTAATAATCCCATTTTTTTTATTTAATTAGTTCTAAGCCGTCAGTGATAAGGTGTTCTATTTTTGGCCTTTGCGTTTTTATGGCATTAAGTTGGTTTAAAATAGAAGTACTTAATGTTTTGTCGTGATTTTTAGACAATTCATACAACTCTAATCGCAAAAGCCAATCGGTAGGATGATTTTTGTCTAAAAGAGTAACTATTTGTTTAGCACTATCAGTATTATAAGATGATCTTCTTAACTCTTGAGTGGATTTATAAAGAGACTCAAGCTCTATTTTATGTTCAGTTTTAGGTAATTGCTGCGTTTCGGTTTCAGAAACATGATATAAATTATCGAAAGATCTGTAATCTGCGGCACCAGCAAAAGCGGAAGATATAGATGAGCCTACGGCAAGTTTAAAAGTACCTTGTTCAGGTGAGAATAAGACGTCGTTTTTGTAATTTACTGTACAATCTTCAAATTCAATGAGGATAAGTTTACCGTAAACATTTCTAATTCCGGTCACATTTAAACCTTCAATTGTAATACCACTTTCATATTCTATGGCAATACGTTTACCATCGTAAAAATTGTAGGCTTTTAAATCGCGAGGTTGCATATCTTCAATAGCTAAGCTTATTCCTTTTAATTTACCAATTGGTGAGCTAAACCCGTTTGGGTTGGCGTCTTTTCCATGTCCTATAAGTTCCTTTTCTCTGTTCGCTAAAGCCGTTGGGCCTTCGGTTTTGAAGAAAACAACATTATTGTCTTCATCTGTAATCATATTTGTGAACACACCAGAAATCTGTAAGCCTGTATTAAGCTCTATGCTTCCAACTTTTTTAGAATCTATGAGTTTTTGCAAACCTCTAAAACCACCTTTTCTAAGTGCCATTGTTCCGGCGAATTCCTCTAAAACCTCCATTAAATAAGCGAAATCTGGAGTGACATAAAGTTGAGGTTGTGGTTTTGTTATGTCAAATTCAACTTCGGCAGCATCAATACTGTAGCGTTTTTTTTCAACCTCATTAGTCATGCACCATTTGCTTTCTCCTATGGAAGATAATAAACCTGCGCCATAAATTTTTGGATTTTCAACAGTGCCAATTAAACCGTATTCAACTGTCCACCAATGTAAATTTCTGATTTTTGCCATTTCAGAAAGTGGCACTTTTTTATTTTGTAGATCATTAACATGTGTTTCTGCATTGTCAATGTCTTCTTGTGAACTATTGGGTGCTTCTTTTAAAATTGAAAGTTTTCTAACGGCTTCATACATGTCATTATCGTGTGAAGATAAAATGGCTTTGGCACCAACTTCTCCAAAACGTCTTAAATACTCAGCATAATCTGGGTTTGCAATTATTGGTGCATGTCCAGCCGCTTCATGTATAATATCTGGTGCTGGCGTATATTCTATATTTTCTAATTGTCTAATCTCAGAGGCAATCACCAGAATTTTATATGCCTGAAACTCCATAAACGCATTTGGTGGAATAAAACCATCAACCGAAACGGCAGCCCAACCAATGTTTTTCAGTATTCGGTTCATGCCGTACATGCTTGGAATTGTATCAATAGAAATCCCAGTAGTATCCAGTCCATTTAAATACGAATGATGCGCAACCTTACTCAAATAAGAAACGTTTTTACGCATTACATAGCGCCAAACAGCTTGGTTTATTGGAGAATAATCATCGTAATGCTGCGGCTTAATAAATTGTTTTAAGTGTGGTGGAAGCCTATCTATAAGCGGATTGGTTTCTATGCTTTTATCCATAATTCTAATAGTACTTGTCGATTTTTATGACAGCCAAAGTTAAGAATAAAACAGCCTTTCTATGTTCTATTTATTATTGTAGTTTGCAATAGTAATTTAATTAGGACCAATGAAACAAGAAACACGTAAAGACGAAATTGTAAACACCGCTGCAAAACTTTTCAAAGAAAAAGGATACAGCGCAGTAACAATGCGCGATTTGGCAACGACAATGGGCATAAAAGCGGCAAGTCTTTACAACCATATCAGCTCTAAACAAGATTTGTTAAAAACAATTATCATTTCAATTGCGGAAGAATTTACTAATGGTATGGATGCTATTATAAATTCAGAAGTGTCCACCATTTCTAAGCTGAAAGAAATAATAAATTTACACGTAGCAATCACCGCCAATAATACTAGCGGTATGGCTTCATTAAATAATGATTGGATGCATCTTGAAGAACAACTAGACTACTACTTAAAGCTGAGAACAGATTATGAAAATAACTTTTTAACAATCATTAAAGAAGGCATAAGTAATTCAGAAATAAAAGCAAACAATCCGGAAATCATTATGTTTTCTATGCTTACTACTTTACGTTCCTTGTACCTTTGGATACCTAAAAAAGAAGATCTTAACACATCAGATTTGTCAAACAGCCTAAATGATGTGCTCATTCACGGAATTAACAAATAATTTCATTTTTATTTCTTAACTTTGTCATGTAAACTAACAAGTGTTAGTTTTGATTTATTTCAAACACAATGGCAGAATTTTACAACGTAAAGGTTAAAGATATATATAAGGAAACCGACGATACATCGGTCATCACTTTTAAAATTCCTTCAGATTTAAACGAGGCTTTTAAATTTAGACAAGGGCAACATTTAACTTTAAAAGCAGATATTGATGGTGAAGATGTAAGACGATCGTATTCCTTGTGCTCAAGCCCAGATGAAAATCAATGGAAAGTTGCAGTAAAGCAAATTCTAGGAGGTAAGTTTTCAACCTATGTAAACGAAGAATTAAAATCTGGTGATGAGCTCGAAGTGATGGCTCCTAGCGGAACATTTGGTGTAGAAGTGCAACCACAAGCATCTAAAAATTACTTATTTTTTGCAGCAGGAAGCGGTATTACACCAGTCCTGTCTATGATAAAATCGCATTTAGTTGCAGAGCCAAATTCAACTTGTAAGCTATTTTATGTAAATAAAACGGCAAAATCTATTATCTTTAAGGAAGAGCTAGAGCAGCTTAGAAATAAATACTTTGGGAGGTTAGAAATCTATTATTTTCTAACCAAAGAGCGTCGTGATATCGATTTGTTCAACGGACGTTTTGATGATGAAAAAATGAAGGTGCTTACGCAAACGTTTATCGATATTCCAGATACAAGTGAAGTCTTTTTGTGTGGTCCAGAGCAAATGGTGAATTATGTAGGAGATTATTTGGTCAATGCAGGTTTGCCAAAAGAATTGGTTCATTTTGAATTGTTTGTAACCGGACTTTCAGAAGAAGATATTAAACGTGCAGAGCGATTAGCACAACAGAAAGTTGAAGGTATTGAAGTAACTATTGTAGATGGTGGAAAAGAATTTGAATTCACCATGACAAAAGAGTACGATAACATTTTAGACGCAGCACTTGGAGCAGGAGCAGATTTGCCTTTTGCCTGTAAAGGCGGCGTTTGTAGCACATGTAAATGCGAAGTGAAAGAAGGAACCGTAGAAATGAAAATTAACTATGCTTTAGATGAAAAAGAAGTATCGCAGAATTTGGTGTTGAGCTGTCAAGCCGTACCAACTTCAGATAAAGTAGTCGTTGATTTTGATGTTTAATTATTTGTCATTCCGCATTGTTTTACTGAGCTTGTCGAAGTATGATGCGGAACCCACTAAAAACTAATAACTATTCACTAAATACTATAAATTATGAGTGAAGAACAAATTAAAAATTTAGAAGATCAATTTGAAGCACGCATAGCACGTGACGAAAAAATTGAACCTAAAGATTGGATGCCAGAGAAGTATCGTAAAACGCACATTCGTCAGATGTCGCAGCACGCGCATTCTGAAATTGTAGGAATGTTGCCAGAAGGAAATTGGATCACCAGAGCACCTTCTTTAAGACGAAAAGTAGCTTTACTTGCAAAAGTTCAAGATGAGGCAGGACATGGATTATATTTATATTCTGCAACAGAAACTTTAGGGATTTCTAGAGACGAAATGTACGAACAACTGCATACAGGTAAAGCAAAATACTCTTCAATATTTAATTACCCAACAATCACTTGGGCAGATATGGGAGCTATAGGTTGGCTAGTAGATGGTGCAGCAATTATTAATCAAGTGCCTTTATGTAATACTTCTTACGGACCTTATGCCAGAGCTATGATTCGTGTGTGTAAAGAAGAAAGTTTCCACCAACGTCAGGGTTATGAAATCATGATAAAATTGGCAAACGGAACACCAGAACAAAAGGAAATGGCACAAGATGCGCTAAATCGTTGGTGGTGGCCAAGCTTAATGATGCTTGGGCCAACAGATGATGTTTCCGTGCATACAGAACAATCTATGAAATGGAAATTAAAACGTAAATCAAATGACGATTTACGTCAGCAATTTATAGATCAAACTGTGCCACAAGCAGATTTAATCGGACTCACAATTCCAGATCCAGATTTAAAATGGAATGAAGAAAAAGGAAGTTATGATTTTGGTGAAATCAATTGGGATGAGTTTTGGCAAGTTGTTAAAGGTCATGGTCCAATGAATAAAGAACGAATGAAAGCCAGACTTGGCGCATGGGAACGTGGAGAATGGGTGAGAGATGCAGCAATGGCTCATGCCGAAAAGAAACAAGAACGAAAAGAAAGGCAAGCCGTATAAAAAGAATAATGATTTTAGACCGCTTCGCTGTTAGGTTTCAGACTACACGACCGCTCTTTAATAAATATAGATAAAATTATAGTTGGGTTTTTTAATATTTTGATTGTCCCCTTGAGGGGACTTTAGGGGTGTTTTTAAATTGCACTAAAGATTATAAAATTCAACTTAAAATTCGATTTAAAATGAAAAAAAACTGGCCCCTTTGGGAAATCTTCGTTAGAAGTAAAAACGGATTAGAACATCGTCATTGCGGTAGTTTACACGCTGCAGATGAAGATATGGCATTAGAAAATGCTAGAGATGTATACACAAGGCGAAATGAAGGAGTAAGTATTTGGGTTGTAGAATCTAAAAATATCACAGCTTCAAATCCTGAGAATAATGGTGAGTTATTTGAGCCGGCTCAAGACAAAGTGTATCGTCACCCAACATTTTACGATTTACCTGATGAGGTAAAACACATGTAATTTGAGCTTTGCTTAAATTACAATTCCCACGAAAGTGGGAAACTCATAAATAGAAACTAAATGTCACCTTGAGCGCAGTCGAAAGGTCTCAATAGTTAGAACCAAAATGTTCAATTAAAAAGATTCCCACTTTCGTGGGAAATGAATATGAAAGAAAACCTATATAATTATATCCTCGGAATTGCAGACAACAGCTTAATCCTCGGTCAGCGTCTAGGAGAGCTTTGTGGTCACGGCCCAACATTAGAAACAGACATTGCTTGCACTAATATTTCATTAGATTTATTCGGACAAGTACGAAGCTATTTCCAATACGCTGCAAAAATTGCAGAAGATGAGCGAACAGAAGATGATATTGCCATGCTACGTAAAGAGCGCGAGTATAAAAATGTACTGTTAGTAGAGCAACCAAATACAGATTTCGCTTATACGATCGGACGACAGTTTTTATTTGATGTTTATCATTTAGCATTTCTTTCAGAATTAGAAAAAAGTAAGGATTTAACACTATCGGCAATTGCTAAAAAGTGTATCAAAGAAGTGCGTTATCACGAGCGATTTTCTTCCGACTGGGTAAAACGTTTAGGAGATGGCACCGAAGAAAGTAAAGCGAAAATGCAAGATGCAATCAATACATTATGGACTTATACAGATGAATTATTTCATCAAACGGAAGCCGATAAAACAATGGTAAATGAGGGGATTGGTGTTGATGTCACAACTTTAAAAGACGCTTATTACAAGTCAGTAAACGATCTTTTAATAGAAGCAACGCTAGAAGTTCCAGAATCAAAATATTTTCAAAAAGGAGGAAAAGAAGGCATTCATACAGAACATTTAGGCTATTTGTTAAGTGATTTGCAATACATGCAACGCACGTATCCTAATATGGAATGGTAAAACCAATTCCTGCAAAAGCAGGAATCTTATTAGTATAAAAATTAAATGTCATTCAGAGTAAAGCGAAGAATCTCATAAATTTAAGTAAACTGTCACCTCGAGCGCAGTCGAAAGGTATTAAAATGATAGCAGAAACGCAAAATATCGAAGAAATACTAATTCCAATTCTGGAAAAAGTATCTGATCCAGAAATCCCAGTACTATCCATAATGGATATGGGAGTGGTGCGTTCTGCTGTTTTTGAAAATGGTATTGTTAAAATTGAAATCACACCAACCTACAGTGGCTGCCCAGCAATGGATGTCATAGGTGATGATATTAAAAAAGCATTAAAAGAAGCAGGATACAACTCTGAAATAGATTTAATTCTACATCCAGCCTGGACCACAGATTGGATAACACCAAGAGGAAGAAAAGCCCTCGAAGATTACGGAATCGCAGCACCTTTAGACGCAGAAGCAGACAAAGATGTATTGTTAAACGAAAAGCGAATAGTAAAATGCACTAATTGTGGTTCGCAAAACACGCGTTTAGTTAGTCAGTTTGGTTCAACGGCTTGTAAAGCACAATTTCAGTGCGACGATTGCCAAGAACCATTCGATTATTTTAAATGTTTGAAATAACAATGATTTGTTATACTGAATTTGTTTCAGGATCTCATCAAGTCAAGAAAATAGGATTTGTCATTCCGCACATAATGCGGAATTCACTATAAAAATATGAACATGAGCAAAAGCATACAACTAAAAATAGAAAACAAAGTTGCAACTATAACACTAAACCGACCAGAAGTCTTTAACAGTTTCAATCGTGAAATGGCATTTTTATTACATGACACTTTAGATGATTGCGAAAAAAATGATGAAGTCAGAGCTATAATTCTAACAGGAAATGGTAAAGCCTTTTGTGCTGGGCAAGATTTAAAAGAAGTTACAGATCCAGAATTAAATCCAGGATTCAAAAAAATATTAGAAGAACATTACAATCCAATAATCACTAGAATTAGAGCTATTAAAAAGCCAATCATAGCAGCTGTTAATGGTGTAGCAGCAGGCGCCGGGGCAAACATTGCATTAGCTTGCGATATAGTTATAGCACACGAAAAAGTGAGTTTTATTCAAGCATTTAGTTTAATAGGATTAGTACCAGATAGTGCCGGAACTTTTTTTCTACCACGACTAATTGGTTTTCAAAAAGCATTGGCTTTAGCTATGTTAGGTGATAAAATTTCAGCTGAAGAAGCTGAAAAAATGGGAATGATTTATAAAATGATTCCACTTGAAAATTTTGAAGAAGAGATTAACAAAATTGCTGTCAAATTAGCAAATATGCCAACTAAAGCATTAGGATTGATTAAAGAATTATATAATAAATCAATGACAAATAATTTAGATGCTCAATTAGCTTTAGAATCTAAATTACAAATCGAAGCTGCCAGCACAGAAGATTATGCAGAAGGAGTAGCAGCATTTATTGAAAAAAGAAAACCGAATTTTAAAGGGAACTAGAATTATACTCATGAGTATTGTCCCCTTGAGGGGACTTTAGGGGTGTAAAACAATAAATGAGAAACACAATAATTCCATACAATCCAAAATTGAAAGATTATGCAAGAGAGCTAAGAAAAAATAGCACTTTAGCTGAAGTTTTACTATGGAAAAACATCAAAAATAAAGCATTGGGAGTTCAGTTTCATAGACAAGTACCAATGTTAGATTATATTGTTGATTTTTACTGCCATGAATTAATGTTAGCCATAGAAATTGATGGAGATTCTCATGAATACAGGTATTTTCAGGATGTAAAAAGGCAGAATAAATTAGAGGATTATGGAGTTAAATTTATTAGGTTTTCCGATCGGGATGTTAAAAATAATATGTTTAGTGTTTCATTGTCAATTGAAGAAGAAATAAAATTATTAAAAACACCCCTAAAGTCCCCTCAAGTGGACAATCCTAATCTTCCAAGTAAAAAGATATTATTAGAAACCCACCAAAGAATAAAACCATTTATTCACAACACACCTGTGTTAACTTCACAGTTATTAAATGAAGTATCTGGTTGTAATTTGTTTTTTAAGTGTGAGAATTTTCAAAAAATGGGTGCCTTTAAAATGCGTGGTGCGGCAAACGCTATAATATCACTTTCAGAAGAAGAGAAAAGTAATGGAGTGGTAACCCATTCCTCTGGAAATTTTGCCCAAGCTGTGTCTTTAGCAGCCCAAAAGTTAGGTGTAAAAGCCTATATCGTAATGCCAGAGAATGCACCACAAGTTAAAAAAAATGCAGTTAAAACTTACAAAGGTGATATTATAGAATGCAAATCAACATTGCAAGCAAGGGAAGCTGCAGCAAATAAGATAAAAGAAGAGAAAGGAGCAACATTTTTACATCCTTCAAATCAAGATGAGGTGATATATGGTAATAGTACAGCAGCAATGGAATTGTTGGAAGTACAACCTGAGTTAGATTTTATATTAACACCAGTTGGAGGTGGAGGTTTATTAGCAGGAACTGCTTTAGCCGCACATCATTTTTCAAAAAAATGTAAAGTTATTGCAGGTGAGCCAATGGAAGCAGACGATGCTTATCGTTCTTTAATTTCTGGTAAAATCGAAACAAATGAAACCGTAAATACGATTTCAGATGGCTTAAAAACACATCTTGGGGATAGAAATTTTCCAATCATTAAGGATTATGTCGATAAAATTATTCGTGTTGAAGAACATGAAATTAAAGAAGCAATGAAACTCATTTGGGAACGAATGAAGATAATCATCGAACCCTCAAGTGCCGTGCCTTTGGCAGCAGTATTAAAAAATAAATCAGAATTTAAAAACAAAAACGTCGGAATTATAATTTCTGGCGGGAATGTGGATTTAAAAAATCTACCTTTTGTATGAGAAAAGTAATTTTATCCTGTAAGGTTTTAAAAACCTGAAAGGTATTTAAAATAAGTTTAATTAAAAGTTACCCACTTTCGTGGGCAAAAAGATGAAAGTAGGAATTATAGGAGGCGGAACAATGGGAAGCGGTATTGCACAAGTTGCAGCAACTTCTGGTTGTACGGTAAAATTATATGATACAAATCAAACAGCTTTAGATAAAGTGGAAGCTGCATTGGATAAGATTTTATCAAGGTTGATCGAAAAAGGACGAATTGATTCAGATGAAAAAAATAGAATTCAATCTAACATCAATTATGTCGATAATTTAAAGGATTTAGCGGATTCAAACTTAACGATAGAAGCAATTATTGAAAATATTGACATCAAGAAAAAAGTATTTTCAGAATTAGAAAGTTATGTGTCTGATGATTGTATTATTGCTTCAAACACATCAAGTTTATCCATTGCATCTATCGCAGCGTCCTTAAAAAAACCAGAACGCTGTGTTGGAATTCATTTTTTCAACCCAGCACCTTTAATGAAATTAGTTGAGGTGATTCCTGCTATTCAAACATCAGAAGAAGTACTTCAAAAATCGATTCAAACGATTTCAGATTGGAAAAAAGTTGTCGCCGTTGCTAAAGATACACCAGGTTTTATTGTAAACAGAGTGGCAAGACCATTTTACGGGGAAGCGTTGAGAATTTATGAGGAAGGAATTGCTGATTTTGCAACCATTGACAATGCGATGAAAACTATTGGTAAGTTCAGAATGGGTCCATTCGAATTGATGGATTTTATAGGAAATGATGTAAATTATGTGGTAACCGAAACCGTATTTACAGCATTTTATTTTGATCCAAGGTACAAACCAGCTTTTACACAAAAGCGTTTTGCTGAAGCAGGTTATTTAGGAAGAAAATCAGGAAAAGGCTATTACAATTATGATAAAAACGGAAAACGTGTCATTCAGAGCGATAGCGAAGAATCTCAGAATATCACCTCGAGCGCAGTGGAGAGGTCTCTTGCTCAAAAAATATTCGATAGAGTACTAGTCATGCTAATAAACGAAGCCGCAGACGCTCTGTTTTTTAACATAGCATCAGCTGAAGATATAGACAATGCAATGACCAAAGGAGTTAATTATCCAAAAGGATTATTAGCTTGGGCCGACGAAAAAGGAATTGATTGGTGCGTTAATAAAATGGATGGACTATATAATGAGTATCACGAAGACAGATACCGTTGCAGTCCATTGTTGCGTAAAATGAATAGAGAAAGTAAAACGTTTTTTTAAGTTTTATTAATTGTCCCCTTGATGGGACTTTAGGGGTGTTAAAAAATAAAATAATAAAATCCCCAACATCGTAGAATGTAAACATGAAAGGAGATCAAATACCACATAAAATGTTAAGCCAAGATGCTTACAGTACATGGCTAGGCATAGAAATTCTAGAATGTGAAGTAGGCAAATGTAAAGTAGGAATGACCATAAGAAAGGACATGCTCAATAGTATGAACAAAGCACATGGAGGAATCAGTTATTCATTGGCAGATACTGCGTTTGGGTTTACGGCTAATACACATGGTAATTATGCGGTTTCAATAGAAACAAGTATAAATCACATTGAAGCTCTTAATGAAGGAGATTATATAGTTGCAGAATCTGTTATAGAAAAAGTAAATAATAAGTTGGGATTCAATATTGTAGAAGTGAAACGTGGGGAAGAATTAGTAGCTTTGTTTAAAGGTGTTGTGTATAGAACACAAAAACAATGGCAAGAATAATTTTATAACAAATTAATTAAATCATAAGCATCATGAAATGGAAAGGTAGAAGAAAAAGTGGTAACCTCGAAGACAGAAGAGGTATGGGGAATAAAGGCAAGTTAGCTGCTGGTGGTGGAGTTGTTGCTGTGGTTGTAATTCTTTTACAACTTTTTGGAGGTGAGACAGGTCAGCAATTAGCACCAATTATTGAACAAGTTGGTGGAGGTCAAACTACACAACAAGTCACACAAAGAGAGCTTACAAATGTAGAAAAACAAATGGGGAACTTCATGGCTACAGTTTTAGCAGATACAGAAGATGTATGGAACAGACTTTTTAGGGAAAACAATCTTGGTGATTACAAGGAGCCAACAATGGTTTTGTTTACAGATGCAGTCTCAACAGGTTGCGGAAATGCTACGGCAGCCTCAGGTCCTTTTTACTGCCCAGCCGGACAAAAAGTGTACATGGATTTAGCTTTTTTTGATGAGCTTAAAACCCGATTCGGTGCTAAAGGAGGCGACTTTGCAATTGCTTACGTAACGGCTCATGAGATTGGTCATCATATTCAAACCATCACAGGAACCTCTCAAAAAGTAAGGCAATTACAGCAACAAAGTAGCAAAACGGAAGCCAATAAATTATCGGTTGCTCAAGAATTGCAAGCTGACTTTTACGCAGGAGTCTGGGCACATCATAACAAAAAACACCTACAGGCTGGAGATATTGAAGAAGCTATGAGTGCTGCTAATGCTGTAGGAGACGATGCCATACAAAGACGTACAAGAGGAAGCGTTAATTCCGACAGTTTTACTCATGGGACATCAGAACAACGTATGCAATGGTTTATGAAAGGTTATAATACAGGAGATATGAAGCAAGGAGATACATTTTCTGCATTATTGAATTAATCAATTTCTGAGAAGGTAGGAATCTTATAAATATAAAATAAATGGCACCTTGAGCATTACTGAAATGAAAATATATTTTCATAGAAAGTATATAACGAAGTTGGCGAAAGGTCTTAAATTAAAATTACAAGATTCCCTTTAACGAGGGAATTATACAAGTTTATGAAAGAAGCATATATAATAGACGGCATTAGAACGCCAATAGGAAATTACAAAGGTACATTATCAGCAGTTCGTACAGACGATTTAGGAGCCCTAGTAATCGAAGAAATTGTAAAACGAAATCCTAATATTCCAAAAGAAGATTATGACGATGTGATAATGGGTTGTGCCAATCAAGCAGGAGAAGACAACCGGAATGTGGCGAGAATGTCCTCACTTTTAGCAGGGTTACCTTTTACCGTACCTGGTGAAACTGTAAACAGATTGTGTAGTTCAGGACTATCCGCTATAATTCATGCAAATCGTGCAATTAAAGCAGGCGATGGAAATCTATTCATTTCGGGAGGTGTTGAGAATATGACACGCGGGCCATACGTTATGGCAAAACCATCAACCGCATTTGGTGGTGATTCTAAGATGTACGATTCTACATTTGGATGGCGTTTTATCAACCCAAGAATGAAAGAATTATACGGTACCGATGGGATGGGTAACACGGCTGAAAATCTCGTAGAAAAATATAATATCTCTCGAGAAGACCAAGATAAGTTCGCCTATTGGAGTCAAATGAAAGCCACCAAAGCACAAGAAAATGGTCGCTTGGCAAAAGAAATTGTAACCGTTGAAATTCCACAACGTAAAAAAGATCCGATACAATTTTCTAAAGATGAATTTGTTAAACCAAATTCATCTCTAGAAGTATTAGGAAAATTACGCCCTGCCTTTAAAAAAGAAGGCGGAAGCGTAACGGCTGGAAATTCATCAGGATTAAATGATGGAGCAGCAGCAACGATAATCGCTTCAGAAGAAGCTGTAAAAAAATACAATCTAAAACCATTGGCAAGAATTGTAAGTTCGGCAGTGGTTGGGGTTGAACCTAGAATCATGGGAATTGGTCCAGTCGAAGCTTCTAACAAAGCATTAGCAAAAGCGGGCTTAACCATGGACGATATGGATGTCATTGAATTGAACGAGGCTTTCGCTGCTCAAGCATTGGCATGTACGCGAGCTTGGGGATTAGCAGATGACGATGCAAGACTAAATCCAAATGGAGGTTCAATTGCTATTGGTCACCCATTAGGTGTAACAGGAGCTAGAATTGCATATTCTGCTGCACTCGAATTGCAAGAAACCAATAAGCGCTACGCTTTGGTTACCATGTGTATTGGTGTAGGTCAAGGTTATGCTGCGATTATAGAAAACGTAAATATTTAAAATATAGTGGGCGTTACCACAAGGGTCGCGCTTTCACTACGCGCTCTTTTTGAGAAAAGCAAAAAGGAGCTCAAACAGACCGTTCAATCGCTAACGCGTGCGTGTGCTGTTAAAAATAAAGAATGTCACTTCGAGTGATTCCGATTTTTTTATCGGAATTTATCGAGAAGAAATAATATAGTTTCCCTCCCGATAGTTTTCGGAATTCATGGGAACGATAAATAAATTTATCGATGAGAAAGATAGAACATTATGTAACTGGTTCTTGGACAACAGGAAAAGAAGAAGGAACACCAATTTTAGATGCTGTAACCGGAGAAGCATTCACAAGCATTGCAATAGAAGGTTTAGATATCCCTAAAATTCTTAATTATGGAAGAACAACAGGGCGAAAAGTACTTTCTAAAATGACCTTTCAAGAACGTGGTAATATGCTAAAAAAACTAGCATTTTACCTAACTAAAAGAAAAGAAGCTTTTTATGATTTAAGTTATAGAACAGGTGCAACTCGCGTAGATAGTTGGATTGATATAGAAGGTGGTTTTGGTAACTTATTTGCCAATGCATCATTACGAAAATTATTTCCAAATCAACCGTATCACGTAGAAGGTGACCCAATCGATTTATCTCGTGGCGGACGTTTTATGGCGCATCATATTATGGTGCCTAAGAAAGGCGTTGCGGTTCATATCAATGCCTTCAATTTCCCAGTTTGGGGCATGTTAGAAAAATGTGCTGTCAATTGGATGGCTGGAGTTCCTGCAGTTGTTTTACCTGCACCATCATCATCATATTTAGCAGAAGCCGTAGCAAGAGAAATCATTGCATCAGGCATTTTACCTGAAGGAGCACTTCAAATTATAAACGGAACTGTAAAGACTATTTTAGATACCGTAGAATCTCAAGATGTTGTCACCTTTACAGGTTCGGCACAAACAGGACGCTTATTAAAAGCACATCCAAGATTAATCCAAGAATCGGTGCCATTCACTATGGAAGCCGATTCGTTAAACGCATCCATTTTAGGAGAAGATGCGGTTCCTGGAACCCCAGAATTCGACTTATTTATCAAAGAAGTTAGAAAAGAAATGACGGTGAAATGCGGGCAAAAATGTACCGCGATTAGACGTGTCATCGTTCCAGAAAATTTAGTTGAAGATGTTCAAATTTCATTAGGAAAAGCCTTAGATAAAGTAACAATTGGTGACCCGAGACTCAAAGAAGTAAGAATGGGCTCATTAGTGAGTCGTCAGCAGGTCCAAGCGGTTAGAGATTCCGTAAAAGATTTAGCGAAAGAAGCACAGATGGTTTATGGCAATCTAGATAAAATAGAAACCATTGGAGCCGATTCAGAAAAAGGCGCCTTTATAAGTCCAATTTTATTTAGAGCAGATAACCCATTTGAAAATACGATTGTTCACGAACGTGAAGCTTTTGGTCCGGTAAGTACCATTATGCCTTATAAAAATTTAGACGAAGCCATTACTTTGGCGCAAATGGGGAAAGGTTCATTGGTATCTTCCATTGCTACAAACAACGATAATATAGCCAAGGATTATGTGATTAATGCAGCATCGCATCACGGACGTATAATGGTTATTAATCGTGATATGGCAAAGGACAGTACAGGTCACGGTTCGCCATTACCAAGCTTGGTTCATGGTGGTCCAGGACGTGCTGGAGGTGGAGAAGAAATGGGAGGCATGCGTGGTATAAAACACTATTTACAGCGTACAGCCATTCAAGGCTCACCAACCACATTAACGGAAATCACAGGTATTTATCAACAAAATGCAAAATACAAGGAAGCTGAACAGCATCCGTTTCAATACCATTGGGAAGATATAGAACCTGGGATGTCGCTTAAAACTCATAGGCGTACACTAACAGATACAGATATACAAAATTTTGCAAATCTCACTTGGGATCATTTTTATGCACATACCGATATTACATCTTTAGATGGTAGTATTTTCGAAAAAAGAACAGCACACGGTTATTTCATTATTTCGGCTGCAGCAGGCTTATTTGTATATCCGAATAAAGGACCGGTTGCTGCAAATTACGGATTGGATAGTATTAGGTTTTTAAGACCCTTATATCATAACGATACGATTTATGTGCGTTTAACTTGTAAAGAAAAAGTAGATAGAGATGTCGCTTCGGCAGAACATCCAAGCGGAATTGTAAAATGGCATGTTGAGGTTTTTGATGCTAATTTTGAAAACCGTCCAGAAAGTCAGAAAACAGAAAAAGATAGTCCGTTAGTAGCAGTTGCAACTATCTTAACTATGGTAGAGAAAAAGCAAGAAACTTTTGTTGAAATAACTTCGGAGAACATAGATACATGTCTTTCTAATTTAAAAGCAGATGCCAAGCCTAAATGGGGAATCATGACACCACAACATATGATTGAGCATTTAGAATATACTTATAAAATTGCTTCCGGAGACATTCAAGATTTTGATGTCAATACACCAGAAAAAATTTTAGAGAAAGTGCATCATAGTTTATATAATTACGATAAGTTTCCAAAAAACAGTCAGTTTCCGCAGTTAGAAAAAGATACATTAGATGATTTAATCCATGCTGATTTAGATACAGCAATTGAAAAATTTAAAGTCCAACGCGAAAGATATATAGAATTTTATAAGCAGAATCCCGAGGCAAAATTGAAAAATTTGGTTTTCGGAGAATTAAATAAATATGAGGCGTATCTTTTAGAACGTAAGCATTTGAATCATCACTTCGAGCAATTCAATCTTTTATAAAAGATTGAATTGCTCGAAGCACCCGAGAAATCGGGTGTCTTAAAAATTAAAATAGAGAATTTGAAACACTACGTTTATATAATAAGTAATAAACCAAATGGTGTTTTATATATTGGAGAAACAAAAAGATTAAAGAAAAGAATAAATCAACATAAAAATAAAGCGCATTCAACAACGTTTTCGGCTAGATATAATTTAGATAAGTTCGTTTATTTTGAAGAATATAATACGGAAGCAGAAGCTAAATTAATAGAAAAGCAAATGAAGAAATGGAATAGAGCTTGGAAGGTTGAATTAATAGAGAGTTCAAATCCAAAATGGAAGGATTTGTATAGAGAAATAAAAGTATAACATCAAAAGATTACCGCTTTCGCGGCAAGTAAACATGACAAAACCATACGTTAAACAAACCATAGAAAACGAAGTAGGATACATAGAATTCTTTCATCCTGCACATAACTCTCTTCCTGGAGATGTTTTAGCACAATTAGCACAAACTATAACTGATGCAGAAACAAACGATGCAATAAAAGTTATTGTACTTAAAAGTGGAGGAGACAGAACCTTCTGTGCTGGAGCGAGTTTTACAGAACTGATAAACATCAATGATGCGGCAACAGGAAAAATTTTCTTTTCTGGATTTGCAAATGTGATTAATGCCATGCGTAAGTGTCCAAAATTTATTATTGGTCGCATACAAGGTAAAACCGTTGGTGGTGGTGTTGGTTTAGCTGCTGCAACCGATTATTGTATGGCTACTAAATTTGCTTCCATAAAACTCAGTGAGCTAAATATTGGAATAGGACCATTTGTTGTCGGTCCAGCAATAGAGCGTAAAATGGGATTAAGTGCAATGTCACAAATTGCAATCGACGCTAATACATTTTATAAACCAGAATGGGCTAAGCAAAAAGGCTTATTCACGCATGTTTTTGAAAGCACAGAAGAATTGGATGAGGCAGTAAAAAATACAGCAGAGCATTTATGCACATATAATACTGAAGCTATGCTAGAAATGAAAAAAGTTTTCTGGCATGGTACAGATCATTGGGATAATTTATTAGCTGAGCGCGCTGCAACGAGTGGAAAGCTTGTGCTGTCAGAATTTACAAAAGAGAAATTAAAAGGGTTTAAATAGCCTGTCATTCCGAGCATAACACAGATACATCATCAACACTGTGTCCCGCTCTTCGTCCTCGAAATGACAGTAAATATTATATATGATTTATACATTTAAAGGTTTCACACCAGTCGTTCATGAGTCAAGTTTTGTGCATCCATTGGCAGCAGTAACAGGAAACGTCATCATTGGTAAAAATTGTTACATTGGTCCAGGAGCAGCCATTCGTGGAGATTGGGGACAAATTATTTTAGAAGATGGTGTCAACGTACAAGAAAACTGTACAGTCCATATGTTCCCAGGGAAATCTATTACCTTAAGAGAAAGTGCTCATGTTGGACATGGAGCCATTATTCATGGGGCAAATTTAGGACGTAATTGCTTAATCGGAATGAACACGGTAATAATGGATGATGCCGAAATTGGAGATGAAAGTATCGTTGGTGCTATGGCGTTTGTAAAAGCAGAAACCATAATCCCAAAACGTAGTTTAGTTGTTGGTAATCCTGCAAAAGTGATAAAGCAAGTCAGTGATGAGATGATCGCTTGGAAAACAAAAGGCACCCAATTGTATCAACAATTGCCAACCGATTGTCATCAATCATTAACCGAAGTAGAACCATTGCGTGAAGTACCAGAAACCATGAAAGTTCAAGATGATGTTTATAAAACACTTCGAGAGACTTTTAAAAAACAATAAATATTAGATCTGATAGGTTTTAAAAACCTATCAGATTATTTACAGAATTACAAAACCCTACTCAAATCAATCTCATTAGTTTCCTTACTTGTCGATAAGGCAATTAAACTCTGAACGTTTCCTAAATAAGGAAGCAACGTTAACTTTGAAATAATGAACGTTTCATAGGCTTCAATATCTTCAACTACTAATTTTAAGAGGTAATCAAAATTACCACTCACCCTATGACATTCAACAACTTCAGGGAAATTATTAATTTCTTTTACAAACTTTTCCAAATAACTTCGAGTATGACCTTGCAAAGTAATACCAATAAACACGGTTAGTTTTAAACCCATTTTTTTGTTATTTAAAACGGCCACGTAATTTTCAATATAGCCTTCTCTTTCTAGTTTTTTAATACGTTCAAAAATGGGCGAGGTAGTCATACCGAGCTCGTTAGCAATACTTTTTGTTGTTCGATTACTATTTTTCTGAAGAATTGAAAGAAGTTGAACGTCAATTTTATCGAGTGTGTATGACATAAGAAAAAAAGTTTTTTTAATCCATCAAATATATTAATTAATAGGTAAAAATCCTTAATTAATTATTTTCTAAAGGAAAATATACTGATTATATGTATATATTAAGATTTTAACAACTGGGAAATTAATCATTAATTATCTTTATTTCTTGAATCAAAAGACATTTAACTTGAAGAATTTTGAATTAAAAATGCCTAAAATGGGCGAAAGTATAAAAGAAGGAACCATAATTAATTGGTTAATTTCTGAAGGAGATAGTTTTGTTGAAGGCGATATTATTCTTGAAGTAGCTACAGATAAAGTTGATAACGAGGTGCCTGCACCAGCAGCTGGAACATTAGTAAAAACATTATTTCAAGCCAAAGATGTTGTACCAGTTGGAGAAGTAATAGCTGTTCTAGAAGTTTCAGAACAAGTGAAATCTTCTCATGAAACAAAAGCTTCGTCAAGCGCCGTTGAGAAATCTGAAAAGAAGGAAAAGGCGCCAAAAAGACCAAAACCAGCTCAGCAAGCTTCGGCTTCAACTTCATTTTCAACAACAAACACTAACAGCTTTTTTTCGCCATTAATTATAAAAGTAGCAAAAGAGCATCATATAAGTTTTGAAGAATTAGCACGTATTCCTGCAACAGGTCACGAAGGTAGATTACGTAAAAGTGATGTCTTTCAATATATAGAGGAAGGCAGACCATATAAATTCGCTCAACCAGTTGCCGAAAAAGATCCAATAGCCTATCGTATTCCACAATTACAATTCGACAAAGGCAAAGGAAAAGTCATTGAAATGGATCGCATGCGCCAAATGATTGCAGATCATATGGTGTATTCAAAACATACATCACCACATGTTACGGCTTATGTTGAAGCCGATTTAACCAATATGGTAAATTGGAGAAATGCAAATAAAATCGCTTTTCAAGAAAAGTATGGAGAACGCTTAACCTTTACACCATTATTTGTAGAAGCCGTAGCAAAAGCAGTAAAAGATTTTCCAAACATTAACGCTTCGGTAGATGGTAATAACATCATCGTAAAAGAAGATATAAATATTGGTATGGCAACTGCATTACCAAGTGGAAATTTAATTGTTCCTGTAGTAAAAAATGCAGATACTAAAGATTTAATAACTATTGCTAACGATGTCAATGAATTAGCAGGTAAAGCAAGAGAAAATAAATTAGCCGGCGACGATATAAAAGGCAGTACGTTCACAATATCAAATGTTGGAACTTTTGGTAGTGTTATGGGAACACCAATTATCAACCAACCAGAAGTTGCTATTTTAGCATTAGGGATTATAAAGAAACGACCAGAAGTTATCGAAACCGAAAATGGAGATGAAATCGCTATTCGTAGCATGATGTATTTATCATTGTCCTTCGATCATAGAGTTGTCGATGGATTTCTGGGAGGAAGTTTTGTGCGTCGCGTAGCCGATTATTTCGAGCAATTTGACGTTAACAGAAAAATATAAATTGCTTTATCATTTTGTATAAAGCACAATCCATTATAAATATAAAATAAATTTCTGCTTTCACAGAAATATCAAAAAAACATGAAGCATAACATTTCTATAAATAAAGTAACCGAATCTAAAGTTAAAAGCATAGACTTTAATAATATTCCTTTAGGCACCACATTCACAGATCACATGTTTATTTGTGATTATAACAACGGCGTTTGGGAAAATCCAAGAATTGAACCAATGGGAATGATTCCTACGCATCCAGCAGCAATGGCATTACACTATGGGCAAGCGATCTTCGAAGGTATGAAGGCAACAGTAGATGCTGATGGAAACCCAATGTTGTTTAGAGCAGATAGAAATGCAGCACGATTAAACACCAGTGCAGACCGTATGGGAATGCCACATTTTCCAGAAGATTTGTTCGTAGAAGGATTAAAACAATTAGTCGATTTAGAGCGAAACTGGATTCCGCCAACCGATGGTAGCGCGCTTTATTTAAGACCATTTATGTATGCAGACGAAGCCTTTATTGGTATGCGTGCAGCAACACATTATAAATTTATAATCATGGCATCGCCAGCAGGACCATTTTTTAGTAAGCGTATTAAATTGTGGGCCGAAAAGCATTACATACGTGCCGTAAATGGAGGAACAGGAGAAGCAAAAGCAGCCGGAAATTATGCGGCAGCCATTCGTCCAACAGAATTGGCAAAAGCTAAAGGTTTCGATCAAGTATTATGGCTAGATGCAATCGAACACAAATACATTCAAGAAGTTGGAACCATGAATATTTTTTTTAAAATCGACGGAAAATTCATCACACCAAAACGCGACGGTTCTATTTTAGATGGCATCACGCGTATGAGTGTAATCGATGTGTTGCGCGATAAAGGTTACGACGTTACAGAACGCGCAATCACTATAGACGAAATTCAAGAAGCAGCAAAAAATAACAGTTTAGAAGAAGCTTTTGGCACAGGTACAGCCGTTGGTATTGCTTACATTCAAGACATTGGCGTAGGCGAAGAGATTATTCACGTATCTAACGAAAGTCCAGTTGGTTTAGAAGTAAACAATACGTTAAACGATATAAAAACAGGACGTGTAGAAGACAAGTTTGGTTGGATGCTTAAAGTAGAAAAGCAATTAGCTTAAAATAATTTGGGCGTTACCACAAGGGTCGCGCTTTCACTACTCGCTTCCCGACGAAAAAGTCGGGAGAGCTCAAACAAACCGCTCAAACCCTAACGCAAAAACACCCGTAAAGCTCCCTCAATGGAACAATAGTTCTAAGATTATTCAGGGGATTGTCCCCTTAAGGGGACTTTAGGGGTGCAATAGAAGATTAATTAGAATATTTAGAGGTCATTAAAAATGAAAAAAGAAACACTAAAAAAAGGATTTTCAAAACTCTGCACAGCAAAAGCAATGGCAGAATTATACGAAGCTAATTTTAAACAAGTCTCTAAATATGTGCATGCCACATCTCGTGGTCACGAAGCTATCCAAATAGCTTTAGGTATGCAGTTATTACCGCAAGATTATGCATTTCCTTACTATAGAGACGATGCCATGTTATTATCATTTGGTTTAGAGCCTTACGATTTAATGTTGCAATTATTAGCAAAAAAAGACGATCCTTTTTCTGGCGGAAGAACGTACTATTCACATCCAAGTTTAAAGGATGACGATAAGCCAAAAATTCCGCATCAATCCTCTGCAACAGGCATGCAAACCATTCCAGCAACAGGAGTTTCTATGGGAATGCAGTATAAAGAATTACAAGGTTTAGCTGATTATAGTTTAGAATCGGATCCTGTTAATTCTAACACAGTAGATATGGCCTTAAAACCAATCACCGTTTGTAGTTTAGGAGATGCTTCAGTAACCGAAGGAGAAATAGCCGAAGCTTTTCAAATGGCAGCATTAAAGCAAATGCCAATCTTATATTTAGTACAAGATAACGGTTGGGATATTAGTGCAAATGCAGCAGAAACGAGAGCTCAAAATGCTTTTGAATACGCGCAAGGTTTCAAAGGATTAGAAGCCATTTCAATAGATGGTGCCAATTTTACAGAAAGCTACGAAGCATTAGAGAATGTAATAAAAACCATTCGTACAGAACGCAGACCATTTTTAGTACATGCAAAAGTGCCGTTACTTAATCACCACACATCTGGTGTAAGAATGGAATGGTATCGCGACGATTTAGACGAAGCGCGTTCTCGCGATCCTTATCCAGTAATTAAACAACAGTTATTAGATGCTGGTTTTTCAGATAAAGAAGTCGAAGAGATAGAAAATTCCGCGAAAGCGAAAGTGCAATCAGACTTTGAAAAAGCATTACAAGCCGAAGACCCAAAGCCTGAAGATTTATTTACTAACGATTTTGTACCAACACCAATAACAGAGGAAAAAGGAACACGTTCACCAGAAGGCGCAGATAAAGTTGTCATGGTAGATTGTGCACTTTTCGCAGTAGAAGAATTAATGAAAAAACATAAAGAATGCTTGCTTTATGGCCAAGATGTTGGAGGAAGACTTGGTGGTGTTTTTAGAGAGGCAGCAACATTAGCACAAAAATTTGGAGATGATCGTGTGTTTAATACACCAATTCAAGAAGCCTTTATTATTGGTTCTACAGTTGGTATGAGTGCAGTGGGTTTAAAGCCCATTGTTGAGGTTCAGTTTGCCGATTACATTTGGCCAGGATTAAATCAATTATTTACAGAAGTGAGTAGAAGTTGTTATTTATCTAACGGAAAATGGCCTGTTTCTATGATTCTTAGAGTCCCAATTGGAGCTTATGGTAGTGGAGGACCTTATCATTCATCATCTGTAGAATCTGTAATCACAAATATTCGTGGTATAAAAATAGCGTATCCAAGTAATGGAGCCGATTTAAAAGGCTTGATGAAAGCTGCTTACTACGATCCAAATCCTGTAGTGATTTTAGAACACAAAGGTTTGTATTGGTCTAAAGTGCCAGGAACACAAGGCGCAACCTCTGTTGAGCCAAGTGAAAATTATGTATTGCCTTTTGGAAAAGCATGGGTTTTACAAGAAATTTGGAAACAAGAAAACGTAGAAACTCTAACCATTGTTACTTATGGAATGGGCGTGCATTGGGCAATGAATGCTTCTGAAGAATTAGGTATGCAAGACCAAATTGAAGTCATCGATTTACGTACATTATTTCCTTTAGATGAAGACACGATTATAAAATCGGTTAAGAAAACTGGAAAGTGTTTAGTGGTCACTGAAGAGCCTTCGAACAATAGTTTTGCGAGAGCATTGTCTGGAAAAATTCAGGAAGAATGTTTCAAGTATTTAGATGCACCAGTAACGACCATTGGTAGTGAGAATATGCCAGCAATTCCTTTAAATTCTACTTTAGAGCAAACCATGATTCCGTCAACAGAAAAAGTAAAAGCTAAAATAGAAAAGGTCCTAAATTATTAAGTGATTTTATAACTTAATTTTATTAATGTTAATTTAAAAGCCTAAATCTGTTCTTAGATTTAGGCTTTTAAATTCAAATAATGATTGATGCTAATCCATATCAAATCGCAATCCGACGGATATGTTATTTTGGTCTATAACTTGATTTTTAAATAACGGATTGAGATCATATTTCACATAGAGCGCCACATCTCCCAAAGCCACATAACCACTTAATCCATAGATAAATTCACTAACCTCAAATTGGTCGCGTTGCTTTTCTTTTTCACGCTCTCCATCTTCTTTAAATTTAATTTTTTGCATGTTACCAATGTTCAAACCAGCATAACCCCCCAACCCTACTTTCCATTTTTTGTGTGTTGAATATCGAAAATAATTTTCGTTCTCAACTTTTTTAGACGGTCCGAATTCTATGTGCATTGGTATCACAAGATTCGTTGTTCTAAACTTTATTTTATCCGCATCAATCGGATATTCTTGTAATGTAATATCACCATCGGTATTTACGAGATAGTTGTTGTTTTTAAGTTTCAATTTATTCCATTGAAAAGAGAAACCGTATTTTAATCGCCAAAAATTGGTGTTATCGAAGATTCTTGTTTTCCAAGCATATCCTAATTCTATAAATCCAGAGCCACCTAATTTATATGGAGAATCTTCTAAATCTTGTCCATCGATAAAGGTATTATTAAATCCGAAAGCAAAAACAATATCTGTGGACGTACGCCTATCATACTTTACAGGTTTATTTTTTGCTTTTTCTCCAAAGTAAATAAAACTGTCACTGTCCTCTTCACCACTACCTATTCTAAAAATAAACCCATCGTCCCCAGCGTCCTCAGTGTTATAACCAGAATCATTACGTTTTAAAAGTGCTATTTTATTATCAATTATTGCTAAACGATTTTCAATATTTAAAGCTCTACGTTTTGCCGATTCTTTTTTTAAACGCTCAGCTTCCGCAGCTGATATTTGGCCGTCATCTAAACGTTGATTAATAGCTGCTATTTCTAATTTTAGATACTCTCTTTCTTCAATTTCAATTTTTGCCTTGAGATTTTGAAATGCTTGAATTTTTAATTCGTTTGTTGAATTTTGTGTACTATCAATTTTCGTGTCTTGCCCTTGTGCCATGGCATATGTCAATGATAGCAGTAAGCACACTAATAGTTTTGTAATTGTTGTCATAATTGTTCGTTTTTTGATTAATGATATTTATTGATGAATTTTGATTTGATTTGATTTTAAATAGATACAAATAAAAGCTCGCTGAAGGAGATTCCTGCTTTCGCAGGAACTTAGTTATTCCGATCCGCCACCGCTGTTTTCACGGTTTCGTAACTTTCCTTTAGAGCTTCGAAAACTTTGGTCCTAAACGATTGTCCCATTTCATCTTCTACACTCTCTAATAATTGGGTTGCATCTACCATTGTTGAGGCCTCCTTCTTTATACTTTCTTGAAATATTTCCTTGCTAGCTATTTTTAATAAAGAATCTATTTCCTGATCTGTAACGGTACTATTTTCAGGTTTTAAGGTTTTCATAGCTTCAGTTACTGCGTTTTTAATAGCACTTTTATCAATTTCTAATTGTATGTCATTCGTAACCTTTTTATTGAGACCATCAGGAATGTCATTATGTTGCACTTCGTCAATTTCTGCTAATTGGATATTCTCTTCAGAATTTGTTGTTGTTTTTAATTTATCGTGAATAATTTTAGGATTTTTATCCGCTGAAGTTTTTTCTTTCTCTTCTACTCTACGCTCTTGGTTAACTATTAATTCAATTGATGTTTTCTCATTTGACTGCTTGGTTTCTGTATTTATTTGTTCTTTTATTACTTCCTGCTCTACAATTTGCGGCTGTAATTCTTCAGAAGTATTAGTATTATAAAACTGTACCGTAACCGCAAGCATTAGTAATAACCCTGCTGCAATGCTCAACCACCAATACAATGGTTTTTTCGATTTTTTTTCGTCATTATCTAAACGTTCTGCAAGTTTAGACCAACTATCTGATGCTGGTGACAAGGTTCGCTTTTCGAGCTTATCTTTTATGTTTTCTTCAAATTTAATTGGAGCCATAACCGTTGTTGCTTAATTCGTTTTCTTTAATTTTTGTTTGAAGCAATTTTCGTGCTTTAAACAATTGCGATTTAGAGGTACCTTCAGATATTTTTAATAATTCGGCAATCTCTTGATGTTTGTAGCCTTCAATGGCATACATAACAAACACCATGCGGTACCCTTCTGGTAAACTATCGATGAGCTGTTGTATATCTGCTACTTCTATATTAGAGTTTATATTGTTAGAAGTATCATACTCTAAATAATCATCTTCTACGGCAAATTCAACCTTCTTTTGTTGCCTTAAGTAAGAAATGGCCTCCCTAACCATTATTCGTCTTATCCAACCTTCAAAACTACCTTCATTTTTAAACGATTTTAGATATTTAAACACTTTAAAAAAGCCATTTAACATGACTTCTTCAGCCTGGTACACATCCTTTATATAATATCTACAAACGCTTAACATTTTTGGGGCATGTAACTCGTACAATACATGTTGCGCTTCACGATTTTGTTTCGCAGCGCGCTCTATAAGTTGTGTTTCATTTTTATGAAGTTGAATAACTTTCATGGTTTGTTTTAAATTCAGCTAACCCTAAAAAAGGCCTTCTATTTATAAAGACGCAATTTTGTAGCCAAGGGTTGCTTGAGAAGTGAAAATTAATTCAAATAAATTTTAAACAATTATCAATCAGTTTATTAAAATTATTTTTTTCGATCAATAACATAATCGACCATGAGCTTTAGAGATGCTCTATAAGGTGATTCTGGATATGTAGCCAATAAAGTTAAGGCCTCTTCTTGAAATGCTTTCATTTTTGAAACCGCATAATCCAGACCACCACGCGCTTTCACAAAAGCAATGACTTCTTTTACACGTTTTTTATCTTTATTATGATTCTTCACCGAATTAATCAGCCAGGATTTTTCTTTTTTCGTACAGTTATTTAAGACATATATTAAAGGTAAAGTCATTTTTTGCTCCTTAATATCTATACCTGTTGGTTTCCCAATGGCTTCTTGACCGTAATCGAACAAATCATCTTTAATCTGAAATGCCATGCCTATTAACTCACCAAACTTGCGCATGGTTTCTACTTCTGACGAATTTGGTTTTACAGATGCTGCTCCTAAACTACAACAAGCAGCAATTAAAGTAGCTGTTTTTTGTCGGATAATTTCATAATAGACCGCTTCTGTGATATCTAATTGTCTGGCTTTTTCTATTTGAAGCAATTCTCCTTCGCTCATTTCACGAACCGCAACAGAGATAATTTTTAGTAAATCGAAATCATTATTGTCAATAGATAATAAAAGTCCCTTGGATAATAAAAAGTCTCCAATAAGAACCGCTATTTTATTTTTCCAAAGGGCATTAATTGAAAAGAATCCTCGTCTTCGGTTACTATCATCCACCACATCATCATGTACCAATGTCGCTGTATGAATCAACTCAATAACCGAAGCACCTCTGTAGGTGCGTTCACTTACTTCACCATTATTCATCATTTTGGCCACCAAGAACACAAACATTGGTCGCATCTGTTTGCCTTTTCGATTAACAATGTAATGGGTAATTCGATTTAGCAATGCGACTTTACTAGCCATAGAGAGTTGAAACTTTTGCTCAAAGAGTTCCATTTCGTAGGCTATAGGTTGTTTTATTTGTTCTGTTATTTTCATTTAGCAGATAAGAGATGACTTATTTTGCAAAACTACAAATAATGATGATTGTTTTTTGCGAAAAGATGAATAATGCAGTTTTAACATTTTTACTCAAAAATATTTGTAACTTTAGGCAATTAATTTTTAAAACTAAAAACACATGAAAAAAATTACTTTATTTATTTTAACCTTATGCATAAGCTTTATGAGTTATGCTCAATTTCCTGAAAGCTTTGATGGTGGAGCCGCAATCCCTGCAGGATGGGCTGAATTCACAGGAGCAAACGGATTAGATCCCGTAAACCAATGGGCAGTTAACGATGAAGAAGATTACATGGTTGTAAGATGGTCCGAAATTCTTGGTGAAGGACAACTTGCACAAGATTGGTTAGTAACGCCTCAAGTTGCTATTACAGCAACAACAAACCTGCTAACTTTTGACATGACAGATTTTAACGAACCAGATTATGGCTCAGAAGTTACTGTTAGAGTTTCTACTGATGCAAGTCAAACAAATATTGCACCTTTTACTACGGTATTAACAATTGATGAACTTGACACAAATGGGGGAGCATTTCTAGCTTGGGAGGTAGATTTATCTGCTTACATAGGAAGTTCTGTTTATGTAGCATTTGTTATGGAAAATAATGATGGAGATGCTTGGGGTCTTGATAATGTAGATTTTACAGAAGTACCCTCTTGTGTTCCACCTACTGAATTTATAGCTGAAGCTGCTACCACTTCTTCTTTTGAAATTAGCTGGTCTGATTCTAACACTGGAACTCCAACATGGGATATTGAATGGGGAGCTGAAAATTTCTTACTAGGATCTGGTACAATGGTAAATGGATTAACAGAAACAACATATAATTTTTCTGGTTTAACTGCTAGTACTACATACGCATTTTATATCAGAACCAATTGTGGTACTGCAGACGGTACTTCTGATTGGATCGGTCCTGTAACCTTCACATCTAATACTGATTGTGCATCTTATGGAATACCGTATGATGAAACTTTTGATAATGACGGTGCTTTTACAACTTGTTATACAACAGAAGACGTTGATGGCAACACACTTTCTTGGATTACACAACAAGATTTAGATTTAGATGCAGATGGTACAGTAGAAACTTTCGCAACTAATGCAAGTGGTACGGCAGATTTTACAAATAAAGATGATTGGTTTTTTAGCCCTGCCTTAGAATTAACTGGTGGTACAGAGTACGAATTTTCATCTGCTTACAATGTTTTACAAGGAAACGAAATTGCAAGCTTAGAAGCCTTCATAATGGATGGCCCATCGTCTACAGCCAACGTAGTTGCAACATTATTCTCTAATGAGAATTTCACAACTCAAGGTGAATTTGCCACATTAGAAGCATTGGCTTATCAAGAATCAAATACTTTCACACCTTCAACAACAGGTGATTACTATATTGCATATCGTTCATTTGGACCTCAGGGTGGTGGATTTCTTCTCCTTTTTAATTCTAGTTTAAATACAACTTTAAGCGTAGACGGATTTGAACAAGCTACATTTAGTCATTTCTATAATAAGGACAGTGAAGTTCTAAACTTAGAATCTGCAACATCAACTTTTACTAACGTAGAACTATATTCGATTACAGGTAAGAAAATATTAAGTAGTAAACTATCAAATAGTACGGAAAATATTGATGTTTCGAAGCTTAGTACTGGAGTATATTTAGCGAAAGTAAATATGAATGGTCAAATTAAGACTATTAAATTTGTTAAGAACTAATTACTTTATTTAGTATGGAAAAAGCGGCAATTGCCGCTTTTTTTTATGTCTAAATCTAAAATATATTCTAACTTTTATTAGCCAACTGCCCACAGGCAGCATCAATATCCTTGCCTCTACTTCGTCTTACGGTGACTGTAATATTATTGGCTTCGAGAATAGAGACATACATATCTATAACTTTTGAATTAGCTTGTTGAAACTCACCATCATCGATAGGATTATATTCTATTAGGTTCACTTTACTTGGTGCAAATTTGCAAAACTCCACTAAGGCTTCGGCATCTTTTCGTTGGTCGTTAATGCCGTCCCAAATTACATACTCATACGTAATTCTGTTTTTTGTTGCTGCGTACCAATATTGTAAGGCTTCTCTTAAATCCGTTAAAGGAAATGTTGCATTAAACGGCATAATTGAGGTACGGATGTCATCTATGGCAGAATGTAATGATACGGCTAACTTAAACTTTACGTTGTCGTCAGCCATTTTTTTAATCATTTTTGGAACACCTGATGTGGACACCACAATTCGTTTTGGCGACATACCTAAACCTTCAGGTGAGGTGATTTTATCAATAGCCTTAAGTACATTATTATAATTCATTAAGGGTTCTCCCATTCCCATAAACACAATATTACTTAAAGGTCTGTTGTGGTATAATCTACTTTCGTTATCTATGGCCACCACTTGATCGTAAATTTCATCGGGATTGAGATTACGCATGCGTTTTAATCGTGATGTTGCACAAAACCTACAATCGAGACTGCATCCTACTTGCGACGATACACATGCTGTAGTTCTCGTTGCGGTTGGAATGAGCACGGACTCTACAATTAAATTATCATGAAGTCTCACAGCATTTTTAATAGTACCATCAGCGCTGCGTTGCATCTGATCTACTTTTATATGATTAATGACAAAATTATCTTCAAGCATTTGCCGTGTTTCTAAAGAGATGTTGGTCATATCCTCAAAACTATATGCTGATTTTTGCCATAACCATTCATAAACCTGATTTCCTCTAAAAGCTTTATCTCCTTGTTTTACAAAGAATTCTCTCAGTTGGTCTTTGGTTAGCGCTCGAATATCTTTCTTTTTTGTTTCCATCTTATGCAAAAGTACTTAAATGAATTTGGTTTTTTCTTAAAACAAAAAAAAGCCTCAACAAGGAGGCTTTTAATTATATCTAAAGGTCTTAATTAGATGATAAGCATCGCATCACCATAAGAATAAAACTTGTACTTTTCTTTTACAGCTTCTTCGTAGGCTTTTTTCATAAAATCATGCCCAGCAAATGCCGATGTCATCATTAACAAAGTTGATTTTGGAGTATGAAAATTGGTAATCATACAATTAGCAATACTAAAATCATAAGGAGGAAATATAAATTTATTCGTCCAACCGTCATATTCGTTTAATCTGCCATTTGAAGATACAGAACTTTCTATAGTACGCATTGAGGTCGTTCCTACAGCACAAACACGTTTTTTATTTTCTATGGCGTTATTCACCACATCGGCTGCTCCTTTAGTAATAATGATTTCCTCACTATCCATTTTGTGCTTAGATAAATCTTCTACCTCAACCGGATTAAAAGTACCTAAACCAACATGTAATGTTACTTCTGCTGTTTTAACCCCTTTAATTTCTAGTCGTTTTAGTAAATGTTTAGAAAAGTGTAACCCAGCGGTTGGTGCCGCTACAGCTCCTTCGTTTTTTGCATATATAGTTTGATAACGCTCTTCATCTTCTGGCTCAACTTCTCTATTAATATACTTTGGTAACGGAGTCTCACCGAGTTGCGTTAATTTTGTTCTGAAATCCGAGTAAGAACCATCGTATAGAAAACGTAATGTTCTTCCGCGCGAGGTAGTGTTATCTATTACTTCCGCTACAAGCGTTTCATCGTCACCAAAATATAATTTATTACCTATTCTGATTTTTCGTGCCGGATCTACCAAAACATCCCAAAGTCGTTGATCTTGGTTTAATTCTCGTAACAAAAATACTTCGATACGCGCTCCCGTTTTTTCTTTATTACCATATAAACGCGCAGGGAAAACTTTGGTATCATTCATAATCATCACATCACCTTCATCAAAATAATCGATAATATCTTTGAATTGCTTGTGTTCAATAGTTTGTTTTGCTCTATTTAGCACCATTAATCGCGATTCATCCCTGTGTTCTGCAGGATGCTCGGCAAGTAATTCGTCGGGAAGGTCAAAACTAAAATGTGATAATTTCATGTGTTTATATTTATTGTTATTATGGTCACATGCCCTATGTTATTAATTCATCTTAAACGAGATAAAAATTAGAGCAAGCGTATGATACACGTATAGTGTATTTTTAGAAGTTGCAAATATACAATCTCAAAATAGGCGTTGTCAAGTAAATAGGTGTTTATTTTATTAAAAAGGCTCAAATCGCGTACTGAAACGAGTTCAGCTCAAATCGTTGTTAGTAATTAATCTTATAAATCATTACTATAATAAATACTGTCAAATAAGCCTTTGCTTTAATTTATTGAAAAATTAATTCCAATAGTTTCTAAATCGTCCCAAAATTGAGGATAAGATTTACTTACTACATCAGCATTTTCTATTATTATAGAAGTTTTTAAACCCAATGGTGCAAATGCCATTGCCATTCTGTGATCGTTATAAGTGGCTATAGCAATATCTCTATTAATTTTTTTAGACGATTTTAAATGCAGCGTGGCATCAGTGATAATTACTTCACCGCCTAATTTTTCTAATTCGGTTTTAAGTGCCAATAAGCGATCTGTTTCTTTAATCTTTAAGGTATGTAAACCAACCATATAACATTCTAAACCTAAACCAAATGCGGTTACAGCTATAGTTTGTGCAATATCTGGAGCGTTTTTTAAGTCTAACTCGATTTTTGATTGCTGACTTACAGCAGTCCGTTTTTTAAGGGTAATTTGATGATTATTAAAATGGGTTTCCACACCGAAGTTTTTATAAATAGTGGCCAAAACCGAATCACCTTGTAAGCTTTCTTTTTTGTAAGCCGTTATTGTGATCTCCGTGCCAACTTCACTTAATGCAACAAGACTATAAAAATAAGAGGCAGAAGACCAGTCTGACTCCACTGTTAGGGTTTGCGGTTTTAGGTTCGCGACTTGTGGTTTTATAGTGATTACATTGTCAATAAAAATTGTTTCTACACCTAAAGAATCTAACAAACTCAATGTCATTTTAATATAAGGGACGGATGTAATTTTGCCATTTAAGGTAATTTCTAAACCGTTTTCTAATTTCGAAGCTATTAGAATTAATGCCGAAATGTACTGACTGCTCACATTTGCCGCTAAACTCACTTCTTTTTTAGTGAGTTTTTTTCCAACTATTTTTAATGGTGGAAAGCCATCATTTTCTAGATAGTTGATATCTGCACCCAAATGTTTTAGTGCATCGACCAAAATTTTAATTGGCCGTTCTTTCATACGTGAAGACCCAGTTATAGTTACTTCCCTACGCTCTTGAATTGCAAAATACGCCGTTAAAAAACGCATAGCTGTACCTGCATGATGGATATCTATAACCGCATCAGTTGATGCTATGGCTCTCTGCATCAATACAGAATCGTCTGAATTAGAGATGTTTTCAATATTAATTTGAGGATATAAGGCTTTCAACAACAATAAGCGATTAGATTCACTTTTTGAACCGGTAATAGGAATTGTAAATTTGCGTGATGCTATTTTAGATTTGGCGATGTGAATATCCATTGGTTGTACTGAAAAATTAGGTGTTGAATTACAAAACTACTTTAATTTCTCGTTATTGTGATGCCTGTTATGATCTCGTTTGGTTTTTTTATCCATTTTTTTATCAAAAGCTTCTTGTAAGTCGATACCTGTTTGATTAGCTAAACACAATACCACAAACATTACATCTGAGAGTTCTTCGCCTAAATCTTTATTCTTGTCACTTTCTTTTTCACTTTGTTCTCCATAACGTCTAGCTATAATACGTGCTACCTCACCAACCTCTTCTGTTAATTGTGCCATATTGGTCAGTTCATTAAAATAACGGACACCATGGGCATTAATCCAATTATCAACTTCTTTTTGTGCGTTTTTTATATTCATATTTAGGCTTTGGTTAAAACTATTTGTTCTGTATGTTTTTCTACAATTTTACTGTAAAATGCTTTAAAATTAATATAATCTGATGGTAATATTAAAGGATTTAAAATATCTATTTGTGTATTTATTTGCAAATATTTGCCATTCTGACGTACAAGATATGTAAACTTTGCGTTAGCATCCGCAAACTCTACAGCTTCAGATTCTGGTAAAGATTCAACCACATAAGCTTCTGGTAGTTTAATATTTATATAGTATTTATCGGACTGTAGAATAACAAAATCTATAGGATACTGCCTTTCTTCTAATTTGAAAGGGTTTTCTTTTATAGCTAGAAATAAAAGTGGTGAAAAATAAATTTTATCTCCAACTTCATCAATTCCGTCGGTTAATTCATAAACATAATTAACTTTTATAGGTTGTGTTGCATCTTTTATACTTTCTACATTTAATTCACTTATTTCTATATCGCCTTTATCTTTTTCCAAGGTTTTAACACGGTCTTCTTCCGTCATATTAGCAAATTCGTCCCTATAGAAATAAGCCATATAATCGGTTAGGTGTGATGCCACTTTCCCCGTAACGGAGAAATCTTCGTTAATAGAAATGTTAAGCATTGAAGACTCTGAAGACACTGTATTTGGTTGCAGATTTATCCATCGAGAGATATTTTGGTCTTTAATTAATCTTCCTTGCCAATTTAATACACGTTTAGGTAATACATTATTAGTACTGTACGTTTCGGTAGCGTCAATTAATAAAGTTTCATCACCATTTTGCACACTGCAAATAACGTAGTTAAATCCATCGATTGAAGGAAATAACGGAATGCCATTGTTTCTAGTACTTAATACCACCGGATTTGCATTCACTCCTTGAGATCGCAGCATAGATACCACCATTAAATTGATGTCGGCAACGTTGCCTTCGCCTTCTTTGTAAGCAGAACGCACTCCTTTTTGAGCAAATTTCCCATGCTTTCCATTCCATTTTACCCTAGTTTTTACCAAATTTTCAATTATAAACGCTTTTTCAAAATCATTATCAACCCCAACTAAAGCAGTTTCTAAATCTTCTTTATAAATATTAAACGCTCGTAATTGTTTTCCAAAATTCTCACTGTTATTAATAGTTTTTGAAACTTCCTCCCAAGACGATGAGAATGATTTTTCTATGATTTTTAAATTATTTAAATACGCCGTAAGTTCCATCGCCATTTTGCTTCTATAATTATTGATGTTTCCAGAATAGGCCTCGGTTCTCAATGCTGGAATATCCACTTCGTTTACAGTTAAAACATTAATTTTATAAGCAAATGGAACGGTTGTATTTTCCGAGTTTTCAACTACTTTTGGTAAATAAACTGCTTGAAAATTAAACTGTTTATTGTATACAAAATATTCTGGTGTTGCAATTTTAACTTCTAATTTGTTAATTGGAATACTAAACTGAAAAATGATATCGTCAATACTATATCTGGTAGAACTCACTTTGTATTTATATTCTATAATAGTACCTTCTTTAACGTTTGGCAATGTAAAGGAACTAATATCAGTATATTCAGTATAATCCTCTTGAAATTTCCCATCACTTTTAAGTTTATCTTTTTCAATCTTACCATTACTAAGATTATAAGTATAAGCTTTTAAACCTGTGAGATTTTCTTTTTGGCCCCTACCTTTATATAAGTACACTTTTTTAGTTGCCCAATCAAAACCGTCTTTATTGTATATCTTAACACGCTCATGAATTTCTCGTTCTTGAATAAAACCCTGACTTTCTGTATAAAAGAAACTAATTTTTTCGTTTCTATACAAGATGGCAGCGGAAGCAGCAGAATCTTTAGCATGATATTTTTCTTGTAATTCTTCTTTAGATATTTTTCCAAATTTAAAATTTTGCGACTTACAAAAATTAGTAAAAAACACAATGGTGAAAATAAGTAACACTTGCTTCATAATTTATTGATATTAAGTTTGGTTTGGTTATAATTTGACGTATAAGAATTAAGCTGTCGTTAAAACGATTTTACTTTTATCGTGTTTTACAATTTGCTTTCTAAAGTTTCTGAAAGCTTTATAATCCTCTTTTTCATAAATTCCTTTATTGAGAATATAGGTTCTAGAGTATTTCAATTTATTACCATCTAAGGCTTCAATTTTAAAACTATAACTCCCAAACTTCGTTTCAATATTCTTAGATTCTGTCATTGCTTCCACCTTAAGACCTTCGGGCAGTTGAATAACAAATTCGTCTGTATCTTTGAATGAACGGTCGATTTTAAACTCTAATTTTCGATCTGAATATCTCGGCGGAATATAAGTGACTTTATTAAACATATTTGGCTGAAAAATAAGTCGAGTTCCACTTTTTGATGCAAAATTTTCTGCCGTTAACGTTACATTTTCACTGTAAATTATATCCTCTTTATTATTAGAAATAGCGATGTTATTTACACTTAAGTTATTAATGTAATCCCAATATTCTTTATAATGTAATTGTTGATCTCTTTCGGTTTGGCTCTCAATACCTTCATGACTATTATATTGATAACCAGTAGAAACAATGGTAACCTCAGCGGTAAAACCTCCTGAAGCATCCATAGCGATATTCGCCGTAGTTTTTTGAACACTATCATCGGCTTTATAAACCGTTGTATGCACTATTTCGCCACCATCTGGTTTAATTAATAACACATCTCTATCGTCAGTGAAACCAGCCGTAAACCCAAAAGGATTGGTTTGACTTGTACATTCTAGAAATATATAATCCTCTTCATTGGGTATCGCAAGAATGACATGATTGGTCTGTCCTTGAAAAGACACAAAATCTTTGTCTACATCTCTAAGCTCTCTAGAACCAAATAATCTGGTGTAATAAGATTCTACACCTACATTTTCTAACAATGCTTTAGTATAGTTTGACAATCCTTTACAATCTCCATATTTCACCTCATCTACAGTTAATGCATCAATAGGTTGCATACCTCCAATACCTTCTTGTACGCTTATATACCGTGTATTTTTTTGCACATAATTATAAATTATTTTTGCCTTTTCAATAGGATTATCAACACCTTTTACAAGATTTTGCGCTAAAGTTTTTGTCTTTTCGGATAATTCTAATTTGTCCTTTAACATATTTTCGTGCATCCAAAGTCCTTGACTTTTCCAATCCCCATTTCTCCCTTCCACGCCATTAATCTTAAATTTATCTAAAGCCATACTCAGTCTTGGCGCTATTAAGAAAAACTTTGGACTATAAGCTTCGTATTCAATTGGTGGTAAATTTTCGGCTTTATAATAATTTTCTGATATCTTTTTAATATTGGAATTTTCAAAATGCTGCTCTTTAAAATGTAGTTGCTCACCCAAATTGTTTTCTATCTTCAATTCTGAAAATTGTACTGAGATATAATAACCATCTATGGGCATCCAATGTGGTAAATACGACGTGTTTTTATGATGCACTTCAGATTCAAATTCAATAGTAAACGGATATTTTAATGGGATATAATCATAATACATTACTCTATCATCGGAATATAATGTACCACCACTAACGGCACTTTCATCTGTAAAATCGGATTTTCTGATCTTTTTAATTTCTTCGCCAATGGCATCAAAAATTTTAACTTCAATATGCTTAATTTTTATGTCTTCATTGTAGTGTGCGTAAGACTTGGCATGCCTAAGTCCTCCCTTACCATAAACGGTAACAATTCGCTTGGTTTTAATAACCATGTCGTCATAATCATTAATGGTTATTAGTTTGCTCGCGTGCCTTACAACAGCGTTGGTATTCGCTTTTAATTCTACAGGAACTAATAAAGAATTGTATACGGCTTCTGTTTGCGAAAAACTAAAAATGGTAGTTAAAATAAATATATGGAGTAGCGTAAATTTTAATTGAGGCATAGACGCGGTTAGTTTGGTTAGGTTTTACAATATAATAAGTAAATTCTTTTATTCAAACGTTTGCGATCATATAATGCTAGTAATTAGACTATTTTCGATAAACGGTTTAGTGAAATATAATATTTGGTTTAGAATCTATTGACTTCAATTAAAGAACTAATTTTAATAAAATGAGATAAGGAATCAAAGTAAGTGAAATGTTAATTGACTCGACAACATCGAATTTACAATAGAAGAGAATTTTAAAATGTCGATAGCAGTGGAACTTTTGCTGAATAATTCACAGTGAATGTTAAGAACAATGCTCCCCTACTTCCATTATTACAGCGAATTGATCGCTACTAAAATTGTAGTCTACAAGTCTTTATCATTAATCAGGTGTAATGCTGAAACCTTGACTCTATGAGAAAACTAAAGTTATTATGCTTTATTTTTGGAATCGATAATTATAGTTACTGGACCATCATTTATTAAATGCACCTTCATATCGGCTCCAAACTTACCTGTCTGAATAGTTTTATCCAAAGCGTCTTGAAGTGTTTTAATAAAACTATCATACAATGGAATTGCAATGTCAGGCTTGGCTGCTTTTATATAACTTGGGCGGTTACCTTTTTTAGTACTGGCATGAAGCGTAAATTGGCTCACTAGAATAACATCACCATCAAAAGTTTTTAATGAATTATTCATTACACCATTCTCATCAGAAAAAATGCGAAGATTAGTTATTTTATTGCAAAGCCAATCGATGTCTTCTTGACGGTCTTCATCTACAATTCCGAGAAAAACAAGCAGTCCTTTTTGTATAGAGGCTACTTCTATCTCATTAATAACAACAGAAGCTTCGGTAACTCTTTGTATGACTACTTTCATGGTAACTTCATTAACCCTATTTATTAAATAATCTACAATCTTCTTGAAGATTGCTGTGCCACTAATTAAAGAATCATTCAGCAGCTAATTAATCTCCAAAGTTTAGACTTCCTCCCAATTATCGGTACGGTAATGCTCATCTTCACCTTCTAAAATCTGTACATAACTTTTATATCTTGAATAAGACACCTCATCAGCTTCTAAAGCATCTTTAACCGCACATTTTGGCTCATTTAAATGGATACAGTTGTTAAACTTGCAATCTTGCTTTAATGCAAAAAATTCAGGAAAATAATCGCCTACTTCTTCGCGTTCCATATCTACGACACCAAATCCTTTAATTCCTGGTGTATCAATAATTTTCGCATCAAAACTTAGGTCAAACATTTCAGCAAAAGTAGTAGTGTGTTGTCCTTGACTATGTTGTGTAGAAATTGCTTTTGTTTTCAGGTCTAATGAAGGCTCTATAGCATTCACAAGAGTAGATTTCCCTACACCAGAGTGACCAGCAAACATACTTACTTTGCCTTCCATAAGTGTTTTTACTTTATCAATATTCTTACCAGTAGCTGCAGAAATCTCCAGACATTCATATCCAATATTTCGATATATACTTGCCAAATACTTCACTTCTAACAATGTATTTTCATCATAAGTATCAATTTTATTAAACAATAAAACTGATGTGATAGAATACGCTTCAGCAGTTACCAAAAACCGATCAATAAACGTGGCAAATGTCGGCGGATTATCAATGGTTATTAATAAAAATACTACATCAATATTAGAGGCAATGATATGCGTTTGTTTAGAAAGGTTTACCGATTTACGAACAATATAGTTTTTGCGCTCTTCAATGCGGTTAATGACTCCGGTTTCGGTATTGTTTTTAGTTTCTAGTTGAAACTCTACACTATCACCAACAGCAATTGGGTTGGTACTTTTAATACCATCTAATCGAAAACGGCCTTTAATTCTGCATTCGTAGAATTTCCCGTTCAGTGTTTTTACGGTGTACCAACTCCCTGTGGATTTATATACGGTTCCTGTCATGATTATCTATTATAACAAAGAAACGGTTTTAAAATATAAAAAATACATAATTTAGTGCTTTAAACTTAAAACTTTATTTATGAAAAAAACTACTTTACTGATTGGATTAATTATTACAGGCTTTATTTCCTTCTCATTCGTTCAAGAGGAAAACTCCGTACCACAAGTGGAATACAAGGTTATTACCAGCATAGAATCTATTGTTTCTAGTGGGCTAGGACGATCACGTTTAATACAATCTAATATCGATCGAAATTACAAAGATTTTACATCTGGACAAACTGAAGAGGATAATGGAAGAAACAAATCTAAGCGTGGTGATATCCGTGTTAAAGATTTTGAGGAAACTAAATTATTAAACTTTTATAATATTGGTGGTATCCGTTTTCAAAATATTGTGGCTAATGATGCCGTTGTAAGTTCTAAACTTACCGCCATGGCACAAGAAGGTTGGGAACTTATGTTTATAAATAGCGCGGTAGAAAGCGACAGTGGTAAAGGCGATGGCCAAGGTATATTTGTAACGCGATATACATTTAAACGGGTACAATAATTATATTAAAAAAGGTTCGCTAATTGCGAACCTTTTTTTTTAAACCGTTAAATTCTTAATTATTGATAATTTTCTCTTGATGATTAATAGATTCTTGGTGAATAGCTTTAAACACTCTAAGAATAAATTCTTCACTTAAATTTTTCTCATCTCCTTGAAGTATCATTTTACCTAAAATCTCATTCCATCGCTTAGACTGCAAAACGGCTACATTGTGTTCCTTCTTTAATTTACCTATATCGTCTGCAATATTCATACGTTTTCCCATCATCTCAATTAATTGATGGTCAACCACGTCTATCTGAGTCCTCAATGTATTAATCTTGTTTTTAAAGGCTACATCATCACCTACCTCTTTTCTGATTTTTAAATCTTCGGTATATTTTATTAATTCCGTAGGTGTTATTTGTTGAGCGGCATCGCTCCATGCGTTTTCAGGATCGTGATGTGTTTCAACCATTAGACCATCGTAGTTTAAGTCTAATGCAGTCTGACAAAGATCAAAAATAATATCACGACGACCTGCAATGTGAGAAGGATCTAGAAGTAATGGTAAATCCGGAAAACGGTTTTGCAAGTCGACCGCCAATTGCCATTCTGGATTATTTCTATAACGTGTTTTTTCGTAAGTTGAAAATCCTCTATGTATAACCCCTAAATTTTTAATATCATTGGTATAAAAACGTTCAACAGCTCCTAACCATAAAGATAAATCTGGATTCACCGGGTTTTTAATCAGCACCGGTTTGTCCGTCCCTTTTAAGGCATCGGCAATTTCTTGAACTATAAATGGGCTCACTGTAGTTCTGGCACCAATCCACAGAATATCAACATCATGTTTTAAGGCTAATTCCACATGATTGGCATTGGCAACCTCCGTGGTAATTTTCATACCAGTTTCTTGCTTTGCTTTTTGTAACCATTTTAAACCAAGTGCTCCTACTCCTTCAAAATTTCCTGGTCGCGTTCTAGGTTTCCAAATACCTGCTCTAAAAACTGTGGCATCACTATCCTTTAACTGATGTGCTATTTTTAACACTTGATCTTCTGTTTCGGCGCTACAAGGTCCGGCAATAACTAGTGGATGATCTAAATTGTAGGCGTCTAACCAATTTCTTAATTCTTTCTTGTTTTCCATTTTGCAAATATTCTAATCTGTTTTTAATTTATATACAAGGTTTTAGTAACCCTGCGGAATACTTATTATTGTATTCCGTTTAATATATCTTTTATATGATTGGTGTCTTTCATTTCGTTATAAACTGCGTCAAAATCCTCCTTTTCCATTAATGTCTTAAAATGTTTTAAATTAGAAATATACTCATCTAACGTTTCAATAACATTTGTTTTATTCTGTTGAAAAATAGGCGCCCACATGGCCGGTGAACTTTTTGCTAAACGTACTGTACTTTCGAATCCACTGCCCGCCATATCAAAAATATCGCGTTCATTTTTTTCTTTATTAATAACCGTTTTCCCCAACATAAAAGCACTGATATGAGATAAATGAGATACATAAGCAATATGCTTATCGTGTGCTTTAGGATTCATATAGCGAATACGCATACCTAAATCCGAAAACAACTTTAGCGCTTTTTCCTGAAGTTTAAATGCAGTTTCTTCAACTTCACATATTATATTCGTTTTATTTCTATACAAATTACGAAGTGCGGCTTTAGGACCAGAATACTCCGTACCAGCAATTGGATGTGCTGCCAGATAGTTACGACGCTTTGGATGATTTTTCACCGCAACACAAATGTTTTCTTTGGTTGAACCGGCATCAAACACTATTGTCTCATCTGAAATATGATCTAAAACCCGAGGCAAAACACTTAAGGTGGCATCCACAGGAATTGCCAGAATAACCAAATCCGCTTTCTTTAAATCCTCAAAATTAGATTTTTGATCGATAAGTTTTAAACTTATAGCCTCATCTAAGTGCGTGTCGTTTTTATCTATACCATGAATGGTGCATTCTGGATATAGTTCCTTAATATCTAATGCGAAACTTCCACCAATTAACCCAACTCCTATAATAAATATGTTATTCACTTTATTTTTTGCTTCTTAATTTATGCATTATAATTCGTTTACTCACTCCACGAGACTATGCTTATAATTTTTTTAAATTCGAGCTATAGCTTCTTTTATAACTTCAACATCTGCACATAATGAAAATCGCACATATCCTTCTCCATTACTACCAAATACAGTTCCGGGTGTTATAAAAATAGAGTATTCTTTTAGTACCATATCGGTAAATTCTTCTGATTTATATTGCGTTGGTAATTTTGCCCAAACAAATAATCCGGTGGCATTTCTGTAATAGGTACACTTTAGTTTTTTTGCCAATTCCCAAATTAGTTTTTGGCGTTTTTGGTACACACTATTTAAACTTTGAAACCAAATGTCTGAACATTTTAAGGCTTCAATGGCTCCTTTTTGTATACCGTAAAACATTCCGGAATCCATATTGCTCTTTACTCGTAAAACCGCACTAACAAAATCGTAATTACCCACTAACGTCCCAACACGCCAACCAGCCATATTAAAAGTCTTACTTAAAGAGTTTAACTCTAGGCAAACTTCTTTGGCATTTTTATATCTTAAAATACTAATTGGCTTTTTATTTAATACAAAACTGTACGGATTGTCATTAACAATTAATATATCGTGTCGTTTTCCAAAAGCAATCACTTTATCATAAAACTTATTGTCGGCATTTCTTCCTGTTGGCATATGCGGATAATTAATCCACATAATTTTTACACGTTCTAAATTCATACGTTCTAAAGCCCTAAAATCTGGTAGCCAATTACGACTTTCCTTTAGGTCATAATACAGCGGTTTAGCTTCTAACAATTTTGCTACAGAGGCGTATGTTGGATATCCCGGATTTGGTACTAAGACTTTATCACCCTTATTTAAAAAAGCCATAGAAATATGCATAATCCCTTCTTTGCTTCCCATTAACGGTAGCACTTCTGTTTGAGAACTTAGATCTACATTATAATGTCTTTTATAGAAATTTGAAATTTCCTCTCTAAATTCTGGCAACCCTTGATAACTTTGATATTGGTGCGCTTTTTCGTCTAACAAGCAATCTTGAAGTTTCATTGAAGCTTTAATGGGTGGCTCTAAATCTGGACTTCCAATTCCTAAATTAATTATCGGCTTACCTTGAGCTTTTAATAGCGCCACTTCTCTCAATTTTTTAGAAAAGTAGTATTCTTCAACCTCTTGTAATCGTTTGGCAACTTCAATCATTGTCTCGCATTTTTATATTCTCCCAATACCTTAAAATTTTCCGCCATTAAGTTTAAAATTGATTTTGCTTTTTCAAAATCTTTATAACTTTCAAACGTAACATCTACAAAAAAGGCATATTTCCATGGTGTTTCAATTTTGGGTAAGGATTGTATTTTGGTTAAGTTAAGCTTACAATCGCTCAGCACATTTAATAGGGCTGCTAAACTTCCACGCTTATGCTGCAATTCAAATTTTAGTGAGGCTTTATTATTTGTATTAAGATTTTGTTGTTCATTCTCGCGTTGTACAATAACAAAGCGTGTTTCGTTATGTTTTATCGTTTGAATACTTTCTGCCAATATCTCTAGATCATATAATTCTGCTGCATTTTCACTAGCAATAGCAGCAATACCTTTAATGTTTTTATCAGAAATTTGCTTGGCAACATCGGCAGTATCTTTGGCTTCAACCAATTTAATATGTGGGTAATTCTTGAAAAACGCTTTGCATTGTAACAAAGCCATAGGATGAGAATGTACCTCTTTGATATCCGTAATAGATTGATTGGCCAGCGCCATTAAATTATGTTGAATATCTAAATAATGTTCTCCAACTATTAATAAATTATGCCTATCAATAAGCGCATAATTAGGAATAATAGAACCTGCTATAGAATTTTCTAAAGCCATTACAATAAAGTCGGTATCACCATTTAACAAACTATCTACAGTACTATCAAACGTCATGCATTCTACAACATCCGTCTGTGTTTTGAAGTAGCGTTGAGCCACTTCGTGGTGAAATGAGCCTTTAATGCCTTGTATTGCTATTGGTTTTTTCAAATTCAATATTTTTTTTTAAATCCTGTTAAGAATTCAACGTTCTTACCACTTTAAAAAATGGGAATAAAAAAAGTCTCGATTAAATCGAGACTTTAAAATTTTATTTATAATAAAACATACACTGTCTCGTTCCTTTAGCTAAAAAAGAAATAAAACCAGTTATAATATGTTTTAGAAATATTCATGTTTGTAAATATTAGGCTAATGTAATTATTATTTTTACAAATCAAAATTGTTGAATTGTTTTTTTATAGTTTATTCTGAAGTTTTAAAGAATTAACAAAAAAAACAGTTCAATATTCGGAATTAACTATTTTTGAATAAATTTTTATCTATATGTCTATTGAAGTTCAACACATCACAAAACTATATAAAGACCAGAAAGCACTCGATGATATATCTTTTAAGGTAAAGAATGCTGAAATTGTTGGTTTTTTAGGACCTAATGGAGCTGGTAAATCGACTATGATGAAAATCCTAACAACATATATAGAAGCTTCAGAAGGTACTGCAAAGGTTAATGGTTTTGATGTGAATTCCGACAAAAAGAAGGTTCAAAGTAGTGTTGGATATTTACCTGAACACAACCCACTGTACACCGATTTATACGTTAAAGAGTATTTGAATTTTAATGCCAATGTTTACGGCACGTCCAAATCTCGTATTGATGAAGTTATTAAATTAACAGGGTTGTCTCCAGAAGCTCACAAAAAAATCAGTCAACTTTCTAAAGGCTACAGACAACGTGTTGGTTTGGCAAATGCCCTATTGCATAATCCTGAGGTATTGATTTTAGATGAACCTACAACAGGTTTAGATCCCAATCAATTAGTTGATATCAGAAATTTAATTAAAAACATTGGTAAAGAAAAAACAGTATTTCTTTCTACACACATAATGCAAGAAGTTGAAGCCATGTGCGATCGTGTAATTATTATTAATAAAGGAAAAATTGTAGCGGATAAATATTTAAAAGATTTAAGAGCCGGACAAGAACAGATTGTGATTGTTGAATTTGATTATAGAGTTGAAGACGCTTTTCTTTTGAAATTACCAAAGGTCACTTCAGTTAAAAATACGCACGATTTTATATATGAAATTACATTTTCGACCTCGGAGGATATGCGTTCGCACGTTTTTGATTTTGCGCATGATAATGGGTTGAAAATTTTACAATTGCATCAGAAAAACACAAGTTTAGAGAGCTTGTTTAGAGAAATGACGAGCTCCACCTAATCTTTGAGAAGGTAAAACTTACTTTAGGCTATTACTCAAATAGTAATTCCCCACTATATATACGTTCAACATCCACAACAGCTGGTTGATTTACGGAAATTAAATTTCCGGTACCTCTGAGTTCGCCCGTAAGGGATTGTTGCGGATTTACGACCATGTCATTACTTCCGCGATGGTAAACCTGAACATGCTCTGCTCTTAAGTTTTCACCTTCAAAACGACCTGCCCCTGAATAAAATCCGACGAACAGGTTTTCCACATTACCATCGATGTAAAAGAAAGATAAATTATTTGAGACTACTTCTAAATTCTCGGATGCTATATGAAGTCTAAAATCACCCACGGTAAACTCGTTTTCAGCATTAAAATCTTCAGAATACAAATTTAAAGCTGGATAATACAAAATACCATCGGATGACACGCTGTATTGAGAAGAAGTTCTTATAACATTTATATTTGGCGCTTCAACATAGATTTTAGTGATGCCATATTCCCTAACATAATTACAAGAATTATTATCAGTTAACACCAACTCATTGTCTATGACTTCGACTTCAACATCATTTATTAAATTTTCACCTGTCTCTATAGTGACTTTATAATCTGGCGCATCCTTAATAATCAATTCTATATCCCTATTGACAAAAATTTTCTCGAAACTCGTTACTGAAATCTCTTGGTAAATAATCTCACCTGATGTTTGAAAACAATCGTATACATCTTCGCTATTACAAGCGAAAATGATGAGACAAAATATGTACAACACTTTTTTCATAATCTAATACCTACTCCAAATTCTACCGCCTCTGCCTTAGCACCATGCGACTTTAGCGTTATTGTCCCAAATAATTTTTTTCCGAAATAGCGTTTAAGACCTATTCTAAGATATGTCCGTCCTTCAAAATCATAAGGATAATAAATATAGTATCCGAATTGTGTAATGACAGACATTTTATTAATAAATAGCTCGTGACCGGCAAAAACACCGACTCGTTTATAATCTTCATCACCACTTACATCGAGCTCAGGAAAAGAAACCGATTGGTAATATATAAGTTCCTTAAGAAAATTAGAGAAAAATACATCTGTACCCAACTGAATAGAACTTATGTCACTTAATCTTTTATCTGCATATCCTGAAAAAATATAAAAAGGAAATTGACCACTCCCAATAACATCGCTTTGGTTAATACCAGATCTAAAGACCAAATTGAACTTAATGTTTTCAGTGTATTTTTGAGTGTCATTATTGTCTTTATACACTTGGTCTTCAGCATCGAGATTATAGGACAAGCCCATATTAAACGCAATGGTATTAACACTGGTATTTGGTGCAGTAACATTGGCATTTGAGTAGTGGATTAAAGATAAACCCGCTTGCACCCCAAAACGTTTAAATAAACGTTCTTTTTTATAGTTGAGCATGAGGTACGTTGAACTTAAAATATCGGAACCAAAAGCAACATTTTTTGGGTTTTCTATCTTATCATAAGGATTGGTCGTATAGGCTAAACCCTGTGCCAATCTCAACATTACATTACGTTTAAAAAAGTAAAAATTATAATGTGCATATACCCCAAAGTTATGACCCAATTTATCGTTTTTTAAATCTTGATATATAAAAGACGCCCCGTAATCTGGATAATTGTAACGTTGTTCCCATGGGTTATTTCCAAAAGTTTTCTTATTATAACTAAAAATAAACCCGTCGGGGTGACCAGTTATAAGATGAAGAATATCATTATTATGAAGCGCTATATTTCCACCAAAATAATTAAGGTCAAAATAGGTGTTGGTCGGTTTTTTTTCTTGTGAAAAAGAGAAAAATCCAACTGCGACAATTAAACTCGTAAGCCAGTACTTCATGTATATATTATTGCCGGCAAAAATATAATAATAAGTTTAGTTATTAATGGACATTTGTAAACCATAACATCATAGAAATATACAGTAAGCGCTAAACGTCAAAATGCAAAAACAATTCGCTGATACTTAGAGATGTTATAGCATTACAATGATTCTCAATTTTATAAGGATTATGTTTATTTAGTACGCAGTCCTTTGAAATTACCCTTTTTTATGAGTTATTTATGAGCTACCTCAGCTTCAAAATTAAGAAACGTCAAACAAACTGGATGATAAATAACGATCACCGCGATCACAAATAATGGCAACGACCACACCATGATCTAAGTTATCAATTAACTTTAAAGCTGCAGCAACAGATCCACCACTACTCATTCCTGCAAAAATACCTTCTTCTTTTGCTAAGCGTTGTGTCATTGCTTTTGCTTCTGTTTCATTAATTTCTATAATTTTATCTACTTTGTCTCTATTAAAAATACTTGGAACATATTCTGGCGACCATTTTCTTATACCAGGAATTCGCGACCCGTCTTCGGGCTGCGCTCCAATTATTTGAATATTCTTGTTCTGTTCTTTGAGAAATGTAGATGTTCCCATTATAGTTCCTGTGGTACCCATAGCAGAAACAAAATGTGTAATTTTATGTTCTGTATCTTTCCAGATTTCGGGAGCTGTAGTTTTGTTATGTGCGCGCCAGTTATCATCATTTTCAAACTGATTTAATAAAAAATATCCCTCAGTATCGCGCATATTGAAAGCCACATCTCTAGATCCTTCAATACCACGATCGGCTGGCGTTAAAATTAATTCTGCACCATAAGCACGCATAGTTTTTATCCGTTCTTCAGTAGAATTTTCAGGCATTACCAATGCGATTTTCAAACCAAATAATTGGGAAACGTAAGCCAATGCTATACCAGTATTACCACTGGTAGCTTCAACCAAACGGTCTCCTTTCTTTAAATCACCCCGCTTTAGAGCTTCAGATATCATATTGTAAGCTGGTCGGTCTTTAACGCTTCCACCTGGATTGTTTCCCTCTAATTTGAAAAACAATCTTACGTTTGGCTTTGAAACTAAACTTACACTTTCTACCAGAGGTGTATTCCCTATTTGTTTTAAAATGCTCATTATTAGTTATTTACTTGAGATTTTTATATCTGACTTATGAGTGACTATAGAATTTTTAGGTATGGATTGTGTTATCCAAACATTTGCACCTATTGTACTATTCTCACCAATTACAACATCACCACCAAGTATAGTGGCGTTGGCATATATGGTAACATTATCTAAAATTGTAGGATGTCTTTTTACATGCTCTAATTGTTTCGCAACTTTAATTCCTCCCAAAGTTACCCCTTGGTATAGTGTAACATTATCTCCAATAACAGCCGTCTCACCAACAACGACACCCGTTGCATGATCTATAAAAAACGATTTTCCTATTACGGCTCCGGGATGGATATCCGTCCCAGATTTACTATGTGCGTATTCACTAATCATTCTTGGTAAAATAGGAATTTCGAGTTGCCACAAAATATGGCTGATACGATACATCGTAATTGCATAAAACCCAGGATATGCCAAATAAACTTCTTTGACACTCTTGGCCGCCGGATCGGTATTATAAGCTGCATTGGCATCTAGAAACAATTCTGGTTGTAACGCTTGAACCTCGTTTTTAAATTTTTCCCAGCGCGTGTTACAAAGTCCACACTCTAAGCCTTCAGAGATTTTAAAAAAGGAGGCCTTTATTCCATTTAATTTCTTCTCTTGATTTATTGGAGAATCCAAAACAAAATAAAATAATTCTTTAGCCAAATCTTCTACTTGCTCTTTAAATCTTAAAGGAATTTGCAATATCTTGTCCATAGGACTTTTTTGTTTTAATAAATTAAGTCAATTCTTACGTTATAATATTGAACTTATTTTTCTTCGATGTAAGTATCAACCCTCAAAAATAAGAATTGCTGTTTTATTAAAAAAGAATACACTGAATGAACATGATTAAATTTAAAATTACAAGACGTTCTATCTAATTCCTTACATAAAGTGCGAGATAATTAATGATACTACCGTCAACAAGATAATCTGCACAAAAAACCTAAAATCTGATTTATGCTTTTTTATTAATTTCATATTTATTAGACTTAAAATTAAAGTACAAATATCTGATTAAATCGATGTTCCATTGTTAATTTATCCGTAAGAAACGGTTATCGTTATGTATTAAAACACAAAATCTTTAACTATTAAAACGGAGTTTAAAAACCAATAATAGTATATAATTAGTCCCAATATCGGGGATCATCCAAATAAAGTAATAAAAGCATCTGTTTCTAAAGTTTCGGTTTCTCCATTTATAGTAATAACAACCGCTTGAATTTTATATTCACCGTGCTCTTGCCTGATTTTTGCTGGTGTAATTAAGTTAATTTTATTGAGCAATTTTAATTCTTGGACACGTTCTACAGAATTTAATGCATCTCTAAATTAGTTCCGTCCATGAAACAAAGTGACATCTGCGATCACATTAGCTAGAAAAATACTGCAATCTAGAGCAAAGTCTCTTTACCGTAGAGTAATTTAATATTTATCATTTGCACACCCTCTTGTCGCTGATCGCACATACCTTTCGTTAAGCACAGACTTTTAAATTTCTCTTCATAAACCTGTCTAATATTGAAAAGTTATTAATTGCAAAATCAAGGATGTTCTTTTCTACTATTGGAATTTCTAATTCTGTTCTAAGACTTTGTATATCCTACATCAACCTTTCTACATCGACTCCATATTGTTTAGCTTAGCAAAGGAACCTTACTTTAATAATTATTCTAAGTGTATTCCACACTCTCTATTAAGGAGTGCTTTTATAGGATCGAAATAATAGTGATTTTTGGCTAATTGATTATCTTCAATATATTGATCTAAATCGGCATCGCTCCAATAATAAAATGGACTTACTTTAAGAATGCCATCTTTACTATAACTTAAAATATCTTTTTTATCTCTAAATTCGGTTTGTCTTACCCGGATATTAGTAAACCAAATATCTGGATCTTGTTCTTGCAAAGCACGCCTAAAAGGTTCTAATTTTACAGCTTCAGAAAAAACAGCATGGTTATCATCTTCTAAACTTGGTAAGCCGATAGACGCTTCAATTTCTTCTTTGCTATATAGACTTTGATATTTAAAAATATTGAGATTATACTTTTTAATTATAATAGATGCATGCTCATATGTACTTGGTTGATTGTACAAGGTATCGCACCAAACGACTTTAATATCTTTTTCTAACTTAGACATGGTGCTCAACAAAACCGAAGAATACACACCAAAACTAGTTGTAACTATCCTATTATCAGATAATTTTAATGCCCATTTAACAATTTCAGTCGGACTTTTATCTCGTAATTTTTTATTCCAATATGCTGTATCTATATTAATCATTTTATTCTTTTAATGTTATATAAAAATATCTGCTTAAAAATCTTAAGTGTCATATTTTAATCTTTGCTTCTAATAGTACCACTAGTGTTAAGCACAGATGATCATATAAGAAATAGAGATGTCGTCAATGGCCATGGATCCTTACATCTTATAGGTTTACTGATACTTGTCCCCATACTTATTGAGGTATACGCACTTTTAAAATATTGATTTTCAATACTCATGATTTTTGGTTGTCTGTAATTCTTTTTACAATTAACCTTTTTATCCTATCAACTTACTAGAGTAATGCAAACCTAGAACTTTATTTTAAATGAACAACATAAAAATTTCGGAAAAATAATCTTGAAAACTTGAAAATTTGATAGTTACCTCTATTGAATCTTTATTTGATTAAATAGATAATAGCTATATTATGCGTTGAATTGTAATCTAAGTTCAACTAGTAGTTGAAAACTTATATACTATAGCTTTAAATTCGTGTGTGCTAAATCAGCTAATGTCGTGTTTCTAAATATTTCTAACGTATTGTCACGAACTTCAATCATTAATTTGTGTACAGCGCAAGTCGTCTCATCCGGACAATCATCACACTTTTCATAAAAATTGAGACTTACACAAGGCACCATTGCAATTGGTCCTTCTAATAATCGCATAACTGTGGTCATTGGAATCTCTTTTGGGTCTTTTAACAAATAATAACCACCACCTTTACCCTTTTTTGAACTTAACAAGCCATTTTTTCTTAAGGTCAATAATATACTTTCAAGAAATTTTTGTGAAATATTTTCAGATTTTGAAATTGAAGAAATCTGAACTGGCATCCTCACATCTTGTTTGGCCAAATACACCAGCGCTTTTATTCCATATTTTGTTTTCTTTGAAAGCATATCGTAAATCTACTAATTTTTTCATTTGTAAGAACTTAAACAACTTCAAATTAAAAATTATAAATTTTCTTTGAACCTTTAGGTACTCAGTTTTAATATTAATGCGTATTTTTGCACAGATTTAAGAGGAAAAATTTGATCTGATTGCAACCTCTAATGCTAAATTCGTTTAGCAGCTGTTCTTAATATAAAAGAGCAGATCCTAAAACATAATTAGGATAAAAAAAAATGCTAAAGCAGTAAGTTAAACGGACTTCTCTAGCGACCTAGCAATCTCAAATTTTTCATAATAACTATAACCTAAAACATAGGAATTATGCCATATTTATTTACTTCAGAGAGTGTTTCTGAAGGACATCCAGACAAAGTAGCGGATCAAATCAGCGATGCGCTTATCGATAATTTTTTAGCTTTTGATCCAGAATCTAAAGTAGCTTGTGAAACTTTAGTAACCACCGGACAGGTTGTTCTGGCAGGCGAAGTGAAATCAAATACTTACCTCGATGTTCAAAAAATTGCAAGAGATACTATTAATAAGATAGGTTACACTAAAGGGGCTTATATGTTTGATGGCAACTCTTGTGGTGTACTATCTGCCATTCACGAACAGTCTGAAGATATCAACAGAGGTGTAGATAGAGCCTCTAAAGAAGAGCAAGGTGCTGGCGACCAAGGAATGATGTTCGGTTATGCTACCAATGAAACTGACAACTATATGCCGCTAGCTTTAGATTTATCGCATAGAATCTTAAAGGAACTGGCTACGTTACGTCACGAAAACAAAGCCATTACGTATTTAAGACCAGACTCTAAAGGACAAGTTACCATAGAGTATAGCGACAACAACGTGCCTCAACGCATTGATTCTATCGTAGTTTCTACCCAACATGATGAGTTTGATACAGATGATAAAATGTTGGCAAAGATCCGCAAAGATATTATTGAGATTTTAATTCCGAGAGTAGTATCTCAATTGCCCGAACATATTCAGCAATTATTTAATGATGATATTACATACCATATCAACCCTACAGGGAAATTTGTTATTGGTGGACCACACGGTGATGCAGGATTAACGGGCCGTAAAATTATTGTTGATACATACGGCGGTAAAGGAGCACATGGTGGTGGAGCTTTTTCTGGTAAGGATCCGAGTAAAGTAGATCGTAGTGCTGCATATGCAACAAGACACATTGCCAAGAATTTAGTCGCTGCTGGTTTATGTGACGAAATTTTAGTACAAGTCTCTTACGCCATCGGAGTTGTAGAACCAATGGGTATATTCGTTGATACTTATGGTACTTGCCATTTTAATTTAACGGATGGCGAAATTGCTAAAACTGTTAAGACATTATTTGATATGCGTCCGGCGGCTATCGAAAAGCGTTTAAAATTACGCCAACCTATGTATAGCGAAACTTCAGTTTACGGGCACATGGGTAGACAACCCGAAACCGTTAAGAAATCATTTCAACAACCAAATGGAGAGACAGTTTCATTGGATGTAGAATTGTTTACTTGGGAAAAGCTGGATTATGTTGATAAAGTAAAAGCTGCTTTTGAAATTTAATTGAACTTCTAAAAAATAACATTAAAACACGCTAGCTTCAACGTTAGCGTGTTTTGTTTTATACAAATGTCTCAATTATACCTAGTCTTGGATCCGTACTATTAGCTTTTATTTCCTCTTATACGTTATAAAAGAGAACGCATAGGCATGCTTTTCATCGGCATCGTGTGTGGTTCTATTGATTTCTGACCACTTCGTAGGGTCAATTTCCGGAAAAAACGTATCTGCATTTTCGAATGTAGAGTGCACACGTGTAATCTCAAGTTTATCTACAATGGACATCGCTTGTTTATAAATTTCCCCACCACCAATAATATATGGTTGGTTGTCAAATCTTGCTGCATCGAGAGCATCATCTAAAGAATTAACCACAATAACACCTTCGGGAACCTTATAATCGTGTTGCCTGGTTATAACGATATGAGTTCTGTTTGGTAAAGGCTTTGGAAAACTCTCAAAAGTTTTGCGGCCCATAATTATATGGTGACCATTGGTGAGCGTTTTAAAATGTTTTAAATCGTCACTTAAATGCCAAATTAGGTCATTATCTTTTCCGATCGCATTATTTTCTCCTGCAGCCACAATAATTGTTAATTCAGAAAGTTTTTTTTTCTCTAAATTTTTAGGCGCATTTTTAGATTCATTATATGCTTGTGATTGTGCGATTTTGGTTTCCTCTTTTGTGAAATTATTTTTTAAACTATTAATACGCTCTTGTTGTTGATTCACTAATTTTTCAAGTTGTTGTTTCTCCCAATCTTTACCCATAAACTTATGGGTTATAAAAACAGATACAAAATGATAAATAAATAGAAACAACCAAGCCACTATTGCATAAACAAACCAATCAATATTAGCAATTTTAAAATTTTCACCAATGCCTAAAACCGTATTTGCAATAATTAAAAATACTGCACCAATTAAAAAAATAACAAAATGAAAATACAAACGTTTTTTCTGCTTAATACGTTTTTGGGCATTTTCAATTAACTCTAATTGGTCCTTATCTATAGTGGAAACTTGTTTTTTCTTACCGAACATATTTGTAATTTAATAAGATAAAGATACTTGTTTTTCACTTTATGAATGCAGTAATTTTTAGAGTTTTAATAATTAATGATTTCGATAACGATGTAGTTGAAAATCAAGACTTAAGGTTTTAATTATAGATATTGCTAATTCATTAAATTTTAGGATTATATATTACGTAGTTTAAAAAAAAGCAAAGCCTATATTATGAAAATGATAATTCTTTAATTTTTAGACATTTAATAGCGAATACCTGCATCATTATTTTATAGTTTTGTACTATAATTAATTTATCTATTATGGCAATTAAAAAGCAGTATTTAAAAAGTAAGCCAGTCTGTAAGGTCACATTTTCTGTACCTGCAGATGAGGCAAAAAATGTAGTGGTATTAGGAAGCTTTAATGAGTGGAATACACAAAAAGCTACAAAATTGAAAAAATTGAAAAATGGAATTTTTAAAGGTACCGTTGATTTAGAAAAAGATAACTCTTACGAATTTAAATATCTCGTTGATGGTACTTCTTACATCAATGATGAACATGCGGATGCTTATGCTTGGAACGATTTCGCAGGTGCCGAAAACAGTGTTATCAAATTATAAGAATAATTTATAACATAAGACTTAATAAAAAAGCGTCTCGATTAAAATCGGGACGCTTTTTATATTTATCTGCATGTAGAATATGGTTTATTCCTTAAAGAGTTTTATAACAAATTTTGATTCTTTCGAGGCAACAGACATAAAGTACATTCCAGAAGACATGTGAGATAAATCGATTGTCATAGAATCTGACATATCTTGTAAGTTCATCTTCTTAATCTGTCTTCCGTTAATATCGTAGATAGTAGCCTCAAGTATATCCAATGATTTCATTTTCTGAATGGTAAATTCTCCTTTTGATGGATTAGGATATACATGTATGGCATTCTGTAAGGCAAATTCGTTTATAGATAAGGTCGTACAATTATAGATCATTACTTCATCTAAGGCCCAACCTATAATACCATTACAACCATCGGTTCCAACTTCAAATCTAAACTGTATTGTAGAATTAGCAACAACACCAATAGTGGATAAATCTAAAACACTAGTTCCCCATGCTAAATAAGTTCCAACGTCCGATCCGGTAAAAGCAGGCTCACCAGCTAAAGGGTTATCACTCTCTCGCAATTCCGCATCATTATAAGGGTTTTCTGTAAATGCAGCTAGAGGCAGAATAGTCCATTCGCCCCCATCAAGGCTATATTTAATATTTGCACCATCCCATTCATTTTCCAAAGAAATTACATGGTTAAATGCCATTTCGAAAGCAGAGGTTGAGACATTCGGTATTGTAATAACCGGACTAATTAAACGGATAATTCCATTTTCTAAAATCGTATTACAATCTCCAATAGCAGTTGCCTCCCCATAAGCAATATTTCCGAACCTGTTAGCGTTGGTTCCGTTACCAACAACCCAATCTCTCGATGTCCAAGTGGCAGAATTTACTGGTACTTGTTCGGTAGTCCAATTTCCTAATCCCGATTCCCAATCCTCAAAGAAAATAGGATTATTAATTGCGGCATCACACAACTCATTTTCTAAAGCTTCTAATATTATTGAAGTATTTGGACAACCAGGATCTGTTCTTAACTCTACCGCTAATATTGTATTAACCAATTGGTTTAAATCCTGTAACGTTATAATTTCGTTAGATGGTCCTGCAGCTATTTCAGAAGTGGATAAACCTTCTAAATTAAAACCTATTAAATCGTTACCTGCAGCCACAAGCGCATCGGCAAGTGTTGAGAAATCACTTGAAATAGTTAAGTACTGACTTTGAGCTCGCCAAAATATATGAGCCGCTTTTGTAAAACCAATGCCGTTTATAGTATATCCGTTATAATTGCCCCCATCAACCAATAAGGTGTAAGCACGATTGGGAACGCCAGAGTTAACATGTACTCCGCCTGAATCCGCAGCATCACACCAATATTCGATATCCATTACTTTTCCCGGATCTCCCATACATGTCGGATCCCACATATCTCTAATAGCACCACCAAAAGAAGACGCATCCTCGCCTATTAACCAGCGGTCAGAACTATTGCAATTAGTTCTTATAGAGAAATCCTCACCTTCGTCTTCGTAATTATTTATTAAGTCAATAGTTTCACCCCAAATATCAGAATAGGCTTCATTTATAGCACCAGATTGGTATGAATATATTAATCCGCTTGTATATTCTGTATAGGCATGAGACCATTCGTGCCCTATAACATCGTCTGTGGCAGTTCCATCACAAAAATTAATATTAACACCATTCCAACTTGCATTCGGACAAAAGTCTGCATCGTCAACATTATTTAAAATAAGCATTGTAGCGTCAGCACCATCAAAAGATACAAAGTCAAAAGCGTTTTTAAAAAAATTATACGTATGTCCTGAGGCAAGAACTTCGTTTTGTTGCCATATCGTTAACAATCCTGGAAAAGCATCACCTTCTTGCCATACGATATTAGAACCGTTACCTTCATAAACAGCACGATCTATTGCATGAGCAATCCCCGTAAATTGTTCTATTATTTGACCATTATTGGCATCTACAAAAATAAATTCTCGAACGTCATTCTCATTCGTTACTTCAATCCTATAGACTAAGTAATTTGAACCACGATAGCCTTGTACTAATCCTTTTTGGAAGACATAAAGTGCACTTTCTTTTATAATCAATTGGTCACTTGAGTAATTAATATCCTGATTATTAATAGTGTCGATAGCTATATTGGCAGCTTGTTCTTGACTTAAATTTGGAATAGCCTTTAATTTAATATAAGGAATATAATTACCATTGATCGCCGTTATTTTTCCATCGCTATTAAAATGAAATTTTAATTGACCATCGAAAATTGGTACACCTTGATGTGTTTGCTGAAGTACCACATGTTTAAAATCATATTGATCCGTTTTAATAGTGTCGAGATGAAACGTATTCTCCAAAATCTTGATATCGAAAACATTCTTAAAACGGTCTAAAAAAGACATGGATTTATCTAAAACCGTATAACCTTCTACTTCCAATGGTTCATTTAAAGGAAATTTAATAAACTCAGGAATTCCTGAATTTACATTTATCGTAACAGTAGCTTTTGTGATAGATTTAAAATCTTCAATTGCTTTTTGAAGGTTTTGAGCTGAACTTGTCAAGCCCAGTATTAATAAAGTAAATATGCACAGAAGATTTTTTTTCATAATTAAAAGTAAAGTTAAGGTGATTAAAAGTAAAATTAGCCCAAGTATAAATATGCTCAGGCCTGAAAGATATCTTAATATATTCTAATAATGAAATGTCTCGCTACGACTTTTAATACTTTAGTACCACTTATTTTAAATCCTCGGTTTCTGCTATGAGACAATTGATTGTTTATAAATATAAATCGGAAGCCAAAATTCTATGAATAATATAGCAACAACATATCATCTTAAATCTAGTGTATTTACAACAACCGAACGGTCATTAAAGCTTTAAAAACAATAATAACAAGTAGTCCGTCTTTTGTTCCCGGCAATTTAAATTTTGGCTCTGTTTTATAAGTTGAATTACCCCTATAGCAATAGATTTATGATGGGCCTTAATATTAATTTGTTCTGTTCTGCCTTTTTACCAATCGTAATTCCACTAGAAATTTTGTGGTTAAATCCGTTGGGAAAACTTTAACCGTTAATTTATAATTAAAATTGACAATAATATAATCCTTGATTTTGTCTGTAGGGCATTTTTAGTTTCCTCAAAACTTAAATCTTTACCACAGCCCCAATATGCAGGATACGTCGCCTATTCAGTTTCTTAATTTATAAAAAAAATGTCGCAAGGAAAAGTTACAGTGAAGATGATAGTTTTAATATAATAAACTTATACGGCAACTTTACCTTTAATATGTGGATGTGGATTGTAATCGACCAACGTAAAGTCTTCAAACTTAAAATCGAAAATATCTTTTACTTCTGGATTTAAAATCATCTTAGGCAACGGTCTAATTTCTCTAGATAATTGCAATTCTAATTGATCTATATGATTATTGTAAATGTGAGCATCACCAAAAGTGTGAATAAAATCACCTGCTTCGTATCCACAAACCTGAGCCATCATCATAGTAAACAAGGCATAAGAACCTATATTAAAAGGAACTCCTAAAAAGATATCTGCACTTCTCTGATAAAGCTGGCAAGACAATTTTCCGTCAGCCACGTAAAATTGAAAAAAAGCATGGCACGGTGGTAAAGCGGCCTTTCCATTGGCTACATTTTCAGAAAAAGACTTAGAGGTATCTGGCAAAACCGATGGATTCCATGCCGAGACTAACATTCTACGACTATTCGGATTATTTTTTAAAGTGGTAATGATTTCCTTAATTTGGTCTATGTCTTCACTCGCCCAATTGCGCCATTGATGACCATAAACAGGACCTAAATCCCCATTTTCATCAGCCCATTCATTCCAAATTCTTACACCATTTTCCGTTAAATATTTGGTATTAGTATCGCCTTTTATAAACCAAAGTAATTCGTAAATAATAGATTTCAGATGCAGTTTTTTGGTCGTTACCATTGGAAATCCTTCACTCAAATCGAAGCGCATTTGATATCCAAAAACACTTTTTGTGCCAGTGCCGGTTCTATCGCCTTTGTCGTTGCCTTCAGCTAAGACGTGTTTTACTAAGTCGTGGTATTGTTTCATAACATGTCCCACGGAAGTGGGAATCTCTTTAAATTAAACTAAAATATTGATGTAATTGAATGCTGAAAATAAATTCAACATGACTTAAAGCGAAAATAAAAAAAAAGCATCAAATATTATATTTTGATGCTTGAGTATCTATGATTAGTTATTAACTATAATTTATAAGACTCTGCTTTTTAAAGAATTTTACTACCCAATAATCATTCCTGCAATCGTAGCAGAAATTAAAGAAGCAATAGTGCCTCCAATTAAAGCTTTCATTCCAAATTTAGATAATTGTGTACGTTGGCCTGGTGCTAAAGAACCAATGCCTCCAATTTGGATTCCAATAGATGCGAAGTTCGCAAAACCACATAACATATACGTTGCCATTATAATCGACTTCTCATAAGTAAGGTGTGTGGCGTTTGCTACATTTTTTAAATCTGCTAATTGTATATAACCGATAAATTCACTTGCAGCTAATTTAATTCCTAAAAGCTGTCCCATTAAAGCCATATCTTCAGATGCTACACCAATCAACCACATCAATGGTGCAAATAAATACCCTAAAAGAAACTCTAAAGACAAACTATCGTATGCCGTGTTTTCTGCTATGATTTCATTTAATGAGGTAAATTGCCAATGTATATTCAAGCTTTCAATAATAATCCCATCAAATCCCGCAAGACCACCTAAAATTCCATTAATCATCGCAATAAACGCCACGAATACCAAAAGCATAGCACCAACGTTTACAGCTAGTTTTAAACCTTCTGTTGTTCCATTTGCAATAGCTTCCAAAATATTAGAACCTATTTTTTCTTTTGAAACGGCAACATCTGTATTAACATCTTCTGTTTGTGGAAATAAAATTTTAGAAATTACAATAGCTCCTGGTGCTGCCATTACTGATGCTGCTAATAAGTGTTTAGCATAAAACAATTGTAACGCTTCGTCTTCTCCTCCTAAAAATCCAATATAGGCAGCCAAAACTGCACCGGCTACAGTAGCCATTCCACCGATCATTACTAGGAGAATTTCAGACTTATTCATTTTCTCCAAATAGGCTTTTATCAATAAAGGAGCTTCTGTTTGACCTAGGAAAATATTACCCGCAACACTTAAGCTTTCTGCACCAGAAATACCTAGAACTTTCGATAATAACCAGCCCAACCCTTTTACAACTTTTTGAATTAAGCCTAAATAAAATAAAACTGAAGTTAAAGCCGAAAAGAATATAATTGTTGGTAATACTTGAAAAGCAAAAATGTAACCGAAGGAGTTTACATCTAACATGCCACCTAATAAAAATTCACTTCCTGCTTGCGTAAATCCAAGTATAGCAATAAAACCTTGCCCTATAAATTCGAAAACAGTTTTTACAAAATCTATTTTTAAAACTCCAATTGCAATTATTAATTGAAAGAGTAACCCAATACCAACAGTTTTCCAATTAATAGCTCTTCTATTACTACTAAATAAAAAGGCAATAAAAATTAAGGTTACCATTCCTAATATGCCTCGCCACAAACTGTTAAAAGAAAATCCTTGATTTGGAATAATTTCTCCTTTAGTGGCCACGGGTGTAACTATCGTTTTATCTTTTTTTGACACTAAATTGAAACGCATCTCATTTCCAGAGAAAACCAAAGTAGAATCTGTAAGTTCTGTAATTTTATATCGCTTAATAGAGTTTAATGAATCATTGTGATACAGTAGCAACAAATTATTTTGGTACATATAATCTCCTTTTAAATCATCTACTGTGCTCGAGGAAAAGTTGAATTCTCCTTTTTTAAATTCTAAAGTAGAATAGTTATTTTCAGAAGTTGTTGACTCCCATATTTTTTCAAGTTCTTGCGCTGTTATTGATGAAAGGCTAATAAAAATAGCCAGAAAAGCCTTGAAAAACTGATTCATAAAAAGATGTGTTAGTTAGCGTTTGGAAATTTCGTCTCTTAACTGAGCTGCCTTTTCATAATCTTCATTATTAACGGCTTCTTCGAGAAGTGAATTGAGTTCTTCTAGAGATTTATTTTTATAACCTTCTTGTTCTACTGATGCTGCTTCAATTTCTTCAACAATAAGATCATCAACAAGAATACTATCTTGTTCTTCATCATCTTCCTTTTTCGGATTGACCTTAAGATAAATACCAGCTTTGTCTAAAATATTTTTATAGGTAAAAATCGGTGCTTGAAAACGTAAAGCCAGTGCAATGGCATCGCTAGTTCTGGCATCAATAATTTCTTCAATTTTATCGCGTTCGCAAATTAAACTTGAATAAAATACGCCATCAACCAATTTATGAATGATAACTTGTTTTACTACAATATCAAATCTGTCAGCAAAGTTTTTAAATAAATCGTGGGTTAACGGACGCGGAGGACGGATTTCCTTTTCTAAAGCAATAGCTATGGATTGCGCTTCAAAAGCACCAATAACTATAGGTAATTTACGGTCACCATCAACCTCATTAAGTATTAAAGCATAGGCACCATTTTGGGTTTGACTGTATGAAATGCCTTTGATATTTAAACGAACTAAACTCATATTTTAAAACTATACTCCTCAACACTTTTTGGTTGAAGTATCCTTATTTACCTTTCCTTTAGAAAAGTCATAATTCTTACTTAGAATTAGGGCTAAGGCAAAACACAAAGAACTGTTTAAATTTGGACTTTACCAACTCCATTTTACAGATTTGGTTAATTTCCACTATACTTTCGATAAAATGTAAGTATTGAGAAATCTTCTAAATTTAAACAGTTCTTAATATAAAACGCTATTTTATTACCAAATTGAATTGAAAACTACAAGGTAATAAAATTATGCGTTTGCAGCTTTAAAAGCTTTTAATTTTTCAATTAATTTCGGAACCACTTCAAATGCATCACCGACTACTCCATAATCAGCAGCCTTAAAGAATGGCGCTTCTGGATCTGTATTAATTACCACTTTTACTTTTGAAGAATTAATACCTGCTAAATGCTGAATCGCTCCAGAAATACCAATGGCAATATATAAGTTGGAAGCTACAGGTTTCCCAGTTTGCCCCACGTGTTCACTATGTGGTCTCCATCCTAAATCTGATACTGGCTTCGAACAAGCAGTTGCTGCTCCTAACACTTCTGCTAGCTCTTCTATCATTCCCCAGTTTTCAGGCCCCTTTAAGCCTCTTCCACCAGAAACAACAACTTCGGCATCGGCAATGCTCACTTTATCCGTTGCTTTATCAACAGACTCCACAGTAACTCCAGATTCTGGAATAGAAGGAGTAAAGTCTTCAACAGTGGCACTTCCACCCGATTCTACTAACCCAAATGAATTGTTAGATAAACCAACAATTTTAATATCCGTTGTAATTTCAGTATTGGCAAATGCTTTATTGGTAAAGGCCGAATGTTTCACCGTAAATGGAGACACGTTAGATGGTGCCTCAACTACGTTAGACACGTAACCAGCTTCTAAACCAACGGCTAACAATGGCGCTAAATATTTGCTATTTGCGCTAGAACTAACCACAACTACTTTTGCATCTTCATTTTTTGCTGCCGCCTCTAAAATGGCTGCATATTTCTTAGCATTGAATGCCTTTAAACTGTCATCCTTTACCAATAGAACTTTGGATGCCCCGTAGGCACCAAGCGATTCTGCATTATCTGCATTAACAGCAACGGCAGTCACTGAAGTTCCCATTTGGTCAGCAACAGCCTTAGCGTAAGACACGACTTCTAAAGCCGCTTTTTTTAATTTTCCGTTTTCGGATTCTGTATATACTAGAATTGACATAAAATTTTATTTATGAGATTTTTCCTGAACTTAATTCAAGAACTTATTGTTATTACCTATTTAATATCATGAGATTCCGAAATAGCACTTCGATTGCGCTCAGTGTTAACCTTCGGAATAATAAAGCTGCATTAAATCACTTTAGCCTCATTATGAAGTAAGTTTACTAACTCATCTAAATTATCAGCATCTACCAATTTAACCGCGCCTTTTGGAGCTGGTTTTTCGAAACTTACAGCTTTAGTTTCAGCTTTGGCATCCGTAGGTTCTACCACAGATAATGGTTTTTTTCGCGCCATCATAATTCCTCTCATATTAGGAATACGCAAGTCACTCTCTTCCACCAAGCCTTTCTGCCCACCAATGACTAATGGTAATGCCGTACTTACAGTTTCCTTTCCTCCATCAATTTCCCTAACCGCTTTTGCGCTTGTGCCATCAACTTCTAAACTAATACAATTGGCAACAAAATTAGCATCAATTAAACTAGCCAACATTCCTGGCACCATAGCACCATTATAATCAATAGATTCTCTTCCCGCTATGATCAAATCATACCCTCCATCATTAGCTACATTCGCTAATTGTTTGGCCACGGCATATCCATCGGTTGCTGGAGTGTTAACTCTTATTGCTGTGTCAGCACCAATAGCTAGAGCCTTTCTTAAAGTCGGTTCCGTTTCTGGTCCTCCAACATTAACAACATCTACACTTGCGCCTTGCTTTTCTTTAAACCACATAGCTCGGGTAAGGCCAAATTCGTCATTAGGATTGATAACATATTGTACTCCATTAGTGTCGAATTTAGTATCACCATCGGTAAAATTAATCTTTGAGGTTGTATCAGGTACATGACTAATACATACTAATATTTTCATATAGAAATGATTTATTTTAAACGTCTTTTTTATTGAGTACGAAGATAAAAATAATATTTTGAAATTTACTATGCGTGCATAACAAATTTTAGAAAAATTCAATTTTAATCTATTACACTATTAATTCTTCAGGAATTTAAAGATTTTTTGCCGATTATTTAAATCTGAAAGTTTTATGAAGTATAACCCTGTAGAAAATTTGAAATATTAATGATGTCTTTATCAAATTTAGTTGGAGGTATTTGTTGTTTACCAGACCTCGTATACACCTCTACAATTAGCGAATCATTGTTTAAGTGGCAATATTTAAATACGACATACCTTCAATTTTTTAAATTTTTATACGTTGAAAACTTTGTTTCTCGAGAGATAATGCCTCGTCTTCAAAAGTTAATAATAAGTAGCGAAAATTGCATTTTCTCGTCCAACATCAAATTCCCCGGCTTCACCATTATCTAGATTAACCCGAATATTCCATAATTACCACCCTCATTACTTCCAATACCCAATACAATTTATTTTCAAAATTAAGTCTCCGGAAATTCGTACGCATACAGTTCATTAATAAAAGGTCTGTTGCCATGCACAACGGTATATTCTTTAATTAATTCACCTCCGGGATTAATATTTGGAAACGTTTGATAAAAACCATAAATAATATATTCGGCAAAAATATTTGTGATGTTCTAATCTTGATGTGTAAGTATAACTGTGCCATCGGACTTAAGTGTTACACAAGGTATATCTGCAGGTAATTCAATTTTAATAGAATGATTTTACATGGGACTATGCACGGAGACCCGCGCAAAACTGTAACTAGAAATTATCACAATGAGCCCAATAAAAATGAAGTTTTTTAATTTCAAAATCATTATGTGGTTCAATAAGAATTATGAGTTACAATTTTTTATTTTTTTCACTTTGCATTTAATGTCATTATATAATCAATAATTATTATTTTTGCTACTCGTAAAAATTATAGATAATGAAGACAATTCAATTTAGAGAAGCGATTTGCGAAGCCATGAGCGAAGAGATGCGTAGAGATGAAAGCGTATACCTTATGGGCGAGGAAGTAGCAGAATATAATGGCGCATATAAAGCATCTAAAGGCATGTTAGATGAGTTTGGAGCAAAGCGAGTTATAGACACTCCAATTGCAGAACTTGGTTTTGCGGGTATCGCTATAGGATCTACAATGACGGGCAACAGACCCATTGTAGAATATATGACGTTTAACTTCTCTTTGGTTGGTATTGATCAGATTATAAATAATGCTGCAAAAATTAGACAAATGTCTGGCGGACAGTTTAAGTGCCCTATTGTTTTTAGAGGACCAACAGCTTCTGCGGGGCAATTAGGTGCAACGCATTCTCAAGCTTTTGAAAACTGGTTTGCTAACACTCCGGGCTTAAAGGTAATTGTACCTTCTAATCCCTATGATGCCAAAGGGTTACTCAAAGCAGCCATTAGAGATGACGATCCTGTTATTTTTATGGAAAGTGAGCAAATGTATGGCGACAAAGGAGAAGTGCCAGATGGCGAATATGTACTACCAATTGGGGTTGCCGAAATTAAACGTGAAGGTACAGATGTTACAATTGTTTCGTTTGGTAAAATCATAAAAGAGGCCTACAAGGCTGCAGACGAATTAGAAAAAGATGGTATTTCTTGCGAAATTATAGATTTACGTACCGTTCGACCTATGGATAGAGAAGCGATTCTAACTTCTGTTAAGAAAACAAATCGTTTAGTAATATTAGAAGAAGCATGGCCTTTTGGGAATGTCGCGACAGAAATCACTTATTTAGTGCAGTCTGAAGCCTTTGATTATTTAGATGCCCCAATAGTTAAAATAAATACAGCAGATACTCCTGCGCCTTATTCACCAGTTTTATTAGCAGAATGGTTGCCTAACAGTGACGATGTTATTAAAGCGGTTAAAAAAGTAATGTACAAATAAATTGCAGTTTTCTGCGTTTAATAGACTTCATCAGTAACCTCTACGCTAAAGTTTAGCACGGTTGTTGGTGAAGTTTATTTTTTTATTATGAAGTTAAAATTATTTATCCCCTTTTTAATTCTAGGTTTGTGGTCGTCAATGGCTCAGACCAAAGTAAGCGGACACGTCTTTGATGAGAATGATGTCCCAATTCCCTTTGCTAATGTTTTATTTAAAGGCTCAACCCAAGGTACTATTACCAATGAAGATGGAAAATTCTATTTAGAGTCTGACGAAAATTGGGAAACCCTTATCATTTCTTTTGTTGGATTTGAGATGTTAGAAATACCGTTAACTAAACGCGTAAACTACGATCTAAAATATATTCTTAAAGAAGAAGCTTCCTCTTTGGATGAAGTGGTGATTGTTACCGGAAAACAATCTAAAAAAGCTTCAGAAAACCCAGCCATAAGAATTCTAAAAAAGATTTGGGAACGTAAACGCCATAACGGGCTGAGCCAGTTTAAACAATACGAATACGACCAATACGAAAAAGTAGAGTTTGACCTTAATACCATAGATAGTGCTTTAATTAAAAGTAAATTATTTAAAGGTATGGAGTTTGTATTTGAAGAAGTAGACACCTCAAACGTTACAGGCAAAACTTATTTACCAATTTTCTTGAATGAATCCGTGAAGAAAATCTCTGGTGACAATACCATCAACAAAGAACGCGAAGATTTATTAGGTAATAAAAATTCTGGTTTTAGCAATAACCAAGTCATTATAGATTTTATAGACGATCTGTATTCCGAATATAATGTATATGATAATTACTTAAAGTTTTTTGACAAAAGCTTTGTAAGTCCATTAAGTAGAACAGGTATTCAAACCTATAATTATGTATTGTCCGATAGCGCATATATTGGTGACAAGTGGTGTTATAACATTATCTATTATCCTAGACGAAAAAACGAATTAACCTTTAAGGGTGATTTTTGGGTCAATGATTCTACATACGCCATCAAAGAAATTAACCTTCAAGCTTCTAAAAGTGCGAATATTAACTGGGTTAAGGAAATTTATATCGAACAAGAATTTGAAGTGCTTAACGATTCCGTCTTCCTTATTGAACGTGATTATTTTCTTTCAGATTTTGCTTTCAATAAAAAAGAAATGTCTCGAGGAGTTTACGGAAAACGAACTACGATTTACGATAATTACAAGTTTGATCAACCAAAGAATCCTGATTTTTACGATAAAGACGTTTATCATTATGACGCCGATGTTTATAACAGGGAAGATGATTTTTGGGAAACCAATCGTCTTGAAGCGCTAAATAAAGATGAAAAAGGTGTGTATAAAATGTTAGACACGCTGAAAACAGTTAAAAAATTTAAACGGTTATACAATATAGGAAGCATCCTGGCTTCAGGATATATTGAGTTTCCGAGTATTAAATTCGATTATGGTCCTATCTTTTCAACCTTTGGATACAACGAGGTTGAAGGCGTTAGAATACGTACCGGCGGCCGAACCTATTTTGGCCAAAATGATCTTTGGAGACTCGAAGGGTTTTTAGCTTACGGTTTTAAAGACGATAAAGTTAAACATGGAATTTCAGGTAAATGGTTATTGGATAAACGGTCTCGATTTACAATTTTTGGTGGCCATAGAAGAGATATAGAACAGATTGGAGCGAGCCTAACAAGTTCCTCGGATGTATTAGGCCGTAGTTTGGCGTCTTCTGCTGTTATTGGCACAAGCACAAACGATAAATTATCTAATATTAATTTAACCAGTTTTGGATTTTCCGTTGAGCCTTTAAGAAATTTTGAAATCCGCATGGACGGAAGTGTACGTAAATTGAGCTCGGCATCACCAACATTCAGTTTAGATTATAACGATCCTAATTCTCCTACAGGAATTTCTTCTGAAATTCAACAATATGAATCCCGATTATCACTTTCGTATTACCCAAAACGTCAAATGACCGGTTTCGGCGTAGAGCGAAGAAACAAAAATGATAATTTTGCTACCCTTTTTGCACAAGTAAGTCAGGGCTATCGTAATTTATTCAATAGTGATTTTGATTATACTAAAGTTCAGTTTTCTTATATACAACCTTGGCAACTTGGAGGTTTCGGTAGATTAACAACCTCTGTAGAATTAGGAAAAACTTTTGGAGAAGTCCCGCTTGGTTTACTTAGCGTTGTTCCTGGTAACCAATCCTATTTTTCTATATACAATACGTTTCCACAATTAGATTTTTACGAGTTTGTTACAGATACTTACAGTTCACTACATATTGAACATAACTTTAATGGCCGTATTTTTTCCCGCATACCTTTTCTAAAGAAGTATAATCTAAGAGCTATTGCGGGTATACGCGGTGTTTGGGGAGAACTTTCAGATGAAAATATTGCGTTAAATACTACTAACAACCCTGTACAAATCCCATTGGTTGCACCAGATTCGCGCATTTATTACGAATATAGCTTCGGTATAGCCAATATTTTTAAGGTGTTACGACTCGATTTTAATTTTAGAGGTAATTACTTAGATCGTCCAAATGCTAGACCTTTTGGAGTTACTGGTAGTTTTGGGTTTTATTTTTAACAGCCCGATTTTTTTTGCTTAATTTATCTGAACAACTTTTTAGACATTTAGTTTTTACGCAAGTCTTTGATATTGATCACCTTTCGCTTAAACATTTATTGAATTCGTCATTAAAGAATTGTACTTTGTAAGCGCTGTCAATTTTAATATTATAAAAAAAGCAGATCAATCCGCATCTTTTATGGTTCGGTTTAACCAGATTATTTCTGAAGAAGACGGGGAATCTAAAGTACCATGGAGAGGGGAAGTATCGCATATATAAGGCGGAGAGGATAAAAACTTTTCAGACTTTAATGATGCTGCAAAATTTATTCAAAAATGATTAGCAGATCTAACATTATAAGCCACAAAACATGAATCCCCAAAAAGAACAAGACTCATTATTAAAAAAAAGTTTTTCGATTTGGAAAACTAGGGCTGAAGAAGAGCCTAAAGTGTTTATGAAACTATAAAAGATGTACGGAAATCGCTAGCGTGTCGTCAAGATCAAATAAGTGATTTTGGTGAGGACTTAAAAGAAAAGGTAAAAATTTACAAATGGAGAAATGCTTCACCTTCAGGTTTTAATGCTATAAAAGATTCCATCGCTTAATTGTCAGTCCAGATTCGCGACTTCATGTATAGATTATTACCATTAATGTGCCAGCAAAAAAGAGTCGCACATCTAAGCAAAAACCGTAAAAAAATCGTCTACTTCTGCTAAAAAGAAGTTACTCTTAAATGTATCTCCTGAATAACAAACTGCAAGAATTAAAGCGATTTCGAGAAAATGCGATTATCGTATTTAAATTTGGGACCGTTTAATTTATGACGCTATACTGTGAAAGTAGATTCGAAAACACGGGGAAGAGACAAGACCGTTCAACTTTTAGAATATTTAATTTCAAATCGGCAACGTCATGCGCTTCATAAATAAAATCTTATGAAATATCTTTGGAAAGAAGGCAATAATCGGCGAAGCTTATGGCATGAGTTCAATTTTTTGTTAAGATTAAGACCGTTAGTAAAAGCCAACTTACACTAAACATGTAGCTTGGTTTTTTTCATTTTCAGATTCTCGTATTCCGGACTTCATTTTGTATTTTTAAAGAATAACGTTATATCTGGTTTTGAAAATCAATTAAAGGCATTATCTACATTATATTATAGACCTAGTATAGACCTAGTAAAGTTTTTATATATAGAGAAAGTGAAGTAAGCTAATAAGTCTTTTCAATTATTATAGTTAAAGCATTAAAAGGTTTAAATGAATAGTTACTCGCTATGGCAAACATAATATGAAACACTCAAAAACTTTCGGATCGGTAAAATTCAACGCGGATCAAAACTGGTGCAAACGAGTACTAAAATTGGAGTGTATTATCTAAAATACTACGGCGATAAAATGGTAAATTCTGAAACCAACGTCAAAGAACGTTTAGACGAATCTAAAGCTTCTGATAAATGACAGCGATTATTGAGGAAATCCTGCCTGGTCATCTTGTGAGGGTTTTAACAAGTCTGAATTTGGCTAAAGAATTCCACGCAGATCAAGCTGCAGCCGCAGTTATTGCTATGGTCGATAAAACCATCCCTCAACTGTCAGCGATGCGTTTGAAGGATTGTTAAAAATTAAAAGTAGATCAGAAAAAGAACCAGGACAAAAACCGTATTTTACTATGATACTGCAATAAGTTTAAATGTACACTATAAACATTTACAGAATTACTTGCTCAAAATCAAAGGATTCAATACTTTTGCAACCCTCAAATTTTTAACAAAAAAACCATTAAGCGTTCTTAAAAAATTATAAGAGAACACCCAAACAATTGAATATGACAGCAGCAGGAAAATTAACCTTTGATGTATTAATAGAAATCCCAAAAGGAAGTCGCAATAAATATGAGTATGATTTTGAATTAAATAAAATACGTTTCGACCGTATGTTATTTTCATCTATGATGTATCCTGGAGATTACGGCTTTATTCCAGAAACTCTAGCTTTAGATGGAGACCCTTTGGATGTATTAGTTATGGGTACAGAACCAACATTTCCGATGTGTGTGATGGAAGTAAAGCCTATAGGAGTATTTCACATGGCCGATGAAAAAGGTCCAGATGAAAAACTAGTATGTGTACCAGTAAGTGATCCTATATGGAACAGCTACAACGATCTTCAAGATCTGAACCCGCATAGAATTAGAGAGATTACACATTTCTTTCAGGTATATAAGGACCTTGAAAAAAAGAAAGTTGATGTTGGTGGATGGGGAGATGCTCAGGAAGCTTACGACATTCTCAATAAATGTATCGACCGATACGAAAACAGTACACATAAATCTAATGGTGATTTCAAGATTTAAATAGTTTATAAAATATATTAGATAAAAGACCCTATTACAATGATTGTAGTAGGGTCTTTTTTATTAACATTCATTTCACTACTTTTAACAGGTATTAACTAATTAAAATAAATAATATAATATGGAGTCAATGATGATTTACATGCCAATAGTTTTGGCGCTTTTAGGATTAATTTACATGCTTGTAAAGAAATCTTGGGTTATGAAACAAGATGCTGGAGATGGCAAAATGAAAGAAATTTCAGATCACATTTACGAAGGCGCCCTAGCCTTTTTAAATGCTGAATATAAGTTACTCGCCATATTCGTAGTTATTGTAAGTATCCTGCTTGCAGTGGTTTCTTTCGTAGTACCCACAACACATTGGCTTATTGTAATCGCATTTATTTTTGGAGCTGTATTTTCTGCTTATGCTGGTAACATTGGTATGAAAATCGCCACCAAAACTAATGTTAGAACAACTCAGGCCGCTAGGACAAGTTTACCAAATGCACTTAAAATTTCTTTTGGTGGTGGTACTGTAATGGGACTCGGTGTCGCAGGTTTAGCTGTACTAGGGTTAACGGTATTTTTTATTGTATTCTTTCATGTATTTATGGATGGAGTTTGGACAAACACTATGGATATGACCATAGTATTGGAGACTTTAGCGGGTTTCTCTCTTGGTGCTGAATCCATTGCATTATTTGCCAGAGTTGGTGGCGGTATTTATACCAAAGCTGCTGATGTTGGTGCTGACTTAGTTGGTAAGGTAGAAGCTGGTATTCCAGAAGACGATCCTCGTAATCCTGCTACTATAGCAGATAACGTTGGTGATAATGTAGGTGATGTAGCTGGTATGGGTGCAGATCTCTTTGGTTCTTATGTAGCCACTGTTTTAGCTGCCATGGTGCTTGGTAACTATGTAATTAAAGATATGGGTGGTAATATTGGTGATGCCTTTGGAGGTATTGGACCTATCTTATTGCCAATGGCTATTGCTGGTGCAGGTATTATTATTTCTATCATCGGAACAATGCTAGTTAAAATAAAAAGTAATGATGCTAAAGAAGCTCAAGTCATGGGAGCTTTAAATATTGGTAATTGGACCTCAATTATTTTGGTGGCGGCCTCTTGTTTTGGGTTAGTCATTTGGATGTTACCAGAAACTATGCAAATGAATTTCTTCGGCGAAGGATTAGTTGAAATTTCTGCCATGCGCGTGTTCTACGCTACTTTAGTTGGTCTATTTGTTGGAGCGGTTATTTCTTCTGTAACTGAATATTATACGGGATTAGGTAAATCACCTATTCTTAAAATTGTACAACAATCCTCTACTGGTGCAGGCACAAATATTATCGCAGGTCTAGCAACAGGAATGATATCTACATTCCCATCCGTTTTATTATTTGCTGGTGCCATTTGGGCATCTTATGCCTTTGCTGGTTTTTATGGTGTTGCATTAGCAGCTTCTGCTATGATGGCAACAACAGCGATGCAATTAGCGATTGATGCCTTTGGACCAATCTCTGATAATGCAGGTGGTATTGCAGAAATGAGCGAACAAGATCCTATTGTACGAGAACGTACAGACATTTTAGATTCTGTTGGTAACACCACAGCTGCCACTGGGAAGGGGTTTGCAATTGCTTCTGCAGCGTTAACCTCATTAGCTTTATTTGCAGCTTACGTAACCTTTACCGGTATCGATGGCATTAATATTTTTAAAGCACCTGTATTGGCTATGCTTTTTGTTGGTGGTATGGTACCCGTAGTATTCTCTGCTTTAGCAATGAACGCCGTAGGAAAAGCAGCTATGGAAATGGTACAAGAAGTACGTCGCCAATTTAAAATGATTCCTGGCATTATGGAAGGTACTGGAAAACCTGAATATGATAAATGTGTGGCCATTTCTACACAAGCATCATTAAAAGAAATGATGCTTCCAGGATTATTAACTATTGGATTCCCATTAGTTATTGCCTTTGTTCCAATGCTCTTTGGAATGAATAATATGGCTATAGCCGAGATGTTAGGAGGCTATATGGCTGGTGTCACGGTTTCTGGTGTACTTTGGGCTATTTTCCAAAATAATGCTGGTGGAGCTTGGGATAATGCTAAAAAATCCTTTGAAGCTGGTGTAGAAATTAACGGACAAATGACCTATAAAGGTTCTGAAGCTCATAAAGCTGCTGTAACTGGAGATACCGTTGGAGATCCGTTTAAAGACACTTCTGGTCCTTCAATGAACATTTTAATTAAATTAACTTGTTTAATAGGTCTAGTAATTGCACCTATTTTAGGAGGTCATGCTGAGGAAACTGGTTTAGCAATAAGTGACGAAGACGTATCAATAGAAATGACAGTAGACACTAAAGAATTAGCTAAAGCGACCATAGATTATTCTACAATAGTTGAAGGCAAAAAAATAATGAAAACTATAGTTTTTGAAGGTACTCAAGCTGAAGTAGAAAAAGAATTAAAAGCTTTTGAAGCATCACTTACCAACGAAGCTGGTGAGGTTGAAAAAGTCATTGAAAAAATGGATATCTCTAAAGGATAAATTTTGAAAAAGGAAAATTAAAAACCCTCAACACTTTTTTTAGTGTTGAGGGTTTTTGTTTTTATGACATTGAGTAACCTTAATCTACACAACTGATTTAAATGCTAAATAGAGCAAGCAAATCTAACCTAAAAATGCTAAGGTGTTAAGCCTAATTTAAAGCGTATAAGTCAAGCGAAAAGTTACAAATCGGGGTAAAATAAACGTTTCTGAACTATAAACTGAAATATTATTAGATCCGTTATTTATTTCAGAATCTATATTCAATAAGTTAGAAGCGTTGACTTCATATTCCCATTTTGCATCTCTATCTTTTCGGTAAGCCAAACTAGCATTCCATGTTTGAAAAGATTGTGAAGGGCCAACATCACTACTTTGATTAGTATACGAATAATCCGTTTTAAAAGTTAATGAATTCCATATATAAGCGTCAAATTCTACTGACGGAGCATTGGTGATGAATTGTGTATCATTATCTCCCTGATTATTATTGCTTATACTGTATCGATATTGCAAAGTTACATTAGGTGCCTCTCTAAAATTAGTACTTAATTGAGGCGTGTACGATTGTGAAAAGTTTTCGTTAATTGATCTCACATTCTGTACAAATTGATTGCTTTTACTGTAATTGAGATTAGCTCTTATACTTGCTCTTAACTTTCCAAAAGTACGTTGAAAACGTCCCACAAACGTTAAGCTCTCATCTGCAAAATTTGAATTAAAATAAGTGCTTGTTCTAATAACATTATCAAAATTAGTTAATGATCGTATCTGGTCGATGTTCTTATTATAATTTAACATCGCAAACACGTTTGTATAATTAAAAAGATTAAAACTAAAATACCTTAAATTAATATTGTGAGATAATGAGTTCTGCAATTCTGGCTCCCCATATTGAATACTATTATAGTTGTTTAACACCAGACCTTCAGCCAAACTTGTAACATCTGTAAATGAGTTTTGCATATTATATCTTAGAGTTAAACTTTCACTCTTTTTAAACTGAATCTGTGTTTCAAAATCCGGTAATACTCTAAAGAAGTTATCTTTATAAGTTTCGTCAAATTGCGTGTTTTTGTTCCCATAAGCATGGACCGAAAATCCTGGGGTAATGGTAAACTTCCCCGTTTTTAATCTGTAATGAAATCCAAGATAAATATCACTAAAATTATATTCGGTATCATTTTCGTTTTGTAACAGCTCCCCTTCAGGATTTGTTAAGCTTGCGGTAGGATCAAAAAATGAACCATCATCTAAGAACTGGAAAATATTAGAATTGAATTTCTGATTGCTCAAAATTGTCCCTAAAGTAAAATTGATATTACTTTTAGAATTTAAGATATTATAGTAATCTAATTTAGCATCTAACTGATTTGATTTTATACGTCGATCTTGGTTGAGATTATACGTGTTCTGGTTGGTATCTAAACCTAGACTTGTTGCCGTACTTTCAAAAGCATCCTCCTCTTTTAAACCAATAACGTTATAAAAGGGATCTTCGTCTTTTATTAAATGTTGGGCTTCAAAAGCAAAAATGTTGTTTTCGTTTAGCGTGTAGTAATAATTCACATTCTGATTAATACTAAATGGTTTCGCTTCATCTAACTGCGTTGTATTTCCTACAACAGTTGAAAATTCATTCTGCATTTCAGAATCGTCAGAAATACGTCCGAGAATATCATAATCTAACTGATTATTTACATTAGGCTTGTATCTAGCACTCAATTTTGCTAAACCTTGATTTGTAGCTTCCCTTCCCGTTTGTACAGTTTCTTCATCAGGTATGCCCAATTCTGGATTTGTATATTGTAAAAAACTTTCTTCACGAGTTCGTAACCTATTGCTATTGTAAATTATAAATCCGCTTAAATCCAAAGCCTTATTTGGAGCATAACTAAAGTTAACAGCACCTAATTTTGATTCCACAGACTGTGAATCGTCAATATTGGTCAATCCACCTAACCCGTTATTCCCAAGATTAAGGCTTGTGCCACTACTAGCACTTGGACGTCTAAACCCACCACCAAAATTCCGAATATCTCTTCCTGTTAAGGCCACTTCTCCAGTATTATTTAAATCGCCGATAACGTTGACACTATATTTAGGACTGTAATAAAACAACTTAGGTTGCACCAAATACAATTCATCATTTGGTGATGGAGCCACACCGCCACCAACGGTAACATCTCCAAACCAAAAATTCTCTTTTCCTTCTTTTAATTTAATATTGATTGCGACATTATCTTGATTATTTCTAACACTACTCATCTGCCCAACCTCAGAATAATTACGTAATACTTCAACTTTATCTACGGCATTAGATGGAATATTTTTTGTCGCTAATTTTGAATCTCCATCAAAAAAATCCTTTCCGTTAACCATTAATTTATTCACCACTTTTCCTTCTACTTCAATTTTTCCATCGGCATTTATTTCTACACCGGGTAATTTTTTCAGAACGTCTTCTAGCTTACGTTCTGTTCCGTTTTTGAAAGAATCAGCATTATATATCAAAGTATCACCTTTTATGGTTACAGGCATCTCATAAGTCAGTTCCACGGCATCGAGCGCATTATCTGAAAGCATTTGAAAATCTTTAGTAATGTCAACTTCTTTTGTCTCAATGAGATCATCTACAGATTTTAAACCTATATAACTGATCTGAATATTATATTGACCATTCTTTCCTAATGAGATAGTGTAAGTGCCATTAGAGTCCGTAATTGCATAAGATTCTAAAGTATTAGATGCTTTATTTATAGCAATAACGTTGGCAAGTTCTAATGGGGTACCGATGCTGTCTTTTACAACACCTGTCATTTTAATTTGAGCAAAAGCCCCCATAGCTACTAAAATAAATAGTAGTGTTAAAATATTTTTCATGATTAATTTCTTTGGTTTGGTTAGCGTGTAATATTGGTTATAACACTTTAATAAAGCGTGATAGAAAAATCTTAGTTGACATATTAATTTCGACCTCTACCTCCTCGACCACCACGGCCTCCATACATCTCGCGCATTTCCTCCATTTTTTTTGTGATGATTTCGTTATATTCTTCTTGCGTTACTTGGTCTCCTTTTTCTGGTTTTTCTATCGTTTCTTTATCTTCAGGATTTAAAACAATCTTAGTACATAGAATTGTAGTACGGTCTGCATTCACTTCTAATATTAAACCTGGCAAACCCCAAAAATCATCAGGACCCTGATTTACCGGAATCTGCGGTGTATACCAAGCCACTACTTCAATAGTTTTTGGCACTTCGATTTCGCTCATAGGATCACCATTAGCTTCATCTCCTGACTTAATGCTATCATTTGTTTTTGTTGCATCTTTCTTTCCGTCGGTTTTATCATTATCTCTACCACGTCTTCTCATACTTCTCCAATCTAATTTATCAACTTCTTTCGTTGCTGTTGCCTTAAAACAAGTGTATTGACCAATTTTCTTGGTTTCAGTACCCATTTTCCATTCTAGATTTGTGAGATCATCTTTTATTAAAAATTGCTTTCCGAAAAATTCTTGATCTTGTATAACTTCTTTCGTTTTTACATTTTTATATTTTGGTCCGCCTGTCATACTACTACCAAAGCCTCCAAAACCTCGACCTCCTCCTGGTGCTTCTAATTTCTCCTCTTCTTTATATATAGACTCGGCTTGAGTGAATGTTAGGATATATTCTTTTTCCAAAAAACTTTTCATCCGCTCCATGATTTGTTTTTTTCGATCTGGGCTCATTTCACGTCCACCCCAGTCATCCATATCCATAGTCGTTTTGGATTGGTAATACGCTTTTCCTTGAAAATCTTGTGAAAAAGAAAGGGAACTAACGGCTAGGACACCTAGTAGTAGTGCAAATTTTAAAACTGATAATTTCATCTTTATTTTTGAGTTTATTTTGTATAAGACCCAAAAGATGTCTGAAAGTTAAACTTGCATTAGTTAAACTTATGTTAAGAGTTTTATCCTCTACCCCGGCCACCCCTATTATTCCGAAACTCTTGCATTTTTTTACTTATAATTTCCTGATACTCCATTTTAGTGACTAATGTTCCTTTTTCAGGAGCTTTTATCTCCATTTTATCTTCTGGATTCATAACAATTTTAGTACACAACATAGTCGTATTTCCTGAACTCACCTCTAAAATTAAGCCGGGAAGTCCCCAATACTCCAATGGCCCATGACTTACTGGTATTTGAGGTGCATACCAAGCTTCAACATCGGTCATTGCAATTTCATCCGTTTTAGAATCCCCTTGTATACTATCCGTTTTTGCCTTTGTAGAATTAGTATTTCTTAACTTGCTCCAAGAAAAATTAAACCATGTCAGTTCATCGCTAGGAATAGAAGCGGTAGCTTTAAAACACAGGTAATTCCCTATCTGTTTAGTTTCTTTACCCATTATCCAAGTTATTGGCTGTAAACTGTCATTAACTAAAAAGTTTTTTCCATAAAATTCTTGGTTTTGTATCTGAGAATTTGTCTTAACATTTTTATATTGATCACCAGGCGCAAAATTTTTACCCCAAGAATCTGTAGCGCCAGACATAGCGTCTAATTTATCTTCTTCATTAAAAAATGATTCTTCTTTATTAAAGGTTAAGACATAGCTTTTTTGAAGCCTATTTTTCATACGAGCTTCAATTTCCTTTTTCTGACCTTCACTTAAACGAGATCCCCAAGTACCTAGATCCATTTTAGATTTTGAAAGATAATAAGCTTTACCTTGAAAACTCTGGGTGTTTATATTTTCTTCCATATCTGAAAGACTCGATAAACCTAAAGTCAATAAAATTGCAGTGAATTTGAAAAAAAGTGATTTCATGATTGTTAATTTTGTTTAACAAATATACGTTTTTATTAAACATTAAATTTATCTAACAAAAAAATTAACACTAATATTAGTAAAATAATTACATTAAATTATAACGTTCGTGTTTATTAACCTCCTATTGATATATGGATAGTTTCATTTTTAGACCCTCTACTTGGTGCGTAACGTTCCAACATTTCTTTGGTTTTCTTTTTCATAATATCATCGTATTCTGATTGCGAAACCTCTTTGCCTTCTGTAGGTGCTTCAATCTCTACTTTATCTTCAGGATTGATGATAATTTTATTACAAATAATAGTTAGTTCTCCATCGTGTATTTCTAAAATTAATCCAGGAAGTCCTTGATATTTTGCAGGACCATTACTCACGGGAATCTGAGGGGTGTACCAGGCTGTTATAATACGTTCTTCCATTTCTAGTTCTTTATCCTCTTCATTTTCATCATTTATTTTTGAATTACTCTTAAGATCAAAGTTCACTTTAGGAACTTGTTTTGTGTATGTCGCCTTAAAACACATGTATTCACCGATATGCTTAGTATCTGATTCTAGTTTCCATTCAATTGGAGAAATAGAATCTTTGATTAAGAAATTCTTTCCCATAGTTTCTTTTTGATCTGCGTAAGTTTTGCGCTTAATATTTTTGTAAAACACATCTGAACCACTGCTACCAAAAGACATCTGAATCCCTCCACCAACTTGTGGTTTATCTAATTCTGCTTCTTGTTTATATAAAGAAGAACTTTGATCAAAAGTTAAAATGTATGTTTTCCGAAATTGCTTCTTCATCATCTCCATCATTTGCTTTTGCATAGCGTTATTCATTTTGGTGCTATCGATTTTAATATCAAAATCGCGATGCGTTTTGTAGGTTGCTACACCTTGAAAATCTTGAGCGTTAGCAGTTACGGTAAACATTCCTAATATTATTATTGTAATTTTAATTAAAGTTGTCATCTGATTGATTTTTAATTTTTACCAATATAATAATTATTAGTTAAGTATTTGAGCTTTAGTATTCTACTTAAAGATTAGACTTTGTTTGTGTTATTGTTTCAATTATACCAATATCGATTCTTGTTGTTTTAGATATTCCCAAATTACTACAAACCAATTAAAAAGGTACACTCAAAATAGCCTTTATCTCATCAAATAAATTTTCAACATCCTATAATTTCAATTCAGGTTCAAACGTTTATTTAGTATTACAGACTTATCAGGATTCAAAAACCGTATATGCATCTTGTTCAAGATTGCTGCATTTTTCGTACTTTTCAAGCCTATTCATCTACATTCATGCAAAAGTTAATTTATATATTTCTACTCTTCGGATTTCTTAGCTTTTCGCAACAGGAAGTAAAGAAACAAATTACTACAACCTTAAAAGATTCAATACAGCTTGATGCCAAAGTAATTTTCGGGATTGATACTTTCGGTACATTATATTATAGTTCCGAAAACAATTCCTTTCATAAAAAAACTCAAGACACCATAATTACTTATGCTAATTTTCAGTTGGGAGAAATAACCTCTGCGAACATTTTCAATCCGTTAAAAATAAATTTATTTTATAGAGATTTTAATACCGTTGTAATTTTAGATAATCGATTGGCAGAAATTTCAAGAATTGATTTTAATACTATTCAACCTTATAAAAATGTATCTTTTGTATCATCAGGATACGATAATATGCTATGGCTCTTCAACCAAGATTTTCAGTATTTAGAATTGTATGATTATAAAACTAATAAAATAAAATTAAAAACGGTGCCCGTTCAATCTGAAGTCTTAGATTTAAAAAGCGATTATAATTACTGTTATTTACTGACTAAAAATCATCTTTATATCTATAGTTATTTTGGTAGTTTACTTCATAAAATAAAAAATAGTGGTTACGATCGTTTGGCCTTTAGCGAAGCCCATTTACTTTTAAAGAAAGCAGACCAACTCTATATTTTAGAAAAAAATAAGTCTGAAATCCACCCTATTTCTCATCCAATAATGTTAATAAATCAGTTTTTGGTAACCAATGAATCGGTGTATATTTACCACGAAAAATTACTTCGTAACTACCAATTAAAAATAGAATAGATTATGCATGTTGCCATTGCAGGAAATATAGGAGCAGGAAAAACCACGCTTACCAAATTACTCTCTAAACACTTTAAGTGGGAAGCTCAATTGGAAGATGTGGTTGACAATCCTTATTTAGACGATTTTTACAATCAAATGGAACGTTGGAGTTTCAACTTACAGGTCTATTTCTTAAACAGTAGATTTCGCCAAGTCAATCAAATCCACGATAGTGGAAAAGACATTATTCAAGATCGAACTATCTATGAGGATGCGCATATTTTCGCACCTAACTTGCACGCCATGGGCTTAATGACTAATCGTGATTTTGAGAATTATTCTTCATTATTTGAGCTTATGGAATCCTTTGTAAAAGGACCAGATTTGTTAATTTATTTGCGTAGTTCTATTCCTAATTTAGTGGCGCAAATTCATAAACGCGGACGCGATTATGAAAATACGATTAGCATTGATTATTTAAGCCGTCTTAATGAGCGTTATGAAGCTTGGATTTCTAAATACGATAAAGGCAATTTGCTAGTTATCGATGTTGACAATCTCGATTTTGTCGCTAACCCTGAAGATTTAGGTGATATTATAAACAGAATTGATGCACAAATAAACGGCCTATTCTAAACCTTAGCATTTACCTAACACAATTTCAGTTTTATACCTTTATTTTTGAATAATTGAATATCCATAACAACTTTTTGAAAGCTATGGAAATGGTTATATTGTTGAATTATCTGACCATTGAGAAACAAAATACATAAACACATGAAATTGTATAATTCCAAATTTTTTCATCGTGATCTTTCATGGTTACGTTTTAATCATCGTGTGTTGCAAGAAGTCTCGGACAAACGCAATCCTTTATACGAACGCATTAAGTTTTTAGCTATTTTTTCATCAAACCTTGATGAATTTTTTAGGGTTCGAGTTTCAGACATTAGACAAATAAAAAGTTTAGAAAAACCGCTTCGAAAAAAGCTAATCACCAAGCCTAATAAAGTTTTAAAGGAAATAAAAGCACAGGTACATTTACAACAAGAAGAGTTTGGACGAATATTTCAAAATGAAATTATACCCGATCTGAAAGATGAAGGAATTTTTCTCATCGATTATCATGAATTTTCACCGTCGCAAAAAGAAATTGCCAAAGCTTATTTTAAAAAGACTTTAAAACCGCTTCTGAACCTAGATGTGTCTTATCACACTAAGCCTGATTCCATCTTTGTAGAAAACGAAGCCTCCTATTTAACCACCTTAACTGGAGATACACTACAATTAGTGAAAATTCCAGAAAGCGAAGCTCGTTTTTATTCGTTCCCATCAGAAAACGGAAAACATTTTATAACGTTTATCGATGACATTTTAAAGTATGGGCTTGGTAACCTTCATGAAGATGATGATGTTCGTTATTATGCGCTTAAGATTTCTAGAGATGCAGAATTATATATTGAAGATGAGTTCTCTGGAGATTTAATGAAAAAAATTAAATCATCTTTACCAAAGCGTGACAAAGGTCAACCGACACGTGTTTTGATTGATAAACGCATGCCCGAAAAATTTCAAGAGGTATTAAAAGAAGCCTTAGATATTTACAATACAGATTTGGTTTACGGTGGCAGACATCATAATTTTAAAGATTTCTTTTCCTTTCCTAATCCAACGGATAAAGATTTACATTTTAAACCGCTACCTCCGCTTCCGCATCCTGTATTATCAAATTCTGAAAACATTTTCGCCACCATTGACGAGAAAGACCAACTGCTACATTACCCATATCAAGAATTTGAACCAGTTATAAATTTAGTAGAAACCGCGGCAGAAGATCCCTCGGTCACAACTATTAAAATGACATTATACAGGCTTGCAGAAACATCACGATTAAATACAGCCATTGCTAAGGCTGCGAAAAACGGCAAGGAAGTTATTGTGTTTATTGAGGTTAAAGCACGTTTTGATGAAAAGAACAACATTAAATGGGGCACTATTTTTGAAGACAATGGTGCAACAGTAATTTATAGCTATCCAGATATAAAAGTTCATTCTAAAATTCTATATATAGAACGTAAAGTTGAAGATAAAACTAAACGTTACGCCTACATAAGTACAGGGAATTTTAACGAAAAGACCGCAAAACTTTATACAGATTTTGGACTAATGACTGCTCATAAAAAAATCACCAAAGATCTCAATAAAGTATTTATGGTGCTGCAACGAGTTACCATTGTTCCAAAAACTAAACGCCTTTTGGTTTCTCCTTTTACAACCCGTATTACATTAGAGAATCTAGTAAATAAAGAAATTGAAAATGCACAACAAGGAAAAGAGTCTTATATTATTCTAAAAATGAATAGTCTTCAAGACGAATCCATGATTAATTTACTTTATAAAGCCAATAATGCAGGCGTAAGTATAAAATTAATTGTTAGAGGCATGTGCAGTTTGGTCCCTGGTATTGCAAATCAAAGTGAACATATCGAAGTTATTAGTATTCTCGATCGATTTTTAGAGCATGGACGTATTTATATTTTCAGTAATGGCGGAGAAGAACTCATGTATATTGGCTCGGCCGATTGGATGACTCGAAACTTAACCCACAGAATTGAAGTCCTTACGCCTATTCTAGATAAAGATGTACACAAAACCATATGTGATTTAATACACATTCAACTTGCAGACAATGTAAAGGCAAGAATTATAGATGCTAAACAAAGTAATACCTATGTCGAAAATTCGAAAACAAAAGTAAGAGCACAGTATGCTACTTATGATTATTTCAGCAAATGAGCGATAAAAAAATAACTAATGGATTTATCCTTGCTGGCTTAATAAATATAATAGCCGTGTTACTTCTTTCTAAATGCTTTACTAACGACATACTTACTGATACAGATCCAACCGTGATGTCCAATTTCGGGTTGTTGATGATTATTATTTGGGGATTAGCGTATTTATCAGTTTCAAAAGCTTTCCACAGTGTCAAATGGCTCGTACTTGTATTCGCCATTGAAAAACTTATTTACGGCATTATTTGGACCAATTGGATATTGAATAATGAGTTGTCATTGATTTATGATAAAGATTTTATGGCCGGTATATTTTATAATATCTACGGTCTTAACGACTTACTCTTTTTCTTTTTCTTTACTTATGTATTTTATAAACTTACGAAGCGATAAAACCATTTTCGCGAGCATGTTCTATGGCTTGTTCACTACTCTCTACCAATAAAACCATGGTAGTTTTGTAATTTTCAACAAGTCCTCTTACGCGCAGCATTCGCTTTTTATGTTTTACGCTTCGTAAATAAATGGCTAGAATTCGATCTGGAAACTCTTCAGCGATTTCCATATAGATATCAGGATCGTGCTCTCCGCTATCTCCTATTAATATAAACGGTAATTCTGGATATGTTTTTAATAAATTCAGAATTTCTTTTTGTTTCTGTGGTTTTTCTCCCTCTGGTTTCTTTTTTAAAAAATTACTTAAACTTCGTAATAAAATTGGTCCTTTCGGAAATTGATTTTGTTTTAAAAAAAGTTCTAAATAACGATAGAGATTCCAAGGGCTATGACTGACGTAAAAAATTGGATTAGCATTCTCACCCGATGCTCCACGATGTAATTGATGGTAAAAATCAGCAGCCCCTTTTAGTGGTAATCTACTTTTTGCGTTTTTAAAAATGGAATTATAAATCACTCTCCATTTTAAAGTGGAAACAACACCCGTATGCAAAATAGTATCATCGATATCGCTTGCCACACCAAAATTTGCTTTAGAGGATGGAATTAATATTTCACCCGGAAATCGATTTTCATTTTGTATCGTTCGTTTTATATTGACATTATTATAGGATAACTCGAAAGATAACCAACCTTCTTCATTGGTTAGTGCCTCTAAATTTTTCAAATTTTCTTCTACTTTATAATAACCTTTATTATCCGTTACACCTTTTATAATTGTATTATTTGGTAGCTTAATATTGATTCCGACATTTATAATCTCATCCGTTTCAAAACGTTTCCAAGTGTTGATGGCCAAATGCCATATTTTTTGGGATTCTAAATTAATGGATTCATCCTCTAATGCACGTCCACGAGCATAAAAGTGAGTATCGGTGCCGTAACCTTGAAATGCAATAATTTGTAAAGGATCTTTTTTAAAAATAGACATGATATTATTTTGATTAAATATAAGAACATCCTTTTTTATTCAATCCATATTTATTTAATAATTTTTATTCGCGCTAATCTTCATACCATTAAAAATTAAACCGAAAATTATTTTGTTTAATCAATTTTCCAAAAACTTTAACATAATTTTTGTTTCTGTTTTAGTTTTGTTTAATATTTTTGAACATACATTAAACAAAACACCAACATATTATGAAAAAAAACAACTATTTTTTAATGGGGATGATCTTAATGACATCTTTATTAAGTTTTGCCCAAACAGCAAGAGTTCAGGTCATTCACAATTCAGCAGATTTAGCTGCAGAAACTGTAGATGTTTACCTTAACGACAATTTGTTAATTGACGATTTTTCCTTTAGAACAGCCTCTCCGTTTATTGATGCTCCTGCAGGAACACAACTTAGTATTGAAATAGCACCAGAAGGTAGTACTTCTTCGGCAGATGCTATTTATGAGATTACACCAACACTTGCAGCAGACGAAACCTATATTTTGGTAGCGGACGGTATTGTAAGTGCATCAGGTTATACGAATCCTTCAAGTTTTAGTATTGAAGTTTTTGCGACAGCTCGTGAAACAGCAAACACCACAGGGAACACAGATATTTTAGTGCATCATGGTGCTTCTGATGCACCAATGGTAGACGTCAACGAAGCCACTGGCCCAGCTGTTTTGGTAAATGATATTTCATTTCCTGAATTTAGCGATTATCTAGAACTGCCAACTGCAGATTATACGATCAACGTGTCTACTGCTGATGGAGCAACGGTTGTTGAAGAATATTCGGCTCCATTGAGCACATTAGGATTAGATGATTTAGCGATTACAGTTTTAGCAAGTGGATTTTTAGATCCTTCTATGAACAGCAACGGTCCTGCATTCGGACTATGGGTAGCATTACCTACAGGCGGAGCTTTGGTTGAATTACCAACAACACCAGATACAGCAAGAGTACAAGTCATTCACAATTCAGCAGATTTAGCTGCAGAAACTGTAGATGTTTACCTTAACGACAATTTGTTAATTGACGATTTTTCCTTTAGAACAGCCTCTCCGTTTATTGATGCTCCTGCAGGAACACAAC
>NZ_JASDDK010000007.1 GCF_030407435.1 Winogradskyella bathintestinalis
TAAGGTGGTTATAGCGACGGGGCTCACCTCTTACCATTCCGAACAGAGTAGTTAAGCCCGTTTGCGCCGATGGTACTGCTTTACTGTGGAAGAGTAGGTCGCCGCCTTTTTTAGAAACCCTTACTATGTTTATAGTAAGGGTTTTTTTGTTTATCTACTAAAAGAACTTTTTACTATCTTCAAACTTTAGATCCTATACCAAGTATGAAAGAAAACAAAGAATTAAATTTAGCTTGGAATTTTGTAAATAATACCAATAGAAACATTTTCTTAACAGGTAAAGCGGGTACTGGGAAAACTACTTTCTTGCATAAATTAAAAATGCAATCGCAAAAACGAATGGTAATTGTTGCTCCAACTGGTGTAGCTGCTATTAATGCAAAGGGTGTAACTATTCATTCTTTTTTTCAATTACCTTTTGGACCTATTCTGCCTGATTCAGATTTAAAATCTTCGACTGGATTTAATAGAAAGTTCAGTAAAACAAAAATTAATATAATTAAATCCTTAGACCTATTAGTTATAGATGAAATTAGTATGGTTAGGGCTGATTTATTAGATGGTATTGATAAAACATTAAGACGTTTTAAAAATAGAAATTTGGTATTTGGTGGCGTGCAATTACTAATGATAGGAGATCTTCAACAATTATCTCCAGTAATAAAAGAACATGAATGGAGATTATTAAGTTCTTATTACAAAAATGCCTTCTTTTTTAGTAGTCACGCATATAATAATAGCAATGCTTTAGTTATAGAATTAAAACAAATTTATAGACAAGATAATCCTGTTTTTATTAATATTTTAAATGAAATTAGAAACAATCAACTAAGTCAACATTCTGCACAAGAATTAAATAAACGATACTTGCCTAATTTTGAACCGAAGGAAGATGAAGGTTATATTTCTTTAACAACACATAATAATAAGGCACGACAAACTAATCTGGTAGAATTAGAAAAACTAGATACTAAATCACGTACCTATAAAGCAAAAATACAAGGCAATTTTCCTGAGCATTCGTATCCGAATAAAGAAGAATTAACATTAAAGGAGGGGGCACAAGTGATGTTTATTAAAAACGATAGTTCTGAAGAAAAGCGTTACTTTAATGGAAAAATAGGTAAAGTTGTTTTATTGGATAAAGATGAAGTTATTATTAACTGTCCAGATGATGACTTTAATATTGTAACTAAGCCTGAAATTTGGGAAAATATAAAATACACAGTAGATTCTGAGACCAAAGCAATTTCAGAGGATAAAATTGGCAGTTACACCCAAATGCCATTACGGTTGGCATGGTCTATTACCATACATAAAAGTCAAGGTTTAACTTTTGAAAAAGCCATTATAGATGCGCAAGGAGCATTTGCTCATGGTCAAACTTATGTAGCACTAAGTCGCTGTAAGTCGCTTGAAGGTTTGGTTTTAAAAAGTAAAATCACACCAAATCAAATTATAAGTGACGGTAATGTGATTTCGTTTAACAGGGATGCAGAAGCCAACCAACCTACTGATGACATTCTGCTACATTCGCAAAAGATATTTCAACTCGATTTAATTTCAGACATCTTTAATTTCTATAAATTTTTATATCCTATAGATAGAATTTTGGATATTTATTACAAAAACAGAGCTAGTATAGAAGGTTCTATTGATTCCTCTCTATTAGCTATAAAAGATAGTGTAACTCACTTATTAAAAGTTAGTAATACATTTAAAAGTCAATTGAAATCAATCGATAGTACCTCTGAAATACCAGAATCGAATTCGGCACTACAAGAACGTTTTGTTAAAGCCATCAGCTATTTTCAAGAGCAAACAAAATCATCAATTGAAACGTCACTAAAGTCTTTAGGTTTCACAACCGATAATAAAACTGTCGAAAAAGATATCAATAAACAGTTAGAGACTCTAGAAGAATTATTGACAGCCAAGTTGCTATATTTTGAAGGTCTACAAACAGGTTTTAACATGCATCAGTTTTTAGAATTAAAAGCTAAATCGGTATTTCTAGGAAAAGAAAAACCTAAAAAACAACGAAAAGCTGTTGTAGATGGCACTACTAATGTTGCCCTTTTTGAATTATTAAGAGAACTTAGAAATCAAATTGCCAATAGAGAAGATCTCGTGCATTTTCAGGTTTTTACTCAAAAATCTTTATATGCTATGTGTGAAACCTTACCCACAACGCGACAAGAACTTAAAGCCATTCATGGCATGGGAAAAACACGAATTACAAAATACGGTAAAGAAATTTTAAATGTCATTATAAATTATTGCGATGAAAATGATATTGAAGTTTCAGATGAACCCATAACCATTGAAGTTCAAGAACCTAATAAGCGCAAAAGTGATACCAAGAAGATTTCCTTAGACCTGTATAAAACTGGAAAATCCATAGAGCAAATTGCCATGGAACGTGAGTTAAATGTAAATACTATTTTTGGACATTTAGCAACTTTTATAGCTTCAGGTGAAATAGAAATTACTAGTTTAATATCTAAAAAGCATTATACAGAATTGAAGGAACTTATTCCGACTAAAACTTTTGATAATCTGTCAGATTTAAAACATCAGTTAGACGATAAATATTCTTATGGTGAACTAAGATTGGTATTGCAAGTCCTCGAAAATGTCTAAATTAATATTACTCTACGATTACGTATTTTACTAAATAACCATTCGTTTATTATTATCAATAAAATCGAAGTGATTAAGACATATCCAAAGCACCATACTACCATAAGCTATGTAGCAACACTGTTTTTAGGATAGATCATTATTCATATTTAATTCTACTAAATAAAAAAGAACTTGTCGTAAATTAACGATTGGACTATTGGTTTTAAATATTAAAAATCGAGTTTCAGTCAAAAAGAATATTATAATCTATCTTATTGTACATGGAGGCCGAAAATTAAATTATAGATTCTAGAGGATTAGAAGAAATGTTAAAATTTTAAAAAATCCTGCACGCTTGATTGAGTGCCAAAAAAATTTGTATTTAAGCTTATCTTTATGGTTCATAAAAAAACCCATCATAAAACAATGATGGGCTCTAAAATTTGGTATTTTATATGATATTATTCCTTTATCAAACCACGAGAAATAACAATTTTTTGTATTTCTGACGTTCCTTCGTAAATCTGGGTAATTTTTGCATCACGCATTAATCGCTCTACATGGTATTCTTTCACAAACCCATTTCCACCATGAATCTGCACGGCTTCAACCGTATGTTCCATGGCCACTTTACTCGCATAAAGTTTAGCCATAGCACTAGACATGTCGTAATTATTTCCTTGGTCTTTGTCCCAAGCAGCTTTCATTACTAACATTCTAGCTGCTTCAATTTCTGTGTGCATATCAGCCAATTTAAATGCAATGGCTTGATGATTACAAATTTCGGTTCCGAAAGCTTTACGTTCCTTAGAATATTTTAAAGCCAATTCATATGCTCCGGCAGCAATACCTAAAGCTTGTGCTGCAATACCTATTCGACCTCCAGAAAGCGTTTTCATAGCAAATCTAAATCCAAATCCATCATCACCAATCCGATTTTCTTTTGGTACCTTAACATCATTAAACTGTAAAGTATGAGTATCACTTCCTCTAATTCCTAATTTATCTTCTTTAGGACCAATATCAAAACCAGGCATTCCTTTTTCAATGATAAATGCATTTATACCGTGAGATCCTTTATGTTTGTCAGTTTGAGCAATAACTAAATAGATTTCTGCGCGCCCACCATTTGTAATCCAGTTTTTAGTACCATTTAAAACATAATGGTCACCTTTATCAATCGCTGTGGTTCTTTGCGAAGTTGCATCACTACCTGCTTCTGGTTCACTTAAACAAAATGCTCCGATACACTCGCCTGTAGCTAATTTGGTTAAATATTTTTCTTTCTGTGCCTCATTGCCATAGGCTTCAAGGCCATAACATACCAGAGAATTATTTACAGAAACCATTACAGAAGCAGAAGCATCAATTTTAGATAGTTCTTCCATAATCAGCACATAAGAAATGGCATCCATACCACTTCCTCCATACTTGGGATCTACCATAATTCCTAAAAACCCCAATTCACCCATCTTACGGACTAACTCATCAGGAAATGTTTGAGCATTATCTCGCTCTATAACTCCTGGAAGTAATTCAGTTTGTGCAAAATCTCGCGCAGCGTCGCGAATCATTAAATGTTCTTCTGTTAAATTAAAGTCCATAAACTATCGTAATTATTGATTTCTTTAAAATTTCATGCAAAGATAATTTTTTATTGCAGTATTTTCAATAAGTAATATTATTTTTACTAATATGACAAAATCAGATTATAAGGTTATAGGGGTAATGTCTGGAACTTCTTTAGACGGTATCGATATAATCTATGCTACCTACACCTATAATAAGTTTTGGGAATTTGAAATTGAATATGCTGAAACCATAGCGTATCCTAAGACATGGCACTCAATTTTAAGTAAGTTGGTGAAAACTTCAATAAATAATCTGCAAACAATTGATAATGCATATACTGAATATTTAGCGCAGACTATTTTAGATTTTATAAATAGAAACCATCTTGAAGCCATAGATTTTATTGCTTCGCATGGACATACTGCTTTACATCAACCTGAAAATACACTCACTTATCAAATAGGAAATCAACAACTTTTAGCAGAAAAACTAAACCGAAAGATTGTATGTGATTTTAGAGTACAAGATGTTAAACTTGGTGGACAAGGTGCCCCTTTGGTACCAATTGGTGATCAATTGCTATTTAAGGATTATGATTATTGCCTTAATCTCGGGGGTTTCGCTAATATATCTTACGAACGTAATAACGAGAGAATCGCTTTTGATATATGTCCAGTTAATATTGTTCTAAATTATTATGTTTCCAATTTAGGTTTAGCATACGACGATAATGGTCATTTAGCTTCAACCGGAAACGTACAATACGATTTATTGGTTCAACTCAACGAACTCGATTTCTATAAAGAACAGCCACCAAAATCGTTGGGTTTAGAATGGGTTCAATTTAATTGTTTTGCTATAATAGATGCTCGTCAAATTGAAATTAAAGATATATTAAGAACTTATGTTGAGCATATTGCTATTCAAATTTCAAAAATATTAAGTCATACAAATTCTAGAGTTTTGGTTACGGGAGGTGGCGTATATAATAAATTTTTAATGCAAAGAATTCGGACGCTTTCGAATGCTATAATAAGTATTCCTGATAATGAAATCGTAGAATATAAAGAGGCCTTAATTTTTGGGTTGCTGGGTATTCTTAAAGATAGAGGTGAAGTGAATTGTTTAAAAAGTGTAACAGGAGCTACAAGAAACCATTCGTCAGGAAAAATTATGTATCCTGAAATGCAAAATTAATAACTATTTCACTTTTTAGCTTATAGAGTTTTTTATATTTGTTACAACTAAATAAACAACAAAAATTGATAAAAGATCTACTTCAGAAATACGAAAACAAAGCTCCAGAAATCGTATTTCATTGGAACGACTCTGAAACAGATGCAGAGGGTTGGACTGTAATAAACTCATTGCGAGGCGGAGCAGCAGGAGGAGGAACACGAATGCGAAAAGGATTAGATAGAAATGAAGTGTTATCTCTAGCTAAGACGATGGAAGTAAAATTTACGGTTTCAGGTCCTGCAATCGGAGGCGCAAAATCTGGAATTAACTTCGATCCTCAAGATCCACGTAAAAAAGGTGTTTTAGAGCGATGGTATGCGGCCGTTTCTCCACTGTTAAAAAGTTATTATGGTACGGGTGGCGATTTAAATGTTGATGAAATTCACGAGGTTATCCCCATCACAGAAGAAAGTGGTGTATGGCATCCGCAAGAAGGTGTTTTTGAAGGTCATTTTAAACCTACAATAGCTGACAAAATTAATAGAATTGGTCAGTTAAGGCAAGGAGTTATTAAGGTTATAGAAAATTCTGATTACTCTCCAGACGTTAATAAAAAATATACGGTGGCAGATATGATCACTGGTTATGGTGTTGCCATTGCAGCAAAACATTTTTACGATATAAATGGATACACTATAAAAGGAAAACGTGTCATTGTTCAAGGTTTTGGTAATGTTGGTGCCGCTGCGGCTTTCTATTTTGCCCAGATGGGTGCTAAAGTAGTAGGTATAATTGACAAAATGGGCGGCTTAATTAATGAAGAAGGATTTTCATTTAAAGAAATTACGGATTTATATCTTGATAAAAATGGAAATACTTTAATTGCAGAAAATTTAATCCCATTTAAAGAAATCAATGAAAAAATCTGGTCTTTAAAGGCGGAAGTATTCGCACCTTGTGCAGCTTCTCGATTGGTAACTAAAGACCAAATAGATCAAATGATTTCTACAGGTTTAGAAGTTATTACCTGTGGTGCAAATGTGCCTTTTGCAGATAAAGAAATATTTTTCGGCCCTATTATGGAATATACGGACCAAAAGATTAGTTTAATACCAGATTTTATTTCAAACTGTGGTATGGCTCGTGTATTTGCCTATTTTATGGAACGCAGAGTACAAATGACTGATGAAGCCATTTTTAAAGACACTTCCAAAGTTATACGAAAAGCGCTAAAAGAAGTACATAAAAATAACCCAACCACAATAGGCATTAGCGAAACAGCTTTTGAAATTGCATTGAGACAATTAATATAAATCCCTTAAGATATGGAAACTGTAATAATTCTTGTATTCGTTATTGGCTATTTGGCTATAACCTTAGAGCATAATATTAAAATCGATAAATTAATTCCAGCTTTAGTGATGATGGCAATTAGCTGGGCTTTAATTTCGTTGGGTGTTGATGGATTTTCGCAATGGTTTGATTCGGCAAATCATAATTTAATGGAAAATTTTGGTTTATTAGGTCATGAAGAAAAGATGCATCTTATGGAAGAGACCTTACTTCATCATTTAGGCAAAACCGCAGAAATTTTAGTGTTCTTGCTAGGAGCAATGACCATCGTTGAAATTATAGATTATTTTGACGGGTTTTCCACTATTAAAAACGCCGTAAATTTTAATAGTAGAAGAAAATTGCTATGGATGTTCTCTATCTTAGCTTTTATCCTTTCAGCAATTATTGATAACCTAACAGCTACGATTGTGTTAATTTCAATACTTCAGAAAATAGTAAAGGAACGAGATGTAAGAATTTGGTATGCAGGTTTAATTATTATTGCTGCCAACGCAGGCGGAGCGTGGTCTCCTATAGGAGATGTTACTACGACAATGTTATGGATTGGTGATAAGGTATCTACAGGTAAACTGTTTGTGTATTTATTTATTCCATCTTTATTATGTATGGTAGTTCCCACTTTCATCGCTTCACTTCTTAAACCTTTTAAAGGCGATTTAGAACTACAGGAAGCTACAGATAAACCAAAAAACAAGTATAGTTCTACTATGTTATTCTTAGGACTTGGAGCTATAATTTTTGTGCCAATTTTTAAAGTCATTACGCACTTACCTCCTTATGTAGGTATGATGCTCTCATTAGGGGTTGTGGCAATTTTTGCAGAAATTTATAGTAATTCAAAATTTGCCATTTCTGAAGTGGTATCGGAAGAGCACACGCAAAATGCAAGCCATAGTCCCGTACATCATTCCTTATCTAAAATTGAATTGCCAAGTATTTTATTCTTCTTAGGGATATTAATGGCTGTGGCCGCATTAGAATCATTAGGTATATTGTTCAACTTTGCAGGATCCTTGCAAGAATCAATGCCAATGTTAGGTACTGAGTTTCATCATGAAGGTGTGTCAGATTTAGTCGTATTACTTTTAGGTGTGGGGTCTGCAGTTATAGACAATGTGCCGTTAGTGGCTGCCAGTTTAGGGATGTTTTCGGAACCAATGGATAATGAGCTATGGCATTTCATTGCGTATTCTGCCGGTACAGGAGGAAGTATGCTAATTATCGGTTCAGCAGCTGGTGTAGTTGCTATGGGAATGGAAAAAATAGATTTCTTTTGGTATTTAAAGAAAATATCTTGGTTGGCTTTTATCGGCTTTATTGCTGGTGCAGCCGCCTTTATGGTAACAAGATCTATTTTTTAATATACTTAAGCCAAAAACACAACGTTATAACAACAAGAATTAAAATTCAAACATTTTATTTAAATAAATTAGTATGATATCATTAAGTACTATTCAAGATGAAGCAGAAGTTTTAACGGATGGAGAATCCGTTGAAAAAACCTTGTCTATAATTGAATTGATTACAAGTGGAGGCACATCAGGAATTGTTATTATTCTGATTTTATTCCTTTTATTAGTTGTAGCTATTTATATTTATTTTGAACGCATTTTTGCAATTAAAGCAGCATCAAAGGTCGATTCTAATTTTATGAATCAAATAAAGGACCATGTCAGTAACGGAAAGATAGATTCGGCCCAAATGTTATGTGCTCAGCAAAATTCGCCTGTATCTAGATTAATCGCCAAAGGTATTACAAGGATAGGAAAACCTTTGGAAGATATTAATACCGCCATTGAAAACGCTGGACGACTAGAAATATATAATCTTGAAAAAAACGTAAGCGTTTTAGCAACAATCTCTGGAGTTGCACCAATGATTGGTTTCTTAGGAACTGTGGTTGGGATGATTATTTCAATTTTTGAACTGGCAAATGCTGGGGGCACCATTCAAATGGATGTTCTTGCCAGTGGGTTATATACCGCAATGACTACAACCGTAGGCGGACTTATTGTTGGTATTGTGGCTTACGTGGCTTATAACCATGTTGTAGGACGATCAAACAAAGTCGTTTACCAAATGGAAGCTAATTCTATTGAGTTTTTAGATCACCTAAACGAACCAATCTAAATTTATGAACATAAGAGGAAGAAATAAAGTAACACCAGAATTTAATTTCGCGTCCATGACGGATATTGTGTTCTTGTTATTAATCTTTTTTATGATAGCATCAACATTGGTCAGTACAAATGCGATTGATATTATTTTGCCAAAAGCAAGTGGTAAAACAGAAAATAAAAAATCGACAGCAGTAAGTATCAAAAAAGATTTAACCTATTATATCGATCAGAAACGTGTTGGTGAAAGTGTTTTAGAAACGCAATTGTTATCAATACTTTCAAACCAAGAATCACCAACTATTGTTTTACGGGCGGAAAAATCTGTTCCTGTAGAGAATGTCGTGAAAGTAATGGATATAGCCAATCGGAATAAATTTAAAGTGATATTAGCGGTACAGCCGAATTAGCGGTATTGATTTAAGAATGATTTAATAACCGCAAAGATTTAAAAAACTGAGAGGTTTAAAAATAGTAACAATAAAGTGAAATACCTACACACCAAACACGAACGCAATTCAGCAAGAATCACAGTCCTCATTTCTTTGATTCTGCTGTTGTTATTGTTTGTTGTTGGTCCTCAATATATGGATCCACCAGAAGAATATGGTGTTGCTGTTAATTTTGGAACTACGGATTTAGGTAGTGGTAACAAACCGTTGAGTGAACCACGTAAAGCGGTTGAAGATAAAATTGTAGAAGAAAGTGCTGTAGAAGAAGTGCAGCCAGAAGAATCTCAAGTCACACCAGCTGAAGCTTCAACGAAGGCAGAAGAAGTATTAACACAAGATAATGCGGAAGATATTGCCATAAAAAAACAAAAAGAAGCAGAGGCAAAAGTGAAAGCCGCAGAAGCTAAAGCTAAAGCAGAGGCAAAAGCAGCAGCAGAAAAAGTAGAGCGTGAAAAGCGTGAGGCTGAAGAAAAGAAACGTGCAGAAGATGCTGAGAAAAAAAGAAAGCTAGATGCGCTTATTGGTGGCGTAAAAAATGCTGAAGGAAATACCGATGGAGGAGAAGGACCAGATAGTCAAGGGGGGAATAAAGGGCAACTAGATGGTGATCCGTATGCTCCAAGTTATTTTGGTGGTTCCGGTCCTGGAAAGGGTGGTGTTGGTTATGGATTAGGGGGTCGTGGTAAGCCATCACGCCAAATTTATGAGCAAGATTGCAACGAATATGGTTTAGTGGTTGTTCAGATTAAAGTTAATCGTCAAGGGAAAGTTATAAGTGCGGAACCTGGTATTAAAGGTACTACCAATAAGCACCCATGTTTATTAGAGCCAGCACGGAAGATAGCCATGTCTCATAAGTGGCCTTCAGATCCAGACGCACCAACAACACAAGTTGGCTTTGTGAGTATTAACTTTGATGTAGGTCAGTAACTCATGAATTATCTAGATACCGTTAATTGGATGTTTCAGCAGCTTCCAATGTATCAAAATAAAGGTAACTCAGCTTTTAAAAAGGATTTAACAAATACTATTAATTTAGCGAAACATCTCAATCATCCTGAGAATACATTTAAATCTGTACACGTTGCAGGTACAAATGGTAAAGGTTCTACGAGTCACATGTTGGCATCAATATTTCAAGAATCAGGTTATAAAGTAGGACTATATACCTCTCCACATTTAAAAGATTTTCGAGAGCGCATTCGAATCAATGGAAAAGTTATAACAAAACAAGCAGTTATAGGTTTCATTAAAAAAAATAAATCGTTTTTTGAAGCACATCAATTATCGTTTTTCGAAATGACTGTTGGCATGGCTTTCGATTATTTTTCCAAACAACAAGTTGATATTGCTGTAATTGAAGTTGGATTGGGCGGACGATTAGATTCTACAAACATCATAACACCAGAACTATCTATTATCACCAATATTGGATTAGATCATACTCAAATGTTAGGGAATACGCTTAAAATGATAGCAGGAGAGAAAGCAGGAATTATAAAAGCTAATGTTCCGATTGTGATTGGTGAAACCCATTTAGACACAGAAGAGGTATTTCAAAATAAAGCAAAAGAAACCCAGTCTGATATTTACTTCGCTGATCAGCAGATTAAGACGATTTTCGAAAGTGATCTAACAGGGTCTTACCAAATTCACAATATTAAAACGGTACTGCAATCAGTAAATGTGTTAAAATTAAAAGGATTTAACATTACAGCTAAGCATACAAAAGCAGGCCTATTAAATGTCGTTAAAAATACGGGGCTGCGAGGACGTTGGCAGGTTTTAAATAATGAGCCTAAAATTATATGTGATACGGCTCATAATAAAGAAGGATTATTATATGTGTTTAAACAAATTCAAAATGAAGATTATAAGCAACTTCATATCGTTTTTGGGGTTGTTAATGATAAGGATTTAGATACAATTATTCCGTTAATGCCCAAAGAAGCTATTTATTATTTTTGTAAACCTAATATACAACGTGGATTAAATGCTGAAATATTAAAAGATTTATTTAGAAATCATGAATTACTAGGGGAGTCTTATTTTAGTGTTAATGAAGCTCTAACTTGCGCAAAATCAAACGCTAATAAACAGGATTTAGTTTATGTTGGCGGAAGCACTTTTGTAGTTGCAGAAATAATTTAATTTTTTTTTCGAAAAATGTTTTGAGATATTAAAAACTAGAGTATATTTGCATTCCGATTTAGAGGGCGCGTAGCTCAGTTGGTTCAGAGCACTTGGTTTACACCCAAGGGGTCAGGGGTTCGAATCCCTTCGCGCCCACAACAAAAAGAATCCCGATTTACTTTTGTAAATCGGGATTTTTGCTTCAGAAAGGTATACCAAGCTAAAGACTTGAATCTTACTTTTTGAAGCAAAAATCTTAAGAATAGCTCTAGCGATTGGTTCTTTCTTTTTTTTGCAAGAGTGGTTACGTTCGGTGATATTCACTTTCTTTAAATGGAAGTTGCAGAATTAAAGTTGTTTCCAAATAAAAACAATAAAAACTTTTAGAACAGAGTTTCATAATATTTAGGGAAACCGTATTTTTGATATTAATAAATAGGGTCATTAACTCAGTTGGTTCAGAGTGTCACGTCGACAACGTGGAAGTCACTGGTTCGAATCCAGTATGACCCACATCATACAAAAATCCGCATATATGTGCGGATTTTTTTAATTTATAAAAACTCTTATAGTAAGGCCTGATAGGTATTTATTATTAACGAAAAAAAATAATCGCTTATTATAATTACTTGTTGAAAGTCTGTTGTCCAGAAGTCTAATTAATCTGTATTATTTACCAACATACTCTGAAATCCTAATCTAATAAAAAACGTTTTATTAAAAGTCTACGGTAATAACGGAATGTGAATAAAGTATTATTGTATAATCAAGCTAACAGGTTCTTGGTAATTTAAATTTTAAGTTGGCTAGTGTCAATAAGGAAATGAGCAATAAAAAGAATTAAAACAGCTAAACTGTCATAATTGATTAATTTAAATTGAAGTTCAAAACTAGTTGAATTAAAATATATAAATTATGAAAGTACAAGCATATCTATCGTTTAAAGGAAACTGTCAGGAAGCTCTCAATTATTATAGCGACATATTTGACGCTGAAATAGTAAACCGTCAGACCTATGAAGATAAAAAAATAGATGTTCCTTCTTCATACAGGAATAATCTTCAGCATGCCGAATTAAAAGGAAAGAATATCCATTTTATGGCCTACGATGCATCACCAGACACACCACTTAATAGCGGAAATCAGATTCATATGAGTGTTGATGTGACAGATAATTCTAAAGGAAAAGAACTATTCGAATCCTTATCGAAAGGCGGTCAAGTACACCACAATTATCGTGAACGTGAATGGGGTTATTTTGGTCGTTGTACTGATAAATACGGTATTGGTTGGATGGTGAATTATAATAATTAATATTTACAGCATACAATTGTTTATAAAACCTTTTGATTTTTGTCAAAAGGTTTTTTTAGGTATTATAATAATTAATAATTGATTTTTTAAAATAGGTTGTTCTATTCTGTCTTCGTTTTTATAGATACCACGTTATTTATAGTGATACTTTATGAGCATTTATAGCTGAGATGAAAAAGAATACATTGAATATATAACGGCAATGTTATATGAATTAAAACATTTAAGTCTTAGGATCTCGTCTAAATACACGAATAAAATTAAAAATAAGAGCACAGAGGATAACCCATATAAAACCTGCGATAAAACCTCCTAAAATATCTGAAGGAAAATGTACGCCAAGATAAATACGGCTTATACCGATACTTAATATTAGAAATGATAATAATATAATAATGATTGTTTTTGAGATAGGGTTGATTTTAAATCGGTAAAATAAATAGATTAAAAAGCCATAAAATGCCATTGCCGTCATCGCATGTCCGCTCGGATAGCTTAAAGTTTCCACTGTGACCAAATGTTCTAATTCTGGCCTAGATCTATTGATGATTTTCTTAAGAATAACATTAGATGATAAGGCTAGAACCAATACAATACTAAGTTGTATTACATATTGCCAATTTTTAAATATTAAGATAAAGGATAGGTTACAAAGTATAAAGACCACTAAATAGCCGTAAACATCGCCAACATTAGTTATAAAGATAAAATAATCGGTTAGTGTAGCATTTCTAAAAGAGTGAATATATGTGGATGTATTTGTGTCGAATTCACCCAAAGTTGTCGTCTTTAAATTCTCTGTTAACTCGACAAATATTTTGATCCCACCTACGACTAGAAGAATCGCAATAATAGAAAGAATGATATAGGGTAATTTGTCGTCATATTTTTTGAATAATCGTGATAACAATTGTCTAAATTGATGTATTAGTGATCGTATTTCGTTTTGCATAGTTACTTTATTATAATTTTAAAACGTTATAATATAGAATTAAAAGATAAACTCTTTAATTGAAACTACCTTACGTAGGTATAGATTTCTTTACAAAACTACTATGTAATTAATCAAAAGAAACAATGATCTGAAAAATTCTATTAAGTATGATATTATATGAATTCTTTTCATTAATATAAAGTATTATTTAACAATTCTGGCTTGTTTTTGAATTTTACACGAAATGGTTTTTCTGAAAATAATAGCATTATACTCATATTATTGAGTAAAATGTAATGTAACATGAAGAACTTTTAGAACAGCACAAATAATTAATATGCTTTTAATCAATTATTTGAAAAAGATAGTAAATGTATGCTTAATAATAATTTTAGGTACGATACCGCTACGAGCCCAAGACACGCGTGAAACATCGCCGCAAGTAGGAGCTACACAAAAAATAGGTGATGTTATCTTGTATGTGCTGCCCTTAGCCTCAATAGGGACATCTTTTGTGATAGGTGACGAGAAAGGGGCTTGGCAGTTTGCTAAAGGACTTATAATCACTGAAGCTGTTACTTATGGCTTAAAATACGGTATTAACAAGCGAAGACCAGATAATAGTAATGATAATGCTTTTCCATCTGGTCATACCTCCACTGTGTTTCACAGTGCTGGGTATATTCATATACGCTATGGATTGAAATATAGTATTCCGGCATACACACTTGCTGGCTTTACAGCTGCAAGTAGAATTGATTCAAAAAAACACGATATCCTCGATGTCTTGGCTGGTGCGGCAATAGGGCTTGGTAGTAATTTATTATTTACATCAACGTACCAACGAGAGCGAATGGAGCTCAGTTTTAATAATAATGACGGCTACTATCTTTTAGGGTTCAACTATACTTTTTAAATTGAATGTATTTATGCATTCGATGTAATCTATTTGATTGGGGTATTGTATTTATGCAGCCAGTTAGTTTCAAATTATGCTCTATTTATATAAAATTTATATATAGTCTAAAATTCGTTCTAAAGCCATGCCACGCGATCCTTTAATTAAAACTGTAGCGTGGTGAAGTTCTAAGTTTTTTAAAATTGGTTTTAAATCTTCAAAATTTGAAAATTTCAAGGTCGATGCTTTTGTTGTAGTTTTATAGAAGTTAGTTCCAATGACGTAGATATTGTCTTCAAAATTACGTTCTATAAAATCTATAATTCCCTGATGTTCTTTTTCGGCTTCTGCTCCCAACTCAAACATATCACCAAGAAATAGAAACTTTTTTTCTGATCTTAGTTGTTTTAGATTCTTAAGAGCGGCCAACATACTTGTTGGGTTCGCATTATAGGCGTCAAGAATAATTTTTGTACTACCTTTTTCGACAATTTCAGACCTATTATTAGTAGGGTGGTAATTTTCAATAGCCTTTTTTATGTCGTTAGTTTTTACATCGAAGTGTTTCCCGATTGCAACAGCCACTGCAATATTGCCGTAATTGTAATCGCCTAACAGTTGACTTTCTATTTTAACCTCATTGTAAATTAATGATACATAAGGATGAGCACTGTCATATGTGACCACACAATTATTATTTAATTGAGACCCGAATGTAACGCGGTTTTCATAATCGCCCATTTGAATGACTTGTGTCTCATCATCAGTACAAATAAATGCTGTTTTTTCGTGCTGTTTTAGATACTCATATAATTCTGATTTGGCCTTTATAACACCTTTAATACTGCCGAAACCTTCTAGGTGTGCTTTTCCAAAATTGGTGATTAAACCAAAATCTGGTTGAGCAATATTACATAAAAACTCAATTTCATTTTGATGATTCGCACCCATTTCAACAATGCCGAAATCCAAGTCATCCGTGAAACTTAATAACGTTAAGGGTACGCCGATATGATTGTTTAGGTTGCCAACAGTAGCTTTTACTTTGTAGGTAGTGTTCAATACGGCATTAATAAGTTCTTTGGTGGTTGTTTTACCATTACTACCGGTTAATGAGATAATACGAATATTAATCGCTTTTCTATGAAGGGTGGCTAATTGTTGTAGAGTGCTTAATACATCGTCTACTAGAATACACTTAGTGTTCAATAAAGCATTTTTATCATCAACAACGCAATATTTTACCCCACCGTCAATTGCTTTCTGTACAAACTTATTACCATCAAAATTATCGCCTTTAAGAGCGAAGTACATGCAGTTTTGCTGCAGTTTTCTGGTGTCTGTAGAAACAGTAGAACAGGTTTTGAATTTGTGATATAAGTATTCGATTTTCATAGGCTTAAAAATAAAAAAGTCCTGATAAATTTATCAGGACTTTTCTAAATATTATTTAACGTTTATTAATTACGTCTTTTTCCACCTTTATTACTCTTAGAGCCAACTCTAGAAACGGCACATCTAAAACCGATATCATCTGTTGCCATATCTTGTGGGAAATAGCGACGTTGTGCAGGATCTATCCAATATGCTCTATCTCTCCATGATCCGCCTTTGTAAACTCTTACTTCGTCATTAATTAAAGACGTTCTGCTATTAGATTGATCATATTCTCTAATTAACCTACCTCCAGAAGAATCTACTTCAACTGTATGCTTTGGTGAATTATACATTTTTCCAGTAGCACTTTTTGCTTCTCCATCAGTTTCTTCAAAACTTTCTCTGTAATAACGAGAAGAACGCTTATCTCCATCTCTAAAGTTTCTGTTGTCACTCTGGCTGAAGTTTGTTCTTAAATAGGTTTCTTCTTCATCAACAGGAATTCTTGCAACTTCACCAGGTAAATCCCTCGCTACAATTTTACCGTTACTTAAAGTGTCATAAACAATTTCTTCCGCGGTTACAATTTTTACGGTACCGTCTTCATTAATCGCGTTTTTAGAATATACATTTCCTCTATAATAGTTAAAGTCATTAAACTCATCATCTACGATAGGTCTATATACATCAGCAACCCATTCAGAAACATTACCCGCCATATCATACAATCCGTAATCGTTAGGAGCATAAGTTTTTACTTCTGCAGTAATATCAGCTCCGTCATCAGACCAACCAGCAATTCCTCCATAATCACCTTTTCCTTGCTTAAAGTTAGCCATTTGATCTCCACGATTTACACGTTTTCCAGATCTTGTATATTGTCCATCCCATGGATATTTTTTACGGCCTCTATATACATTAAACTGGCGTAATTCACTCATACCTAAAGCGGCATATTCCCATTCAGCTTCAGTAGGTAATCTATACTTAACAGGTATTAAGCCAGATTCTCTATCAGCGTACACATTAATTGGGTTACCATCGGCATCTGTTTGTTGTCTACGTTGTCCGCCTTCTAAAACTTCAGAATTTCCACCATAAGTTTGAGATGGTGCATTAATATAGGTATCTGTACTAAATGTGCTTTCTGCACTTACATCAGTATACTGTGCATCTCTTTTAATATAACCAGCTTCTTGTAATGACATTTCTGCAACACGGTCAGTTCTCCAATTAGCATACTCTACAGCTTGAATCCAACTAACACCTACTACTGGATAATTTGCATAACCCGGATGACGTAAATAGTTTTCTGTCATCATTTCGTTGTAGCCTAAACGATTTCTCCATACTAAAGTGTCTGGCAGAGCTCCCTTATATATTAAAGAAAAATTAGGATCGTCAGGTGGATATACATTTTTTAAATAATCTAAATAAAATAAATAATTTACATTAGTAACTTCAGTCTCATCCATGTAAAATGACTGAATGTGCTGTTGATTTGGAGTATTATTCCAATCGTGCATTGGATCATCACCAACTTTACCCATGGTAAAAGTACCACCTTCTATGAAAGCAGTTCCAGGAGGGGTTTCCTGTTCTTTAAACTGAGTATTGTACTGAAAACCTCCTTGTTTATCATTGATTTTCCAGCCTGTGGCACTATCTACATTGCCAGAATTAGAAGAACGATTGCAGCTTACAATTGAAGCACAAAGCGTTATTGCTAATAAAAATTTTAAGTTTGAGACATGTTTCATATCCATACGTTTAAGTAAGCTCTGTTAATTTTAGAGTTGCAATATAGTAATTAAAGGTAAACTGACAACTTTTTTTTTCGTCTAAATACAAAAAAAGATGTATTTCATCCTTTTTTTTGAACATAACAACGGATTTTTGACAATTTATCGGTGTATTTCGCTCTTTAATAACGACAGTGGAAATGAATTATTGTTGTATTTTTGAAATAAAAATTTTGAGGTCATAATATCATGCATTAATAGCCGTTATTTTATTGTAAAATTTATTTAACTTTTATTATAATCGCGCTTTGTAGTATTTACAACAGAATAACAAGGAAAAGGAATACATGAAAAATTGCTATTTAATCATTCTGCTCTTTATATCTATGCTTTGTTTTTCGCAACAAAAGCAATTTAATATTAAATGGGATGGAAACATATTGTTAGAAACCGCGTTTAATACAATTGAAGTACCCGCTTTTGATGCTGATCATTTTAGTTACAATGAAACGAAAGGACTAACCTTCTTTGCTCAATGGGAAAGTAATGGTGGCTCTATTGATGAAAATTCTATTCAATTAACTAATGTGGTTTATGAAACTATTTCTAAGACTGAATTAAAAGATTTAAACGTTGAATTAATCCCAAACTCACCCACCTATAACTTAACCAATACCAATGCTAGAGATAAACGCGCTCATTATTTAGAACTGAGTCCTATTATTAAGGACCGAGGCTCTTATAAAAAAATTAAATCTTTTACGATTAATTACAGCTCAGGTTTTGGACGTTCGGGAAATTCTACAATGGGTGTAAACGACATTTCGAGTTCTGTTTTAAGCACAGGACAATGGTATCGTTTTTATATAGAAGAATCTGGTGTATTTAAATTAACGCGCAATTTTTTAGAGAGTCTAGGAGTTAATACTAATGGTGTAGACCCTAGAAATATTAAGGTTTTTGGAAACGGAGGACGCATGTTGCCTTTAGAGAATTCTGCAAATTATCCCTTTGATGTTGTAGAAAACGCTATCAAATTTGTTGGTGAGGAAGATGGAAGTTTTGATAATAATGATTATATCCTTTTATATGGTGAAGGACCTAAAACGTACAATGAGGAGAGCGAAACAAACATAAATTTGTTTACTGATAAAACGTATTATTACGTTAATATAAGCTCGGGTTTGGGCAAACGTATCCAGCCTATGCCTACAATCAGCAGCGCAGCGGATTTTCAGGTTAGCACCTTTCAAGATTACCAATTTTATGAAGTAGACGAATATAATCTTGCGAAATTAGGACGTAAATGGTTTGGTGATGATTTTGATGTTGAAAATCAACGTACCTATGAGTTTGAATTCCCAAACTTAGTGGCTACTGCGCCGGTCGATTTTAAAATTGTAATTGGTTCTGTTTCGGAAGTTCCGACAACTATGCAGATTGGGATAAATGGTAATAACGTTTCAAATTTAAACTTAGGAACAATCACTCCTGGTTCTGTGTTAGGTACAGATAGAACTTATTCCGGGGCTCATAGTATTTCGTCAGATGAAGTTTCCGTAGTATTAGATTATAACAATAGTGGAAATCCGTCATCAAATGCCTTTTTAAATTATATTAATATAGAAGCAACCCGAAACTTAATTTACGAAGGGGATCAACTAGTTTTTAAAAATAGAGAGGTTATCACTACACCAGGAATTGCGGAATACAATATTACTAATACGTCTAACGTATCAGAAATTTGGGATATTTCCGATCGCTTTAATATAAGGAGTACGATAAATGCTACTAATGAAAGCGCAATGAACTTTAAAGCGCAATCTGGAGAGGAAAGAACCTATGTAGCATTTTCTAATGCTAACGTTTTACAGCCTTTAAAGGAGGCGAGATCTGCTGTAGCCAATCAAGATTTAAAAGGTACCATTTTTAATAATGCACAAGGTCAGTTTGAAGATATTGATTATATCATTTTGGCACCTTCTCAATTTGTGCCTCAAGCCGAACGTTTGGCACAAATTAATAAAGATCAATATAATCTAAACGTGAAAGTTGTTGAGTTACAAACAATTTATAATGAATTCAGCACGGGAAGTCAGGACATTGCAGCATTAAGAAATTTTGTAAAATATGTTTACGATAATGCGAGTAGTCCGAGTAAACGATTAAAATATTTGTGTCTATTTGGTGATGGCTCATATGATTATAAAAACAGAATACGAAATAACACCAATTTAGTACCGTCTTGGTACACAAAATCTAGTTTCAGTTTAGTAAATTCTTTTGTGTCCGATGATTTTTATGCCATGTTAGATGATAATGAAGGTGGCATGGCTACAAATATCGATCGCATGGATATTGCTGTTGGAAGAATATTAGCAGAAGATGTTCAGCGCGCTACCGAAATGGTTGATAAAATAAAATCGTATTACCAACCAGATGCGTACGGAAGTTGGCGAAATAATATTGTACTTATTTCCGATGATGTTGATGATGCTGGTGAAGATGCCTTACAGCGGACAACCGATAATTTAGGAACGGCTATAGATGACGAAAAACCATTTTTAAATGTAGTTAAAATCCATTCAGATGCTTTTGAACAGGAGTCCTCTGCAGCTGGTAATCGTTATCCTAAAGTCAATAAAGCCATAAAAGATGCGATTGAAGTGGGGGCGTTAGTTGTTAACTATTTTGGCCATGGTGGAGAAGATGGCATTGCTCAAGAAAGAATTTTCGATAAGTTCGATTCCCAAGAAGTTAACAATATCTGCAAATATAATTTATTTGTTACTGTAACCTGTGAATACACCAAATTTGATGACCCACAACGAGATACGGCTGGCGAGTTTACCTTTTGGAATAAAAACGGAGGATCTATCGGCTTAATAACCACCACACGACAAATATTTCTTAATGTAGGTAGGAACTTTAATAACGAGCTTGACGACTATTTATATAATTTCGGATCTAATGAAAACACATCCATTGCAGAGGCCTTACGCTTAACCAAAATAGACAATAATATTAGTGGTTCTAGTCAAAAACGATTAGTGTTTTTTATCGGTGATCCAGCCATGAAATTAGCATTTGCCAAGCCAGATATTAAATTAACTAAAGTAAATGATGTAGCAATTACACAACCAATAGATACACTTAAAGCTTTAGCTTATACTAAATTAGCTGGTGAGGTTGTAGATGCTAATGGAAATTTATTATCCAATTATAACGGTAAATTAACGGCAACGGTTTTCGACAAACGCATAGAGCGGCAAACGTTAGGAAATGATGGGGCTACTGATGCTGATGGCTTAATAATAATGGATTTTACTACGTTAGGCGAAGTTGTGTTTAAGGGACAGGCAAGTGTCGTTAATGGTATTTTTGAGTTCGATTTTGTAGTACCTAGAGATATTGGTATCCCTGTCGGAAATGGTAAGGTCAGTTTTTATGCGCAAACAAATAATCCGCTTACTGATCAAGCAGGGGCGAGTTTCGATGTGGAGATAGGAGGCATCAACGAAAATGCTCCAACAGATAATATTGGTCCAGTGATCAATTTATACATGAATGATGAAAATTTCGTTTCTGGTGGTATCACCAACGAGTCACCTTCCTTATTAGCAAAACTTCAGGACGATAATGGCATTAACACCGCTAGTGGAATAGGCCACGATATTATTGCTATTATAGATGGTGATGAGACCAATCCTGTAGTGTTGAATAGCTATTATCAAGCTAACATAGACGATTATACCAATGGCGCCGTTACCTATCCGTTCAGAGATTTAGAACCAGGTTTGCATACATTGACTTTAAGAGCTTGGGATGTTTATAATAATTCGTCCACAGCGGAAATTCAATTTATGGTTTTCGATGAAGATGAAGAATTAGTGGTTAATAATGTGCTTAATTATCCAAACCCTTTTGTCAGTTATACCGAGTTTTGGTTTAATCACAATAGTTCCGAGCCTTTAGATATCTCGGTACAGATTTTCACAATTTCAGGAAAGTTGGTTAGAACAATAAATGGACAAACGAGTGCAGATGAACTATGTCTAACAGGCACATCCACGTTATCTAGAAGTATTATTTGGGATGGGAGAGATGATTTTGGTGATAAAATAGGAAAAGGAGTGTATGTCTATAAACTAAAAGTGAAATCTAACCGTTTAAATAAACAAGTTGAAAAAATTCAGAAACTTGTGATATTATAAAATTGATTTAAACTTTTGTTTTTAAGCAAAAAGTGAAAGTTTAAATAAAAATATATATTTGCAATCGAATTAATGCAGCTTAAAACGTATTAATACTCAAAAACCGAACATGAAAAAATACTTTATAGCCGTAATGGCTTTAGCAACCACCAGCTTAACCTTTGCTCAAGAAGAAGTAACCCTGAATATTCCGAATAGTTCAGATAGTAGAGTTATTACAACAGGTTTACCATTTATGCTTATTTCTCCAGATGCGAGATCTGCAGCCATGGGTGATATGGGTGTGGCAACTTCTGTTGATGGGTTTTCTCAACAATATAACCCTGCAAAATATGCTTTTTCTGAAGCAAAACAAGGTGTCGCCTTAAGTTATACCCCATATTTAACGAGGTTAGTAAATGATATTTCTTTAAGTTACTTAACTTATTTTAACCGATTAAATGAATTTAGTGCATTTTCTGCAAGTCTTAAGTACTTTTCATTAGGAGAAATTGTTTTAACTCAAGATGCTAATGATCCTGGTGTGGCGGTAAAACCGAATGAGTTTGCCATTGATGCAGCTTATTCATTACGATTAAGTAATCAGTTTGCAATGGCTGTGGCAATGCGATATATGCGTTCTGCATTAAGAATAGAGCAAGTAGATCAAAACGCCAATGCAGCGAGTTCGTTTGGTGCGGATATCACGGGATATTACCAAAGTGAAGAGGAGGCATATAACGATTTCAATGGACGTTGGAGGCTCGGTTTTGCCATTCAGAATTTAGGACCAAAATTCAGCTATGATGATGAAGGTAATGATGTATTTCAACCCACTAACTTAAGAATAGGTGCTGGGTTTGATTTTATTTTCGATCAATACAGTAAATTAGGCGTCTCAGCCGAAATTTCAAAGTATTTAGTGCCAACTCCGCCGATTATTGGCGATAGGGTTGTGTTTACAGATGTTGGCGGCCCAGATGGATCAGGACCAGATGGTCTATTTAATCCTGATGATGGTGATTTTCAAAATGATGCTCAACTTGCCGCTTCAGCAGACAACGTTATTCTTGAAGGACAAGATCCAGATGTTAGTTTCTTAAATGGAGTTTTTCAATCTTTTGGTGATGCCCCAGGTGGTTTCAGTGAAGAGTTAAGAGAAATAACTTGGGCCTTGGGTGCAGAATATACATACCAAGATAACTTTGCATTTAGAGCGGGTTATTTCAATGAATCAGATGATAAGGGGGCACGTAAATTTTTTGCCCTAGGAGCAGGGTTTAAATACACCACTATCGCTGTTGATTTGTCTTATTTATTTTCTGCCTCTAAAATTCAGAGCCCATTAGAAAATACTTTACGATTTTCACTTACATTTAACTTTGGTGATGGTGAATACAATGAATATTAAAATTTATAACTATTTTTAAATTAAAAAGAACTATTGTTTATTAAAGCAATAGTTTTTTTGTCTAAAATAAATTGCAAACTATGAAGGAAGTCAAAATTGAAACCACACTAGAAGTGTATGATGCTATCAATGAGCTCCCTAAAGCTATTCAAGATTTAATGAATACTGCCATAGAAGCTAGAGAACATGCTTATGCTCCTTATTCAAAATTTAATGTAGGTGCTTCTATTTTACTAGATAATAATGAAGTTGTCATTGGTAGTAATCAAGAAAATGCTTGTTTTCCTTCAGGTCTATGTGCAGAACGCACCGCTATTTTTTATGCTGGCGCTAAATTTCCAGAGGCTAAAATTTTAAAAATGGCAATTACTGCATCATCTCAAAATCAAGTAACGGATAAGCCTATCCCTCCTTGTGGTGCATGCCGACAATCTATTGCAGAATACGAAATAAAACAAGATCAACCAATAGAAATATATTTTATGGGCGCACAAGGCAAGGTTGTAAAATCAAACTCCTTAGCTAATTTACTGCCGCTACTTTTTGAAAGTTCAGTATTATAGTGTTTTCGTTGCATTAAATTCATTAATCGTCAATTTTTTTACGATATAGTGTTTCTTGTTTATGGTCTAAAGTGTTATTTTTGTTATTCTATATTATTTAAAGAATTCATCGAGAAATGCAAAAAATAACCAAAGAAGTTTACCTAAAATGGTATGAGGACATGATGTTCTGGCGAAAGTTCGAAGACAAGCTTGCTGCAGTTTACATTCAGCAAAAAGTTAGAGGTTTTCTACATTTGTATAATGGCCAAGAAGCCGTTTTGGCTGGGGCGTTACACGCCATGGATTTAACTAAAGACAAGATGATTACGGCATATCGTAATCACGTACAACCTATCGGTATGGGTGTAGATCCAAAACGAGTGATGGCAGAATTGTTCGGAAAAGCGACGGGAACTTCTCAAGGTCTCGGTGGATCTATGCATATTTTTTCTAAAGAACATCGGTTTTATGGTGGTCACGGTATTGTAGGTGGTCAAATTCCATTAGGTGCTGGTATTGCCTTTGGTGATAAATATCACGATAAAGATGCTGTAACAATATGCTGCTTTGGTGATGGTGCAGCAAGACAAGGTTCATTGCACGAAACGTTTAACTTAGCCATGCTATGGAATTTACCTGTAGTTTTTGTTTGTGAAAACAACGGCTATGCTATGGGGACTTCAGTAGCGCGTACCGCTAATCATACCGATATATGGAAATTAGGTTTAGGCTACGATATGCCATCTGGACCTGTTGATGGAATGAATCCTATTAAAGTTGCGGAAGCTTTTGATGAAGCCATTCAACGTGCTAGAAAAGGAGGCGGACCTTCGTTTTTAGAAGTTAAAACTTATCGTTACAGAGGGCACTCAATGTCTGATGCACAGCATTATAGAACCAAAGATGAGGTTGCGGAATACAAGAAAATAGACCCAATAACGCAAATAAAAGATATTATTCTTGAAAAGGAATACGCTACAGAAGCAGACTTAAAAGCTATTGATAAGGAGGTGAAGAAACTCGTTTCTGAATGCGAGAAATTTGCAGATGAATCTCCATATCCAGAAAAGAACGTAATGTACGATGCTGTATACGAGCAAGAAGATTATCCATTTATAGACCATAAAATAAAGTAAGCTATGGCAGAAGTAATAAATATGCCGCGTTTAAGCGACACCATGGAAGAGGGAACAGTCGCCACTTGGTTAAAAAAAGTTGGTGACAAAGTTGAAGAAGGAGATATTTTAGCTGAAATAGAGACTGATAAAGCAACCATGGAGTTCGAGTCTTTTAATGAAGGGACATTACTTCATATTGGTATTCAAGAAGGAGAAACGGCGAAAGTTGATTCATTGTTAGCAATTATTGGTGATGAAGGTGAGGATATTTCGAGTTATTTAGACGGCGAATCGACTGAAGAAAAGTCTTCAGATGACGCATCGTTAAAAGAAGAGGATGACAAATCAGAAGATAATGCATCTAAAGATGCAACTACACAGGATAAATCTGAAACGTCTAATGATGAGTCAGGACTAAGTAACCAAGACGATGTGCCAGAAGGCGTTACTGTTGTAACTATGCCACGTTTAAGTGATACCATGGAAGAAGGAACGGTGGCCACTTGGTTAAAGAATGTTGGAGATGAGGTTGAAGAAGGTGATATTTTAGCAGAAATCGAAACAGATAAGGCAACGATGGAATTTGAATCTTTCCAATCGGGTAATCTATTACATATTGGCTTAGAAGAAGGTGAGTCGGCTAAAGTTGATGCGTTGTTAGCTATTTTTGGTCCGGAAGGAACTGATGTGTCTAGTATTGTGAAAAACTTCAATAGTCAGGCAGGTAATACTAAGAAAGAAGCTTCAAGTACTGATAACAAAAAAGAAACAGCAAAAGCAGAGCCAAAAGAAGTAGAAGAAAAGAAAACTACTCCGAAAACTTCAAGTTCTAATTCAACATCAAGTTCAGACTCTTCACGAATATTTGCATCGCCATTAGCGAAAAAAATGGCTGAGGAAAAGGGGATTACTCTATCTCAAGTGAATGGTTCTGGTGAAAATGGTAGAATCGTAAAGAAAGATATTGAAAACTTTACTCCGTCAGCACAAACGGCCTCAGTTGGTAAATTTGTGCCAACAGGTCAAGAAGATTTTGATGAAGTTCAGAACTCTAATATGCGTAAGGCTATTGCTAAAAACTTAGCAAAATCTAAATTCACAGCGCCACATTATTATTTGAATGTAGAGTTCGATATGGAAAACGCTATAGCGTTTAGAACGCAATATAATTCTGTCCCAGACATTAAAATTTCATATAATGACATCGTTGTAAAAGCTTGTGCATTAGCGCTAAAACAACATCCACAAGTGAATTCGCAATGGTTTGATGATAAAATGCGTTTGAATAACCACGTCCATATTGGGGTTGCGGTTGCCGTACCAGATGGTTTATTGGTACCTGTAGTTAAATTTGCTAATGAGCAGAGTTTACCTCAAATTGGAGCAGCAGTTAGAGAATATGCAGGTAAAGCCAGAAATAAGAAGTTAGCTTTAGATGAAATGGAGGGCAGTACATTTACCGTTTCTAATTTGGGTATGTTTGGTATAGATAGTTTTACTTCAATTATTAATCAACCAAATTCAGCGATTTTATCCGTTGGTAATATTGTAGAAAAACCGGTGGTTAAGAACGGACAAATTGTTGTGGGCAACACCATGAAATTATCCTTGGCCTGTGATCACAGAACAGTAGATGGCGCAACAGGAGCACAATTTCTTCAAACATTAAAAGGTTATATTGAAAATCCTGTAACGATGTTAGTGTAATAATAACTTATACGACGGTTCTAATATTATTTGGGACCATATTCTAATCCTGATTTGTTCCGATAATTAACGGAATTCGAATCAGGATTTTTTTTATCTTTAAACTCAAATAAAAAAATAAAAATGAAACATCTATTACATCTCTTTATTATAACATTGGCTTTTTCGTGTTCGTCGCACAAAAAACCTCAAATTATTAAGCCAGCAATCACGGCCATAGACATTAAAGCAAGTATGGATTACCTGGCTTCAGATTTATTAGAAGGACGAGCAACAGGAAGTAAAGGAATTGAGGATGCAGCAATTTTTATAGAAAATTATTTAAAATCCAATGGGATTAAACCTTATTTTGAAACTTATCGCGATTCTTTCAAGGTAAATGATTTAACGGGATATAATATTGTTGGTGTCATTGAAGGAAATGATCCTGAATTAAAAAATGAACATATTATTCTAGGAGGGCACTACGATCATATTGGTGTAGGTAAAATAGTAGATGGTGATTCAATTGCGAATGGAGCTAACGATGATGCCTCGGGTACAATAGCAGCCATGGAAATAGGAAAATATTTCGCACAAACAAAATCTAATAAACGCAGTATTCTGATCACGTTATATGATGCGGAGGAATTAGGTTTAAAGGGGTCAGCACATTTGGCAGAACGCTTAAAGAATGAAGGTCTAAACGCTTATACAATGATCAACTTTGAAATGATTGGTGTGCCAAGAACAGAAAATGAAACTATGTCTTATATGAGTGGTTATGAGCGTTCAAATTTTGCTGAAACTTTAAATAAATACGCAGGCGAAGAAGTGGTTGGTTATTTTCCAAAAGCAAAAGAATTCGGCCTATTTATGAGGTCTGATAATTTTCCATTTTTTAAGGAATTAAATATGCCAGCACATGCCATTTCAACTTTCGATTTTACAAATTATGATTTTTACCATCACGTTGATGACGAGGTTGACAAAATGGATTATCAGCACATGGCAAACTTTATAAATAAGATTATTCCAGCATTAGAGGGGATGATGAATGCTCCAACAAAAGAAGTCGTTTTAAAAGATGAGTAAAAATATTATTATAACAGGAACAAGTAGAGGTATTGGATTTGAACTCGTTCATTTATTTGCCAATCAAGGTCATAATGTTTTGGCATTATCTCGAAATGCAAAACCCGTAAGTAATTTGCATTTTGATAACATTTCATCCTTCGCCTTTGATCTGTGTGTTGAAGAGGATTACCAAAAAGTAGTAGAATTTGTAGAAGCAGAATGGGGGCATGTCGATATCTTAATAAATAATGCTGGTGCAATAGTCAATAAACCCTTTGATAAAACAACGTTTCAAGATTTTACAAGGATTTACCAAACCAATGTTTTCGGGGTCTCAGAATTAACAAGAACAATTTTACCATTTATAAAACCAGATGGGCATGTAGTGACTATTAGTTCTATGGGTGGCATTCAAGGAAGTATGAAGTTTCCAGGATTATCTGCATATAGTTCTAGTAAAGGAGCCGTAATTACTTTGGTAGAATTATTAGCCGAAGAATATAAAGATACCGGACCTCAATTTAACGTCTTGGCATTGGGTGCAGTACAGACCGAAATGTTAGAAGAAGCATTTCCAGGCTACAAAGCGCCAACTACGGCCAAGGAAATGGCTAGTTATATTCAAAATTTTGCGCTAACAGGTAATCAGTTTTATAACGGTAAAGTATTGCAGGTTTCTAATTCTACTCCTTAGTTAAGCTGTACTGTGAGCAAGCCAAGTTATGTTTAAGATAAATTTGCCATATCATTTAATTATTCCGGCTATGATATCGGCTCTAGTTCTAACAGTTTTAATATATAAAAGAAAAACGTTATTTAAAGTTGGCAATTGGAAATGGTATTGGATTAGTTTTACCGTATTTTTATTAAGTTATCTTTTTCTGATTGGCGGCGCAACGTTTTCTTCTATTACATCCGAAATAGCATTACAGAAATATGATTTAAATGATGACGGTTTTTTTAATGGTAACGAAATTACTTCAGATCAGAAATTGGCCTTGACGAAAGTCACTGCGGATACTGGTAGGAATTTTATAATTATAACGGGACTAGTTTTTTCTGCAATAATCGGGCTGATAGTATTCGCTATGGGAAAAATAATAGAATATTATAAGTTTAAAAAAAAATTAGATTATAGTAATTAACACAAATTTTTAGTCATCCTCAAACCGCCTTAATCTATTGTTTGTTCTGTTTAATTCCGATTGCAAATAATCAATCTTTTCTAAGAGATTGAAAACCGTATCGATACCCTCAAAGTTAAGATGAAGATCTTTATGCAAGCGAATCATTTTTTCTACATCCGCAATTTTATCTTGATGTATACAAAATGTTTTTTCAACCGAAATATATTCTATAAGACCATACTCACTTAACCCGTCGAAAAAAGACATTTCTATTTGGTAATGCGTGCATAAATTTGGTAATGGTATAAGATGTGTGTCTTTCATATCAATTATAGTTTTGAAAGTTCTACAAATAATTCTTTTTCTTTTTCGGAAAGTGTTTTTGGTAATTCTACATTATATGTAATATATAAATCTCCATATTGACCATCTTTTTTATATTTAGGAAAGCCTTTACCTTTTAATTTTACTTTTGTGCCATTTTGGGTCAGCGGCTTTAAATTCAATTTTACTTTTCCATCAAAAGTATTAACAGTAACCTCACCGCCAAGTACTGCTTTATATAAGTCGAGGTTTACAGTTTTGTACAGGTTGGCTTCTTCACGTTTAAATTCGGTATTATTGATAATATTAAATTCAATCAATAAATCCCCATGAGGACCATTATTAACACCTTCACCTCCTTTACCCTTTATTTTAATGATTTGACCATTAGTGACTCCGGCAGGAATGGTTAAGCGAATGTTTTTTCCATTAACGGTTAACACCCGTTGTTCAGTGGTATATACATCCTTTAAATTCAGTTGCAGCTGCGCATTAAAATCTTGACCTCGAAATTTTACATTGCCACTCCGGTTTCCGAAACCGCCACCAAACATGGATTCAAAAAAATCGGAATGATTACCTTCCTCAAATCCTTCAAATCCCTCAAACGCAGAGGTACGTTGATAGCGTTGTTGTTGATTAGATTGGCGCTGCTGTCGTTGGGCTTGTTCGTAGGCTTCACCGTGCTGCCAATTTTCACCATACTTATCGTATTTTTTTCTATGCTCTTCGTTGCTTAATACTTCATTGGCTTCATTAACTTGTTTAAATTTTAATTCAGCATCCTTATCGTTTGGATTCAAATCGGGGTGATATTTTCGAGCCAACTTACGATAAGCTTTTTTTATGTCGCTTTTGGAAGCGCTTTTATCTACACCTAGTATTTTGTAATACTCAATAAATGCCATAGTTTTAGAATCTGAAGAAATTTTAAGTGTTAAAATAGCGTCTAGCTAAGTTAACGGTTTTTACTACGAATTTCAAATTTGTAGTAGCTAAGAATTGAAATTTGTAATTTTTATAAGGATGAGCTATAAGTGTATAATTTTTGATTGTGATGGTGTATTAGTAGACAGCGAACCCTTAGGAAATCAAACTTTGGTTGATATGGCGAATGAATTGGGCGCTAATATTACGTTAGATTATGCGTATCAACATTTTAAAGGAAATTCATTAAATAGATGCATAAATCAAATTTCAAATTTAATTTCAGTTGAGTTACCAAAAAATTTTGAATCAGAATACAGGCGACGTTCATTTGAAACATTTAAGAATCATATTAAGCCTGTTGAAGGCGTATTAGATGTAGTAAAAAATCTAGATATTCCTTTTTGTGTCGCATCCAGTGGACCAGAAAATAAAATTCAACTCAATCTCGAATTAACTGGGCTATGGCCTTACTTTAAATCTCATGTTTTTAGTTGTTATGCGATTCAGAAATGGAAACCAGATCCTTCGGTCTTTATATGGGCAGCAGAATCGATGGGTTTTCAACCTTCAGAATGTGTGGTAATAGAAGATAGTGTGGTTGGGGTTACTGCGGCTATCAATGGTGGTTTTGACGTGTTTGGTTTTACAGCTCATGATTATAGAAATGAATTAAAAAACCTAGCAACTAAAACGTTTGATAATTATTTTAGTTTACCAGAATTATTAAAATCTTAAGGGTTTTTTTATATTTAACAAAAAATTTAGAATAATGAATAAAAAATTACACTATCTTAAATCGCTTTCCTTGTTTTTGTTTATTGGTCTGATTTCTAGTAATCAATTATACAGTCAAACTTTTAATCGTGTCGAAAATCTTGTTGGTTTAGGGCAGCTTGCCGAAAATAACGGTGTAGCGGTTGCTGATTTTGATGGGGACAATGATCTTGATATTTTTGTTGTAGCAAAGTCAAAAGATAATCCTATTAGACCAAAAACAATAAGCCGATTATTTGAAAATAATAACAACGGAACGTTTACGGATATTACTGAATCTGCAGGTTTTGAAGATTTATTATTGCCAGAAGAAGGTGGTGATGATTATTTTGGACTGTCAGGAAACAAAAACGGAGCGTTTTGGGGGGATTATAACAATGATGGTTTTCCCGATTTATTTTTAACCTATTCTTTTAAGGTACAACTATGGCAAAATTTAGGAGATGGGACGTTTGATAATATTACTGAAAACGCTGGTTTTCCTGCCACTAACGCATGTCAGAATACAGGCGCAACTTGGTTCGATTATAATAACGATGGGTTTTTAGATATCTATATTAATGATTGGAATGCGTGTGAGAGCAATCGACTTTATAAAAATAATGGTGATGGTACATTTACCAATGTAACGGTTTCTAGCGAAATACAAGCCAATGAAGGTCTAGCAAGTTATACGGCATTTCCCTTCGATTTTAATGAAGACGGTTTTATGGACTTGTTAGTATCAAATGATTTAAGCGACCCTAATAGTCTTTTTATAAATAATAATGGTGCTACCTTCAACGATCAAGCGCAAAATTATGGTTTGGCAACAGCAGGCGACGATATGGCTATAACTTTTGGAGACTACAATAATGACGGTGACTTCGATATATTTATTACGGCTATAGAGAATAATTTTTTTCTCGAAAATAGTGGGGATAATACCTTTATCGAATTAGCAGATAACTTAAATGTAGGCAATACGGATTGGGCTTGGGGAACAAAATTTTCGGACTTCGATTTAGATGGTGATGAGGATGTGTTTATTGCTAATGGTTTTGATTTTTTTGAATCGGGTGCCGATCCAAATTTTTACTTTAGAAATCTTACCGTTGAAGGTGAAGTAACTTTTGAAGATGCTTCTGCTGAATTAGGATTAAACGAAATGACCATCAGTGTTGAAGCGATGGATTGGGATTATGACAATGATGGTGATCTAGATTTGTTTGTTTCAAATAGTGATAGACCCTCATTTTTATATGAAAATGAAATTTTAAACTTTAATGATGAAGACACTTCTTTACATTGGTTTAAAATTCAATTACAAGGCACAACCTCTAATCGAGATGCCATTGGCACAATAATAACACTTACCACAGTAAACGGAACTTTAAAACGCTATCACGCTGGCGTTGGTCTCTTATCCCAAAGTTTAAAACCAGTTCATTTTGGTTTGAATGACGCCACAGAAATTACAGAATTACAGATAAAATGGCCATCAGGTATAATTGAAACCTATAATAACTTAGACGCCAACGTTACTATTAAAGCAATTGAAGGTCAAGGTATTCATGTGTTGGATATTATACCAAGCCAGAAAATATCTGGTTGTACAGATGTATTGTCGTGTAGTTATAATCCAGAAGCAACGCTAGACGATGGTTCCTGTACTTATATAGAATCGAACACTATTGTAGGTGATGTCTCGTCTTACTTTTTGTCAACGGATGTATATAGTTATGCTTTAAATAGTGGGTCTACTGCAAATTGGAGTGTTTCGGGGGGTGAAATATTAAGTGGTCAAGGAACAGATACAATTACAGTAAAATGGCATTTACAAGAAACAGGTACAATTACTGTATCTGAAGTTGGGGCACAATGTAATAGTATGGCAACCTCAATTCAAATTAGTTTAGGGCTGGATGAACTTCCCGAAAACATTTCTATTGCACGTCTATGGAATGAAGTTTTACTTGAATCTATTAGAAGAGATTATGCAAGACCAACTATACATGCTCGAAACTTGTTTCATGCCAGTGTTGCGATGTACGATATTTGGGCAATTTATGATAATGAGGCAAGGCCATATTTAATTGGTAACACCTTAAATGGATTTACTAGTACACTAGAGGATTTTGTTCCAGCAGAAAGTATAGAGAATTCTAGAAAAACAGCTATAAGTTATGCCATGTATCGCTTATTGTCTCATCGCTTTCAGAATTCGCCTAACATATTGATTTCGCAAGAAACACTCGATATGATAATGGATAAATTAGGTTACGACACAGCGATGACCTCTTTATTATATGATGACGGAGATGCCGGGGCTTTTGGTAATTTTGTTGGGCAAACCTTAATAGACTATGGTTTAGGAGATGGTTCAAGAGAAGCAACAGATTATGATAATGGCTATTACCAACCAGTCAATGAACCTTATGTTTTTAATGCGTTTTATAACCCACCAATTAACGACCCTAATCGTTGGCAACCGTTAGGATTGGACACTTTTATAGATCAATCAGGAAATGTTATTGAAGGTACTGTTATTCCGTTTTTAAGTCCGGAATGGGGAAATGTTCACACTTTTGCGTTAAATGATGAAGATAAAGTGACTTACGAAAGGGATGGGCAGACATTTAATGTGTATCACGATCCTTTAAATCCTCCGAATCTTTCTACTGAAAACACACCTGAGGGTGAGGCTTATAAATGGGGTTTTTCAATGGTGTCCGTCTGGCAATCTCATTTAGATCCTAGTGATAATGTTATGTGGGATATCTCGCCAAGTTCTATAGGTAATGTAGATATTAGCACGTTTCCAACAAACTATGCAGATTATCCAAATTTCTATGATTTTTTTGAAGGTGGAACGTCAAGTAATGGACATGCTATTAATCCCGTTACTGGTAATCCATATGAGACCAATGTTGTGCCACGAGGTGACTATACCAGGGTTTTGGCAGAATTCTGGGCAGATGGTCCAGATTCAGAAACCCCTCCTGGCCATTGGTTTACCCTCTTAAATTATGTTAGTGATCATCCGGATTTTGAAAAACGTTTTGAAGGTGAAGGCCAAATTTTAGATCCTTTAGAGTGGGACGTTAAAACCTATTTTGTGTTAGGTGGCGGTATGCACGATTCGGCTATATCGGCTTGGAGTATAAAAGGTTGGTATGATTATATTAGACCAATATCTGCACTGCGCTTTATGGCACAACGAGGTCAAAGTACGGATCCGTCATTAGATAATTATGATGTTGCTGGCATCGAATTAATTGATGGTTATATTGAGGTCATTGAAGAAGGTGATCCTTTAGCAGGTAATTTTAACCAATTTGTAGGAAAAATTAAATTATATACCTGGTTAGGGCATGATGCCATTGGTAATACAGAAACAGACCAAGCTGGTGTAGGGTGGGTTTTGGCTGATGAATGGTTTCCATATCAAAGACCAACCTTTGTAACTCCACCATTTGCAGGTTTTGTATCGGGGCATTCAACCTATTCTAGAGCGGCTGCCGAATTAATGACTATGATGACTGGAGATGAATTTTTTCCAGGAGGTTTAGGTGAGTTTGTGGCTAAGAAAAATGAGTTTTTAGTATTTGAAGAAGGACCTTCTGAAGATGTTGTTTTGCAATGGGCAACGTATAGAGATGCATCAGATCAAACAAGTTTAAGTAGAATTTGGGGAGGGATTCATCCACCAGCCGATGACATTCCTGGGCGTTTTATCGGTCAAGCGGTGGCAGAAGATGTTTTTAGTTTTGCTGTACCTTATTTTACAGGTACTCTAAGTGTTGAAGAGTTTGATGATAAGAATCAAAAGATTTATCCTAACCCAACCACCAATAGAGAACTGTTTATTACTAACACTACCAATTCTGATGTTATTGAGGTATTTGATATTAGAGGTCGAAAGATTGAGATAACAAAAACGTTTCACGCGCTTACATCGACGTCTAATATAAAATTGCATTCTGCGGCTACGGGACTGTATCTTTTGAAGGTAAATAATAATTCAGAAATGATAGTAGTTAAAGATTAATGGTTTTGAAATTGAATAAAAAGAAAAGTAGAACAATGGTGTTTAAATTTTAATATTGTGTTTTTTTTGCTTTCGATAAACGCAATAATTTTAGAATGTATGTCTGCGGCAATTTGGAATATTCGATGCTGATTAAAACGTGTGTCTATAAGTGGTTTATACAGTGTTTGGTTTGTGGAGTTTAGTTAATTGTTGTGAATAATAAGTGAATCACGTATTTTTGCCGCGATGCAGACACCCCTTTTAGAATTCATTCCGGCTTCAGCTAAATCAATGATTATAGAATTGTTAAACGTTGATAATTTGGTCATAAAAGTAAAAAATGAACGCAAGACTAGACATGGCGATTATAGGGAATTTCCCAACGACAAACACCAAATTACAATCAATTCTAATTTAAATTGTTACCGGTTCTTAATCACATTAATTCATGAAATCGCACATTTTAAAGCTTACAATCTCTACGGTAGATCAATAAAACCGCATGGGAAAGAATGGAAACAAACATTTCAGCATTTAATGTTGCCATTTTTACGTCCAGAGATTTTTCCTTCGGAATTATTACCTTTATTAGCCAAACATTTTAAAAATCCTAAAGCATCAAGTGATACGGATACACAATTGAGTTTGGCACTAAAAAGCTATAATGAACCCAATGACAAAAGTTATGTTTTTGAAGTTCCATTGGGTAAAGAATTCAAATTATATAACGGAAGAATTTTTAAGCAAGGCAAACAAAGAAGAAAACGGTTTGAATGTATGGAAGTTAAAACTGGTAAGTTATATTTGTTTAATCCAAATGCAGAAGTGGAATTATTGGAAGACTAATGCTGTGATAAAAAATGAAGTTTAATTAAAAACAATTTCTCCGCGGGGGAAATGCTTGATAGAATATGGAGAAGAATAAAAATTATTACGCCATACTTATGGCAGGTGGTGTAGGTTCAAGGTTTTGGCCAGTTAGTACACAAGATTTTCCAAAGCAGTTTCACGATATGTTGGGTACGGGAGATACGTTGATTCAGAAAACGTTTAGTCGTTTAGCGCAATTGATGCCAGAAGAAAATATTTTTATTCTTACTAATGAGCGCTATAAGGATTTAGTTTTTAATCAGCTACCTACAGTAACTAAACGTCAAGTACTTTTGGAGCCTGCAATGCGAAATACAGCTCCCTGTATTTTGTATGCCTCATTAAAAATTCAGAAAGAAAACAAAGATGCCGTTATGATCGTAGCTCCTAGCGACCATTGGATTGAAGATGAAGAAGCATTTTGTCTTAACGTTAAAACAGCCTTTAATTATTGCGAGTCTAACGATGCTTTAATGACATTAGGTATTACACCAACATTTCCTAATACGGGTTATGGTTATATAGAATACAATAAAGAGAGGTCGTTGAGTGTGCCTAAAGTGAAATCGGTAACTCAATTTAGAGAGAAACCAGATTATGAAACGGCCAAATCATTTATTAGCCAGGGAAATTTTTTATGGAATGCAGGCATATTTATATGGAGTGCAAAATCTGTTATATCGGGCTTTAAAAATAACCAGCCAGAATTGTTTCAATTGTTTGAAAGTGGTTACGCGACTTATAATACTGATGGAGAAAATGACTTTATTAAGAATAACTACGAGAAAGCAGAAAATATTTCTGTAGATTATGCTTTAATGGAAAAAAGTGATAATGTGTATGTAATACCCGCTACATTCGATTGGAATGATTTGGGAACCTGGGGCAGTCTCTACGATAAGTTGAACAAGGACGACAATAGTAATGCCATAGTCAATGCCAAGGTATTGTTAGAAAACGCTAAAGGAAATATGATTCGTTCTAAAAAAGGTAAGGTCGTAGTTATTGATGGATTAAATGATTACATCATAGTTGATAAAGACGAAGTATTACTTATCTTTCCTAAAGCTAAAGAGCAGAATATTAAAAATGTACTTCAAAATGTGAAAGCTAGTTTTGGAGAAGAATATGGATAGTCATTTTTTGTGTTTTTAAATTTTATAAATAAAAAAATCTAATTAATTTTTATCTGAATTTGGAATTTTTAATTCGAAATTTTTTTTAAATCATGAGTGACGAAAATAAATTCAATTTCTCCGAAGAAGAAAAAAACAAGCAGATCACTAACGAGATGAACAAGGAAGCTGCTGTTGAAGAAAAGAAAGACGCAGTTAAAAAGGATGCGAAAGGGTTATTTGCAAGTGTAAAAACTTTTATGAGTGAGCTTCTCGATTTTAGAGATGACACCGATAGAGATGCTACAATTACCGCAATTAAAGCAGATATTCCTTTTAAAGGGGCAACAGCTTGGATTTTAGTTTGTTCTATTTTCGTGGCTTCTATAGGTCTAAATGCTAATTCTACAGCAGTGGTAATTGGTGCCATGTTAATCTCTCCCTTAATGGGGCCGATTTTAGGGGTGGGATTATCTATTGCCATAAATGATATTGATACCTTAAAAAAGTCGCTTATCAACTTAGCAATAATGATTGTGCTTAGTTTATTGACAGCATTTTTATTTTTTTGGTTATTTCCGTTAAGCGAAGAAACCTCAGAACTCTTAGGACGAACACGTCCAGATATTAGGGATGTGTTAATTGCATTTTTTGGTGGTTTAGCACTTATTATCGCCCGAACCAAAAGAGGAACAATTGCCTCTGTAATTTTTGGTGTAGCTATAGCGACGGCCTTAATGCCACCGCTGTGTACTGCTGGTTATGGACTGGCAGAAGGAAATTGGGTTTATTTTGGTGGGGCAATGTATTTGTTTACCATTAATACCATTTTTATTGCATTAGCAACATTCTTAGTATTAAAGATATTGCGCTTTCCGATGCTGAAGTACGCAAATTCGGCCAAACGTAAACGTATTTCCAGAATTGCAACCGTGGTCGCTATTATTGTTATGATACCTGCAATATGGACATTTTTAACGGTATTACAGGAAAGTAAATATGAAAGAGATTATAAAGATTTTATAGCCAACGAAATTCAGGCAAACCCTAATTTATGGTTACAACGAGACCATATGGAAATTGAAAACCGAGAAATAAGTTTATATTTTAATGGGGATGTAAGTGAAGAAATGATTTCAGACTTACAAAATGAAATTCAAGATTATGAAAATCTAAAGAATTTTGAATTAGTGATTAATGCTAACAAAACAAGAAGTGCTGACCGCTTAATCGAATCTCTGGATAGAGCGTATGATGACCTGGATAGAAAAGATAACGTCATTGATGGGCTTCAAAAGCAAATAGAAGATTTAGAAACCAATATTTCTAATCTAAATAAAGTGATTGAATCAAAAAATACTAGTAAAAATGCTGTATCGTTTAGCGCGCTTTCACGAGATGCTAAAATAAGATTTAATGATCTTGAATATTTCGGCTATGCTAAAATGTTAGAATCGAAAGATTTTATAAACATAGATACCGTAACCGTTGCCAATGTGCGATGGAAAGTTGAATTATCTGATAGTATGGTTGTAACTAAAGAACGCGATTTACAAAAATGGTTAAAGAACGAGCTTAAAGTAGATACGGTATTTATAAGGCGGAACTAATTATTGATCCTCTTCGATGTACATCTTGCGCACTTTTCTAAATAACTCTGAAGAATAAACGAAGTTGGTAACAGCTTCGTTGTCCGTTTTAAAAATAGTATCCTTAGAACCTTCCCATTCTAATAATCCATCTTTTAAGAAAATAATTTTTTCTCCAATTTCCATTACAGAATTCATATCGTGCGTATTAATTACTGTTGTCATATCGAATTCATCCGTAATTTCTTGGATTAAATTATCAATGACCATAGCCGTTTTTGGATCTAAACCAGAATTAGGTTCGTCACAAAATAAAAATTTTGGTCTATTGACAATGGCTCTTGCAATAGCTACACGTTTTTGCATACCACCAGAAGCTTCGCTTGGCATTTTATTATGTGCATCATCCAAATTTACACGTTTTAAAACTTCATCGGCTCTATCTCTCATTTCACTTTTGCTCTGTTTCGTAAACATTCTAAGTGGAAACATTACGTTTTCAGCAATAGTCATAGAATCAAACAACGCGCTACCTTGAAAAACCATTCCCATTTCGGCACGTAAGTTGGTTTTTTCATCTCTAGAAAGGGCACTAAAATTTCTACCTTCGTAAGAAATGGAACCTTTTTCGTATTCAAATAAACCTAAAAGGCATTTTAAGAAAACTGTTTTTCCAGAACCACTTTGGCCAATAATTAAATTGGTTTTTCCTTTTTCAAAAGTGGTTGTAATCCCTTTTAAAATATGAGCGTTTCCGAAAGATTTATGTAAGTCTTTAACTTCTATCATACAATTAAGTTAATTAGCCCAATAACATGCTGGTTAGTAAAAAGTTTGTTAGTATTATCATTACACTCGTCCATACAAATGATGTTGTACTTGCCTTCCCTACTTCTAAAGCTCCACCTTTCATAAAATACCCATAGAACGATGGGATAGTGGCTAATAAAAAGGCGAAAACAAAAGTTTTTGCAAAAGCATAAATGAAATGAAAAGGAATGAAGTCTGTTTTTACACCTTCAATAAAATCTTCAGCGGTACCGTAACCCCCGTAAACTGAAGCGGCTAACCCTCCTAAAACTCCTAAAAACATAGCAATTGAAATCACAAATGGATAAAGCGATAATGCAATAAATTTAGGAAAAACAAGATAGTTTATAGCATTGATACCCATAACCTCAAGCGCATCAATTTGTTCAGTAACACGCATGGTACCTATACTAGAGGTAATAAAAGAACCTACTTTACCAGCCATAATAATGGAAATAAATGTAGGTGCAAATTCTAATATTATAGATTGTCTAGTGGCAAAACCAACTAAATATTTTGGCATTATTGGACTAGTCATATTCAATGAGGTTTGTATGGCAACAACCCCTCCAACGAAAAAGGAAATAAAGGCAACAATTCCCAACGATCCGATGATAAGATCGTCTATATCTTTTAAAATTAAAGGTCTCATCACAGACCATTTAGTAGGTCTTCGGAATATATCCTTAATCATTAAGAAATATGTGCCTATATTTTGCAGGTAAGTCATATGTAAATTTATTATTGCTAAAGTATAAAAAATGATTAGGATATGAGCATATTCATTTTTTTTTCATGTATAAAACTGATTATCTGCGAACGGTATATAGCAATTAAATAGTACCAATCAAAAACATATGAAATTACTTAAAATTAAAATTAAGGTAACATAAAAATCGTATTTTTGAAATTCATTTAAAAGACTTATCCTAATGAAAAATACCATCACCTTAATAATGGTTTTATTTTTATTTTGTTCTTGTGGCTCGCAAAACGCTACTACTAACAAAGCATCAGAAATGCCATCAATTGAAATTAACGCTAGACCAAAGTTAGTGGTCGGTTTAGTTGTGGACCAAATGAGATATGATTATTTAACAAGATTTTATTCTAAGTTTGGTAATGGCGGATTTAAACGGATGATGAACGAAGGTTTTAATTGTAAGAATAATCATTTTAATTACGTACCAACTTACACAGGTCCGGGGCATGCATCAGTGTTTACCGGTACCACCCCAAAATATCATGGTATAATTGGTAATAATTGGTATGATAAAGAAACTAAGGAGTTTGTGTATTGTGCAGGTGATGATAAGGTGCAGTCTATTGGGACTACAGACGACGCAGGTCAAATGTCACCGCATAGAATGCAAACCACAACGGTTGCGGATGAGAATAGATTATTTACACAAATGCAAGGAAAAACTATTGGAATTTCTTTAAAAGATAGAGGTGCTATTTTACCGGCTGGGCATACGGCTAATGCAGCATATTGGTTTCATGGAAGAGATGAAGGCTCATGGATTTCTAGTACTTTTTACATGAAAGATTTACCACAATGGGTGAAAAATTTTAATACATCTGATACTGCAGAATCTTACTTGAAAGAATGGAATACAGTTTATGATATTGCGACTTATACAGAAAGTGGTATAGATGAAAATACTTTCGAAGGTGGTTTTAGAGGCAAAGATAAAGCTACATTTCCATACGACTTAAAAGCTTTGAGTAAAGACAATAGAGGATTTGATATTTTAAAGGCGACGCCTTACGGAAATAGTTTGACCACAGATTTTGCGCTGGCCGCTATAAAAGCAGAAAATCTAGGTAAAGACAACATTACAGATGTTTTGGCGGTTAGTTTTTCTGCTACAGATTACGTGGGGCATAATTTTGGAGTCAACTCTAAAGAAATTGAAGATACTTATATCCGTTTAGATCTTGACTTAGAGCGTCTTTTTCAATATTTAGATGAAACCGTTGGTAAAGGAGAGTACACCGTTTTCTTAACTTCAGATCATGGTGCAGTCGATGTACCATCATATTTAAACTCTGTAAAAGTGCCAGCTGGTTATGTAGACAGAAAAGATAGGAAAGAAAAATTTAATACGTTTTTGAATAGCACTTATGGTACTGAAGATATAGTAGAAAACATAAGTAACAATCAAATATTTTTAGATAGAGCCAAAGTTAAATCTTTAGGTTTAGCACTTACTGATGTTCAGAATGCCATAGCGATGGAACAATTGGGTTATAAGAATATTTCTAAGGTTTATACGGCAACTACCATGAGTTCTTCTAGTTTCTCAACAGGAATAGAAGAATTATTACAAAATGGGTTTAATCAGAAACGCTCAGGCGATATAATATTGGTAGACGATACTGCGTTTATTTCGTATGGTAATACTGGGTCTACACATGGAAGTGCCTTAAATTATGATACCCATGTGCCCTTATTGTTTTTTGGAAAAGGGATAAAGCACGGAGAAACTTATGATAAAACTGTAATTCCGGACATTGCACCGACCATCTCAGCATTATTAGGAATCAGTTTTCCAAACGCTGCTACTGGTGAGGTTTTGGGATTTGTTATTGATTAAATTCGGGCATTGAAACAAAAACCAATATTTAGTATTATTGCTATATTAATAGTTATTGGTATTTATAGCTTTGATTATTATTTAGACTTCAAAGAAAAAGCAGAAGTAGTTAATGAAGGTAAAATAATAAAAATCAATACCAACGCATATTATTTACCAACTAGTACCACGAACCAAATAATACATCACCAAAATTATTCTTTATCTTATAATGAAACTCACGAACAAGCAGAATGGGTGGCTTACGAATTAAAAGCTTCACACTTAAGTTTTATTAACCACAAAAGACCTTATTTTGAAATCGATAAAGCGGTTAAAACAGGAGCAGCTCATTGGGGAAATTATAAAAAATCGGGGTATGATAAAGGCCATCTGTGTCCGGCAGGGGATAGGCGTTATACAAAAGACGCCCATGATGAAACATTTTTAACCAGTAATATTAGTCCACAAAAACATCAGTTTAATGCTGGTGTTTGGAATCGGTTAGAACAAAAAGTACGATTTTGGGCAAAAAAGAATGATGGCGTTTTTGTGGTTACAGGTGGTATCTTACAACATAATTTGAAATCTATAGGAGATGAAAATGTTTCAGTGCCAAACCAGTTTTACAAAGTTATTTTGGATAATAACAAGGGTGAAATTAAGATGTTGGCATTTTTAATGAATCACAAAAATTCCGATCTACCATTATATAAATTTGTGGTTTCTGTTGATGAAATTGAGTCTTTAACAGGAATTGATTTTTTTCCCGAATTAGATGACAGTATAGAAACGACATTGGAAGCTTCCAACAGTTACAAGCAATGGAGTTTTTAACAAAAGCACAAGCTGAATTTATGTCAAAATCATTTATTTCAATTTGTTGAAAATGCCCTTCCAACGTAAATCTCTAATAAATTTTCCTTCAGTTTTAGAAACCAAAAAATCTTTTTTATCTGATTTAGCTCTAGAATAACCTGTCATATAATCTCTGAAAAGCGTAAAACTTCGTTTTTTATAAGCCAATTTTATTGCGGAAATCAAAGTAATCCAAAAACCATAACGCATTTTGTACATCGCTTCTCCTTGCAAATATTTAGAGGCTTTGTTATAGGATTGACCTGTTGGTTTTAAATGTTTTACATGAAGACTTTCATCGGTTAGAATATCCCAACCGTGATATTTAGCGAGTAACTCGTCAACGGTGTCCCAACCCATCGAAGGTTTTAATTGACCTATTTGTGTAAAGCAATCTTTTCTGTAAGCTTTGAGTGCTCCTCTAATATGATCTTTGTTCGTTAGGTTTTCTAGAGTCCATTGATTATTTTTTTCAATGTAACAGAAACCGGAAGCCATACCCAAATTTTTATTCTCGGTGAAATGGTTAGCTAGTGTTTCTAAATAATTATCAGGAAAAATCAAATCCGCATCAAATTTGCAAATAACGTCGTAATTGCTATCGAGCCTTTCTAAGCCTTTGTTGAATGCGTTTATAATTTTAGATCCGGGTAAATGTTGATCTGTAGACCTTGAATTTACAATGGAGATCCAAGGAAATTTAGATGCATATTCTTCAACTAAACGCTGAGTGTGGTCTGTAGAATTATCGTTGACTACAACCAAAGCCTTTGGCAGCAAAGTTTGCAGCACCAACGATTCTAAAGTTTTACGAATGTAATCTTCTTCGTTATGCGCCGGAATTATGATATGGAAATTCATTATAAATTTCAAATACTAAATTTCAAAGCTAAGTAAACCCAAGTTGAATTTCCTATTTAAGAATTGATATTTGATGCTTTTTCTGCGTAGACGATATAGTAACGTGGGGTAAAGCGTCTTAAGATAGGTCTAAATCCTAGTTTATTTACCGGATTGGTCCACTTCTGTCGATCTTTAATAATCCAGCCTGTTTTTTCTAATAACCAATCGAGTTGCCAATCTTCAAATTCATGATAATGTCTATCTCGCATGTCTGTTTTACTTCTATAAGCTGAAGCAAACCATAATTTTAAAGGAACACTAACCACAATTTTTTCTGCCTTAATGGATTTTAAAACCTCATAAGGAGATAACAGATGTTCAAAAATTTCAAAAGCGGTAACAACATCAGCAGAAGAGTTTTCGATTGCTGATTGATTATCATCTAAGTCCTCACCAGAAGTATTCTTAACAGAATAACCGTCTGAAATCATAATTTTTGAAAATGGATTCTCTACTCCTAAGTCTAAAATAGATGTTGTTTTATCGATATGTTTACGTAAAAACTGAAGAGTCAGTTTAAATCTTTTGTTAGGAAATGTTTTCTCGTACATCAATCAAGTTGTGAGTCAATATATTTTAATGCTGATAAACAATAGCATTAATATTCATACCGGCACCAACACTAGCGAACAAAATAACATCTCCCTCGTTAATAACTTGGTTTTCTAATTCACCTTTCAAAATCATATCTAATAGGGTAGGTACGGTAGCTACACTAGAATTACCAAGGGTATTAATGGTCATTGGCATAATGTCCTTTGGCATTTCCATCTTATATAATTTGTAAAAGCGTTGTACAATGGCTTCGTCCATTTTTTCGTTGGCCTGATGAATCAATATTTTTTTTACATCAGTAATTGATTTACCACTTTTTTCTAAACAAGATTTTAGAGCTTTCGGAACATTAGAAAGTGCAAATTCATAAATTTTACGACCATACATTTTTATATATCGGCGTTGATCTGTTATTTCGGGATTATTAGTTTCGCCAAAAAAGATAAAATGCGCTTCATCTAAAGCATAAGTTGCCGTTTCATGGGCTAAAATCCCACCTTCTCGATGATCATCTTCTACAATTACAGCGCCAGCTCCATCACTATAAATCATAGAATCTCTATCGTGTTTATCTATAACTCTCGATAAAGTTTCAGATCCTATCACCAAACAACGTTTGGCTAAGCCAGCCGAGATAAACGCTTTCGCTTGTATCACTCCTTCTATCCAACCAGGACAACCAAAAAGTAAATCGTAACCTACGCATTTTGGATTTTTAATTTTTAGTAAATGCTTCACACGAGAAGCAATACTTGGCACGGTATCGCTTTGTTGATTATTGTGCTTTAAGTCACCATAATTATGAGCAACAATAATATAATCGATGGTTTCTTTATCGATTTGAGCATCTTCAATTGCCTTTTGAGAAGCATAGAATGCGATATCTGAATTTAATAGCTCATCTTTAATATAGCGACGCTCTTGTATACCAGTAATCGCTTTGAATTTTTCTACAATGACTTCATTTGGACTATTTATGGCAGAGCCATCAGCATTTAAAAATTGATGATTAAAAAAATCTTCATTCTTTTCAATTATGCTTGGTATATAACTTCCTGTTCCCGTTATTCTAATCGCCATAGTTATTTTAATTTCATTAGTACGAAGCTAATTAATATTATAGAGTTTTCTATAATTTACCGTTTTAAAGCTTTAATTTTTAATAAATTCTTAATAAATGGTATTTATAATTTGAAATACATAAAAAAGCACGGCATTCGCTTTCTTTTTTAAGCATCCATGTAATCTTCAATAGGAGCGCAGCTACAAATTAAGTTTCGATCTCCGTAAGCGTCATCTACACGTCGTACACTTGGCCAAAATTTATTGTCTCTTACAAAATCTAGTGGAAAAGCCGCAGCTTCTCTAGAATATGGTAAAAGCCATTCATTTGAAGTTAGCATATCTAAAGTATGCGGCGCATTTTTAAGCATGTTGTTTGGCTCGTCTTTATCAGCGGCATCAATTTCTTTTCGTATTGAAATCATTGCATCACAAAAACGATCCATTTCGGCTTTACTTTCGCTTTCAGTAGGTTCAATCATCATGGTTCCCGCCACAGGAAATGAAACTGTTGGTGCATGAAACCCATAATCCATTAAACGTTTGGCGATGTCGGTAACTTCGATACCATTGGCTTTAAAATCACGACAATCTATAATCATCTCATGTGCCGCTCTTCCCATTTCTCCAGAGTACAGCGTTGGGTAAGACCCTTTTAAGCGTTCTTTAATATAATTGGCATTAAGTATTGCTACTTCCGTAGCTTTCTTAAGACCTCTGTAACCTAACATTTTAATATAGCCATAAGAAATAAGGCATACTAAAGACGAACCAAAAGGTGCGCCTGAAATTGCTGAAATCGCTTGGTGACCACCAGTTTTTATAATTGGATTTCCAGGTAAAAAAGGAACTAATTGTTCGGCAACACATATAGGTCCAACTCCTGGTCCACCACCACCATGTGGAATAGCAAAGGTTTTATGTAAATTTAAATGACAAACATCAGCACCGATATTTCCAGGGTTCGTCAATCCAACCTGTGCATTCATATTGGCGCCATCCATATATACTTGTCCACCATTGTCGTGAATGATTTTAGTGATTTCTTTTATAGACGCTTCATAAACACCATGTGTTGATGGATAGGTGACCATAATAGCCGAAAGATTATTTTTATGCAGTTCTGCTTTTTCTCTTAAATCATCAACATCAATATTTCCGTTTTCTGAAGCTTTGGTAACCACGACTTTCATACCAGCCATAACAGCACTTGCAGGATTTGTTCCGTGTGCAGAAGAAGGTATTAAACAAATGTTTCTGTGATGATCTCCACGAGATTCATGATAGGCTTTTATAACCATTAATCCAGCAAATTCACCCTGTGCACCAGAATTAGGTTGAAGTGATGTTGCTGCAAAACCAGTGATTTCTGATAGTTGACTTTCTAATTCATGCAACATCAATTTATAACCAATAGGTTGATTTACTGGTGCAAATGGATGCATATTACCCCAGTTTGGCCAACTCAATGGTAGCATCTCTGAAGCAGCATTTAATTTCATGGTACATGAGCCTAAAGAGATCATGGAGTGATTTAGAGCTAAATCCTTTCGTTCTAAACGTTTTACATAACGCATTAGCTCTGTCTCGGAATGATAGGTATTAAATACATCAACCGTTAAAAAATCGGATTGACGTTTTAGGTGATCTGGAATAGTTTTATTATTAGAAATAGAATCAATTCTATCTGTAGTATTTCCGGTTACGGTTTCAAAAATCGAAATAATTTCATTTAAGTCTGAAATCGTTGTGGTTTCATTTATAGAAATGGTTATAGTATGTGTATCTGGATAATGAAAATTGACTTCACATTTTTCGGCTTCATATTTTACTTTAACGGCATCGGCTTTAATTTGGAGCGTATCAAAATAATTTGAGTTTACCTGCTCTAATTCAAGATTTTCTAAAGCTTTGGCTAGAGTAGAGGCAGAATTTTTAACCTTATCAGCGATAAATGTTAAACCTTTAGGGCCATGATAAACGGCATACATCCCTGCCATAACCGCCAATAATACTTGTGCTGTACAAATATTAGAAGTGGCTTTGTCGCGCTTAATGTGCTGCTCGCGCGTTTGTAAAGCCATACGTAATGCTCTGTTGCCATTGGTGTCTTTTGTAACGCCAATTATACGCCCAGGTACATCGCGTTTATAGGCTTCTTTAGTCGCAAAGTATGCAGCATGAGGTCCGCCGTAACCCATCGGTATTCCAAAACGCTGTGTGGTACCAACGACAACATCAGCCCCAAATTTACCTGGAGCTTCAAGCTTAACTAAACTTAAAATATCAGCAGCAACAGCTACTTTTATATTTTTCGCATTGGCCTGTTCTATAAACGATTTAATATCTGTAATCTGACCATTTTTTCCAGGATATTGTAATAAAGCTCCGAAGTATTCATTTGAAAGATTGTACTCGGCTTCATTACCAATAACTAATTCAATGCCAATCGGGTTTGCTCTTGTTTCTAATAAGTCTATAGTTTGTGGTAATACTAAATCTGATACAAAAAACTTATTGACATTCGCTTTCTTTTGGCTACGCTCTCTAACAGCGAATAATAATGACATGGCCTCTGCTGCGGCTGTACTTTCATCCAAAAGAGACGCATTTGCAATTTCCATACCGGTTAAATCAATAACCATGGTTTGAAAATTTAATAAGGCTTCTAATCGCCCTTGAGCAATTTCGGCTTGGTAAGGGGTGTAAGCGGTATACCAACCCGGGTTTTCTAAAATGTTACGCTGAATAACAGCTGGTAAATTTGTTGGATGATACCCTAAACCTATATAAGATTTATAAACTTTGTTAAGTTGAGATAATTTGTAAATATGATTTAAATATTCTTGTTCACTCATTGCAGCATCGAGATCTAGATCGTTTTCTAGACGTATATTATCTGGAATGGTTTCTGTTATTAATTGTTCAATACTAGAAACGCCAATAGTGTCTAACATGGCTTTTTGGTCGTCGGAATTTGGACCAATATGTCTAAGTGCAAATGAGGTTGTATCCATATAAAAAAATATCGTTTACTTTATTTTGCAAAAGTACGTATTTCGGCTTGTTTTATAAATAATGAGGTGTAAAGTTTTTAACCGAAAGCTAAGGTTATTAACACAATGCTTATTTTTGAACAATGGACATGCTCAAACGTAGTTTCAATTTTTATTTAAATAGTAGTATTCATGTTGCATTCGCAGCGTTAGCTTTAGTTTGGGTGACACTAATTGAGTTAGATTTATTAATTGATAAGCATCTTCTCGGTTTTGTGTTTTGTGCGACTATTACGGGCTATAACTTTGTAAAATATTTTGGTGTAGCGAAATTTCATCATCGCAGTTTAGCAAGTTGGTTAAGGGTTATTCAGATATTTTCATTATTGGCATTTACGGCCATGTGTTATTTTGCTTTTTTTCTCGAAGTACAGACATTAATCTTAACTGGAATTCTAGGTATAATAACTTTTTTTTATGCCATTCCGATTATGATTCCAAAACAATATTTATTTGATGATCATAAAAATTTACGACAAATAGGAGGTATAAAAGTCTATGTTATTGCCTTGGTGTGGACATTTGCTTCTGTTTTTTCACCCGTGGTTAATAACGAAATTCCGATTGATACAGAAATAGTCGTTTTAGGCGTACAGCGGTTCTTCTTTATCCTAGTTTTAATGTTACCTTTTGAAATTAGAGATTTGAATTATGACAGTTTAAAACTGGCCACAATTCCTCAAAAAATTGGCATAAAAAAAACCAAAATTTTTGGTGTTTTACTTTTATTATTATTTGTGATGCTGGATGGTTTGAAAGAAGAAACTAAATTAACTACTATTCTTATCGCTTTAATATCTGGAGTGCTTCTATTTTTTTCTAATAAAGATCAATCTAAATATTATAGCCCATTTTGGGTGGAGAGTGTTCCTATTCTGTGGTTAATTAGTTTGTTGTTGTTCGGATAATGCTTCGTTAAATTGATTTTGAAGTCTGCGTCGTTCTTCTGCTTTTAAACATTTCACCTCAGAGGTTTCTATAACTTTACTTAATTGTTTGTTTTTGCTAGAATAACTTTTAGTTATACGACAATACATAAGTCGTAAGCTAAGCTTAAAATGTTCCCAAATAGAAGCTTCATTATATTGTGCTTTATCACAAATATGTTTAGCTTCTTCACAGCTTATAAATAAAAAACTTTTTTTCATTACAAATTACAACCTTTCAAATCGAAAGGATTTTTAATATTTAAAACCAATTTTCCTCCATGCATTCTGCTAATGCTGTTCGGGCTCTATGAATAATGACCCATAAGTTAGACGGAGTAATTTCTAATTCATTACAAATTGTTTCCGTATCGTATCCTAGAATTGTTTTCATTTTAAAAACTTCGGCTTGTTTTTGGGGTAGTTTTTCTAAACAATCGTAAATAGCATCACCTAATTCAGAATTGACCAACGTGTCTTCTGCCGTTTTATCTGAAGGATCAGCTACACGTTCTTCTAGCCAATCTCCTTCCGATTCTTCGCTATTGATATAGCTCATTCTAATTTCGGCTTTACCTTTATTAGAATTTATTTTTCGATAATAATCAATAATCTTTCGCTTTAATATTGAAATCAGCCAAGTACGTTCACTGGCTTCACCTTTAAAATTTTTCATGGATTTTAGTCCAGCCAAAAAGGTGTCAGAAATTAAATCCTGAGCAATGTCTCTATCATTTACACGGGAAATAGTGTAATTAAAAAGATAATCTGAATATAAATTTACCCATTTATTGGGGTCTATTACGTGCTTAGGCATTTTTCAATTTCATTGCGGATTCAAAAGTAGGTTAAAAAAATGAATTGAAGTTTCCATTTTTTTACAACGATATAAAGACGTTGGTTTTAGGTTAATAATCCAGCTCGACGTAAAAGCGCTTCTGGTTGTGGTTCTTGACCTCTAAACTTTTTGTACAAAACCATAGGGTTTTCTGTGCCTCCTTGAGATAACACGTAGGTTTTAAATTTATTAGCCACTATTTTATTGAAGATACCTTCTTCTTTAAAATATTCAAAAGCGTCGGCATCTAATACTTCTGCCCATTTGTAGCTGTAATAGCCAGATGAATAGCCTCCTTGAAAAATATGCGAAAAAGATGTACTCATACAATTCTCAGGAACATCAGGATACAAACTTGTGTCTCCAAAAGCATCAACTTCATGTGCTTTTACATTCTTAATTTTTGATGGATTAATACCATGCCAAGACATATCTAATAGTCCAAAACTCAATTGACGAAGCGTTTGCATACCTTCATGAAAGGTCGCAGAGGCTTTAATCTTATCAATAAGTTCCATCGGAATAACTTCACCAGTTTCATAATGCGTAGCAAATAATTCTAAGGCTTCTTTCTCATAGCACCAATTTTCTAATACCTGACTCGGTAATTCTACAAAATCCCAATAGACACTTGTACCGGATAAACTCGGATATGTAGTGTTGGCTAGCATGCCGTGAAGTGCGTGCCCGAACTCATGGAATAAAGTAGTTACTTCATTAAACGTTAATAAAGATGGTTTACTTTTAGTTGGTTTTGTAAAGTTGCAAACTATAGAAACATGTGGTCTGTCGTTATTACCATCCTTAATCATCTGAGGCTTGTAAGATGTCATCCAAGCTCCATTTCGTTTGCCTGCACGTGGAAAAAAGTCCGCATAGAAAATAGATATTAATGCGCCTTCGCTATCTGTAACTTTGTAAGTTAAAACGTCATCGTGATATTTATCAATAGTGTTTATTTCTTCAAACTGCAAACCAAACAATTTGTGGGCAATAGTAAAAGCTCCATCAATTACATTGTTTAATTTAAAATACGGTTTCAATTTTTCATCATCTAAATCGAATAATTTTTGTTTCAATTTTTCAGAATAATAAGCCGAATCCCATTTTTGAAGCTGATCGATAGCGTCTAAACCCTTTGCAAAATTCTCCAAGTTAGTAAATTCGTCTTTTGCAGCTGGTTTTGCTTTGTCTAATAAGTCATTTAAAAAAGACGTTACTTTTTTTGGTGTTTCTGCCATGCGTTCTTCAAGAACAAAATGAGCATGACTTTTATAACCTAAAAGTTGAGCGCGTTCAAATCTTAAATTCGCAATTTTAAGAACAATATCTTTATTGTCTAATTCATCATTATTAAACCCTTTGCTGCCAAAAGCTTTTGATAGTTTTTCTCTTAATTCTCGGTTGTCGGCATAAGTCATAAACGGAATATAGCTTGGATAATCTAAAGTAATCACCCAACCGTCTTTATCTTTGCTTTCAGCTAATTGTTTGGCAGCTTCTTTGGCTCCATCTGGTAATCCCGAAACATCATTTTCATCAGTTAAATGCATTTCAAACTTATTTGTTTCCGTCAAAATATGTTCACCAAACTTCAATTTTAATTGACTCAACTCTTTATCGATAGCTCTGAGTTTTTCCTTTTTGTCTTTAGGTAAATTCGCTCCGTTTCTGGCAAATCCTTTATATTTTTTTTCGAGAAGTGTTTTTTGTTCAGTAGATAAATCAATTTCCGATTGAGCATCATAAACTGATTTTACACGTTTAAACAATGCTTCATTCAGGGTAATATCATTACTAAAGTCTGAAAGTAGTGGTGAAACTTCTTGAGCAATTTTTTGAATCTCATCATTCGTTTCGGCAGAATTCAAATTAAAAAAAATACTTGAAATTCGATTTAATTCTTCACCAGAATAATCAAGTGCTTCAATTGTATTTTTAAAAGTAGGAACCTCGTTATTTGATGTAATTGCATCGATTTCTGATTTTGCTTTTTCAATAGCTGTTTTAAACCCAGGCATAAAATCGCTGGTTTTAATTTTTGAAAATGGTGCGGTATTATATGTGGTTTCGAATGTTTTATTAAGAATATTCATTTGTTGTAAGTTCTTGTTAAATAATTGATAATCTTTATTTTAACTTATTTTGTGACACAAAAATGTGAAGTATTTTGTAATTTAGTTAAATTACTTGGCAGAAATAATAATGTTAAAGTAGAATTGATTAATAGCGATAAGCCTTAACGAGAGTTGAGGCTTTTTAATACCAAATTATACCTATGTTACTAGGTAACTTTATAGGTTATAAATGGCATTAAAGATCTTTCGCAGAATCAAAAACCTTAGTTTTTAAATCTTCTTTATAATTTACTATTTTATCCAATATATTTTGATCTGAACTGCCTAATATTTGAGCAGCCAATATACCTGCATTTTTTGCGCCATTAAGAGCAACCGTTGCTACAGGAACTCCGCCGGGCATCTGTAAAATAGACAAAACGGAATCCCAACCATCTATAGAATTGCTGCTTTTTACAGGCACTCCTATTATAGGAAGAGGAGATAAAGAGGCAACCATGCCTGGTAAATGTGCAGCACCACCAGCACCAGCAATAATAACTTTGATGCCTCTAGTATGTGCATTTTTACTAAAATCGAATAATTTTTCAGGTGTACGATGTGCTGAAACGATATCAACTTCAACATCAATATCAAATTCTTTTAATATATCTATAGCGTCTTGCATTACTGGCATGTCGCTTTTACTTCCCATTATTACGGCTACTTTGCTCATTTTGTTGTGTTGATTAAATTTATAATCACGTTATTAAAAATTCTAATTCTTTCAGTTAATTATCTACAATAATCAAAGTTAAGACAACTGACGTGTCATTGCGAATTTTTTTGAATCCATTAACAGTTTGTTCCTGCTTTAAAACTAATAATGGTTCAGTATTTTTAGCGATTTTATTTATATGAGAATTAAAATCAGAAACAATGATTGCATTTTTCACAATGCTTTTTGCATAGTAATTATTCACATATAACGGCAATACTCTTTTTTACTTTCTCAGCTACTTTACGAGCTACAGCAACATCTTTGTTCACAATGGTAACATGGCCCATTTTTCTAAAAGGTCTCGTTTGTTTTTTACCATAAATATGAGGGGTGACACCTTCCATAGCTAAAATCTTATCTATATTTTTATAGACGACATCGCCTGTATGGCCATCTGCGCCAACAAGATTAACCATTACACCAGCGACTTTACTTTTGGTGTCACCTAAAGGCAAACCTAATACGCATCTAATTTGCTGTTCAAATTGTGAAGTATAACTGGCCTCAATACTGTAGTGGCCAGAATTATGTGGTCTTGGAGCTACTTCGTTCACTAAAATATCATCATTTTCAGTTTGAAACATTTCAACCGCCAGTAAACCAACATGTTCAAATGCGGAAGCTACTTTTAATGCTACTGTTTCTGCTTTCTGAGAAATTGCATCAGGAATTCTAGCCGGACAAATTACATATTCTACCTGATTGGCTTCGGGATGAAACTCCATCTCCACAACAGGATACGTTTTTACGTCACCAATTTCGTTTCTGGCAACGATCACCGCTAATTCATTTTTAAATGGAATTAATTTTTCCGTAATGCATTCCACATTAGGTAAATCGACTAAGTCATTTTCATTTCTAACGACTTTTACACCTGTACCATCATAACCAAATCGTGCACTTTTCCATACAAAAGGAAAAACTAAATCACCATTATCGACAACTTTATTAATTTTAGACGAATCAGAAAATCGCATAAAATCTGCCGTTGGTATGTTATTGTCGCGATAAAATAATTTCTGAGTGGCCTTATTTTGAATAGTTCGTAAAGTTTTAGAAGATGGAAAAACTTTTACGTCTTGTTTCTCAAGTGTTTCTAAGGCATCAACATTGACATTTTCAATTTCAATAGTGAGTACATCAACGTTTTTGCCGAAGTTAATCACAGTGTCGTAATCCATTAAATCTCCTACGTTAAATTCATCGCAAGCCAATCGTGATGGTGCTTCAGGGCTAGGATCTAAAACACAGGTGTAAATATCGAATTTGCGCGTGTCGTATAGCATCATTTTGCCCAACTGTCCGCCACCAAGAATGCCAAGTTTGAAATTTGAAGAAAAATAATTCATATGTATTTCCCACGAAAACGGGATTTTTTTTAGTTAGATTAATGTTCTTTTCTCGATTTTCGATAGATCGAAAAAATATAAAAAACTTAATTAATTATGATGAAAATTTGTGCTTTTCAACAACAAAAATAAGGTAAAAATGAGACAACCTTAGAAATTCGTAAATCAAAAAACGACCAATCGTCAATCAAAATGTTTATCTTCGCCATTCTAAAATAAAAATAAAGTGATTAAGCTTCACGATTTATACTTCAAACCTTTCATTTCAGAACAAGAAATAGATACTGCTGTCCAAAAAATGGTTGATAGCATTGCTGATGATTTAGGAGATGAAGTACCTGTTTTTGTTGGGATTTTGAATGGTTCCTTTATGTTAGTGAGCGATTTTGTAAAGAAATATCCGAAGCCTTGTGAAGTCACATTTATAAAATTAGCATCTTATGAAGGTGTTAAATCCACTGAAGATATTCAACGTTTAATTGGGTTGACGCAAGATTTAACCGGAAGAACGGTTGTTATTTTAGAAGACATTATAGATTCAGGCAAAACATTAGAAGAAGTACATCGTATTTTTGAAAATGAAAATGTTAAACAATTGCTTATCGCGACCTTGTTTTACAAACCTGAAGCTTACGATAAAGATTTTAAACTTCATTACGTTGGTATGGAGATTCCTAATAAGTTCATCGTTGGCTACGGCTTGGATTACGATGGATTAGGGCGAGATTTACCAGACGTTTATCAATTAAAAACCACACAACACATGACAAACTTAGTGCTATTTGGTCCTCCAGGTGCAGGTAAAGGAACACAAGCTAATTATTTAAAAGAAAAATACGATTTAATTCATATTTCAACAGGTGATGTTTTTAGATTTAATATTAAAAACGAAACGGCATTGGGAATGTTAGCCAAGTCATATATGGATAAAGGAGAATTAGTGCCAGATCAAGTGACTATAGAGATGTTAAATAAAGAAGTAGAGAAAAATGCCGGTGCCAATGGTTTTATTTTCGATGGTTTTCCAAGAACCAATGGACAAGCCAAAGCGTTAGATAAATTAATGGACAGTAAAGATTCTCAAATTAATGCCATGGTAGCGCTCGAAGTTGATGATAATGTTTTGGTTAAACGTTTGCTCGAAAGAGGAAAAACTAGTGGAAGAGCGGACGATGCTGATGAAAAAATCATTAGAAACCGAATTAAGGAGTATTACAATAAAACGGCGATCTTAAAAGACTATTACGCAGCACAAGATAAGTATTTTGGGGTTGATGGGGTAGGGAGTATTGAAGATATTACAGAGCGTTTAAGTGCTGTAATAGATAAACTCTAAATTATAGCGTACGCAGAAATTTCATCATGTATATTTATTACATGATGAGAGAATAGAATAAGATTTTAACTTAAAAGAGACCCACTTTTGTGGGCAGTGAACATGACAGAGGGTAACTTCGTAGACTACGTAAAAATGCACGTGACTTCCGGAAATGGAGGAAAAGGCTCATCGCATTTACATCGCGAAAAATATATAGCTAAAGGGGGACCAGATGGAGGTGATGGTGGTCGAGGTGGTCATGTTATTCTTCGTGGTAATTCTAATCTTTGGACATTGATTCATTTAAAATTCAAACGCCATATTAGAGCTGGCCATGGAGCACATGGAAGTTCTGGAAGAAGTACCGGAGCCGATGGTGAAGATATGTATGTAGATGTCCCATTGGGAACTGTGGTTCGGGATTCTGAAACAAATAATATTTTATTTGAAATTACAGAAGATGGCGAAGAAAAAATTGTAGTTGAAGGAGGCATGGGAGGACGAGGAAACTGGCACTTTAAGAGCTCAGTAAATCAAACCCCAAGATATGCACAACCGGGTATTCCACTTGAAGAAAAAGATATTACATTAGAGCTTAAAGTTTTAGCCGATGTAGGATTAGTTGGGTTTCCTAATGCAGGAAAGTCGACTTTATTGTCTGTCTTAACCTCTGCAAAGCCAAAAATTGCAGATTATGAGTTTACCACTTTAAAGCCTAATTTAGGCATCGTGGAGTATCGTGATTTCCAATCTTTTGTTATGGCGGATATTCCGGGTATTATTGAAGGTGCCGCAGAAGGTAAAGGTTTAGGGTATTACTTTTTAAGGCATATCGAACGCAATTCAATTCTTTTATTCTTAATTCCTGCGGATGCCAAAGATATTGTGGAACAATATAAGATTTTAGAAGACGAATTAAGACGTTATAATCCCGAAATGTTAGATAAGGAAAGATTGGTCTGTATCTCAAAATCTGATATGTTAGATGAGGAACTTAAAACTGAAATATCAACAATCTTAAAGAAAGATTTAAAAGCTGATTTTATGTTTATTTCTTCTGTAGCACAACAAGGCTTAACTGAGTTAAAAGATAAGCTTTGGAGGTTGTTGAATGATTAATGTTTCATCTTAAACTATGAAAACATATCTGAAAAATCTGGTAGAACTCAACGATACCAAACAAAGTAAACGTTTTGCCTATTTTATTCAGTTTTTAATAATTTTTTCGGTAGTAACTTTTTCAATTGAAACCTTACCAGATTTACAACCTCAAACTAGAATAGTTTTAAATACCATTGAAGCATTTTGCGTAGTCATTTTTACATTTGAATATTTAGCTCGGATTTATGTCGCCGATAATAAACCAAAATTCATTTTTAGTTTCTTCGGCATTATAGATTTTTTGGCTATTCTACCGTTTTATTTAGCCTTTGGTATCGATTTACGTTCCTTACGTTTGCTTAGAATGTTTAGGTTATTTAGATTGTTCAAATTGGTGCGCTATAACAAAGCGATGCGGCATTTTGCAAATGCTATGATAGTGGCGAAGGAACAAATTATCTTATTTATGATTATAACCTTAATGCTTATATATTTTGCGGCAGTAGGTATTTATTATTTCGAAAATGCCGCTCAACCAGAACATTTTACTTCAATTTTCGACAGTCTCTGGTGGTCTATTGTAACCTTAACCACGGTAGGATATGGTGATGTATATCCCATAACAGTTGGAGGACGCATTTTTACTTTTTTTATATTGTTAATAGGTTTAGGTGTTGTAGCTATTCCAACAGGTATTATTTCGTCTTCATTGACTAAAGCCGTTGAGCCTAATGAGAAGAAAAATTAGGTTGATTTTGACTTCATTAATTTTTAATTAGCACAATATTCATGAATTTGTAACTGATTTTTTTTATTTTTAAAATAAAAAGATGAAACATTTAAAATTCCTTTTCGTACTATTTTTTATGACTTCTTGCGGAAGTACTGTACACTATGACTATGAAAAATCGACCAATTTTAACAACTATAAAAGTTACAATTATTTCGATAACATGAAAACGGGTCTGAGTGAATTAGACACCAAGCGCTTAATTAGGGCTATGGATGCTAAACTCAAAAATATGGGGTTATCAAAATCAGAAAATCCTGAATTTTTCATTGATATTCAAAGTCAGGACATCCATAGCCGAAACAACAGTAATGTTGGTATTGGCGTTGGTGGAGGCGGAGGACGTGTTGGAGGTGGTGTCTCAATTGGAATCCCTGTAGGTCAGCGCAATAACAACCGAGAAATAATGATTGATTTTGTTGATAAATCGAATGGTGAGCGCTTGTTTTGGCAAGCTATTGCAGAGAGTAGTTACAACCCTAATGCAACACCAGAAATACGTGCAGCACAATTTGAGAAAATAGTTGAAAAAGTTTTTTCGAAATATCCACCAGAACAATAGACGATTTTAGCTGTAAATAGCAGATTCAATTTGCATTAATTTCTTGGTATTTTTAAAGTTTAGTGCTGTTTTGGGTTATACTAGATAAACATAAATCAGAAAGCCATGAAAATTAAAATCCAAATTCTATTTGTAATTACAAGTTTATTTACGTCCGCTTTATTTGCACAATACGAAATAAAACCGCCAGAAGGGTATTCTCAAAATATAGGTAATATGGTCGCAATGCTCGATAATTTGAAAGAACGCGTGGTGCATTTAGTGGATGGATTAGACCAAGATGGCACCGATTTTCTTTTAGATGAAAATGCCAATCGCATAGGTGCCATAATTTATCATTTAGCGGCTACGGAAGCTTATTATCAATCTTATACTTTTGAAGGGAGAGCGTTTAATAAAGATGAAAAAAAACGATGGGCAACGGCCTTAAGTCTTGGTGAAAAAGCCAGAGAAGAATTTATAGGGCAACCAATATCTTTCTACCTCAAGATTTTCGATGAGGTAAGGCAAAACACAAAACAACTTTTAAAAACTAAAGACGATGCTTGGTTTGCTGAAGTTAATGGTGGCATGAGTAACCATTGGGCTTGGTTTCACGTTATGGAACACCAAGCCAATCACATGGGACAATTGGCTTTAATTACAAAACGGGTAAAATAGTTGAGTTTACGGTTATAGATTCGACACCATCAATTTTATCATTTTCATAACATTTCAAAATTTCAAGTTCTATTCCTGTTTTGTAAATTTGGATAGAACCAAAAAAGAGAAAACATGAAAGATTTAAAAGGAAAAGTAGCGTTAATAACGGGTGGTACAAAAGGAATTGGCTACGGAGTGGCTGAAGCGTTACTCAGACAAGGATTAAAAGTAGTAATTACCAGTCGTGATGAAAATGCGGCCAATGAAGCTGCTGATTCGTTAGCCTCAAAAACAAATAGTAAAGGTGCTGTAATCGGAGTGCAAGCAGATGTTAGGCGACTCGACAGTCAGAAAGAAGCTGTAAATCAGGCTTTGAGCACCTTTGGACAATTGGATATCGTGATAGCCAATGCAGGGCTCGGCCATTTTGGAAGCATTGAAGAGTTAACTGTAGAACAATGGAATGACGTCATTGATACTAATCTTTCAGGTGTTTTTAATTCCATTAAAGCTAGTGTAGATGCATTAAAAGAATCCAAAGGTTATTATATTACAATTTCTAGTTTAGCAGGTACAAATTTCTTTGCTGGTGGTTCCGCATATAACGCGAGCAAATTTGGAGTTACCGGATTTACACAAGCTGTGATGTTAGATTTAAGACAGTATGGCGTGAAAGTTAGTACCATTATGCCAGGTTCGGTTTCTACACATTTCAATGGGAATGAGCCAAGTGATAAAGGAGCATGGAAAATTCAGATTGAGGATATGGGCGAATTGGTTGTCGATTTATTAAAAATGAATCCAAGGACTTTACCAAGTAAAATTGAAATACGGCCAACGACTCCACCTAGTAAATAATATGTGATGATTTGTTCCAGGACGACTTCAGTTTTAGTCATAATTTAAAAATCAGTGGTAACGATAGTTAGCAACTGTAAACTCATACTAGGGCGAAAAACTAATTCAAAAACCAAGTCATAATTTCCTCATAAATTCATAAATTTGCAACCTATTAAAATTTTGTGGCCTGCTCAATGCGGACTGCGAACAGAAGACTAAAAACATGTTTAATAATTTAAGTGATAAGTTAGATAAAGCGTTACACGTACTAAAGGGGCATGGAAGCATTACTGAAGTTAATGTTGCAGAAACTTTAAAAGAAGTAAGACGTGCGCTTTTAGATGCCGATGTTAACTTTAAAACCGCCAAAGAATTTACCGTTCGAGTAAAGGAAAAAGCACTAGGCCAAGATGTATTAACGACTTTGCAACCAGGTCAGTTAATGGTAAAACTCGTTAAAGACGAGTTAACCGAACTTATGGGTGGTGATGCGGAAGGCATCAATCTATCTGGCAATCCAAGTGTGATTCTAATGTCTGGTTTACAAGGGTCTGGTAAAACAACATTTTCTGGTAAACTGGCTAATTATTTAAAAAATAAAAAAACCAAAAAACCTTTATTGGTAGCTTGTGATGTTTATCGTCCTGCTGCAATCGATCAATTACATGTTGTTGGTGAGCAGATAGGCGTTGAGGTATTTAGTGATAGAGGTAATAATGATCCTGTTGCCATTTCGCAAGCAGGTATAGCACACGCTAAAGCTAATGGTTACAATGTGGTGATTATAGATACTGCTGGTCGTTTAGCTGTAGATGAGGCTATGATGACTGAAATTTCTAATATTCATAAAGCCATTCAGCCACAAGAAACCTTATTTGTGGTCGACTCCATGACCGGTCAAGATGCTGTTAATACAGCAAAAGCCTTCAATGATATTTTAAATTTTGATGGTGTTATCCTTACTAAATTAGATGGTGATACACGTGGTGGTGCTGCGATATCAATTAAATCGGTAGTTAATAAGCCAATTAAATTTATTGGTACGGGTGAAAAGATGGAAGCGATTGATGTTTTCTATCCTTCTCGTATGGCAGATCGTATTTTGGGAATGGGTGATGTGGTTTCGCTTGTTGAACGTGCACAAGAACAGTTCGATGAAGAAGAGGCAAGAAAATTACAAAAGAAGATTGCCAAAAACCAATTTGGGTTTGATGATTTCTTGAAGCAAATTCAGCAAATCAAGAAAATGGGTAATATGAAAGATCTTGTCGGCATGATTCCTGGAGCAGGAAAAATGATGAAAGATATTGATATTGATGATGATGCTTTTAAAGGCATCGAAGCTATTATTCACTCTATGACACCAGAAGAACGTGCTAATCCATCCGTGATTAATTCTAGTCGTAAAAAACGAATAGGAAAAGGTTCTGGAACTTCAGTTCAAGAAGTGAATCAGCTCTTGAAGCAATTTACACAAATGAGTAAGATGATGAAAATGATGCAAGGTGGAGGCGGAAAACGTATGATGCAGATGATGCAGAATATGCCAAAGTAAAAGTTGACATTGTTTTATTAACGGCCAATTTATTTTTAGTAATTAAAATATAATCATATACAGCTTTGCACCTTAGCGTCTTTGCGAGAAAACATTAACCAAAAGCATGACAATTTTAGACGGAAAAAAAGTAAGTAACGACATAAAAAACGAAATTAAAGCTGAAGTCGATAAGATGAAAGCGAATGAGGAAAAGGTTCCTCATTTAGCCGCTGTTATTGTTGGTAATGATGGAGCGAGTTTAACTTATGTTGGAAGTAAAGTGAGGGCATGCGAACGTGTTGGGTTCGAATCTACGATGGTGCGTTTATCAAACACTACAAGTGAAATAGAGCTATTAGATAAGATTGACGAATTAAATAATAACGATGATATTGATGGTTTTATCATTCAATTGCCATTGCCACCTCAGATAAATACACAAAAGGTGTTAATGGCTGTGGATCCTAATAAAGATGTGGATGGATTTCATCCTATGAATTTTGGGAAAATGGCTTTAGATATGTCTACTTTTATTCCGGCAACTCCATTCGGAATTTTAGAATTACTAGATCGTTATGGCGTTGAGACCAAAGGAAAACATACTGTGGTTATCGGTCGCTCACATATTGTAGGGCGTCCTATGAGTATCTTGATGGGGAGAAAAGGTTTCCCTGGGAATTCAACAGTGACCTTAACACATAGTCATACCAAAAATATAACACAAATTACATCACAAGCTGATATTATAATTTCAGCTTTAGGTATTCCGAAGTTTTTAAAAGCAGAAATGGTAAAGGATGATGTAGTGGTAATTGACGTTGGTATTACTAGAGTTTTAGACGATTCTGAAAAAGGGTACTATATTACGGGTGACGTAGATTTTGATAAGGTGAGTGAAAAGGCGAGTTATATAACACCAGTTCCAGGTGGAGTTGGTCCTATGACTATTGCAATGTTATTGAAAAACACGTTATTGGCTAGAGAACAACATCGAAAGAATAATAGGTTTTAACTTTCTATGGATTGTATGTGGTTAATTATCGTTTACGCAAGGTTAACCATAGGTAGTTTACAACATATAATTCCTATTGTTTTTGCCGCTGTGTTTGCTTTTCTTCTGGTCAAATATTCTAATCGTAAATTTAATTTAATTCAAAAACAGATTGCCATCCATAGATTAGCATGGTGTATATCTGTGACGGTTATTGTTTTCCATGTCTATCGAATGCTTTTCGATAATTATAATTTTAAAACTGATTTACCACTTTACCTTTGTAGTTTCATAGCGTTGCTAATCCCAATTTTTACACATTATCGTAAATATTGGATGTTCGAAATTTTATTATTTTGGATTATTGGTGGCACACTTCAAGGGGTTATTACTCCAGATATTGCCAATGGCTTTCCAAGTTTCGATTATTTTAGATACTGGGTAGTCCACTTGGGATTACTCTCAGTGATCTTCTATTTTATCTATGTTTTTAAGATGAGGCCAACATTAAAAAGTCTATTTAAATCGCTATTTGCTCTTCAGGGATATGTTGGTCTAATGATACTTCTGAATTATCTTTTAGATGCAAATTATTTTTATTTAAATGAAAAACCAAAATCAGCATCTTTATTAGATTACTTTGGGGAATGGCCGTATTATATTTTAGTGGGACAGCTAATTATCATTCCTCTATTCTTATTGATTTATCTGCCATTTTATATTACTAAAAAGGGTAGAAATCATTTAGCAAACAATTGACTCATATCTTTAAAAGCCTTAAATTCTAAAGCATTTCCTGAGGGATCTTCGAAAAACATAGTAGCTTGCTCGCCAACCTCCCCTTCAAAACGGATATAGGGCTCAATGATGAATACGATACCTTGGGACTTTAATAACCTGGCAAAGTTTTGAAAAACGTTCCATTCTAAAACAACACCAAAATGTGGTACAGGAACGTTTTTTCCATCGACAGAATTCGTGTGAGACCCTTCAGCAGTTTTTTCCTTATAATGAATAACTAATTGGTGACCAAAGAAATTATAATCGACCCAATGATCGCTACTTCGTCCTTCTTCAAGGTTTAAAACATTAGAGTAAAATTTTCTGCATTCTGAAAGGTTGTGTACAGGAATCGCTAGGTGAAAAGGTGTGAGTTTAGTCATGTTACAATTATTGAAATTGATGTGAAATATAAGAATTACTCAGAAAACAACAGCTGATTGTTAATTTTAAAAACGGAGAGAAAATAGTAAGTGGTTGCTTTTAAGTTCAAAAAAGTATAAGATAGCTATGCACTAATTAAGACGTAATTAACCTCTATCTTTTCTAGGGTTGAGTTGGTTAGGATCGAATGTTTTTATGGATTCGCTAATCAATTCACTTAAAGTATTAAATTCTTCCTTAGTTAATTCTCGATATTTTCCTAGAGGCATATCCAATTTTATATTCATTATTCTAACACGCTTTAAAGTTTGCACCTCATAATTAAGGTATTCACACATTCTTCGAATTTGTCTATTTAAACCTTGTGTTAAAATTATACTGAAAGTAAATTTATCTATCTTTTTAACGCTACATTTTTTAGTACGCTTTCCTAAGTCTTCTAAATAAATTCCTCCTGACATACGTTCTATAAATGTTTGAGAAATGGGCTGGTCTACAGTGACAATGTATTCTTTTTCGTGATTGTTACTTGCGCGTAAAATTTTGTTCACTATGTCACCGTCATCCGTTAAAAGAATTAGTCCTTCGCTGGGTTTATCTAACCGTCCTATCGGAAAAATACGTTTGGGATAATTAATGTAATCGATAATATTATCTTTCTCGACGCGGGTATCGGTGGTACATACTATGCCAACAGGTTTGTTAAACGCTAAATAGACAAAGGCTTGTTTGCGTTCGCCGATAATTTCGCCGTCAACTTTTACAACATCTTCTGTCGCAACTTTGGTTCCCATTTCAGGTACCACATCGTTAATAGTAACTCTACCAGCATCAATTAAGCGATCAGCTGCTCTACGAGAACAATATCCGGCTTCGCTGAGGTATTTATTTAAGCGTTTTAATTCTTGTGACATGTTGTAAAAATACAATAAAGTTTAGTGATTAATAAACTCAATAATTTTTGGAGTTAATGAAGCGTCCTTAAGTCCATGACCAAATCCTGTCGTTGTAATAAATTCAGAATTTTCATAACGATTAGCAATAAGTTGTCCGTCTTCGTAAGGAATTATACGGTCATTTTTATCATGAACAATGAGGCCTTTAACTTTAATAGATGCGGTGAAGTTCGCCGCTGAAAAATAGGATACAGGTTGCTTAAAATGTTCTAATACGATTGCGTCTAGACCACTTGAAATCCTCTTATTATAACCCATCATAGATTTATAGCGGTCAAAAACCCCCGTAAAATGGGCAGGTGCTCCTAATAAAATCATTTTTTTAACAGAGGGTAATTGATTGTGGTGTACACAAAAAATACTTGCCATACCACCGACAGAGTGGCCAATTAAAACTTCGGGTTTAAACTTTTTAGCCACGACGTTTATAAACTCAGAATATAAAACGGCATTAAATTGTTTACCGTCAGATCTACCGTGCGCCGGCGCATCTAAAGCTATTATATTATAATTTTGTGCTTTTAAATCTTTTAATATGTATTCCCAGCGGGCAGTATTGCTTTCCCAGCCATGTACTAGCAGAATGGTTTTTCCTTTGCCAACCCAACGATAGGTAGCAATTTCCATATTTTTATAATTTACTTCTTCAAAAAATGCAGACTCTATAACACGTTTTTGTTCGTCATTATATCGTCCTTTTCTAGGTGAAGCAAATAAGGATATGGCTTTTTTTGATGCCATTCTAGACGAGATTAAACTCGTAATATTTAGTACTCTACCAATAGATTTAACCACAAAACTACTCATATATTTAGGCTTCTCTATTTACGGCTTCAATTGAAAATGCGGGTAAGCATATTGCTAAGTACTCACAAGGTTCCGTAAATGGATTTGAATATTGCAGTCTGGTATGTTTTTCAATTTTAATGGATTGTCCGGCTTCTAATATTATTGTCTCTCCTTCAATTACAAATTGTTTTTTCCCTTTAATAATAAAAGTGTATTCATCAAATTCAGGGGTTTGAAAAGGTTCTGACCAACCCGCAGGAGCAACCATATGTGCGATACTAATTTCAGAATTGTCGTCAGTAGCATTACCAAAATGTTCTCTTATAATTTTACCATCGCCAGTTGGAACTACAAAAGGTGAATTTTGAATTTTATATTTTTTCTGCATAATAATTAAATAAAAATATTGAATGATTTACCAATGAATCATAAAATATTTGATTTTAGCTTTTTCTGGTATCTGAATAGGGTCAATAGCCATATCCATATCAAAACGCATACTTGCTGGTAATTCTTTTTTGTCAATAGTAAATGAAGCATTAATTTCATCCACAGAGATCACAATAACGTTGATCAAATTACTTACACTTGAAATTTTATAAGCCGCTTTAATATCTTTAAACGTGCTTAATATAGAGATATTTTTTTCTGTTTTAAAACGAGAATCAATAATATTTACACTTTTAATTACAGACGTTGAATCTAAAGCCTTTTTAGGCGATAAGTTTAGGAGTTTCTTACCTCCTTTTTCAAAAATTTCTATGGTATTTACGGAGCCTATAAATTCATCTCCAGAAAGGTACCGAACGACAGAATCATTTTTGAAAATGGCATCGAGTTCTTTAACTTGCGTAGAGTCGGTAAGTAAGCCAATCTGTTGATTGGCAACGGTAAATGGGTGTTTTGAATTATCATTAGAGCAGCTAATAATAAGTAATACGCAAAAAAGCGTAACGATAAAGGTGTTTTTCATTTTTAAGTTTAGGGGAATTATGTTCTATTTAATCATTTTACTTAGTATGCCTAGAACGCCGCGAATTACAGTTGCACTAGTGAGTACTTTTATTAATGGATGTTGTCTGGTACTGCGTCTCCGGGTTGAGGCTGAATTTCTATTACGCTCAGCACGTTTTAAAGCTTCTCTTTCTTCCTTGGCTTTTTGTTTGGCTTCCGCAGCTTCGGCTTGTTCAATTTTCTTATTAAGCATTTCGTAAGCACTTTCCCTATCGATTTCTTTATTGTATTTACGGGCTAATTTCGATTGTGCTAACAAATTTGCAAGTTCAACTTCAGTTAAAATATCCATTCGGCTCATCGGTGCGCGCATCATGGTTGCAGCTAAAGGTGTTGGTTTTCCTTTTTCGTCTAAGGCAGAAACCAAAGCTTCCCCAATGCCTAAGGATGTTAAGACTTCGGCGGTATCATAATAATCGGTGTCAGGATAATTCTGAGCTGTTAATTTTATGGCCTTTCTGTCTTTTGCAGTAAAGGCTCTTAAAGCATGTTGAACTTTTAAACCTAATTGTCCTAAGACAGCTTCTGGTACATCTGTAGGGTTTTGAGTTACAAAATATAAGCCCACTCCTTTACTACGAATCAATTTTACAATACTTTCAATTTGGTTTAGTAGCGCACCCGAGGCTTCATTAAAAATTAAATGTGCTTCATCAATAAACATTATAAGTTCTGGCCGTTCGCTATCTCCTTTTTCAGGAAAAGTAGAATATATTTCAGCCAATAAACTTAACATAAATGTCGAAAATAATTTTGGTTTATCTTGGATATCTGTTAGCCTTATAATGTTGATGTAACCTTTTCCGTTTTCATCAGTACGTAATAGATCTTGTGTGTCGAACGAGGTTTCTCCAAAAAATAAATCACCCCCTTGTTGTTCAATTTCTATAATTTTTCTAAGAATTGCTCCTGTTGAAGCGGTAGAAATCCTGCCATAAGATTCTTGAAACTCTGCCTTACCTTCATTGGTTGCATATTGTAATATTTTCTTAAAATCCTTTAAATCTAATAAGGGCAAATGATTGTCATCACAATATTTAAAAATTACGGATATGATTCCTGCTTGTGTTTCAGTAACATCCAAAATTCGTGAAATTAAGACAGGGCCAAATTCACTAATTGTGGCTCGTAATCTTACACCATCTTGTTCAGATAACGTCATTACCTCTACAGGAAAGGATTTAGGCTCAAAGGGTAAACCTATTTGAGCATGGCGTTCATCAATTTTTACATGTCCAGGACTTGGTTGGGCTAAGCCACTTAAATCTCCTTTTATGTCCATTAATAAAACTGGTACTCCTTTTTCGGATAAATTTTCGGCCAACACTTGCAAGGTTTTTGTTTTGCCAGTGCCAGTGGCTCCTGCAATCAATCCATGTCTATTCATGGTTTTTAAAGGAATATTTACAAAAGTATTACTTAGTGTTTCGCCATTCAGCATTGCCGAACCAAAGGTAATATAGTCTCCTTTAAACGTATTACCTTCATTAATGTCACTTATGAAAGCTTCAGGATTTTTCATTCGTTAGAAAATTTCGATAAAAATAATGTAATTTTTATCAAGTATAAAATAGTGTTTAGGCTCAATTACAGATTGCAACGAAAAAAAAGTGATGTTGAGATGAGGCTTGAATTTTTATAATATGTTTAAGACTGAAAATCATATCACAAGTCACTTACATTATGAAATTTATTTATGATTGAGATTACTGTTAGATTTCTGAATAGTTTTCCTATCGTTTTTGAGTTTTTTTAAAAATGGCGATAATGGTAAATTACGATTCTTTTACTATAACCTGTAACTGTAAACTAAATAACTATCTTTGCACTCTTATGACGAGAAGAGAAAGACAAGAGTTAATAGATAAAGGGTTATTACTGCCTTTAATGGAAGAGTTTTACACCATTCAAGGAGAAGGGTTTCATAAGGGGACAGCTGCATATTTTGTGCGAATTGGTGGTTGCGATGTAGGTTGCCATTGGTGCGATGTTAAGGAGAGCTGGTTGGCAGAATTACATCCTCCTACAGCAACTGAAAAAATTGTAGAAAACGCTATAAAACATAGCGATACTATTATAGTTACTGGTGGTGAACCGTTAACTTGGGATATGGGACCACTAACGGCGCAATTGAAAGCTAAAGGTGTGCAAACGCATATTGAAACTTCTGGGGCCTATAAATTAACAGGCGAATGGGATTGGATTTGTTTATCACCTAAAAAAATGAAATTACCAACAGACGAGGTTTATAATAAAGCACATGAACTAAAATGTATTATTTATAATAAGGACGATTTTAAATTTGCAGAAGAACAAGCCGCTAAAGTCAATAAAGATTGTATTTTGTATTTACAGCCAGAGTGGAGTAAACGCGATAAAATGATGCCTCAGATCGTAGATTATGTTATGGCGAATCCGAAATGGAAAGTATCACTACAAACGCACAAATATTTAAATATTCCTTAAAGTTAGTGTGAGGATTAGTGATGTGGAAAAGATATTGTTCTAAGTTCTGAACTTCTTTATAAAATATATCAAAAAAAAGTTTCGATTGTTATTAATAACAATCGAAACTTTTTTCATAACTCAGGTCTAATAATTACAACATAAAAGGTACTGCAACTCTAACGGTTCCCCAGCCTAAATACATATCAGCACCATTATCTGTTTTATCAAATGCGATAGAAAATGCTTCTAAAGATTCTTTTCCTTTAGTGACTGGTACATTTAAGCGAGCAACATCGTTTTTCTCGTTATAAAAATAACTACCCCAAACATTCAGATCTGTACTCACAATAGCTGTCCATTCTTTCTCACCAGGGATAACATAAAATGTATATGAACCAGGCTCAATTGTTGTATCACCGAATTTCATTGGTTTGTAAAGCGTTAATTCGGCAGCCTCATTAGCGCCGGTTCTCCAAACTTTACCTTCTGGAGCTAATTCTTCTATAGAACGGTCTTTTAATTGTGGACGACTATAGGTGATTTTTATGACTTTGTCGGAATTTTTATAATCCGCTGGGAAAGAAGCCATATCCATAGGGCTTTTATCTACATCTGAAAATTTTTGAGCGGTAACATTAACCGAAAATAATAGGGTTAACACAAAAGTAAGTGAGGTAATTAGTTTGAAATGTTTCATAATTTAAAAATTGGTTTTGTTAAAATTAGTAGTTCTAAAACTATATAGTCGAAATTAAATATTAAAATTTACAGATTAGAAGTGAATGGCGAAAAATAAACTCAAATTCTTAACAATAATAAGAATTTTGTGTATTTGAGTTTTAATTTGAATCTATTATTGTGTTTAGTGTTTATAATTTGAAAGTTTAAAGTCATATTTGCTTTATAATTAATAATAAAACAGATTTAAATTCAATATTAAAACATAAAGTTATGTGCGGAATAGTATGTGCGTTTGATATAAAACAACACGTTGAAGAGTTAAGACCTCAAGTTTTAGAAATGGCAAAATCAATTCGTCACCGTGGACCAGACTGGAGTGGTATTTATAGTGATGATAAAGTAATTATGGCTCACGAACGCTTAGCGATTGTAGATCCTGCTTCGGGAAAACAACCCTTATTTAGTCCAGATAAAAAATTAATCTTAGCAGCTAACGGTGAAATATATAACCATAAAGTATTGCGTACTCAATTTCCAGATTATCAATTTCAAACAGAAAGTGACTGTGAAGTGATTTTAGCATTATATAAGGAAAAGGGAGTTGACTTTGTGGATGAAATGAATGGTATTTTTGGTTTCGTAATATATGATGTTGAAAAGGATGAATATTTTATCGCTAGAGATCATATGGGAATTATTCCTTTGTATATCGGCTGGGATAAAAACGGTACCTTTTATGTGGCTTCAGAATTAAAAGCGTTAGAAGGTATTTGTACTAAAATTGAGTTATTTCCTCCAGGACATTACATGTCTAGTAAGAATGGGGAGTTTGTAAAATGGTATAAGCGCGACTGGTCAGAATACGATGCTATAAAAGATAATGAAACGAGCATTGCTGAAGTAAAGGAAGCTTTAGAAGATGCAGTGCATAGACAATTAATGAGTGATGTGCCTTACGGCGTATTATTATCTGGAGGTTTAGATTCGTCCGTAACCTCTGCAATTGCGAAAAAATATTCAGAAAGAAGAGTTGAGGCAGATGATAAAGAAAAGGCATGGTGGCCACAATTGCACTCATTTTCTGTTGGGTTAGAAGGCTCTCCAGATTTGGCTGCGGCAAAAAAAGTTGCCGATCATATCGGTACCGTGCATCACGAGATTAAATTCACAATCCAAGAAGGACTAGATGCTATAAAAGATGTTATATATAATATAGAAACTTATGATATTACGACGATTCGTTCTTCCACACCTATGTATTTAATGGCAAGGGTTATTAAGTCTATGGGTATAAAAATGGTATTATCTGGTGAAGGAGCTGATGAATTGTTTGGAGGGTATTTATACTTTCATAAAGCACCAAGTGCACAAGAGTTTCATGAAGAAACGGTTCGTAAATTAGAAAAACTTCACATGTACGATTGTTTAAGAGCTAATAAGAGTTTAGCAGCTTGGGGAATTGAAGGTCGTGTACCATTTTTAGATAAAGAATTTATGGATGTGGCCATGCGTATCAACCCACAAGATAAAATGATCAACGGAGAACGCATGGAAAAATGGGTGATTCGCAAAGCCTTTGAAGATATGATTCCAAAAAGCGTAGCTTGGCGACAAAAAGAACAGTTTTCTGATGGAGTCGGTTACAGCTGGATTGATACTTTAAAAGAGTTAGTAGAAAAGGAAATTTCTGACCAGCAACTTACCAATGCTAAATTCCGTTATCCAATTAATACACCTTTAAACAAAGAAGAGTATTATTACAGAAGTATTTTTGAAGGGCACTTCCTTAGTGATGCGGCGGCATTAAGTGTACCGCAAGAAGCAAGTGTAGCTTGTAGTACCGCAACGGCTTTAGAATGGGATGAAGCCTTTAAAAACATGAACGATCCTTCAGGTAGAGCAATTGCGAATGTGCACGACGAGGCGTATTAAATATAAAAAATTGATGCTTTTTGGTCTAAATTGTATAAAATTAAATTTCAAAATCTCGCTTCTGCGGGATTTTAAGTTTTAAGGGCGAGGCACATCATATAATAAATTGTTATAATCTATTTTAAGGTGTTTTATAGACGATTTAAGCCACTTTTTGTTAATTAACAAATGTTGATAATTATCGGTGTCAAATCATAAAAAGCTTTTAAAACGCACTTTAAAATCGTATATTTGTTAATGAGCATTGTGCGTCTTTAAATGAATTCGTAAAGCCTCACAATGTGCCGATTAATCCCGCAGTGTAGCGGGATGTTTTTTGAAAAAGCTAAAATAAATTTAATTATATATAAAGTATAATGAGCGAAAAGAGAGAAGAATTTAATAAGGATAATTATTCAGCAGATAGTATTCAGGCCTTAGAAGGTATGGAGCATGTGCGTATGCGTCCTTCCATGTACATTGGTGATGTTGGTACACGTGGTTTGCATCATTTAGTATATGAGGTAGTCGATAACTCAATTGATGAGGCCTTAGCTGGTCACTGTGATAATATTACCGTCATTATCAACGAAGATAATTCCATTACTACAGAAGATGACGGACGTGGTATCCCTGTTGATTTACATAAAAAAGAAGGTGTATCTGCATTAGAAGTCGTTATGACTAAAATTGGTGCTGGTGGTAAATTCGATAAAGATTCCTATAAGGTTTCTGGTGGTTTACACGGTGTTGGTGTGAGTTGTGTGAATGCACTATCTGAGCATCTTAAAGCAACAGTTTATAGAAAAGGAGATATTTGGGAACAAGAATACGAACGTGGTAAAGCGATGTACCCTGTAAAGAAGGTTGGTGACACGGATAAAAGAGGTACGATTGTAACCTTTAAGCCAGACCCAACAATTTTTACACAAACGTTAGAGTATAATTACGATACGTTAGCAAGTCGTTTGCGTGAGTTGGCCTACCTTAATAAAGGGATTACAATTCATTTAATTGATAAGCGCCACAAAAATGATGAAGGCGAATTTGAAGGAGAGACATTTCACTCAGAAGAAGGATTAAGCGAGTTCATTAAATTTTTGGATGGTAACCGCGAACCGCTTATGAAAGATGTTATTTCTTTTGAAGGTGAAAAAAACGGAGTGCCTGTTGAAGTAGCTATGGTGTACAATACGTCTTATGCCGAGAATCTTCATTCATATGTAAATAATATTAACACACATGAAGGTGGAACACACCTATCTGGTTTCCGAAGAGGTTTAACTCATACCTTGAAGAAATATGCCGATGAATCAGGCATGTTAGATAAATTGAAATTCGATATTTCTGGTGATGATTTTCGTGAAGGTTTAACCGCCATTGTTTCGGTAAAAGTTCAAGAACCACAGTTCGAAGGACAAACCAAAACGAAATTAGGTAACCGAGAGGTTTCGGCAGCTGTGAGTCAATCAGTTTCAGAGATGTTAACCGATTATTTGGAGGAGAATCCAGATGATGCTAAAACAATTGTCCAAAAAGTAATTTTGGCAGCTCAAGCTCGTCATGCGGCTCAAAAGGCTCGTGAAATGGTACAACGTAAAACCGTGATGAGTATTGGGGGCTTACCTGGGAAATTATCAGATTGTTCTGAGCAAGATCCTGAAAAATGTGAAGTTTTTCTAGTTGAGGGAGATTCTGCAGGGGGTACGGCTAAACAAGGTCGTGATCGTAAATTTCAGGCGATTTTGCCATTAAGAGGTAAAATTCTTAATGTGGAGAAGGCCATGACTCACAAAGTTTTTGAAAACGAGGAAATTAAAAATATTTTTACTGCCCTCGGTGTTACAATAGGAACCGAAGAGGATAGTAAAGCCTTAAATCTTTCTAAATTAAGATATCATAAAGTAGTGATTATGTGTGATGCCGATATTGATGGTAGCCACATTGCCACATTAATCTTAACCTTCTTTTTTAGGTATATGAAAGAATTGGTGGAAAATGGACATATTTATATTGCAACACCACCTTTATATTTAGTGAAGAAAGGCACGAAAAAACGCTATGCTTGGTCAGATAAGGAGCGCGATACCATTATGGCAGAATTTGGCGAAAGCTCAAAAATTCAACGATATAAGGGTCTTGGTGAGATGAATGCAGAACAACTTTGGGACACCACTATGAATCCAGAATTTAGAACGTTGCGTTTAGTTCAAATTGACAATGGAGTAGAAGCAGATCGCGTATTCTCAATGTTAATGGGTGATGAAGTACCGCCTCGTAGAGAATTTATAGAAAAGAATGCTGTTTATGCGAATATTGATGCGTAACTAAATTAATAAAGCAAAAACCATATAAAAAGCAATTACGTACATTACGTACTTGCTTTTTTTTATTCAACGCCAAGTTATCCTCAGACTAAGTATATGTGTTTGTGATCTTGTTTTAATATATTTGTTAAATTATAACCTGCTTATTATGAAAAATATAGCCCTATTCCTATTCGTTTGTATGCTTGCATTAAGTGGAAAAGCACAAAACGATATAGACGTACTACTAACTGGTGGTGTCGATGATGCAAAACGCTTTACTAACGATTATTTAGCCCCAGGAACAAATGGGTTAATGCACAGTATGAATGCCAATTGGTTTAATTCTGCGAAATCAAAACCACTTGGTGGGTTTGAAATTTCGGTTATCGCCAACGCATCTATAGTTAAAGATGAACACAAAATGTTTAACTTAAATACTGCGGATTATGCCAATGTTCAGTTCGTTGAAGGAGCAAGTATGCAAATGGTGTCATCAGTTTTAGGTGAAAATGATCCGGCAGTATTTGTTGAAGTAGAATATAACGATCCCATATTCGGAAATCAAACAACACGCATAGAATTGCCTCAGGGCATTGGTTCAGGTACGGCTAACTTATTGCCGACCGCATTTTTGCAAGGAGCCTTAGGGCTTAGTAATGGGTTAGAATTAAAGGCTCGATTTGTTCCAAAATTTGAAAACGAAGATGTGAGTATAAGTATGTATGGTGCAGGTTTACAATTGGAATTTACGGATTGGTTTCCTACCAGTAAAATGTGGCCTATTGCACTCTCAGGTTTGGTCGCCTATACGCATTTAGACGGTTCATATAATCTTACTGAATCATCTGGTATTGAAGGGGAAAATCAACAATTAGAGAATAATACTAATACTTGGTTGTTTCAAGCCTTAGCATCTACGAGGTGGCCAGTCATAAATTTTTATGGTGGATTGGGATATATAAAAGGAACGTCAGAATCAGATTTATTAGGTGAATATAGAGTCACCAATGGAATTTTATTTTCCGAAACTATTTCCGATCCTTTTTCTGTGTCTAGTGACGTATCTGCAGTAAGAGCAACCCTTGGTACAAAATTAAAGTTGGGATTCTTTCGACTTAATGCTGAGTATCATTTGTCGGAATTTGATACCTTTTCTCTCGGAATTAATTTTGGATTCCGATAAACTTATATTGTTTTAAATTATAATAAAAGCACAGGATTTACTCCTGTGCTTTCTTCATTTACAGTAATATTATTCGTAATTTTACAGACGTGATTAACACATAGTTTCATATTAAATAAACATATATAATTTTGAATTGAGCAGAAGTACTTTTTTGGATTCAAAAAAAGTATTAAGTCCATTTCATTTTACACTAATTTTAAAATTATAAAACAAATGAAAGTAACCGTAGTTGGCGCTGGTGCAGTAGGCGCAAGTTGTGCAGAGTATATAGCAATTAAAAATTTTGCTTCTGAAGTAGTCATCTTAGATATCAAAGAAGGCTATGCAGAAGGTAAGGCCATGGATTTAATGCAATGCGCCTCTTTAAATGGGTTTGATACCAAAATTACAGGTAGTACTAACGATTATTCTAAAACCGCAAATAGTGATATATGCGTAATCACTTCGGGTATTCCTCGTAAACCAGGTATGACTCGTGAAGAATTAATTGGTATTAATGCAGGGATTGTAAAATCTGTTTCTTCAAGCTTAGTAGAGCATTCGCCAAATACCATTATTATTGTAGTAAGTAATCCAATGGATACCATGACTTATTTGGTTCATAAAACCACAGGTTTAGCAAAACATAGAATTATAGGAATGGGGGGAGCTTTAGATTCAGCCCGTTTTAAATATAGATTAGCCGAAGCTTTAGAAGCTCCAATTAGTGATGTTGACGGCATGGTAATTGGTGGTCACAGTGATAAAGGAATGGTGCCATTAACTTCTCATGCGACAAGAAACAGTATTAAAGTATCTGAATTTTTATCAGAAGAACGTTTAAATCAAGTAGCAGAAGATACTAAAGTTGGTGGGGCAACCTTGACCAAATTATTAGGTACTTCAGCTTGGTATGCTCCAGGTGCTGCTGTTAGTGGTTTAGTACAAGCAATTGCTTGCGATCAGAAGAAAATATTCCCTTGCTCAACATTATTAAATGGCGAGTATGGTTTAAGTGATTTATGTATTGGGGTGCCAGTTGTTTTGGGAAGAAAAGGTATCGAAAAAATTGTAGATATACCTTTAAGTGATGCTGAAAAAGAACACATGAAAGCAAGCGCTGAAGGAGTTAAAAAAACCAACGATTTATTAGAGCTTTAATTTTTAGTTGAAATTAAATAAAAACTATAAATTCTTCATCTAACCTAGATGATGGTTAGGTTTATTTGGTTTGTATTAATCTAAAAAAAAAACAAAAAATTTATGAAAAAAATACTTTTATTCAGTCTTATACTTTTATTTTCTGTTACGCTAACTGCCCAAGAAAAATTGTCGGAGGGAGTGTTGACTACTAAGCAAACTATGTCGAGTGATAATGAACAAATGAATGCGCAGTTAAAAAGTATGGGCGATTCAAATTCTACTTCATATTTTAAAGGTGATAAATCACGCAATGAAACGAATAGTCCAATGACTGGTGATTTAACCATAATTGTTGATGGTGCTACCAAGCAAATGCTTATGTTAATGGATAATCCTTCGATTGGGAAAAAATACACCGTTCAATCAATGGAGCCTAAAGCAGAAGATTTAAAAAATGTTACGGTTACTAAAGGTGATGAAACTAAAACAATTTTAGGTTATGAATGCCAAGAATACATCGTTAGCATGAAACAAAACGGACAGGACATGGAAATGCAAATGTTTACTACAGATAAAATTTCTGCGATAAGCCATAACACAACTGCCATGGGAAGTAAAGTTGAAGGATTTCCATTGTATTTTGTGATGAAGATGAATCAAATGGGAAGTGCAATAGAAATAAGTAGTGAAGTTATTAAGATTGATAAGGTAGACGTTGCAGATGAAAAATTTGATATGACTCCACCCGAAGGGTATTCGAAAATGGAAGGCATGTAAGGCTTCAATTTTCAAATATCTTTTAAAAATTTTATCGAAATACTCCCGTTAGTGAACGGGAGTATTTTTTGTTTATATTTGCCGCATGAAAACCAAACTGCATTTTGGTATACTTGCTTTACTATTAACGTTTTTAGGAACGTTTATGGAGCAAAAGACTGTGCCAAATCAGCAGATAGTGATAGCGTTTTCAGACAAAATGATATCTGCTGAAGATACCGAAAATGCAATTGAAGCGATTCAAAATAAACTACAGAGCATTGGTGTATCTCAAATTAAAATTGGGCAATACAAAGATGGGGAACTAAGAATAACCTATCATAGTAAAGCAGATATTGCACATATCAAAAATGTGCTTTTTGAGACTGAAAATTATGAGTTAGCTTATGAAGCTTCACGGGATTCCTCTAATAAAGGAACCAACTCTAAGAAGGATAAATACTACGAACTTAATATTACAGAAATTAAGTCTAGCAGTTCTGTTAATTGGGATTTTGAAGGCACTCAAGTTACCGAAATTAATCAAAAAACCGATAATTCTAATCCGGTTAACATTGATTATTCCAGTCAACAAATCAACGCAAAGCAGCTTAATGCAAAAATAAAGAATGCTGTTTTAGTAAATAAAGTAGTTACACATTCCATAGATACTACATCTTATAAAATTCCCGAAGTGAGGGCAGGCCCAGTTACATAAGAGAATTTTAAACATAATTCTCACTTCTAATAGGTCCTTTTATCAATCAAAGAGGCCAAAATCAAATTTTTAAAAATTATTGTCAAATTTATAGTGTAAATTCTATATTTGCGCGCCTATTCCGATAGCTATCGGAATTAATTAAAATTCGACATTAAATAAACAATCACAATGCAAAACAAAGGAATAATTAAGCTTTTTGCGCTTTTATTTGGTTTGGTGAGTATTTACCAATTATCATTTACATTCAAAGCCAATCAAATTGAAGATACAGCCGAACAAGCGGCAATAGCAAAATACGCAGAAACAGAAGACGATTACCAATCTAAGCGTAGTATAGAAGAAGTACGTTACTTAGATTCATTAAAAACTTCTAAAATACAAGTCGGAGATAAATTTGAGTCTATCGATGTTTATAATTTAGGTGTTACACAATATTCTTATACTGAAGTTGAAAATAATGCTATGAATTTAGGGCTTGACCTTAAAGGAGGTATTAATGTTATTCTTCAAATTTCAGTTAGAGACATTTTAAAAGGATTATCTAACAACAGTAAAGATCCTGTTTTTAATAAAGCTTTAGATGATGCTGAAGAATTACAAAAAGATGCACAAGAATCTTACCTAGAATCTTTCTTTAGAGCATTTGATGCTATTAAAGGAGAGACAAAATTAGCATCACCAGATATTTTTGCCAATCGTACATTAAGCGACGAAATTAAATTCGATATGTCAGATAACGAAGTTAAAGGCATTATTGAAACAAAAATTGATGAGTCTATCGTTTCTGCTTTTGAAGTATTGCGTAAGCGTATAGATAAGTTTGGTGTAACGTCGCCAAACATTCAACGTTTAGGAAACTCTGGTCGTATTCTTTTAGAATTGCCAGGAGCTAAAGACATTGAGCGTGTTAAGGATTTAGTGACTAAAACAGCACAATTACAGTTTTGGGAAACTTATAAAACGCAAGATGTTTTACCATATATTATGGAGGTTAACCAAAATATGGTCGAAGCAAATAAAAAGAAAAAAGCTAAGAATGAAGGGAACGATGAGGTTGTAGAAACTGATGTTGATCAAGATTCTGCGACAAGCGCAATTGATGAGTTAACAGGTCAGATAGAATCAGATTCTACAAATGTTGCCGATATTAACCCTTTAGGTATACAAGGTTATGGTAATGGGGGTTCTGTAGTTGGTATGTTCTTATCTAAGGACAGAGAAAAAGTAATGGAGCAATTGAATGACTCTAAAAACAGAGCGTCATTGCCATCGGAAATGCGATATGTAAGATTCGTTTGGGGTATTCAGAATGAAGAGTCTGAATTTTCGGAATTATATGCTGTAAAAGGTAACAGAGATGGTGAGCCAGAATTAAGTGGCGCGGTAATTACCGATGCAAGGCAAGATTATGATCAATTAAGCCGACCTGCCGTAAGTATGCAAATGGATGCAAGAGGAGCTAAAATTTGGGAAGAAATGACCAAAAAGGCTTATGAAACTCAAGGATTTATTGCTATTGTACTAGATAATATTGTGTATTCGGCACCAAGTGTATCGACCGGACCAATTGCCGGAGGAAACTCTCAAATATCAGGATCGTTCTCATTAACAGAAGCTGTCGATTTAGCCAATGTTTTAAGAGCTGGTAAATTACCTGCTTCTGCTCAGATAGTACAAGCAGATGAGGTTGGACCATCATTAGGTCAAGAAGCAATTGATAGCGGTATGACGTCGTTCTTAATCGCATTAGCTTTCGTATTGCTTTGGATGATATTTTATTACGGGAAAGCAGGAGGTTTTGCTGATATCGCCTTACTATTTAACATCTTACTAATCTTTGGCGTATTAGCAAGTTTAGGTGCCGTATTAACGTTACCTGGTATCGCTGGTATTGTATTAACCATTGGTATTTCGGTCGATGCTAACGTACTTATATTCGAAAGGATAAGAGAAGAATTGGCTAAAGGTAAATCTCAAAAGGAATCTATAAAAGATGGTTTCTCTAATGCATTATCTTCAATTTTAGATGCTAACATTACTACAGGATTAACTGCTTTAATATTATTTGTATTTGGTACGGGGCCAATTAAAGGTTTTGCTACAACATTAATCATTGGTATTTTAACGTCGTTATTTACAGCGATTTTTATTACTAGATTATTAGTAGATTGGTATGTGAACAGAGGTGGTAAATTAGATTTTTCTACTGGGTTGACAAAAAATCTATTTAAGAATGTAAATATCGATTTCTTAAAAAAACGTAAGATTGCTTATGTAATTTCTGGGGTATTAATTTTAGCCAGTTTAGGATCGCTTTTTACTACGGGATTAGATCAAGGTATTGACTTTGTTGGAGGACGAACTTACCAAGTACGTTTTGAACAAGATATGAGTGTAGAGGAAGTTAAAAATGATCTTCATGCAGTATTTGAAAGTGCAGAAGTTAAAACTATCGGTGGACCAAACCAATTAAAGATTTCTACAAAATATAAAATTGAAGATAGTTCTACAGAAGTTGACGAAGAAGTGCAATCAATGTTATTTACAGCATTGCAAAAATACCTTCCGGCAGGTATGACTTACCAAGAATTTTTAGACGGTTCTGGAGATCAGAAAATTGGTAAAATGATGTCGAGTAAAGTGAGTCCTACTATTGCTGATGATATTAAAAAAGCTTCAGTTTGGGCAATATTAGGTTCTTTAGTAGTCGTTTTCTTATATATCTTATTTAGATTTAAGAAATGGCAATTCTCACTTGGTGCGGTTGCGGCTGTTTTTCATGATGTATTTATTGTATTAGGAATTTATTCCTTAACATGGAGATTTATGCCATTTAGCATGGAGATCGATCAAACCTTTATTGCGGCGATATTAACAGTTATTGGTTACTCATTAAATGATACCGTTGTTGTTTTCGATAGAATTAGAGAATACTTTAATGAAAACTTAGGTTGGAAATTCGATACCACTATCAATAGATCCGTAAATAGTACAATTAGTAGAACCTTAAATACATCATTAACAACTTTAGTGGTGTTATTGGCGATGTTCTTATTTGGTGCAGATTCTCTTAAAGATTTACTATTTGCGTTAATCGTAGGTGTCATTGTCGGTACATACTCTTCAGTATTTATCGCAACACCAATAATGTATGATACGGCTAAGAAAGGTGATGCAACAGATGCACTTAAGCGAAAAGTGAAAGACGATGTTGAGGAAGCTTAAAGTATAGTCTTAAAAATTCTAAAATAAAATTGAATAGAAAATGCCTCTCTTAATTGAGAGGCATTTTTTTGTTTTCATTTTTATGGTAAAAGCAATGTAGTGTTTTTAAGTATGCTTATAGTCCATTCATTTCATGTTTTGCACAGTGAATCTTTAAACTATTTTCTAATAAATTTATAGTAAGCAACATTAGAAATACCTAAATTACATCAACATTTCTAACTTGATTAACCAACCAATCTACGGCAACTTTGGGTGCATATTCGTCTTTAGGACAACTTAAAGCAAATAAATGCTTATTGAAATTTTTGAATTGAAGATCTTTAAATTTAAAATCTCCTAACATATAATCGTTATGTTTACCCCAATTTGGTAATTGATAAAACATGTTTTTGGGTAGATTTTCAAAAAAGTTTCATTTTTTTTCGCAGGAAAATATCCAAAGAGTGCAGTAAGCGAAGAAATCAAAATATACCAAAACCAATACATTATGAAGCGTTCATGACCGTTCCAATGTCTCCAATAATCAATTTATGAAGCCACGGTAATAATAGCGTCTATTTGTGGCATTACTGAATTAGAAGCTAAAACATGTCCACCAATGCTATGGGTAATAATCATAATTTTATGATTTGCATTTTTGATATTGCATATTTAACTACAGCATGTTGATTGTTTTCACCCCAAGACTTTAAATCAACATGTTTTAATTCCGAATACTTCAAATTGGAATTTCCAATGTCTTAATAATTAAATATGTAAACGGTGTAACCTAATTCAGAAAAGTGCCGTGCAAAATTAGGATGATATTATAATACTCATATAGCAGACGAAACAAATAATGCTTTTGTCGTTTGAAGACTGTGGGTTTAAAGTAGTAAGACCTATCTTCTGGCCTAGAAGTATGGGGATACTAAACGCTATAGGCTCATTCATTGATCGTTGTGAAACTAACCTTATCTCCTGTACTAAGTCCCCAAGTATCGGAGAGTCCACCGTATATTTCTAACACATATTTCGCTGGCGCTTCAGAAGGAAGCGAAGTTTCACTCATTGGCTTAGCGTTCTTTTGAAAGCTAACAATGGTTTGGTCTTCATTTATATAAATAATGTCTAAAGGAATCTTAGTGTTTTTCATGTAAAAACTTCGCATTTGAACATTTGGAAATATAAACAACATCCCATGATTGTTTTCAAGCTTGGTTCTATACATTAAACCAGTTTGGGTTTCGTATTCGTTATCGGCAATTTCAATATCTATAGTTTTTATGATAGAATCTGAATCGGCCTTTATAAGACTTAAAGTCCCTTCTTTCTTAAAGCTGACAACGACCTTATCTTCAGGTTTAGTTGTTTTTTCTTCTTTACAAGAGGAAAGAAAGACGAGTCCGAAAATGACAAGGATAGATTTTATAAACAGTTGAAATCGCATTAGCTTAGTTTTGTTTTAGGTTTATACATAAACATAAAGTACAACCCGATTAATATAAATGGAATACTTAAAAGCTGACCTGTATTAAGTGCCCATTCTGCGCGTTCAATATTTTGAGCTTCTTTTACAAATTCCACAAAGAACCTTACCGTCCAAAGTAATACCAGAAACAGCCCGAACAAGAAACCTTGTTGTTCCGATTTTTTTGTTTTCCAATAGAAATAGAACAGTGCTAAAAACACAAAAATATAGCAGAATGCTTCGTATAATTGTGCAGGATGCCTTGGTTCAGTTTCACCTAATTGTTTAAAAACAACACCAAAATCACTTCCGGTGTATTTTCCTATAATTTCAGAATTTATAAAGTTTCCTATTCTTACAAATACAGCTCCAGAAGCTACTGGGATCACCACTCTATCCAAAATCCAAATAACGGATTTATTTAAAACTTTTTTATTATAGAGATACATAGAAATAATCATACCTATAGCAGCACCATGACTCGCTAAACCTTGAAAACCTGTAAACTCAAATCCGCCAGCGAATTTAAATGGTAAAAAGATGCTAAAAAAATCTTCCGTAATAAGTTCTGGCTGATAAAAAATGACATGGCCCAATCTGGCACCTAGCATAATGCCTAGAACAGAGTAAATAAATAAAGAATCTAAAGATTCTTCAGATTGGCCTTCGTTTTTGTAAATACGCTTGGTGATTTGGAAACCCAATAAAAAGGCGGCAATCCACATAAGACTGTAAAAATGAAGTTTAAAAAAACCTAAATCAAGAAATTTAATAGGATCCCAATCAATCTGTAATAAAAACATAGAAAATTTTTTATTCGGTAAATATAATATTTTGAAGAGTATTGAAAACAGGATTAACGTAATATTAATCCTTTACTTAGTTGAAGGTTGATGAAGTTATAATTTTGAATTGAATTGAAAATTTAACTGTAGGATTAATATTGTATCGTTATACCATTATTTTTCTTGATTGCGACTGTCTTTTTGAGAGGACTTTTGGGGTGTATTTTCTTTAGAAGGAACAGGGTCAATTCCACTACCGCCCCAAGGATGACAACTAAATATTCGTTTTACCGCTAACCATCCACCTTTAAAAAAACCATGAACTTCAAGGGCTTCTTTGGCGTAATGAGAACATGTGGGCTGATATCTGCACGTTGCAGGAGTGAATGGGGAGATAAATGTTTGATAGAACTTAATCAATAATAGAAACGGATATGCTAATATTTTTGTCACAATTAAGGATTAATTCGTTGTGAAAGTCGTGCCTTCTCTACTGTCATTTAATTGAATACCTGCTTCAGCTAAATCGTCCCTAATTTTATCAGATAAAGCAAAATCCTTGTTTAAACGAGCCTCTTTTCTAAGGTTGATTAATATTTCAACTGCTCCAGCTAATTTTTCAGTTCCTGTATTTTCTTTAGACATATTAACCAAACCAAGCACATCGAACACAAAGGTTTCAATCGTGTCCTTCAAAATTTTTAAATCATCATCAGTTACGCTTGCGCTACCATCTTTTACTTGATTAATGAACCTAACAGTTTCAAACAATGTAGCGATTAAGATGGGCGTATTAAAATCATCATTCATGGCATCGTAACATTTCTGCTTCCAATCAGTAATATTGAAAGAAGACGAAGCCGTCGTCTTTAAATTGTCAATTAAACCAATGGCATCCATAAGTCTATGGAAACCTTTTTCTGCCGCTGCTAAACCATCGTCTGTTAAATCTAAAACACTACGGTAAGACGCTTGCATTATAAAAAATCGAATAACACTTGGACTGTAGGCCTTAGACATGATATCATTTTTTCCAGAAAGTAATTCAGCTGGATTGATATAATTGCCTGTTGATTTACTCATGCGAGAGCCGTTGAGTTCTAACATATTGGCATGCATCCAATATTTTACGGGAGCTTGTCCCTTAGCAGCTTGGTTTTGAGCAATTTCACATTCGTGATGTGGAAATTTTAGATCCATGCCACCACCATGAATATCGAAATATTCACCTAAGTATTTGGTGCTCATTGCAGTGCACTCTAAATGCCACCCGGGAAAACCATCGCTCCAAGGGGAAGGCCAACGCATAATATGGGTGGGTTCTGCTTTTTTCCAAAGGGCAAAATCTTGGGGATTTTTCTTATCACTTTGCCCATCGAGTGCGCGTGTATTGTGTATTAAATCTTCTAACTTTCGCTTACTTAAAATACCATATTCATTAGATTCATTGTATTTATGCACATCAAAGTACACTGAACCGTTCACCGTATAAGCAAAACCATTATCAATAATCGACTGAATTAATTCTATTTGTTCAATAATATGACCCGTTGCCGTCGGTTCAATACTGGGCGGTAAAAAATTAAAAGTATTAAGTACATTATGAAAATCTACAGTATAACGCTGTACAATTTCCATAGGTTCAATAGCTTCTAATCGGGCTTTTTTAGTGATTTTGTCCTCACCAATATCTCCATCATTTTCCAAATGACCGGCATCTGTTATATTTCGTACATAGCGTACTTTATAACCTAAATGCTTAAGGTAACGAAAAATCATGTCGAAAGACATAAAAGTCCTCACATTACCCAAATGTACATTGCTGTAAACGGTTGGGCCACAAACATACATGCCAACATAACCTTCTGTTATTGCTTGAAAAACTTCTTTTTCTCCTGAAAGCGTATTGTAGATTTTTATTTGATTTGAATTATAAAGTTGCATTATAAATTGTGGTTTGGAGTGAAGTTGCTCGATTTTAAAAGTTTTAAAACTTTTCTTAATCTATATAAAGCGAATATTAGTTGAAAGATTATGTAGTTAAATACAAAAATTTTTTGTCTAACTGTTGGCAATTAAAACTGGGTTTCTAATTTAATATAATCCAAAAATTCGCGTCGCGTTTCTAAGTTTTTAAATTTACCACCAAATTCTGAAGTTACCGTGCTGCTTTCAATATCTCTAATGCCACGAGAATTTACACATAAATGTTTAGCATCAATGACGCATGCCACATCTTCAGTGTTTAAAACAGATTGTAATTCTTTTACAATTTGAATGGTTAATCGTTCTTGAACTTGTGGTCTTTTAGCAAAATAATCGACAATGCGATTCATTTTAGATAACCCAACAACATTTCCGCTAGAAATATAAGCCACGTGTGCACGTCCTACGATAGGTAATAAATGGTGCTCGCAGGTAGAGTAAACAGTGATGTTTTTTTCAACTAACATTTCACCATACTTATATTTATTATCAAACGTAGAGGCGTTTGGTTTTTTATCGGGATCTAAACCTCCAAAAACTTCATTGACAAACATTTTGGCAACTCTATTCGGTGTTCCTTTTAAACTATCATCGTTTAGATCTAAACCTAAGGTTTCTAAAATATGCTTTACATCAGCTTTTATGAGCTCAATTTTATCACTTTTAGATAATTCAAACGCATCTGCTCTTAATGGAGTATCGCTCGATGTGCCAATATGGTCATCTCCGATGGCATCAATATCATTAAAATCACTTTCAATTTTCATTATATAATAATTGGTTATCAGTTTTTAAAAACGAATGGCAAAGATAAGCAATAAAAATAGTTTCGGTAAGGTAGGAGTTTTAATATTACAACTGTTATATATATAAATCCGTTAAACTGTCAATATCGTTAGACGATTTAACATTGGTTTACTTAAAAATTTCTTAATTTTCGAAACTTTAAAAATCCATTAGAACGATGAAAAACCTATTGATTATTCTTGCGCTGATACTCATACCCTTAAGTGTGTGCAGTCAACAATCAGAACAAAGCAATCCACTTCCTTTAGCAAAATTTAACAATAATGTTAAAATTCCATTAACATCAAAAGAACGATCTCAGATTATTGAAGTATATGGTGAATATGCGGATAAATATGTGTTCAATAATGACCAACGCTTAAGAAGTATCAAACATATTCTTAGAAATAGGGTTGAAATTAAATTAATAACAGACAAGAATAATAGAAAGGCATGTACTAAATTATCTGAAGTCACTATTTTAGATGGTTTTGTGTCAGAATTAGAGCGGGATGAAACTTTTAATCCTAATAATTTTAATCCTTTGAAATATAATTTTGAATTCCACTCAAGAGCTGCAGCGATGTATCAAGTTGATGGCACTAACTATTATATAACAATAAAGTCACAATATCAATAAAACTTCTAAGCTCAAAAAGTATTCTATTATCGCTATCGAAATAATTAATTAGCATTAGCGTACAATATGCGTTGTTTTGAGCTCTTTAAAATCAAACACATGAAACATTTAATTACTATAATTTCTTTATTGTTTTCCTCAATATTGTTGGCTCAAGATGTAACTATGCAAACTGTAACCGTTAACCAATGTGGTGGGGTTTTTTATGATTCAGGAGGAGAATTTGGCAACTACGGTGACGATGAGGATTTTGTAATAACAATTTGTCCAGAAAACCCTGGTCAAAAAGTTGTATTAAATTTTACGGAATTTGGTACGCAGTTAAATCAAGATGTAATGTCTATTTTTAATGGAGACTCAACCGCTGCGGATAGTTTCGGTGATTTCTCTGGCAATACAAGTCCTGAGTTAGTACAAGCCACTGCAGATAATACTTCGGGTTGTATCACCATTCAATTTGTTTCTAATGCTTCTGGAAATATAGCTGGTTGGGCCGCCGATATCTCGTGTTTAACTCCGTGTCAAACTATTAATTCTCAAATAGATTCTACATCTCCTGCTCCAAATGGTGATGGATATATTAGAGTATGTCCTAATGAGGAAATTACTTTAAATGGTAGTGGGGATTTTTCAATTGATGGAACTGGTGCTACTTACGAATGGGATCTAGGAGACGGTAATACGGTTTCAGGTCAAACAGCTACGTTTTCTTATCCTAACCCTGGAGTGTATATTGTGAATTTGAATATCCGTGATGCGAATACGTCTATAGATCCTTTAGGATGTGATAATAATAATTTGATTAATCAGGTTATTCAAGTGGCTACGGAGCCAGATTTTACGGGTACGGAAGCAGCTAATACTACTTTGTGTTTTGGCGAAAGTACTGATATTACAGGTAATGTTGAAGCTGTTGAGTATATTAATGATTGTACCCCTCCTGTTAGTGGTGTAACATTTTTGCCCGATGGAAATGGGGTAACTTATGAAACGTCTATTACTGTAGATTGTTATGATTCTGCTCAAACATTATCAGATCCGAGTCAATTGGTTAGTATCTGTTTAACTATGGAGCATTCTTATTTAGGTGATTTAGATATTGAAATAATTTCCCCTAATGGACAGGTTGTTAGAATGCACGATCAAGGCGGAAACTCTGCTAATTTAGGAATTCCATGGGCTACAGGAACTGTTGACGGAAATAGTAGTAATACAACTCCAGGGACGGGTACACGATATTGTTTTGTGCCTTCGGGTGGGTTTCCTACTTTGGTTGGAGGTATTCAATCGGGTGGTGAATTTCCTGACGGAGATACTCAAGACACGTATACTGATTCTTTTGTGCCGGCAGGAAATTATAGTTCTATAAACTCTTTAGATGGTCTTTTAGGTTCTCCACTTAATGGTGATTGGACCATTAGAGTTGTTGATAATCTTTCAGCTGATAATGGACATGTTTTTGCTTGGAGTATTGAATTTGACCCAAATTTACAGCCCCCTGAACTTTCTTTTACACCAGTAATTGAATCAGAAGCATGGGATACGGATGCTACTATTACAAATACAGTTGGAAATGTTATAACGGTTACACCACCATCAGCTGGTCAGTTTTGTTATATGTATAGAGTTACTGATGATTTTGGTTGTGAATATATGGAAGAGGTATGCATAGATGTATTACCTGAGATAGTTACTGAGACACCAAATAATTTATTTGTTTGCGATACCGGTATTCCACCTTATATTTTTGATTTAACTATGAACTCAGATGTCATACTTTCAAGTGCTTCAAATATTTCAGATTTGGTGGTTACTTACCACAATTCACTTGCGGATGCTGAGGCTGATGCGACTGAAATTTCAGATTCAGATGTTTACGTAGGTGTAGATGGTGAGGCCGTATTTGTAAGAGTAGAATATTTAGATTCGGGATGTTATGAGGTGTTGAACTTTAATTTAAATGTAGTGGGACAACCTACAATTAATCCAGCTTCGGATATGATTTTATGTGATGACGATAGTAATGATGGAATTGCTGAGTTTGATCTTAGTAGTCAATCGTCGACAATTTTGGGTAGTCAACCGTCATCAGATTTTACAGTAAGCTACCATTTAAATTTTCAAGATGCCGATTTAGGGGACAATGCCCTACCGTTAAGTTATACGAACACCATTAACGGACAGCCCATATATGTAAGAGTAGAAAGTGCATCAGATTCCAATTGCTACAATGCGTCTCCAGCCCCTATTTTCAATCTTGTAGTGAATACTAGAGCCATCGCTAACACTCCAGATAATATGATTGCTTGTGATGATATTAGCGGAGATGGTATAGAGGATTTCGATCTCAGTACCCAAGAAGCCGCTATTTTAGGAGGGCAAGATCCGGCGATTTATAATGTCACCTTCCATAGCACCCAAGCAGGCGCAGCGGATAATCAAGATTTACTACCGACCATTTATACCAATACAAGTTCACCCAACCAAGATACAATTTACGTACGCGTAGAGGATCCCGCGTATCCCGATTGTTATGGCACCACCTCGTTTAATCTTATCGTTAATCCATTACCAACAGCCATAACTCCCACAGCATTAGAAGTCTGTGACGATGGCACCCCAGATGGATTAACAGAGATGGATCTGAGTTTAAAAAATTCAGAAATTACAGGCAATAACTCTAATTATGCGGTAAGCTATTATGAAACTCTAGCCGATGCACAGACAGATACTGCGGCATTGCCAATGCTGTATACTAATTTGAGCAACGGTCAGACTGTTTTTGCACGAGTACAAGATAGCAATACCGGTTGTTACACCACCACTACTTTAGAGTTGCTTGTAGAACAAGCACCAATAGCATTCATGCCACAACCCTTAAGATATTGTGATCCAGATAATGATGGTTTTGGTCTTTTTACCCTTACGGATGTAGATGATGAGATTACGGGAGGCGCTTCGGGTCTAGAGGTCACTTACCATGAAACCCAGACCAATGCCAATAATGGAGTAAATGCCATAGATA
>NZ_JASDDK010000008.1 GCF_030407435.1 Winogradskyella bathintestinalis
TACTCGGTAACGGATGCGAGTGGAAACTCTATTAATGTTTTCCAAAACATTAATATTCTTGATAATACCGATCCTACAGCCTCTAATCCTGCGGATATTGATGTGCAATGTCTTACTGATGTACCTGCTGTAGATATTACTGTAGTAATTGATGAAGCTGATAATTGTGGTACTCCTACTGTCGCTTTTGTCAGTCAAACTGCGGATCCTGCTATTAACAACGGAACTATTATTAGAACTTACTCGGTAACGGATGCGAGTGGAAACTCTATTAATGTTTTCCAAAACATTAATATTCTTGATAATACCGATCCTACAGCCTCTAATCCTGCGGATATTGATGTGCAATGTCTTACTGATGTACCTGCTGTAGATATTACTGTGGTAACTGATGAATCCGACAACTGTACGGGTCCAATTATCGTGGCTCATGTTAGTGATATTTCAACAGGATTCAATCCAGAAGTAATTACCAGAACCTACAGTGTAACTGATGCCAGCAACAATTCAATTAATGTTACACAAATTATAACAGTCGAAGACACAACTCCACCAGTCGTAATTTGTCAACCCCTCACCATAACACTAGACGCTTTAGGTAGTGCCTCTATCACTACGGCGCAAATCGATAATGGATCTACGGACAACTGTGGTATTTCTAGTAGGTTTTTAGATATTCAAACTTTTAATTGTTCAGATTTAGGAACCAATACCGTAACACTGAGTGTCATTGATGATTCAGACAATATAAATTCTTGCACAACTACAGTAACGGTTTTAGATCCTGGAGCAAGCTCTAGCGTAGCCATAGTGTCTAATGACGCTAATGATGAAATTTGTTTAGGAGAAAATTTAACGTTTACCGCCACACCTGTTAATGCAGGAACGACTCAATTTTATGATTGGTACATAAATGGATCTTTTGAAAGCACAACAGCTGGTCCAACATTTACACCATCTTCAGTTCCAACAGCTGATTATACGATTTTTGTAAGAATGACTACGGATCTATCGACATGTGACCCAAAACAAAGTAATACGCTTTCTATTGAAGTGCATCCATTACCGGTGGTCAGTGTCAGTACGCTTGGCAGTTGTATTGACGACAACTCCCAATCGGCAAGTCCATCTACTGGCGGTACTTGGGTAAGTAATAATCTAGGCGTTGCTACCATTTCTAATAGTGGAAATATTACCCCTGTAAGTCCGGGTACAGTAACGTTTACATTTACTGATGCGACAACGGGTTGTAGCAATACCACCAACAGTGTTACTATTGATGCTTTACCCGTGATAGGTAATTATCCTACAGCTAATGAAATTTGCGAAGGTGAAACACATACATTATCACCATCCACAGGAGGTACATGGACAAGTAGTAACAATGCTGTGGCAACCATAAATAATGCTGGTGACATTACAGGTGTAGGTACAGGAACGGCAACATTTACATTTACAAACTCAACAACAGGTTGTACTGCGACCTCAACATCTATTGAAGTATTAGAAATCCCTGTTATTACTTCTGTCACTGCTTCACCAAATTCAGTTTGTGCTGGCGATGACAGTATTTTAACAGTTACCGTACCTGGTACGGGATCGACCACGGACGTACTAGTTAATTACAATTTTAATTCTGGTAGTAATTATGGAAATTCAAATGGCCAAGAAGCGCCAGGTATCATTAGTACTATTAATAGTTCCAATATTAATTATAACCGTTCTGCGTATGGGCGTGCAATAACTACACCACCTGCTTTTGTAGCAAATAATCGAGGTAGAGCTTTAGTTCAATTTGATGATTGGCAAGACGGACCAGAATCTTGGTGGAATCCTGGTGGCTCAGATGATAGTGGAAATTGGACTTTTGCTTTAGGAGGTACTGCACTACCAATTTATGAGAACTTTGAGATATATTTTGATGCCAAACGTATGGATGCTGGTGGTCTTAACAAAAGTATAATTGTAGAATACAGCACAAATAATGGTGCTAGTTGGAATGCCGCCGATACTCCTGCAAGACTTTTAAACGCTGGAACTGGTGGCCCTGATTATAACGACGGGTGGTTTTCATATTATTCTACTTTATCTGGCGTTGCGAATGTAAATAATTTGCAAATTAGATTAAGTGTTAATGATGGATCTACTTACTCTACGAGAATAAGATGGTGGGCTGTTGAATATATCGACCGAACTAATCCGCATGTATTAATTGATAATTTTCAGGTACAAGCAGCTTCTGCTGCACCTGCAAATGTAACTTATAACTGGGCAGTAGTATCTGGTGATAATTCTAGTCTTTCTGGAGCAACAAACTTACCTCAAATTACGGTTAATCCTAATGTTACTACGATATACGAAGTTACAGCAACAAACACTGCTGGCTGCCCTGTTGCAGATACAGTGGTGGTTAATGTATTACCGTCACCGGAAATTACTTTTCTTACCAATTTTTGCCCTTCTGCCCCACATAACAATGAAGTAGAAATTACAGCTGTATCTTCAATACCTGGAACCACTTGGCAATGGATTGTTACTTATCTAAATCCCGGTGATCCTGGTTATACTCATGGAGGTCATAGTAATACTTCGGATACTGCTTTTGTAGATACAGCAGGAACTTATCAAGTTATTGCAACAGCACCTAATGGGTGTACAGCATCTGCTACCATAGATATCGCCACTGAACTTGTTGTTAATGGAGATTTTGAATTAGGAAATACTGGATTTAATAGCGATTACAATTATAAAGTGGACCTTCCTGGGCTTGTTCCTGCTAATCAAGGAGAACTTTATAATGATAATGGTAACAATGGATACTCTATTACAACAAATGGGCAAAATGTTCATACCAATTTTTGGGGATATGATCACACCACAAGTTCGGGTAATTTTATGGCAGTTAATGGTCATGGAAATACCCTTGTTGTATGGCAACAGGAAATAACCGTTGAGCCTAATACAGAATATTATTTTTCTGCTTGGGGAATGAGCTTAAATAATCAAGGGAATTGGAGAAATAGAGCTCAATTAACGTTCAATGTTAATGGTACAAACGTAGGTATCGCTGAACGCTTACCTAACCGTGCTAATAACAATAACCCAGGTACAGATAATTGGCAACGTTTTTATGGGACATGGTTGTCACCAAATTGGTCAGGTCCACAAACAATAACTATTGAAATTAGAAACTTAAACTCGCGAACAAATGGAAATGACTTTGGTATTGATGACATTTCCTTTAGCTCTCTCGATCCATTTATTATACCTATATCTCCACCGGAAATTATAAATGATCAAATTGTCTGTCAAAATACAGCAATTGAAGATATATATTATAATGTAGGTGGTGGCAGTAGTGGTGCCAATATACAATGGCAGTTAGACGGTAGCAACTTAGGCACTAGTCCTTTTCCAAATAACACCATGCCTGCAGGAATGATAACAACTTTTGATGGTGTGAGATATACAATTTCTGGCACACCAAGTTTGCCTGGTAATTACACCTATACACTATCTACAACTGGTGGATGTGGTACGCCAAAAACATCAAGTGGAAAAATCGTAGTAAATGAAGCACCATTAGTTTCAATTATAACATTACCACAAACCATTTGTCAATCTGAAAACACACTTGCCTTAAATGTAACTCTTAGTGGTAGTGCTACAATAGGGACATGGTCATCTAGTGGAACAGGTACTTTTACCGGTGGTTCTGGAAATGGCACAAGTGCTATATATAACTTCGGAACTAATGAAATAGGAAGTGTTACCTTAACGTTTACCTCTAATGATCCGGATGGAGCTGGAATAAATGGGCCGTGTATTGTAGCAGAAGCATCAATCGATATTGAAATTACACCTTATTTTGTTGCAACAACTAGTGGTAATCAAATCACAGGAGGTTGCGAAGTTAATTCAGTCACCCTAACTGGTAATAACGTTACTGGACAGTGGAATGTAACCTCTGGTCAAGATGTAAATACTTATTTCTTCTCAAATATAAATGACCACAATGCAACATTTACAGGAGAAAGTGGTGAGACTTATATTTTAGAATGGGAAGCAATTAACACCGGTGTTTGTACAGCAAATACGGTTGCTACTATGAACGTTACCATCCCAGATTGTGGCTCAAGCTTAGTCTTTGATGGTGGTGATGATTACATCAACTTTGGTGATAATTATAATCCCGGTAATGGCCAGTTTAGCATTGAAGCATGGATTAAACCGGATAATTTTTCAGGAACTAAAACCATATTTTCAAAAAGAAATGGTACATCAACGGCTTCTGGTTATGATTTAAGTCTTGAAGGGAATAGTTTAAAGTTCCGCTATAATAACAGTGCCGTTATTGCTGGACAAGATATGAATACCAATAAATGGTATCATGTGGCTGTGACTTTTAGCGGTACTAGATACTCGCTTTACATCGATGGTTTCCAAGTACGCTTAACTGCAGGTGCTTCTCCACTAACCAATACAAATAAAGCTTTAGTTGGTGCTATGGACAGAACAGGGAATTCACCAATGAATTATTTTGATGGTGGCATTGACGAAGTACGGATATGGAATACTGAATTATCTCAAGCTCAGATCCGTGAAATGATGAACCAAGAAATAAAGCAAAATGATGCTAATGCTAATGTTATGGGAGAAGTTGTTCCTCTAGATATCACTGGACCGTTAGCTTGGAATAATTTAAGAGGCTACTACCAAATGAACACAGGTCCGCAGACTAGCGTTACGGGTGGTAATGTTAATGATATTTCTACATTCGATCCTGTTCCTGGAAAATTAAATGCTATGACAGTCATGCAAGATGAAACGGCTCCGATACCGTATATTTCAAGGTTACATAATTCTTGGGACAATGCCACAACCTGGTCCGCGAGTTCAGTACAACAAATACCGAACTCAATAGAAAACAATATAAGACCTGGTTACCTCCAAACTTGGAATATTGTAAGAACAGCGACCAATGTTACAACATACAGAAGCACACCAGCCAATTTACTTTTAGAAACAACTGTTCTTGGGTTAATAGTGGATAGTGATAGACTGAGCATTGGTAATGATCAACCGTTAAATGTTGAGAAATACCTTAAAATAGATGGCACTTTAGATTTAGTCGGAGAATCACAGTTAGTACAACCTATGGGAAGTAGGGTAGATTATTCAGGAGTTGGAAGTCTAGAACGCGACCAACAAGGAACCACAAACTTATATAATTATAATTATTGGAGTTCACCGGTGAGCGATGATGGTACTACATATACTATTGCGGGTACTTTGTTAGATGGCACCAATCCTGCTAACCCACAACCTATCACATGGATTAATGGCCATGATGCTATTCCGTCAACTCCAATTTCTATTACGCGAAGATGGCTCTACCTGTATGAAAATTATCTCGCAAATAATTATGCAGCATGGAATCGAATCAACGAAAATCATGCTATAAAGGTCGGTCTTGGCTATTTAATGAAAGGTAGCGCCGGTGCTGGAACCAGCCAAAATTATGTATTTAAAGGACAACCAAACAACGGTAAGATAGAAATCGAGGTGACGGGTGGTCACCAAGCTCTGGTAGGTAACCCATATCCTTCTGCTTTGGATGCATACGTTTTTATAGATAACAATAATACGGTTCTAAAAGATGGCTCTATTTCCTTCTGGGAACATGCACCTTCAAATAATACACATGTGTATAGGGATTATCAAGGGAGTTATGCCGTTTTAAACAGAACAGGTGCTGTTGCAGCCGTGACGCCTACAGGAATTCTTGGAGGAGGAAATGCTGAAAAAAGACCTGGTCAATTTATACCTGTAGCGCAAGGTTTTTATGTTACTGGTAACAATACAGGTGGACAAATAACATTTGATAATAACCAACGTGTTTATTTTAAAGAAGGTCCAAGCTCTGTGTTTCTCAGAAATGCTAATCCAACAACCCAGACAACTTCTACTAATGACAATGAAGAGCAAAATCAATTTATCAGAATAGATTTTATAACTCCGGAAAATGCCACTAGACATCTACTCATTGGTTTTATGGATAATGATAATGCTACCGATGCTTTTGATTATGGGTATGATGCACTAAACACTGAAACTCTTCCTAGTGACATGTCGTTTAATATTGAGGGAGAGAAATATGTTATTCAAGGTGTTGGTCATTTTGATGTTGCTAAATCCTATCCTTTAGATATTGTAACTGAAGGCGGAGCGATTGAAATTGCTTTGGACAGTCTTGAAAATTTCGATGAAGCGATTGATGTATTCATTTACGATAATGTATTAGGCACATACACGAGATTCAATGATGTTAATTTCCAAATGAATTTAGAAGCTGGAACTTATAGTGATCGATTCTTTCTTGTATTCCAAGAAGATGAGACCTTATCTGTAATAAAAGATGAATTTGATAATGTGATCGTAAGGTATTTACATCAAACCAATGAGATTTATGTAAAGACACCACCATCTGTTGAAGTTAAGCAACTATACTTAATTAATGTAGCTGGCCAAACGGTAGCGTCATGGAACGCGACTAACTTACCAATGTCTCATGATATTAAGATACCTGTTAAACACATATCGGAAGGAGCTTATATTATAAAAGCAGAAACGAATACTGGTGTTTTCAATAGAAAGATCATTATTAAATATTAATAGTAATTCGTTCTTTAAAATAAATAGCCCTCAAGATCTTATCGATTTTGAGGGCTTTTTTTATATAAATAATTGCGCGTTGAATTTAGCTGTATTGCTCTAAATCCAATTCATTAATAGCGCCATGACTTTCATGCGCTACCACTAATCCATTTTTTATAATTAAGAGCTGAGGAGATTGATGCATAACTTGAAATTTATACCCCACCTCATTAGACACATCTCTGTAACTCAATAAATCTAAATAATACAAATCAATATGGCTATCTAAATCATAGGCCGAAACAAACTGTTTCATTACCATACTACTAATACCACAACGTGTAGAATGTTTAAATATCAGTTGGGTTTTAGTATTAGAAGCTTCTACAATAGCATCTAATTGCGAAATATCTGTTAATGCTTGCCATGGCAATATCTTTTCCTTTTTAGGTTCTGATGAACCGAATATTTTTTTGAACATAAATTTTCCTTTTAATTATTGATTGCTTAGTTTGAAAATACATAGTTGACTTATATCATACTTTAAGTCGAAACAAAATTGTAATCTTACATCACGACAAAACGTCATTTCATAAATCACTGAATCAGACATTTTGTCGCTTAATTCTTACGTTTTCAAATTGGTAAGATAATTGACTAAAGATAAACAAAGAATAATAAAAAATTAACGTTCTTCGGAGCGCTGTTGTTGGATCATTTCAAAAATAATGGTTACAACCATTGAACTCTAAGATAAAAAATATAATAAGATGAATTTTAATAATTATACTATTAAATCGCAAGAAGCGATACAGCAAGCACAACAAATTGCGCAAGGTTTAGGTCATCAGCAAATAGAGAATGAGCATATTTTTAAAGCCCTTTTTGAGGTTGATGAAAACGTGCTACCATTTCTTCTTAAAAAATTAAATGTGAACATGCCCCTACTTCAACAAGTATTGGGTGCGGCATTAGAAAGTTTTTCTAAAGTTACTGGTGGAGAAATTATGCTTTCTCGAGAAGCTAGCAAAACGCTAAACGAAGCCTCAATCATCGCTAAAAAGATGAATGATGATTATGTGTCGATTGAACATTTAATTCTAGCTATTTTTAAATCTAAAAGTAAAATTGCACAAATCCTAAAAGATCAAGGTGTTACTGAAAAAGGCTTAAATACCGCCATTGAAGAATTACGTAAAGGAGACAGAGTTACTTCTCAAAGTCAGGAAGAAACTTATAACTCTCTGAGTAAATATGCTAAGAATTTAAATCAGTTGGCTAGAGATGGTAAATTAGATCCAGTAATTGGTCGTGATGAAGAAATACGAAGAATTCTTCAGATCTTATCACGTAGAACCAAAAACAATCCGATTTTAGTTGGTGAGCCTGGAACGGGAAAAACGGCTATTGCAGAAGGCTTAGCGCACCGAATTATTGATGGTGACATCCCAGAAAACCTAAAAGACAAACAGATTTTTGCTTTAGATATGGGGGCTCTAATTGCTGGTGCGAAATATAAAGGTGAGTTTGAAGAGCGTTTAAAAGCCGTAATTAAAGAAGTCACAGAAAGCGATGGCGATATCGTGCTATTTATCGATGAGATTCACACATTAGTAGGTGCTGGCGGTGGACAAGGAGCTATGGATGCCGCTAACATTTTAAAACCCGCATTAGCGCGAGGTGAATTGAGAGCCATTGGTGCCACAACGTTAGATGAATACCAGAAGTATTTTGAACAAGATAAAGCTTTAGAACGTCGTTTTCAAAAAGTAACAGTCAATGAACCCGATACCGAAAGCGCCATTTCTATTCTTAGAGGTATTAAAGAAAAGTACGAAACACACCATAAGGTTAGAATTAAAGATGAAGCCATTATTGGGGCGGTAGAATTATCGGAGCGCTATATAACCAATCGGTTTCTTCCAGATAAAGCGATAGACTTAATGGATGAGGCGGCTTCAAAATTACGCATGGAAATCAATTCTAAGCCGGAAGAATTGGATGTTCTCGATCGTAAAATCATGCAACTTGAAATTGAACATGAAGCGATTAAGCGTGAAAAAGATGAATCTAAATTAAAAAGTTTAAAGGCTGATTTGGCAAATCTTAAAGAAGAGCGCAATGAGCTTAATGCCAAATGGAAATCTGAAAAAGAAGTTGTTGAAAACGTTCAGAATATAAAACAAGATATTGAAAATTATAAACTTGAAGCGGAACGCGCAGAGCGTGATGGAGATTACGGTAAGGTGGCTGAACTACGATATGGAAAAATTAAAGATGCCAATGAGCAACTCGAAAAATTTCAGAAAGATTTAGCCGAACAACAAGACACCTCATTAATTAAAGAGGAAGTAACTTATGAGGATATTGCTGACGTAGTGGCAAAATGGACCGGAATTCCTGTGACCAAAATGTTGCAAAGTGATCGTGAAAAATTAGTGAAACTTGAAGACGAATTGCACAAGCGCGTTGTCGGACAAGAAGAAGCGATTGAGGCCGTTAGTGATGCAGTTAGACGCTCTAGAGCAGGACTACAAAATCCTAATAAACCTATTGGAACCTTCCTGTTTTTAGGAACGACTGGTGTCGGTAAAACGGAATTGGCAAAAGCGCTGGCAGAATATTTGTTTGATGATGAAAACGCTATGACTCGGATTGATATGAGTGAATATCAAGAACGTCATGCAGTTAGCCGATTAGTTGGGGCGCCTCCAGGATATGTGGGTTATGATGAAGGGGGGCAGTTAACTGAAGCCGTACGTAGAAAACCATATTCTGTAGTTTTACTAGACGAAATTGAAAAAGCGCATCCAGATACATTTAATATTCTATTACAGGTACTAGATGAAGGACGTTTAACAGATAATAAAGGTAGAATTGCAGATTTTAAGAACACGATTATAATTATGACCTCAAATATGGGAAGTCATATTATACAAGAACGTTTTGAAGCTACAAAAGATATTCCTTCAGCCATGGAAGCTGCTAAAGTTGACGTCTTAGGATTGTTGAAACAAAGTGTAAGACCAGAGTTTTTAAATCGTATTGATGATACTATTATGTTCACGCCTCTATCTAAAGATAACATTACTGATATCGTAGGGTTGCAATTAAAAGGCATAACAAAGATGATAGCACAGCAAGGAATTACCTTTGATGCCACCCCAGAAGCTGTCAGTTATTTAGCAGAAAAAGGCTATCATCCAGAATACGGAGCAAGACCTGTAAAACGAGTGATTCAAAAAGACGTACTCAATCAATTGAGTAAAGAAATTTTAGCTGGTAAAGTTACTACAGATAGTATTATTCTGTTGGATGAATTTGATAGACAATTGGTTTTTAGAAATCAAAGTGATTTAGTTACTGATAAATTGTAATGTATCTAAAATAAATTTTGATATAAACCGTAACATAATGAGTTAAGAACCGTCTTTTTAGTGATTGGTTGATAAAGAGCAACACAAATTTCATATTTTTGAAAGGAGTGTTGCTTTTTCATTTCATTCTACTATCTTTATACGTCTTCAATATACTAAGGAAACAGCAATAGGCTATGATTAAACACTACAATTTAAAGGATGCAGAAATCTATTTGTTCGATCACTATATCATTAATCAAATACGCGAGGGCGTTACTATTGAAGCCCCTCATGACAAAGAACTAAACGAAATTGTACAAGAGCATTTTAGCGGTCGTGATATAGTTTATATATCTAATCGAGTAAACTCTTACACCGTAGATCCTTTAATTTATAAAAAGGTCGAAGATATACCCAATATTCTTGCCATTGCAATAGTTCCTAAAAACCACTTAATGCGACGAAATGCTGAGTATGAGCGCCAGTTTTATGATAACCCATTTGAGATTTTTGATACTATCAATGATGCTATTATTTGGGCAAATAAATTAACTTTACCTGAAAATGAGGGGGCTAACAAATAATATTCTGTATTACTTCAAAATTTTAATGCATATTCTAAATCCTATTATTTAAATTTTAAAGAATTAAGCATCGCAAGGAAGTCCTCTTTCTTAAAAAGGGCAATTTATTGATTTTAGCTTAATACCTTCATTTCTCTTTTCCGTGAAAGAAAGCTTTGATGTACCATAATTTCGTTAGAGGAAACACATTCTCATTTTTAAACATTAAGCTAACTTAGTATAGATTAGAACATAATGAAACAGAGCCACAAGGATTACAGCAGCAACGTTATTATTTTTTTTTATGCAACTGTCTTTAATGTAGATTTTATGACGCACATGAATTATAATTAGATCGAGTAATTATCCCAAATTAAATTATTTTCTACAAACCTAATAATGAAAACATTTCAGAGTTTTTTAACAACTATTCGATGAAACGCATAAAAATATCTAAGAATTTAACAGGCATTTTAACGGATAAAATATTAATTTTGTCGAGCTATTTAATTCCAACACTCCCGATACTACGGGCAAGACTTATTAATCTTGTAAGTAATCCCTCTACTTATAGAGAATTACTATAGTTAATTTTTAAACTCATTAAAACTTTTTCAATTTGTTAAAATGACAGATAAAAAAGTACATTATCACAAACCCTAAATTCGACAAAACAAATGGAATTAAATAAATATATAGATCATACCTTATTAAGTGCATCAACAACAGAAGCCGACATTCTTAGATTATGCGAAGAAGCCTTAAAATATAATTTTTACGCTGTTTGTATTAATAGTTGTTATGTTCCCATAGCAAAACAAGTTTTAGGCCAATCTGAAGTAAAGATATGCGCGGTGGTTGGGTTTCCATTAGGAGCAATGTCTACAGGTGCTAAAGTATTTGAAGCCAAAACTGCGATTGAACAAGGTGCTAACGAAATCGATATGGTAATGAATATCGGTCGTCTTAAAAGTCAGAACCATGTCGCCGTATTAAAAGACATTAGTGCCGTAAAGCGTGCTATGGGACCTGCAACATTAAAAGTTATTCTTGAAATTAGTGAACTTTCTAAAAATGAGATCGTTAAAGCATGTGAAATTTGTATGGACGCTGATGCGGATTTTGTAAAAACCTCAACAGGTTTTTCTAAAAGTGGAGCCACCTTAACTGCTGTTAAAATAATGAGAAAAACAGTTAAAAATCAATTAAAGGTAAAAGCCTCAGGAGGCATAAGAGATGCAGAAACAGCGCAAAAATACATAGAGGTTGGAGCGGATAGAATTGGCGCTTCAGCAGGAGTTGCAATGATGAACAACCTCGTATCTCACGCATCGTAATATTTGAAACACTTTATTTAACTTTGATGCATGAGTGTACACATTGAAGCCAAAAAAGGCGAAATCGCAGAGACCATACTTCTACCCGGAGATCCATTAAGAGCGAAATGGATAGCTGAGACATTTTTTGAAAATCCCAAATGCTTCAATACAGTTAGAGGTATGCTAGGTTATACAGGGACCTACAAAGGCAAACGTATTTCTACAATGGGAACAGGAATGGGTGTGCCGAGTATCTCTATTTATACACACGAACTTATTACGGAATATGGTGTAAAAAACCTGATTAGAGTTGGTAGTGCTGGTTCATATCAAAAAGAAGTAAAAATTAGAGATGTTGTATTAGCTATGGCCGCCTCATCGTCTTCTGGCATTAACCAGTCTAGGTTTGGTGGCGCTAATTTTGCCCCGACAGCAGATTTTAAATTGTTTATGAAGGCCGTAAATGCGGCTAAAGTTAATAATATAGCGATAAAAGCTGGTAACGTATTATCCTCAGATGAATTTTACCAAGACGATAAAGAGATTTTCAAAAAATGGGCTAAGTTTGGAGTACTCTGTGTGGAAATGGAAGCCGCAGGGCTATACACTATAGCTGCCAAACATAATGTGAATGCTTTAGCCATTTTGACCATTTCAGATTCTCTCGTTACAGGAGAAACCACAACCAGTGAAGAACGAGAAACTACGTTTAGAAGTATGATTGAAATTGCTCTAGATTTGGCTTAAGACTAACTTCCGATTTTATTATAGAAAAGCTTACTTTAGTCGGAAAAAAATATTTCTTCAAAACAAAATGAAAAAACTATTCTTAATACTTCTTATAATCTTTGTTAACTTTTCTTCTTGTAAAGAGAAAACCGAAAATAAAGATAGCGCAGTGTCTACTTATTATTTAATTAGACATGCCGAAAAGGATCGAACTGATCACCGTAATAAAAACCCTGATTTAACTGAAGCAGGATTACAACGCGCAAGCCATTGGGCAATTTATTTTAAAGATGTAAAATTTGATGCGGTTTATACGACGGATTACAATAGAACAAAACAAACAGCAAAGCCCACGGCAAACGCTAACGGGCTTGAACTTCAGCTATATAATCCATCGGTCATAAAGATGGAAGAATTTCTAAATAAAACTAAAGGAGGAACTGTCTTAATTGTTGGTCACAGCAATACAACTCCGAAGTTTGTAAATAATTTATTAGGCCAAGAAAAGTATAAAGATATAGCAGATGACAACAATGCTAATCTATATGTTGTAACAGTTACTAAAACGGGAAAAAATTCTCAATTATTGGTTATTGATTAGTTGTACTTCAAGATTTTCAAGTTCAATCTTAGATAATAATTTTAATTGATTGTCCTCAAAAGCTTTGCCTAAATTTTCGAGAGACATAGTGTTATCTTCGGGTTTATAATTATTATAATCTACAAAGCGTAAACTATTAACGTAGCGTTCATTATAAGCTTCTCTAAAGCGCAAACCTATTCCATGTTCTTCATGATATGAATAAGCTAAATAATCCACTTTAAATTCACTTTTATCAACCCAATAGATAAACACATCTTCATAATCTTCACCTCCACCTTCAGCGTTAAAAGTCACCTTAATTTTATAATAATCCTTGCCTTTAATATTTTCATTTCCTAGAAGCGTTTTATTCACTGCATTGTCATTTAAACCGTATGGTAAAACTGAAAAATAGTGTACCGAATTTACAGACGCTTCATATTTTTTAGCAATAGAATCGTCTAGTTTTACAAACGCTTCATTATTATACCGTTCGTAACCTACATTACTCAACATATCGAAAATAGAATCTTTATTATTTACGGTCAGTCTTACTAAAAGAAACTCATGATTTTTACGTAAAGCCTGGTAATATGTATCTCGAAACTCAAACTTAAGACTCGATCTTTTAAAATTATCACCTCCCGATACTTCAATAGATTTATCGATAATATCATTGGCTGTGAGCACTTTATTACTGTTTTCTACTTCTTGCTTAACCGCATTCGAATTTTCGTTATTACACGCAAAAAGCACAGCAACAAAAATATATAGGAGGTATTTTTTCATTTAAAATTGGTTTTAAATTAAAGTCGTAAAACTATTAATAAGATTACATTAATATCATAAATTCAACTTAAAGAATTACTGACTGATCTTTGTTTATTTGAACCTCAACAAATTATGAAATAAAATTAAACACGTATTTACTGCAATTAATACGGTACTCTCAATATTCACACTGTTTCAGGACGAAATTTAGGTATTTGAAGTTTTTCATCTTGAAGCATCACACTTCAAACTTACTTTCATATCTTTGCTAGCCATGCAAAAAACCGTTAACATACTCAACAGAAAAGCTAAGTTTCAGTACGATATATTAGACAAATATACGGCTGGGATTGTGCTTACGGGAACTGAAATTAAATCCATTAGATCTGGTAAGGCTTCCATTGCCGAAGGTTTCTGCGAGTTTAATGACCGGAGTGAACTCTTTGTTATTAATATGACGGTTGAAGAATACAAATACGGCACGCATTATAACCATAGACCAAAAGCCGAACGCAAATTACTTCTTAATAAAAGAGAGCTAAAAAAGCTTGAGAAAGAAGTGAATATAAAAGGTAATGCTATTATTCCTCTTAAACTTTTTATTAACGATAGAGGTTTAGCAAAACTCATCATTGGGCTAGGAAAAGGTAAAAAGCTCTATGACAAACGCGAAACCATTAAGGATCGCGATAATAAACGAAATCTAGATCGTATTAAAAAAGTGTACCGCTAAATTTTAAGATTCCTATAACTTTTCCAATCTATTTTTAGTCTAAGTTTGAAATACCTTAGGCAACCTTTTCATTTTTATTGACGTCTATATAAGTATGAACTTAAGTTCTTTTTATATTAGGTATGTTTTACCGGTAAAAGTCAAAAAGAAATGGTGGCTTATAAAACCAAAGTATATCATCAATCGTTATCAAATGGCCAAAAATCTATTTAGCATCTTACTGATTGCGTTCAGTATTATGGTTTCTGCACAAATTACAGGAAATATTACTGACCAAAATAATAACGCGCTTCCTTTTGTAAATGTTTTAATTGAAAACACCTACATAGGAACGACAAGTAATGATGATGGATATTACGAACTTAATATTTCTACACCAAAAACCTATATCATAGCTTACAGTTATTTGGGTTATAAAACAGTTAAACAAGAAGTCACTATTGAAAAATTCCCGTATCAAATCGATGTTACTTTAACTGAGGAATCCGTGTCGCTTTCAGAAGTTATTATAGATTCTGAAATTGATCCTGCAATCGCCATCATGCAAAAGGCCATTGCATACCGTGAAACCAATCTTAATAAAATACATTCGTATAAGGCCGATTTTTATTCTAGAGGATTAATTAAAATTAAGGATGCTCCCGAAAAAATATTAGGTCAAGAGGTTGGGGATTTAGGAGGTGGATTAGACTCTACTCGAAGTGGCATTATTTATTTATCTGAAACCATATCTAAAATACAGTTTTTAAGTCCAGATAAATTAAAAGAAAAAATCACAGCATCTAAAGTTAGCGGTGATGACAATGGGTTTAGCTTTAATGTGGCTATGGATGTCGATTTTAATTTCTACAACAACACTATAAATTTTGGTAATGAAATTATTTCTCCAATTGCCAACAACGCTTTTGTCTATTACCGCTACAAACTTGATGGTGTTTTTTACGATGATAGAGGCAACCTGATAAATAAAATAAAAGTGATTCCGAAGCGAAAAAATGATCCTGTTTTTTCGGGCAATATTTATATCGTAGAGGATCAGTGGTCAATTTATGCATTAGAATTAGATATTACAGGAGTTCAAGCTCGGATTCCTGTTGTAGATATAGTAACTTTAAAACAGAGCTTTTCTTATTCCGACACTCATAATATTTGGGCCAAAATCTCCCAAAGTATCGATTTTAGATTTGGTATGATGGGGATTAAAGGAGATGGTCGTTACACTGCTGTTTATAGTAATTATGAATTTAACACGGGGCTTACCAAAAACGATTTCAATAGAGAACTTGTTGCGTTTGAAAAAGAAGCCAATAAAAAAGATTCTCTATTTTGGAACACCATTAGACCTGTGCCTTTAACAAGCGAAGAACGTATTGACTATGTAAAAAAAGACAGTTTGCAAACCTTGCATGAATCGAAACCTTATTTAGATTCGTTGGATCGTGATAACAATAAATTTAAATTAGATAATATCATAGGATATACCTATCTGAATTCTCACAAGAATTATCGAATAGGGTTTGACATTCCCGTTATTGGTGGTGTTCAATTTAATACTGTTCAAGGTTATGCGCTTAATGCTAATGTATTTTACACTAAAAATTACGACGATTTTAAACGCTTTTTCAGAGCTAGCGGAAAACTTCAATATGGATTTTCAGATCATCGCTTACGTGCCACAGGTTCGTTGACCTATAAGTTCAACAGTATCACAAATGCATTTCTAAATTTATCTGGTGGTGTTTCGGCAGAACAGTTTAACTCTTCCAGCCCTATTTCACCATTAATCAATTCCGTAAGCACCTTATTTTTTGAAGATAATTACATGAAATTATATGACAAAAGTTTTGTAGCTCTTAATTATTCTGAAGAATTATTTAATGGAATCAGATTGTACACAGGTGTAAGTTACGAAAGACGAAAAGCATTATTCAACACCACAGATCAAACTTTTATTAATGAAGATAATGACGTTTATACAAGCAATAATCCATTAAACGAAACCGCATTTGATATAGCACCTTTTGAGTCCCATAATATTATTAAAGGAAATATTGATGTTCGCATTAATTTTGGACAAGAATATTTAAGTTATCCTGATGCCAAATACAATGTTAACAACGACGATTATCCAACCATTTATTTAGGTTACGAAAAAGGTTTTAGCGCTACCAATAGCGATTACAATTTCGACCAAGTTAAGATAAGACTCAATCAATCTTTTAATATTAAAGATAAAGGAAAATTCAGGTATAATCTAAAAGCAGAAAAATTCTTTAATGCCGATGCCATTGCTTTTATGGATTATCAACATTTTAATGGCAACCTAACGCATGTTAGTACAGAGGGAAACTACACCAATGTATTTAATAATTTAAATTATTATGCCGCCAGCACAGACGATGCTTATTTTGAAAGTCACATTGAGCACGATTTTAATGGATTTTTACTCGGAAAAGTTCCATTGCTCAACAAGCTAAACTTTAATTTAGTGGTCGGTGCACATTTATTGGCAATACCAAACTTTAAACCCTATCAAGAATACACTGTCGGTTTAGATAATATTGGATGGGGGAAATGGAGATTTTTACGAGTGGACTATTTACGTTCTTATCAAAGCGGATTTCAGAGTGATGCTATTGTTTTTGGTTTGAAATTCTTTTAAATTTATAGCATGAAAAAAATTACCTATATAATATTCTTTCTATCGTTAGGCTTAGTTGCCCAAGATAATAAAGACTACACGAATAAAGTCGCAACAATTGATAGCACTATTGCCACTTTGTACTCCGTAATTTCTGGAGACAAGGGAGAATCACGTAACTGGGAATTGTTTAAGCACTTATTTAGACAAGATGCCAAACTTATTCCTATTGGAGAAAAAGAGGGAAAAACTACAGTTCGCTACATGTCTGCTGATGACTATAAAAAAACGGCCGGAACTTGGTTAGTCGAAAATGGATTTCATGAAGTGGAAATAAATCGAGAAACCCAGGTATTTGGGAATTTGGCTCATGTGTTTAGCACTTACGAATCTTATAAAACTAAAGATGACGACCATCCTTTCATGCGTGGCATTAACAGTATTCAATTATTTAATGATGGTAAACGTTGGTGGATTTTAAATCTTTATTGGCAACAAGAATCAAAAGCTAATCAGATTCCAGACCTGTATTTACCAAATAACTAGTTAGATTATTAGTCTATAGCTCATAATCTAAGTTTGCTACCCTTATTAAAAATTCCTGTTGATAAAATGTAACTTAAACGGAAGCGTAAATCGTATCTAATTAATCTTTAACACTTACATTTTACAAGACAATAACACAAAATAAACTACTCAATATGATAACCTCATCAAAATCAATTGCAACATTTGTAATTGCTTTATTAATTTCAACGTCAAGCTTCACACAAGATTCTAAAGCAAAAACAACACCTATATTTAAGGATGGAGAAGCGCAAATTGTAGAAGCTTTTAATGGCGGCTTAAATGATTGGATTCATCACGACTTATGGGTAGAAACAGAATTTGATACGGATGGAGATGGCGAACCAGACCGCATGCACGTGTCGGTTACACGCCCTAAGCAAACGGATACTGAGGGCTTAAAGTTACCTGTAATTTATATTACTAGTCCGTATTTTGCTGGAGTTGCAGGAGATGCTCCTGGTATTATGTGGGATGTGAATATAGAATTGGGAGAAATTGCAAAAGCACGTGTTCATCCAAACGTTATTAGTCGACCAATGACGCGTCCGTTCATTTCCTATTCACATATTAATAAATGGGTGCCAAGAGGTTACATAGTAGTACATTCGTCGTCTCCAGGAACAGGTTTATCAGATGGTGCCCCAACTATTGGTGGTGAAAATGAATCCTTAGCACCAAAAACTGTTATCGATTGGTTATGCGGTAGAGCAAAAGGGTACACTGAACGTAATGGAAATGAAGAAGTTAATGCTTATTGGTCAACAGGAAAAGTAGGCATGACTGGGACATCATACAACGGAACACTTCCTTTAGCCGCAGCAACTACTGGGGTTGAGGGGTTAGAAGCCATAATTCCAATAGCGCCTAATACTTCTTATTATCATTACTACCGTTCTAATGGCTTGGTACGTTCACCAGGTGGTTATTTGGGTGAAGATATAGATGTTCTTTATGATTTTGTTCACAGTGGAGATAAAGACAAGCGCGCATTTAATAACCAAACAGTACGCGACACTAAAATGAAAAAAGGCATGGATAGAGAAACCGGCGACTATAATGATTTTTGGGCAGAAAGAGACTATCTAAATCAAATGCCTAAAATGAAAGCCGCCTTATTAATGTCTCATGGTTTTAACGATTGGAATGTAATGCCAGAGCATAGCTACCGTATTTACAAGGCTGCGAAAGAATATGGATTACCAACGCAAATCTATTATCACCAAAAAGGTCATGGTGGTCCTCCACCCTTGACATTAATGAATCGATGGTTTTCTAAATATCTTCATGGTGTAGATAATGGTGTTGAAAAAGAAGAGAACAAAGCCTATATTGTAAGAGAAAATGACGATAGCCAAGAACCTACAGCTTACAAAGATTATCCTAATCCCGACGCGTCATTTGTTACTTTAAATTTAACTGCTGGAGGCAAATCCTCAGGAGGTTTAACGCTCGATAAAGCTTCTAAAGCCGATGAAACTTTTTTTGATGACGCCTCTATTTCTGGAAGCGATTTAGCAAAAGCAGCTAATTCTGAGAACAGATTATTGTACGTAACCTCCAAGTTAACTGAAGATCTACATATCTCTGGCGTACCAAAAGTTACCATAACATTAGCAAGTAGTAAAGCGGCTGCTAATTTATCCGTTTGGCTAGTATCGTTACCTTGGCAAGAAGGAAAAGCTGTTAAAATAACAGATAATATTATTACCCGTGGATGGGCAGATCCTAAAAATTATAAATCTTTAACTGAAGAAGAAAATTTAGTCCCAAATCAATCATACAGTCTTACTTTTGACTTACAACCAGACGATCAAATAATTAAAGCCGGACAACAAATAGGCTTCATGATTTTCTCTAGTGATAAGGAGTTTACACTACATCCAAAACCTGGAACAGAAATAGTAATTGAGTTAGATAAGACCACCTTGTCCTTACCTGTTGTTGGTGGCAAAAAAGGTTTTGAGCAAGCCTTTGATTAAACATGCTTAATTGCATTTAGCTGTTTTGCTTTGAAACAAAATAAGCGACGTTTATTTCTTAGTTTTTGTCCTCTAACATAGGTACAAATCTAAAATCACCAAATTCGTGTTTTTCAAAATCTTTTGGTCCTTTTCTAATAAAAAGGGTCATTACTTGCACATCATCACCAACCGGAATTACTAGTCGTCCACCAATAGCTAATTGACTCAATAATGGATTAGGCACATAAGGAGCTCCAGCCGTAACAATAATACTTTTAAAAGGGGCTTCATCTGGCATCCCTTTATAGCCGTCACCGAAAATGATACTTTTAGCCCTATACCCTATTTTAGGCAAAAATTTTGACGTTTTCTTAAAGAGTTCCTGCTGACGTTCAATACTAAAAACTTTTGCGCCTAGTTCTAATAACACAGCAGTTTGATAACCACTTCCTGTTCCAATTTCTAGGACTTTATCACCTGGTTGCACCTGTAATAATTCAGATTGAAAAGCCACAGTATAGGGTTGAGAAATTGTTTGATCAGCAGCAATTGGAAATGCTTTATCCACATAAGCATGGTCAATAAATCCTGAATCCATAAACAAATGTCGAGGAATTTTGCCCATAGCTTTTAAGACTCCTTTATCTTTTATTCCTTTATTTATTAGAATTTCAACAAGTTGCTGGCGCATTCCTTGATGCTTAAATGTATCTTTCAAAGCGTAGTTTAGTTTGTGTAAAAATAGCTCAAAGAATGGCAAATTCCAACCTCTAAAAGTTCAAATTCTAAAAATTATCCCATAGAAATAGGACTAAATCCTGAGGGTTAATTAAAAGACAAGTTTTGCTTTCAATCGATTTCCATTAGAATTATTCGCTTATCAATTTCTCAGTATTTTACATTTTCTTTTTTCAATTTCTGAACGAAAACGACTATTTTTGTTAAAAACAGAAAAACATGCTTAAAGTTGGTGTTCTTGGTGCTGGTCACCTTGGTAAAATTCATTTAAGATTACTCAACCAATCCAATAAATATGATCTTATCGGTTTTTATGATGCAGATGCGGATAACGCAAAACGCGTTGTAGAAGAATTTGGTTATACATATTATGATTCTATAGACGAATTAATCGATGCGGTTGATGTAGTAGATATTGTAACACCTACGCTTTCGCATTACGACTGTGCTAAAATAGCCATCAAAAAAGGCAAACATGTTTTTATTGAGAAGCCTATTACGAATACCGTTGAAGAAGCGGAAACTATTAGAACCTTGGTCGCAGAACATGGGGTTAAAGGTCAAGTTGGCCATGTAGAGCGATTTAATCCTGCATTTATTGGGGTCAAAGATCAGATTGTAAACCCAATGTTTATAGAATGTCACAGATTGGCAGAATTTAATCCTCGTGGAACCGATGTGCCTGTAGTGCTAGATTTAATGATTCACGATATTGATATCATTCTTTCGGTTGTACAATCGCCTGTAAAACATATTTCGGCGAGTGGTGTTTCTGTAGTCAGTGAAACCCCAGATATCGCTAATGCACGTATCGAATTTAAAAACGGGTGCGTAGCCAATTTAACCGCCAGTAGAATTTCTTTGAAAAATATGCGTAAGACACGATTCTTTCAAAAAGATGCTTACATATCTGTAGATTTTCTTGAAAAGAAGTGTGAAGTCGTAAAAATGAAAGATGCGCCAGATAATCCTGGGGATTTCGATATGATTCTTCAAAATGCAGAAGGTATAAAAAAGCAAATTTATTTTGACAATCCAGATATCGCCAATAACAACGCTATATTAGACGAGTTAGAAACATTTGCCGATGCTATTACCAATAATACAAAACCGATTGTGACTTTGCATGATGGCACAGAAGCCCTAAGAGTTGCTAATATGATAATTAATCAGTTTTAGAAACTAAACGACACTACGAAGGAAGAATGATTGAAACCATCTTTTTTACTAAAAATCAATCACTTATTAAATTATAATACAAACAGATTGCCTCGACTTAAAAAAAGTCGCGCAAAGACAAATACATCATAAATGAAAAACATAGCAGTAATTGGTGCAGGAACCATGGGAAACGGAATTGCCCACACGTTTGCACAGTCAGGATTTAACGTTCAACTTATAGATATTAGCGACGCTTCTTTAGAAAAGGGGATGAACACTATTTCTCGAAATTTAGACAGAATGGTAGCTAAAGAAAAAATTAGTGAAACTGATAAGTCAGATACTCTAGGAAAAATTACAACGTTCACAAATACCGAAGAAGGTATAAAACATGCTGATTTAATAGTTGAAGCCGCAACTGAAAACTTAGATTTAAAATTAAAAATTTTTAAACAACTTGATGACGTTTGTAACGAAAACGCCATCTTAGCAACCAATACTTCTTCAATTTCTATTACTCAAATTGCAGCGGTTACAAGTCGACCAGAGAAGGTGATTGGAATGCATTTTATGAACCCAGTACCAATTATGAAATTGGTAGAAATCATTAGAGGTTATAGTACTAGCGACGAAGTGACGAATACGATCATGGAATTATCTAAGACTTTAGGTAAAGTGCCTACAGAGGTTAATGATTATCCTGGCTTTGTAGCTAACCGTATTTTAATGCCTATGATTAATGAATCTATTGAAACTCTTTACAACGGAGTAGCTGGAGTTGAAGAAATAGATACTGTAATGAAATTAGGAATGGCACACCCGATGGGGCCTTTACAATTAGCCGATTTTATTGGATTGGATGTCTGTTTATCTATCCTAAACGTGATGTACGATGGTTTCAAGAATCCAAAATATGCGCCTTGTCCTCTACTGGTTAATATGGTTATGGCAGGTAAATTAGGTGTAAAATCTGGTGAAGGATTTTATGATTATGCTGAGAGTCGGAAAGCTGAGAAGGTTGCGACGCAGTTTTTGAAGTAGGAAGTGCGATGTAAAATGCAAAGTACGACGTAACATTGTTAATTCATAAATCGCTACAATCACAACATCAGCAATTTTTTGAAGTTACAATAAGACAGCGCTAATCTTTTTAAGTTAGATTATTATGAATTCTAAAATTCGGTGCAAATAACTCTTAATATAAAATAGAACCTCATAAATAATAAATCTTACCTCCTACACACCTTTTACTTTACACTTATTACTTAAAAATGCCAAAAATAATACCATTCAAAGCCGTTAAACCCACAAGAGCTATCGTTGGTCTTGTAGCTTCACGTCCTTATCAGAGTTATACTTTAGATGAACGCGAATCTCGAATGGCTTATAATCCGTACAGCTTTCTTCATATTGTAAATCCTGGTTACAAATATCATCAAGAGGTTAAAGGTGAAGAACGTTACCGATTAGTGAAGAATCGGTATTTGGAATTTAAGGAGGATGGAGTATTCATTCAAGATGAAAAACCGTCGTTTTACGTGTATAAAATTGTGAATCGTCATGGGCAAGAATTCAACGGCATCATTGCAGCAACAAGCGCTGAGGATTACGAAAATGATATCATAAAAAAGCATGAAGACACCATAGCAAAACGCGAGGAAACTTTTAAGACTTATCTGCAAACCGTAGGTTTTAATGCAGAACCGGTGCTGCTAACCTATCCTGATAATGATACCATTGCAGAAATTATAAAGCAGACACAAAAGGGACATGCTGAATTTGAATTTACAATGACTTATAGAGATACTCATTATTTATGGAAAATAGATAACGAAGGCGTCATGTCTACAATTCAAAAAGAATTTAATAAAATGAACAAGGTGTATATAGCTGATGGTCACCATAGATCGGCTTCATCTTATTTATTATATAAAGATGAAAAACAGAAAAACCCAAATCATCTAGGCAGCGAATCCTATAATTTTTTTATGTCGTATTTAATTCCCGAATCAGAGTTGGTAATCCATGAATTCAATCGACTTATTAAAGATTTAAACGGTTTAACAAAAGAAGAGTTTTTAATTCAATTAGATGAATTATATCGCATTGAAAATCGAGGTATTATGCCTTATAGTCCAACAAAGCCACATCATTTTAGCATGTATTTAGATGGTGAATTTTATTCGTTATATTTACGAAAAACAGCGTATAAATTTAATACCGCATTAGATCAATTAGATGCGCAACTACTATATACAACGATACTTCAACCCATCTTAAACATTAACGATTTAAGGCACGATAATCGTATTTCTTACGTTAATGGTCAACATGAAATGATTACTATAAAAAGCAGTGTTGATAGTGGAGAATATACTGTTGGCTTTGGTATGTGTCCTTCAAATGTTTTGCAGATGAAACAAATTGCAGATGAAGGTTTAACAATGCCTCCAAAAAGCACCTATATTCTACCTAAATTGCGAAGCGGAATTACTATATATGAATATTAAGGTGTAAAACTATTGAGTCGCTCAATCAGAAAATAGACACTGAATAATTAATAAGAACAAATGAGTATAAAAGAGAACCTGAATAACCTTAAATCTAACATTCCTGATAAAGTCGTTCTCGTAGCAGTTTCAAAAACGAAACCAATCAGTGATTTAATGGAAGCTTACAATACGGGTCAGCGCATTTTTGGGGAAAATAAGATCCAAGAAATGGTAGACAAGTATGAAGAGATGCCGAAGGATATTGAATGGCACATGATAGGGCATGTTCAGCGAAATAAGGTGAAATACATGGCTGAATTTGTGAATCTAATTCATGGCGTAGATAGTTTAAAATTGCTAAAAGAAATCAACAAACAAGCTGAAAAACACCATAGGGTCATTAATTGTTTACTTCAAATAAAAATCGCTGAAGAAGACAGCAAATTTGGAATGTCTGCAGAAGATGCATCGGCCCTACTTAGTTCTGAGAAATTTGCCGAATTAAAAAATGTGGAGGTTATTGGTTTAATGGGCATGGCCACGTTTACAGATAATATGAATCAGGTTGAAAAAGAATTCAAATTCCTAAGACACACATTTTCAAACCTTAAAAACACAAATCCTCAACTTGAAATTATTAGCATGGGAATGAGTGGGGATTACCAATTAGCTATTGACTGCGGAAGTACGATGATTCGAGTTGGAAGTAGTATATTTGGAGTAAGAAATTAATTCTTAGTCGCCGTTACAATTTACTAATCAAGACCTAACCCTTAACCATTAAACAATAAGAATATTTACGCTATACTAGACATAGAAACCACTGGTGGGAAGTATAATGAAGAAGGCATCACAGAAATTGCAATCTATCAATTTGATGGCCATAGAGTAACGGATCAGTTTATTTCATTAGTAAATCCGGAGCGCGAAATTCAACCTTTTGTAGTTAATCTTACAGGAATTAATTCTAAAATGCTTAAAAACGCACCTAAATTTTATGAGGTGGCCAAACGCATTGTTGAGATTACTGAAGACTGCATATTAGTAGCGCATAACTCTTCTTTTGATTATAGAATATTAAAGACAGAATTTAAACGCTTAGGTTTTCCTTTTAAACGAAAAAGTTTATGTACCGTTGAGCTATCACAGCAACTTATTCCTAATATGGAATCTTATAGCTTAGGCAAATTAACACGTGCTCTAGGTATTCCTTTAAGCGACAGGCATAGAGCCAATGGAGATGCAATGGCAACTGTTAAGTTGTTTAAGATGTTATTAAATAAAGATTTAGATAAGATTATTGTTAAAGATGCCATTAAGGTTGAGCAGAAATCTAAAATAGCTCCTAATCTTAATTCTATAATTGAAAAATTACCGTCAGATACTGGAGTGTATTATATTTATAATGTAGACGGTGATATCATCTATATTGGTAAAAGTAAAAATATAAGAAAACGAATTATTCAACATTTTACTGGTACTAATTCTAAATCTAAGAAAATTCAAAAATTAGTAAGTACGGTTACTTATGAGAGAACAGGTAGTGAATTAGCCGCATTACTGAAAGAAAGCGCTGAAATTAAAGCAAATAAACCCATTTTTAATAGGTCTTTGAAACGCACAATTTTCACTCATGCGCTTTATAGTTTTACCGATAAAAACGGTTATATTAACCTTAAAATAGACAAGTCTGACAGCCAAGAGCAATCCATTACCACCTTTAATACAAAAGCAAGTGGAAGACAGTTTTTATTTAAAGCGGTAGATGAGTTTAATCTTTGTCAAAAATTAACGGGACTGTACGATACAAGGACGAGCTGTTTTAAGCATGAAGTTAAAGAGTGCCAAGGAGCTTGTATTAATAAAGAATCAGCAGAATTATACAATAAACGTGTCAATGCACTTATAGAAAAATACAACTATGTTAATAAAGACATGGTGATTATAGATAAAGGACGTGATATACATGAAAAATGTGCTTTTTTAATTGAAAACGGCACCTTTAAAGGCTTTGGCTTTTTTGACTTAAACCACCAAATAAATAATAAGGCTATTTTAAAATCCCTCATTACACCGATGGAAAATAACAGAGATACCAAACATATCATTCAAAGTTATTTACGTCGAAACAAACGTTTAAAATTGATAGAATTAAACTAATACTAATGAGAGATATTTTATTTTTATTCGCGGTCTGCGCTACTTTTTTATGTGCCTCCCAAAATTACGATATCGGTATGGCCGTTCATAAAAATGAATTGAAAGCGACAACATACGCTAAAGATTCCACTGCAAATGCTGTAGTTATATATGACTATGGTAATAGTTTTGTGAATGAGAAAACCTTTTGGCTCAACGTGGAAGTAGAACAAAAAATTAAAATTTTAAGACCAGAAGGTATTGCCCGGGGTGAGTTTGAAATTAAACTTTATAAAGGGAAATCTTCAAAAGAAAAGATCGATGATATTAAAGGAACCACCTATAATTTAGAAAATGGAAAAATTGTAAAATCACATTTAACGAAAAACGCTATTTTCGAAATAGAAAATGACAATTATACCTTAGTTAAATTTGTATTACCTAATCTAAAGATAGGGAGTATAATAACGATAAGCTATACTACAAAATCACGATTTATGTCTAAATATCAGCCTTGGTATTTTCAGAGTATTGATCCTGTGATGTATAGCGAATACAATACAAGTATTCCAGGGAATTATAATTATCATGTAAAGTTAGTTGGAGAAATTTCATTAGATACCAATGAGTCTATCATAAAGCGCAATTGTTTAGATGCTGGTAGAGGCGCTTATGCGCATTGTTCCGTTAATAAATATGTGATGACAGATATTCCTGCTTATAAGCCCGAGGGATTTACAACGACATCCCGTAATTATATGGCTAGAATTGAGTATGAACTAAGTGTTTTTAAAGGTTTTGATGGCAGTGTTGATAAAATCACCAAAACTTGGAGAGATGCTGACAACGAACTTAAAACAGACTTAAATTTTGGAAGACAGTTGGGCAAAAAAGGTCTGGTTAAAAATTTATTGCCTGCTGAGATATCGTCAATTGATAATCCATTAGAAAAAGCTAATAGAATATATCAATATGTTCTTAATAATTATAAATGGAACGGTAAATCTGAACGCTACGATGTATCGTTAAAATCGCTCATAAAAGAAAAAACAGGTAGTGCTTTTGAAATCAACTTATTACTAGCCAACCTCTTGTCTTATGAGGATATTGACGTGTTTCCAGTATTAATGTCTACAAGAGAAAATGGATTAGTGACGAGATTATTTCCAGTACTTTCGGAATTTAACTACGTGATATTAAAGGTAATAATTGATAATATAACGTATTATCTAGATGCCACTAATTCGTATCGTTCTTTTGGGGAATTACCATTTAGAGCGCTAAACCAATACGGACGACTCATTGATTTTGATGAAGGAAGTGATTGGGAAGATATTGAGGTCACCGAAATTTCTTCGAGAACGCATCGTATTGCATTTTCTTCTTTTGAAGATGATGAATTTTACGGCACTATTGAGAGTGGATATAGTGGTTACCATTCGCACGGGCCAAAACAGCAATTCGATGAGAATGCGTCAGCCTACTTTAATCAAAAAGCAAACAACCTCACAGATATTAATATTGAAAATCACGAAGTTTTAGATTTTGACAAAACCAAATCTACCTTCAACGAAAAAATGGATATTTCATTAACACCCGAGTTTATAGGTAATAAAATTTACCTCAACCCATTTATTCTTAAGTTTTTTGATGAAAATCCATTTAAATTACAAGAGCGCACCTACCCCATTGACTTTGGTTACAAAGACAGTTATTCATATAGCATGAAAATTAATCTTGATAATTTAGTGGCTAGCGAACTACCAGAATCTGTTACCTTTACCTTGCCCAATAACGCAGGTCGGTTATTATTTAATATAAAATTAGTGGATAATGACCTCTTAATTTTCTTTAAAGCTTACTTTCATCAATCAATTTATAATCCAAATTATTACCCTTATTTAAAAGAATTTATGAATAAGGTTGTAGAACTTCAAAACAATACCCTAATTGTCTTAGAAAAACAATAGATTTACTTTTAGTACTTTTAGAATATGGAATCTTACGGGAAATATAATTGGAAAACTAAACTTCATGAAATTATTTATGAAGCGGATACTCCTGCCGGAAAATTATTCGACGTCGTTCTTCTTATAGTCATAGTTGCCAGTATTATTTTGGTAATGCTTGAAAGTATTAAAAGTTTTGATGAACGATTTCACTCATTTTTAGATATTTCTGAATGGGTTATTACCATATTATTTACTATCGAGTATATATTAAGAATTATTACGGTAAAGAAACCTTTAAAATACATTACAAGTTTTTACGGTATAATCGATTTATTATCGACCATACCAAAATATTTATCGCTGATATTTATTGGTACCCATGCCTTGGTTGCACTAAGAGCTTTGCGCTTGTTAAGAATTTTTAGAATTCTAAAATTGGTTCGTTTTATGGGGGCATCCAATCAGTTATCGAGTGCTCTAAAAGCAAGTAGAGTAAAAATTTCGGTATTTTTATTTGCTGTAATTATTGCGGCTACAATTTTTGGTACCATTATGTATTTGGTTGAAGGTGAAGAAAATGGATTTAATAATATTCCGAAAAGTATATATTGGTGTATCGTAACCTTAACCACCGTAGGTTTTGGAGATATTGCGCCACAAACACCCTTAGGACAATTTATCGCTACGCTTATAATGATTTTGGGTTACGGTATTATAGCCGTGCCCACAGGCATTGTATCTGCAGAATATACTAAAGCTTCGGACACTGATTCTAGCAAAAAATTATCGGATGAAGAACATAAGCATGTCAATACCGTTATAAAAAATACGCAGTCTTGCATTAATTGTTTAGCCACAAAACATAAAGATGATGCTATATTCTGTAGGAAATGCGGAAGTAAATTAAGAATATGACTAAAATTCTTATTTCCATTGTTGGACCTACAGCCATCGGTAAAACGGCTTTAAGTATAAAATTAGCCCAACATTTTAATTCTGAAATTATTTCTGCAGACTCACGTCAGTTTTATAAGGAAATGTCTATTGGAACAGCGGTACCATTTGAAGACGAGTTGGATGCCTCACCACATCACTTCATTCAGAATACATCTATTAATACGTATTATAACGTCGGGGATTTTGAACGTGATGCCATTTCTAAAATAAAAAAACTGCATAACAAAAATCCATTCGTGGTAATGGTGGGAGGTTCTGGCTTGTATGTAAAAGCCGTAACCAAAGGACTGGACTATTTTCCTGAAGTGGATGCTAATATAAGAACGCAACTTAATCATCAGTTTGAAAATAAGGGAATTGCGTATTTACAAGAAAAGCTCAAAACTTTAGACCTTACAGCTTACGAGACTATTGCTATTGATAACCCACAACGTGTTATTAGAGCTTTAGAAATTTGCATTGGTACGGAAAAACCATACTCTTCTTTTCTTACCAATTCAGACAAAAATCGGGAATTTAAAACGATCTCTATAGGGCTAAATGCAGAGCGTTCCATTATCTATGATAGAATTAATAGACGCGTAGATATAATGATAGAAAACGGCTTATTAGATGAAGTAAAAGCCTTATTACCTTATAGGAATCTTAATGCCCTGAACACCGTTGGCTATAAAGAGTTATTTCAATATTTTGATGGGAATTGGACCTTAGAATTTGCCATTTCAGAAATAAAAAAGAATACAAGACGCTTTGCAAAACGCCAACTCACTTGGTTTAGAAAAGATGATTCCATTAGGTGGTTTGATTTTAAAACTGATGTTGATGAAATTATAACCTACATCAATTCACAGATTAATTAAGATATAGATCTCTGATTTTAAATTTATTTTTCGAAGTAGAATATTTCCAATTATGGTTAAACTAATTAAACCTAAATCATTCTTAGAAATTATTTTTATTTAATAAAAAAATCCAGCTCAAAAGAACTGGATTTTCACTAATTATGTAAAAAGGTTGAGTATTATTTATCTCCATTAATTACTAGTCTAAAGCCTTCCCCATGGATGTTTAAAATTTCAACATTCGGATCTGGCTTTAAATATTTACGCAATTTGGCTATGTAAACATCCATACTACGAGATGTAAAATAATTATCGTCTCTCCAAATTTTGGTTAAAGCTAGTTCTCGCGGCATTAAGTCATTTTCATGTAGTGCCAATAATCGTAATAATTCGTTTTCTTTAGGAGAAAGTTTAGAAGGATCACCTCCATCGAATTTTAAAAATCTTAATTTCGAATTAAGATCGAAACGACCTATTTTAAATTCAAATTGTTTACTATCAGCAACCGTGTCCGTAGCTTTACGCTGCATTATAGCTTTAATTTTCATTAATAACACTTCGCTATCAAACGGTTTGTTAAGATAATCATCAGCCCCTACTTTATAGCCCTTAAGAACATCTTCCTTCATGGCCTTAGCGGTTAAGAAAATAATTGGTACATCAGTGTTTTTCTCTCTTATTTCTTTCGCTAACGTAAAACCATCTTTATACGGCATCATTACATCTAAAATACAAAGATCAAAATCATCTTTCTTGAACTTTTCAAAGCCTTCCATACCATTTTTTGCATGGATAACATCGTAATCGTTCATCATTAAATAATCTTTTAAAACCGTTCCAAAATTTGGATCGTCTTCAACTAAAAGTATTTTTTTATTTTGCTCTTCCATAATTCGTTATTTATGATATTAATGGCATCTTTATAATAAAAGTACTGCCTTTTCCTTTTTCACTTTCTACGGCTATATGACCTTGATGATCATCCACTATACGTTTTACATATGCTAAACCTAGTCCGTGTCCTTTAACATTGTGCACATTACCGGTGTGTTCTCTATAAAATTTTTCGAACACACGTTTTGCAACTGCCTTCGACATTCCGTTACCTTGGTCCTTTATTTTCACTATAATGTTGTGACCTATGTTTTCGGAATATACATCAATGATTGGTGCTTCATCCGAATATTTTATGGCATTATCTAATATATTAACGAGTACATTTGTAAAATGTGTTTCGTTGGCTAAAACAGAAGAGCGCTCAGCATCGAGATGTAAATTAATGGCTCCTTGTCTGTCTTCAACTATAAGTTCTACATGGGTTATCGCATCTTCAATTAAGTCGTGCAACTCATGCCTTTCCTTACTTATATTTAATTCATTTTTTTCTAATTTAGAAATACGTAGTACATTTTCAACTTGCGCGTGCATACGTTTATTTTCTTCCTTAATCATTCCTAAATAACGCTTTACTTTTTCTTGGTCATTTAGTATTTTAGGATTTTTAATTGAGTCTAAAGCCAGATTGATTGTAGCGATTGGTGTTTTAAACTCGTGCGTCATATTATTAATAAAATCTGTCTTAATTTGTGAAATTTGACGTTGCTTAATTAATTGATAAATGGCACTAGTATAAGCAATTATTATAATACTAGTGAATATTATGGATAGCACAATCATCCATAGAATGGAGGACAATAAGTACTTTTTTCTTTCTGTAAAATCTACCCAAAGATTATAACTGCTTTCAAAATCGTTATCTAAAAAAATTGGTACTCCGTAAGCTTCATTGGTCATTTCGAAATTTGAGGATTGCACTTTAGTAGCTAAATCATCATCGTAAATGGCAAATTCAAAATCTAAATCTATACCTTCATTTTTTAACTCTCTTCTCAACAACGTTTTAATTTCTGTCGCTGTAATTCTTCTATAAACAGGTTTATCCTTTAATAACGTTTTAATAGATTCTTCATAAGCATGTTTATCGAGTTCACCTAATGTAGAAAATTCCCGTAAGCTTGTTTCCGGACTTACTCTTTTAACACCATCAATAGTGGTGGCATTATAATAATCAGTAACGCGTTCGCTATATAGTTTACTTATGTTAAAACTATCAGCGTCTATTTCAGAGAACATAGAAGGAACCTTGTAAAGCTCCTCAAAAACGGTATTACGATGTACTATAGTTTTATCACTTATATCATCTTCCGTAGCAATAAATAATTGCTTTATAATAGATGAATTTACCTTATGATCATTACTCAAGTAAGGTTGCAATTTCTTATAATATTCTCTAAATTCGTTTTTTTCAATAGAATTAGAGACATAACTTAAGGAACGCTTTACACTTCTCGTAAAATTATTATCCTCATTTTCTATACTATTATTTATAAAAAATGATTGTACAAAAATTATACCTATGAGTGACAAACTCATTAAGGCTATCAATAACACAAATAGCTTTTTGCCCATCAGTCAAATTTAACATTTTAACATTTAGTATAAATTAGGTTTAACCTAACGTTAACAAATGAATTACCTTATTTATTGATGAATTTTTTCTAGTAGCGCTTTATGAATTTTAAACGCCTGAATCTTAGCTTCATCGATATCGTTATTTTCAATAACAAAATCTGAATGTTTTACTTTTTCAGCATCAGACCATTGATTTTTAATAATAGATTTTATTTTTTCCATGGATACATTATCCCGCTGCATTACCCGTTCTATTCTTAAATGTTGGTCTGCTATTACCGTAATGATGTAATTATATTGATTTTGTAGATTATTCTCAAAAATAATTGCGGCCTCTTTTATAACGTAATCCGAATTTTGCTTTTTAAGCCATCTCTTAAAATGTGAAGCCACTTTAGGATGCACAATGGCGTTCATTTTTGCTAGTAAATGCTTATCATTAAAAATTCTTGAAGATAAATACGGTCTATTTAATTGATTATTCTCGTAGGCATCTTCACCAAACAATACTATGAGTTTTCGGCGAATAACTTTTGAGCGGTTCATCAATGCTTTAGCTTCATCATCCGCTATATAAATTGGTATTCCAAGCGAATGAAAATAGTTGAGAATTGTGGTTTTTCCACTACCAATGCCCCCTGTTAATCCAACTACTACCATATTATAATTTAATAAATTCGATGCGTTTTTGTTTGATATTTACATGTTTTACAAAATCTGGTTTCTTAATAACTTTTGGCACCAAATAGGTTTGCTGTGCAACTAAGTCCGCATAATCACAAGCCACTTTAAAATCTGAAGCTTTAATAGCGTTGTAATACTCTAAGTCTACATAATAAGCGACATTTACTGTTTTAGGAAAGTAATTTATTATAATATCTTGAGGTTGGTTACTTATGGTAATAGGAACCTCAACGATGCCCTCAGTAAATCGAGCAACTTTTCCACTGACTTTGACTTCTTTCGGAAAAACTTCAATGTTTTCAAAACTTGAAATATCAAGTTTCACTGTATTTAAAATATCGTTCTTAACATCATTCATTATTAGTGCTTCTGTTACAACTGAATCTATTTTATTCACTTCAGATGTTGCCCCTACTATTTTTACACTATCTATATTAAATGTAAAATTTTCTTTTAGATCATAACCAACAGCATAATTTACTTCTTTTTTAAGAGATACCGGAACCAATTTTGAGGCCCGTGTAGCATATGCTATTAAAAGCGTATCTGGCAGTACTGAGATTAAGTTGTATGCATTGCTCAACTGATTTTCAATTAAGAATTTATGTTTTTGAACATCGAACTTAAAATAATCTGATTTTTTACTCACATCGGTTTTAGAATCCACCACTAATTCCTTATAATTTTGAAATATTAAAGGCAATAGAGAAAAACCTTTAGCTTCCACATACGCATATATAAAATTGGCAGAATCGTTTTCAATTAAAATTTCATTTTCAACATTGATTAAATTTACTTTTAATTTTATAGTTTGTTTATAATCATTTGATAATTTAGAAATGATTAGAAACACAAAAGCAATCATAAAAAATAGACTAAACTGCTTAACGCTTCTATTTTTAAAGTAATCTCGTATGTTAAATTTCTTCTTAGTGGTCATTTATATTTAAAAAAATAGATGAGGAAATGATGTTTCGGGTTTTCGACCTAAAACCACCAAATAATAGGTTGATTTTAAAAACCCATAGCCGTAGCCAAAAAATTGAATTATTATGGCTAATAATGCCTGAAATGCAACCACAATATTTTGATTTGAAATTAAAGCTAATATAAATGCTAACCCAAAATATAAACTGTATAAATATAATAGAAAATTAATTTGAAACCACGTTAAAATAATCGCTGCTAAAAGCCCTAAGCTAAATAATGTAGGAAACCAATATATAATACTTTTAGAATTGGGATGCCATTGGTTGAGAATTGGTCTTACCATCCCAAATTTATTAACTTGCTTATAAAACTTTGACCAAGATATACGACGTTTATGAAAAACTACAGCAGATTCAATAAGTGTAGTTTTAAATCCTAACTGATGTAATCGTAAAGACAAATCTGGATCTTCACCCGGATGTATTTTACCAAAACCTCCAGAAGCTAGGAATGCTTTTTTAGATAGGCCCATATTAAAACTTCGGGGCTGAAAGTCGTCAACTTTCCGTTTTCCACCTCTTATACCTCCTGTAGTTATAAATGAAGTCATGGCAAAGTTTATAGCTTTCTGAAGATTTGAAAACGAACTATGCGCAGCATCCGGACCACCGAAACAATCGTAATAGGTATTAGACAAGAAGGTTTTTACTTCAGTTAAATAATTGGACGGTAGCAAAACATCTGAGTCTAAAATAATAAAATAGTTGCCTTTAGCTTTTTGCATACCATAATTTCTCGAATCTCCTGGACCAGAATTCGGTTTGAAATAATATGAAATATCAAGCTCATCTTTAAATTGGGCAACGATTTGTTCTGAGGTTTCGGTTGAACCATCTTCAACAATTACAATTTCAAATTTATGTTGACCTTCAAAATTTAAAAAACTCTCTAAGAGTTCACTTATTTCGTCTGGTCTATTGAACACAGGAATAATAAAAGAAAAATCAATTGTATTCATATCATACAAAGATAAATAAACCAATCAGAAATTTTAAAAGTTAACACAGCTTTAAATTCACAATATATTAGTTTATAAAAGTGAGATAGATGGGTAAAGCAATGTTTTTAGGATATAAAAAAAAGCCGCTATAAATATAGCGGCCTTTTAAAATATGGTGTATGGATAAGAGTACTATTGCTTAACCACTCTAATTGTTTTCGTTGCATTCGCGATGGTAACTTTAACAAAGTAAGTTCCGGTTTCCAAATTAGATAAATCTAAATCACTATCAACTGTGTTAGGTGCTGTTCTTAATACTTCTTGACCTAGCATATTATACATTGCCACTTGCTCTATAGTATTTTGAGCATTTAATGTTAACGTATTTTTAACTGGGTTAGGGTAGTATGTAAACGTTGTAATATTTTCATCATTGATACCTAATTCTTCATCGACAACAATCGGTGCGCCGGTTACATCTAAAGATACACATAAATCATTTTCTCCGACTAAATCTAATACGTCAACTCCCGTTGTTGTACCAAATACAATTACACTCAAATCTAAATAATTTGGATCTGTATTATCTGAAGTTTCTGCTACCAAAGTATGTATGGTGTAATTTCCTTCAGCTGTAACTTCAAAACTCGGTGTTGCTCCTGCTTGCTCAATGACTAATGATGTCCCAGATGTTAATACATAAGTTACTTCATAGTCTGTCGGCACAATAATATCTCCATTTGGCGTAGCGCTTATAGTTGCTGTTCCACCTGATAAAGCTACAGGCGTGGCATCGGCTGTTAAGGTTCCAGCTTCTGCTAAACATGGTTCTGCACAAGATATTGATAATTGGAAATTACCAACACTAGTAGCATTGTATCCACCAACCGCAATGTAATAAGTAGTAGCTCCATCGGAAACAAAAGAAGTTTCAGCAGCAAAATTTTCAGCGAATCCACCACACTCATCATAACCATCATCAATTAGCGTTAATGCCCCTGACGTACCTGTATATATAAATAATTCAGTATCGAAATCGGTAACATCCGCTGAACAAGTAGAAACTGTTACAACTTCAGGAACACCTGAACCAACAAATGAATACCACACCCATGGAGAATCATTATCTGCTAAGGTATCATCTTCAACGGTTGTATCACTTGGTGCATCTTCTTCATCTTGATTTGCGCCAAGTGTAGTTCCTGTAACGCTATCTCCACACGTTACAGAAATAGCATCTGCAAATAAATCATTCACTGGCGGTGTAACTCGGGTTGTAAATGAATCTGGCCCAACAACCATTGTTGCTGTTCCTCCACAGAATCCTGTAACAAATGTATCATAAGCCGTCTCTGCACTTAAGCCTGTTACACTCTCTGGCGAACCAGATCCTGTATTCGTATAAACTGGTGTGTTACCATCAGCTGCACTCTCACCGTCTAAATAGACTTCTACAAGAAAACTATCATTGCCAGTACCTGGAGTAAAAGTTATATCGACAGAAGTAGCTGTAAGATTATCAGTATCTACATCGGTAACATCTGAACAAGACGCCGTAGTAGTAAAAGATTCAGGTCCTTCTAATTCACTAATAGTTGTTGCTCCACTACAATTGGCTGTTATATAAGCATCATAGTCCATCGATGCAGAAAGTCCTGTTACTGTTACCATTGTACCCGTGACATTAGCATTAGAAAAGACAGGAGTATTAGCGTCCGCAGCGCTTTCGCCAGCGTTATACACCTCAACACTATAATCTACAGTAGATACACCTCCTTCTGTCCAAGTTAAATCTGCAGACATATCAGTAATTTCCGACACAGTAAAATCTTCAGGTGCTGGACATGCATTGGCTGCCGCGGTTAAATCTTGAATGCTTGTTGTTCTACAACCATTCTCTGCGTAGGTACAGTCTGAGTCTTCAGACCAATTTAATTGTACACCAGTAACACCTGCAGGTGCTGTAAAGTTAAAGGGACTCGCACCGTGTGCTATAACTGAATCATCAGCAGAATTCACAACGGTGACATAAAGATCTGCACCGGATAATGTTATTGAAACTTCATAATCATTACCTTCAACTATTCCGTCTACTAATGAAAATTCGGTGGAATAGTTACAAGTACTGATCTCAGTGACATCTCCATCAGTATTAACCGTAATACTTCCTGAAGGATACTGACCATCTGGTCCTGGTCCACACTGTGACCAAGCGAGTCCAGACATAAATAATGCAAAGCATAATAATGTAATTCTTTTCATAAAATTGATATTTTAAGTTAGTAATTCCCTAAAAATATGTTAATTATTTATAACATTCTTAGGTTTAACTTTGAAATCGATAAAGTGCGAAAAATCTCGACTATTACCCCTTAAAATCTCCGTTTTAAAAGTGGCTAACTTGTTACCAGGCTCATTTCACTTTCATTATGATACTGATGCATTAAAAAAGCCATTTCTTAAGTTTAGAAATGGCTTTTTTAATTCAATGTGTTGGCTTCTATTTATTCTCCACAAAAGTATCCATAACGGCATCACTAACGCCCATATTACTAAAACCTCCATCGTTATACAAATTCTGAAGCGTTACGCGTTTTGTTAAATCGCTAAATAGGGTAATTGTATAATTGGCACAGTCCATTGCTGTAGCGTTTCCTAAAGGCGACATTTTTTCGGCATAAGCAATAAAGCCATCAAATCCCTTTACTCCACTACCAGCAGTTGTTGGTGTCGGCGATTGCGAAATGGTATTAACTCTTACTTTTTTGTCTCTACCGAAAAAATAGCCAAAGCTACGTGCTATACTCTCTAAATAGGCCTTATTATCGGCCATATCATTATAATCGGGAAATACACGTTGTGCGGCCATATAAGTTAAAGCGACGATACTCCCCCATTCGTTCATGGCATCGGTCTTGTATAAGGTCTGCATTACTTTATGAAAAGACATTGCAGAAACATCAGTACCTTTTTGTGTCCAAGCATAATTTTGGTCTGTATAATGTTTCCCTTTTCTAACATTTATGGACATGCCAATAGAATGTAAAACAAAATCAATTTTACCTCCTAGTATTTCCATAGATTGCTCTACCAATTTTTTTAGATCGTCTTCCGAAGTCGCGTCCGCAGGTATAATTTGCGAACCCGTTTTTTCAGCAAGTTCATTAATCTGTCCCATTCGCATGGCCACTGGCGCATTGGTTAACACAAACGTCCCCCCTTCTTCATGAACGCGAATTGCGGTTTTCCAAGCGATTGAGTTTTCATCTAGAGCTCCAAATATGATTCCTTTTTTTCCTTTTAGTAAATTGTATGACATGTGAATTTGTTGTTTAGTTGTCTGTTGTTTAATTATATTGTAACAATTGAATTATCCTCCGATCCATATTTTAGCTAACGGAAAACTGCGACTGCGATAATTAACTAAAATTTTGATTTTTTAGTTTAAAAGTTGCTTTGCATGTGCCATAGCTGAATCCGAAATATCCAACCCTCCTAGCATCTGAGCAATCTCTACAATGCGTTCATCCTCATTTAATTTTTTCAGTTGCGTATGTGTGAGATCTTTAATATCTGTCTTAAAAACTTTAAAGTGTGTGTTACCTTTAGCTGCTATTTGAGGTAAATGCGTTATCGTAAATACCTGCATTGTAACGCTCATTTGTTTCATAATTTCACCCATTTTGTTTGAAATTTCACCTGACACACCCGTATCAATTTCATCGAACATAATTGATGGCAATTGAATATACTCAGCTAAAATGGATTTTATAGCCAGCATAATCCGAGATAACTCTCCACCAGAAGCTGATTTTTTAAGTGCGTTATAACTCGAACCTTTATTTGCCATAAATAAAAACTGTAAATTATCTTTTCCGTTTTTAGCAAATTGCTCAGTTGGTTCTAACTGAACTTTAAACTTAGCATTGGGCATTCCCAAATCTGAAAGCATCGCCTCTAATTTTGAAACAAAAACAGGAATAATCTTTTTTCTTTCATTATGAATTTTTAAAGCCTTATCATTCAGTTGCGCTTTTAGTTTTAAAATATCTTGTTCTTTATTTAGTATAGTGTTATCTAAACTTTCTGTATTATCAATTTTAGATTTCAAATCATTTTTAATTTCTATTAAATCTGCAATTGTCGAAACTGAGTGCTTCTGAAATAAATTATTTACAATTTGAAGTTTACTATTAATCTTTTCTAATTCTTGTGGGTCTGATGTAAGGTTATCTTCAAAATCATCGAGCTCTATTAAAATGTCATTAAGTTCAATACCAACACTATCAATGCGTTCTTTTAAAGCCTCGTAAGACTTACCAAATCCGGCTATTTTAGATAATTCTTGTTTAATAGCAGTTAACTGATCGATAACACCTAAGTCTTCAGCACTTAATAAGGCTCTAGTACTACTTAACTTTTCGGTTATAATTTCTACATTATTAAGTTCTTCGTATTGAATTTCTAAATCTTCAAGATTTATTTTTTCTAACGGAATCTCGTTAAGCTCATTAGATAAGAATAGATTATAGTCGTATTCTTTTATTAATTCGGCTTTAGAATGTTTTAACGCTTCTAATGCCTTTTGCAACTTTTTATAAGACAGTAAACTTTTTGAAAAATCTTCTAAATTTAACGCGTTTTCAGCTAAGGCATCTATCACTTTAAACTGATAATCATCTTGCGTTAACTGTTGTGTTTGATGTTGTGAATGAATATCGATAAGATAGCTACTTAAAGCTACTAAACTTTCTAAAGTTACCGGAGTATCATTGATAAAAGCTCTCGATTTTCCTGAAGTTAAAATTTCACGTCGTATAATTGTTTGCACATCATAATCTAAGTCTAAAGTTTTGAATAAGGTTTTTAAATCATAATTTGCAATATCGAATATCGCTTCAATAATACATTTTTCGTCTGTGTTTTTTACCTGGCTTAGATCGGCGCGTTTTCCTAAAACTAATGATAGACCACCTAATAAGATCGACTTACCTGCGCCAGTTTCACCCGTTATTATCGTTAATCCATTATTAAAGGTAACGTTCAACTCGTCGATGAGTGCGTAATTTTTTATGTAGAGTGATGTGAGCAAGTTTTTTTGTTATTTGTTATACAAAATTAAGTGATTAAGGCTTTAAAATTGAAAACGAAGAAGAAAAAATATAACTATTGCATTTAATTAGAGATTAAAAAAGTAGACGCATCGGTTTGTTTGCGAAAATTGCTGGCAAAAATTTTAGAATTAAGAATAGACTTCAATAATACTAATACTTAATGGTCCTCCACTTCTGAGAATGCATGGGTGCAATTTTGTTTAAAATATCGGTTGCATTTGTAATATTAACACTAGGACCGCCAGATAAGACGTCCATAATTTCATCTGCTTTAGCATCGAAAAAAACACGCATTAAATACGAATTAGGACGGACACGATGCACCTTTAATAAATCATCTAATACATCAATTATCTTAGTCTTTCCTTCTTTAGCGCTTCCATTCATTGCATCCATACCTTCCATATGATATTTATACATGGTGGTTCTCATATCCTTATAAGATGGCGACATTAAATTATCAATTAGTGCAAAACGTGATTGCAAACCATCTTCTAGTTTCCACCCCTGTCCGTTAAGTTGTTGGGAGTAACTCGCAATAGTTTGTGCTTGTTCAAAATAATCGTCACCTCCATTAAGTTCAAAAGTATCGGCATCCATACCCAAGATCATGTATACATGAAACGATAACACCGAGATTAAATTGGACTCAAACTGGCTATCATTAAAAATCAAGTTTTGAAATTCTAAATACTGAAAATTAAAGCTCTTATCATTAAAATTATAAACTGGTGAACTGTATGTGGAATTAAAAACTGGTCGCGAGGACGATACTTGAAGCGATGCCGAAAATGAATCGTTATTATAATCCATCACATTAATCACCATACTACAATTAATACGTTCTTGTGCACCAAAATTTTTATTCGTCCATTTTGTATTATTTATGAACTCTGTCAGTTGTTTTTCTAAGGTTTTAAAAACGACATTGTTCTCGTTTCCTGTTTGTTGTGCAATAACGTTTACAGTACAATTCAACTCCTGAGAAAACCCCACTGTTGTACATAAAAAAGCAAATAATAGAAATAGGTTACGCATGAGTTTGTTTTAGTATAAGCTGCATTAAATCATCTGCAACGTGGGCTTTAGACTTTAATTCATTTTCAATAATAGCGTTAGTAGACGTTATAAAAGTAACTTTATTTGTTGATACGCCAAAACCAGCTCCTTGGTCTTGTAACGAATTTAATACAATAAGGTCTAAATTTTTAGATTTTAGTTTTCCCTTGGCGTGCTCTAATTCATTATTTGTTTCTAATGCAAACCCTACTAAAAACTGATTGGTTTTAATCTCGCCAAGTGATTTTAAAATATCTTTTGTCTTTTCTAACTCCAAAGTAAACGTTGGGTCTTGTTTTTTTATTTTACGATCTGCCACATTCTTAGGCCGGTAATCTGAAACAGCTGCAGAAAGAATGGCAATATTGGCAGATTTAAAATGCTTATGAACCTCATTGTACATGTCTTCTGCACTCACCACCGATTTAACAGAAACAAGAGAGTGTGATATGTTTTGATGTGTAGGCCCAGAAACCAATATAACCTCAGCTCCTAAATTTGCAGCAGCTTTGGCTATTTCGAATCCCATTTTTCCGCTAGAATGATTCCCTATAAATCGAACAGGGTCAATAGCTTCATACGTCGGACCGGCCGTGATCAATACATGTTGTCCTCTTAATGGCAATTGATCTAAAATATCAATTTCAATATAACTAATAATGTCTTCTGGCTCGGCCATACGTCCTTCACCTACTAAGCCACTAGCAAGCTCACCAGTTCCAGCAGGAATTAATTTGTTTCCAAAAGCTTTTAATTTTTCAAAAGACGCTTTAGTGGATTGATGTTTATACATATCTAAATCCATTGCGGGAGCAAAATAAACAGGACATTTAGCAGAAAGATAGGTAGCTAATAAAATATTATCACAAACACCATTGGCCATTTTTGCCATTGTATTAGCTGTAGCGGGCGCTATAACGAAATAGTCGGCCCAGAGACCTAAATCAACGTGGTTATTCCAAACGTCATTATTATCTTCTTCATCTACAAAAGAAGCATAGACGGGATTTTTAGATAACGTAGAAAGCGTAAGCGGAGTGATAAAATCTTTGGAAGCAGGCGTCATAACTATTTTAACGTTAGCGCCTGCTTTAATAAATAATCGTACTAAGTGAGCAGATTTATATGCAGCAATACCAGCGGTAATGCCCAATAAAATATTTTTATCCTTTAGAATAGACATCTAAGGATTATGGCTGAGGATCATCAGTGTTTCTGTGATAAATCTTATCGTCTAACCATTCTTTAACGGCTAAAGAGTGTGGCTTTGGTAACTTTTCGTAAAACTTAGATACTTCAATTTGCTCTTTGTTTTCAAAAATTTCTTCAAGACTATCGTTATAAGTTGCAAATTCTTCAAGCTTATCAATTAACTCACGTCTAATGTCTGTATTAATTTGCTCAGCACGTCTAGAAATTACGGATATAGCTTCGTAGATATTGTCAGTAGGAGCGTCGATTGCATTTCTATTATAAGTTACTGTACTTATTGGTGCATCTGTCTTTTTTAAATCCATCGTTATAATGTTTAACTTTTTGTGTTAAATGTATTTAATTCTTGTTGTAAAAATTCTTTCTTTATAGTAGCATCTTCCAAATATTCTGAATTTGGATAAGATTTTTTCAGAGATTGATAATAGTCGTTTGCTTCCTTAATACGCACTTCTTTCAGATACTCAACACTATAAACTGCCAAATTATATGAAGCAACAAATCGGTAATAAAACGCATCACCTCTTAGGGTTGAACCAGGAAATTCGAGTAAAAAATTATTAAACGATTTAATAGACGCTTGATAGTCTCTAATTAAATTATATTGTTTGGCAATTTCGAATGCCTTCTTCTCTAACTTATAATCTAATTCTTTTACTAATTTATTTGCCTCTTCTAAATATTCTGAATTAGGATAAGCATTAATAAATAGTTGCAATTTTTCAATAGCTTCAACCGTTTCCTTTTGTTCCTTAGAATACACAGGAGAATTAAAATAATAGCCTTTAGCAGCTAAGAAAGCCGCTTCTTCTGCTTTATTACTTTTAGGATAGATATCTGTAAATTTATCTAAATGATAACTCGCAATGTAATAATCTCCCAAATGGTAAGAACACATAGCATGAATGTACGTTAATTTTTCAGCTTGTGGCTTCCCTCTATATTGTTGAAGAATTTGATCTGCAAGCCTAAAAGATTTTTTATACTTTCCGGCATCATATAATTCCGTAGCCATTTCAAACTTTGCAGCCGTATCTTCAGATTTTAAAGTTTTCTGAAATTTGCTACATGAAATTAATAGCATACTGATCAGTAGTATGTAAAGTCCTTTTTTCATAAATTTTAAACAGAATGCAAAAGTAAGCATTATTAACGGATTTTAAAAACAATAATTTTTGGACTCATCTTGACTTTTTCTGTCCCCAAAAATATGATTGAAAATTACTCAAATTACGTCTATTTCATTATGGGCAGTAAAACTATGCCTTTCAATAATAGTCTCATCTGAGCACATTTTTTATCATTTGCGGTTGTAAACAAAAAATCAAGAGTAAGTTTGTGCTAATTTAAATGATGTAATTAGGCTAAAAATCTATTTATGTAAAGTTTAACTTTTTCCTAGAGTTTTCAATTCTGTCTTAATCTTTTCTTTCAATTGATCCGTGGCTTCAACCAATGGTAATCGCACGTGTGATTTTGAAATATTTAACCCCTCTAAAACAGCTTTTATACCTGAAGGATTATTTTCTGAAAAAATCATTCCTGTTATTGGCATTAGCTTAAAATGAATATCATAGGCTTCCTTTGCTTTACCCGCGATTCCACATCTAATCATTTCCGAAAACTCTTTCGGTAATGCCTGACCTATAACTGAAATAACCCCAGAACCACCTGCTAATGTTACTCCTATGGCGAGATCATCATCACCAGATAAGACTAGGAATTTTTTGGGTTTTGTTCTTAATAACTCTAAATATTGATGTACGTTATTACCAGCTTCTTTTACTGCTACGATATTATCAAAATCATTTGCTAACCGTAACGTGGTTTCTGGTGACATATTTGATGATGTTCTCCCAGGCACATTATATAATATAATTGGTTTTGGTGAAACTTCTGAAACAGCTTTAAAATGCCGGTAAATTCCTTCTTGCGTCGGTTTACTATAGTATGGTGACACGGACAAAATACCATCAACAGTAGCGAAATCGGTTGTTTCTATTTCATTGATAACTTGCGCCGTATTGTTTCCTCCTATACCTAAAACCAATGGCAACCTTTTATTATTGACTTTAGATACAAACGTAATTAATTCTTTTTTTTCCTCGGGAGTAACAGTAACACTCTCACCTGTAGTACCGCTTACTACTAAGTAATCCGTTCCGTTTGCTATATTAAATTCCACTAAACGCTCCAAAGCATCAAAATCGATACTTAAATCTGATTTGAAAGGTGTAATTAGTGCAACTCCTGTTCCTATAAAATTGGTCATTATAATTTCTTTAGTATAGTTAAATATTTTTTTAATTCCTGTTTAAAAATATTGATATCCTTTAAATCTACATCAATGATTAAATCGTAAAAGCGCTTAAGCTCTGGAGATATTCCCACCTTAAAATTGGCTTGCGATGCTGCTGTGATTAAGTCTAGCTGCAAACCTGGATTTTTAAAATAGCACACTAACATATCAAAAGGCTCGTTGATGAATGTTTCTAAATCGAGATTTTTAATTTTACCCTTCCATCCAAAATCTTTTGGACTAAAATGTGCATTCCATTTATTATGCTCTAATTTATCGTCCATAGTAAAAGCCACTATTTTATGCTTAGGAGAATTTAAATTTAAGGCTTTAAAATACACTCTAAACACTTCAAATTCATGAAATTCACTAGCATTAAGCAACACGGCGATCGTATTTATTTTATTATTATTTATGGCCGTTTGACGATCTGCCAATAAATTGTTGACATATTTTCGATTTGATTTTTCTTTAAATGCTTTTAAAATCATTTACCTTTAGCCTTTGCTTTGTGCAAATTTAATAAAAGCACTCACATTTTAATATAAACTCCTTATAAGTTATTCAATGACTATTAAACAAATTTTTAACCTCTGTTTTTTTCTGCTCATTTTTTCTTGCGCATCGCCAAAGCTTTCAAAAATTGAAGGAAAGCGCATTGATATTGATAATACTTTAGAAGCTAACGCATCTATTGAGCGCTTTATAAAACCCTATAGAGAACATTTAAATAAAAACATGGATAGCATCATTTCTTATGCTACAGAGACCTATTCTAAATCGGATGGAGCATACAATACAGCGCTAGGAAATCTCCTGGCAGACGCAATTTTTGATGAAGGAAATCCAATTTTCAACAAACGTACAGGAAAAAATATTGATTTAGTATTATTTAACCATGGTGGCATTAGGTCAATTATTTCGCAAGGAAATGTTTCCATTAGAACAGCGTATCAGGTTATGCCTTTCGAAAACTCTACAGTTGTAGTTGGCTTAAAAGGTGCTCAAATAAATGACATGATGACCTATCTCTCCAAGTCAAAACGCGCGCATCCTGTGTCGCGTCATTTACAATTGGAATTAAACAAAAATGGTGATGTCAATTCTGCGACAATTCATGGTTTGCCTATAGATGATTCTAAAATCTATTATGTAGCTACGAATGATTACCTATACAATGGTGGTGATGGCATGGATTTTTTTCATCCAAATGAAGGTCTATATGTTTTAAATTATAAAATACGCGATGTGTTAATTGATAATTTCAAAAAAACAGATACGTTAAAACCTAAACGCGACAAACGTTTTATACAATTAAAAGACTAAGCCTAACCGAAATTATCTTTTACTAATTTTTGATAGTAAAAAAATGATTAAATGTTCCGTGCGACCATTGAAAAATCAATAAATATAAACACATGAAAAGAAGACAGTTTATACAAAAATCTACTGCTGCAACCGTTTTAGCTGGCGTTAGCGGCATGAACCTGCAAGCTTTTACTCCTGCCAAAACAAAAAAAATAACCATTTTACATACTAATGATGTTCATAGCCATATTGATCCTTTTGGCCCAGACGATGGGAGGAACGCCAATAAAGGAGGAGTAGCCAGACGCGCAACTTTGGTGAATGCGATTAGAAAAGAAAACCCAAATACCTTATTATTAGATGCCGGTGATATTTTTCAAGGCACACCTTACTTTAATTATTATGGAGGTGAACTGGAGTTTAAGCTGATGAGCATGCTTAAATATGATTTGGCTACGATTGGAAATCACGATTTTGATAATGGCATTGATGGTCTGTATGCCCAAATTCCGCATGCTGATTTCGAATTTGTGTCTGCGAATTACGATTTTAGTAATACCGTTATGGATACGCATGTGAAACCTTATAAAATTATCATAAAGGATGGCATTAAAATTGGAATCTTTGGCTTAGGTATTAAGCTTGAAGGCTTAGTGGATAAAAACATGTATAAAGAAACTGTTTATCATGACCCCATCGAAAAAGCACAAGATATGTCACGTATTTTAAAAGAGGAACAAAACTGTGACCTGGTGATATGTTTATCCCATATTGGTTATGAATATAGAAATTCAGATAAAGTAAGTGATATTAAATTGGCACAAGCCACAAAAGATATCGATCTTATAATTGGTGGTCATACCCATACCTTTTTGTCAAAGCCAACTATAGAAAAAAATAGTGTTGGCAATAATGTACTAGTAAATCAAGTGGGTGCTTATGGTTTGTATCTTGGTAAAGTTGATTTTTACTTTAATGCTGGAAAAAATGTAAAAGCTGATGGAGCTACCATTGTAGTCTAAATTTATAAATGAGACGCAGTTATGTTGATCTACTTTTAATAGAATTTACTAAGCATTATAAAAAAAAAATTATGTCGTTTGTTTACGTTAGAATTCAAACTTCAGTAACGTCGTCGGTATATACAGATACAGGACCCGAAAATTTTAGTTGGGATTGTATGTAGAAAAAGAATAAAGCCGCTACTAAGAACAACGAGTAGGTAAATCCTAATTGGTTAACGTCGAGAATGTAATAATAAGCAATCTGAATAATCTCAGAAAAAACCACAAAAATTGATGCTAACAAAAATAATATTGATTTCTTGTCATTTCTGTACATATAATTGAGCATTGCAATTGAAAGCAATGTCATTAGCACAACATTATACAACGTTTCTATAACAAATTCGTGTGAGTTAAACGGATAATTGGCGGTAGATGAAACCATATAAACACAAAATACATCTAACACTATTAAGATTATGACAGGAATGATAAACGAGGAAATTACTTTTTTTAGATTTATCTTTGCCAATATTCTAATAATTAGAATGGTGTAAGCCGAGATATAAAGAAAATTTGCTATTAAATAATAATAGTCAAATTGCCCCAAAGGTTCATCATAAAAATAAAATATCAAAAAAGTAAAAAATTGTGCTAACGTATAAGTTATTAAGAACCCCAAGAATAAATTCGATTTTTTGTCGGTATTCTTAATATAAAGGACTGTACATAAAAATAATAAAACCGTCATTAATGCCGCACCTTCTAACCCATAACCTTGAGTTTGAAGTGCCACAAAAACACCGCCTAAAAGTAGCAATACTACCTTTAAAATCTTACTTATTATCATTAATTAATCCCTTTATTAACTTAACAAATATAATAAAATATTTTATTTAAACGACAAAAAAGTACTTTTTATCGATATAAAGCTTCAAAATGTAGGAAACTACGATATTTCCTTTAAAAAACTTTGTTCCGTTAATATTGGAATTCCTAAGCTTTCTGCTTTTGTTCGTTTACTTGGTCCCATTTTATCTCCCGCAATAACATATGATGTTTTAGATGATATGGATGATGATACTTTCCCCCCATTATCTTCAATAAGTTTTTTTAAGTCGTTTCGTGAAATAGATTCAAATACGCCAGACACAACATAAATTAATCCTTTGAGTTTATCGGTTTGGTTAGCGCGTTTCTCAGCAGATATTTCCAATTGTACTCCAAAAGATTTTAAACGTTCTATAATTTTTTGGTTTTCTTTCGAGGAAAAGAACTCAACGACACTTTGAGCAATACGTTCCCCTATTTCATCAACCGTAACTAAATCTAATATAGTTGCATGCATCAACGCATCAATTGATTTATAATGCTTGGCCAGTTTCTTGGCAACCGTTTCACCTACATAACGAATACCTAACGCAAACAGTACGCGTTCAAATGGTATTTGTTTAGAAGCTTCAATTCCATTAATTAAGTTTTCAGCACTTTTTGTTGCCATTCGCTCTAAAGGAATAACCTGTGCAACGGTTAATTGATATAAATCAGAATAATTATTAATTAAACCTTCCTTAACTAATAAAGCCACAGTTTCTCCACCCAAACCATCAATATCCATGGCCTTTCTAGATATATAATGTTGAATTCTACCAACCACTTGTGGTGGGCAACCATTGTAATTAGGACAGTAATGTTTGGCCTCACCTTCTAGTCGTTTAAGTTCAGTGTCACATTCTGGACATTGTGAAATGTAAACCGTTGGCACAGAATCTACTGGTCGTTTGGTTAAATCTATTGCAACAATTTTTGGAATAATTTCACCGCCTTTTTCCACAAACACCTCATCACCCTCTCTAATGTCTAATTTTTCAATTTGGTCGGCATTATGAAGTGATGCTCGTTTTACCGTAGTACCAGCCAACTGCACAGGTGCTAAGTTGGCTACTGGTGTTATAGCTCCCGTTCTCCCTACTTGATATGTAATTTCGTTCAGTCTAGTAGAAACCTGTTCAGCTTTAAACTTATAAGCCATAGCCCAACGTGGTGCTTTTGCTGTAAAACCCAGCTCATCTTGTTGGTACAAATTATTAACTTTTACCACTACTCCATCGATTTCGTATGGTAAATTGTGCCTATTAATATCCCAATGATTAATGTATTCTAAAACCTCATCAATGGATTTCACTAATTTCGCTTCTTTTGGTACTTTAAATCCCCAATCTCTGGCTTTTTCTAAACCTTCAAATTGCGAAGAAATATTTAGATTGTTCCCAACTATACTATATAATAAACACTCTAATGGTCGTTTTGCAACTTCTGAACTATCTTGCAACTTTAAACTTCCTGATGCTGTATTTCTAGGATTCTTATAGGGTTCTTCTTCGTTTTCAATGCGTTCGGCATTCATTTTTAAAAACCCTTCTATAGGCAAAACAATTTCTCCTCTAATATCAAAACGTTCAGGGAAATCGCCTTTTAACTGTAAGGGCACTGTATTTATCGTTTTAATATTTGCAGTTACTTCATCGCCTTGCACCCCATCTCCTCGTGTGACTGCTCTTAATAATTTACCGTTTTCATAAGTTAAACTCATGGAAGCGCCGTCGTATTTTAACTCACACATGTAATTAATATCGCCATCGACCATTTTTTTAATGCGTGTTTCCCAGTCCAACAAATCTTCTTTAGAATAGGAATTATCTAAAGAATACATACGCGAGTCGTGAACTGTTGTTTTAAAATTCTTCGTCACTGCGCCACCTACACGTTGCGTTGGCGAATTAGCATCAAAGAACTCAGGATGCTTTTCTTCTAAAGCTTGAAGTTCTTTTAATTTTATATCAAAATCGTAATCACTAATTGTGGTCTCATCTAAAATGTAGTAATTGTAGTTGTGCTGACGTAATTCTGCTCTTAGTAATTCTATTTGTTGTTTTGTGTTCATGTATTTAAATATGTAAACAATTCTTTTTAAATTTTAGTTCCTTTCAACATCCTGTCATTCCCATTCAAATCTTTCAATAACTCAACAGCTTTAAAATTAGTACCAACCAACAATTGTTTTGTTTCTTCTCCAAGATATTGATTAATTTCAAAATACAACTGACCGTTGGGTTTCAAATTTTTAATGGCAAAATTGGTAATGGCTTTATAAAATAATAATGGATTATCATCTTCTACAAATAACGCCAAATGGGGTTCGTTGTCTAAAACGTTGGGTTGTATTTCTTGTTTTTCAAGATGACGAACATAAGGTGGATTTGAAACAATGATATCAAAATGAGTTGCCGCATCAAATGCTAAAAAAGAGTTTTTATCTAAAATATCTGTTTCGATGAAATTAATTTTAACTTTATTAATTTCTGCATTATGCTTCGCAACACTCAAAGCATCTTTACTAACATCTAAAGCATAAATTTCAGCATTAGGTAAGTTTTTAGCAAGCGAAATGGCTATGCATCCAGAACCGGTGCCAATGTCTAAAATTTTAAGATTAGAATCATCACTTCGCTCTGAATGACATCGGATTATTAAATCCACTAACTCTTCAGTTTCAGGTCGTGGAATCAACACATCTTCATTCACTTTAAAAGGTAATCCAAAAAATTCAGTTTCTCCTAATACATACTGAATCGGTTTATGTTGTTTTAAGTGTTCTAATACCTTAAAAAAGATTTCAGTTTCAGGTTTTGTAATGGCTAATTCCGGCTCTAGCGTTAATTGAATTCTAGGTATATTTAAGTAATGCTCTGTGCAGAGATAGAAAAAACTATTTACTTCATGTTGACCATAAATAGCATCCAATTCTATATGAAAGATGTTCTGAAGTTCTTTTAATACCATAAATTACAAATCTTTAAGCATCCAAACCGTACATGAGTAATGACCAGTGTCTCCCATAGGCTCATCTATACTTTCAAAACCAACTCTTTTATATAATTTTCTAGCATCATTCATATATGGCAATGTCTCTAAATAGCATTGGTCAAAACCTGCCGCTCTAGCGAAGTTGAGACATTTATTCATCATTTCAGTCCCCAAGCCTTTACCTCTAGCTTCTGGCATAAAATACATTTTTTGTAATTCGCACACATTACCTTCATAATTATCTAATGGCGAAATCCCTGCTCCTCCAATAATTTCATTTCCACTTTCAACTACAAAATAAGTTTTCTTTGGTGCGCTATACGTTTCTAACATGCAGTCTAATGCTGAGTCTTCATAGGCCGTACCTACTTTTGGGACACCCATTTCTATCAATACAGTCCGAATCGCATTTGTAATTTTAGGATTATCCTTAGCTTCAATTTCTCGAATAACAATAGTATCTTTACGCACTTATTTATCATTTTTAAACAACATCAAAAATACATATAAAAACAATTTTATGTTTAAAAGACTCTTAATGTTTTCTCTGTTTTTTACACTACTTTTCAACTGTTCTGTAACTGAAAAACCAGAATTTGTTAAACTCGATAATATTGAAATTGTGGATTCTAACTCCAAAACTATCACGCTCACAGTAAATGCCTTTTTTCTGAATAAAAATGATGTTGGCGGCACCTTAAAAACAGACGATTTAAAAGTTTACATAAATAATATGGAAATTGCCTCTGTAATTTCAGATGAATTTGAGGTTCCTAAACGAGAATATTTCACCATTCCATTAACCGTTAAAGTAGCTACCGATAGTATAATAAATGATAAAAGTATTGGAAATCTATTAGGTAGTTTATTTTCGCAACGTCTAGAAGTGCATTACAAAGGCGAAATAAAATATAAAATTATGGGGTATTCTTCAACCTACACGGTTGATGAAATCCAAGATGTAAAAATAAAATTGTAATTGACTACACACGAAACTTATATAAGTCGCTGTTTGCAAATTGCCAAAAACGGATTGGGTAGTACAAGACCAAATCCTATGGTTGGTGCTGTAATTGTTTATAACAACTCAATTATCGGTGAGGGTTTTACTAGCGAATATGGTGACAATCATGCAGAGGTCAACGCCATAAATGCTGTAAAAGATAAAACTCTTTTAGCAAAAAGTACACTTTACGTTACGCTAGAACCTTGCAGTCATTATGGAAAAACACCACCTTGTAGTGACTTAATTGTATTTCATAACATCCCAAATGTAGTTATAGGATGTGTGGACGATAACCCTGAAGTGGCAGGAAAAGGAATTGCAAAACTCAAAGATTCAGGCTGTAAGGTTACGGTTGGAATTTTAGAAGCTGAGTGTAGAAAACATCACCAACGCTTTTTTACATTTCATAATGAAAAGCGACCTTATATTATATTAAAATGGGCAGAAACTGCAAATGGTTTTATTGCTCCTCTAAAAAAAGACGAACAAAAACCAGTATGGATAACCAACCCATATTCCAGACAACTTGTACATAAATGGCGCACCGAAGAACAAGCTATTTTAGTGGGAACCAATACGGTTATTGAAGATAATCCGACTTTAACGGTTAGGGATTGGTCTGGCGAAAACCCGATTAGAGTGGTTTTGGATAACACACTGAAGTTGAGTAAAGATTACAAAATTTTTAACAATGATGCTGAAACTCTTGTATTGAGTGCTAAGTTGAAAGCCGAAAGCGTGATGCTTGATAATTCTTTACAAGTGAAAAAAGGTTTAAACTTGAATATTGAATTTATCGATTTTAATTTTAAATCATCTGTTGCTAAACAAATTTGTGATATTCTATATGATAAAAACATCAATTCCATAATTATTGAAGGTGGCGCAAAAACATTGCAAACATTTATTGATGAAAATCTTTGGGATGAAGCTAGAGTGTTTGTGGGAAACTCTGAATTCAAGGAAGGTATAAAAGCACCAAATTTAAATGGAAAATTAATTTCGGAATATAGAATCTTGAATGATACATTGAAGATTTACAGACCTTAATTATCCCAGTATTAATTCTGATTGACATGATCTCTCAGATATTTTTAAAAATTATAAAGTCTTATAACAAGACATTTAACAACATAACTCCCGTTTTTTTATCGGGAGCATAAAAAAACATTCCCACTTTAGTGGAAAATTAATATGATTAAAACACTAATTTTCGATTTTGGCGATGTATTTATCAATTTGGATAAACAAGGCGCCATGCAAAATGCATTAAACCTTTTTCAGCTTGAAACTTTTGCAGCGGATATGATTGCTACTAACGAACAGTATGAAATTGGCAAAATTTCCACAACAGAATTTTTGGAATTTTATAGCAAAAAATTTCCTTATCTAAAAAACAACACTATCATTGAGGCTTGGAATTATATTATTAAAGATTTTCCTATTCACAGATTAGAATTCATTAAAAATTTAGCAGCACAAAACAAATATCAACTCATACTACTGAGTAATACAAATCATATGCATATCGCTTTCATTAAAGAGAATGTTAGCTTTTTTGAAGAGTTTAAATCTTATTTTGATGTCTTTTACCTTTCTCAAGAATTGAATTTAAGAAAACCTAACAAGACGATTTTCGAATATTTGTTAAATGAAAATAATCTTCTTCCTAGTGAGTGTCTTTTTATAGATGACACAAAGGAAAATACAGATACTGCAGAAGCCATGGGATTTTATGCTTGGAATATTGATGAAACCATAGAAGATGTGATCACACTTTTTGAAACTAAAAAAGAGCTCTTTTAATGTATTTACTCATTAGTATTCTATCTTCTACCGCTATTTTTATAGTTTTTAAATTGTTAAAAAAATATAACATAAATACCCTACAAGCAATTGTTGTCAACTATTTTGTTGCTTGCTTTCTTGGTTACTCGCTTTATAGAGGGAATATAAATTATTCAGAAATCGCACAAGCCAATTGGTTTATCGCAGCCATAATTCTAGGTTTTTTATTTATAGCTATATTTAATGTCATGGCTTTAACGGCTCAGAAAAATGGTTTATCGGTAGCTTCTGTCGCCAGTAAAATGAGTGTTATAATCCCTATAGTTTTTGGCATTTTGGTTTTTAAAGAAAGTATTGGTATACAGAAAATTGCAGGTATTCTATTAGCTTTAATCGCAGTGTATTTAACGGCAATGAAACAAAAGCAAACCGCTGTATTAACCAAATCTATCTATTTACCAATTTTATTATTTTTAGGTTCAGGAATAATAGATACTTCGATAAATTTTTTCGCACCGAATGATAATATTCCCTTATTTTCGGCTACCATATTTATGATGTCCGCTATTATTGGCATCATACTATTAATCACTAAAGGATTAAAAACAAAAAATCGCTTTAACCTAAAATGTATTCCTTTTGGAATCATTTTAGGTATAGTCAATTATTGCTCCATCCATTTTTTACTTTTAGCATTACGACAAGAAAATACAGAGAGCTCAACTTTATTTACTATCAATCACATCGGAGTTTTAGCTTTATCTACTTTAATCGGATTAGTTTTTTTTAACGAGAAAATTTCAAAAATGAACTGGATCGGAATTGCTTTGGCGTTCATTTCAATATTATTAGTTACGATATCATAATGGAAGACGATATATATAAAACCATAACAAAACCTGCACAAGGAGAATTATTTAAAGATAAGAACAGTAAGTTTTATGGTTTTGCATTTCCTGTTACAAACATTGAACAAATAAAACAGCATCTCGAAGATTTAAAAAAAGAACATTATGCAGCAAGGCATTGGTGCTATGCTTACCAAATCGGTATTGAAGATAAGCAATACAGAGCTAATGATGATGGCGAACCTAACAATTCGGCTGGAATGCCCATTTATGGACAAATTCAATCTTTTGAGGTGACTAATATTTTAATTGTTGTAATACGCTATTACGGTGGAGTTAAATTGGGAGTTGGAGGATTAATCAACGCCTATAGAACGGGCGCACAATTAGCCATGGAAGCCTCAAAAATTGTTAAACGAACAATTAATAAGGAATTTCAATTAAAATTTGAATATAAAAACATGAGTAATGTGATGCGCATATTGAAAGACAATAATGTTGAAATCACAAATCAAATTTTAGAACTGAACTGTTTATTAAAAATATCAGTAAGAAAAAAAGACAGTTCTAAAATATTTGAATTATTTCAACAATTTTTCGGAATTGAAATCAAAGAATTATAACGAGTAATTTCGCAGTTGATCTAAAAGATATTTCGGGCATCTTGTTGGTCTATTTTTTTCCATGTTAATAAATGCTAAAATAGTGCTTCCGGTTGCTAGTAAAACATCAGATTGATTAAACAATTCGTATTCAAATTCTATTGTCGCTGTAGGCATTTTTTTAAGCGAAGTTTTCACTTTAAGCACATCATCATAACGTGCTGAATTTTTGTAATTTACAGCTAGCGAAATTACAGGTAGCATAATACCATCCGCTTCCATTCCGCTATAGCTAAGCCCAAACTCACGTAACCACTCGGTTCTACCGACCTCGAAATACACCGCATAGTTAGCGTGATATACAACTCCCATCTGGTCTGTCTCGCCATAGCGAACTCTTATTTTTGTTTCGTTAAATTTCATTTATATACGATTGTTTAGTATTAATTTCGTAATTTTCAGATGTTTTAAACATGAGGAAAAAATTCTAAAGATTCTATAAAATTAGATTTTTTTTTTAAGAATTTTGTTCACATATTTGTCCTGTTGAAAACTACAAGAGAATCCTATTTCTCTTTTTTTTTGCTAATCAAACTAACAACAAAAAATTTAACTTAACGAATGGAGATCACAGCGCAATCTGTATGGAGTAATTGTCTCGCTTTTATAAAAGATAATATACAACCGCAAGCCTATAAAACTTGGTTTGAACCTATAGATGCTGTTAAGCTTTCTGGTAATGCGTTGAGTATTCAAGTGCCTAGTAAATTTTTCTACGAGTGGCTAGAAGAGCATTATGTTAAAATCTTAAAAGTCTCACTGACAAAAGAATTAGGTGAAGATGCCAAATTGGTGTACGTTATTAAAATGGAAAACACTTATGGTAACAAGCAACCTTTTACAGAAAAAATTCCGAGTTCAAATCGATCTGCTGTAAAATCGCAAGATGTGGACGTTCCTTTTAACAACAAGAGTCCTGAACTTAGAAATCCGTTCATAATTCCTGGAATTAGAAATGTAAAAATTGAATCGCAACTTAATCCAAGTTATAGTTTCGAAAATTTCTTAGAAGGAGATTCTAACCGGTTAGCTAGAAATGCAGGAATTGCTGTAGCTAACAAACCTGGTGGAACCTCTTTTAATCCGTTATTAATATTTGGAGGTGTTGGTTTAGGGAAAACACATTTAGCACATGCCATTGGTGTTGATATTAAGGATAAATATCCTGAAAAAACAGTCTTATATATTTCTGCTGAAAAATTCACTCAACAATATATAGATTCTGTAAAAAAGAATAATAGAAACGATTTTATTCACTTCTATCAAATTATAGATGTGCTTATTATAGATGATGTACAGTTCTTATCTGGCAAAACAGGTACTCAAGATGTATTCTTTCATATATTTAACCACCTACATCAAAACGGAAAGCAAGTTATTTTAACAAGTGATAAAGCCCCTGTAGATATGCAAGATATTGAACAGCGCTTATTATCGCGTTTTAAATGGGGACTTTCTGCCGAACTGCAAACGCCAGATTTTGAAACAAGAGTTTCTATTCTGAAAAACAAGTTATACAGAGATGGTGTTGAGATGCCTGAGGATATTATTGACTATGTAGCCAAACATATTAAAACTAATGTTAGAGAGTTAGAAGGTGCTATTATATCATTAATTGCGCAATCATCTTTCAACAAAAAAGAAATTACTATTAATCTTGCAAAAGATATCGTTGAGAAATTTGTTAAGAATACAAAGCGCGAAGTTTCTATCGATTATATACAAAAAGTGGTTTCAGATTATTTTCAAATGGATGTGAATACACTTCAATCCAAAACAAGAAAACGCCATATTGTTCAAGCGCGTCAGTTAGCCATGTTTTTTGCAAAGAAATATACTAAAGCATCTTTGGCAAGTATTGGTTCTCAAATTGGGCAACGTGACCATGCCACTGTACTACATGCTTGTAAAACTGTAGACAACTTATCTTCAACTGATAAGCAATTTAGAAAATACGTAGAAGACTTATCTAAAAAGTTAGCGCTTTAATTCACGATGACTAATATATTAATGGTATGTTTAGGGAACATTTGTCGTTCACCTTTAGCACAGGCTGTATTACAGTCTCAACTACCTGAAGACTCTTTTTATGTGGATTCAGCAGGTACGGGAGCCTATCATATTGGTAATCCACCTGATAAACGTTCTATTGCCATTGCCCAAAAGCATGGATTAGATATCAGTACGCAATCTGCAAGACAATTCAAGGTGTCAGATTTTGATTCTTTTGATTATATATTCGTAATGGACCAATCTAACTATAACGATATTATTGCCTTAGCTAGAAATGACAATGATATAAGTAAAGTGCAATTATTCTTAAAGCCAAATGTTTCAATTAAAAATAAAAATTTGCCAGATCCGTACCATGGTAATCAAAGCGATTTTGAGAATGTATACCACCTTATTAATGAAACTTGCCACACATTAAAACAGATGCTAAACCCATAAAGATCAGCGCAAAACATAAAAATAATCATCTTTTTTTCGTAAATTAGTGCTTAATCCATAAACAAATTAAGATGAAAACTTTAAAAACTTTACTTGCCCTCATATTCTTAGTTGTTTCTTTTTCCGATGCTCAAAACATAGAATTAGAACTTTTTGCCACTAATTTAAACAATCCTGTAAGTTTGAAACATGCAGACGGCAATATGCTTTATGTTGTAGAACGACCAGGCTATATACAAGCCGTTAATGTTGATGGCAACGTGCAAAGTGCTCCATTTCTAGATATTGAAGATCGCGTAAGCGATTCTGGAAATGAAAGAGGCCTATTGGGTTTAGCTTTTCATCCTGATTATATTAATAATGGATATTTTTATGTAAATTACATCAACAACTCCGAAAATACTGTGATTTCTCGCTTCACAAGAGACAGTGATAACCCAATGATAGCAGATGCTACTTCTGAATTTATAATTTTAACCTTTGATCAACCCGGTTCTAATCACAATGGCGGCGATATGGCCTTTGGTTCTGATGGTTATTTATATATTTCATCTGGCGATGGCGGTGGTGGCGGAGATCCGTCTAATAATGCACAGGACCTTTCAAGTTTATTAGGTAAGATTTTACGTATAGACATAGATACAACAACATCTAATCAAAATTACAGTATTCCTTCTGATAACCCGTTTGCAAATGATTCTCAAGCAAGCCCAGAGGTTTTTGCTTATGGATTAAGAAATCCATGGAAATTTTCTTTCGATCGCCAAAACGGTGATTTGTGGATTGCAGATGTAGGTGAATCTGAGTATGAAGAAATCAACATGGTCACCGCTACCGAGGCTGCTAGCGGAATTAATTTTGGCTGGAGATGTTATGAAGGAAATATGGCTTTCAATACTGACGGATGCGCCGATCCAAGCGCTTTTACTTATCCTATAGATGGTTATAATCATGAAGATGGTGAACCTAAGTGCTCAATAACTGGAGGGTATCGGTATAGAGGTACTGAAAACCCTAACTTTAACGGTTGGTATTTTTTTGCTGATTTTTGCAGTCAAGAAATTGGGTATTTAATCTATGATGACGTTAATATGTCTTGGAATAAAACCTTGGAGCAGTTTTCAGGTCAATGGACCTCTTTTGGTGAAAATCCAAAAGGAGAACTATTTATTTCAGATATATCTTCTGGTAATATTTATCGACTAACAGACGCTACATTAAGTGTAGACCGTAATTTACGAACCGCTATTTCTGCTTATCCTATTCCTACAACTAATATTTTAAACATTAATTTTGGTACTACAAATCAAATGCATGATGCATCAAAAATAGCCATTTACAATTTACAAGGAAAAGAAGTAAAAACAATAGCTCGTAATTCAGAATCAATTCAAGAAATCAATACATCTCAGCTTTCAAAAGGTATGTATATTTTAAAAATTAATACTGAAGATGGGGCAGATTATATTCAAAAACTGGTTAAATATTAATGAATAATACAAAAGGGAAACTATACCTCATTCCAACGCGATTGGGCGATAATCCACCACTAGAAGTTTTACCAATTTCAATTAAAAAAATTATTGAAGACTTAGATTATTACATCGTTGAAAATGAAAAAACAGCGCGACGATTCATAAAACGAATATCAACAGGAAAATCACAACCCTCTTTAAAGCTTCAGGTTTTAAATAAATACACCACCGAAGCCGAACGTAATACATTTTTAAATGTCTGTTCTGAAGGAATTTCTATTGGCCTTTTGTCTGAAGCTGGTTGTCCCGCAATTGCAGATCCTGGTGCCGACATTGTAAGTTTAGCGCATCAAATGGATATTAAAGTTGTGCCGTTGGTTGGGCCATCTTCCATTCTTCTCGCCTTAATGGGCTCTGGAATGAATGGTCAAAGTTTCACTTTTAATGGTTATTTACCAATAGACAAAAGTGAGCGTAAATCGAAATTAAAAAGCTTAGAACGTTTGTCTTCTGAACACAATCAAGCACAAATTTTTATTGAGACTCCCTATCGAAACATGAAAATGCTAGACGATTTAACTAATACATTACACCCAAATACTAGAATATGTGTGGCTTGCGATTTAACCTTACCAACAGAATTTATTAAAACAAAAATCGCAAAAGATTGGACACATAATAAAGAAGATCTCCACAAAAGACCCGCTATATTTATTATCCAAAAAGATTGATTATAAGTTATTATTTGGAAGAAAGATGATAAACCGAAGATTAAAGTTTCAATACTTTAATCTTCGGTTTTATAGTATATTGACATTAGTGATTGCAAGTTTAAACATAATTCTACAGAGAGAATTTGTGAATTCATATATAACCTATGCTAAACCATAAAAATTCAGAGAAAATATAACCTGAGAAAAAACTTCGAACAATTACCTAATTATTAGAATACCTAAACCACACAGTCATTAAGATTAAGCATAATAGAATTTAGATACTACACCTTATAACTGTGATTTTTTTACTAAACTATATTCACTGATCAATGATTCGTAAAAATTGCTTAACACCTACTGGAATTATAGAGTTACCCGAGCCTTCTTATCTGGCGTTATTGTAGACGTATCATATCCCGAAAACTTTTTCATGTAATATTTTACGGAAGAACCATAGGCATCCGAAAGATTATTAGTCCCAAAACTGCGTAAAAATTTCTTAACATTACCAGGACCAGCTAAGTGCGCTGCTGCTAAAATACCCGATTCTGTAATTTTTACACCTGCGATTTTTTTACCTTCAAAACGTTTAATATCTTTTCTTAATACCCATTTATTACGCTCAGCATTGGCCACAAAAGCCTTTTCTTGTAACTCTGGGTTGTATAAAAATTGGTTTGGAGTATAAATCCCAATTAATTTTAAGGTTTCAGCTCCAAATTGATACTTTCCTAGATAACCTAAGGTATTAACTGTAAAATAATTTCCACGAGATTCTTTAAATGCTAAAGCCTCCTTAAAACCTTCAAAAGATTTTCCGAGATGTGGAGTAAATAAGCTCTGCTCAATGGTATAATCTTGAGTCATCATAGCGAATTCTTCCGATATGTTATAATCAAGTTCTAATCCTTCTGTAGAATATGTCTCTGGATTAAGAGAAGGACTCGGGTACAATGCTAATGCACCGAGCAAACAAATTGTAAATGGTATGACAAAATTCTTAACGCTATTTAAACTCATAACAGCAAAATTTTTATTGCAGAAAAGTTCTAAAAACTGTTCTACAAAATTCGCGTGCAAATATACGACATATTTATATTTATTGAAAATCAACCGTTTAAGTGTGTAAAAACCACTTTAAAAGTAGACACCATGCCATTTTAGTCGTCCATTGTCATTCAATTCTAAAGTGGGAAATGGCACCTTAATAACATTAAAGACGTCAAAAATGGTTTTTAGAACGTGAGAATTTGTCTTAACCCGAGTTAAATCGACATCTAAGCTTAAGTAATATTGACGTGTTCTATTTTGGTTTAAAAATAAAGGACCATTTGGTTTTCCAGTGAGCATCCCTTCAGCTCCATAACCAATTGCTAAATTCAACCAATTAGGAATGGCTTCTGTTTTTAGAAAAGAATTGATATTTGCACTTAACCAATAGGTTTGGCCATTATAATCCTTTAGAAATTCTTCTAAAAAACCATTGCCGAGTTTATTTGGCCGTTGTTCTGCGAAATGAGTTCTATGAAATGAATATTTTAATACGATTCTTTGTTCTTCCCAAAGTAATTCTTGACCCACATGTAATCCGGTACCAACTGAATTGGCGGCAATATCTGTCCAAGAAAACCCCCATTCTTCAGAAAAACCATCCATAACTTCAACTGCGGTAAGAAAACCAAACCCTAAAGTAGAACCATAAAGTATTTGGTCTTTTTTACTTACTCCAGCCCAATTTAAAGTGTTTGCCCCTAAACGCCCTAACTGGTACGATGAAAACACATGACCCATTTTGTCCATTTGCAACCATTCATTGCTATCATTTAAAGTCTTGAAATTTGACCTAGAATAATCGGCATACCAAAGCTGATTGAGTCCTAATAATGTAGCGGAAGCAACAGTAGTTTGCGTGAGAACAACCGTATTTCTACGTGATTCGTTTAAAGAATCACTCGGTTTTAAAAATAGATTAAATTTTGATTGTGAAAATAATGGGCCACTTACCAAAAATAATAATACAATATGGCTTAAACCCCATTTCACCCCTTACCTATTTATACCTTGAGATGACAAATATTTGTGATATGCTCTCGCATTATTATTATGTTGTCCTAAAGTTTTAGCAAATTTATGGTAACCAATACGCTTCGGATCTGCCGCAAAATATAAATAATTATGACTTTCTGGATTTAGAACAGCCTTTATAGCTGATAGATCTGGCATAGCAATTAAGCCAGGAGGCAAGCCTCTATTTTTATAGGTATTATATGGAGAATCTATACTTTTATGCACATTTAGAACTCGTCTTATAATAGTGTTTTTATATAATGGTAACTGATATGCCGCAAATTTCAAAGTTGGATCGGCTTGCAAAGGCATACCAATCCGTAATCTGTTGAGATATACGCCTGCCACCCTTGGTTGCTCATCCGCTTGCTTAGATTCTTCGTGAACTATTGAGGCTAATGTAATGACTTCATTTGGAGTTAAATTCATTTTTTTAGCTTGGGCGGTTCGGGTGTCTGTCCAAAACCGATTAAACTCTGTTAACATTCTGTCTCTAAACGTTTCTGCAGAGGTATTCCAGAAAAATTCATAACTATTTGGCAGATACATACCTAAGGCTGTTGCTTTATTGAAACCATTTTTTGATAGAAATGTTTCATCGGTCATTGCTGTTAATAATTCTAAACTATCAGCTTCAATTTGTGTGCTTATTCTTCCTGCTAAATCTGCTAACGTATGTTGATTGTTAAATGCTATTTTTAAAGGCAGGTTCTTACTTCTAATGGAATTGATAATATCATTATTATTCATACCATTAGAAATCGCAAATCGACCAGCCTTAATATTCGTGGTATATTGTTTCTGTTTCGCTAAAGCATCAAACGTATCAATATCATCTAAAAGGGGTTCTAATTGCGCACGCACATCAGAATAATTGGCATTAGTTGGCACATAAATATAAGCCGTTTCGTTATTAAACGTTGTATTTGAAGCAAACATAGCTCCATATATATAATAGGCAAAAAAGCCAAAAATAACCAAACCAATAAGGGCAATAGCCCAAAGAATTTTTTTAATGTACATAGTTAATTGTTAATTCGTTGCAATAGATATTCACTGGTAAACATCTTGCCATCAAAACTCCAGTCTTTTTTTAGCCCAATTTTTATAAAACCGTTATTTTCAAACAGTTTTAAGCTTGCTGAATTTGCTTCAGAAATATTAGCATAAACTTGATGCAAATGTAGAGTTTGAAAACAATAATCCACTAATAAATTTAAAGCTTCTTTACCAAGACCTTTATTTCGGTTTTTCACATTTTGAATTAAAATTCCGATACCGGCTCGTTTATTTTTAATATCAAAGTCGAACACATCAATTAAACCAATAGTATTGTCTGATGAGTTACATATGGCTAATCGCAATTGTTTAGCCTCAAAAATATCTTGTTGCGCATTTTGAAGATATTGTTTAATTAAAAATCTAGAATACGGGGTTTGGGTATCGCTTAAATGCCAAAGTTTTGTATCATTTTCAATGCTATGTACAAAATCTAAATCTTCAGGTTCTAAAGCTCTTAAATATATATGTTTTCCTATTAAGTTTACCATTCTATCTCTCCCTTAAAAACTAATTCAGCTGGCCCAATTAACCAAATATCTTTATAACCGTTATTAATACTATTAAAGGTTACTTTTAGCTCACCTCCTTGAACTTTCAAACTTACAATATTGCTTTTCGTCTTAGCTGTTTTATGCATAGCTAGGGCTACAGCGGTCACTCCGGTGCCACAAGACAAGGTTTCGTCTTCTACTCCACGTTCGTAGGTTCTAACTTCAAACTTATCTGTGGCTAATTGTTCAACGAAATTAACATTGCTCCCCGTTGCATTATATGGCTTACCGTATCTTATTTTTGCCCCCTTCGTTCTAACTTCAAAATCAGAAATATTAGAAACCATTTCCACATGATGTGGTGAACCCGTATCTAAAAACTGATGATTTTCGAACGTTTCAATTTCGGTCACATCTTGCATTTGAAGTTGAACCGTTTCTTTTTCAATTTTTGCTTTGTGCAAGCCGTCAATAGCTATAAATTCAGTTTCATTTTCAATTAGCCCTAAGAATTTTGCAAAAGCAACAATACATCGTCCACCATTACCGCACATACTACTTTCGTTGCCATCTGCGTTATAATAGACCATTTTAAAATCGGTGTTCTCGTCATTTTCTAACAAAATAAAACCGTCCGCACCAATGCCAAAACGTCGATGGCATAAACGCTCAATACGTTTGGTATCATTTTTGTTTATAGACTGTAAACGATTATCTACGATTATAAAGTCGTTTCCCGTACCTTGATATTTGTAAAATGTCATAATCATGTGACCTTTTTTATTCTTATATAATTGACACCTGCGGTTTGCAAAACATCTGTCATTGATCTGACGGTGTATTTAATCTCCTGGCGTTATAATTAAGGCAAATATAAGAATATTAGACTATAAGTTCAGGTGTTAAACACGAGTTAAAGTTGACGTTAAAAAGTCGTTAAATCTAAAATTGAAATCAATAAATTTCTAATTTTAATCGTTAGTTAAACATGAATTAATAATACTTAAAACTAAAAGCATGAAGAAGATAATAACTTTAGTATTTGTCTCCGTCTTAGGTGGTATATTAACCTTAGGAGGCTACAAACTTTTAATTGAAAATGAATCAAGTCCGCTAGTTGTTGAGCAGTCTTCTGATTTTCCGGTTTTTGTACCGGCATCCACTCATAATACTCTAAACACTAATGCTGCCATGGCACCTAATTTTGTAGAAGCGGCAGAACGATCATTAGATGCTGTTGTTCATGTAAAAAATACGGCTACTGTTAATGCACCAATGTCCATGCGCGATTTATTTTACGGTCGTAGTTCGCAACGTGCGCAAGTAGGTACAGGCAGTGGAGTTATAATTTCACCTACGGGTTATATTGTAACCAATAATCATGTTATTAAAAATGCCAACGAAATCAGTATAACTTTAAATGATAACAAAGTATATAGTGCAGAACTAATTGGCACGGATGAAACTACAGATATTGCATTACTTAAAATTGAAACCGATGACGAATTACCTTTCATGGCTTTTGGCGATTCGGATAATGCAAAAATCGGTGAATGGGTTTTAGCCGTTGGAAATCCATTTAATCTCAATTCTACAGTTACCGCAGGAATTATTAGTGCAAAATCGAGAGATTTAACCGGGCAACATTTACAATCATTTATTCAAACAGATGCAGCCGTGAATCCTGGAAATTCTGGAGGCGCTTTAGTTAATACCAATGGTGATTTAATTGGAATTAACACCGCAATTTCTTCTCAAACCGGTTCTTATATTGGTTATTCTTTTGCAGTGCCAAGTAATATTGCTCGAAAAATTGTGAATGACATTATGGAATATGGTAATGTACAGAACGGTATTCTTGGAGTTGTAGGCGGAGCTTTAAATAGTAAGGCTGCTGAAGAATTAGGCACAGATACCACAGAAGGATTTTTTGTTAGTGAAGTACAAGAAGATACTGGTGCTGAAAAAGCAGGAATTAAATCGGGTGATATTATAAAGAAAATTGATAATGTTAATATCAATAAATTTTCGGATTTAACAGGTTATTTAAAAACCAAAAGTCCAGATGATACTGTTAAAGTGACCTTATTGCGAGATGGAGAAGAAGAAGTGTTACCTGTAACCTTGCTTAAATCAACGAGCTACAGCTTACCAACAATTGGTTTAATAAAGAATGCGTCAGATAGAGATTTAAAACGATTTAATGCAGAATATGGGGTGAAAATTTCTAAACTCGACAAAGCCAATAAATTGTCTTGGAACCAGAATGGAGTTGAAGAAGGAAGCATTATTACAAAAATTAATGGTAAGAAATTAAATTCTGTAGAGGATGCCCAAAATGCTATTAGAACCAGACAATATAATGAACCACTACAAATTGAATTGATTAATAAAGACGGCGAAAAAGTGGTTTTTAATTTCAGATAACATTATAACAGATAAAATATCAATAGCCCTTCAAAGTATTATTCTTTGAAGGGTTTTTATTTTCGTTTAAATATGTTACGAAAACGTTTGAAATATAGTATTTTTGCGCAAAATCTAAACCAATAAACTAAACAACATATGGGTTTTAATGACACTTACGAAAAAGAGTTAGCGTTTCAGGCCGATCGTCGAAGAGCAACCGTAGAATTTATTAAAATTGTTAGCGACTTATGGTATGACAAGTCTATTGAGCTTGTTTTATTCAGAAATCAACTCATCGATAGAAACGTGAGCGAAATTTTAAACTTGCATGAATATGCCGGTGAATTTGTTCAAAAGCCAATTTCTATTTTCGATTCTGTTGAAATTGCACAAGCTATTAATGCACTAACCCTACCTCCTGCAAAATTAGATATAGGGAAACTTACTTATGAGTTCCATTTAGAAGATCAAAAATATGGTAACGCTACTGCATTTGTAGCTGCTAAATTAGGGAATGCCAAAAACAATAAAACCATTGAACCAAAAGATGTTGTACTGTATGGTTTTGGTAGAATTGGTCGTTTAGTAGCTCGCGAATTAATGACGCGAACAGGAAAAGGTACACAATTACGATTAAGAGCAATTGTAACTCGAGGCGACATTAATGAAACTGTTTTAGAAAAACGTGCGTCTCTGTTAAGAAATGATTCCGTGCATGGAGATTTTTCTGGTATGGTGAGCACTGATGTTAAAAACTCTGCTTTAATAATTAATGGTACTACGGTAAAAATCATTTCTGCAAAAGCACCAGAAGATATTGATTACACTAAATATGGTATTAACAATGCTTTAATTATTGATAATACAGGAGCATTTAGAGATAAAGAAGCATTAAGCCGACATCTAAAATCGAAAGGAGTTGATAAAGTATTATTAACCGCACCTGGCAAAGGAGTTCCGAATATTGTGCATGGAGTTAACCAAAAAGAACATGACCCTGACCAAGTTAAAATATTTTCGGCAGCCTCTTGTACAACAAATGCTATTACTCCTATTTTAAAGGCAGTTGAAGACTCTTTCGGTATAAAAACGGGGCATTTAGAAACAATTCATGCTTACACTAATGATCAAAATTTGGTAGATAATTTTCATAGTAAATACAGACGTGGGCGTGCTGCTGCATTAAATATGGTAATAACTGAAACCGGTGCAGGTCAAGCCGTTAGCAAAGCATTACCTTCTCTAGAAGGAAAGTTAACCTCTAATGCCATTAGAGTTCCTGTTCCAAACGGTTCATTAGCTATTCTGAGTTTAGAATTAGAGAATGAAACCTCAGTTGAGAGCATGAATACTATTATGAAGAAATATGCACTTGAAGGTGATTTAGTAGAGCAAATAAAATATGAAATGAGTGATGAACTAGTATCAAGTGATATTGTTGGCAGTTCTGCACCTTCTATTTACGATAGTAAAGCAACAATTGTTAGAAAAGATGGCAAGAACGTAATATTATATATTTGGTATGATAACGAATATGGTTACAGTCACCAAGTGATTCGTTTAGCAAAATACATTAGTAAAGTAAGACGCTATGCTTATTACTAAAAATTTTTGAAAAGGAAAATTTAAAAATCTTGTCTAACGGCAAGATTTTTTTTGCTTAAATATCATTAAGTCTTCCAAGTGTAATATTATTTCATGCACTGTTATCGTTGCAAGATATAAAATCTACATGTTAAGCTTAATTCTAAATTGGTAATGGTACTATTAATAGTATAGAAATTGATGAAATAATAAAAACACTCAGTCATATAGTCAGTTTCATTATGGATTTAAATAGACTTTAGAGTTGAGTTAACTAGTTTTAAATAAATCTTAAATCCCTGACGTTTACAGACCGGATGATGAGAACCAAAAAAAAAATTAAGGTAGGTAATAATGAGATGTCTTTTCAATGATGGTATTAGTTATAAGTTAGCACTAGACTTTATATCTAACATTAATTAGATGCTTATTTTATTATGAAAATTTTACGTTTATGCCTACTTAACATCTAAATTAAAATTTCTATCGTATATAACATGCCTCCTAATTTTAAGAGGCTATTTGTTTTGTAATTGTTCTATGAAATCCTCATAAAATTATTATCTTGGCACCTATTAATATAACACATCCATAAAATTACCTCTAAGATGAAATTCTTAACCAAAGTCATTGTAATTCTTTTAGTTACAATTAGTTTTCAATTCACAACCGCACAAACTTCTGGAGAACAAGAAGAAAAATTATCTCTTAACAGTGGCACTATAGATAATCAATTTGAATTTGTAATAAGAAGGTCTAATAGTTGGCAAGATTATAAAACGGTTAAAAAAACATGGTTATATGCTTTAAAGGCACATACATTAGATTCACTTAAAGCGGTTCATAAAGATTTAGCAGACACACAAGCAATTGTAGAAACGCAAGCTGGTGAAATAGAAACTCTTAAATCTAATCTCGCAAATACAGAATCTACACTAAGTTCAACGAATGACGAAAAAGATAATATTTCATTATTTGGTATTCAGACGAGCAAATCGAGTTATAAAGTATTAATGTGGAGTATCATCGCAGGTCTTTTAGTTTTATTATTATTCTTTATCTACAAGTTTAAAGGTAGTAACTCTTCAACTCGTGAAGCAAAACATAAACTAGACGAAGTAGAAACTGAATTTGAAGAACACAGAAGAAACGCTTTAGAGCGAGAGCAAAAAGTGAGACGTCAATTACAAGATGAATTGAATAAGCAAAAGTCTTAGAGCAACTTTCTCTGAAAATTTATAAAAATTAATCCGTAATTTTAATTGCGGATTTTTTTATGACCATTATTAAATCACATATTGATCATTTAGAATATTTAGTACCATTATTTAATGATTACCGCATATTCTACAAACAATCGTCAGATAAAAAAGGAGTAGGACGTTATCTATTAGATCGTTTTAAAAATAAATAGTTCCGATAAAAGAACGAACTATTTTATCAAAAATTTTGTTTAACCTAATATCTTAACTAATAATTCTTTTAACAAATCACCTTGAGGTGTGGCATTAGACCCAACACCCTTGCTTTTAACATCAAATTCGCGTAACACATTAATTACATAACTTACCTTTTTCATTGGGTAATTTCTAGAAGCATCGATGTATTCATTCACAAAATAAGGATTTACTTTAAGCGCAGAAGCCACACTTCTCGGATTTCTATCAGACATACCGTGCAGGTGCAATATTTGCGAAAAGAAATTGAATAGTAATGTAACAGTTACAACCATTGGATTATCCTTAGGGTTATCTGCAAAATACTTAGCAATTTGATGTGCTTTTACCACATTGCGTTGTCCGACAGCTTTTCGTAATTCAAAATTATTATAATCTTTACTAATACCTATGTTTTCTTCAATATGTTCTGGAGTTATCTGTGTGCCTTCCGGTAAAACAATTTTCAACTTGTTGAGTTCATTGTCTATTTTGCTGAGATTGGTGCCTAAAAACTCAACCAACATTTGTGCTGCTTTGGGTGAAATGTTGTAATTCTGACCATTTAAAACACGCCTTATCCAATCAGAAACTTGGTTTTCGTACATTTTTTTACTCTCAAAAACGATACCACCATTTTTACTAATCGCTTTATATAATGCTTTTCGTCTATCTAGTTTTTTGTACTTATAATTGAGAACCAATACTGTTGTAGGTTGCGGATTAGCAGCGTATGATGCCAACTTTTCAATAGATCTACTTAAGTCTTGAGCTTCCTTAACAATAACTACTTGGCGCTCTGCCATCATCGGGTAGCGTTTAGCGTTGCTAACAATATCATCAATTGTAACATCACGTCCATAAAGCACCATTTGGTTGAACCCTTTTTCGGATTCTTCAAGCACATGATCTTCAATAAAGTCTGAAATTTTATCTATATAATAAGATTCCTCACCCATTAAAAAATAAATAGGTTTAAGGTCGCCTTTTTTTATGGCTGAAACTAATTGTTTTACGTCGTCCAAATTTTTTTTAAATACCAAAAATTAAAAGCACCAAATTCCAACGGTGAATTACTAAAGTTTGGAATGTGGAATTTGTGCATTGGATATTGTTTCTATGTCCTTAAATTTGACTAAAATTAACAATCAAAGTGTTTCAAGAACTCAACTTTCCAAAGTTTGAATACCGTTTCAAAAGTACTGAAAATAAAGTTTCTATTTTTGATGTCATCCGTAAAAAATTCATCATTCTTCAACCCGAAGAATGGGTCAGACAACATTGTGTTCACTTTTTAATTAATTTTAAAAACTATCCTAAATCACTAATTAACGTTGAGAAAGAGCTTATTATAAATGGTTTAAAGAAGCGCTATGATATTGTAATTTTTAATCCTAACGGAAGTATTTATTTAATTGTAGAATGTAAATCGCATCATATAAAAATAGACCAAACCACTTTCGATCAAATTGCACGTTATAACTTAACTTTAAATGCCACCTATTTAATGGTTACTAATGGCTTAAATCATTATTATTGTGAGATGGATATGAAAAATGAACGCTATTCGTTTTTAAAAGCAATTCCAGATTATAAAACCAACTAAATGTTTAAAACCAAAGATATTGCGGTAGTTATTTTAAACTGGAATGGAAAAACCCTTCTCGAAAAATTTATACCGTCTATTTTAAAATATTCTGACGATGCGGTAATATATGTTGCAGATAATGCTTCAACTGACGATTCGGTAGCTTTTGTGACTGAACGATTTCCAACGGTGCAAGTCATTGAAAACTCAGAAAATAGTGGCTATGCCAAGGGCTATAATGAGGCGCTTAAACATGTTGATGAGCCCCTATTCTGCTTGTTAAACAGTGATATTGAAGTTACCGAAAATTGGCTTCAACCTATAATATCTGAATTTAATAGCGATGCAAACACAGCGATCATTCAACCAAAAATATTAGACTATAAAAACAAATCTTATTTTGAATACGCTGGTGCTGCCGGCGGATACATAGATAAGTTTGGTTATCCATTTTGTAGAGGACGCATTTTCGATACTATTGAAAAAGACAGCGGACAATATAACGATACCAAAACTATATTTTGGGCATCTGGGGCTTGTCTATTTATTAAAAATTCAGTTTTTAAAAATTTGGGCGAATTTGATGAAACCTATTTTGCTCACATGGAAGAAATTGATTTATGTTGGCGTGCATTTAATTCAAACTACACAACAAAATATGTGGGCAGTTCAACGGTCTACCATGTTGGTGGTGCAACATTGAGTAACACCAATCCCAGGAAAACCTATCTCAATTTTAGAAACAGTTTATTTACACTAATTAAGAACACGGATACTAATATAATTTTTAAAATTGGATTTAGAATGGTACTAGACGGTGTTGCTGCCCTTCGGTTTTTATATCAATTAAGGCCCGCTTTTTTAGTCGCTATTCTTAAAGCTCATTTATCATTTTATTGCAATTTGCCGCGCCTTATTAAACAACGAAAAGAAATACCAAAACGATCTGGTTATTATGAAACTAACTCTATAGTTTGGGCCTATTTTGCAAAGAATAGAAAAACGTTGTAATTGTAAATAAAACTGTTAAAATTTTTGTTAATCGTTATCTAGTCCTCTATTCTTTTGCATAATTTTGCTATGTTAAGATTAACAATATAAACAAGATTCAATTATGAAAAAATTAATGTTATTAAGTGCATTTTCTTTGATGTTTTTAGCATCGTGTGTTTCTAAGAAAGAACATGTTGCGCTTCAAGAAAAATACCAAGAAAGTCAAGATTTATTAAATACCGCAACTGTTAAATTAAATAGTTGTTTGTCTGATGCTGCGGCTGCAAATGCCAGAGTTGAAACTATGAAAGACCAGCTTTCTGATTTACGTAAAGCCAATCAAGATTTAATTGATACTAAAGGAAACTTAACAACGCTAACTCAAAAAGGTGCTGAAAACCTTGAGAGATCTTTAGAAAGTTTAAAAGAACGCGATTTAAAAATTACAAGATTACAAGATGCTTTAACTAAGAAGGATAGTGTAACTTTAGCTATTGTTACTAGTTTGAAAAAGGCTGTTGGTATTAATGATCCAGATATTGAAATTAACGTTGAAAAAGGTGTGGTATTTATTTCTATTGCCGATAAATTATTATTCCAGAGTGGTAGTTATAATGTAACTAATGAAGCTAAAAATGTATTGGCTAAAGTGGCTAAAGTTGTAAACAGTAAGCCAGATTTTGAGGCCATGGTTGAGTCGCATACCGATAATGTACCATATAACAAACCACCATTAATTGATAACTGGGATTTAAGTGCTAAGCGTGCTACATCAGTAGTTAGAGTATTAGAAGACTTAGATGTAAATCCAAAACAATTAATTGCTGCAGCTCGTAGCTATTACGTACCATTAGTAGATAACGATACGGCTTCTAACAGAGCAAAAAACAGACGTACAAGAATTGTGGTTATGCCAAAAATAGACCAGTTCTATCAAATGGTTGAAGAAGAAATGAAAAACTTAGCAGAAGGTAATTAATTCCTTTTGAAATTATACTAATTTAAAAAATCCGGTTTTGCCGGATTTTTTTTGGTTTTGTTTGAAGTGAGTGCATTGATATTATTAAATTGTTTTGTTATAATGGCATAATTGTCATCGTAGAATACAACGGATTTAATTTAATAATTGTAATTAGCTGTTGTTTTCTATGGACTTAGGGACTCAAATTTATAGCCTGAATAATATTCTAAAGTTGTACCTGAGTTAATATATGCCAAAGTCGCTAGACATAAAATTGCCTTCAGTAAACAATCCATATATCAAAAATATGGTATGACTTTTATTTAACTAAAAACGTTTTAAGCTATTAATAACTAGAGGCTCCTTAAAACAATTCTACACTACGCTTCAACTTTTTGTTTTTTAAACGTCAGTGTAAATGCTGAGCCTTCGTTAATTTTACTTGTTAATTCAATTGTACCGTTTAACGTTTCAATTTGTGTTTTAGTAATATAAAGTCCAATTCCTCTAGAATCTTTACGTTCTGTACCATGAAAAGTTTGGTACATATTAAATACCTGGTCTTTAAATTTAGTCATATCTATACCTATACCATTATCTGAAATTAGAATTTTAATTGTGTCTTTAGAGTGAATAGATTGCACAATTATCTGAGATTTTTTATTTGGATCGGCATATTTTATGCCATTAGAAATTAAATTATAAAATATACTTTCCAAATACGGTCGATTTGTAAATAAAGTTTCATCTTTTCTAAGCGCATTATGAATGGTAACCTCGTTCTTAGAACTGTCTAATTTTAGACTATCGGAAATTTTGTTCACACAACTGTGTAAGTTAATATGCTCATTGAGTAAATTTAAATTTGCTTTAGATTTTATACTAATTATGTCGTCTAAATCGACAATGGTTGCTGTTAAGGATTCAGATATTGTCTTTAAGTGGCCAATAAGGTCCTCTTTTTCCCCTTTATCGTTAGTATCATCATAAAATTCGAGGATATTTTTAAAATTACCAATGTGAGTTTTTAAATTATGAGAAACAATATGTGTAAAATTTTGAAGCCTTTTGTTTTCACTATTAATAACCTGAAGATTCTCGGTTAATTGGCTCTTACGCTTTTTCATCGGCGTGATGTCGATAATGCTTCCAATAACTCGTGTAGGTTTATTATCAACAGTTTTTTCTATTACTTTTCCTTTGGCCAATACCCATTTGTATTTTCCGTTTTGACAAAAAATACGATATTCTTTTTCAAAAATAGAAAGCTCACCATTTAGAAGACGTTCCAATTCTTGAGAATAATCTTCAAAATCATCTTTATGAACACGTAGGCGCCAAGCTTTCACGGTGTCCTTTAATTCACTATCAGAAAAACCAACTATGTTTTTAAATTCTTCCGAATAAAATGTTTTATTTTTTACAATATGCCAATCCCATACTCCTACATTAGAAATTTCTAAAGCGATCTCATATTTATTATCTTCTGTAAAACGATTTAAGGTCTTTTGATTTTTGTATTTTGTTGAACTAGAATTAGTTAGCTTAATTTTAGGGAATTTCATAGATCATACTTTTAATATAAGACACTAAATTCAGGTGTTTGTCACAAATCCCTCTCGATTTAATTCCATTTTTTTAACCAATTATAGTAGAGAAATATGCATTGCAAGTAAGTGAATTAAAGTGTAGTAAATTTAATTCTTTGAAATTCAATTTACAAGACATAAATCATTAAGTTAATGCAAACGTAGGAATTTAGTTAAGATGGTTGTTATCTATAAGTTAAGAATGCAGATTGTATTACTTATTTTTCTTGACTGGATGGTGTTAATTTGAAAGTTAAATCACTGCCAATTATTGTCTAGGATGAAACTTGTTTAATACCTCGCTTAAATGCGATCGGTCCACGTGCATATAAATTTCGGTCGTTGTAATACTCTCATGACCGAGCATCATTTGTATAGCTCTAAGGTCGGCTCCATTTTCTAATAAATGTGTAGCAAATGAATGTCTAAATGTATGCGGAGAGACCGTTTTATTTATACCCGACTTTTCTACTAATTGTTTAATAATGGTAAAAATCATAGCGCGTGTCAATTTTTTACCTTTAAAATTTAAAAAGACAACATCTTTAGAGTGGGGTTGCACGCTAATATGATTTCTGATGGCCAACCAATGGTTTATATAGTTTTGTGTGGACAATCCAATCGGAACAAAACGTTGCTTATCTCCTTTACCAGTGACTTTAATAAACCCCTCTTCAAAAAACAGATCAGATATTTTCAATTCAATCAGTTCGCTTACACGTAATCCACAACTATATAAAGTTTCAACCACCGCTCTATTTCGTTCACCAAGATTCACCCCATTATATTGGTAACTTAAATCTATGGCATTAATTAAATGGTCGATATCTTTTACTGATAAAGTATCTGGGAGTTTGCGTCCCAATCTAGGAGATTCAATTAGGTCTAATGGATTGGTCGTTCTGTAATTTTCGAAAATAAGATAATCGAAAAAATTTCTTAATCCAGATATTAAACGTGCTTGTGATCTTACGTTAATAGATTTAGACACTGAATAAATAAAATCTTTTATAATGGTATGATCTATCGTAAGAGGATCCTTCTTTATATCATGTGTTTCTAGGTAAGATATTAGTTTTTTAATATCGTAACTATAATTCACTATAGAATTTTTAGACAAACCACGTTCAATTTGAAGATAATGATTATAATCTGTGATTGCTTGTTGCCATTTCATGGTTAAAAATAAGGAATAACACATCATTATTGCTATTAACACACATGCGTTCTTATGCCGATCCGAAACAAAATTGTTAATAACTTAAAGTGTATTTACCTGATTATCAATTTTTTATTTTTATTATTGTGTACAAAATTGTTAATAACTTTAAGGAAAATTTTTCAAACATCATAAAAAAGACTTTAGTTTGTAGTAATCAATTTTAAAACTTATATATTATGAAAAAATTATTTTTATGTGCTGCTTTGGCAGTATTTGCTTTTAGTAGCGTTAAGGCACAATCATTTAACGGTAGTGTGAGTGCAGCTTTACCAATGGGTGATGCTGGGGATCTTTCTTCGTTTGGAATTAATTTAGAAGCTAACTATTTATGGGCAGTTTCTGAAGAATTTAATGTCGGCGTGGCCGCAGGGTACCACCATTATTTTGGAAAAGAATATTCCGATTCATTTGCTGGTACAACTATAACTTATGATGCTGAAGACTCGAGTTTCTTGCCTATTTCAGGGGCTGCTCGCTACAGTCTTTCTGAAGAATTTACCGTAGGTGTCGATTTAGGTTATGCAATAGGCATTAGTCCGGATTACAATGATGGCGGATTCTATTACGCGCCTAAAGTACAATATGGAATTAGTGAAGCTATTGATATTGTATTAGCTTATAAAGGAGTAAGTTTAGATGGAGGTTCATTTGATGCCATATCTCTAGGTGTAGAATTTGAATTATAACATTTAAATATATGATTAAGAGAGAGGCTATTCGCCTCTCTTTTTTTTGATCTTAATAAATACTAAGTAAAACCAAATCAAAAAGATTTATACATAGTTAAATGGTCACTGATTTTGATAGCTGATTTTGAGATTTAACTTTGCAATTGAACAATATAAAAATAATAGAGACCGATTTACATTGCTTAAACACAAAATTTATCGATGAATTACACAAAACTTTAACATAATTAGTAATTTTTGATTTCGAGGTAAAGGCTACTTTTGCCGACCAATTAATTAAAAAATTAAACTCAAATTATGAAAAAATTATTATTTACAGCTGCAGTCGCGGTATTAGGATTTACAACTATCAATGCTCAAGAAGAAGCTAAAACTTTTGGTTTTAGTGAAGGTGATATCTTTTTAGAAGGTAATATCGGCTTTAACAGCACTAATAATAAAAATACTGACACTAAAGATAACAGCTTTAATATTAATCCTAAACTAGGTTATTTTATTAATGAAGATTTAGCAATTGGAGGTGAATTATCTTATAGATCCTACAAAGAAGAAGTTGCAGGCACAGATACTGATGACATTTCTGGGTTTGGTGTTGGCGCTTTTGCTCGTTACTACTTTTTGGATTTAGGTCAACGTTTTAAGACCTATACTGAATTCGGTGCAGGTTATTCTAGCTTAAACGATAAAAGCGGTTCTGATGATGTAAAATTAAATACTATTGGTGCTGGTTTAGATTTAGGTATCAACTACTTCGTAACTGAAAAGATCGCATTAACGTTTGGTTTAAAAAATGTATTGTCATTTTCTTCTAGCAAATACGATATTGATGGAGCAGAAGCAGAAACAGATTTTAATTTAGGTTTTGGAGATGTTGCTAACCCTTTTGGAGGTAACGCTGCTTTCGGAATCTTATTTAAGTTCTAGAAAACAAACTTTTATAAAATAAAAACCCAATGCCTCGGCATTGGGTTTTTATTTTATATCAAATTGTTAATTCAATTAATAGTTCCTAATAATTTCAAATTTAAATTATCATTTTATTTTTTATAAAAACGTCTAGAATTTACCTTTCAAATTCAGTTTATTCTATTTATTAGTCATTCTTATTTTAATTTTTTCTACTATTGATTTTAGTATTCTTAAAGGATCTTTATCTAAATTACTCTAAATAATGACTTTAAATAATGACTTTAAAATAATATAGTTCTAATTAATTTTCTAAGACACGCTTTATTGTTTTCGTACGCTGTATTTTTCCATTTACAGTTTCAGCAAATTGGTCTATAGTATAAATCTTTTTTGGTATTTCAAACTTAGTTAAATCCTTTAATTGATTGAGTTTATCATTTATACTATCCATAGAATCCTGAGGTTTTTCAATAATTAAAATTAATTTTTCCCCTAATGAAGCATCCTCTTCGCCAGCTAAAATAAAACGTTGCTTTATAACTGATTGTAATTTATCTTCAATTTGTTCCGGAAATAATTTAACTCCTCCAGAATTTACGACATTATCAAAACGCCCCAAGAGTTTAAAACTTGTGGTCGATTTTAAATCAACAATATCATTAGTAATTAAAGCTTCTTTAACGAGTTTTGGTGCATTAATAACTAAACAATTTCTGTCATCTTGCTCAAAATTAATATCTTGTAGAGCTTTAAAATACATATCTTTATCACCTGATTTAGATTTTAATTGTCTTAGAGCGACATGTGTTACAGTTTCTGTCATGCCATAAGTCTCGTAAAATTTAGGAATACAATCTTTAATTTTTTCAATTAATGGTTGAGTTACTTTAGATCCCCCAACAATTATTGTTTTAATATTCTGAATATAATTTATGGTATGTTTTAATTGTAATGGAATCATTGCACAGAAATCATAAGATTTCTCATAATCGAAAGCTGGTTGCACTGTAGGCTCCACAAAATCGATTTCTAAACCTAACACCAAAGCACGGACAAACATCATTTTACCAGCAATAAAATGACTTGGTAAACAATGTAATGCTTTATCCCCAGGTTCTAATCCAAAAAAGTTACCCGTAGCAATGGCAGAATTAACCATAGCTTGTTTTTTTAATTTAACCTTTTTTGGATAACCCGTAGAACCAGATGTAGTAACAATTAAAAAGTCTTCTTTATTTAACCAATCGATTAAAAAATCACCGGTAATCTTTTCATATTTTTCACCTTCTTTGATAAGACTATAAGCTACTTCCTTTAATTCCTCATGATTAAAATGAAGTCCGTTGAACTTAAATCTGTTATGCACTTTATTGTACGTAGGAGTCATGATTTACTTTATAATTTTATAATCTTCATTTATTGGCTCAGTGACTTTGCCTAATAATTTATCTTTCCAATTAGTCCAGCCGTATTTTTTAGAAAGTATTAATAACATTAATGGATATACGATTAATACTGGTAAAATAATTTCTGATATTGCGCCTAATTCTGGCTCACTAGTGTCTTTAAATAAAGCATCCGTTTGTAACGCTGTCCAATCTGCAGTTACTAATAATGATGCAATAAGGTTATTTCCTAAATGAAATCCTAAGGCCAACTCTAAACCTTCATCCATCAAAGTCATTATTCCTAATAATAAACCTGTCCCCACATAAAAAATCATCATCTGCCAAAATCCTATGGCACCCACTTCTGGATTTGCACTATGGGCTATTCCAAATAATATAGAAGTTAAAATTAATGGAAACCATTTATTCTTTACCAATACACCGACGTGCTGCATCAAATAACCTCTAAATAAATATTCTTCTAATCCTATCTGAAAAGGAAACAACAAAATACTAATTATAAATAGCACAGCAAATTTCCCCGCATTAAACTGAAACACAATATTTTCCGAATCAATGGAATACATTATAAAAAATGTTACCACCGTATAAGTAGTAATCATTAAGAAAGAAAATAAAACTCGACCAAAATCTACCTTAGAGCGAGTAGTAGTTAAAGAGAGGAGACTTCTTTGATGAACAAATTTGACTAAAACAAATAAAAGTCCTAATAAAAATGCGAACGGCAAAAGGTTCATTATTAAAGACAGGTTTGCAGGTATTTGTTTCATCAAATCATAAGCCATCTCCAAATCCGATGGATTAGCAACTAAAAAATAGATAAAATTTCCAATAAAGATTCCGGCAACAAGAATAGTTGTTAAAATAAACATCCAAAGTTGGAGCTGCCCTTTGTAAGCTTGTTGTATATAATTCATTTATAATTTAAATTTCCAAGGTTGATTACAATCGTATTGCAAAGTACCATTTTTTACTGTTAATGGCGAAGGAAAATTGTTAGTATATAAGCTACCTGTTCCTAAACCCTGTGGCATTTTATTTTGAAGTATGTAGGTCCATTGAGCAATAGCATTTAGCCCGATATTACTTTCTAACGCACTTGTTATCCACCAATTTATATTTAAATCTTCCGCACAATTTATCCATTGTTCACTTCCAGAAAATCCACCTACTAAACTGGGTTTTAATATAATATATTGAGGTTTTATAGTTTGAAGTAATTCTTGTTTTTCTAATGGTGAAAATACTCCAATTAGTTCTTCATCTAGAGCTATAGGTAAAGGCGTATTTTTACATAATTCTGCCATCTTATTTAATTGCTTGGACATTATAGGCTGTTCAATTGAATGTATTTGATATTTCGCTAATTGATTCAATTTACTTAAAGCATTTTCAGGTAAAAATGCGCCATTAGCATCGACTCGTAATTCTATATCTGAAATTGAAAATTCCTGCCTAATAGATTTTAAAATATCTAACTCTGTTTGAAAATCTATCGCTCCGATTTTAAGTTTAATACAATTAAACCCTGCTTCAATTTTTTCTTTAATCTGTGAACGCATAAAATCAGCACTTCCCATCCAAACTAACCCATTTATAGGTATAGAATCGTTGCTGGATGTAAAATCCGAAGGAAATAGTTGAAACTTATCTCGGCTTTCTAAAGATTTAAAAGCCGTTTCAAGACCAAATTGAATGCTAGGAAATTCTATAAGACTATGTAATAGATTTTCTAACCCAAATTGAATGTTATTACAAGCCCAATTTAGCTTAGCTTCATAATCCTCACGGTCGTCAATTGATAAGCCTCTTAAAATACCACATTCACCGACCCCTATATAATCTTCATGTTCTAATATTATAAACCAAGTTTCTTTTGTTAACATTACTCCTCTTGATGTTCCACTTGGTCGTTTAAATTTTAGAACATATTTATAATAATTTGCTTTCATAAGTATAACCAAAAATAATCATTTAATTCCGTTTTTTAAGTGTACAAAATATGAAGTCTTATAGTCGCTATAGCAACAGAGAGTCTGTGTTTAACTTAGTGTTTTAGTTTAGTATACACAAAATATTAAAATGTGTCGAATAAATTCTAAATAAAATTTCATAAAACAAAAAAACCCTTACTATAAATATAGTAAGGGTTTCTAAAAAAGGCGGCGACCTACTCTTCCACAGTAAAGCAGTACCATCGGCGCAAACGGGCTTAACTACTCTGTTCGGAATGGTAAGAGGTGAGCCCCGTCGCTATAACCACCTTA
>NZ_JASDDK010000009.1 GCF_030407435.1 Winogradskyella bathintestinalis
CAAAACGAAACTTGGAACATCGAAGGTATTGGAAATGATGCAAAAATTTATATATTTGACCGTTACGGAAAATTGTTAAAGCAAATAAGTCCAGGAGGAACAGGTTGGGACGGTACTTACAATGGTAATGCTATGCCAACTAGTGGCTATTGGTTTACAGTAGAGTACAACGAACCTTTAACAGGTGAACGTAAAGAATTTAAAGCCCATTTTACCTTGAAACGATAAACAAGATCTTTCAATTATAGAAAAGTCTGAGCATTACGTAATGCTCAGACTTTTTTTATAAGTTATCTGTAATGAGTCTGTAAAATTATTAAGGTAAAAAAAGTATGAAAAATAATAAAAGTTAATCTCTCTAATATAATTACAAACGCTCTATCAGTTTTTATAATTTTAGTGACGCTACATTAGAAGTTGTAAATCCGATTAGAATGTTATTTATAAAGACATGTTTTATATTAGTCTGTTTACTTTTTTTAAGCAGTATCAAACTTATATGGCGTCTACTGGTTTTTCGTTGGGTAATAGTTAAAAGAAGTTTAGAATATTATATTTAAAAATGATACAGAAAAAAGCCTAGACATATGTACTGTTCAGGCTTATTTTAAGAAACACGTTATTAGATGTTAAAACCAACAGTGAAAACAAAGTCTGTAAATTTTGATTGGATTTCTGCCGAATCCGTCAACCCTTCATTGTATAATTGATGGTTTATATCGCGTTTCGCTTGACTAAAGGCCAAGTCTAAATTTAGATTTCCAAAACTATAACCAAAGCCAAGTGAATATCCATTAAGATCACCATAAAAGTCAGTATTTTCATAAGGACTTTCTTCAATACGATAACCACCTCTAAAGCTAAGTTGTTTGTATCTGTATTCTCCACCGAAACGATACGACGCTGCAGATGTTAAACGATTGTTGATGTCATTATTTATACTAGAGAACAAAGCGTTAGACGTTGGTTTAAATTTTGTATTACTATAATCTTTAAGGGAATAATCAAAACTTAATAAGCCACTCTTACCAAAAACATAAGCTAAACTACCTGTTAATTTACCAGGTGTTTGTAATTTATATTCTTCATATACGTTAATTACATTAGGATTAATAATTAAACCTAGATCTGAGCCACCTTCTTGTCTTGTCGTTTCCAAATACTGCGATGTCTCGTCCGAAATTCTATACCATGTTGGTGAGTTGTAAGATAAGCCGAGCCTAAATTCTTCAGACAATTTTGCAATACCTCCCAATTGAACCGAAAAGCCACTTCCCGTTGTAAGCAGGTTATTTTCAAAATAGACATCAGTCACTATTGAACCTGGGTTAGAATTTGATTCTTGCAAAAATGTAGTGCGTTCAAAATCTATAAAATGAGAATTTAAATTTATTCCAAAATAAAATTTATCGTCGTAACTGGTCGCAAAATTAAATGCTAATTTACCATTGTAGCCTCTACTGGCATAGGAATATCGCTGTGCGTAATCGCCACCTACTATAGTCGAATTATAAAGATCAGTATTCGCATCTCCATCAGGGTTTATAATAAATCCTTCATATCCTAAAAAAGCTTGTTGGTGTTGAAATCCAAATAATGAACCGATCTCCGAATAGGCTTGGGAAAAGGACTCTTCAGATAAAACTGAAATATCATTTAGTGGTAAACCGTTGGCATTAGCCACAAAATAAGATCCAATAGTATTGTTAGGGTTTACACCGCTAGCTATCCAATCAGTATCAAAATCTGAAGTTCGATCATACGCCACACTCAACGAAAATTTTTTCCACGGGGAATTTGAGTTTGTATTATTAAAAATAAAAGCAGCCCCCAACTGATGTAAATCAATGTTTGAATCGGATGATGAATTATTTCCATTAAAATAATTAGTATCGTTATTTCTATCAAATAAACCTGCCGATATAGAAGCATGACTATTGTTAAAAACGGCCGAACCAGCTGGATTGATATTAACGCTAGACATATCACCACCCAAAGCTCCAAAAGCACCGCTCATAGCTTTAAATCTTGCTGTGCCTTGTAAGTCTTCAGTAGAATACCTTACGGCATCAGTAATGTCTTGAGCTAAGATATAAGACGTGCTTAATAAGCCTATGCTAAGCATAAGAAACTTTTTCATAAATAATTTTTTAAAATTTGGAATTAAATAAAATGTTTACCCTCGGCCTCTTCGGCTATTACTAGAAGAACTACTACGACTACCACTACTAGATCTAGAATTACTAGATGACCTTACACTTCCTGATGAAGATCTTGAACTTCTTGAGCTAGAAGATCTTACTGACCCAGAAGATCTTGCACTTCTAGTAGGTGTTGATATTCTACTACTAGAACGGGTTGATCTCGTTGACCGGGTTGTTGTAGGTCTAGTACGAATTGCTGCAGGTCTTGATATTCTTGAATTAGAGCTAGATCGGCGAACTGAAGGTTGTGCTGTACTTCTACTTCTAAGAGTTCGTGTATTAGAATTAAATCTTGTACTTGTGCTTCTTGAATAATTAGACGTGGCAGAATTAGATGATCTGCGTATAGTAGAAGTCGTTCTAGATATGGCAGAATTGCCTCTACCAGTGCGACTCAAATTATCATTATAGAGTAATGATCCTCTCCTCGAATTGTTATAAGCAAATCTATTATTAGATCTGTAATAACCATGATTCCATCCATAATTAGTATAACCGTAACCATAATGCCATGGGGAATGATAACCATAACCGTAATAGCCGCCATAAACCCAAGGATTGTTCCATCCCCAATTATCATATCCATATCTCCAAGGTCTGTTCCATCTGTAGTGACCGTATCCATATCCATAACCAAAACCACCATTTATTAACCACGGACTGTTATAACCATACCAACCGTTATCAATAAAATTAACGGTAACAGTGTTGTTATTTTGTCCCCAACCACCGTAAGCCGGTTGTTGCTCTGTTGTCTCCGAAGAGGATTGAACATAGTCACTTTCGTAAGAGTCAATATCGGTAAATACTTCGCTTTCTTCTTTTATGGCTTCAACCTCTGCCGTGTTTTCTGCAAAGTAGTTTTTATAATAATTTGAATTATCTGTTGAAGTGGTTACAACTGGGGTTTCTGTATCGTCATTGTCATATTCATCTGTAGAATAAATGCCATCATTATCATAACCTGCGTATTGAAACGATCCACAAGAAGTTAACACAGTCGCTAAACCAAGTGCAACAAAAAATGGCAATTTTTTAGTAAATAAATTTTTAAATTGCATAACTCTTTTTTTTATTGTTGAACATAGTAAAAATAGTTAGTTTTGTTGAACTATTTAATACATTTAACATAAGCACAACATTTGTGCCAAAACACTGAAAATGAGCAAAAATCTTACGAGTAGAGCTGAAGATTATTCAAAATGGTATAATGAACTGGTGGTAAAGGCTAATTTAGCCGAAAATTCTGCAGTTAGAGGTTGTATGGTTATCAAACCTTATGGTTATGCAATTTGGGAAAAAATGCAAGCAGAATTAGACAGAATGTTTAAAGAAACAGGACATGAGAATGCCTATTTTCCTTTATTTGTGCCAAAAAGTTTATTTGAAGCTGAAGAAAAGAATGCGGAAGGTTTTGCTAAAGAATGTGCAGTCGTTACCCATTATAGATTACAGAACGATCCTGATAATGAAGGTAAATTAAGAGTTGATCCCGAGGCTAAATTAGAAGAAGAATTGGTGGTAAGACCTACAAGTGAAGCTATCATTTGGAACACTTATAAAGGATGGATTCAAAGTTATAGAGATTTACCAATATTAATAAATCAATGGGCTAATGTAGTGCGTTGGGAAATGCGAACGCGATTATTTTTGCGTACGGCAGAATTTTTATGGCAAGAAGGCCATACGGCTCATGCCACTAAATCTGAAGCATTAGTAGAGGCTGAGCAAATGAATGATGTGTATGCTGTTTTTGCAGAAAATTTTATGGCTATCCCAGTTATTAAAGGTGTTAAAACAGAAAGCGAGCGTTTTGCTGGTGCGGTAGAAACGTATTGTATAGAAGCTCTAATGCAAGATGGAAAAGCACTGCAGGCAGGTACTTCTCATTTTTTAGGACAAAATTTTGCTAAGGCGTTTGATGTTAAGTTTACCAATAACGAAGGCAAATTAGATCATGTATGGGCAACTTCATGGGGAGTTTCTACACGATTAATGGGAGCTTTAATTATGACTCATAGTGATGATAAAGGATTGGTGTTACCGCCAAATTTAGCGCCATTCCAAGTGGTTATTGTTCCTATATATAAAAATGATGAACAATTTATTTCTATCTCAGAAAAAGCTGAGTCTATAATAAAACAATTGAAAGCTTTAGGGATTAGTTGTAAGTTCGATAAAAGAACGACGCATAGACCAGGTGCTAAATTTGCACAACATGAATTACAAGGAGTTCCTTTACGTATTGCAATAGGACCTAAAGATTTAGAAAATAATACGATTGAATTAGCTCGACGCGATACATTAACGAAGGAGATTGTTGCGATGGATGAATTAATCTCTACGGTTAAGGATCTTTTAAAGATTATTCAAGGAGAATTATTTCAAAAAGCAAAAGAATTTAGAGATGAGCATATAACTACGGTTGATGATTTTGAGACGTTCAAAAATGTTTTAGAAACCAAAACTGGTTTTATTTCTGCACATTGGGATGGCACTATAGAAACAGAGCAAAAGATTAAAGAGCTGACTAAAGCCACAATACGATGTATTCCTATGCAGAATAAAACAGAAAGCGGAAAGTGCGTATACAGCGGAAAACCGTCTAATCAACGCGTGCTTTTTGCTAAGGCTTATTAATTTTTTTTAAAAAAAAATTACTTTGGTGTTGCAAAAGTAAAAAATAGTTGTATTTTTGCATCCGCAATGGAAACGTTGTTGGTTCATTTAAATAATAAAAATACCAAAATGGCCCGTTCGTCTATCGGCTAGGACGCATGGTTTTCATCCATGTAAGAGGGGTTCGATTCCCCTACGGGCTACAATTTTAATAAGGAATAAGGAAAAATATAATGGCAAATCATAAGTCAGCTTTAAAAAGAATTAGAAGTAACGAAAAGAGACGTGTACTTAATAAGTATCATCATAAAACAACGCGTAATGCAATAAAAAAATTACGTGAACTTACTGATGCTAGCGAAGCACAAAAAATGTTGCCTTCGGTACATAGTATGATAGATAAATTAGCTAAAAAGAATATTATTCATGCTAACAAAGCTGGAAACTTAAAGTCACAGTTAACTAAGCATGTCGCTGCAATTTAATTGTAGTTTCTACTAAGATATTAAAGTCTTTCCAATTGGAAAGACTTTTTTGTTTTCTGGTATTTCCTTCTTTTGGCTCTTTTACTAAAAATTACGATCGTTGTGATGATAATAAGAGCAATGCCTAATAACCAAAATATTAAATTCGATGTTGTGTTGAAATCGATTGGGGTAGTATCTCCTATTAAAACTAAACCAGCCCAATATTGTGGTGCTATGGTTCTCCCTTCGGCAGATGCAATATAATCTAGTTTGGCTTGTTGTAGTGCTTCGTCCTTTGCTAAGCCATTATCAAGATGACTGTAAAACCTTTCTATAATTATAGAGCTAGATTGTTCATCTATTTTCCATAAACTTGTTAATATGCTTTCGCTACCTGCATAATTAAAGGCATGTGCTAAAGATATCATACCTTCCCCAGCTTGGTGTGTGGGTTTACCTGTTTCGCAAGCCGTTAAAATTGTGAGGTTAGAGGATAAGTTTTGATTATATATTTCGTAAGTGTATAACGAATTATCTTCTGATGAAATCGTATCATTGACATTTTTAGCAAAAATTAGTCGAGATAATTCTGGAGATATATTATTAGATTCTGCATGAGTTCCGATATGAATAATTTTATGCTCTTTAGCTTGTTTTGTAAATATCTGTTTAGACGCTTTTTCGTTTAAAAAAGACCTGCCATTGAAACGTTTTGAGGACTTCTTAGCAAGATCCATGGCAAATGGTTGAGGCAATAATGTTAAATAAGTCTTGTCTAAAATGAGTGAATCTGTGATGGTATACCGATAATCTAATTTCATTTTAGAATTAAACTCTGGAGCAAATGCTATGAAATCAGCCTCATAAAATTTCGTTTTTTTGGAGTTGTGTAATAATAGTAAACTGTAATTGTATGATATGTTATATTTTGCGAGTAAACTAGTTGCAGCTAATTCTCTAAAAGAGGCTATAGGATTAGAAATTAAAGTCTCAAAACTTAAATTAAAGAGTTCGCCATCTGGAATAATTATAACATTTTTAGAATTAATTTTTTCTGCAAATGGGTTCCATAATTTATTAAAGAGCGCATTATAAATTGTACTTATTTCTGAAATATTAAATTGGTGGTGTTCTATTGAGTAGATTAAATCTTTAAGATTATTTGAGTCTAATTTGTAAATATTTCGGTCTGATTTGGTTACAACAAAAGCATATAAATCGTCTTCTATAAACAAATAACGTACAACTGTTGTCTGATTAGAAATATTATCTTGTAATTTATCCAAGGGTTTCTCGAGTATGGCATAACGCATTTTGTAATATTGAGGATAATGCTGTTTTAAAGTATCTAAAAAAATAGTCCACTGCTTACGGGCTTTAAAGAAATCATCGATATCATTATCTAATGATTGCGCGAGTTTGTTTCTAAGTTTTTCTTCACGTTTTATTTTTTCTTCTGGAATATTCAAAAAATTGATATTCTTCCTTAAATTTAAGTGGAGTCGTATTCTATTGTATATTATGGATTCGTGTAAACTAATTAGTTTATTTAAATAGTTCTTGTTTTTTGTTAAATAATAGAGTTCTAAGTAAATTCTCTTGCTAAATGAGATGATTTCTTTATTGTTTTCTAAATGCGCGTTGATATTATCAATAGATACGAAAATAGATTTCTTTTGCTCGATACTTGTGAGCGCTGCAGTGGTGGTTTTAAGTAGTTCTTTTAAGAATAGACTGTCTCTGGTTGGTGCTAAATAATATTTAGATTTTGCATTAATGAGTAAAATTTCAGCTTTTTTATCTTCAATTTGTATTTTATTATATCCCTCTTCCTTAGTGTTGCTATTATAGATATTTAAGCTATATTCTGTCCATTTTAAACTTTCTTCGTAATCCTTAAGCTTTAGAGCAACACGAGCTAAGGTTACCAATAATTCATTAGTTAAGTAATCATTTTCACCATTCTTTTTCAAGAAATAGTGGTAAGGTTCTTTTAAGGTTGTATAGGCTTTTTCTTTATCATTTATTTCAGCATATGTGAGTGCTAAATTCATTTTGCTATACAATCGGTTTGTATCATATTCCCCCGAATTAGATTTTATATAATACTCATCACTAAGTGACCAATACGTTATAGCTTTATTATATTGTTTTGTTTGATAGAAATTAGTCGCATATGCATTGTACAAAAAAGCATGAAGCTGATCGTTTTCATCAACCATGTCTCGTAAACAAACATCGGCCTTATTAAGATATTTTAAAGCTTCATCATACGCTTTTATTGTATTTTTTATTTCGGCCAGATTGAGTGCTGCCATAAAATATTCTTGGGAATTATGGTCAAAATGTTGCTCTGCATGCTTATATGAGAGCTCGGAGATTTGTTCAGATTTTGTAAAGTCTCCAAGATCATTATATAGGCTAGAAAGATTAGTATAGCCAATACCGATATTTCTTTTAACTCGCGGAGCTAATGGATGATTTGTTGCTTTTTTTAGAAAGGTTTTACTTAAGGTTATAGACTCTTCCACTAAAGTTTTAGCTTGTTCGTGTTTGCCTTGATTTAGATACATTAAAAACAAATTACCTTTTATAGCGGCAGGAAGATAAAGCTGATTTTCGTAATTTTTTTCTAGAAATTTCACATGGTCTAGTGCGGCTTCAAAATAATAGATAGCGCTATCTTGTTTTGACGAATAATACATGGTTGCCCCCATTAAGTTATAAACTCTGGCGGTAATTTTATACTGTAATTTTGGTGATTTTTTTATAATTTGTACCGCTTGTCTAATATGTTGCTCTAACAACGCAATTTTACCTAATTTCATGCCATAATCTCCTAGGTAATATTCCGAAATTAATAGGTGTTCATTAGCTTTTAACTTTGAAGCGTGGTTTCTGGCTATTAAAGCGTAATCATAAGCTTTTTGGATGTTGTTAAGTTCAAAATATAATTTGGATAGGTTTATATTTGTTTGGTACAGAGTGTTCGCATCCTTTGTGTTATTCTGAATTAATGATGCTAAATGTTCGCTTACAGTGTTGGCGTTGACATCTTTATTTTTTAATAATTGAATTTTCCCCACTATATACACATATCTAGCTAAACTATTGTATCTTTTTTGAGCTATTAAATTAGCTGTTTGCTCATTTATTTCTAATTCTGCTTTTTCTATAGAATTACGTTCTAGAAGTGTTTGAATATTTGATATACCGCCAATTGAATCATTTTGCGTAAACGCTTGTTTTCCAATCAAAATGAAAGAAAAAAGCATAAAAAGCCTATAACAATTATAAAATCGTTTCATAATCAGTGCATTAAATAAAAACAAGTTAATCGTTCAGTTCCGATAAAAGGGCTTTGCTATTATCTATCGTTGAGTGTTGTAAATTGGATTTTGCTTTGTCTAGATCATTAGATTTTAAATAGGCCAAACCTAAATAATAATATGCATCGTTAACCAATGCAAATTCTGAGTTTTTTGTTACTTTTTCTAAAAACGAAATCGCATTGTGTTCTTTCTGGTTGGCCAAATGTGCTACACCAATGAAATAATTTAAGGTATCGTTATTTATTTTTATGTTTTGCAAACGTTCCCATTTAGAGATAGCTGTGTTATAATTTCCTTGTTTATAGTCAACCATAGCTTCATAAAATTTATAGTTGTCAGAACTACTCATTGTAGTTGGTAATCCAGGATCTGGAGTAAAATATTTTGAGTACAGTTGGTTATTAAGATTACCACTTATTATCCAAAAACTACCTGCAGCAATAACAAGTGTAGCCGCTATTACGAGTCGTTTCCAATTAAAATTATAAATTTTAGAATCGTTAACGTTGTGCTTTATATTGTGACTTTCAATGTCATTATGAAATTTATTTAACTGTTCTTTTAATGTCTGGGCTTCAATACCCATTATAGTAATTTTAAGTTCTTCAACCTTAGTTTTGAAATCCGAGTCATTATTTAAACGTTGATCAAAGTCATGTAAATCAGAATCATCCAGCCAACCATTTAGATATTTTTCTATCTGTTCAAATTCGTTTTGTGATAAGTGAGGTAGGTTCATTGTTGCTAAATATCAATTTTTAAAAGCTATTTCTCTAAGTTTTTGCATACATCTGTATTTTTTATTTCGAGTAGATGCAGCATTTAAGGCCAATTCCTCAGCAATTAAATTCAAAGATTTTTTTTCAAAATAAAACTTACGCAATAAGCTTTTACATGCCTCGCCTAAATTTTTAAAAGCATGCATTACATCTTCTAATCGTTTATCTTTTAAAATGTCATCGTCAATATCATTATATTCTTCTGCTTTAATTTCAAAATGCTTTAATCGTGATGTTACAATAGTTTTTTTATAACCTTGCGATCTCAAAACATCCAACCATTTATTTTTAGCAATTGCGTATATATAACTATTAATAGAAGTTTCGCTCTGTGGTCTGAATTTATTTTGTTTAACATTTTGCCAAACGGCTAAAAATGCTTCTTGATAAATATCTTTAGCCTGATCTTTAGAGCCATTGTTTTTTAATATAAAAATTTCAATTTTGGGATAATTATACCTGTAGATTTTCTTTAGTATAATAGGATCATTATCCTGAATGGCAAGTATGACTTGACGTTGGGAATCGGTTTTAAATATGTTTTTCATATTATTAGCTAAACAGAATAAATATACGACTAATTCATTTTCTTTCAAATAGTTACGTTAGTAAATAGCTTTTTGTCGGCGAATGTTTTAAATAAACCCGTAATGGTACATAAATTGAATTCACAGTGGAAACTGCGGCAAAAGCAGTGGTTTTAATAGATTTTAAAATTAGTTTCTGCAGCAATATAGAATGAAGCAATTAAAAACTTTATAGGTACAATCATTATAAATATTAACTTTGCAGTAAAACATGTAAGATGCACAAAGCTGGTTTTGTAAATATTATTGGAAATCCTAATGTTGGTAAGTCGACATTGATGAATGCGTTTATAGGTGAAAAGCTATCTATAATCACCTCTAAAGCGCAAACTACGAGACATAGAATATTAGGTATTGTAAATGGTGAGGATTTTCAGGTGATTTTAAGTGATACGCCGGGAATTATTAAACCAGCTTATGAATTACAAGAATCTATGATGGATTTCGTAAAATCGGCTTTTGATGATGCTGATGTGCTGATTTATATGGTTGAAATAGGAGAGAAGGAGTTAAAGGATGAAGCCTTTTTTAATAAAATAACCAATTCTAAAATTCCTGTTCTACTGTTATTAAATAAGATTGACAAATCTAACCAAGAGCAATTAGAAGAGCAATCTGAGCTGTGGCAACAAAAGGTTCCTAATGCTGAGTTTTTTCCTATTTCTGCGACGGAAGGATTTAATGTTCAAAATGTATTTAATAGAATAATCGAATTACTACCCGAATCTCCGGCCTTTTATCCAAAAGATCAATTAACCGATAAACCTGAACGTTTTTTTGTAAATGAGGCCATTAGAGAAAAAATCTTAATGCATTACAAAAAAGAAATTCCGTACGCTGTAGAGGTTGATACCGAAGAGTTTTTTGAAGAAGACAATATTATAAGAATGCGTTCTGTAATTATGGTTGAGCGCGAAACTCAAAAAGGAATTCTCATTGGCCATAAAGGAACCGCTTTAAAACGTGTTGGAGTGGAGGCTCGAAAAGATTTAGAAAAATTCTTTGGTAAGCAAGTGCATTTAGAGTTATATGTAAAAGTTAATAAGAATTGGAGGAGTAACCAGAAGCAATTACGTCGTTTTGGATATAATCAGAAATAGTAAGGACATCTTATTCGCAATAGTTTTTATTTTTAACAGATAATGGTTGAGTGATAATCGCCGCTATAATTTTTTAATCTTCTACCTTTATTATCTTCTCATTTTTTGGTAGAATTAGCTACTCAAGCTAATAGGCATAGGTATTTAGTAGTGGCTTGTTTTTCTTTATGTCGTAATAATGAGCTTGTATTGAATCCGAAAATAACTGCTAATTTGGGCATTGTGAGCCATATATAAAATCGTTATAATAATTATATAATACGCATCTAGAATGCTACGAAATTATTGGAATGAAAAATGGAGACAGATTGAATATGAAGACAAGATTTCCAAAAAAGAAAAGTTAAAATTTCAAATTACTGCAGAATCATAAATTGCAAAACCGATGAAGAGTTTTTCGAAAAAGAATACTTTATAAATAGATATTAAGATTTACCTATTAAACAAAAAAAGAACGGAAAACAGATTAGTAGGTATGTCCATAAACTTATTGCTAATCAATTGTTTTTTTAAAAAAATCACGGCGTTTGTATTATTCACTTTTCAATTACGACAAAACCAACAATCGGTTAGAAAATTTAAAATGAGCGACCAAAAATTATTAAACGTCAATCAAATAACGAAAAAATAGGTTGACTATGATAGCAAAACGATTCAGGGAGTCTGAAATGAAAATTACAGAATTAAAACAGAGGAAAATTGGGGTTCTGTAACGGTACAGAAAGATGAGTCACATACGGTTAATTAATTCTTAGTTACAAACCAATTTACAAAAGTAACGTAACTATTAAAATTGATTTTTTTGCTACGATAAGGCATATACGACATCGCCAAATAATAAAATAAAGCTTAACTTCTTAAATAAAGTCACAATTTTAAAGCCATTCATTCCTAAATTTGCAAGAGTGAAAATAAAGTTAGAAATAAAAAACGTTAATTCAATGCTGTTCATATTTGGACTAGCATTCTTGCTTATAATTTCTCCGTGTAAAATTAGAAATTTTATTCAGGCTGAATTTGGTGTTCCTACGACGCAAGTTTTAAACAAAAGTCAATCAGTACTTTCTCAATCTAATTGTCAGACGTTTAATGAGTCTATTCAAACTATTTCTAAACAAACGATTGAGCAACCTGATTATCTCACATCAGAAGCTTATAATTTTGAATTTCTAATAAATTCATCTAATAATTCTTTTTCTCAAGGAACGTTAAAAAAACGACAGGTTGCGGATGTTCCTTTATACATTTTATATCAAAATATTCAAGTTTATATGTAATTGATTTTTCGATGAGTTAACATTAAAGCAGTTAAAAGACTGCATTTTATCAATTACAAATAATAAACATGAAAAATATAAAAAATGATGCAGGGCTGTTAGCTTTAGCATTAAGATTGGTAGTGGGATGGACTTATTTTTCCGCTTTTTGGAGGAGAACTGCACTAGCCAACAAACTAGACCCAGAAGCCGCAGGATATATCGGTGAAAAGTTTAACGCTTTTTTACCCAACGCCTTAGGTATAAAACCCCTAATTCAATATCTAGTAGAAAATCCAGATGCCCTTTGGATTAATATGGTAATTTTCACGATCATTGAAGGTGTTGTAGGTTTATTCATTATGTTCGGTTTGTTTACCCGAATAATGAGTATAGGTGTTTTTGGACTTGCAATGGGCATTCTATTAGGTTCAGGGTGGATTGGCACAACGTGTCTCGACGAATGGCAAATAGGAGTGCTAGGAATCGCTACAGGATTTGTCTTATTTTTAACTGGAAGTGGAAAATACTCTGTGGACAATTATTTAGTTAAAAATAATAATACAATTACTCAAACGAAATGGTTTGCTTGGTTTGGTTCAGGTTTAATACCCATAAAAGAAAGTGTTTTTTCCAAAGTTGTTTTATTTGGTTCTCTATTTATTTTAGGAATGACATTAATGACAAACCAAGTATTTCACGGTGGCTTGTGGGGAGCCCTTCATAATAAATCGGTAAAACCAAAACTGGAAATTACCGAAGGAAAAATAGTGAATAATATATTAAGCTTTGATATATTTAGAACGGAAGGTGTGGACGTATATGGCGCTTGGGTAATTGGTATTGAATTGTTTGACGACAAAAAAAGTTCAATCCTAGAATATACTCAAGATGATTTAGCCATACTTAAAGATAAGAGTATTTCAAATTACTATGTAGCTAAAATAAAACCAGGTAAACATAGTCTCATTGTTCCATTAGGAGCTAAAGCCAAATTAAACTTGAATAATGAAGTTTTAGCAACATTGCCAAACGGAACCTATACACTCAAAATTACTGACATAAGTGGTGCTTTTTGGGAATATAAGATTGTAAAATAATAACAGTTATCCATGTGTCAAATCAATAACGGTTCGGGTATAAACTCGAGCCGTATTGTATCCCACTAAAATATCTCACTACTTATAAGAATAGGTTGTTAATTGGGCTATTGCGTTAATGTTTTATTGATGTTGTAGACCTTATAAGAAGACTCAATATGTTTTTACAATTTTTTGATTTTACGACTAATTAGTTTCTTAAACAACATGGATATTTTACGGTACCAATTAAAATATCTCGGAATATTTAAGTTTGAATCCATATTTAGACCTACCAATTATTACTGTTTAAATTTGAAATTACAAGCGCTTGCTTTGTAATATTTATATAACAGAGGTTATATGAATAATTTTAGATCATCAAATTTTACTGCTCAAGACGTTTTACAAATAGATGCATTAATTAAAGACTGAACTATATAACAAAAACTGGCAAAAATTGTAACTTTACCAAATCGTTAGGGGTGCCAAAATTATGGCTGAGATGATACCCTATGAACCTGATATGTTTAACAACAGCGGAGGGAAACGAGGATTGTATATAATCAACATATATAACTATACAAGCCACTTTCGCAGCTGCGGAAGTGGCTTTTTTATTAACAAAAAATGACAATAGAAATTATGTCTAAGAAAGAACAATTCGAGAAAATACTAAAAGAAATACGAGACCAGTCGCCTTTAGTTCATAACATCACCAATTATGTAGTAATGAATAATACGGCCAATGCGTTGCTAGCTATTGGTGCATCACCAGTAATGGCACATGCCATTGAAGAGGTAGAGGAGATTACTTCCATTGTCTCGGCTTTAGTCATCAATATGGGGACCCTGAGTCCAAAATGGGTTGAGGCAATGGAAATAGCAATAAAAAAGGCAAATGCACTTAATAAACCAGTTGTTTTTGATCCTGTAGGTGTGGGAGCTTCTACATACAGAACCGAGACAGCTTTAAAAATAATAGAAAGCTACAAACCTTCCGTTATTAGAGGAAATGCTTCAGAAATTTTAGCATTAACACAATTAAGTAATAATACTAAAGGAGTCGATAGTACGATCAGTTCTGAAAATGCATTGCATGCGGCACAAGAACTATCAAAAAAACTAAATAATACAATTGTTATAAGTGGAGCCACAGATTACATTATAACAGGCGAAAATATTGATAAAGTCACCACTGGTAAACCTATTATGGCTAAAGTTACCGGAATGGGCTGCACGGCTACTAGCATAATTGGATCGTGTATTGCTGTAAACCCAAACTATCATATGGCATCATACTTGGCCATGGAATTAATGGGGGAAGCTGGCAATATGGCTGAAAAAATATCAAAAGGGACTGGTAGTTTCCAGATGAATTTTATCGATGCCTTATATCAAATAGCGAACGAAAAATGAAAAAGGTCAATTATTCTCTAATGTATGTTACAGATGAGCGAATTACAGACCATACGCAATTCTTAAATGTTCTAGAATCTAGCCTAAAAGGAGGTGCTAGCATTGTTCAATTGAGAGAAAAAAAGTTAAATACAAAACAGTTTTATTTGCGAGCAATAGCGGTAAAAAAACTTTGTGCAAAATACAATACGCCACTTATTATAAATGATAGAATTGATATTGCTCTAGCTATAGATGCATATGGTGTACATATTGGTCAGAAAGATATGCCGGTCTGCATTGCACGGACATTATTAGGAAAAAATAAAATTATAGGTTGGTCTGTAAGTAATGAGGAGCAAGCGGTAGAAGCCAATAATCTAGCGGTTAATTATATTGGTTTATCCCCAATTTTTAAAACAGAAACAAAAATAAGGGACTTAGATACTCCGTTGGGTGTTGAAGGTTTAAAAAAAATAAAAAAATTAAGTAATAAATTTATTATCTGCATAGGCGGAATCGATAAATCTAATACAGCAAAACTAATACAAAATGGATCCGATGGTGTAGCCATAGTTTCGGCTATTTCACAAGCCAATAATCCAGAACAAGCAACACAACAATTAAAAGAAATTATATGTCAAACTGGTACAAAGCAATAAACCAAAACACAGCACGCATATTGGAACAAATCAAAGCACATGATTTTATAAAAGAACTTATGGCTGGTACGCTATCAAAAGAAATATTTAATTTTTATATAAACCAAGATGCTATTTATTTATCTGAATACAAAAAGATTTTGGCCCAAATTGGTGTTAAATGCTCAGATGAAAATGATACACAGTTTTTTTTGAATGCCGCAACAGGAATAATAACTGTAGAAAATGCACTGCACCAGAATTTTCTTAATGAAAAATGTATTATAAATGAAGCCTCGGTGACTTGCGAACTTTATATAAGTTACTTGTCTCGCATGACACATACTAAATCTTTAGAAGAAGGTCTTGCGGCTGTACTTCCATGTTTTACTATTTACCAACAGATTGGGGATTACATTTTAGCCAATCAAACAAACAAAGACAATAACCCATACCAAGATTGGATAAATACTTATGGTGGAGAAGCGTTTGCAAATTCAGTGAAGAATGCTATCGAAATAACTAATAAATATGCCATTAAATCATCACCAGAGCGCATCGATAAAATGAATACAGCTTTTGAAAAAGCATCAAAATTAGAATGGATGTTTTGGGACAGTGCGTATAATAAAGAATCATGGAAAATATAAAGACATTATATAACAGTGTGTTGACTATTGCAGGAAGCGATTCTGGAGGTTGCGCAGGAATACAAGCAGATATTAAAAGTATTTCAGCATGTGGCGCATTCGCTGCAAGTGTTATTACAGCATCTACAGCACAAAATACAATAGGTGTTATTGATATACACCCAATGCCTATTTTACATATTGAAAAACAACTGGATGCCGTGTTTTCTGATATAAATTTTGGAGCGATTAAAATAGGGATGCTTCACTCATGTGAAGTAATAGAAACGGTTGATCGAAAATTAGCTGAATATAATGCGAAAAATGTGGTTATAGATCCTGTAATGATTGCAACATCAGGTGATAAATTAATCACTGACAATGCCATAAATTGCTTAAAAAAGTTACTGCCAAAAGCATTACTTATTACACCCAATACTAAAGAAGCAGAAACCTTAATTGAACAACCGATAAATAGGCAAAACGCCGAAGTTGCGGCTAAAAATATTGGGATGAGATTTAAAACATCCGTATTGCTTAAAGGAGGTCATTTAGAGGATTCGGGAGATGGTATATTTGATGTTTTGTACGACTATTCAACCAATAAAATAACTGTATTTAAAAACTCAAGAATAGACACAAATAATACACACGGTACAGGTTGTAGTTTGTCATCAAGTATAGCTGCGTATTTAAGTAAAGGATATAAATTAGAAAATGCTGTTAAGGAAGCTTGTAAATTTATAAACCTTGCTATTGATAATGGCAAAAATAAAATATTCGGAAAAGGTAACGGGCCTATTAATCACTTCGGATTATAACAGAGGTCTAAAATATATAATAACACGTGTTGTGCTTGATCGGAACATCAGCTATTTAAAATAAAATGATTTAAAAGTTAATAATTTCTGAAATACGTAATACATATGAATTAGATGAAATAATCTTTAGCTAACTTAAATTTGTTGCTTAGATATATTTTTGAAAAATACTTGCGGGTAAAAGAACAAAACTAAATGTAGAATTATTTCCCAGGAAAATGTATACAATACGCTCCAACAAAATTAAGAGAATTGATAGAGTGCTGCTATCTCGAATTCCATAAGCATTCAAATTTATAGACTGCACTATAAAAATTTTTTACGAACTGCTTCAAAAAAAATTAAAACTATACATCGTAATTTGCTTTAAAGTCAGTATTTCAGCGTGTTGGCGTATTGTTTTGTTTAAATTAATTACGGGCGTCCTTTTTGTGGCCTATTTCGAACGTCAAATAAAATATATGATCAGTAAATTTCTCTATTCATTTTTTAATCTGCATGGCTTTGAATACAGAAAAAAATAAAGAGCTTTTTATGTAAAGTTTGAATATGGTTATAATAATGCAGATAATCTGTTAATGTAGTTAAAACATTTCCTTCAATATTTTGTTTAATGTTATTTATGGAAATGATAATTATGAAATTCCAAATTTCAAAATAATCGTACGTAGCATTAAAGAAATTTAACGATAACTGCTTAGTGTTGTATTCATAAAAGTTTGTAAGCGATACATTTCAGGTTTACCTTTTGCGCGTCCAATCCTGCCCGCAAAATACAATCCAAACCATATAAGAATCATTAGAATGCTGAGACATAATTGCAAGGAGTATGAATTTTCTAAATTATAATTGGTGTACGCCCAAATACCGAATCCAAAAAATAGGGCAGCTGTAATAAAGTGCAAAAACATAAATAAGGTCCAAACGGTTGGATTAGGGCCAAATAAACCATGCACAATAGCTTTGTCAGGTCCGTCTTCGTTAATCTCTAAATGTAGTTGTGGTGACCAAAAGTGTTGATCTTTTTTCGGAAATTTTAAAAAAACATGATCATCTATTCTAGAGACAATAAATTCCGTTTGAATGGATTTTTTATTTTCAAAACTTTCTAATAATGTTTGGTTATTAGTTGCTATTTCAAATTTAAATCGAGGTCTTAGAACAATTTCGTTAGCGAGTGGCATATTTTCTTTTTAAATGGATATTATGCTATCGTAAGATAATAAATTCGCAACGTCTATTAATTGAATATTCTGTTTCTGTACAATTTTCACCACATGGAACTAAAGGCTTTGTTTCTCCAAATCCTTTTGAGGTTAAACGACTTCGCGAAATACCGTTCTGCACCATGTATTCTAAAGTAGCACGAGCTCGTTTTTCAGAAAGATCCATATTAAATTCATAACTCGCTCTAGAATCTGTATGGGCACCTAGTTGAATTTCCATCCGTGGATATTTTCTAAGTAAAGCGACTAACACATCTAAGGTTTTAGCTGCTTGTGCTTTAATATCCCATTTCGCAAAGTCGAAGTAAATATTTTCTAACTCAATGTACGTATTACCTTCATCATCATCGGTTACTATTTCTTCAGCATCTTTGTATGATTCTATTTCGAGCTCAATATTAAATTCTATATTACCTTTGTCATTGGTATCAAAAAATTCAACTTGAGGAATGTATTTAGGTTGAAAACCTTCAACAGAATACTTCTGATTGGGTTTTGTGATTAATTTGTAACGACCATCTTTGCCCACCAATTGTTCCGCAATGACGTTACCATCTTTGTCAAATAACGTTACGGTTGTATTAGGTAAGATTTCGCCCGTCACTTTATCTGTAACTAACCCTTCTATATAATAACGTCTTTCATTTTCAATACGTTTAAAGGTGTATATATTATCTACTCCAAAGCGATTAGAAGATATATAGCCGGTATTTGAAGAGTCAACTACTACAAATGCGAAATCGTCTTTTTCACTATTTACGGATTCTCCTAAATTAAGCGCATCTAATAATTCATTGGTATCTGGATTAACACGACTTGAAAATACGTCCAAACCACCAAACCCGGGTTTACCATTAGAGGCAAAATAAAGTGTACTGTCTGTTGCTACAAACGGAAATTGTTCTCGATGTTCCGTATTGATATTATCACCTAGGTTTACAGGTTCTCCAAATGAAGTGCCTCCTATGATATCCACATAGAAAATATCGAAAGACCCTAAAGTGCTAGGCATGTCACTAGAAAAATAGAGTTTTGTCTCATCGTTATTCAATGCGGGATGCATGGTAGAATAGGTCTCGCTAGAAAAAGGTACAGGTGAAACGTTTGTCCATTCGCCATCCACTAGTTCTGCTTTAAATATGCTAACTACTGCAATTTTTGTAGAATCTAAATCAACTCGTTTTTTAAGATTTCTAGAAAAATACATGGTTTTACCATCTTTTGTAAAAACTGCATTACTTTCATGTTGTTTAGATGTATTTATTTTTTTATTGAAAGATTCAATACTATCTAATGCCATAGCGTCTCCCATGGTTACTGTTGCTTCGTATAAATCTAAATAGGGTTTACCGTTCCATTGATAATTTGGGTTTTTTAAATTTTTAGTTGAGGAAAACACAATTTTTTTTCCATAAAGTCCTACACCAAAATTTGAACCTCCTACATCACCCGTTAAACTTTTTAGTTCATATTCGTAAGGAATAATACGTTTTAATAAAGATTTAAAACTATCCGTATTGAGTGGGTTGTTTAAATGGATAGTAGAAATTTTGTCGGCCTCTTTATAATTTTTAATACCTTTTAAAACATCGAAATATTTAAAGTAAAAGTCTTCTGTTAAATCGTTTGAGTCAGCCTTAGAATCAAAAACCTGTTTATAAGCTTTGTAGGCACTTTCAAATTCTGAATTATAATAATAACAATCCCCTAATTTTTCTAGATTAGCAGCTGTTTTCGGTAATTTCACAAAAATTTCTGCCGCCTCGACATAAGCTCTATTTTGATAAAGTTCATTTGCTTTTTTAGATTGAGAAAAGCATAAGCTTCCTGTGATTAACACAGCAAATAAGATATATAGTTTAAACGTTTTCATTTGTCTTCAATTAGAAAAATCTTGGTGATTTGTCAAAGCCTTTTCCGAGTGTACCAATGTTAAATAATAACATTATTTCGTGAGATCCAGAATTAAATCGTCCTAAATTAGAAATGGTATGATCGTAGGCATATCCAATACGGATCCCTTCAATTACTGAAAAATTAACCATACCAGTATAAGAATCATCAAAACGATAACCTAATCCAAACTCTACCAAATCATTATAACGGACATTGGCGGTTAAGTCTACGGATAAAGGAGCTCCATTAACACGTTTTGCCATAAAAGCTGGTTTCAATTTAAATCTATCACTCAAATCTAAAACATAACCTCCTGTTAAGAAAAAATGGATGTTTTCAGAACCTTGTGAAACTATACCGCTATCTTCTTCTAAATGTTTTGTCTCCAATAAATTTGGCGCCGAGAAGCCTAAGTAGAAGTACTCAGAAAAAAAGAATAATCCAGCTCCAACATTAGGAAACGTTCGACTTATGTTTTCCTCAAAAGCAGGATCAGGTAAAGGATCTGAATATACAAATCCGTCAAAATTGGTGCTGTAAAAGGTAGCTCCGGCCTTAATTCCAAAAGACAATTTTGTGTTATCACCTACCGGAAGTACATAAGCAATATCAGCAAAGGCACTTGTTTGTTTTACGACGTCCCCAATTTTATCATGAACTATTGATATGCCACCTTCCATACGATCCGTGATTGCAGAATGTATAAAATAGGTGCCTGTTGTTGGGCTGCCAATAGAATTAGCCCATTGGGTACGATAGAGTAAACCAATATTCATCATTGAATTATCGTCAGTAGCGTATGCAGGATTTATCACACTCATATTATACATATATTGCGTGTATTGCGGATCTTGTTGCGCATGAGATACCAGCCCTAAAATTAGGAATACTATAGTAAAACAATATGTGGTTATTTTATTAATCATTTTAAATATCGTAATTATCTACTGAGATAAACCCTGCCCTGTACTGATTCTGTTTCTCCATCGTTAAATTCTATGATATAAAAATAGACACCAACAGGTAAAACAGAATTGTTATTTTTTGAAGTGCCATCCCATTTTGGGGAATTTTTATTGCCCTCGTAAAGTATATTGCCGTATCTATTATAGACGCTTAATTTATAATTAGGAAAGAGTTCATCTAAGTAAAGAATATCGAACACAGGATTAATGGCATCTCCATTAGGTGAAAAACCATCAGGAATTATAATACTGTCAATACATTTAACAAACGCAATACTTGTTTCAAGTCTAACTGAGCTTTCACAACCGCTAATGGTTTGAATCGCACCATAATAAATTGCTCCATCTTGTAGTAATTCTGAGTTATCAATAGCCATACCATTTTCAGATTGATTATACCAAACTACTATTTCACCTTCAATAAGATTAATGTTAGAAATGTTGTTTGATAGATCCGCAATGGTAGAATTATCTTCTAAACAAAATTCGACTTCATTATTAATTAGCTGTGGAGTAGGTGGATCTTGAACTAATATTTTAAATGGCTCTATATTATCTGTGATAGCACTACACGATTGTCCTAGAACAAACAACTGTGTTAGCGTTACCATTGTAATTCCTGGATTTGCTATAAGTGATTGTGGGATTGTAAAAGTAGCACTGCCATTAATTATACTAATGGCTACCGTATTAACCGAATTATTAGCTTCAGAGAGTTGGTAAACAATAGAATATTCACCATCTGGTAATTGATTAGCGCCGGATATTAATATTTCTGCATCTTCAAATTCAAAACAAATAAAATTACTAGCCATAGACAACTCAAGTCCGGTAACATCTGGAAGTTCAAGTATGGCAACGGTTACTATAGCAGAAGCCGTTAAATTGCATTCTGTTGAGGTTACTGTATATGTATATTCACCGGCTAAATCAATCGATGGATCAAAAATTCCGGTCCCATTAGTAAGCGCAGGACTCCAAGTACCACCCGTATCTGGTGTTCCTCCTAGGCTGTCAAATAGATCAACTGGATTAGTCTCATCTATACATAAAAGAAGTGAATCATCCACACCAGCATTTGGTGGAGTACTAATGGTGACAGATACTTCTGCAATCGCATCTGGACAATTAGAATTCACCGAAGATACGGTGTAAATATATGTTCCGGCACTATCAACAGCTGGATCAAATACTCCAGTGCCACTGGCAAGTTCAGGAGACCATGTCCCGCCTGTTTGAGGTGTGCCTTCTAAACTGTCAAACAGGTCAGTTGCAGTAGCATCACTACAGAATTCGATTGAACCATTGGCTCCAGCATTGTTGGCCAATGAAATAGTCACTGTTACGACAGCAGAACTAGTTCCACATGAATTGTTCAAAGTATATGTGTAATCACCAGCAACATCAACATTTGGATCAAACATTCCAGTGCCGCTAGTTAGAGTAGGAGACCATGTTCCTCCTGTTTGAGGTGTTCCCCCTAAACCATCAATTAAATCTACCGTCGTTTCATCCGTACAAATATCTAGTGTGCCGTCGTTACCAGCGTCTGGTGTTTGTACAAAAGTGACAACAACATCTGCGGTTGCATCTGGACAAGTAGAATCAGGATTCGAAACCGTATAAGTATAAGTTCCTGCTACATCAACCATTGGGTCAAAAATTCCGGTTCCACTGTTTAAAGCTGGAGTCCATGTGCCGCCTACATCAGGTGTTCCTCCTAAACTGTCAAATAAATCTACTGTGGTGACCGCTGTACAAAGTTCTAGAGTACCATCAGTTCCTGCATCATTGGTATTAGATAAAGAAACCGCTACTGTGGCCGAATTTGTGCCACAAGAATTAGTTAATGTGTATGTGTAGACCCCTTCCGAATCCGTATTGGGATCAAAAATTCCTGTTCCGCTGTTTAAAGCAGGCGTCCACGTTCCTCCAGTTTCAGGCGTTCCCGCCAAACCATTGAATAAATCTACTGCATTTATTGAATCACATAAATTCAACGTGCCATCATTGCCAGCATCCGGTTCTTGTAAAATAGAAACTGTTACTGTAGCTGTTGCATCAGGACAAGGTGTAGCAGCATTTGAAATGGTATACGTGTAAACTCCTGAAGTATCTACCATTGGATTAAAAATTCCGGTGCCACTGTTTAAAGCCGGAGTCCAGGTGCCACCAACATCTGGTGTTCCTCCTAAACTATTGAATAAATCTACTGCAACATCTGTAGAACAAAGTTGAAGTGTGCCATTTGTACCAGCATCATTTGTACCAGAGAAAGACACAGTTACTGATGCAGAATTTGTTCCACAAGCATTGGTTTGTGTATATATATACGTCCCTTCTGGGTCTGTATTAGGATCAAATAATCCTGTTCCACTAAATAAAGCAGGAGACCAAGTTCCGCCTGTTTCAGGTGATCCAGCAAGGCTATCAAATAAATCTACGGTATTTGTGGAATCACATAGATTGAGAGTACCATCATTTCCGGCATTAGGCTCTTGTATAATGGATACTATAACTGTTGCTGAATCATCGGGACATAAAATTGTACTATTAGAAACGATATAGGTGTAAACGCCAGGAGCATCAAACATCGGGTTAAAAATTCCTGTTCCACTATTTAAAACAGGTGACCATGTGCCACCGAGATCAGGGGTACCTCCTAAATTATTGAATAGATTTATTGGTGCATCATTAAAACATAGTTCTAAAGCGGCGTTGTCTCCTGCTTGATTGGCATCTATTACTGATACTGAAATTGTAGCAGAACTGTTTCCACATAAGGCTGAATTAATAGTATAGGTATAATCTCCTTCAGCGTCTAAGCTAGCATCGAAAACTCCGGTTCCACTAGAAAGTGCAGGTGACCAAGTTCCTCCAGATTGAGGCGTACCGCCAAGGCTATTAAATAAATCTGCTGTGCTACTTAGGCTACATAAAATTAAGTTTCCATCTAAACCTGCATCTGGTGCTAACTCTACAAAAACTTCAACTGTAGCGGAGTCATCAATACAAGCTCCTGTTCCAGATGTTGTATAGGTATAAATTCCAGCTGTATCAACTAAAGGATCAAAAATTCCTGTACCACTAGCAAGGGATGGTGTCCATGTTCCACCAGTACTTGGTGTTCCGCCTAAGCTATTAAAAAGATCGATAGAGCCGTCATCAGTACAAACCGTTACCGTACCATTTAAACCTGCATCCTGAAATGGTACAACAGTTAAAGTTACTGTTGCTGTAGCATCCGTACAAGGTGCTGTTCCTATCACCGTATAGGTGTAAGTGCCTTCAGCATCAATTAATGGATCAAAGATATTGGTGCCACTAGTTAGTGCAGGTGTCCACGTACCACCAACTTCAGGTGTGCCTCCGAGACTATTAAACAAATCAACTGGTCCATTGTTATTACAAATGTTTTCTACCGCATCTATTCCAGCATCTGGTGCAATATCTATTGTTACTTCAACTGTGGCTGTGTCATCAATACAAGGTCCTGTTCCAGATGTTGTATAGGTGTAAATACCAGCCGAATCTATTGAAGGATCAAAAATTCCTGTACCACTTGTTAACGTAGGAGTCCAAATTCCTCCAGTTTCAGGTGTACCACCAAGACTATCGAAAAGATCAATTGTATTAGTATTACTACAAATTGTTATTGAACCGTTTAATCCAGCATTTTGGAAAGGTGTAACCGAAATTGTTACATTTGCCGTTGCATCAGCACAAGGACTGGTTCCTGTAACCGTATAAGTATAAACACCAACAGGATCTAATAAAGGATCAAATATATTGGTTCCACTAGAAAGAGTTGGTGACCATGTTCCACCAACTTCTGGAGTGCCTTCAAGCGTGTCGAACAAATTAATAGTGCCATCATTATCGCAAATATTAACTTCAGCGTTGATACCAGCATCTGGTTCTTCTAAGATGATAACATTAACTTCTGCTGAAACATCTGTACACGGCGGTGTGCCCGCTAAAGTATAAGTATATAATCCTGCAGTATCAACTGAAGGATCAAAAATTCCTGTACCACTATTGAGTGCGGGAGTCCAAATTCCCCCAGATTCAGGGGTTCCCCCTAAGCTATCAAATAAATTTACGGGTGTAAAATCAGAGCTACAAATATTTAGAGAACCGTCTGTGCCAGCAATGGGTAATGGGTTTATAGTAACGTTAACCGTTGCGGAGTCATCAGGACAAGGAGAATTACCTGTTAAAGAGTAGGTGTAAATGCCAGGTGAATCGATTAATGGATCAAAAACTCCAGTGCCGCTATTTAAAGCAGGTGACCAAACACCACCAGAATCGGGTGCTCCACCAAGATTGTTAAACAAATCTACCGTTCCTACATTATCACAAATGTCTATTGTTCCGTCTTCACCAGCATCTTGAAACGCTGACACCGAAACATTAACTGTTGCCGTTGCATCTATACAAGGTGCTGTTCCACTTACAGTATAAGTATATAAACCGTCTGTGTCTATTGTAGGATCAAATACTCCAGTGCCACTTGCTAGCGCAGGTGACCACGTTCCACCAGTTTCGGGTGTGCCTCCTAAGCTTAAATACAAGTCTAATGCACTATCTTCACTACATATTTCTAATATGCCGTTTGTCCCCGCATTTGGTTCTGGAATAAGAGTTACTGTAATAATTGCCGAATCATCAGGGCACGTATTTCCAGAATTTACGGTGTAAGTGTAATCGCCTGCCGAATCAATGTTAGGGTCATAAATTCCAGTGCCGCTATTTAAAGCAGGTGACCACGTACCTCCTGTATCAGGTGAACCACCAAGCGTAGTAAATAAATCGATAGTTGTACTTATGTTGTTCTCACAAACATCTACAGTTCCATCTTCACCAGCATTGGGCCCTTCATCTAAAATGGCAATCACCATAAAGCGAGCAGAACTCTCACATGGGGGATCTAAGGTTGTACCGTAATAGGTTTGGCCACTTATTAAAGGAGTGTTTGTAGGTAAAGGAAAGGCCGAGAATAATGAAATATACCAATTATTATTTCCACTTGCTACTAAATCTCCAACGGTTGGTGTAGATCCTGAAGTACTACAAAAGTTTTGAATCATATCTCCAGTTGGCATAGGAGTAGCACCAACATTTACTAAAACAGTTAGTCGAGATGTTCTACAACTACCATCTGGACTCGCTTGATCGGCATAATACAAGGTGTTATCCATTAATATATCCGTATCATTTAAAGGAGTGCCTCCAGAAGGCGATAAATACCATTGTACATCATTTCCTGTTGCATCTAAACTAGCAACAGTTGCGAGTGTAGGATCGTCTAGACATACACCTTGAAAGGGACTTCCAACTGGTGGTCCATAGATAGTAATAGTAACTTGAGCTCTAGCTCCACATGAGCCACTATTGTCATCGGCATAATAATCTTCTCCGCTAATAAGACTAGCAGAATTTGGAAGTGGTGTAGTAGAAGTGGCCGTTTCATACCAAACAATTCCTCCACCATTATCAATGGCTTGTAAATCCCCAACTAAAACCGATTGTATATCGCACAAAGTTTGTGTATTATCAATTACTGTCGGACATTGAGCATTAGCAGAAGTTAAACCGCAGGTTATTAATAAAAGAAGAAATGTTACAAGTACAGAATAACATTTATAACTGTGCTCTTTGGCTTTCATTAAAAAAATTTAAATAATTACTTTTAGTTGAAATCGATGCCATGGATTAAGAACAGCACGTTCAAAATAAAATCGTTGACTTGCTAATTTGTTAGATTAAGGGGAAACAAATATATGTAATTAGCCATTACTTAACAAAATTAAAATTTACAGATTTTATTTCATTTTAATTTATTGTTATTCAAGTTCTATCATACCCTCATTTGAATTATATTGTAATAAATGAACACCAGAATTTGAATAGCTAGAGGGATTTATTTTTTGATAATCGAATTTTAAATGTGGATGTTGAGAAATCACTGTATTTATTGTTTCTTCAAAAGAGTTATTTTGTGATAACCTTAATAGGGTGTCAAAAGTAACATCAAATCCTAATTGAGAATATCTTGTGGGTTTAGTGCCAAATACATTTTGGTAATTAGAGGAGAAGTCGTCAATATCTTTCCTGTTTCTAGGATCGGTAATTGCTGGATATATAAGTTTTAAAACACGGTAACGCATATCTGAAACTTCATTTTGATTAGGTAATAATGATGATTTCAGCATAACCAATTGAATTCTATGATCTGACAATTTGCGCATTAATGTTGTAGTCGTATTTAATAAAATAATAGTCTTGTCACTATCCAACACGAGATAATTTAATTGGTCTTTACTTAGTGTTTTATCTAGTTCTTTCGAGTCAAAAAATCCAGCGTTATCCACGGTTAAAAATTGAGCATCTGGGAGGGTATTGTGTATTAATTCTTTATTTCTAGGTTCGTCGAGATCGCTAACTATTACAACATTAGCGTCTTGTTTTGCTAAATAATTTAGGGTCTTGGTCTTTTGGAAATTTTCAGAAGGCACAGATTTATAGACCTTTAAGCTATCTTTAGAGTTAATGTTAGATTCTATGCCTACCACAGAGAATGTTTGCTTTGATTCAATTTTTGGATAATGCGATGCATTGTCCAAAAATGGAACTAAAAAGGCGTTCTTTTTATGTGGACTGTCTATCTTTAATTGTGTTTTGGCTATATTCTTCTTTATTAAAGTGACGTCAAAATTTAGATGTAAAGCTTTTGCGGAATCAATGGCTATTTGTGCTCCTTGAAAAAAATCAATATATTTTTGAAAATCAACATTAAACTGAATCATTTTTTCTCGTTCTTCAGAAGCACTCAATTCTTCACTCGAGAAAGGAGTGTAAAAGTAAATTCCGTTAGATGTTGAAGTAATTAAATTATTAAGTAACGTTTCAGATTTATGGTTTATTCTTTGTTCTGCGTGATCATCGGTTGTATTATCTGTTAGGTCATTAGACGCCTCATTTTGCGATACTGTATTTGGCATTTTAATTATATCGCCTTTATTTACGGAAACTAATAATTTAGGATTTAAAGCTGTAAATTCGTTAATTGGCATGCCTGCTTTTTTAGCCAATCCGTAAAGTGTTTCCTTAGCCTGAATAACATAGTCCTCATAACCACTTTCCGAGAATGTTGTATCTATTGCTATTGAATTTTTTTCAGTATTATTAACATTATTAGTCGTCGAATCCTCTTGTATATTGGTAACGGTATTGTCCGTTAAATTATCCACATCAATTCTATGACCTGCCATTAATAATTCTACAATATGAGGGTTTTTTTCTTCGAGCTGGGCAATGGTGAGATTAAAACGTTTTGCCAAACCAAATTTGGTGTCACCAGGTTTTACCAAATATTCTCCTTCTTTAAACACTTCATAATCTTTATCTGGAATAGTTAATATAAGTCCTATCTGCAAATACTCAGATAATCGTCCAGCATTTGCTCCTTCAAGTTGTGCTACGCTAATCCCATTTGTTCTTGCAATACCCCAAAGAGTTTCTCCTTTTATTACTTTATGCTCACCTGCTTTTGCGCTGGTCGTCTCTTCGGTAATAGTCTTGTCGAGATTTATAAGATGCCCGGCTTGAAGCATGCGTACAATATGTGGGTTCTGTTGCTCTAATTGGGCAATGCTTACCCCAAAACGCTTAGAAAGTCCAGATTTTGTCTCTCCACGTTTAACTTTGTAATTGTTTACTCTTGTGTCGGTTATGGTAGTGTTTGTAGAGGACGAATTGGTATTGTTTGTGGTGGGAATTTTAAGAGTACGCCCTGCGTATATGATATCTCTTGAGCCTGGGTTGAGCTCAAAAACTGCATTTGGACTAACGTTATATCGCCTAGAAATCATATATACATTTTCACCTTTTTTTATGGTATGGTCAAAATAGTTTTCTTGAGCTATTACAAGTTTAAAGCTTATAACTAAAACTATAATTAGCGTAAAATATTTCCCCATTAGTTTTGAAAAATTTAATATAATTATTAGTATTTGAAATCATGTTCAAATACGTAAGAGGTTAATTTGGATATACTTAAACCTTTAAGAAAAGGGCTGATTCCTGAAGGGTTAGTCTCGGTTTGTTTATAAAATTGGGTGCTTAAGTCATAATTAAATACACGCAATAAAATTACAAAAAATAGAGGCTTTATATTTGAAATTTATACTTGTTATCAACAGGATGTTAACAATGTTTTTACTGATAAATACTATAGTCTATTTAGTATATCATCGATTTTAGGCTATATTATGAAAAGTCGCAAATAGAGTATTATAACTAGTCAGTATATAGTATCTTTGTCGCTCTAAATAAAAAATAATGAGCAATATAGTCGCTGTAGTAGGTCGTCCAAATGTAGGGAAATCGACATTTTTTAATCGTCTTATTAAAAGGCGTGAAGCAATTGTTGATGCCGTAAGTGGTGTAACAAGAGATCGTCATTACGGTAAAACTGATTGGAACGGTAAAGAGTTCTCTTTAATAGATACAGGAGGATATGTGGTTGGTAGTGATGATGTTTTTGAAGCAGAAATAGACAAACAAGTGGAACTGGCTATTGAGGAAGCTGATGCTATAATTTTCATGGTTGATGTAGAATCTGGTGTCACTGGAATGGATGAAGACGTTGCCAAATTATTACGAAAAGTAAAAAAGCCTGTTTTTTTAGTGGTTAACAAGGTTGACAACAATAAGCGCTTAGAAGATGCTGTGGAGTTCTATTCTCTTGGTTTGGGAGAATACTATGCTATAGCGAGTATCAACGGAAGTGGAACAGGGGATTTGCTAGATGCTGTTGTTGAGGCGTTACCAGAAAAAGAAGAGGAGGAAGAAGATGAATTACCAAGATTCGCAGTTGTCGGAAGGCCAAATGCTGGAAAATCTTCATTTATTAATGCTTTAATTGGAGAAGAAAGGTACATCGTTACTGATATTGCTGGTACGACAAGAGATTCTATTGATACAAAATATAACCGTTTTGGATTTGAATTTAATTTAGTAGATACAGCGGGTATTCGTCGTAAATCTAAAGTAAAGGAAGATTTAGAATTTTACTCTGTAATGCGAAGCGTTAGAGCTATAGAGCACTGTGATGTTTGTTTAGTGGTTTTAGATGCTACTCGTGGTTTTGATGGGCAGGTACAGAATATTTTTTGGTTGGCAGAACGCAACCGTAAGGGCGTTGTTATTTTAGTTAATAAGTGGGATTTAGTAGAAAAAGATACTAAAACAGCCAAGGAATTTGAGAAACACATCAGAAATGAAATTGCACCATTTACCGATGTTCCTATTGTGTTTATCTCTGTTTTAAATAAACAACGTATTTTTAAAGCTATCGAAACAGCGGTTGAAGTTTATAAAAATAGAACTAAGCGTATAAAAACGAGTGTGCTCAATGAAACTTTATTGCCAATAATAGAGCATCAGCCACCTCCAGCTTATAAAGGCAAGTTTGTAAAGATAAAATACATCATGCAATTACCTACACCACAGCCGCAGTTTGCATTTTTCTGTAATTTACCACAATACATTAAAGAGCCTTATAAACGTTTTTTAGAGAATAAATTACGTGAAGAATTTGACTTTACCGGTGTTCCAGTTAGTGTTTACATGCGGAAAAAATAAGAATTTAATGCGTATTCTATTTCGATTAAAATTTACAATTGCTGTCTTAGTTTTTTGTTTACTCTTTACTAAAATACAATCACAAAACATACCGCAGATTGCCGCAGTTGGGAATCAGTTTTATTGTTCCGAATTACCCATGTCTATTGTCACCAATATCAGTATTTCTAATACTTTGGGTACGCTAGATACTGTATTTGTACAAATTTCTACCGGCTATACGCTTGGTGAAGATATTTTATATTTAGAAGGCATACATCCTAATATTAATGCCAATTGGTCTGCAGGAGAAGGACTACTTACATTAGAGGGGCCAGCCTCGTTTTCAGAATTCGAAACCGCCATAAGTGCTATCCGGTTTCAAACGACCCAAAGTGTATTTACTCAAGATAAATTTTTTTCTATCAATTTAGGGGAGGCAAATTTTCTGCCGTCTACTGGTCATTATTATTTTTATGTAGCAGATTTAAGCATTACTTGGTTAGAAGCTAAAGCGGCTGCGGAACAACGCAGTTATTTTGGTCTGCAGGGTTATTTAGCAACGATAACATCTGAAGAAGAAATGCAACTTACGGGTGAGCAAAGTTCTGGCACTGGATGGATAGGTGGTTCAGATCAACAAAATGAAGGCGTTTGGATATGGGAAACTGGACCAGAAGCGGGACAAGTATTTTGGGAAGGACTTTCAAATGGTTATGCACCAAATGATATGTATGCATTTTGGAATACTAGTGAGCCAAACAATTTAAATAATGAAGAAGATTACGCACACATTACGGCACCTAATATTGGTATTTTAGGCTCTTGGAATGATTTAACCCTTACTGGGGGCAACGATCCCAATAGTGATTTCCATCCCAAAGGCTATATCGTTGAATTTGGTGGTATGCCAGGCGATCCTGACATAAATATTTCAGCGAGTACCACAATTGTAACACCAAAGTTAGAAGTAACAACTTATACCGTTTGCAATAGTAGCGGATCTCAGATTACCTTAAATTCTAATGCAGATAATGCCTATTGGTACGATTCTTTAACATCTACTACGGTTGTAAATTCTGGTTTAACTAATCAAAATCTAATAGAGGGGTCAACAACTTATTGGGTAGAGCTGATTTTTAATGGGTGTAGTGAAGGGGCTAGAATTCCAATTACTGTTAATGTCAATGCGTCTCCTGTAGCGAACGACATAACCATAATTCAATGTGAAGATGATAGCATCGATTTTATTTCTACGTTTTATCTCAATAATTATAGAAATGATATTGTAAGAGATGACAATGGACAAATAGAGACGGGTTTAAATGTTCGTTTTTTCGAAGACGATTTACTTCAAAACGAAATAACGTCCAATAGTTATAATAATAGTGTTGATTTTCAAAAAATTTATGCTTTAGTCACTAATGAATCTACAGCTTGTTTGTCGTTAGCAGAAATAACATTACAAGTGAACCCGCCTAACGGATATTCTGCGACTTTAGAAGTTTGCGATGATCTCGAAGCTGATGGTTTTGCAACTTTCAATTTATCTGAAGCTAACCCACAATTGCTAAATAGCGAAACCATTAATACTACAGTTTCATATTATTTAACATTTGATGAAGCATTGGAACAAGCCAATGAAATCGTTGATTCTTTTACCAATGTCGTTGCTTTTAATCAAGTGGTTTATGCCCGAATAAACATTGATAATAATTGTTACGCAATTAACGAAGTTGTTTTACATGTGAAAGATTTACCAAATGTGCTACAATATGAAGAGATTTACTATTGTCTAAATAGTTTTCCTGAGACCATAACATTATCTGGTGGAATTATAGACGATGTACCGAACAATTACTACTATAACTGGTTTACTGGCGAAACAACTATGGATATTGAGGTTAATGAACCGGGCACATATTCGGTAACAGTTACACAGCCATTAGGTTGTTCTAACGAAAGAACGATAACGGTTTTACCATCTAGTACTGCTGAGGTTGAAAGTATTGAGGTCACCGATTTATCGGAGAACAATACCGTTTCAGTATTAGTTAATGGGAATGGGGATTACAGATATGCTTTAAATAACGAGAATGGTATTTACCAAACTTCGAATCATTTTGAAAACGTACCAGCAGGATTTCATACTATTTTTATAAAAGATATAAAAGCCGATTGTGGTACGGTGTCTAGTGATATTTCCATTTTAGGATTTCCAAAATTCTTCACGCCGAATGGGGATGCTGTAAATGAAACATGGCAAATTACCGGATTTTCTTCAGAATTTAATAATACGGCTACAGTTGAGATTTTTAATCGATACGGCAAACTAATAACAATTCTAAAAGCCAATAATTCGCAGTGGGATGGTACAATAAATGGCGCCATGGCGCCAAGCGATGATTATTGGTTTATAGCGAGATTTATTGATGGTAGAACTTACAAAGGCCATTTTACATTAAAACGATAATTTTACAAAAACTTTAAGATTTTTCATACGGTTTCTGTTCTATTTTTGAAAACGCTATTCATCAATCAATCAACCACCATGAAGAAACTAATTCTAGTTCTTACGGTATTTTTTACACTCTTTTCATATTCGCAAGAAAAATCTTTTGAACTTACAGGTACACTCTTAGCAGAGGACAGCAAGACGCCAATTGAGTCTGCGACCGTTTATTTAGAGCGTGTCAAAGATAGTTCGGTGGTCTCTTATACCATTTCAGATAAAGACGGGAAATTTAAAATAGAAAGTACGACTTACGATAAAAGCTTAAATTTTTTCGTATCCTATATTGGTTATAAAACCTATGTTAAAAAAATTGATATTGATAAAGAACAAATTACTTTATCTACAATTAAAATGGAATTAGACAATCAGTTAGATGAAGTTATAGTAAAATCTACGGCTCCGATAACTATTAAAAAAGATACTCTAGAGTTTAACGTAAAATCTTTTAAAACAAAAAAAGATGCTAATGTTGAAGATTTGCTAAAACAGTTACCAGGAGTAGAAGTTGATGAACAAGGTAATATTAAGGTCAACGGTAAAGCGGTAAATAAAATATTGGTAAATGGCAAACCTTTTTTTGGTAACGATCCTACGATTACGACCAAGAATTTAACGAAAGATATTATCGAAAAAATTCAGATTGTAGATACTAAAACAAAATCTGAAGCTTTTACAGGGGAAGAAGGTGATACCGAAAACAAAACCATTAATCTTACCATAAAAGAGGAAAATAATAAAGGTGTTTTTGGACGCGTATCTGCGGGTGCAGGAACAGATAAGCGTTACGAATTTGCAGGTATGGTGAACTTTTTTGATAACGACCAAAGATTAAGTGTATTAGCGGGAGGTAACAATACAAACTCCCCAGGGTTTAGCTTCGGTGAAATTTCTAAAATGTTTGGTCGCGGTGGCGGGGTTTCTTTTAACAGTAACGGTTCATTCGCTTTAGGCGGTCGGTCTTTTGGTGGCGGCCAAGGTATTACAACTTCGCAGAATGCCGGAATTAATTTTGCCGATGTGATAGGTGAAAATACAGATATTGCGGCTGATTATTTTTTTGCATCAAGTAATTCTGAAGATGAATCATCGACAGAACGTGAAACAATTTTAGCAGATACTCGTTTTTTTACCAATTCTAGGTCCAGAACACTAAGTGACACAGATAGCCATTCTGTAAATTTAGAATTTGAAATTGAAACAGATTCTACATTTCAAATCAGCATAGAACCGTCATTTAGCTACTCTAAATCAAGTACCCGATTTTCTAGTAATGAACAAACTTTAGATGAAGATTTAGTGTTAACCAATCAGTCGGATGTAAACTCAAATGTAGAAAATTTTGCAAGAAGGTTTTCAAATCAAATTTCGGCGACCAAACGTTTTGGAAGTAGAGGAGCTTTTGTTCGAATGGAGATAGAGACTAGTATTAATCAGCAAGAGAGCGATGATTTTTTAAATTCAGAAGCGGAAGTTTTTGGTGCAAATCCAGAAACTATAGAACGTAACCAATTTACCGATGGCGAGAAGAATAGCTATGGAATCACCACGGAAATGACCTATAGATATCCTATAATCGCCAAAAAGTTTTTTTTAAATTTTGAATATGAATATTCACGAGATAAAGACAAAAACACAGAAAGTACTTTCGATTTTAATAATACCTTACAAGATTATACTAATTTTAATAATGATTTAAGTACAGATTTCAAATATTTAGACATTCAAAGTGTGCCTACTTTTGGATTAACTTATCGTGGTGAAAAATTATCTACAAGAATAAAAGCAGCCTACAACATGCGGACTTTAAAGAATGAGGATGTATTAAGACCGCAATTTAACATAGAACGAGAATTCGAAAATATTGAATTAAATTCAAGAATTAATTATAGGTTTAGCCCTAAGGCTTCCATTTATGCTAGTTACAGATTGGCTAATAATCCACCAGGTCTAAGACAGTTACAGGCGTTTACGGATGTGTCCGATCCCTTAAGAACAATCATTGGAAATCCTAATTTAGAGCCCTCAAACAGTCATAGTGTTTATGCTGGTTATAATGGATTCGATTGGCAGAAACGTACCGGTTTATATGCTAATATCAACGCCAGATTTACTAACAACCAAGTAGTATCTAAAACGATTGTCGATCCCACAACATTGAAACGAACAACAACGTACGAAAATGTAGATGGCAATTATAATTATGGTATCTCTGGCAATTATACCAAAGATTTTAAATTAGATACGCTTAGAACCATAAAGTTGAGGTTGAGAGCACGTTATAATTTTTCTGAACGAATTAATTTTAATAATGAGGTACAATATGCGAGTCAAGTAAAAACTTTATCGCCAAGAATTGGTATCGATTTTCTTTGGAATAAAGTTATGGAGTTTAAACCTTATTATCAGTTGCGTTTTACAACTAATGCCTATGATATTGCAGCTTTTGACGATCGGGAATTTACCAGTCATAATGCAGGGTTAAGAACCGCAACGTTTTTACCTAAAAATTTGGAATGGCAAAACGATATTAATTTTAATTATAACCCAAATGTCTCTGATGGTTTTCAAAAAAGTGCATGGTTTTGGAATTCCACGCTAGCCTATAGCGTTTTAAAAGAAAAGGCTATAATTTCTTTAAAGGTCTATGATTTATTAAACCAAAACACCAATGCGAGAAGGATTGCAACGGAAGATTATATTGAAGATAGACAAAGTACAGTTTTAAGGCAGTATTTTATGCTAAGTCTAAGTTATAAATTTAATAGTTTGGGAAGCAAAGGAGAAACAGGAGATGGTGATGTTATCTTTTTTGATTAATTATATTTAGGCTCAAAGTTTTCAGAAATTATAAATTAAAACGATAATCCGAATTATATTTTTTCAATCTCACGACTGCTTATTATGTTTTTATAACACTAAACACTACTTACTAATAGCTTACCAGCCACCTGAAGCTCCACCGCCTCCAAAGCTACCGCCACCGAAGCCTCCACCAAATCCGCCGCCTCCAAAGCTTCCACCTCCAGAACTGCCGCCAAAACCTCCAAAGCCACCAGAAGATCCGCGGGAATAACTACCACGTCCCATATTACTTAAAATAATGGCTTCGAGAAGACTTCGACTTCCCGAACGATTGCCTCGGTTGCCACCACCTCCTCCACGAGATTTAGAAATGACAATAATAAATATGATGAAAATGATAAAGAGAAAAAATAAGACTTCAAAAGGGAATTGACCTTCGGTTTGTCTCGTTCTTTTATACTCACCATTTAAAACTTCGAAAATAGCATCTGTCGCACGGTCCAAACCGCCATAATAATCATCCTGTTTAAAATAGGGTATGATATCGTTATTAATTATACGTTTACTTAACGCATCGGTCAATAGATGTTCAATCCCTTTACCTGTGCTGATTCCTATTTTACGATCGTCTCGAGCCAATAATATAAAAATTCCATTATCCTTATTGGCTTGCCCAATGCCCCATTCTTCTGCCCATTGAGCGCCTAAATAGTTTATGTATTCTCCTTTTGTAGAGCTGATGGTTGCCAACACTATTTGAGTAGAAGTAGAATCGGAATAACGTATTAGTTTCTGTTCTAAGCTGTTTTTTTGAGTTGTGGAAAGCAAATTAATGCCGTCATAAATACTGGTCTGAGCTTCTGGCTTTTCGGGAATATCATATTGAGCCCATCCAATAAATGGACTCGCTAACATTAGAAGTATTAAAAATTGAAATATGTTATTTTTAGTTGGGTACATTAACCTTTTGAGATTGTGTTATCTAATTCATCTTCGTCGTGATGATGCCAAGGAAAATGGTGAGACAACGCTTTACCAGCTTCTCTAACACCATCGATTATTCCTTGTTTAAAGTTTCCGGATTTGAATTGCGAGGCAATTTTATCGCGTGTTGAATTCCAGAAGTCAGCACCTACGATATTGTTGATACCTTGATCACCAAAAATCACAAACGATTTATTATCAACCGCAACATATATTAATACTCCATTTCTCTGAATGGTATTATCCATTTTTAAAATATGAAAAACGTCGAGTGCATGTTCATAAACATCAATATCACATTTTTGTTCTATGTGCACACGAATTTCTCCCGAAGTATCGCATTCGGCAATTCTAATGGCTTCTACAATTTCCTCTTCTTCTTTCGCTGTAAGGAAATCTTCAATTTTTGGCATAATTAGATGTTATTTAAAAGTCGAAATCGACATCTGGTGCATTTTCACTACCTGGATCTGCTTTGTATCTTGGCATTTCTTCAAATCCAAACCAGCCCGCTAGTATTGATCCAGGGAATTTTGTGGTATGAATATCGTAAATATTTACTTTTTCATTAAAGCGATCCCTAGCCACATTAATACGATTTTCCGTACCCTCTAATTGGCTTTGTAATTCTAAGAAATTCTGATTGGCTTTCAATTCAGGATAACGTTCTACTGATACTAAAAGTTTAGATAAAGCTCCACTTAAACCACTTTGGGCTTGTTGAAATTGTGCCATATTTTCGGGAGTTAAACTATTAGCGTCAATGGTTGTAGATGTTGCTTTAGCTCTGGCTTCAATGACTTCTCTCAACGTAGTTCTTTCAAAATCGGCAGCTCCTTGTACGGTTTTTACTAGGTTACCTATTAAGTCATTTCTTCTTTGGTAGGCACTTTCTACATTAGACCATGCGGTCTTTGCATTGGCTTCATATTCTACAGCGGTATTGTTAAAGCCTACGGCATATTGATAAATTGCGAATCCTACGAGCGCAATAATTATAACTGGAATTAGCCATTTTTTCATAATAGTTGAATTTAAAGTTGAGTTTTAATTTTTATTAATTGCGCTTTTATGCTTTCAAGTTTTTCAATGATTTCAAATTTTTCTAACGCTTTTTTCTTTTCTTCCTTGAGATGTGTTTTTGCACCTTCAAGTGTAAATCCCCGTTCTTTTACCAAATGATAAATAAACTTAAGATTTTTGATGTCTTCTGGTGTAAACTTTCGATTGCCTTTGGCATTTTTCTTCGGTTTTAAAACATCGAATTCTTTTTCCCAAAATCGAATTAAAGAAGCATTTACCTTAAAGGCTTTGGCTACTTCACCAATACCGTAATAGCGTTTTTCTGGAAGATCTATATGCATCTTAATCGAGAGATTGGTTTTCTAATGATGCTTTTTTAAGCAAAATATCATATTCTTCGGCAGATAAATTGCCGTAATAAAAGTTAATAGGATTAATTCGTTCTCCATCCTTGAAAACTTCGTAATGTAAATGTGGCGCTTCGGAGCGACCGGTACTACCAACATACCCAATTAAATCACCACGTTTTACCCGCTGATTTACTTTAACGTTGTATTTGTATAAATGGGCATATAATGAAATATAGCCATAACCATGATCGATGCGAATATGGTTGCCATAACCTGTAGATCTGCTATCTGCTCGCTTGATAACTCCATCGCCTGAAGCATATATTGGAGTGCCTCGAGGGGCTGTAAAATCCATTCCGAAATGAAATTTTCTAACCTTTGTAAATGGATCAGTTCTATAACCATAGCCTGAGGCCATACGTGTCATATTCACATTGCTTATAGGTTGAATGGCAGGTATAGCTTCTAAAAATTTCTCTTTGTCTTCAGCCAATTTTGCGATTTCATCTAAAGATTTAGATTGAACAACAATAGCTTTTTCGAGAATATCTAAACGTTTATAGCTCTCCGCAATAAGTTGTGAATTATCAAAGCCTTCATATTTTTTATAGCGATTGATACCTCCAAATCCCGCTCTACGTTGTTCGGTTGGAATTGGATTGGCTTCAAAGTAAAGTCTATAAATCGCATTATCACGTTCTTCAACATTTTCTAATGCCGCAAAAGCATCATCTGTACGTTTATTTAATAGCTCATATTGCAATTCCATATTTTGCAATTCGCGCGCTAATTGGCGCTCTTTTGGTGACTCAATATATTGACTGGCTATAAAAAATGAAAGAAATCCAAAAAGCGCTGCAGCAGTTAAAAATACTGTAGCATATTTAAAAGTTGTCGTTTTTTTACGCTTTATCTTACGGTAAGATAGCGTTTCAGAATCATAATAATATTTTACTTTAGCCATGTTCGAATTTATGCTATTTTTGCAGCAAATAAGCTCAAATTGTAAGCCTCTATTGTTAGTAGAACAATCAAAGATAAAAAAATGTTTTGCATTTGTGCTAATTAAATAAAAACAAGCTCTAATTTCAGAATATGAAGTCTCAAGATATACGATCTAAATTTTTCAATTTCTTTGAAGGAAAACAACATCTTATTGTTCCTTCTGCACCAATGGTACTAAAGAACGATCCTACATTAATGTTTGTTAATTCAGGAATGGCCCCATTTAAAGAGTATTTTTTAGGAAATGCAGAGCCAAAGAAAAATAGAATTGCCGATTCGCAAAAATGCTTGCGTGTTTCAGGTAAACACAACGATTTGGAAGAGGTTGGTTACGATACTTATCATCATACTCTATTCGAAATGTTGGGTAATTGGAGTTTTGGAGATTACTTTAAAGAGGAAGCCATTGCTTGGGCCTGGGAACTTTTAACGGAAGTTTATGGAATTGATAAGGATATTTTATATGTCACAATTTTTGAAGGTAGCGAGGATGATGACAAGCTAAGCATGGATACGGAAGCGTATGATATTTGGAAGAAATATATTGCTGAGGACCGCATATTAAAAGGTAACAAAAAAGACAATTTCTGGGAAATGGGAGATCAAGGTCCTTGTGGCCCATGTAGTGAAATCCATGTTGATATTCGTTCGGCTGAAGAAAAAGCAAAGGTGGACGGAAAGACATTGATAAATAGGGATCATCCGCATGTGGTTGAAGTTTGGAACTTGGTATTTATGCAATACAACCGAAAGGCTAATAGATCATTAGAACCATTGCCAAATAAGCATATTGATACCGGAATGGGATTTGAGCGTTTGTGTATGGTTTTGCAAGGAGTACAATCTAACTATGATACAGATGTTTTTACTCCAATTATTCGCGAAATCGAAACTATTACCGATAAAAAATATGGTGAAAAAGATGATATTGATATTGCAATCCGTGTAATTTCAGATCATGTACGCGCCGTTGCATTTTCTATAGCAGATGGCCAGTTGCCAAGTAATACTGGTGCAGGTTATGTTATTCGTAGAATATTACGTAGAGCGGTTCGATATGGGTTTACGTTTCTAGATAAAAAGGAACCATTTATATATCGTTTAGTTGATGTTCTCAGTAAAAAAATGGGGGAGGCATTTCCAGAATTGAGAGCACAAAAGGTCTTAATTGAGAATGTAATAAAAGAAGAGGAGGCCTCTTTTTTAAGAACTTTAGAACAAGGTTTAGTTTTACTAAATCGTATTGTCGAAGATACTAAAGGCGATACCGTATCTGGTGAAAAAGCTTTTGAGCTCTATGATACTTACGGATTCCCTATTGATTTAACGGCTTTAATTTTATCTGAAAAGAATTTAAATCTGGACGAAAAAGGATTTAAAGAGGAATTACAAAAACAGAAAAATAGATCACGTTCTGCAAGTGAAACTTCCACCGATGATTGGACAATTTTATTTGAAGATGATATCCAAGAATTTATTGGTTATGATACTCAGGAAGCGAATGTTAAAATTGCACGCTACCGAAAAGTAACTTCTAAAAAGGAAGGAGAAATGTATCAATTGGTTTTCAACTTAACACCATTTTATCCTGAAGGTGGTGGACAAATCGGAGACAAAGGATTTTTGGAAGACAAGCATGGTGATATTGTTTACATTTTAGATACAAAAAAAGAAAACAATGTGGTTTATCATTTAACTAAAGAATTGCCAGACCACTTAAACGAAAGCTTTAGAGCAGTTGTAAGTAGTGAGCATAGAGCGTTGTCGTCTAGCAACCATACCGCAACCCATTTATTGCATCAAGCATTACGAGCTATTTTAGGTGAGCATGTAGAGCAAAAAGGATCGCTGGTTAAACCACAATCTTTACGTTTCGATTTTTCGCACTTTTCTAAAGTTACACCAGAGCAATTACAAGAAATTGAAGATTTTGTTAATGCACGCATAGAAGGTCAATTGCCATTAGAAGAACGAAGAAATGTGCCTATGGAGAAAGCTATTGAAGAAGGTGCCATGGCTTTATTTGGTGAGAAATATGGGGATACCGTAAGAACGATACGTTTTGGGAAATCAATTGAATTATGTGGAGGTATTCATGTGAAAAACACGTCGGATATTTGGCATTTTAAAATTGTATCAGAAGGTGCTGTTGCTGCTGGAATACGACGTATAGAAGCTATTACTAATAAAGCCGTTAAAGATTATTTTTCTGAAAATAACGCGGCTTACCTTCAAATGAAAGGCCTGCTAAACAATGCTATGGAACCAATTAAAGCTTTAGAGAATCTACAAGGAGAAAACGCAGATTTAAAAAAGGAAATAGAAAGCCTTTTAAAAGATAAAGCAAAAAATATTAAAGGCGAACTTAAAAACGAACTCACCGAAATTAATGGTGTTCAATATTTGGCCAAAAAACTCGATTTGGATGCCGCTGGAATTAAAGATGTTTGTTTTGAATTAGGTAGCCAATACAACAATTTATTCTTGTTATTCGGTGCCGAGAACGATGGTAAAGCTATTTTATCTTGTTACATTTCTAAAGAGTTGGTAGCTAGTAAAGGGTTAAATGCTGGCGCTGTTGTAAGAGAACTCGGTAAATATATTCAAGGTGGAGGTGGAGGCCAACCATTTTTTGCTACTGCAGGAGGAAGGAAACCAGAAGGGATTTCTGAAGCTTTAAAGGCTAGTAAAGATTATTTGTAAAGAATAAATTACTGAGCTGTACATTTTAGGAAAACGGAAATTCACTGAAAAAGGATGTTGTGTTTTGGTATTTATCAAAACATGATTGTGATAGGATTTAAAATTCAGGAATTGCTATAGTTGATAGTTTTAATATTCTCTGATAAATTTCGTGAATATCCCATATTACAATGCAACGCTTAGACGTAATAATTAAATCAATGAATCTTCAAACCAAAATTCCATTAAAATCACAACAGCATAATCAAATTGATTATAACGCTAAGATTATGTTGCTTGGTTCATGTTTTTCAGAAAATATTGGTGAGAAATTTAAATATTTTAAGTTTCAGTCTTCTGTGAATCCCTTCGGGATTTTATTTCAGCCTTTAGCGATAGAAAACCTTATAACCCGTTCTATAAATAAAGATTATTATTCTGAATTTGATATTCATTATCATAACGAGCAGTGGAGTTGTTTAGATGCGCATTCTAAATTAAATCAAGCCTCTAAAGTTGACTTATTAAAAGCGCTAAATGAGCAGGTTGACGAAACTTATAACCAGCTTATTACGGCAAATCATATTATTATTACATTAGGCACAAGTTGGGTTTATAGATATTTAGAAACCAATAAAATTGTAGCCAATTGCCATAAACTGCCACAAAAACAATTTCTGAAAGAATTACTTTCTGTAGAACAGATTTCGGAATCATTGGAGGCGATTGTTAGTTTAGCTAGAAGTATTAACCCTAAAGTTTCATTTCTATTTACGGTCTCGCCTGTAAGACATATAAAAGATGGTTTCGTGGAAAATACACAAAGTAAGTCGCATTTATTAGCAGCGATTCATCAGATTGTAGAACCAAGAAATCAATTGTATTATTTTCCGTCTTACGAAATTATGATGGACGAATTAAGGGACTATCGTTTTTATAATACGGATATGCTGCACCCCAATACTGTAGCAATAGATTACATTTGGACACAATTTAAGAATGTATGGATATCGAATTCTGGACAAGAGCTAATGAAAACAATTGATGAAATTCAAAGAGGATTATCTCACAAGCCTTTCAGTCCAAATTCTGAAGCTCACTTAAAGTTTTTAAAAGCTCTTCATTTAAAAATTGAAACACTTAAAGATCAATATCCCAATATCATATTTTGAAATTTTAAAACGAAAAAGCCAGCATATATTTCAATTATTGATTCAGCCTTTTTCTGTTTTCTTTTACTTTGAATAGTTAGTCTGTAAAAAATTATTATTTTTGAATTATTAGGGTACTATACGTCTAATAATAACTTATTGACAGAGGTGAGTGATGGAGGAACGGTTTTTGCAGATGAGAGTACATTTACTTATCTCTATAATTCTGCTATTTATCCCATTAGTGCTACAGAAACTAATACTTTAGATTCTGGTGAAGCGGAGATATATACAGTACAATATATTTATGAATAAATTATATTAATTTTAAAAGTAACAAAAAAACTCAAATCTGATTGGTCTGAGTTTTTTTGTTTTATATATAGTAAGGTTTGTTATCATTTTACCCGTACACTATCTGGTACCAATACGGTATAATCTCCATTATTTCTAATAACGTCTCGTACTATTGATGAGGAGATAAAAGAAGTCTTGGAAGCTGTTAATAAAAATACGGTTTCAATTTTAGATAGTTTTCTATTAGTATGTGCAATGGCTTTTTCAAATTCAAAATCCGCAGGGTTCCTCAACCCTCTAAGTATAAATTCAGCATCTATTTTTTCACAAAAATCAATAGTTAATCCGGAGTAGGTAACGACTTTTATTTTAGGTTCGTTTTCAAATAGTTTTTCAATAAACTTTTTACGCTCATCTAAAGAAAACATATAGTTTTTCTCAGCATTGATGCCAATGGCAACAACCACTTCATCAAACAGTTTAATACCGCGTTGAATAATATCGTAATGTCCGTTTGTTATCGGGTCAAAAGACCCTGGAAATAATGCGCGTTTCATGTTTACTTACCACGTTAGTGGAGAACTTATTTTTGGTTAATAGTACACAAAGATAAAGGAATTCTTAATATGAGTTCTTAGGTATAAAATTTATAACCAATCAATTGCTATGGATGGTTGTAGGAATTGATAGATACAAACAAACTAACGCTTCAAACTTTCCTCTATCGCATTGCCGAACAAGTCCTTTAAAGTAATGCCTGCAATTTCTGCCTGTTGTGGTAAGATACTTTCTGTAGTTAAACCAGGTACGGTATTTACTTCGAGCAAATGAGGTTCGTCATTTTTAAAGATAAATTCACTTCTCGTAAACCCTTTCATTTTTAGAATTTCATAAATTCGTTTTGCTTCATTTTTAACTTTTCTGGTATAATTTTCAGAAATTCTTGCAGGTGTAATTTCTTGTGATTTACCCTCGTACTTGGCTTGGTAATCAAAGAAATCATTTTCGGAAACTATTTCGGTGATTGGTAAAACTAACGTTTCACCTTTATAGGAAATTACACCAACGGAAACTTCTACACCATCTAAAAATTGTTCAATTATTATTTCGTTGTCTTCTTTAAATGAATTAGCAATGGCCGCTTGTAATTCTTCTTTTTTATACACTTTTGAGATACCAAAACTACTTCCTGCTTTATTGGCTTTTACAAAGCATGGTAAACCCACTTTAGATATTATGGCATCTTCATCTATAGAATCGCCAAAATTAAGAGGATAACTCTCTGCCGTTTTTATGCCATAAGGTTTTAAAGCCGATAACAAATCGCGCTTATTGAACGTTAGAGCGGCCTGATACATGGAACAACTGGTTTGTGGCATGCCTAACAATTCAAAATACCCTTGCATAAAACCATCTTCTCCGGGCGATCCATGAATGGCATTAAACACACAATCAAATTCTATTTTAGTTTCATGTACTAAAACTGAAAAATCATTTTTATCAATCGCAAATTCTTCATCCATCTCATTGACAAAAACCCATTTATCTTTAAAAATATGAATGCGATAAGCGTTGTACTTGTCTTTATCTAGTGTGTTAAAAACAACGTTACCACTCTTTAGAGAAATCTTGTATTCGCTAGAATAACCTCCCATTATAATTGCAATATTTTTCTTCATTTTTAGTTTAAATAAGCGATACCGTAAATGTATAATATATTTTTTATAAACTAATTCAGTTGTTCATACGTATTTTATTTATGTGTCGTTATTATTTCTTAGTTTTGCCAACAATTATTTGCTTATGAGTTTTGTTAAGTTTCTTACCAGTAAAGTGTTTTTTAAACAAGTGGCGTTGGCTATCGTAGCTGTTGTAGTCTTGTGTTTTATTGTGTTAAAATGGTTGAATGCAACTACCAATCATGGAGAATTTGTAATAGTACCAGACCTTAAAGGTAAATCTCTAGAAACAGTTGAGATAGAATTAAAAGATAACGATTTAGCTATGGAAATTCAAGATTCGGCAAATTATAATCCAAAATATCCTAAGTATTCTGTAATCGAACAAAACCCTTTAGCAGGATCACAGGTTAAAGAAAATAGAAAAATTTATTTAATTTTAAATCCTTCTGGTTACCGAAAAGTTGAAGTGCCTAACATTTTGAAACGAACGTTCAGACAGGCCAAACCACAATTAGAGGCTTTGGAATTTGTCATTGGTAAAATCACATATAAAGATGCCATTGGTGAAGGAGTAATGTCCATGTCTCATAAGGGTAAATCCTTAAAACCAGGTACACTATTACCATTAACGTCTACGATAGATTTGGTAGTTGGTAATGGTAAACTATAATTATATATAATGCCAAATATTCCCGATATTTCTGAAGAAGAAGATAACGAATTGTATGAGCATCACGCTTTTAGAGTCGTAAAAGGTCAGCAACCGCTTCGCATCGATAAATACTTAATGAATTTCATTGAAAACGCCACACGTAATAAAATACAAGCGGCTGCAAAGGATGGGAGTATATTTGTTAACGATGTGCCTGTAAAATCGAATTACAAGGTAAAACCTAACGACTATATTACGGTTAAATTCGAACATCCGCCGCACGAAAATCTGTTAATCGCAGAAGATATTGCAATAGATGTGGTTTACGAAGATGATGATTTGCTAGTGGTTAATAAACCTGCAGGAATGGTAGTACATCCCGGACACGGTAATTATTCTGGAACTTTAATAAATGCCTTAATTTTTCACTTCGAAAATCTCCCAAACAACTCTAGCGAAAGACCTGGTTTGGTGCATCGTATTGATAAAGATACTAGCGGATTATTGGTGGTTGCTAAAACCGAACAAGCCATGGCGCATCTTTCTAATCAGTTTGCCAAAAAAACAAGTGAGCGCGAATATGTGGCTTTAGTTTGGGGAAATATGGAAGAAGATGAAGGAACGATTGAAGGTAATATTGGCCGTCATCCAAAAAACAGATTGCAAAATACAGTGTATTTAGATGATGAAGAAGAAAAAGGCAAGCCCGCCGTTACGCATTATAAAGTTTTAGAACGTTTGGGCTATGTTACTTTAGTAAGTTGTAAACTCGAAACGGGTCGTACGCATCAAATCCGAGTTCATATGAAACATATCGGTCACACGCTTTTCAATGATGAACGTTATGGTGGAGAGCGCATTCTAAAAGGCACCACGTTTACCAAGTATAAACAATTTGTAGATAACTGTTTCAAAATTCTACCGAGACAAGCTTTACATGCCAAAACATTAGGATTTGTACATCCCACCACTGGAAAATTCATGAAGTTTGAGTCTGAAATTCCAGACGATATTCAGCAGTGTATTGACAAGTGGAGACATTATGCTAAGCATGTTGATTAGGATTTTTTATGCAAACAGATATCTCTGATTAAAAAAATACATAAACCATTTTAATTAACCAAGAGGGTTTATTTTTTGAGGGCGTTTCTCTACTTCGCTTAAGCTACGTAGAGTCAGGCTGCCCATTATATCTTTTATTTGGTCACTTCAACTTCGCGCTGAAACCAAATAAAAGGATGCCATTGCCATCCTTAACGCGCTTTCCAAAGGTCGATGATTAGCATCAGACTAAAAGCAAATCTTAATGACAACTCATTATTTAATTTAGAAAATAGCTATTCACTATGTCATCATCAAGATTAGTTCTTATTAATATTTGAAACTCTTTTGTTTAGATTGTATTTTTACAAATGAGAGAGAAAAAAAAAGTTTAACCTTTAATGAGATTTCTGCTTTCGCAGAACGTAATATGAAACTAGTACTATCACCAGCAAAATCATTAGATTACGAAACCAAACTGCCAACAACACAAATAACTGAAGGACGTTTTTTAGCTGAAGCAGAACGTTTAAATAAATTATTAAAAAAGAAATCCGCAAAAAGCTTATCTAAGTTAATGCATATTTCAGATAATTTAGGACAATTAAATTACGAACGCAACCAAGAATGGGAATTGCCATTTACAAAGAAGAATGCAAGACCGGCCATATATGCATTTAATGGTGATGTATATCGAGGTCTGGATGCCTATACTATCGAAAACAAAAAGTTGGATAAAGTAGAAGATACAATTCGTATTCTGTCGGGGTTATACGGTGTATTAAAGCCGTTAGATTTAATTCAGCCATACCGCTTAGAAATGGGCACAAAAATGTCTGTTGGTAAAAACAAGAACCTTTATGAATTCTGGAAAAAGAAAATCACAAAATCTTTAAACGAGGAATTAGAGAACGACGAACTTTTTCTCAATTTAGCAAGTAATGAATATTTTAAAGCTATCGACACCAAAGCTTTAAAAGTGCCTGTGGTTAATGTGGCATTCAAAGAATTTAAAAATGGAAAATATAAAATCATCGCAATTTTTGCTAAAGTAGCTAGAGGATTAATGGCACGTTATATTATTGATACTAATGCTAAAACTTTAGAGGATATTAAAGGTTTTAATCTTGAAAATTATGGTTTTAGTGAAGAACTTTCTTCTGAAAACGAGTTGGTGTTTACAAGATAATTTGTAGTTTATATATATTAATAATTGGTTATCGAAACTTGAAGCGTTTGTAAATATTAAACGGTCTATAATTTCTACTAAATCTTCAGTTTATATTCGTAAAAAGTCAGTAATTTTAGAGATCTAACCCACTTTTATGTACTACTACTTAATTGTTGCCCTTCAAGTGTTTTGTATTTATCATGCTTATAAAAACCATAAACCCTATTATTGGTATTTTATAATACTCTTTATTCCTATGCTAGGTTCACTTATTTATTTGATCACGCAGGTTTATAATAAAAATGACGCTGATAAAATTCAGAGTGAATTAACGTCCGTCATCAATCCAACTAAGAAAATTAAGGATTTAGACAAAAAGATAGAATTTTCAGATACTTATACCAACCGAATAGAATTAGCCGACGCGTATGCTGCTAATAATGACATGCCAAAGGCCATTATAAATTATAAGGAAACCTTAAAAGATACAGCTCAAAATAGTTTGTATGCACATCAACAATTAATTTTGTGCTACTTTCAATTAAAAGACTATCGGGGTGTAATAGAACATTCAGAATTAATAATCGACAAATCTGAATTTAAAAACTCTAAACAGCAATTCTGCTATGGTTTGGCGTTAAAAGAATTAGGCCAATTAGAAAAAGCCGAAAAACAATTAAAACAAATAGACAGACCTTATTCTAATTATAGTGAACGATTAGAATTGGCAAAGTTCTACCTAGAAAATAATAGAATTTCCAAAGGAAAGGAATTACTGAACGAAATTTCCACGGAATCCCAACACATGACGAAACCTAACAGACGTATTTACAGAACAACAATAGTAGAGGTTGAACGTTTGTTAAAGTCGTTGTAAAGTTTATTATTCCTGCGTCGGTAGGAATCTACTTTGAACAAAAAAAATATGTTTTTTCACAAACACCCATACCAGCCCTTTATAAAAAGAGATACGAAAAAATTAATAGTTGGTACGTTACCTCCTCCGAGATTTTCTACAGGGGATTTGCTAGAAAAAGATGTAGATTTCTGTTATGGCAGTTATTACAATTCGCTGTGGTTATTTATAGATAAAATCCATAACCTTAACTTACGTTTCGATAATTCTCAAGAAGCCATAGAGCAGCGCCAGCAGTTTTTAATTGAAAACAAAATCGGAATATGTGACATTGTAGAAAGTGCTGAACGCAAAAAAATTGATGCATCCGATTTAGGAATGCATAATATAAAATTGAGAGACGTTGTTGGTTATATTAAAGAATATTCAAGTATAGAAACCATTTTATTTACAGGAGGCAATAGTAAAAATGGTCCGGAATATTTCTTCAGAAAACATCTAAAAGATTACAACCTGAAATTAGTATTGGTACATAACGAAGTGCCCAGGATTCACCAATTTTCATTACATGTCAATCAGAAGCATACGGCTACATCGAGCACAATTGAGAGGTCTCAGAAGTTAAGAACAATCAAAACGGTCTCATTAACCTCAGGTTCTGGAGCAGCCAATATTTCCATTAGTAGATTGCCGTTATATAAACAACTCAAAACCAAGAATCCAGACTTTAATACTTTTGATTTTCGTGTGATGCAGTATTCTGAATTTATATAAAATAGCGGTCGAATAACTTTAGTGGTAAGAGTTTGCTCTTAAGATTTATAAATGGGCAACCAAACGACTATACTAATATTATAAAAAGCGAATTGAATAGTAATTTATTTTTTCTGACAACTTAAATTTAGGAAATTACAAATCATAATGTTTTAAAACACGAATCGTTTTCTTAACTTGTATTTCAAACAGCGAAACATGAAAAAAACTCTCCAAATAGCCAATGGCATTGCCTATCTTTTAGTAGTAATCGTTAACTATGTTTCAGTGACGGGAGCTTTAAACAATAATACAATTGGTGAAATATCCGACAGTTATAATTCTTTGTTTACCCCAGCGGGTTATGCATTTTCAATCTGGGGAATTATTTACATGCTATTATTAGGTTTCATAATTTATCAAGGTAGAAGCTTATTTACAAAAGCAAAAAACGATGAGTTTATTCTGCATACAGGATGGTGGTTTGTATGGTCTTGTGTCTTCAACTCCCTGTGGGTGTTTGCGTGGGTATACAACTATACAGGATTGTCTTGTATAATCATTTTTTTATTGCTCATATCACTTTTTAAAATTGTACTTAATAACCGAATGGAACTAGACGACGTCCCTTTTCCTAAAATAGTATTTTTATGGTGGCCTTTTGTTATCTATTCGGGTTGGGTCACTGTGGCGAGTATTGTTAATGTTTCAAGTTATCTTGTTAAATTGAAGTGGGATGGATTTGGAATTTCCGAAGTGACTTGGGCTATTGTAATGATAAGCATTGCCGTTCTTATTAATATACTATTAACTTGGAAACGCAATATGCGCGAGTTTGCCTTAGTAGGCGTTTGGTCTCTAATAGGCATTGGTTATGCGAATGAGCTTACTAATGATACGTTATTTTACGTAGCGTTTTTGGGAGCTTTAGTATTATTTGTTAGTTCAGGTATCCATGCTTATCACAATAGAGCGACGAATCCATATTTAAAATTTAAGCATTGGCGGGATTCTAGATCCTAAATAATAATACCATATTTGTGAGAGTCATCGTCTAATTTAACTGTACCTTTGGCAACTAAGAAAAATGACGCTAAAAATTAGATGGTCATTTACCAAATAATTTATATGTCATTCAAATCATTGGGCTTATCTGAGCCATTACTAAAAGCGATTAGTAAAAAAGGATACGAAACTCCTTCTCCAATACAAGCTAAAGCTATTCCACCAGTTTTAGAAGGCAAAGACGTTTTAGCTTCTGCACAAACCGGAACAGGAAAAACGGCAGGTTTCACCTTACCTATGCTTCATCATTTATCTAAAGGACCAGAGCAAAGGCATCGACCAGTTAGAGCATTAATCTTAACGCCAACGCGAGAATTAGCAGCGCAAGTACATGCGAATGTTAAAGAATATAGTGAGTTTTTAAATATAAGAAGCGCTGTAATTTTTGGCGGTGTTAACCAAAAACCACAAGTAGCTAAAATTCGTCAAGGAATTGACGTTTTAGTAGCTACACCAGGGCGATTAATTGATTTAGAAAATCAAGGTTTATTGTCTTTAAAGCGTGTAGAGATATTTGTCTTAGATGAAGCCGACCGTATGTTAGACATGGGTTTTTTGCGTGACATTGAGCGTATTATGAAATTAATACCAAACAAACGTCAAAATTTAATGTTCTCTGCAACCTTTTCAAAGGACATAAAAAAATTAGCCTACTCTATTCTTAACAATCCTGTACAAGTTGAGGCCACACCAGAAAACACAGCTGTTGAGGTTATAGAACAAAAAGTGTATCGTGTTGCTAAGGGTAAAAAAACAGGCTTAATTATAAAGTTAATTTCCGATGGTAATTGGAAACAAGTTTTAGTTTTTACAAGAACGAAACACGGAGCAAACAAACTGTGTAAAAAAATGATCAGTGCTGGTATTACAGCGGCAGCCATTCACGGGAATAAAAGTCAAGGTGCAAGAACTAAAGCTTTAGCCGGTTTTAAGAATGGATCTGTAAGAGTATTGGTAGCCACTGATATTGCAGCAAGAGGATTAGATATTCCGTTGTTACCACATGTTATAAATTTTGAGTTGCCAAACATTTCCGAAGATTATGTACACAGAATTGGTAGAACGGGTCGAGCAGGCGCAGAAGGCCAAGCAATATCATTGGTGAGTGCAGATGAAACAACTTATTTACATGGTATAGAAAAATTAATAGGTGAGTCTATTGAAGTCGAAATTGTAGAAGGTTTTGAACCCGATCCAAACGCGTCTACAGAACCTATTAAACCTGGGCAAAATAGAAATAGAAATCAAAGAAGCAGTAGGAATTCTAATACTAGAAATTCAAAAAAACCTAAAAATTCTAACCGAAACAGAAACCGAAGACGAAACGATAATAGAGATTAGTCGCTTACCGTTTAAAGAAGAATTATAGCGTCGCTTTCTGTGCAAAAAATCTATTCTAAATATGACACCTCAATTAAAGGAAAAAATTTTAGAAGTTTGTAATAAGAAAATAGCTCAGAAGGGAGCTAACGTTGGAATTTCATTTTATGCTTTTTTTAAAAATAAAAATGATAATCCTACATTGTTAATGGAAGCTGCAACTTGGTGGATAGAAACGCATAAGTTAGACCATTTTGAAAAAGCCATTAAGATTAAAGAATTAATTAAATCTCTATAATTTGTCAGCACAACTCAACAATCCGTTGCACGGAATAAAACTAGAACAGATTCTTAACGATCTACAAGCGCATTACGGTTGGGAATATATGGGTTATCAAATTAATATTCGATGTTTTACCCAAGATCCATCAGTGAAATCTAGTTTAAAATTTTTAAGACGTACCCCGTGGGCAAGAACTAAGGTTGAGCAAATGTATTTAGATTATCTAAAGAAAAACCCAAAAACTAAATAGCTAAGTACGTAGTTATTTCGAATTACAGTTAAATAAAACAACCTATAAGAATTATAAGGTATGTAGTTTTTTATCTTTTTTCTTGTCTAGATAATGTCTTAATACTCCGCCTTTCACGTTATTAACATCAAATTCAACAATAAAAGCATTTTCGTCTATATCTTCAATAATTCGATGCATTTTTTTTATATCTATACGATTAATAATAGTATGAATGATATCAAAATCTTGCTGTGGACCTGTACTTCCAAATCCTTTAGACCCTTTATAGGTGGTTAGTCCTACACCTAATTCCATCATAATAGCATTCTTAATTTTTGCATAATCATTGGATACTATGGTGACACCAATAAAATCTTCAAAACCTTCAATGGTTAAATCGGTAACTTTGGCTGTTACTATATAAGTAAGAATTGAGTACAGCGCAATCTCTACAGAAACAACCATAGCAGTGATACTAAACAAAACAATATTAAACATAAGAATAACTCTACCTATACTTAAACCAAATTTATCATTGAGATAAATACCTAAGATTTCTGATCCATCCAAAACTGATCCATTTCTAATGGCAATACCTATTCCGCCACCCAAACATAGTCCTCCAAAAATTGAAATGAGAAGTTTGTCTTCTGTAATAATTCCATAGTTTCCAAAATGAATTATAGATGCAAAGGCCAGTATACTAACAATAGATTTAATAACAATTCGCTTAGAAACTGTGTAATAACCTAAAATTAAAAATGGTAAACTAAATATTACAAGTAATAATGAAATATCTATTCCGATCACTCTATTTACCAGCAAAGCTATTCCTGTAACGCCACCATCCATAAAACCATTGGGTAATAAAAATGCTTTTAAACCCACACTTGCTAAAACAATACCTATTGCGATTTGGCTGTATTCTGATATATAATTATAAGTTTTTGAATGTTTCAAGGGTCAGTTTTTATAGTTCCATTTAATGTCTAAGAAGTTACAAAATTCATTGAGAAATAAAGTTTTTTAATATTATATTTTTAGAGAAACTCTAATTTAAAAAATACCTTAGTGATGTCTTTAAGGAAGTGAGTTGAACTATTTCCGCTATATTAGTAGGATTTTAGGTTTGAAACTCTGACGTTGGTCCAAAAATAAATAGAGGCATATTTTTTAATATTTCGGCATTACTATCGCGAGGTTGGTCATTCTAAATACAAAAAAATCCTCTAAGGTTTGTAGAGGATTTTTAATAGTCAATAAAATAAAAAGATATGATTTAACTTTTTCACATTAAAAGTTATCCCTTTTTTTCTAAAGTATTACTTTTTTTAGCTCGAAGTTTAGTCTCGTTGGGGTTTCTTTTTTCGCGTCTCATTTCAAAAGCGGCTTTAAATTCGGTCTTATCTAAACTTCCGTTTTTATCAGTATCCATTTCTGCAAACTGACTTTCGAATTGTACTTCTTTCGATTTGTCCTTTAACTCTTTAGTTTTAAATTCTTCTAAAGTAATGGTGTTATCGGCATTAATGTCTAAATGTTTGAACATTCTTTCCGATGGGTCTGTTTTTAATTCTTTCTTTTTGCTTTCTATTTTAAACTTTTCTTGAGCTCCTATAGTTGAGATAGAAGCAATAGCAATAATAAATATTCCGGTTTTTAATGTATTAGAAATCATTGTGTTTCGTTTTTAATTTGAATTTAGACTAAAATAATTAAAAATGGTTTAAAAAAGATCAAATGATTAAATTATTTAATCATTTGTAAAATCTGTACTTGGTAGCTTACGTTATAAAAAGTTAAATCTAAAAAGCATAATTTTTAATAGCTCAAAAATGTTTAACCGCATTCAATCTGACGTAAACCTTCATAAACAATTATGCCAACGGCATTCGCTAAATTTAAGCTTCTAATGGCTTCACTAAAAAGTGGGATTTTAAATAGTTGAGCGTCGTGTTTCTCAATTAATGGTTTAGGTAAACCAATAGATTCTTTCCCAAATACTAAGAACATACCGTCTTCGAAGGTAATATCCCAATGGCTTTTTGAACCATGACTAGACAAAAAAACCATTTTTTCATCCTGGTTTTTTGAAAAAAAGTCATCAATATTATCGTAGTAGATAACATCTAAATGTTGCCAATAATCGAGTCCAGCACGTTTAAGACGTTTGTCATCTATTTCAAACCCAAAAGGCTTTACTAAATGTAATTTTGAACCTGTAGCCAATGCTAATCGGCCAATATTGCCTGTGTTATTTGGGATTTCCGGTTCTATGAGAACGATGTTTAATGGCATAATATGAAAAAAGTCTATTCAAATATATGAATAGACTTTGTAAATTTTTCTTTTAAATAATTACTTTTTTGTTTGCTGATCTTTTATTGTTTTTTTGTCAATATCAAATTTATTAGTTTTTTGATTGACATGCTTTGTTGGATTATTCAAATCCGTTTGATTTTGAGTTTTCGTTTTAAACTTTTTTTTATCCTCTATAATTCCCATGATTTCTTTATTTTATCGTTAGTGGATAATGTAAGAAAATTTCTCGGAATTTTGTCACAAAGAACTCTTAAATCCTTGGTTGCTAATGTTAAATAGTATTAACGACCTTTGAGAATCATATCTGAAAAAGATCCAATAGTATCAACCCCGTCCTTGGTTAGGTGTTTAATAAAAGCACTTCCAATAATAGCACCTTTGGCATATTGTGTAGCTTGTGTAAACGTTTCGTGATTTGAAATACCAAAACCTACAATTTGAGGATTTTTCAAATTCATATTAGCTATCCGCTTAAAATAGCTAGTTTGCTCGTCACCAAAACCAGAACTACTTCCAGTAACACTGGCTGAACTTACCATATAAATAAAACCGTTAGATACCGAATCGATATAACGAATGCGCTCATCTGACGTTTGTGGCGTAATCAGAAACACGTTGATGAGTCCATATTTCTCAAAGATATGTTTATAGTCTTCATGATAGACATCAACAGGTAAATCTGGAATTATAAGACCATCAATACCAATGGCTTCACATTTCTTACAAAAATCTTCCACACCATATTGTAACATCGGATTAAAATAACCCATTATTATTAAGGGAATGGAAACCGTTTTTCTAATATCTTTTAATTGGTCAAATAATAACTCGCTCGTCATGCCATTTTTCAAGGCTTGCGTAGAACTTGCTTGTATGGTAGGTCCATCAGCCAATGGGTCACTGAATGGTAACCCAATTTCAATCATATCGACACCACTTTTTTCTAAGTTTTCTATTATCGTAGCAGTATCATTCACTTGTGGATACCCCGCCGAAAAATAGATGGACAATAGCTTTTTATCTTCTTTTAGTTTTTTATTGATTCTATTCAAAATTTATCAGAAATTTTTAAATTTATTTGTCTAGGTAAAAATATAATTTAAAAACGAAATTTCAATAGATTCCTATAATCTTCTTGTTATAACCTTAAGAGGTTCATTTTTGATACTAAAAACCATATAGAAAAATTGCAAAGGGTTGAAAATAAAATTAATAATTAAAAAAGGTCAACCGTTTTAAATTTTACAGTATTCATGTCCTTAGATGCTAATTATGGTTAAGTGAAGATTCGCCATTATATTTAATAACTCCGTGTATAATTATAAGTAAATTCTAACGTTATAGGTTTTGTATATAATTATATTTGTACCGAATAAAATTCATCAATAAAATTTACAACAATGATGTTACTCAAAAAACAGTTAATCATCGTTTTTCTAGTCGTTTCTTCACTAGCAATTGCACAAAAAACTGCGGTTTATACTAGCGATTTACAAGATTATCAAAAAGCATTAACGCTCTATAATAACAAACAGTATAAAGCAGCTCAATCGCTGTTTGATACCATTAAAGACGAAACCGAAGATATTACCATTCAATCCGATTGTGCGTATTACATAGCCAATTGTGCGGTACGTTTAAATCAAAATAACGCAGACGATTTAATTACGGAATTTGTAGAAGACTACCCAACAAGTACCAAACGAAATACCGCTTTTTTAGATGTTGCCGACTATTATTTTGATAATGGAAAGTATGCTTATGCCCGCAAATGGTACGATAGAGTAGATGAAAGTAGTATCGCGCGATCTGAAAAGGAGCGTTTTAATTTTAATTATGGTTATGCATTGTATTCAACTAAGGACGAAAAGCAAGCAACCAAATATTTAAACCGCGTTGTAAATTCCAAAGAATACGGTTCGCAAGCCAAATATTATATCGGATTTTTGGCGTACCAAGGTGATGATTACGATAAAGCTAACGAGTATTTCGATCAAGTTAGTGATAACGAAAAATACAAAGAGAAGTTATCTTACTATCAAGCAGACTTAAATTTTAAGTTAGGAAAATTTGAAAAAGCAATTGCGCTGGCCGAAGAACAATTGCCAAATGTTAGAGGTGTAGAGGCCTCTGAATTGTCTAAAATTATTGGTGAAAGTTATTTTAATCTTGAAAAATACACTGAAGCAATTCCGTATTTAAAAGCCTACCAAGGTAAAAACCGAAAATGGAATAATACCGATTATTACCAATTAGGATATGCGTATTATAAACAAAATGATTTTGAAAGTGCTATTTCAGAATTCAATAAAATTATAGATGGGAATAATTCAGTAGCACAAAATGCTTACTACCATTTAGGAGAGAGCTATATTAATTTAGACAAAAAACAAGAAGCCCTTAATGCTTTTAGAAATGCATCTCAGATGGATTTTGATCTAAAAATACAAGAAGATGCTTGGTTGAATTATGCCAAAATCAGTTACGATATTGGTAATCCATATCAATCGGTGCCACAAGTTTTAACGGGATATTTAAAACAATACCCAGATTCTGGTTTTACAGATGAGATTGAAACGTTATTGATAGATTCTTACATCACATCAAAAAATTATAAAGAAGCTTTAGAGTTATTAAAAGGAAAAAACAGTTTCGAAAATAAGGCAGCCTACCAAAAAGTTGCTTTTTTTAGAGCTGTTGAATTGTATAATGAAAATAAGTACAACGACGCATTAGACTTGTTTGACGGCTCATTAAAAGAACCAAGAGATCCAAATTTTGTTGCAAAAGCGACTTTCTGGAAAGCAGAAACCGAATATAATCTTACTAATTACAACGAAGCCTTAATTGGCTTTAAACAATTTGAAGATTTAAGTGAAACCTCGAATTTACCTGAAAACGAAAATCTAAATTACAATTTAGCTTATACCTATTTTAAGTTGAAAGATTATAGCAATGCATCTAACTATTTTGAAAAATTCATACAACACAAATCGAATGACAGGTTGCGTTTAAACGATGCGTATTTAAGACTGGCAGATGGATATTTTGTATCTAGTAATTATAACGATGCGATTACGGCCTACAAAAAAGCGATTCAACTTAATGAGATTGAAACGGATTATGCTGCTTTTCAAACTGCAATGAGTCAAGGCTATTTAGGTAAGGGTACGAATAAAATTTCAGAATTAAAGGCGTTTATAAATAATTATCCAAAATCGGCTTTAAGAGACGATGCCATGTATGAATTGGCTAATTCTTATGTGAAATCTAACGAATCAGATAAGGCCATGCAAATGTACGACCGTTTAAATTCTGAATATAGTCGTAGTGCTTTTACATCTAAGGCATTATTACGTCAAGGATTAGTGTACTACAATGGTAATGATAACCAACGAGCGTTGACCAAATTTAAAAAAGTAGCCTCCGATTTTCCGGGGTCAGGGGAAGCGGTTCAGGCGGTTTCCACAGTTCGTCTAATTTATATCGATTTAGGTCGTGTAGATGAATACGCTAATTGGGTAAGAACGTTAGATTATGTTGAGGTTACTGATGTCGATTTAGATAACGCAACATATTCCGCAGCTGAAAAACCCTATTTAGATAACGAAACAGACAAGGCCATTCGACAGTTCAATAAATACTTGAATGAATTTCCAAAAGGTCTTCACCACCAGAAAGCGCATTTCTACTTGGCACAATTGTATTACAAGAAAAATTTATTCGATAATGCGCAACCACATTATAAAACCGTAGTAGACGCGTCAAAATCTGAGTATACAGAGCAAGCTACCGTTAAACTTAGTGAGATTTATTTAAGCAAGTCTAACTGGGAACAAGCCATTCTTGTATTGAAAAATTTAGAGCTTGAAGCCGATTATCCTCAGAATGTTATTTATGCACAGTCTAATTTAATGAATGCTTATTACCAAACTGAAGACTATGCAAAAGCGGAAAGTTATGCCGAAAAGGTATTGAGCCATTCAAAATTAGATAACAAAGTGAAGAGTGATGCCAAGTTGATCATTGCACGCTCGGCTATTAAAACAGGAAACGAAGCAAAGGCAAAAACAGCTTACGCAGAAGTAGGAAAAATTGCTACAGGAAGTGTTGCTGCTGAAGCATTATACTACGAGGGTTATTTTAAAAATAAAGCTGGTGATTACGAAGCATCTAATACCACTATTCAGAAACTAGCTAAGGATTATGGTAGTTATAAATTGTATAGTGCTAAAGGTTTGGTGGTGATGGCTAAGAATTTTTATGCTTTAGGTGATGCGTTTCAAGCCACTTATATTTTAGAAAGTGTAATGAGCAACTTTCCAGATTTTACAGAAGTTGTAAGTGAAGCAAAAACAGAATTAAATAAAATAAAAGCGGAAGAGGCTAAGACAAATTCATCAATCGAAACTGACGACAATTAGAATCCCTTTGAAAAAAGGGATCTCATAAATCGTCAAAATATTTGCAATCAAATAAATACACATGAAAACTAAGTATATAATATTATCGCTATTAACATTGAGTTTAGCTTTTGGCAATGCCCAAGAAAAAGACACCATTGCAGACCAAACGGTCAATGTTATAAAACCATACACACCAACAATTTCAGATGCGTTTAAAATTAAGGATAACCCAACCTTAAGCGATTCAAACAGTGTAAAGAAAAAAGACATAAAGTATAATATTTTTTCAATTCCTGTAGCCTCAACCTTTACACCTGCAAAAGGAAAAGCAGCAACGGTAGATAAGGCTAAAGCTGTAAAATTGTATGATAATTATGCCTCTTTAGGTTTTGGGTCTTACACCACTATTTTGGGTGAAGTGTATCTCAATCACGAATTAAGTAGAGATGAAAATGTTGGTGGCTATTTTAGTCATCATTCATCACAAGGAGGAATCGATGATTTACTTTTAGATGACAATTTTTCTAAAACAAAATTAAACGCTTACTATAAAAAAAGTGATAGAGATTTTACGTGGCAAATAGATGGAGGATTTAATTTACAAACCTATAATTGGTATGGAGTCTCTCAAGATTTTTATTTAGAAAGTGATTTAGACGGTGTTGATGCTGGCCAGATATATAACGACTTATATGTTGATGGTAAGATAGATTTTGAAGATGCTATTGTAAAAGATGCTAGTCTTCGATTTAGACGTTTTGGAGATAGTCATGATTCTGCAGAAAATAGATTAGTGGCCAAAACTGGTTTTGATTTTCCTGTTCAAGATGAAGTTATTAACGCAGAGCTATCAGTAGATTATATCAGTGGTTATTTTGAAGGAGATTTGGTTACTACTGCAGAAATTGACTACGGGAATATAACTTTGGGTTTTGCTCCTTCTTTTCAAATGACACGAGATGATTTAACCTTAGATTTGGGTGTTAAATTGGTTTATCTTAATGATACAGAATTTAGTGAAAGTAAATTTTTAATCTATCCAAATATTGAAGCGTCTTACCGTTTAGTTGATGAATTATTAATTGCTTATGGTGGACTTAAAGGCGATTTAATTCAGAATTCGTATTATGATTTTGCAAACGAAAATCCATTTGTATCTCCGTCTTTATTTATAACACCAACGGATCAGCAGTACAAAATATTTGTGGGTGTAAAAGGTAAACTTACCAATAATGTAGGTTATAATTTAACAGCGAATTATGCTTCAGAAAAGAACAAAGCCTTGTATAAATCAAATCCGGCTTCAAATGCTCCATTATCTGTATATCAGTATGGAAATTCATTTAACGTAACTTATGATGATGTAACTACGTTTTCGGTAGCAGGTGAATTGAATGTGGACTTTAATAGAAATTTTACATTAGGTGTAAAAGGAGAGTTTTTTGCGTATAATACAGATAACCAAGCTGAGGCATGGAACTTACCAGATCTTACAGCCTCTCTTTTCTTAGATTATCAAATCTCTGAACAATGGTTTGCAGGATCAAGCTTGTTCTTTGTAGGTGAACGTAAGGATCAGAGACGATTTGTTGATGAACTTAATGCGTTGAATAATACGGTTGCAACGGTTTCTTTAGATAGTTATTTTGATATCAATGCACATGTGGGTTATAAAGTAAACGACCAGTTGTCTATTTTTGGGAAGGCAAACAATATTGCAAGTCAAAATTACGAGCGCTGGTTGAATTTTCCAGTTCAAGGGATTCAAGTGCTTGCAGGAGCCACTTATCAATTTGATTTCTAAAAATAGTAGCGTCATTGCGAGCAGCGTGAAGCTATCTTTTAATTTTATTGTTATAGTTCAAAAGCGTTCCAATTCGGAGCGCTTTTCTTATTTTTACAACGCTTAAAACTAAAGACAATGAGAAGATTATTTTTTATCGCGATATTACTGACAGTTGTATCTTGTGAGACCGAGAAGCAACAAGCCGATTTAATTGTTACCAATGCCAATATTTATACCGTTGATAAAGACTTCAATAAAGCAGAAGCATTTGCGGTAAAAGACGGTAAAATAATTGCGGTTGGTACATCTTCAGAAATAGATGAACAATACCAATCTGAAGAAATTATTAATGGTAAAGGCAAAACACTTTTACCTGGTTTTATAGATGCACATTGTCATTTTTTAGGATTAGGTTTTAATCAGCAAGCCGTGGATTTAGTGGGCACTAAAAGTTTCGCAGAGCTTATGAAGCGTGTGTTAGATTTTCAAGATGAAAAAAATAGTGCATACATTTTAGGAAGAGGTTGGGATCAAAACGATTGGGAAGACAAACAATTCCCAAATAAAAATTTATTAGATAAATTATACCCTAACACACCGATTGCTTTAACGCGTATTGACGGACATGCCATATTAGCCAACCAGGCTGCCTTAGACTTGGGTAATGTTACCGTTGATAGTAAAATAGATGGAGGTGAAGTGGTAGTAGAAAATGGAAAACTGACTGGAATTCTCATCGATAATGCAGAGAATTTAGTCATGGATTATTGGCCAAAACCAAGCAGAGCGGATTATATTGATGCCTTATTAGAAGCGCAGAAAATATGTTTCGATTTGGGGTTAACCACGGTTGATGACGCAGGATTAGATAAAGAGGCAATAGAAATTATAGATAGCCTTCAAAAATCTGGCGCACTAAAAATGCGTATTTATGCTATGGTGTCGCATACAAACGAAAATTTAGATTATTTCTTAGATAAAGGAATTACAAAAACAGACCAACTTAATGTACGTTCATTTAAGTTTTATGCAGATGGTGCTTTAGGATCTCGAGGCGCAATGCTTAAAGAGCCTTACAGCGATAAGCCTAGTCATTTAGGATTGATGGTTACTGACTTAGAAACACTTAAAAAATCTGCAGAGCGCATTGCAAATTCTGAGTTTCAAATGAATACCCATGCTATCGGGGATTCAGCGAACCGAGCTGTTTTAGAAACGTATAACAAAGTTCTTAATGGAAAAAAAGATAGACGATGGCGTGTAGAACATGCACAAATTGTATCTCCTCAAGATTTTGATTTTTACAAAAATATTATGCCCTCAATTCAACCAACACATGCTACTAGCGACATGTATTGGGCGGAAGAAAGAGTAGGTGCTGATCGCATTAAAGGTGCCTATGCTTATAAGCAATTGTTGGATGCTTACGGCAAAGTAGCTTTAGGTACTGATTTCCCTGTGGAACGTGTAAGTCCATTTCTAACATTTTATGCAGCAGTAGCTAGGCAGGATTTAGAACAGTATCCGGACAATGGTTTTCAAATGGAAAATGCATTAACTAGAGAAGAAGCTCTTAAAGGAATGACCATTTGGGCAGCCTATTCTAATTTTGAAGATAAAGAAAAAGGGAGTATAGAAGTTGGGAAGTTTGCAGATTTTATCATCTTAGATAAAGATATTATGACTGTTGATGCTAACCAAATTCCTGATGTTGAGGTGTTGAAAACTGTAGTTGATGGTGAGGTGCAATAATTTATAAGTTATGGTGCCATGCTTCAAAAAGAAGACCTCAATTTTCATAAAGGTTTTTCCTTCGGAACGTTGTGCAATAACCTAATATATTCGCACTAAATAATCAAAATGTTCACCATCCATAATTTTTTCACATTGTAAACCAACCGTTATACAAGCAGTTTTTAAGGTTTCAAAATCGAGGTACAACCATTTCATCGGGTTTTCTGATTGGCCTTTGTATGATAAGAAATAATCTAATTCTCCAGGATAGCCTTGATTTAAATCTAACCACATACCACCATCTTCATCTTCATACATGTAAGAAATATCAGAGGAGTCAATGAGAATTTGACCATTAGAATTTAAAAGTGATTTTAAATGTTTTAAATAGGTCGCTACGTGAGAAAGCTCTTGAAAAATTCCTGTACCATTCATCAATAATAAAATGGTATCAAACTTTTCGGTCGGGCTTACTGTATATTCTAACAGAGACTTTAATTCAGTATTTATGACTCCACGTGCTTTTGCCACTTCTATAGCACCTTCAGAAGAGTCTATACATGTTACAAAGAGGCCTTTTTTCTGTAACCATAATGCGTGATTTCCTGCTCCGCAACCCACATCTAAAACTTTACCTTTTGATAATTTCAGGGCTTTCTGTTCCAATTTTGGCATTTCAGAAAAAGACCTAAATAGGTAGGGTAATGGTAAAATATCCTCATCCGAAATATTTGTAGAAGTCACAAGGTCTTCAGAATAATTTCCGTTTTGGTAATCGAGTAATGCTTTTCCGAAGAGATCTTTCATAATGACGAAAAAAAAGTATTTTTACAGTATGCAAGACCAAATCGATAATCTTCCAAAGTTCGCCAAAGATAAGCATAAGGAGAATAAAACCTTTTTTACAAAGTTAAAAAAGAAACCACCAAAGCATTTAGATTATCTAATGCAAGAGTTGCACGACAATGAGTTTGAACGTACTGATTGTTTAGAGTGTGCCAATTGTTGTAAGACTACTGGTCCTTTATTTACGGACAAAGATATTCAGCGTATATCGAAGTTTTTTAAAATGAAAGAGCAACAATTTATTGAAACTTATTTACACTTAGATGAAGAAAATGATTATGTGCTAAAAGCGGTGCCATGTACTTTTTTAGGATCAGATAATTATTGTTCTATATATCATGTTCGCCCAAAAGCATGCCAAGAATTTCCGCATACTGACCGAAAAAAATTTCAACAAATTTCTCATTTAACCTTGAAAAATGTAGCTATTTGTCCGGCAGCGTATAATATAGTGGAAGAAATGAAACGTAGAATTCAATTGTAATAATGAAATTTTCGGAATAATTGTTGATGAGTAACTGACTAAAAATATCAAATGAAAAATTTCACTATAGCATTAATATTATTCTATTTCACGCACAACATATCTAACGCGCAACCATGGATGACAAATTTAGATATAGCGCAAAGCTTAGCTAAAGTGGAAAACAAAATGGTGTTAATGGTTTGGGAAGAAGCGACGACTTATCCATATCATGTTTCAGTTAATTTAAGTAATGGTACGACTGTAATAGTGGAAAATATGTTTACAGATGAAACAATTAGTCCATTAATTTGGAAACATTTTGTACCTGTAATTGTGAGTGAAAACGAGTATGCAGATTTATACGATCAAATTACGAACAAGAGAAACCAAAGATATGTCGATAAATTTAATGATGATTCTATTAAGATTATGGATATCAATGGACATATTTTAAATATGTCTACCCAATTAGAGAACTTTCAAAATATCACCACCATAATTCAGAAATATGCCTTAAATACTGAATTTTTAGCTAACGAGTTACGAGGTTATACACTGAATAAAGACTTTTATTCATCCTATTATTTGGCTTCTAAATATCTTGATTTCTCTATGTATATCAATTCAGAAATTAGAAAAGAGATTGTCGATTTATCAAATATCTATTTAACTGAAGCCACAAGTTTTATTAGTGAAAATCCAAACGAAGAACAACATATGTTAAACCAGCGTGTTGAACTTTTAAAACTTAGAGAATATTTAATTATAGAACGTCCGAAAAAAGTATTGAGAAAATTAAAAAGAATGAACCCAGAAAATGTTGCGACTAAAAACCAGCCTACTGTGGCTTTTTTATATTATACGGCACATATGATTTTAGGAGACGAAACTAAAGCCGAACAATGGAAATCTAAAATATCTTTAGTAAATTTGAAGAAAGCACAAATGCTTATTAATCTCAATTCCTAATTAATTGGAAAGTATCATTACATATTTTGAAACTATTCCTTCTTCGCACCGAAGTCTCATTTTAGTTGGTGGTTTAACATTCTTTTGGCTACTTGAAGGCGGTTTGCCATTGTTCAATTTTACCTATAAAAAATGGAGGCATGCCCTTCCTAATTTCTTTTTTACAGTAACTACAATCGTAATCAATTTTGCATTGGCCTTTTTACTTTTAGGTGCTGCCGATTGGGTGAAAGTAAACGAATTTGGTATCATCAATTGGTTACCCACACTTCCATTATGGTTATATGTATTACTCGGCATTTTATTACTCGATTTTTTTGGAGCGTATTTAGCACATTTTGTAGAACATAAAGTCAAGCCTCTGTGGATGGTGCATTTAGTGCATCATACGGATCATAACGTCGATACAACAACCGCTAATAGACATCATCCATTAGAAAGTTTAATACGGTTTTTGTTTACCTTACTTGGTGTTTTTGTGGTGGGTACACCCATTGCTCTAGTGATGCTTTACCAAGCATTATCGCTTGTGTTTTCGCAATTTACTCACGCCAATATAAAAATGCCAAAAGGCTTAGATAAATTATTAAGCTACGTTATTGTATCTCCAGACATGCACAAAACGCATCACCATTACCGTTTGCCTTATACAGATTCTAACTTTGGAAATATCTTTAGTATTTGGGATCGTATGTTCGGAACTTATTTATATCTAGATCGAGAAAAGTTGAAATACGGAGTCGATGTTTTTCCTGATGAGATTAAGAATAGTAATATTAAAGATCTACTAAAGCAACCCTTTCAAAACTATGAAAAATCAACACTTTCAGCTGATGTTGAAAAATAGTTCAATTGTATTTTTACTCTTTCTGTGCATGAGCTGTAATACAACACAAAAACATATAGATATTCAGGGGCATAGAGGGTTTAGAGGTTTGTTTCCTGAAAACTCATTACCAGCATTCGAAAAAGCAATTGATTTGGGTGTTCATACTTTAGAATTGGATATTGTAATTTCAAAAGATAATAAAGTGGTGGTTTCTCATGAGCCATTTATGAACCCAGTAATTTGTTATAACCCAAAAGGTGAAGGTATCTCAGATACGTTAGAAACGCAATATAATTTATACCAAATGGATTATGATGCAATTAAACGTTTTGATTGTGGTTCTAAATTTCATCCGCACTTTCCAGATCAGAAAAAACTGAAATTATATAAACCGTTATTATCTGAAGTTTTTGATTTGGTCAGCAATAAAAACTCAGAGGTAAAGTTTAATATAGAAATTAAAACAAAATCTAATTCTTATGGCGTTTTTACACCAGAACCTAAGGCTTATGTCGCTTTGGTTTTAGATGTTATAGAAAAGCATAACATGATGAGTCGTGTAAATCTTCAGTCTTTTAATTTGCCTATTCTTGAAGAAATAAAAAAACAATCTCCAAATATGACGATAGCATTGTTAATTGAAGATTATGAAACTATTGATAAGAAATTGGAAGCATTGTCATATAAACCAGAAATTTTGAGTCCTGCTTACAGTTTGTTGTCTGCCGAATCGGTTAAAAATTGTATTATACTGAAATAGGTTGACTCTTTTTGGTTACTATTTAGACGTTCAAAAGATTTTTTTTAGCCGTTTAGAAGGCAAAAAAATAGTTTGAACTGGGTCAGTTCTTAAATCGTAAGTTCAGGTA